>NZ_CAXXXH010000002.1:0-1283155 GCF_963664155.2 uncultured Desulfosarcina sp.
CTAACGCAAATGCATATCCCCATTAAAAGGAAAATAAGGCTTTTGACTGAATTATTTGGTGAAACAGATAACCCTTGGCGTGTCATTGGTATAACAGAATCAGCTCTATCTGTTTTCATCAAACACAACTTTATAAAAGTTAAACGAATGGGAATAAATCGCGCACACATTAAAGATAGAAAAACATCATATACATACATGTTTATAAATGTGTTTGAAGATTCAAAAGAATGGTGGGATTATTATTGGGAAAATGACAAAACCATACTATCCACATCATCCGAAAATTTATCTTCAAATTTTTCAAAGATTATTTTCTTTGAAAATAATAACTTTCTATTTAAGAGCTCTGGATTTACATGGTCTTATGGAAAAAAAGAAAAAACATTCCTTGAAGATTTAGCACAAAAACAAAAAGAACCTAAGTCGCTCCAGCCGACCGCTGAAAGCGGCGGCTGAGTTCATTCGTTATGCGCGATATAATGGTTATAAACCAAGCAGAGGTTCTTTAGGTTTATGAAATAAGGATTCACACCTATGCACTTTGTCCTAATTTCCAATTTCTGACAATCTGATTTCGCAAAAAATGGGTAACACTCCGGTAACTAGAAAACAAGGAGAAAGGAGTGTTATTCATGGGAACTCACCGCAAAAGAAAACCGCAGAAAAGGGGCAAGCGGGGGCGATCCGCGGCACCATACCCTTTCGAACTACGCCTCAAAGTGGTGAAGTTGTACCTGGAGGACGGATACCCGGCGCCCCTGATTGCCGAGCAGTTCGGCATCAGCGATTACAGCGTTTACAAATGGTGTAAGCGGTATCGGCAGCACGGGGAACAGGGCCTGTTGAACAAGGTTCACAAACCATCCGGATCGAAGCTGCCGGCCGCCGTCACCCAGAGCATCGTCGATCTGAAGAAGGAACATCCGGGTTACGGGATCCGGCGCATTGCCGATACTCTCAAGCGGTTTTTCCTGGTCCGGACCAGCCCCAGTACGGTGCAGCGCACCCTGCGGGACCAGGGGCTTGCCACCCCGGTCAAAACAAAGCCCAAAAAGAATCCGGCCAAGCCCCGCTTCTTCGAACGGGCCCGGCCCAACCAGATGTGGCAGAGCGACATCATGACCTTCCGGCTGGCGGGTAAAAACGCCTACCTGATCGGGTATCTGGATGACTACAGCAGGTATATCATCGGCCTGGGATTTTACCGCAGCCAGACCGCGGAGAATGTCATCGAGACCTATCGCCGGGCCGTAGGCGAATACGGCGTGCCCAAGGAGATGCTCACCGACAACGGCCGACAATACACCAATTGGCGGGGCACCACCCGCTTCGAAAAGGAGCTTGCCAAGGATCGGGTCAAGCACATCCGGTCCCGTCCGCACCATCCCATGACGCTGGGCAAGATCGAACGCTTCTGGAAAAGCATCCTGAGCGAGTTTTTGCAGCGGGCCCAGTTCACCAGCTACGAAGATGCCGCCGGCCGGATCGCCTTCTGGGTCAAGTATTACAACTACAAGCGGCCGCATCAGGGCATCGGGGGGTTATGCCCGGCCGACCGGTTCTTCGAGATCGATACAGCCCTGAAGCAAACCCTGGAACAAGGCGTGGCGGAGAACGCCCTGGAACTGGCCCTTAGGGGCAAACCCCGCGACCCGTTTTACATGGTGGGCCGCCTGGGGGACCAGAGCGTGGTGATCCGCGCCGAAAAGGGCAAGGTCAAGATGCTGGTGGACGATGAAAAAGAACTGGTCTACGATGCCGGAAAGGACTCCCCTCATGAAAACGCGAACCCGCCGGGTATTCGACCCGAAAGAGAAAATCACCGCCGTACTGTCCGTCTGGACGGAAACCAAGAAAATGACCCAGGTCTGCCGGGAGATGTCGGTCAGCTGGGCGCTGTTGGATCAATGGCAGAACCAGGCCATGGAGGGGATGCTCGCCGCCTTGTCTCCCAAACGGCCCCAGACGACCCGGGAACTGCCTCCCCGGCTGCAGAAACTGATCGACAGGAAGCTGTCGGGCGGCAACCTGGTCAAACTGGAAAAGCGTCTGAAAACCATCCAGAGCAAGGCCAATTAGCCTATGGAAAGAAAACCGCAGGACCAGGCCCGGTTGCGGGCGCAACTGATCATGAAGGTGCGCTGCGGTCTGATGACGGCCGCTGCGGCGGCCAGGCAGCTGGGGGCGTCCCGTAAGACCTATTACAAATGGGAGCAGCGGGGGCTGTCCGCGCTGCTCGACGGTCTGTCCGACCAGGTGCCGGGCCGGCCGGAGAAGGAGGAAGCCCCGGCCCGGGCGATGTTCGAAAAACAGATGGCCAGCCTTCGCCGGGAGAAGGAACTGCTCGAACAGAAATTGATTTTAAAGGACATCGCCTTCGACCTTCGCATCCGGTCCAAAGACCGGAAGAAAAAAAAATGAGCAGATCAAAAACATGGTGGCCCAAATAGAAACCTTAAAATCCGAATACGGCGTGCCGGTAGCCCGGCTGGTGCCCATGACCCGTGTGAGCCTGCCCAGCTACATGCGCTGGAAGCGGCGCATCCATGATGGCAGGAAGCCGGTGCAAAAGCCGGGCGCTAAAAAAATCCAGCCCATCGACCTGGGTGCGTTGAGACAGCAGATTGAAGATTTGCCCCATGGCCGCAAGCGCACGGCCGGCACTGGCAACTTGTACGAGGCCTGCCGGCATGGGATCTCGCGCCGGGAGTTCAACGCCATGGTGAAAGCGGTTCGCACAGATACAAACAAGGATAAAGCCGCCTGCCAGTGCCAGGCTAAGTGGCTGCGGCCGGATCTGGCCTGGGCCATGGACGGCCTGGAATACCGGGATTGTTACGTTCAGAACGTCCAGGACCTGTGTTCCCGGTATAAGTTCGCTCCCCTGACCAGCGCCTATGAGCCCTGCGGGGAGGAAATCGCCGGCCACCTGTCTCGGCACTTCGGCCGGTTCGGTCCGCCGCTGTTTATCAAGCGGGACAACGCCGGCAACCTGAATCACGCTTCGGTCAACGACGTTCTTGAGGAACACATGGTCATCCCCATCAACAGCCCCTATTACACCCCCAGTTATAACGGGGCTATCGAACACAGCCAGGGGGAACTGAAAACCTGGCTGTGCACATGGAAACATGCGGCCGACTCCGATCGGGAATTGGAACTGCAAGTGGACAACGCGGCCCATGCATGGAATCATCGTCCCCGGCGCAGCCTGTCCGGCAAGAATGCCTGCCGTGCCTATTTTTCTTCTTCACGATTGCGCCGCACCAAACGTCAGCGAAAGGAGGCCTATGACTGGATTTTCGATCTGGCCGTTGACATCTCTGCACGCGCCGGCAAGAATGGAATCGATCCGACCGCATGGCGCGTGGCTGCCAGAAAATGGATGGAGAGAAACCGGATGATCGTCATCCGCAAACCGGAAAAAGTGTTACCCCATTTTTTGCCGAAATATTGTCATAATTAGCGATGCAGCACACGTAGTATAGAAGCGATTTTTGTTTTTTTGATCCCACCTGAAATTAGATTATCAACACAACTGATCAAGTTAGCCAACAAATGCTTTTCTAAAAAAAGGCAAATTGATTGATATCAAATTGGTTCACAAAAACTATCTATTATGGGGGGGAGATATGGAAGCATTTCAATACTTATTTATTTCTGCGTCTTTGATATTAGCCGGCGTATCTTTACTATTAAAGCATTTCTTTAATGACGCTGATTATTACAGGAGTTTTTGTGCCGAGCTACGCGCCAAATATATTCTCACGGCGGTGGACCCCAAAAACTGGACAATGTGCTAAGCTATGAGTCAGACCAAAAATGAGGAGGATCTGACGATGGGTAACAAGCGCAAATCACACAGTCCACAGTTCAAAGCCAAGGTCGCTCTGGCTGCCATTCAGAACGAAGAAACCGCAGCACAGTTGGCCAGTCGATTCGGTGTTCACCCCACCATGATTTCCACCTGGAAGCGGCAGATGCTCGACGGTGCAGCCGATATCTTCGATAAAAGCCACCGATCCAGAAAACAGGCCGATGCCCAAACCGCCGAACTGTACCGCCAGATCGGTCAACTCAAGGTGGAAAACGATTTTTTAGCACGCAAGCTCAGCAGCTGAATCGCAAACAGCGTAAATCCATGATCGATCCGTTGGATCGGCAGCTGAGCGTTTCCCGGCAGTGTGAACTAATCGATCTTAGCCGGTCATCCTATTACTACCAACCCATACCCATAAGCCAAGAAGAGCTGGAACTGATGCGCAAGATCGACGAACTGTATCTTACCAATCCATCCTCGGGCAGCCGAACGATCAGCCGCCAGCTGGATCGTCAGGGCATAACAGCCAATCGCAAACGGGTTCAGCGGCTGATGCGATTAATGGGTATCGAGGCGGTGTATCCCAAACCGCGGACCAGCCGCCCCCATCCCCAGCATAAGGTATATCCTTATCTGCTAAGGGGTATGACCATCAGTCGCACCAATCAGGTTTGGGCCAGCGACATCACTTTCATCCCCATGGCCAGTGGGTACATGTATCTGGTGGCGATCATGGACTGGCACAGCCGCAAGGTGCTCGCCTGGCGGATATCCAACACCCTGGACAGCGCCTTTTGTATCGATGCCCTTAAAGAGGCGTTGAGCCGCTATGAGCCACCGGAAATCTTCAATACCGACCAAGGGGCTCAATTTACCAGCAACGCGTTCACCAAGGTTCTCATCGATAACAAGGTCGCCATCAGTATGGATGGTCGGGGTCGTTGCCAGGACAATATATTCGTCGAGCGGCTGTGGTGGACCCTCAAACACCAATACATTTACTTGCACGCATTCGACACCGGTAAGGCGCTGCGGCAGGGTCTGGGCCGGTGGCTCGATTATTACAATCACGAACGGGGCCATTCGGCCCTTGACGACAGAACCCCGGATGAGGTTTATTACGGTCTGCCCCATCCTTTCGCCGAGGCTGCCTGATGCCTTTTTATCTTTTAAAAAGCTCTCGGCTCATAGCTTATTCTACCCCTCAGGCTGTCCAGCCGATGGGGTCCACCTCCCACAAACACTGGGCCCATGTCTCTTCTATCAACTAATCCTGATAAAAAGATCGAGATCCTCCAAGACTTTCTAAAATTCAGATTAGTCAGACTTCATTTTGGCATAGTTAACTTTATAATTATTTCTGGATTAGGCCTGATCATTGCTGTCCTTGCTAGCGCAACAATCTTAGGGTTTCATTATAACAAAATTAAAGAGATAGAATATTTCTATTTTTTTAGTCGACCAACCATTTTGCTTACAGCTTTCTGCGTGGTTGTTCAGATTGCATTTGCAAGGCAGAGTTATAAAACAGCTGAAAGGATCTGCAATCTGACAAGTTGGGATCTAAATGGCAATGGGTCATTTGAAGATCAATGCAGCAAAATAGTTGCTGATAATCAAACTCCTGCGAATCGCCAAACAAAAATAATTACGGGGCCTTACAAATGGATTACAAAAGCAACTATTTTGCTGTACTATAATTTTTGGTCCACTGGTTTTGTAATTGTCTCCGATTTTTTATTTCTTGCTATTTTGTGCCCTAAGTTTTTTGATTGGTTCAAACCATGATGTTTGGCAGAACAGTCTCGAAATTGATTTAACCAGATATTTTTTTTGCTAATCCTGGAAACTTTGTTGCGATATAATGTTTGAAGGCCATGTTCGCTGATGAAAACAGGCCGTATTCCTTAATCATTTCTTCGAGCTCGACATTTTCCATTGGGTCTCCAAACCCTTTTTTCCATTGCGCGAACGAGTAGACGACGGCAGCGGACCGAACATCTATGCATTCCTCTTCCATTTCTGAGTCGATGCTTTGAAAGAAGCTGCCTGATTTTATGGTTTTCAACAGGATATAGAATTTGTTTCTCCAGTATTCTTCTTGTTCATCCATCAATACTTGAAATAGGCGAGTCTCAAAATTTTGTCGAAGTTCTCGGTAGCGCTGGATGTGTCTCGCAGCTGTTAACCAATCAATTCTTTGGTCTGACGGAGTCGGACTCTTTGCTTCGTCGACAGTGATCGCCGCATATGCGGACTCCAAAGAGTTCTTTAGGTTTTCGAACAATTCCTTGTCGCAACCATAATTTTTGTCTTTCACGTTTTTTTTCCAAGTGATCCCAAGCGATACCGCTGACACGATGAATGCTAAAACTGCGATTATGGCTTCCATGATGGTGCTCCTAAAGAATTATTTGCGATCCCAGCTTTTTTTTGTGACATGATGGTTTTTGTTGTTGCTGCTTGAACTCGCACTCTTAATCTTGGCGACAAACTTTCTGTATGCGTCCGCCATCTCTTTGGCGCCTGTTCTTGGCGGGACCCCGCCGATGCCTGACGCCGGGTTGCTGGCTCATAGAAACAGCTTATAAGGTCGGATTCGTCGCTGCTATAACCGACGCCCCAATCAAGGTCTCTGAGGCGCAATAATTGATGATTCATTTCTTGAATACCGGATCATCACCAGGCTCTGGCACGCCACCAGGGCATCGAATGTATTGCTCTGCTCTTTTCCCATGTAGAGCATTTGCTTCGCATCTTTGAAATAAACCTCGATCGCCCAGCGCCTGGCGTAGTAGTCCAGTATCCGGGACGGTTCCCGTTCGATATCGGTGCAGAGCAGGGCCTGCCATTGTTTGCGGCCATCGGAAACGAAGAGCACCCGGACGTGGCCGGTCTTCTTCAAGGTGACATCAACACACACCCCTTTAACGGTGCGATCCTTGATCCAGACCGTGTTCTTTTTGGCGAACTGTTGCCACAACTGCTTGAGGGTATAGTCCTTTCCCTGGTATCCGTACTTGACGCGACCGCGTTTTAGCCGGCAGATGACCCCGTAGCCGATATCCACGATCCGCCGGATGATGTCGTCATGGGAGAACCAACTGTCGAACAAGACGAAACTGGCATCGATCCCTGATTTCCAGGCGTTGTCGATCATCTTTACCAGAACATCGGTCTTTTTGCTCAGCGCCTCTTTACGCCGCTTCCAGCCGCTGGTGCGCTTGTCGATATCACGCATATGGGTATTGGGCCGATGGCTGGAGGTATGAAAGGCGCCATCCAACGGGAAAAAGTTCAACCCGTTGTGAAAGCCCAATTGCAGGTACTGGTTCCCAAGGATGGAGCGGTTGACCTTGTGGTCGAAATGGTAGCTGACCAGTTCAATCTCCTTACCTGTCTTGGGGCAGATCGAATCATCAGCGATCAATGTTTTCTCGCCTAACGGGACATCATCATTCGTGGCGATCACCTTGAGCGCTAACAGATAAACCAGTTTGCGCCAATTGAATGTCTCATTGTTCAAGAACCGGTAGAACGTATCCTTATGGGCCTGGACGTAATTCTGCAGGTATCTGCAGTTCCAGAATCCTGTCAGGCTTCTTTTTAGGAACGGTATCAGGATAAAAGCAAACAGCAGCGTGAGTGTTTCGCGTCCTCGCTTTTTGATGATATTGCTGCTGCGGACCATTGAGTTGAACCTGAGAGCAGTAAAGGCCTGGTTCAGCTCGTGGTCATCGATAATACGCTCCGTACCAAATTGTTTTTGCAAGGAGAGGGAAAATGTATTAGGAATGGACATAGCGGTTCTTTCTTTAGTGATATTAGGTGTTTGGCGATGTCTAATATACTAAACAGAGAGCCGCTTTTCAATTAAATTCCTAATATTTACAAAACATTACTCTCTCCGATTGCTGGAAAATTAACTGCGAAACTTCAGTAATGAGTTGAAAAGCTGTTCTGAGAATGGTTGGTAGCTCCGGCTTGGATGATCCGTTTCCTTCGCCGTATCCCAAAATAATTTTGGTTGCTCCCAATAGGCTCCCAAAGGTTGGTGCCACAAAAAAATAAGGGGTGAAGGCATCTGCCTAAACCCCTTATTTTTATGTGCATTTTAAGTGCCGAGGGACAGAATCGAACTGCCGACACGGGGATTTTCAGTCCCCTGCTCTACCGACTGAGCTACCTCGGCGGGGCTCCTGAAAAGGCAAGCTACCGTTTCAAGAAAAACCGCTTATAAACCCTTTTTCAAAGATAAGTCAAGGGCTTTTTTGTCCTAAACGGTTAACTGCCAAGCTGTCATCACCATGACCATGGTTGTTCATACTGCTTGAGAAAATCGTATTCTAAAACGGGTAGATCAGCGGTGTAAGAAAGATCGTCAGCGCTGCCACGATGAGGGTCATGACTGTTCCGATTTTGACGAAGTCGGTGAATTTGTACTCGCCCGGTCCCCAGACCATGAGGTTGGTCTGATAGCCGGTAGGAGTGATGAAGGCGCAGGAGGCCGATACCATCAGGGTGATGGCAAATGGCACGAAACTCACGCCCAGCTGACCTGCGGTGGACAGGGCGATGGGGAACATGAAGGCCGCTGCCGCGTTGTTGGTGATTACGTTGGTCATAAACGAGCAGCCGACGAAGATCACCGCCAGGGCCAGGTGGGGGTTGTCGCCGCCCATGGCGGTGAGCAGGCCGGCAATCTGCTCGGCCAGTCCGCTGCGGGTGACCGCCGATTCCAGGCCGATGGCGCAGGCAATCACCACCAGAGTCCCCCAGTCGATGCTGCGTGCGGCTGTGCGCAGGTTCAGGCAACCGGTCAAAAGCATGGCCCCGCTGGCCAGCAGGCTGGCATTGAGCATACTCATCCAGCCCATGGCCACCACACCGATCATTGCCAGGGTGATCAGACTGGCCTCTACCGCCCGATCTGTGCGTTGGAGGTGAAAGCCCTCCAGAGCTTTGGTAAGCGCGAAGTCATGCTCGATCTGGCATTCATAGAAAAAATCGTCGTTGACTTCCAGGACCGCATTGTCGCCGGCTTCGATGGTCACCTCTTCAAGAGGCCCTGCAAGGGGCTGCCCGTCCCGGGAAAGGGCCACAAACTTGTACTGGCAGGCGTTGACATCCCGGGGGAGGTCGGGGATCTTTTTGCCCACCGCCGTGCTTTGCCGGGAGACCACGGCTTTTACCAGATGGTGGGTGTGCCGCTCGGTTTCCATGGGGTTCAGCGTGAGATGCGGCACCAGTGCGTTGGTCCGCCACAGCTCGGTCATGGCGTGGACATCGGCAGAAAACGACAATAGATCGCCCGCTTCCAGCCGCTCGTGCATCAGGTCATTGGTCAGAATCGTGTCCGCCCGTCGAATGTAGAGCACTTCAACGTTGTCGCCGCTGGCAATTCCCGTGTTCTTCAGAGTGCGATCGACGATCCGCGACCCTTCACGGACCTCGAATTCCGCCGTGTAGCGCCGCATGACGGCGTCGACCGTCTTGTCATCTTCTTGGTCGGCAAGAAAAAAGCGCCCCACCAGGATCATGAAGGCGATGCCGGTGACGGCAATGGGTATTCCCACCAGGGCCGGGTCGAACATCTTCAGCGGGCGGATACCGGGCAGGGCGGGATCGCCTTTGGCGATGGCATCAATAACCAGGCCGGCAATGACCAGGTTGGTGGACGTGCCGATGATCGTGCACATGCCGCCCAGGATCGAGGCAAAGCTTAAGGGGAGATACAACTGTTTTGCAGGCAGCCGGCTGGCGCGGGAAAGGTCCCGGATCACCGGAATCATCATGGCTACCAGGGGGGTGTTGTTGAGAAATGCGCTCCCCAAGGCGATGGGGGGCAGAATTTTGACCTGGGCGCCGGCAATGGATTTGGGCAGGCCGATGAGTTTGTCCATGATCATGGTGATGGCGCCGGTGGCGTACATGCCGGCCGCGACCATGAACAGGACGGCCACGGTGAGCATGCCTTGGTTGCTGAATCCCTTCAACAGTTCATGGGCGGGGGCCAGCTTCATGGTCAAGGCGATGGTCAACGCCCCGACAAAGACTGCCGGTGCCGGGATCTTCGTTTTAACCAAAAGGACGAACAGCACCAGCAGCAGGGCAAGTGTCAGGTAGGCGGCAATCGTCATTTCAAACCACCCGTCATCTTTCGAAAGTCGGGTATCCGAGAGTCGACCACGGTTGGAATCGGTTGCGACAATTCTCAGACGTTAAAACCAAAACGCTGAACCCGGAGTCGATAACCAGAAGCCAGGAACCCCGAACTCAGAATGCTGGATCCGGTTTTTAGACCTCAGCCTTCCGTCCTCCAGTTTCAGAACTTGGCATCCGCATATTCCACCCATCCGCCGGCGGTGACCAGGTTCGCATCGAATCCGGAGATGGAGAAGGGGATGACCTCCTTAATTCCATCGGCGGAAACGGTGATGGTGCCGCTATCGATATCCGTCTCAACCGTTGTTTCACGACCGGCAAAGGCAGAAAACAGCCGGTCGATGGTGTCAGCCGGCAGTTCCACGGCCATCATGCCGCAGTTGAACATATTCTGGCGAAAGATCCGGGCAAAGCTTTCGCCCACCACCAGGTTGATGCCGTTGCCCTCCAGCGCCCAGGGGGCATGCTCCCGGGAGGAGCCGCAGCCGAAGTTGGCCCGGGTGACGATGACGCGTTTGCCGGCGATATCCGTTGCCGGGTCGAATCCGTTCAGCTTAAGGTCTTCCAGCAAGCAGGGCGCCAGGGCCTCTCGTGAGATTTCCGTGAGGTATCTGGCCGGTATGATTTCGTCAGTGTTGATGTCCGATCGGTCCAGAAACAGGACCCTGCCATCAAATGATTTCATGCTCTTTTCCTTTGAACAGCGGGGAGTTGGCGATGCTGCCGGCAATGGCGGTGGCCGCGGCGGTGGCCGGGCTCATCAGGTGGACCATGCCCCCCTTGCCCATGCGGCCGTTGAAATTCCGGTTGGTGGTGGCCGCGCAGACCTCGCCGTCGGCCAGCACCCCGTTGCTCATGCCCAGGCAGGCGCCGCAGGTGGGGTTGGTGAAGCAAACGCCCGCGTCCATGAATGTCTTGACAAGACCCTCCTCCAGGGCCTGGCGGAATACTTTCGGCGTGGCCGGCGAGACGATGGCCCGTACCCTTTCGCTGACCCGCTTTCCCGCCAGTACCCGGGCGGCAATGCGCAGATCGCTGATGCGGCCGTTGGTACAGGATCCGATATATACCTGATCCACCGGAGTACCGGTCATTTCAGATACCGGTTTGACGTTGTCCGGCCGGAAACCGAAGGTAACCATGGGTGCCAGGCTGGAAACGTCATGGTCGATGGTCCGGTCGTAAGCGGCATCGGCATCCGGCTGGTAGCGGTTAAAGGCCGCCGACGCCGCTTCCGGGCTGTGGTAGTCGTCCTTGATAAACGGCCACAGGTAGTCAACGGTGACCCGGTCCGGGGCGCAGATACCGCAGGTGCCGCCGGCTTCGACGGCCATGTTGCAAAGCGTCATGCGCGATTCCATATCCATAGCCGCGACCACGGGACCGGCAAACTCGATCACCTTGTTGGTGGCGCCGTCGACCCCGATGCGGCCGATGATCGACAGAATTACGTCTTTGGCAAAGACGCCCTGGGGCAGGTTCCCGGTGATGTTGATGCGCATGGTGTCCGGCGTCCTGAACGCGCAGACGCCCTTGAGGATGCCCACCTCCAGGTCGGTGGTGCCGACACCGGCGGCAAAGGCGCCGAAGGCTCCGTGGGTGCAGGTGTGCGAATCCCCCATGATCACGGTGTACCCGGGACGGACGAACCCTTTTTCCGGGAAGAGGGCATGGCAGACACCGTTGGCGCCGATGTCGAAAAAATCGACGATGCCGTGGCGCCGGGCCCAGGCTCGCAGGATCTTGCCCTGCAGGGCGGTTTTGGAGTCTTTGGCCGGGGATACGTGATCGATGACCACCTTGATGCGCGTCGGGTCGAATACCCGGTCTTTTCCCCGCCGTTCGAGGTCCACGATTGCCGGTGGCGTGGTGATTTCATGGCAGAAGACGGCATCCAGGCGGATGACGTGTACGTCCGTATCCGGTGTGCCGACGCGATGTTCGTCGAAGATTTTCTGTGCGATGGTTTTTCCCATGGTTTTTCCCGTTAATCCGTGTCGGTCTTGAGCACAGCAAGAAAGGCGGACTGGGGCAGCATTACCTGGCCCACCATCTTCATGCGCTTCTTTCCTTTTTTCTGCTTCTCCAATAATTTGCGTTTGCGGGAGATGTCCCCGCCGTAGCACTTGGCCGTAACATCCTTGCGAAATGCTGATACGGTGGATCGGGAGATGATATTGCCGCCGATGGCGCCCTGGATGGCGATCTTGAACATCTGGCGGGGGATCTCCTCTTTGAGCTTGTCGCAGGCGATACGGGCCCGGTTGACGGCGTTGTCCCGGTGGATCAGCATGGACAAAGCGTCCACCCGCTCGCCGTTGATCAGAAAGTCCAGCTTCACCAGGTCGGTCCGGCGATAGTCGATCAGTTCATAGTCGAAGGATCCGTAACCCTGGGTGATGGATTTGAGCCGGTCGTAAAAGTCGTAGATCACTTCCCCAAGGGGCAGTTCGAAGACCATTTCCAGACGTTTGTTGGTCAGGTACTGGTAGTTTTTGTTGATGCCCCGGCGCTCCAGACACAGCTTCATCACGGCGCCCATGTAGCGGTCCGGGATGATGATGGCCGCCTTGATGTAAGGCTCCATGGCATACTCGATGTTGGTCGGGTCAGGATAAAGGGCCGGATTGTCGATGACCAGTTCCTCCCCGTCGTTCATCATCAGGCGGTAGCGAACCGATGGGGCGGTGAGGATCAGGGAGAGATCGTATTCGCGCTCCAGGCGCTCCTGGACCACCTCCAGGTGAAGCAGGCCCAGGAAGCCGCAGCGGAAGCCGAATCCCAGGGCGGCGCTGCTGTCTTTTTCATAGATCAGCGAGGCGTCGTTGAGCTTGAGCTTCTCCATGGCCACGATCAGGTCTTCGTAGGCGTCGGATGCCACCGGGTAGATGGAGGAAAAGACCACCGGTTTGGCTTCTTTAAAACCGGGCAGGGCCTTATCGCAGGGTTGGCGGTGATGGGTGACCGTGTCGCCGCAGCGGGTATCGCTTACCGTTTTGATACCGGCGATCATGTATCCCACTTCTCCGGCGGTCAGTTCTTTTTTGGGTACCCGAACGATCTGAAAAACCCCCACTTCCTCAACCTTGTAGGTGGCGTTGTTGGACATGAAGCGGATACGATCCCCGCTGCGGATGGTTCCATCCTTGATGCGGAAATGAACAACGGTGCCTCTGAACGGGTCATAATGGGAATCGAAGATCAGCGCCTTCAGCGGCGCGTCGGCATCGCCTACGGGTGGCGGAAGCTTCCGGACCACGGCTTCCATGATGGTATCGATCCCCACACCGTCTTTAGCCGAGGCCAGGATGGCCGTTTCCGGATCCAGCCCCAGATCCTCTTCAATCTGATTTTTAACCCGGTCGATGTCCGCCGACGGCAGGTCGATCTTATTGATCACCGGAATGATTTCCAGGTTGTGTTCCAGGGCCAGATAGAGATTGGCAAGTGTCTGGGCCTCCACGCCCTGGCTGGCATCGATCAGCAGGAGCGCCCCCTCGCAGGAGGCCAGCGCCCGGGAGACTTCGTAGGTGAAGTCCACGTGACCCGGCGTGTCGATCAGATTCAGGTCGTAGGTCTTGCCATCCTTGGATTTATATGGCAGACACACGGTCTGGCTCTTGATGGTGATGCCGCGCTCGCGCTCGATATCCATGGAGTCCAGAATCTGGTCCTTGAAATCCCGGTCCGAAATGATTTTGCTGGACTGGATCATCCGGTCGGACAGGGTGGACTTGCCATGGTCGATATGAGCGATGATGCTGAAGTTGCGTATGTTTTTCATATAATTACGGGTTCGATCAAAACGGGTATCATCTGCCGGTTGACACCGGATTTTAACATGGTTATAATCTTTTCATTTTATAAAATTTTTATTAATATCAGACCGTTTTCGGGCATGTCAACCGATATCCGCGAGCGTTCTGCCGATAATGAAAAACGAGCTAAATGACGCCACACATTCTTATTGTCGACGATGACCTCTCCATCCGGGATGCGATGCACGAGTTTATCGAAATATCCGGATATGAAGCTTCGGTCGCATCCAGTGCCGAAGAGGCCCTGGATGTTCTTAACGGAGAGGTCGTAGAGGTGGTCATTACGGACATTCTGCTGCCCGGCATGGACGGCCTGGCATTGACCGATCGGATCAAGCGGGACCACGACATCGATGTCATCGTCATGACCGGCTACAGCACGGAATACTCATACGAAGAGGCCATCAGCAAAGGGGCCAGTGACTTTGTTTTCAAGCCGGTACGCTTCGAAGAACTGCTGTTGCGCCTGAAGCGGGTGCTCAACGAGCGCCGTCTCAACCAGGAGCGGATTCAGATGCTGGAGAAGTTGAAAAAACTCTCCATCACCGATGGCCTCACCCAGCTGTTCAATTCCCGGCATTTTTACAGCCAGCTCAAAGGGGAGATCGAACGCTTCAACCGTTACGGGCACACGCTGAGCCTGCTGCTGCTGGATATCGATAATTTCAAGGACTTCAACGATACCTACGGCCATCTGGAGGGGGATAAAATTCTGGTGCGGCTCGGACGGATTATCAAATCCTGCCTCCGCAAGATGGACACCGCCTATCGATACGGTGGAGAAGAGTTTACCATCATCCTGCCGGGAACCCATGGCGAAGAAGCCAGGACGGTTGCCGAGCGGCTTCGGACTGCCGTGGCTGCCGAAGATTTCACCGACGGCAAAAATTCCGACCTGGAGATCACTATCAGCATCGGTGTGACCCAGTATCGCCAGGAAGAAGAGATCTCCACCTTTGTGCAGCGGGCCGACCAGGCCATGTACCAGTCCAAGCAGGCCGGCCGCAATCAGGTTTCCTGCCTCTTCGACAACCCCGCTGGATGATCCTTGTTTATGATTGATTATTCGTTTCTTGAAACACCGTCCCGGATTGAGATCGCTCGATTGACCGGACTTTACCGGCAGGCCGGCTGGTGGACGGACGAGGCGGACAACCCGTTGCTCGTCGCCGGCATCGTTGCCGGCAGCCACTGCTTCCTGGTGGCCCGCCAGGCGGAGTGCATTATCGCCATGGGCCGCGCCATCAGCGACCGGATCAGCGACGCCTACATTCAGGACGTGACCGTGGACCGGGCCTTCAGGAGGCAGGGCATCGGCTCCCGGATGGTGTCCGAACTGGTGGCTCGACTGGAGGCCGACGGTATCGGCTGGATAGGACTCATTGCAGAAAGGAAGACGCATCCATTTTATCGACCCCTGGGATTTTCGCCCATGGCCGATTCCGTGCCCATGCTCAAGACATCATGATGAATTTCAAAGGACTGACACCACCGGACTATAGGACCTATCTCCCCTATTTCGACAACCAGCGTTATTCCCTGTGCGCCTACTCCCTGTCCTCTATCATTGCATGGACCAACACGGAGTACAAACCGTTTGGTGCCGTATATGAAAATGCAATGATTGTGGCCGCCGAATTCGAAACCTTGAAAAAAAACCGGCATCTGCTGCTGCCGATCTCTCCGGACCGGATGTTTACCCCCGAGGAACTGGTGACGGTGGCCAACCTGGCCGGGCACACGGAATACTGGTTTGTTCCCGAGGCGTATGTGGACCATTTCGGTGAGGATATCGTCGGTCGCTTTTTCACGGTAAAGCACCAGGGTGCCTATGACGACTATGTCTACCGGGTCGCGGACCTTGCCGGGCTCAAAGGCAACCGCTATTCCAAAAAACGCAACCTCATCAACCAGTTCCAGCGTGATTATGTGGACCCGGGGAAGGTGGCCATCGATTCCATTGACCGGGAAAATGCTGAAGAATGCCTGGTCTTCCTGGAAGAATGGTGCCGGGAGCGCGATTGTGACGCGGATGACCAGATGGATCTTGCCTGCGAGAAGCAGGCGGCCATCAATACCCTGAATCACTTCGACGCCTTCGACCTGAAAGGTATCCTGCTGCGCATTGACGGCAAGGTGAGTGCCTTCGGCATCTCTGCCCCCTTGACCCGGGATATGGCGACCTTACAATATGAAAAGGCCTTCAGCAGCATCAAGGGACTCTACCAGTATTTCGACAACGCCTGTGCGAGTCGGCTTTTTAACGGTTATACCTACTTGAATAAAGAAAGCGATATGGGTATTCCCGGGCTGGCCAAGGCCAAGAAATCGTATCATCCGTTCAAGATGGTGCGATCCGTTAAATTGATCCTGAAATAGAGGTGAGACAATGGAACTCAAAGGCAAGAAAATCCTGATTCTGGTGGAAACCTTTTATAACGAGTTCGAATTCTGGTACCCCTTCTACCGGCTCAAGGAGGCGGGTGCCCAGGTCACCGTAGTGGGATCGGGCAGTGCCGATGTTTATAAGAGCAAGACCGGGCTTCCGGTAAAAGTCGATACCACGGCGGGGAATATCTCCGTTGCCGATTATGACGGTGTGGTCATTCCCGGCGGGTATGCCCCGGACCACATGCGCCGATACCCGGCCATGGTCGGCCTGGTGAAAGGATTTGCCGAGGCCGGCAAATTGGTGGCCGCCATCTGTCATGCCGGCTGGATGCTGGTGTCGGCGGATATTATCCGCGGCCGGACCGTCACTTCCTATTTCTCCATCAAGGACGACCTGGTCAACGCCGGGGGCAACTGGGTGGACAAGGAAGTGGTGGTGGACGACCGCCTGGTCACCAGCCGGACGCCGGACGATCTGCCGGCATTTATGCGGGCTATCATCGGGGTGCTGGGCGGTGACCGCCCATAAAGGGCATCTTGCGGCCCAGGCCGGCGCTCCCACGCTTGCGCAATCCTTTACGCAGCGCTGCTGCGCCTGTGGTTGCGAAAACGCTGCGACCTTGGCCTGAACCATAACCTGCCCTTTATCGACGGACACGACTCAGGTTTGATGCCTGAAAACAGATGTCGGAACCCCGCAGCTTGAACCAGAAACTATCCCCTCCCTTTGAGAAAATCGGGCTGATGAAAATGGGGCGACGGGTAGGTGTAAAACCCCGCCCCGCTTTTGATACCCAGCCGACCGCCATCGATACGTGTTTTTAAAAACGCCGCATTGGCCGCCAGTTGGGCATCGTTGGTCACCTTGGCCCAATAATCACTGATCTTCCACACGGTATCCAGGCCCACACTGTCCATCATGCCGAAGGGGCCCATGGGCGCCTGAAGCACCCCCATCCAGGCCCGATCGATGTCCTCGACGGCGGCCACCCCATTGGACGCCAAGGTCAGGGCCGATTTGAACAGGTCGCTGAGCATGGCGTTGAACACGTAGCCGAAACTCTCCCGTTCCAGAACGATGACCGTCTGGTTCAGCCGCTCAGCAAAAGCGCGGATCAAAGCCACCGATTCGATCGATGTGCCGGGATGAGGCATCACATCGACCACATCGGTGAGCAGAATGTCATGAAAATGAAAGGCCAGAAAACGATCGGGCCGGCCGGTCGCCTCGGCAAACATGGAAGGGACCAGCGTGGAGGTGTTGGTGGTGAATACCGTGCGCGACGGGCACAGACGGTTAAATTCCGCAAAAACCTTGCCTTTTAATTGGGGATCTTCCGGAACCGATTCGGTGACGATGTCGACACCGGCCGCCGCTGCTTCGGCATCGTTGGTGAAGGCGATCCGGCTCAGGACCGCGGCCTTTTCTTCGGCAGGCAGTCGTCCTTTTTTTACGAATCGGTCCGCGAGCTGCGCCAACCGCTTCCGGGTTGTTTCGAAAATGTCCGGAGACACATCGTACACGACGACATCATATCCATTCATGGCGCAGAGGAATCCGATCTGATGCCCCATGGTGCCGGCACCGAGGGTGAGAATACGCCTTACCTCGTCGATTTTCATATTGCATCTCCTTTATCTGTCATCTTGTCGTATCTTTTCCGCAGTGTCGGCAGGAAAACGGTTAAATCTTCGATTACCGCATAGTGGGCCGCGTTGCAGATGGCTGCCTTCGGATCCGTATTCACCGCTACGATGGTCCGGGATTCACGCATGCCGGCCAAATGCTGGGGGGCTCCGGAGATGCCGCAGGCCAGGTAAAGGGCCGGCGACACGGTGCGTCCCGTTTCACCGATCTGGCGGGTGTGAGGCAGCCAGCCCTGGTCACATGCACCGCGGGAACCGCCGACCGCCGCACTTTTGAACATGGCGGCAGCGGCATCGAGCAGGTCTTTATGTTCATGCCCCCCAAGGCCGCGTCCGGCCGCCACGATCACTTGAGCCCTTTCCAGTGATTGATCCGTGTGTGATTGGCTATTGACGGCCTGGGGGATGAACCGTTGATCCGCATCCCTCACAAGCCTGGTTTCCACCGATAAAGAACGGTCGGGCCCATCCGGGGAAGCCGAGCGGGAAAAGATGCCCGGCATGATCGTCAGGACCATCGGCGTATTGCCGGTAGACACGGTTTCGCACAGCTTGCCGCCAAGGATCGCCCGGTTGAGCGCAAACCGGCCGTTTTCTTTGAAAATGGCGTCGACGGCGGTGATGCAGGGGGCCTTGATGCGCCATGCCAGGGTAGCGGCGGCCTGGCAGGCGCGCATGGTGTGAGGAAAACAGACGGCCAGGGGTGAGCCTTCGTCAGCCAATACCTCAACCCCTGATGCGGTCATGGGCGGGTTGGGATAACGACTCTGCGCATGATCCAAAACGATGACGGATATGCCGGCTGCCTTTGACCAGCTTTGAGCCGCCTGCTCGATTTTATGACCGGTCAGAACGCCGACAGGCTCACCGCCGATCTGTTCGGCAATCGACCGGGCCTGTTTGGCCAAATCCCTGGAGCCGGCGGAAAGGCGGCCGTCAATGGTTTCACCCACGATCAGAACGGTGTCGGGGTTATTTGCTTTTTTAAACATTTGGAATCAGCCTATTTCAGCCATCCGTTGTCGTTAAACAGCCGCAACAGCGTGTCAGCCTTTTCAATCACGGTCCCCTCGATGATCCGGCAGGCGGATGCCCGTTGCGGAAACGCCACCCGGCGCGTCTCGGCCATTGGCATGGGGTCGGCAATCGGGGCCGGAACCACCTGCTCGATTATTTGCCTGCGCGACCTGAGAGTGTTGGACAGGGAAGGGTAGCGGGGGATCCGCCGACCGGTCTGCACCGTCACCAGGGCGGGGCAGGGGAGCCGAACGATTTCGGCCATCCCACCTTCCATCTCGCAGGTTGCGGCAAGCGATCGATCCGACAGGTCCGGGAGAATTTCTACCGCTGCCGCGGCACAGGGCCGGTCGAGCGCAGCAGCGATTAGGGGGCCGGTGACCCCGTGCATGTCGTCTTCGGACATGACGCCGGTCAGAATCAGATCGTAATTTCTTGTCCTGACATAGCGGGAAATGGCCATGGCAATGGTCGCCGGGCTCAGCCGCCCGACGGCGTTCATGGCCAGGTGGATCCCCGCATCGGCGCCCATGGCCACGGCCCGGCGAATCGTGTCCCGAACCCGGTCCGGCCCTGCCGATAGGGCATCGACCGTGACATTGGGAGTCCCCTCCTTGATGGATAGGGCCGCTTCCAGCGCGTGGGCATCGTAATGATTCATGCACCAACCGATGGCCGTTTCATCGATCCAGCGGCCCACAAGGGTCATTTCGCCGCCGGATGCCAGATCGGGTACCGCCTTGATGCAAACCAAAATCGAAAATGCCATGGATTCCTCATCATGTTTGACTGGGGAACCTATAATCATGAAACGCCTGCCAAGGCAATAAAAAAAACGAGCGTTCGCTATATTTTTATTGACACGGGATAGGGTCCACCCTATAGGAAGGGGAGACGGCATGAGATATTTCAGGCCTTTCAATAAAATCTTACGAAGTTGGGGACGCAGTTAGAATGAGCACCTTGTATCTGATTCGACACGGCCAGGCCTCATTCGGAACATCGGACTACGATGCGCTGTCGGACAGGGGGCGGCACCAGGCCCGTGTCCTGGGCGGTTTTTTTCTCAAGACCGGCATCCGCTTCGATGCATGCTGGTCCGGCACTCTAAACCGGCAGCAGCAGACCCTCGGCGAAGTCCGGGACACTTATCTGGACGCAGGGCTTGACCTGCCGCTTCCGGCCGAAACGGCCGCGCTCGATGAATACGATTACGAAGCGGTTCTCCGGGCGCTGATACCGGTTATCGAAAAAGAGGATCCGGCATTCATCTGCGATGTAAACGGTATGCTATCGGATCGGCAGGCTTTTCAAAAGGTATTCGGGCGGGTGATGACCCGCTGGGCCTCCGGCCGGGATTCCATGGATGATCTTCTCAGCTGGTCCTCATTTGCCGCAGGCGTGACCACCGGTATCCGGGACATCATCGAACGCAGCGCCCGCGGCAGCCAGATAGCCGTTTTTACTTCAGGGGGTCCCATCGCTGCATCCGTCGGCAGGGTTCTGGGCTTGGACGCGGAAAAAACCATCTCCCTTTCATGGCAGTTGGTAAACGCCTCCCTTACCCGATTCAAATTCAGCGACGGGCGAATCAGCCTGGCCACCTTCAATGAACAGGGTCACCTGGAGGGGCAGGGTGGAAACAGCCTGGTGACCTACCGATAAGCGCATTAATCATTTTGACGGAGCAGATTGGCTGCGTAAAAAATCAACGTCCGGACGGAAACGGAAAAGGATGGGAAAAATGGATTTTACGGTCTCGGAAAAAATGCAGGTAATCCTGGAGATGATGAATGAGTTTGTGAACAAAGAGCTCATTCCCCTGGAGCCGGAATTCCTGAATCACGAATTTGTGGAACTCCTTCCGGTGCTGGCGGAGAAACGCAAGATGGTCAGGCAGATGGAGTTGTGGGCGCCCAACCATCCCAGGGAACTGGGGGGCATGGGCCTGGACCTGGTCGAGCACGGCCTGGTGTCCGAAGTGCTGGGGCGAACGCCCATCGGCCACTATGTGTTCAACTGCCAGGCGCCCGATGCCGGCAATATCGAGATTCTGCATAAATACGGCAGCCAGGCCCAGCAGGAGCAGTATTTAAAGCCTCTGGTGGACGGGAAAATCCGCAGCTGCTTTTCCATGACCGAGGTGGATATGCCGGGCTCCAATCCGACCATGCTGGAAACCACGGGCGTCAAGGACGGCGGCGACTACGTGATCAACGGCCAGAAATGGTATACCACCTCGGCGGATGGCGCCGCCTTCGCGATTGTCATGGCCGTCACCAATCCCGAGGCCTCCCCTTACATGCAGGCCAGTATGATTATCGTGCCCACCGACAACCCGGGTTTCAACCTGGTGCGCAACATTCCAGTTATGGGCCACCGGGGAACCGATTACGCTTCACACGGGGAAATCCTCTACCAGAACTGCCGGGTTCCCCGGGAAAACCTGCTGGGGCCAGAAGGGCACGGCTTCGTGATCGCTCAGGAGCGGCTTGGACCCGGCCGCATCCACCACTGCATGCGCTGGATCGGCATCGCCCAGCGTGCCTTCGACCTCATGTGCCGGCGGGCCAATACCCGCAAAATCTCACCGGACGGCAGAACCCTGGGATCGAAGGAGATCATCAAGGCCTGGATTGCGGAAAGCGCCGCAGAGATACAGGCCGCGCGGCTCATGACCCTGCACGCCGCCTGGAAAATCGAAAAGGAGGGCGCCAAAGCCGCGCGGCATGAGATTTCATTCATCAAATTCGTGGTGGCCAACACCCTCCAGCGGGTCGTCGACCGGGCGCTCCAGGTGCACGGCGGCCTGGGGATGACCGACGACACGGTGCTGGCCTATTTCTTCCGTCACGAGCGGGCCGCCCGCATTTATGATGGGGCCGATGAGGTCCACAAGATGTCCGTGGCCCGGCATATCCTGCGTGCCCATGCCGGAGGCGGTTTACAAGCGGCCTTGAACCTGCCGGGATGAGGCGGAGTTCAGAGGACTGAGGACTGCGGGTGAATAGTGAAGGGTGAATAGTGAATAGTGAAGGGTGCGCAGCAGGTTGTTGCGATCCATATTGTCATCATAGCCCCCCTTATCGAGAAACGGTCATGGATCTGAAGTCCTTTGAAAAACAGGTCGCGGTCTCCACAACGGATATCTGCCGGGAAATTTTCGAGAGCCGGTCCCACTCCATTAAAATTAAAAAGGAACCGGTGGCGGTCAGGAACCTGGTGAGAATTTTCAAGGCGACGCTCAAGCTGGCCAATCAGAAGGGGTTTCACGCCATGAGCCTGCGGGACTTGTGTGCTGAAAGCGGCATGTCCATGGGCGGGCTGTACGCCTATTTTAAAAACAAGGAGGAACTGCTGACCCTGATTCAGGAGCAGGGCAGGGCTATTGTGGCCCGGGTGTTGGGGGATCAGCTTGCCGGCATCGACGATGCGGCCCAGGCCCTGGAAATGGCCATCCGCAGCCATCTCTATCTGTCCGAAGTGCTGCAGCCTTGGTTTTTTTTCTCGTATATGGAGACTCGCTTTTTCCACGCCGAGGAAGGCAAGCGGGCCATCGCGGGTGAACTGCAGACCGAAGCCATCTTCGCCGGCATTCTGGAGAAGGGGAATGCGGACGCGGGCTTTGCCATCACTGACCCGTTATTGGTTGCCGCCGCCATCAAGGCCCTGCTTCAGGATTGGTACCTGAAGCGCTGGAAATACCGGCGGCGCAACATTTCCGTCGAAGCCTATGGGGATTTTGTCATTTCCATGGTCCGCGCCTATGGTGCCGGCCAGACTGCGAAGGGAGAAAATAGATGAACGCTCATGATCCGGCCAGGGTGGTTCGTCCGGGAGAATCCCTGGAAACCGAGACGATCATCGCTTATTTGAAAGAGAAGCTGTCCGGCCTGGATGGCCCGGTGACCGTCCGCCAGTTTCACAGCGGTTTTTCAAACCTGACCTACCTGATCAGCGTGGGTGAAACCGAACTGGTGCTGCGCCGCCCGCCCTTTGGAAAGAAAGCCAAAACGGCTCATGACATGGGCCGGGAATACCGCATTCTCAGCGCCCTGAAGCCTGTATTCCCTTATGTCCCGGAACCATTGGCCTACTGCGACGACCCGGCGGTAATGGACGTGCCCTTTTATGTGATGGAACGCCTGCAAGGCGTCATCCTGCGAAAAGAGCTGCCCGAAGCGCTGGCCTTCGATGCAACGGTTGCCGGTCGACTTTGCCGGCGATGGGTGGATGTGCTGGGCGATCTTCACGGCCTGGACTACCGGGGATGCGGCCTGGCGGATTTGGGCAACCCGGAGGGCTATGTGGCCCGGCAGGTCCGCGGCTGGTCAAAGCGATACCGCGATGCCCGCACCGGCGACGTGCCGGACTTCGAACCGGTCATGGCCTGGCTGAGTGCCGGCATGCCGCCGGATTGCTCAAAACCCGCCCTGGTTCACAACGACTACAAGTTCGACAACGTGATCTTGGATCCCGCCGACCTCACCCGGATTATCGGTGTGCTGGACTGGGAGATGGCCACCATCGGCGATCCGCTCATGGACCTGGGCGCCTCCCTGGGGTACTGGGTGGAACCGGACGACAGCGACGAGCTGAAGCTGATCCGCACCCTGCCGACCCATGTCCAAGGCATGCTGACCCGGCGGCAGATCGTTGAGCTATATGAGAAGAAAACAGGAGCAACCATCAACAATTTCGCCTGGTATTACTGCTTCGGGCTGTTTCGCCTGGCGGTGATCGCCCAGCAGATTTACTACCGTTTTTTCCATGGCCAGACGACCGACCAGCGCTTCGGGATGCTGGGGGTTGCGGTGGGGATATTGGAGAAGGCAGCGGTAAAGGTCATGGAAACCGGCGAATATTGAGAGGAGACATCGATGGTGTCATTTGATTTGAAAGATCGTGTTGCGATGGTCACCGGCGCCAGTCGGGGCATCGGCCGGGCCATTGCCGAGACGCTGGCCGAGAAAGGCGCCGAGGTGATTGTGGTGAGCCGCAAGATGGAGAGCCTTGAACCGGTTGCCGCGGGAATATGCGAAAAAGGCGGTAAAGCCGCCGCTTTCGCCTGCAACATGGGCAGCCTGGCGGACATTGATTTGCTGTACGCAAAGATTGTCGAGGATATAGGCCGACTGGACATTCTGGTGAACAATGCCGCCACCAATCCCCACTTTGGAGAAATGGCCACCATTGATGAAAAGGCCTGGGAGAAAACCATGGACGTGAATTTGAAAGGTCCTTTTTTCATGATCCAGAAGGCTATTCCCCTTATGCGGGCGGCCGGCAAAGGCGCGGTGGTGAATGTCTCGTCGGTCAACGGCATCCGGCCGGCGGCGTTTCAAGGGGTCTATTCGATCACCAAAGGGGCGCTGATCACCATGACCCAGGCATTCGCCAAGGAACTTGCACCCCATCATATCCGCGTCAATGCCTTGCTGCCGGGATTCACGGATACCAAATTCTCCTCGGTCCTCATGCAGAACAAGGAGATCTGCGACATGGTGGTCTCCCAGATTCCGCTGAAACGCCATGCAGACCCGTCCGAAATGGTCGGCGCAGTGCTGTACCTGGTTTCAGATGCGGCATCCTACACTACCGGTGCCTGCATTACTTGTGACGGTGGGCTGCTGGCATAGCCAACGGCTTTCAGCCGGACTGAATGACAAATAGGAGGATCCAAATGTAGATTTTTGGATGCGCTTTGGTCAGATGCCTTGATCGATGCTTGAATCTACAAAGGCACTATCTGTTTCACTGAAAAACCAACTCCAACCCAACTTTGGGGATCATCTTCAATAGCAGATATCGGTAGTCTCGGTAGACTTTAAGATTTGTTGGAGATGTCATAAGACATAGGAATAACTATACATATGTGATAGAAAGTTGAAAAACAACATATTTTCGACAGTAATAAACTACCAGATGTCGTGGTCGGTTAGATTTTTAGCTGGATAGTTATAAGAATAGTTTTTATCTGTTAAGATTCATTACGTTGTCATAAGGTAATCACATGGTCAGGGGATTAAGATATTTTATGCATCCGTTTTATAACTTCAGCATCGACAAACTACCGGTAAGGTAAATCAAGGTTTTTAAAACAATGTTATTTGTGGTATATACTCAATTACAGGCAAGATCCAAGGTGCGGTCACAGGTTTTGGCAAACCCGGTTTTTTTGATTTAATTACCTGTTATTAAAGTAAAAAGGAGGGAATGGAAAATGGCAAAAGTATTGGTGATGAGATATAATAGAGGCAAAATTCCTCCATCTGCTTTGACAGACGAGTTCAAGCAACAACTTGGTGGAGCACTAGAGAAGTATTTAAAAAAAAATCCGCAGGTCAAGTTCAACGGACTCTGGGTGAATGAAAAGGGTACAGGAATCTGCGATTGGGAGGCACCTGACGCAGAGTCGGTTAAAAAGTTCATTGATAGTGCTGGTGGGTCTTACGACGAAATAGTAGCGGTAGAGAAATTGTTGTAATCCGCTGAAACAAGCAATAATTGTATAAATTAAAGGCGTCTTACTGATCAGGGCTTGTCAAAACCTGAGATCTTTAATCCGAATTTATCAATAATTCCATGTGGAGATATCACAAATCTTACAAGGCCTTCTTTATCTTATCCACCGACCTCTGATTTTCTCCAGTTCTCCATCTTTATGCATTGCCCTGATTGTTTCATCGAATTCTGACAGTAGTTTCAAAAATTTTGACTCTTTATGTATAAGCAAATGAAATCCAATCTGAGAAACAGGGGCATCAAATGAAATAACATTATCAAGGTGTAACTCTGGATACACCCCTTTTTTCTTGATATTTTTAATGGCGTGTAAAACCATTATTTCATCCTGTAAAAAGACATCACCCCTGTACGCAGCAATCTTTTTACAAGCAGAAGAAAGATTAGGTGACCAATCAACGCCAAATTGGCTCAGGTTCTTTTCTGCCCATCCGTCGCCAATGTAATCAATGATTATTAATCCTTTTAGGTCAGCCAAAGATTTAATAGATCTAATTTGAGCAATATTAGGGTTGTCACGTTGAGTGAATATTTTATATTTCATGATAAATACCGGTTCTTTGCTTGGTACTAAATATTCAAGCCTTGCAGGTGTGGGGATCGTTACCAGAGCATCAGCTTGCTTCTTTTTCACAAGTAATTGTGCGCGTCTCCAAGGAAAAACTTCGTATCTGAGCGGTACCCCCATACGCCTCAACGCACTACTAATTATATCATAAAAAAGGCCTACCGGTTTTTTATCTGTGTTTGCTGATATATACGGCGCAGCATCCATATCATCGGCAACAAAGAAGACCTTTTCTGATAATACAGGGCTAACAAAAGTGAAAAGCAAGATAATTGTATTTATTATGATTTTACATCGGTAAAATTTCAATTTTTTTGCCATCAGTACTAATGTTGAGATAATTGATTCAGTGGCAGGTAAGTGAACTTTATTAACGATACTTTAAGCGGTCTAAGTCTTTCTAATTTTAAGGTATATTGTCAACCCATTTTAATTGATACCATAAGATAAGAATCAAGATATAGGGGTCGGCCGAAAGAGATAAGCTCACGAATTCCACAACTGGCAAAACTTGCGATTTTCTGCCTAACCTGCACTGTCAAAAGTGTTGTAGGATCTACGGATATCTTTAATGGAGCCAATTTTTTAACTGGCTGCCTAAGTGCCCCTGTTCGAAAATACGGTGACACACCGAGATTGCCGAGGCGCCCGGATCGCAAGGCGGGAGAAGCGACAATAGCAGCGCTATTGGGACGCCGAGCAACGCGGCGAGTCGGCATGCATCGGCGATCGAATGCCATCGTATTTATGATTTGGGGCACTCAGTTTAGACGTGCTGAACCCGAACCCTGAGCATCATGTCGCCCCGGGTGCCGTCTGATTTAGTTTTGCCCACATTTTTTAACCGCAGCACCTGGCCGTCGGCAATGCCTTGGGGCACCACGACATTGTACAGGCGATTCTGCAATCCCAAGGGGACGGTGATCAGTTTGCGTGCGCCGACCATGGCTTCGTATTGGGTGATGGTGAGGGTGCCGTAAAGGTTGGCTTCCTCCTCGCCGTTGGCGGTTCTAACCACCTGGAAGCGGTGGGATCGCTTCTTTTCGGTGGCGTGGCGCAGCCGGTCGGTAACCCCTGTGGCCGGTATGCGATCGAACAGCTTGAGAAAGACAAGGCCGAAGACGAACCCGCCGATGTGGGCCCACCAGGCGATTCCGCCGGCTTGCCCGGAGCTTCCCGCTGCATTAAAAATTTGCAGGAGTAACCAGATCCCCAGAAAAAAGAAAGCCGGGATCTCCACGAACCAGGGGATGAAGATGATCGGGATCAGGGTGAGTATGCGTGAACGGGGATAGAGTATGAAATAGGCTCCCATGACGCCGGCGATGGCACCGCTGGCACCGATGGTGGGAATGTTCGAGTGGGCATTGAACAGCAGTTGAGCCATGCCCGATGCCAGGCCGCACAATAGGTAGAAGACCATGTATCGCGCCGGTCCCAGGCGATCTTCCACATTATCGCCGAAAATGTAAAGGGACCACATATTCCCGATCAAATGCAGGAATCCGCCGTGGAGGAACATGAAGGTGAACAGGGAGAGGATCCGCTGGCCGAGCGAGAAATATGCCGACACCTGGGGAACGGTGAATTTTGCCGGGACCAGCCCGTAAAGGTAGACGAAATGGTCCTGGGCCGGCCCCTGGGCCAATTGCACCAGGAAAAACACGATATTGATGCCGATAATGGTATTGTTGACCACCGGAACGGTTTTGGTCGGTGTGGTGTCGCGAATAGGGATCATGGCATAATCGATTGAGGGATTGGGGGATTAAGGGAATTGGGAATTGGGAACCAAACCATTCCTGAATCCCTCAATTCGGTTTGATACGCATGCTCAGGTCAACGGCCACGGCAGAGTGGGTCAGGGCGCCGATAGAAATAAGATCCACGCCGGTTTGGGCCAATTCCTTCAGCCTTTCCCGAGTGACGTTGCCGGAAACTTCGATCAGGGCCTTTTTGTCGATCATGCGGACGGCCTTGCGGATCTGATCCAGATCCATATTGTCGAGCATGATGACGTCGGCACCGGCGGCCAGGGCTTCTTTCACTTCTTCAAAGGTGGCGGCCTCCACCTCCACTTTTACCAGGTGGGAGATCTGCTGCCGTACTTTCTTTACCGCATTGGCGATGCCGCCGGATACGGCGATGTGATTGTCTTTGATCAGCACGCCGTCGTAAAGGCCCATGCGGTGGTTGTGGGCGCCACCCATGCGTACCGCGTATTTCTCCAGCACCCGCCAGCCCGGGGTGGTCTTACGGGTATCTACGAGTTTCACCGATGTCCCGGCAACCTCGCCGACAAAGGCATGCGCCTGGGTGGCAACGCCGGACAGCCGCTGAAGAAAATTCAAGGCGGTGCGTTCACCTCGTAACAAAGCGCCCAGCGTTCCGTCAATCCTGACCACGGTGCTGCCGGCAGGTATCCGGTCCCCATCTGCGTAAAGGGCTTCGAAATCAATTTGGGGTTCCAATGTTTTGAAGACCTTCCCGGCCACTTTGAGGCCGGCGATCACCAGATCCTGTTTGGCGATAATCGTGCCTTTTCCCCGGGTGCCGGGGGCCACCAGGTTATCCGTGGTAATGTCACCGGGGCCGATATCTTCTTTTAGGGCCAGTTGTATCAGATCTTCTATGGCATAATACATGATGTCAACCCATCATTGCCTTTATGCGCTCCATGGTCGCTTCCAGGGCATGTTGCTTTTCCAGCATGGCGGCATGCTTTTCACGGACACCCTCCACCACCTCGGCCGGTGCTTTTTTAAGAAAATCCTCGTTGCCCAGTTTTTTGTTCATCCCCGACAATTCCTTCGACAGTTTGCCGATTTCCTTTTCCAGACGCATCTGCTCCTGGTCAAAGTCGATGATGCCTTCCAGCATCACATATACCGTGGCCCCGTCTACCAGGACGGTGGCCGCCGCCTTGGGTCGTTTCATGGCAGCGTCTACGGTGATCCCGTTGAGGCGGGCCAGGTTTACGATCAGGTTGCGGTTATTCTCAACCACTGTAGCGGTTTCCGAATCCTCGGGATGGACTGCAGCAGATAGGGCGGTGGAGGGAGAGATATTCATCTCACCGCGCACGTTGCGGATACCGGTGATGACGGCCATCACGGTTTCCATCTGTGCCTCGGTCGCCGGGTCGTCACCGGGCTGGATGCGATCCGGCCAGGCTGCGCGCATGATCGAACCATCGGTGCCGGGCAGGGAGTGCCAGATCTCCTCGGTGACAAAGGGGGCAAAGGGGTGCAGCAGGATCAGGGCTTCCTTGAACACGTGCCACAGCACCGAGAGGGTGGCGGTCTTTTCCTCATCGCCGGTCTTATCGTACAGGGCGGGTTTGATGGCCTCCAGGTACCAGTCGCACAATTCATGCCAGACAAACTGGTAGACGGCGCCGGCAGCCTCGTTGAACTTGTAGGCATCCAGGGCTTCCTCGGTCTGCCGTGCCACCCGGTTCAGCCGAGAGAGGATCCAACGGTCCTGTAGGGAGATGTTTTTCTCATCGATGGCTTCAAAGCCCTTCTCCAGATGCATGAGTGAAAACCGGGCGGCGTTCCACAGTTTGTTGATGAAGTGGCGGTAGCCTTCCACCCGTTTTTCACTCATCTTCACATCCCGGCCCTGGGCGGCAAAGGCGGCCAGGGTGAAGCGGAAGGCGTCGGTGCCGTACTGGTCGATGACGTTGAGCGGGTCGATGACATTGCCCTTGGATTTGCTCATCTTCTTGCCTTCCTCGTCGCGCACCAGGGCATGTACGTAGACATCATGGAAGGGGATCTCTTCCATGAAGTGGATACCCATCATCATCATGCGGGCCACCCAGAAAAAGAGGATGTCGAACCCGGTGACCAGCACCGAGGTGGGGTAGTAGGTCTTGAGCAGTTGGGTCTGCTCCGGCCAGCCCATGGTGGAAAAGGGCCACAAGGCCGAGCTGAACCAGGTGTCCAGTACGTCGGTTTCCTGGACCAGATCGGTTGAACCGCAGTCCGGGCAGACATCGGGTGCGTCCATGGCCACAATCATCTTGCGGCAGGCCTGACAGGTCCAGGCCGGAATCTGGTGGCCCCACCAGATCTGGCGGGAAATGCACCAGTCGCGGATGTTATACATCCATTCGTAGTAAGTCTTGGTCCATGATTCAGGGATGATGCGAGTTTTTCCCGTCTCAACGGCTTCAATGGCTTTTTCGGCCAAGGGTTTGGTCTTGACGAACCACTGGCGCGAGAGATTGGGTTCCACCACGGTCTTGCAGCGATAGCAGTGGCCCACGCTGTGCCGGTGAGGTTCCACCCGTTCAAGAAGCCCTTCGGCCGTCAGCGCTTCCACCACGGCCTTGCGGCAGACGAAGCGGTCCATGCCTTTAAACCGGCCGGCCGCATCGGTCATGCTGCCGTCGTCGGCGATGACCTTGATGCTGGGCAGGTCGTGGCGGACGCCGATTTCAAAGTCATTGGGGTCGTGGGCCGGAGTCACCTTCAGGGCGCCCGTACCGGTGGACAGGTCCACATAGGCGTCACGGATAATGGGGATTTCCCGGTTCATCAGCGGCAGGATCACGGTGGTTGCCGACAGATCGGCATAGCGCTCGTCTTCCGGGTGAAGGGCCACGGCCGTGTCCCCCAGCATGGTCTCCGGGCGGGTGGTGGCCACGGTGAGGGACCCGGACCCGTCGGCATAGGGATAGCGAATGTGGTAGAAGTGTCCGTCCAGGTCTTCGTGCTCCACCTCCAGGTCGGACAGCGCCGTGTGGCAGCGGCAGCACCAGTTGATGATGTAATCCCCCTGGTAAATCAGGCCTTCATTGTAGAGCTGGACGAATACTTTTCGAACCGCCCGGGAAAGTCCTTCGTCCATGGTGAAGCGCTCCCGGTCCCAGTCGCAGGATGCACCCAGGCGCTTGAGCTGGTTAATGATGGCGTTGCCATATTCCTTGCGCCAGCCCCAGACCGCTTCGATAAAATTCTCTCTGCCCAGCTGGTGCCGGTCGGTGCCATCGACAGCCAGCTTCTTCTCCACCACGTTCTGGGTGGCAATGCCGGCATGGTCCGTTCCGGGCATCCACAAAACGCTGTCCCCTTTCAAGCGGCGATAGCGGCACATGATGTCCTGCATGGTGTTGTTCAGGGCGTGGCCCATGTGAAGCACGCCGGTGACATTGGGCGGCGGGATTACGATGGAATAGGGCTTTTTAGTCGTATTCTCATCCGCGGCGAACAGTTTTTCCTGCTCCCAGTAAGTGTACCAGCGTTTTTCGACTTCTTCGGGGGAATAATTTTTTTCCAGCAGATCGCGACTCATGGGCTAAACGCTCCTTGTGCAAAACGGCCTGGTCATATAACTTCGGCTCAAAAAAATGGAAAAGGGGATTAAGGATAATCCCCGTTTAAGGTTGTTGAATGCTGATAGAGGTTGGTTGCCTGGCTATCCGACCATATCGTCGTCATCCTCCAAGAGGGCATTTTTGATTCTCGCGATTTCACGCGTCACGGTCTTTTCGATGGCCCGGATCATCAACTGCTCAATCTTTTCGCCGTAAATCTTCTCGACGGTCCGCTCCAGGGCCGCTTCCAGCTGCGCTTCGGTCAGAGAGATCGGCTCGGACGGCGACACCGGGACAAACAACATGTCGTCAGTGACCGGTTCGGGTATTTTCGGTTCGTTATCAACGATTGCGGGCGTTTCACTCTCGTCCGTGATTGTCCCATCGTCTTCGAAAACCATGAAGTCGCTGTCCGGTCCGGCTGTTTCGGCCGCCTCCTCGGGCGTTTCATAATCAAAGGCATCCGTAGCGTCGGTCAATATGGCTTGCGCCCTGGTTTCCAGGTCGGTAAGTTCATCATCCGCATCAACAGCTGTTTCTGCTTCTTCCGGTGGTGGTTCCACGGCATCCAACAAGTCGATGATCGGCTCATCCGCTTCCGTGATTCCGGTCGTCTCTTCAGATATGGTGCCATGGCCCTGCCGCTCAGTATCGGCGGTATCGGTTTCCGGGGTATTTGCCACGTCCATCAGATCGATCACATCATCCTCATCTTCCGCTGTCGCGATCGATTCTTCTGATATTGTGGCAGAGACTTCCGGTTCCGTTTCGGTCAAATCGGTTTCGAGGGTGGTCGCCACGTCCATCAGGTCGATAACCTCATCGTCATCCTCCGTTTTTGAAACCGATTCTTCAGATATTGTGGCGGGGGCTTCCGGTTCCGCTTCGGTCAAATCGGTTTCGAGGGTGGTCGCCACATCCATGAGATCGATCACCTCTTCATCCCCGTCATCTTCATCGGGCATGGGGGCGGGTTCCGCTGCCGTTTTGACGGCAGGCGTTTCCGGGGCTGCGGCTACCGCCGTCAGGTCGATGATTTCATCATCCGTGTCTTCCGGCAATTCGGTCGAGGTGTTTGCGGGAATGGTATCCACCAGGGGGATAATCGCCTCTTCGGGTTCAACTCCATCGTCCAGTGCCTGCTCCGGTTCCTCCAGAATTTCGGTAAGATCGATGATGTCGCCGTTGTCTCCCCCTTCGACAATCTGCGTCAAATCAATGGCCTGCTCATCGTTCAGTTCATTCTCGTTTTCAGGTTGCGGATCGGGCTTCTGACGACCGTCCATAGTGTTCCCCCGTTAACCGTGTTAAATAAAAAAGCCTGCCTTTCGGCCATACCTCGTACCCGTTGGAATCTGCCTTGGATTCATCGCTCCTGATTACGCGCGATGCGGGATTGTCGATCCCGGGCAAAATATTATCGAAAAAAAACTACCATAAGGTGCCAACCCTGTCAAGTTATTTGGATTCTTGACAAAATCTACGATTTTCGGATCCCGGCACCCGGCAACAAACCATGGGTAACTTCTTCTCTTTTAGAGGCCTGTTTTCGATGGATCCGAACGGTGTCCCAGGAATAGATGGCCAGCGCCGTCCAGATGAGTCCGAAAGTCACTGCCTGAATTCCGGTAAACGGCTCTCCGAACAGGGTGATTCCCAGCAGAAGCATGCCGGTAGGGGCCGTGTATTGGATAAATCCCAAAGTGGCCAGGGTGATGCGTCTGGCCCCGAGGTTGAAAAGCAGCAAGGGGGTGGCCGTGAGGACCCCCGTGCCCAATAGCAGGAGATCGGTTTTAATTCCGGTATACAAAAATGCTCCGGACTGGATGTGATGCAGGTGAAACACCCATATGCCGGCGGGAACGGTCAGCAGCAACGTTTCCACGGTCAGGCCCACCAGTGCCCCCACCGCCGCGACTTTGCGGACCAGTCCGTAAATGCCGAAACTGAATGCCAGCGCAAGGGAAACCCAAGGGAACACACCATAGCGAAAGGTTAGGTTGATTACCCCCAGTGTTGCCAGCACCACTGCCACGGCCTGGGCCCGACGCAGCCGCTCACGCAGGAAAACCATGCCCAGGACGATGTTGACCAACGGGTTGATGTAATAGCCCAGGCTGGCCTGGAGCACCCGACCGTTGTTGACCGCCCAGATGTAGATGAGCCAGTTGGCGCCTACCAGAATGGCGGTGACCAGGAGAATAGACAGCATTTTAGGGCTTTTAATCGTTTTTTTGAATTCGGCCCAGTGGCGACCAATACATACCAAGGGCATGAGAAACGCAAATGACCAGAGGATGCGATGCAGAATGATCTCGAAGGCCCCCACTCCGTGAAGGGCTTTCCAGTAGATCGGGCTCAACCCCCAGATGAGAAAGGCCAAAAAGGCGAAAAGGGCACCGGCACCAGCCTGCCGGTCCGCCACCGGTTGGATAGGGTTCATCAGCGGAAAATCGGCTCATAGTTAAATTGGCAGAAAAGCTCTTTTACCAGAAACAGGGGGAGGGTCAATAGGGAATTACACATTTGTTGGATAATGGAGCGTGAACCGATGGCAATAGTCTCGAATTTTTTTCCTCCCTTAGAATTAATCCCAAGGAGTTGCCTACCATCCGAATTCAGTTCGGGGGTGCGCACGATTTCATCAAAATTAGACTCAATTTTTGCCCGATGGTAAAGGGCAGACGACAGAAAATCTGGATTGGTTGACACCCCAGCAGTTTATAGTAGTATGGAAAAATCGCAAAACGTTGTTTCGAGGTGACTTGAACCAGTTTTTTATGCGTTCATCGATGGTATTCGCATGTATTCGCACTTAAAAAATGGAGAGAATGTGAAAATTAACGGTCAGATTGAATTTACTATTACAGGAAAAACGCCCGACCACGTTACCGCTGAGATGCCGATACAAGCTGGAATATTAAATCCATTCGGCACCGTTCATGCCGGCGCTACCCTTTGGTTTGCCGATGTAACGGCAACGGTTCTTGTGCTTGAAAGCTTTGATGCCACCGAGGGAATGAAAGGATTTCCGCTGGCAATCAACCTGAATGCCCATTTGACAGGCAATAGTAAAAAAGGCATTTTTCATGCTCAAGCAAAATATGTAAAGCGGGGGAAGTCGGTAAGCATTGTCAGAACAACGGTTACCGATAATAATGGCCGCCTTGTTGCTGAAGTCACGACCAGTCATGTGCCATCCGCATAATCGGGAGCTAAGGGATTGTGGGGAGGCGGGTGACCGCTATTTCTACCACGACTGCGGTAAATGAATCTTATAAACGTTTATGGTGAAAAGATGGAAAAAATATTTGATGGTAAAAAAACAGCTAAATTGGGTACTCGGACGAATCCTGCCATTGTCAATGTTCAAACAGCAGAAAGAGTGAAAGAATTAGAATCCGTGTTTGAAGAAAACGGGTGGAAGCATACCATTGCGTTGGAACCCGATAAACCTGAGAATATTAAAGACCTGGAGATATTGTTGCATCCCCTGAAAACAAGGATTGCCGAGAAAAGTGTGGGACGCAATGAATCCTGCCCATGTGGAAGCGGTAAAAAATATAAAAAATGCTGTGGTAAGTAAGTCTTTTTTTATTCGGCAGCCTACTGATCCGGCGTGGAAAGATGCCCGCCCATGGCGTTGAGCAGCAGGGTGATGGGTCGGTTTTCCTCGCTGTTGCCGGCAAAGCGGATGGGACCCGGGTGACGGTAATGGTCTTCTCCCGGCGTGGCGGCCAGCCATTTGTCGCGGAAGGTTTTCACGACTCTGTATGCCGGTGAGTTGACGTCTACGATGCTCTTTTCCAGCACCAGCTCCAGCTTGCCTTTGCGCTCTTCTAAATGCATGAGCGGGGCGATGGGAATACCGATGGGGCGCCAGCTGTGAAAATCCTGCTCCAGGTTCAAGATGGCGGCCATCTGGCCGGTAGCACCGTTGGCGATCAGGCTGAATACGGTCTGGCCCAGGTTGTAGGTGTAAATGCAGTCGAACCGGGTAGGGTCGCTACCCCTTCCGTCGTACCCGTAGAAGTGGGTCTGGGTTTTGAATTTGGGGACGGATTGGTTGTAGATTTTTTCGATGGGCGCCGGAATGGTTTCGTCGTCTCCTAAAAAACCGGCTTTGACCAGAGCCGTCTTAAGGGTTTTTCTGGAGATGATGGTTTTTTTGATCATCAGGTATTGGGCCTGCTTCCAGTTTTCGAAGAGAATGGGTCCGTAACGCTCCGGATCCAACCCCCCTTTTTGCATTGTCTTGACGAACTGCGCATCCTGGATGCCGATTTTGTATTGGCCTTTCTCCTTTAAAATGCCCAGGTAGTCTTTCACCAGGTCAAGGAGGACTTTTTCCGTCTTGACCTGGGAGAACTGGAAATTGCCGTGGCTGTCCCGCTCGGTGAGCAACCCTTCCTGGAAGAACTCTGGGATGTCGTTGAACAACTCGTCGTCCCTGGCATTCCACACATTGTAGGAAACATCCTTGCGGATTCCCCGCACCAGCCGACGCAGGTATTCCAGCTTTTCGTTCAGCGTGGGAAAGGCGGAATGAAAATCCCGATCATGCATTTTGTTGTAGTTGCCGATGATCGTGTTGAGTTTGATGATGAATACCTGGATTTCGTTGATGAACTCCAGCACACCTTCGGGGACCACCAGGACGCCGTAGTTCTTTCCCACGGCGGCCCTTTGCATGATGGCGTCGCAGGTCACCCGGGAGAGGTGCCGCAGGGTCATGCCGTAGGCCGTGTAGTCCACCACCCGCTCTTTTTCGGCTTTCTCGAGCCTGGCGTAGTCCACGTAGTCCGCCAGATCTTCACCGATCAGGGTCATGTTGGCGTGGGTCTGCAGGGCCACCTCCAGAGCAAGGTGGCTGGCCACGCGGCCCATGACCTTGCACACATGCCAGTATTTCACGTCGGAACTGGCGTCGGTGCACAGGTTGGCGATGGCCTGGGAGAAGGCGCGGGCGGCGGTGTGAAAGCCGAATGACATTGCGCACAGCACCTGGCCCCGGGCGTCGCGGACCTGGATGTCGCCGTCGATGGTCTTGGGAACGCCGATGACCTGAACACCATCCTCGAACATTTCCTGGGCGAGAAAGGCGGCGTTGGTGTTGGAGTCGTCACCTCCCACCACCACCAGGGCGTCCAGTTCAAGCTGTTTGCAGGTTTCCCGGGACAGGTCCATTTTCTTGCGGTTGTCGATCTTGGTGCGTCCGGTCTTGATCATGGTGAACCCGCCTACATTTCTGTACTGATCCACCCGCTCGCGGGTCAGTTCCATGTAGTCGCCGTCGATGATGCCGTCCGGGCCCATGAGGAATCCAAAGATCCGCGTCCGGGGGTTGACCTTCTTGGCGGCGTCGAACAGACCGGCGATAACATTGTGGCCGCCGGGTGAAGGTCCGCCGGAGAAGACGATGCCGATGTTGCGCGCCTTTCTATAATTCTCTTTGACTTCATCGGCGGCGTCATCGCAGCCTTCGACCCGCTGGACCGTGTTGGCGATGATGTGCGACAGCTGCCGGTGAGCTTCCTTGTCAATCTCGAACTGGTACTGCGTATCGGTCGCCAGCGTGGTGAAAGGGCTTTTGAATACAGTGCACACGGGAGGCTGGTAGGCCACTCTTTCCTTCAGCTCCAGATTAACATCGGCAACGGCGTCCATAACCGCGGGATGATCGAGCAGCTTGTCGAGTCGGATGGTGGATGGTTCCGGCATTCAGCCCTCCTGATAAGGTGGTTGATCGTGTTGGTGAAATTCGTCTCCCGTGGTGCGAAGCGATTCGTCTGCTGGGTCCATTCTATTATCCCCGGGCCGCGGTTCAAGTCAAGGTAATTGTATATCCATACAGGGCGTTCCATCCGCCATAACCCATTGAGAGCAAAGCACAAGTGCGCATTGTGGCCCTATGCGGGCAGAGCCTTGGCGGGCAATGCCGGAAGGAGAATCTTGACAACGCCGATGCGAGCCGCTATTGAAAATGGCTCCGTTTTCCATGAGGAATTCGTAAAACGTCCACCATCTGCGTTGAACGGTATTTTCAGGACCAGCGGCGGTCAATCGGTTTGCCTTGTTCATGGACGGATAAAGCGTTCCTCAACCCTAAATTTAAAAGGATCGGCATCCGCTATGAAGCCCATCATCATCGTCAAGACAGGGGGAACCTACCCGGATATGGCGGCCCGGTACGGTGACTTCGAAGACTGGTTTGTCGCGCGAATGGACCGGTCGGCGGGAACCCTTGAAACCGTCAGCCCGTTTTCAGGGGAACCTCTGCCGCCGGCGGCATTGTTCGGCGGCATCATCATCACCGGGTCCCACGACATGGTGACCGAAAAACATCCCTGGAGCGAGAAGACCGCCGACTGGATCAAACAGGCCGTTGAAGCCGATATTCCGCTGTTGGGGGTCTGTTACGGTCATCAACTGCTGGCGCATGCGATGGGCGGTGTGGTCGGCGACAACCCCAAGGGGAAAGAGATGGGTACGGTATCGATCCGGCTCAACCCGGATGGGCGGCAGGACCGGCTGTTTGAGGGGACCCCGGAGACGTTTGCTGCCCAGGCCTGCCATAGCCAGAGCGTGATGCAGCTGCCGGCCGGTGCAACGCTGCTGGCGTCATCCGACATGGACCCCCATCACGCGTTTGTCATCGGAAAGCGGGCCTGGGGCGTTCAGTTTCATCCCGAATTCGACGGGAAGATCCTCCGGCTCTACGTCCACCGGTTCGCCGATGATCTCAAGACTCAGGGCTGTGATGTGGAACGACTGCTGGCCGAAATAAGGGAAACACCGGAAAGCGAAGCATTGCTGCGCCGGTTTCAGCGGGTATGCAACTGAACCGGGCGGCGAATGCTTCCGGGCTGCCAATCAGGGCTTTACTTTACTTGTATCTTATTATAAAAGCTAATTGTATTTTTGGTTCACCTTTTTTAATGAATGGCATTTATCCCGATGTCGAATGACGCTTCGGGGTTCTCCCGGAACGGCGTTTTCTTCAGCAAATCTGTGGATCCAGCCGTCGGTTTGCGGCTTTGCTATGTTCTAATCTATCAAGGAGGAGGAGCACGTATGAAAAGAGGCTTATTTACTACATTGGCGATTGTTGCCGCAGTGACTTTTTGCATGGGAACGGCTTTCGGCGCGGACATCGAGCTGGCCAAGAAATCCCACATCCAGAAAATCCTGGAGCGCGGAGAACTGCGCGTAGGCTTTGAATCCGGCTACATGCCCTTTGAGATGACCAACAAAAAAGGCGATTTCATCGGCTTCGACATGGATTTCGGGCGGCATATGGCCAAGGCCATGGGCGTCAAGTTCGTTCCCGTCAACACCGCCTGGGACGGCATCATCCCCGCCCTGGTTACCGACAAGTTCGACATCATCATGGGCGGCATGACCATCACCCAGGAGAGAAACTTGAAGGTCGCATTCTCCGATCCTTACATCGTCGTGGGCCAGTCCATTCTTCTCAACAAGAAAGATGAAGCCACCGTCAAATCCTACAAGGACCTCAACGACCCCAAATACATCCTCACTTCCCGCATGGGCACCACCGGTGAGCAGGCCATCAAGCGCATGATCCCCAAGGCGACCTACAAAGGATTCGAGTCCGAAGCCGAAGCCGGTATGGAAGTGATCAACGGCAAGGCCGATGCGATGGTTTACGATCTTCCCTTCATCGGCATTCTCTACTCCAGCCAGGGCAAAGGCAAGACTGTGTTCCTGGATCAGCCGTTTACCTACGAACCCCTGGCTTGGGCCATCAACCAGGGCGACCCGGATTTTATGAATTTTCTGAACAATTTCCTCAGGCAGTGCAAGGGTGACGGGTTCTACGAAAAAACCTACAACAAATGGATCCTGAGCTCGGACTGGAAAAAAGAACTCGAGTAACCGTTTTAACTGAAACTGATTGGTGATCATGATCCACACACAGGCCGGCCGGTGCGTTTTCGGCCGGCCTGTGTCATCATGATGCCGGAATTCTTGAACCATTGCCCTCACGCTTTTACCCTAGCAGGAAGAAGATGCGATCATGAGCGATGAAAACAGTCAACGGATAACCGGACGACGCGCCGATTACACCAAGTGGGTCATTATTTTCTGCCTCGGTGTATTGGTATTTCTGGGCTTGTTCTACTATGCGAGCCAGAAGATCAAATATAACTGGCGATGGAACCGGACACCGATCTATTTTGCCTATCAGGACGACATCGAAGTGACCTCCGCCATTGCCGGTGATGTGTCATCCATCCGCACGGAGGGTGACAGGGCGACCATCACGGTGAAAAGCATTGATGAAGAGGAAAGCTACACGGTACCCGCCAAGAGCGTGCGGGTTGATGAAGGGGAGTACATATCGACCGGTGATCTCCTGTCCAGCTATAAGAAGTGGAAACCCGGACTGTTGGTCATCGGTTTGTGGATCACTCTCAAGATCAGCGTGATGTCCACGATATTCGGTGTGATCATCGGCATCATCAGCGGATTGATGCGCATTTCCGACAACCCGGCCATGCGCTGGACATCCATCGTCTATGTGGAACTGATACGCGGCTCACCGTTGATGGTACAGATCCTGATCTGGTATTTCGTTCTGGGAACGCTGATCAACGACCTGCTCTACGCATACGGATTCGGGCAGATCCCGGCGTTCTGGTACGGCGTCGCCTCATTGGCCTGTTTTGCCGGCGCCTACGTGTCGGAGATCGTCCGGGCCGGCATCCAGTCGATTCACCGCGGGCAGACCGAAGCGGCCCGCTCATTAGGCATGAGTTATGCCCAGTCCATGCGCTACATTATTCTCCCCCAGGCCCTGCGCCGGATTCTGCCCCCTTTGGCCGGCCAGTTCATCAGCCTGATCAAGGATTCCTCCCTGCTGGGTATCATCGCCATCCGCGAACTCACCAAAGCGGCCCGGGAGGCGGTTACGGCAACGCTGCAGCCATTCGAGGTCTATATTCTCCTCGGGCTGCTCTACCTGGTGCTCACCTTTACCCTTTCCATGTACGTGCAACATCTTGAGAGGAGGATGGCGACATCGTGATACAGGCAAAGAATGTATATAAAACGTTTTATGTGCCCCATGAGATCCATGCACTGGTGGATGTGACGGCCGATATCAAGGCCGGCGAGGTGGTGGTGGTGATCGGCCCTTCTGGGTCCGGCAAGAGCACCTTTTTAAGGTGCCTCAACCGCCTGGAGCATGCCACCAACGGGCATATCTTCATCGACGGCATCGACATCCTGGCCCAGAAGACCGACATCAACAAGGTCCGGGCCGAGGTGGGGATGGTCTTCCAGTCCTTCAACCTGTTTCCCCACAAGACGGTGCTGGAAAATGTGACCCTGGCCCAGAAAGTGGTGCGCAAGCGGTCGGGAAACGACAGCGAGAAAAAAGCCATGGCCCTGCTGGAAAAGGTGGGTATCGTGGACAAGAAAGATGTCTATCCGGACCAGCTCTCCGGCGGACAGCAGCAGCGGGTGGCCATCGCCCGGGCCCTGGCCATGGACCCGAAGGTGATGCTGTTCGATGAACCCACGTCGGCGCTGGATCCGGAGATGATCGGTGAAGTGCTCGACGTGATGAAGACCCTTGCCAAAGAGGGTATGACCATGGTGGTGGTGACCCATGAGATGGGTTTTGCCCGCGAAGTGGCCGACCGGGTGATTTTCATGGATGCCGGCGCTATTGTGGAGGAAGGGACCCCGGAGCATTTCTTCGTCAACCCCACCCACGACCGAACCAAACTGTTTCTCAGCCAGATCCTTTAAGCGGTCGCCACCGGCGGCCTTTCCCATTCAAAATATAAAAGGCCCGGATATATCATTGTATCCGGGCCTTTTATCGTCCATTTGAACGGATCACGCGGGCTCAAGCAGTGCCTTGGCCAATTTCACCGCAGCCGATGCATTTTCCGCAAAGGCATCGGCGCCGATGCGCTTGGCCCACCGCTGGGTCACCGGGGCGCCTCCCACCATGGTCTTGAATCGCTCCTTGAGGCCGGCTTTTTTCAATTCAACTTCCAGCCGGCGCTGTCCTTCCATGGTGGTGGTCAAGAGGGCGCTGGTGCCGATAATATCGGCGTTGAACTTATCCGCTTCTTCGATAAACCGATCTGTGGACACATCCCGACCCAGGTCCATCACCTCAAACCCGTTGGCTTTGAGCAGGGAAACCACGATGGTCTTGCCGATGTCATGGACATCCCCTTCCACCGTTCCGATAATGAACCGTCCCCGGGATTGTCCCTGACCATCGGGGATTGCCGCGTTGATTACGTCGGTGGCATTCTGCATGGCGTTGGCCGACAGGATCAGTTCCGGCAGAAACAGCCGGCCGGAGCCGAAAAGGTCTCCGACCGTGTTGATCCCCGGAATGAATCCTTCGTTGATCAGGATTACGGGGTCGATTCCTTCTCCCAGGCCTTTTTGGGCCGCCTCCACCGCTTTGTCGGAATCGCCTTTCAGGATGGCGTCGGCGGCGCTTGCAAATATATCGTTACTCATTAAACTTCTCCTTTTCAGCTACCCGGGAAAACCCATCTGGGACTTGAACAGCGCCACGGAGCGGATATTGATGCCGAGCAGGTCGGCAATCCTGCATTTTGCCCGTATACCCTTGGGGCCGCCCGCAATGGATGTGACCGTGCCGATTCCCAGGTCCTTCCTGATGTCGCGCATGATCTCTTCATCCGTCAGGTCGTTGATGCCCACACCTAATTTTTCCGCCACATATGCCTTGGCTTCATGAATTCTCATTTTTCGGGTCATCTGCATCCAGGCCACCAGGTCTCCGGAAGTCCGAATGCCCCCCATGCATGAGGCCATGATATGGGCGATATGCATTCCCATGGGATCGCCGACGCCAATCTACAATCCGTCGGCTTTACCGAGCTGCACCAGGGCCTTGGACACCCGGGTCACCGAATCGATGGGCGGCTGTTCCATCATGGGAATCCCGCATACCCCCATACCGACATTGGCGTGAACGGGGATATTCGAAGCCTCGGAGGCGGCCTTGACAAAGGTGACCGCCCGGGACAGGTTGTACGGCAGTGATTCGGTGGTGGCGGTGTTGATGGCCACGCCGGCAATGTCGGCGCCTGCCGTTTCGATGATCCTGACCTGGTCCTGGGGATAGAGCCCGGCCAGACGTGTGCCCGCGTACTTAACCTCGCCGTGCATGCCGAGAATGAATTCTCCGGATGCGCCCATGAGGATGGGCAGATCCGGCACCCGGCGCTTCAGCTCGGCCACCGCCTGGAGGGCGGCCATAAAATCCGCGTCGCCGGCCGATCCGCTGGTGTCGAAGTTCAGACCCTCGAGCCCCACGTCGGCCAGGCGGCTGCCCACGAACACCAGATCCTTGGTCAGATGGACGGCAGCTTCCTCCTGGGCCCGGCGGGCTTCGTCGATCTTTCCCATGGGCATCAGTTCGGCGGCATTGGGGCAGGGGCCGTCGGGCTGGAAGTAAAGCCCCAGGTTAGGCTGAGCCCCGTAGAAGAAGGGGGCCGTGGTCATCATGGAGATGTTGTAGTAGTCGTTGGCCTCGAAGTTGATAATCGGCTTGACGGGCTTGTAGCTGTAATCGCTGTGGCCGAGCGAGGTGGTGTCCGCCCCGCAGGCCCGCTCGTAGGTCAGTACCGCCTGCATCCGGCTCAGCGGTGCTCCGACTCCGCCGCCGTCCTGGCCGGAGTAAAAACTCATCGTGCAGCCGTCATCGGTGACGATAACCTCCTCTCCGGGTTTGACGCTGACGATGCGCGAGGGATCGGCGATGATGTCGAAGAGCTGCTCCTGTTCCTGGGCCGTCAACTCGGGGATGCCGCCGCGCTGGGCCGCATCGGCGGTGCCGGCCTGGATGTCCTCGTAGATCTCTTCGGCCGACAGCGACACCCGTTCGCCGTCACCCATTCGGGTTACGATGTCATTGCTCATTTTTTCTCTCCTGGTTGGATGCCCAGTTCCGCCTCGGCCTGTTCGACGATGCCCCTGATTCTGGCAAGAACCTCATCCGACAGCGGTTCGGGGTGATGGTTGTCAAGGATCCAACGGGCCTTTACCATGGCCCGTTCATAGGCGGTGGTGGCACCGGCGGCCTCCCACACCCCTCTCATCTTGCGGTCGATAATTTCCGGCTTGGATTGATTTCGCATCCCTTTGAAGGTCGTCGGGTGCATGAGAAAATCACGGCCCGGACCGATCTCCTTGATCGCGTCTACGGCGAGTGTTTCGTCATTCACCGGGATTCCCTGAACCGTAAATTTGATCATTCGGGCAATTTCGCAGTCTAACACCAGTTGGCCGTAATCGAAAGTGATGCCGCTTTCAAGCATTCCCAGACCGTAGATCATATTGGCACCTGCCAATGCGGGCAACAGTCCGGTGAGGGTCTTTTCGTGGCCTGTCTGGGTGTCGGATATTTTTGAATCGCCCTAACCACCGGCGACATAGCTCGGCAGGGCATAATAGCGCGCCAGGCGCGCCACGGCCCCGCTGATCAGCGCACACTCCGGCGTTCCCACCGTGGCTGCAGCAATTTTCAGGTCCATGGCAGTGGTCGAACTGCCGTAGACGACCGGCGCCCCCTTGCGGGTCAGCTGGCTCAGGGTGATTCCGCTCAGGATTTCCGCATTGTGGGTCACCAGGGTGCCTGCCAGGGTCACCGGTGCGGTGCCGCCGGACATGGCCATGGAGAGAATGTTGCACACCACGTTGTTGCGGGCCGATTCCATGATGATTTCGCAACAGTCCGTGATCAGTTTCAACGGGCTGACCGGGCAGGTGGTGAACGAAACGATGGGCCGTTCCTTCAACCGCTTGACACCGCCGACGATAGCTGCGGCCATCTCCAGAATTTTGTTCAACAGCCGGCCGTTTCCCGGACCGAAGGCGCAGTGTTTCGTCGTGTGGGTCAGGTAGGCTTCGGCGTTGTGCAGGGGCACGACATCCTGGTTGACGTCGTGGGCGCCCAGGGCCTTTTCGCAAAAATCCACCTCGTCAAGGTAGTCGATCACCCGGGCAGTGTCGATCAGGTCCTGCTTCACCGGTGTGCGGTTCTCGCCGGTATGGGGGTCATTGATCTTTACCCCTTCGCTGAAGTTGGTAAAGTGTACCCGGTTGCTTTCCAGCACGATGTCGTGGCGGGGATCCTGACCGGCCAGGATGACCTTGGCCGGCGCCGACCGGATGGCGTCCTCGATCAGATAGGGCGGGATCCGCACGACCCGGCTATCCCGATCCACCCGGGCGCCGCCCGCTTCGAAGCGATCCAGGGCGGTTCCGTCTTCAACATAGATGCCTGTTGTCTCAAGCAGCTCGAGGGTCCCGAGATGAATCTCGTCGAGCTCATCCTCGGTGAGGATGTTGAGGCTCAACCCCCCGTTGCGCTGCTTGCCTGCGTGTAGGTTTCGTTTCATAGGCAGATTCCCTTATTTTTTTAGAAATGCGTTCAGATACTCGTACGCCCGGGTCAGCCGTCCGTTGTAGACAATTACGGCTCTTTTTATCTCAGGGGGCAGGCCTGACGCTTCAAGGCTACTGGCATAATCGGCCTTTAACAGACCGGGTACGAACGGCTTGAGTTGGTTGCTGAAAAACGATGAGGAATCGTTGGGCAGTTCACAGGGCAGATTGTCCACGGCCAGCAGCACGATCCCGTCTCCCAGGTGGCCGTCGTGGGTCGTTCCCGCGACCGGGTCCACCCGATAGGCCGGCATGTCGCTGTCGGTTGACTTGACATTGCATTCGATTGACCCATGGGTGTCGCAGGTGATGTCGGCAATACCGCTGAGCTTGATCGTCGATACGGTTTCGGCCAGGCGCTTCAACCCTGCCCAGGTGACGAATCGGGGATAGCGCTTCTCCCAGTATACCGCGTTGACCAGCAGCGTGAAGCTGGGCAGGAAGCTCTCGAACCGGCTTTCGTAGCGTTCCGGGTGATCGAAATAGTCCTGCAGGTCGAAGGCTGCCTCCGCGGCGATGGGCTTGACCAGGTCCCGCTCTTTAAAAACCGTCACATAGACGGTGTGGCGGTCACCTCGGCCATCGCTCACAAAGGCATTGATTTCGTCGGCTGCAATACGTTCGGTCGGCAGGCAGTCGAAGATCTGCTGGGCGCCACCGGAAACATTGCCGTAGCCCAGGATGCCGACGGTGAAAGGGCTCAATTCCGGGGGAAAGCCTTCCCGTCGTATTTCATGACCGATCTCGGTGAGGTGTGCTCTGGCTGCTTTCACCGAGTCGTATTGGTGCGCCCGCCTGACCTGAGCCAAAGGGGTGTCGATGCCCTTATCGGCCCAGTGTTCGCCCATGAGCGAGAGAATGTCGATGGCCCCGGCATCCCCGGCATAGGGGCCGAAATAGATCAGGCGGCGGCCGTTTTCATCGGTGATTTTTTCATAGTCGATGAGGGTGGACCCGCTGTCAATAATCTTTTGCAGCAGGGGCATGTTGCCTGCCTGCCCCTTGATGGTATGGGAGAAAAAGAGATAGGTCTTGCCCTCCAGGAGCTTTTCGATGGGAATCTCTTTCACGCCGAGAATAATTTCCCCCTCGGCCATTCCCTCGCAGCCCACGGCTCCGGCTGCCTCGTATTGGTCTTCACTGAAAAACCGTTTGCCCGATTTTTCCACAAAGGCCTGGGCGCCGGTCTCGCGCAGGATGGCTGCCAGGTCTGCCGGAACGACCGGTGAACGGCGCTCCCAGCGGTTTTTGTCTTCGGCACGAATCAACAGTCGTTTCATTTTTTTTCAATCCCCCCAATAGCTGCGTTCGTCGGCATCCAGGTCGGATCGCCGTTCCTTGAAACAGATACCCAGGCGACGGCATTCCGCCAGGATGGGTTCATAGATCTCCGGGTGAACCGGCCTCAATACGCCGGTTTGGGCGATTTTACCTTCAGCCACCAGGCCGGCGGCGATACCCACCGGGTATCCCACCGTTCGGGACATGGAACTGTCCCCTCCGGGAATGCCGCAGTCGATAAGGGTGGACTGGATGCGCTGGCGGGGCTGGTCGGGATAGATGGCTTCGAATTCGTGGTGCATTACCAGCAGATCCATTTCGCCTTCATCATACACCAGGCGGTTTTTGAGCGTATGGGCGAACATATCGAAGACCGAGGCCGTGCCGATTTTCAGCTTGCGGTCGGAGAGCAGTCCCAGCCATTCCAGCTTTTTGAGGGTCAGGGAGTATTCCGGAATTTTGAGGTATTTGGAAATACCCGTACGCAGATCCTTTCCAGGGCAGTTGACGATGTTGGCCAACACCTCGCGGGGGGTGACTTCATCGAAATTGAACATCATCTTTCGGTTGAGCAGCCCCAACTGCTTGATGAAATCCCAGGTTTCGCAGTAGCCGATGTTGCGCAGGGTGCCGCGATACATGCCGGCGGCATCATCGATGCCGTAAATGTTCAGGTAGGGCAGGGCGTCGCGGTTGACGTAGGCTTCAAAGACGCCGGCACCGGGAACGCTTTTCAGCCAGTAGTGTTTGAACAGCTGGTCCCCGGGCACTTCAATCACCTTGCCGTGCTCCTTGTACCGTCCATCGTTGGTTGCCGCCAGCATGGCGCCTTCGGGGCTCCAGGAGAACTTATACCCAAGAGGGTTGTTGTTGCTCTCCAGGGCCGGAAGACCGCCGCAGTATGAGAAGAAGCTGTCGATGCGCCCCCCGTCGCGTCGAACCGCGTCGATAACCTGCATGGCCGACATGTGGTCCAGGCCCGGGTCCACGCCCACTTCGTTGAGAAAGATCAGGCCCTTTTCCCTGGCCGGGGTATCCAGGGCCTGCATCTCGTCCTTGACATAGGATGCGGTGATCATGTGTTTGCCGTGGGTCAGGCACAGGCGGGCAATGACCGGATGCAGGGTCCACGGCAGCAGGCTGACCACAACGTCGGATTGCGCGATCTGGCGCGCCAGCAGGGTTTCGTCTTTTGCGTCCATGCGGACGGCCCTGCCGTTGGGGTGCCCCGCGATGATGGCTTCGGCCTTGTCCACCTGCTGATCGGCCAGAACTACCTGAAGTCCGCCTTTTTCAAGCAGGTAGCGGACCGCCGGCCGAGCCACCAGGCCGGCACCCAATATCAACAACTGCTTCATGACGCCTCCCATAAAGGTATGCTCTATTTACCCATCGTATCGATAAAACGGCGGCCACGATCCATCAGTTCATCGTGGTCCCCCGGCGGTTCAAGACCGTCGATTATCTGCAGAACGTGTTCTCTCAGGGCCCCATCCGCAGTGGTCGAGCCCTTCGCCAGCCATTGATCCAAGGTCATGGACGGCCAGATGGGGCTTTCGTAGGGCATCTGCCGAAATAACCGGCAGGTGAGTCCGGACATGAGGAAACTGCCGCCGGGGCCGGTGGAACGGATTTCATCGTGGGCCACGGCGGCGTCATCCAGTTCAAACCCGACGGCAAACATCCGAGACAGTCGGATCACCTCGTCGGCATAGACCACGGCCGCCGGCGAAAAGACCAAAGAATCGAAATTGCCGCCGACGAAAGGGGCCAGCCCCACTTTGCCCAGAAGGCTTGAGAAATGATTCATCCAGAACCCGCCCGATGCCAGCAGATCCGGGCCCCAGCCAGGCCCGCTGCCCGAGGTCCCCGAATGGGGCAGGCCGTAATGAGCCATCATTTCCGCGCAGGCCAGGTTCAACAGCATGGTATGCGGGGTATACAGGCTCATCATGCTTTTCATGTCGAATCCCGCCGGCAGGCTTCCCAGGATGACGGGGGACCCCGGTTTGACCAGTTGGGCGAATACCAGGCCCGCCAGCAGCTCCGCATTGAGCAGGGCCAGCGTGCCTCCCGGGGTGATCGGCGTCGTGGCCCCGGACATGCCGTAATTGTTGAAGATAAATGGCAGTCCCCGGTCGATGGCCATCATCATTTTTTCAGCCGTTTCGTTGTTGAGGACCAGCGGCGAAATGGGATTGACGTAGGGGATGGCAGAGGGCCGCTCAGTCAGGCGTCCGTTGATGTGTTCAATCAGATCCAGCACAGGACCGAAACGGCTGTGTTCCGATACGAGGACCACCAGCGGTTTGGTGGTGTTGGCCGCCATCGCCAATGTGGTATGCAGGTCGGCGGTCTGCTGGGAGATGTCCTGGGCAATGCCCGGGGTGGACAGCATATCGAACTGGTTCAACCGTTGCGCCAGCCGTGCGGCCGTAGCCGCATGGGCAATTGAAAAGGGCGCAATGCAATCGGTTGCCGGATCCTGATAGTGAAGGTTGGTGACGCCGATGCCGAATCGGGTTTGGCTTTGGGGGTGCTGGCCGACGGTGAATGCCGGATTGCCGCTGCGATCATAGATATTGACGCTGTCGGGGGCGTTTTGGATGGCCCATTGCACCCGTTCGGGGGGAATGAGGACCCGATTATCCGGCAGCACCCGGCAGTCCCCTTGTGCAAACAGGGTTCTGGCTGCATTCGAATCCACGCGGACGCCGACGTCGGATAGGATTTTCAGCGAATAGTCGTGTACGCGAGTGCACTGGTCCCGGGTCAGGCAGTTGATGGAGGGACTGACGGCCCCCATATCGGATCTCCTTTTTGGTCCTGCTTATCTCGATTCGGCAGACAGGAATAAAAAAGAATTGATTTTTGAATAGACAGATTTATAATGGCCGACAATTTGTTGTCATAAACAGGACAACTTTTACCAAGCGGTCGGAATGGTGTCAAGGGCATTTTAGCGATGAGATCGCCACATCCGGGTTGAAAAAGGTCGCGAGGTGTGAAACGGTAGCCGAGTTTGCGGGGGGTGGATCGACAGGTGATCGCGTGGACTCTAAATCTACGTAGCTCGGTGCAACACCGGGACTCCCCGCCATTTCAACACCCTTTTAAACGACCGGTGTAATTCGGTGCATCGACCCCAAAAAGCAGTGACGAGCCATGAGCATTTACTGGACGGATATCCAACGCAAGCGGTTGGTGGAACTGGATGCCGACGCCAATACCCTTGACCGGGCGTTCGACGATACGGATCGGCGTAACCGGGCATTCCAGACCCTGGAAAAAGGGCTCGTCGCATCCCATCGCCGCCAGCTTGACGCTCTGCGCAGCGGCTGTCGACGCCCCCGGTTGTGCCGGCTTGAAGACGTATTGGTGGAAATGCTGGTGTCTCACGGATTTGTTCAGGTATCCACGCCGATGCTGATGTCCCGGGGGTTGCTGGGCAGGATGGCCATCACGGCCGAACACCCCCTGTTTCAACAGATCTATTGGGTGGACAAGGAAAAATGCCTGCGTCCCATGCTGGCGCCCCACCTTTACTATGTGATCAAGGATCTGCTGCGGTTATGGGAAAAGCCGGTTCGGATATTTGAAGTGGGTACCTGCTTTCGTAAAGAGACGGAAGGTGCCAGACATGCCGCCGAGTTTACCATGCTGAACCTGTGCGAGTTCGGATTGCCCGAAACCGAGCGCCAACAGCGGCTGGAATCGTTTGCCGCCCTGGTCATGGAAAGCGCCGGGATCGACGGCTATCGATTGGAAACGGAAACATCGGCGGTATACGGTTCCACCCTGGACGTAGTTTCCGACGAAGACGGGCTTGAGCTTGGTTCCGGCGCCATGGGTCCCCATCCCCTTGACCGGGCCTGGCGCATTACCGATACCTGGGTGGGCATCGGTTTCGGACTGGAGCGTCTGCTTATGACTGCCGCAGGAGGCTCCACCCTGTCCCGTTTCGGCCGGAGCATCTCCTACCTGGACGGCATCCGCCTGAACATCTGAAAAAGAAAAGGTCAGATCATCGTGAACAAAGATCGTTCGGCCACCGTCATTCCCGCGTATTGTCAGGGGAGTGACGATCTGGAGGCTATCGTAGAAAAAGCGGCGGACAACTCCGGTATTTCCCCGGCAGCGATGATCCGCCTGCTGGATTCCCCGGCCCCGGCCCTGTTGGAAAAGCTGTTTGCCGCTGCCAGACGGCAGCGCGACCGCCATTTCGGCAATTTCGTTTTTCTTTATGGGTTTTTATACATCAGCACCCATTGCCGCAATCGATGCAGCTTCTGTTTTTACCGCAGGACCAACACCCGGGCGATCCGATACCGCAAGACCCGGGCCGAGATTTTAGAATCGTCCCGACTGCTGGCTCGGTCGGGTGTCCATCTCATCGACCTGACCGCCGGTGAAGATCCCCGTTTTTTCACGGATGACGAAAACGGCTTTGACCCGGTGATCGGCATCGTACAATCCATCAGGGCGGAAACCGGCCTGCCGGTGATGGCCTCCGTCGGCGTGGTTCCGGATACGATTCTCGACAGACTGGCCGCAGCCGGCGCCGATTGGTATGCCTGCTACCAGGAGACTCACAACCGGCAGCTGTTCGATCAGCTTCGGGTGGGCCAGAGCTTCGAGGCCCGCTGCCGGAGCAAGGTGGCCGCCAAAGCCAGAGGCATGCTCGTGGAAGAGGGTCTGCTTTGCGGCGTGGGTGAAACATCGCGTGACCTGGTCCATTCCTTCGATGCCATGTCCCGCCTGGGCGCCGATCAGGTTCGGGCGATGACTTTCGTTCCCCAGGCCGGAACCCCCATGCATGACCAGCCGCCTTCCTCCTCCCTGCGGGAATTGATCGCCATTGCCCTGATGCGCATCGTCTTTCCCGATCGGCTCATCCCGGCCTCACTGGATGTGGACGGCCTGGCCGGCCTGAAACAGCGGCTGGATGCCGGTGCCAATGTGGTGACGTCGCTGGTTCCACCGGGCCGGGGGTTGGCCGGTGTGGCCCGGAGCGCCCTGGACATCGAAGACGGCCGGCGCACCGTGGAAGGCATTGCACCGACCCTTCGCACCTGCGGTCTCCAACCGGCAACTGACGATCAGTACCGGAACTGGATCGTTGAACGAAAACGAACCGCCTGCCTTCCTGATCGCCGAATGGCAACGGCATGTTAGCAGCCATCGTCGGCGGCAGGCTCCAGGGAGTGGAACTGGCCTGCCTGGCCCGCCATGCCGGCTGGCGGACCCTGCTGGTCGACCGCAAAACCGATGTTCCCGCCCAGCGGCTTTGCGACCGGTTCCTCCAACTGGATGTCAGACAGGCGTCCGCTTTGGACGTCGCACTGAAAACCGTGGACCTGGTGGTTCCCGCCCTTGAAGATCAGGCGGCCCTGGATGGGTTGGTTGGCTGGTGCCGGGACCGGCGGGTTCCGCTTGCCTTCGATTCCGAAGCCTACGCCCTTTCCAGTTCCAAAATCGACTCGGACCGGCTGTTTGCGTCCCTGGGGATTCCCGCTCCCGAACCGTGGCCCCGGTGCGGATTCCCGGTGGTGGCCAAACCCAGCTGCGCCAGCGGCAGCGACGGGGTGGCGATCCTGAAATGCCAAAGCGATGCCGACGCACTGTTCCCGCAGGGGTTCCCGGAAAAGGGATGGGTGTTCCAGCAGTATCTCGACGGACCATCCTTTTCCCTGGAGCTGATTGGCCGCCCTGGCGACTATGCGCCGATTCAGGTGACCGAGCTGTTCATGGACGCCGTATATGACTGCAAGGCGGTAGCTGCACCGTGCCGGTTGACCGCCGGCCAGATTAGTGAAATCGAGAACATGTCCGAAAAAATAGCCGAAGCCATCCGCCTCAAGGGATTGATGGATGTGGAGGTGATTCTTCACGAGGGGCGCTTCAAGGTGCTGGAGATCGACGCCCGGTTTCCCAGCCAGACCCCCCTTTGCGTATATGCATCCACGGGATGCAACATGATCGAAATGCTGGCCGATTTGTTTCTGTCGGGGAAACCGAAACCCCGACGGCCGGACACGACCGTCCGGGGTTCAATTCTCGAACATATCCGTGTCACGCCGCAGGCGGTCATCGTCGAAGGTGAGCATATCATGGCCGGTGCGGGGCCCCTGGACCGGGTGCCCGGATTCTTCGGTGCCGATGAGGCCATCACCAGTTACCGGGACGGGGCATCCGCGTGGGTGGCCACACTGATCGTCACCGGTGAAACCCGACAGCGCGCCGCGGAAAAACGCAACCGGCTGCTGGCTTCGATCCAGCGCCGCTTCAACCTTGAGAAAATCGTAGACCGCGGTCCGGGAGACACAGCATGACCCGGCTGACCACCGACGACATCCAAGGCATCCGCGCACGGCTGGTCCAGTACGATCGACAACTGGTCTCGGTCACCGGGCGGACCCTGCTGGGAATCGGCGCCTGGGCGTCGGGCCGTGAGGATGAGGGCCGTCTTCAACGCCTCGCCCCGGGGATAAAAATGGCCGTGGTGCCCATTCGCAGCGGTCTTGGCGTCATTTCCGGCTTTGCAGAGACGGTTTGCGGCATCCTCTTGCATTTGGGCTTCGATGCAACGATTGCCGGGTGTTCGGATGTGGCCGGCTTTGCCGATTCCATGGACATGGGAGCTCAGGCGATCATGGCTGCCGATGACGAACGCTTCGTGGCCTTTTGCCCCCGCCAGGGAAAAACCGTGGACAATTCCCGCGCCACGGCAGGGGGGTTTGTCGCGGGCCTCGATCTCATGGCCGGTGGACTGGACGGCAAAGGCGTGGTGGTGCTCGGATGCGGACCCGTGGGGCGTTGGGCGGTTGAGGCATTGTTGATGCGCAAGGCAAGGGTCTGCGTGGTTGATCGTGTGGCGGAAAAGGCCGGGGACCTGTCCCGATGGGCCAGAAGTAAGTTCCACACGGACGTTCAGGCGGGCCCGGATTTGGAACAGGCGCTGTCGACCCATGATCTCGTTGTAGACGCCACCAACGCGGCGGATGTGATTCATGCGCGGCACGTCACTGCCGACACCCGTGTCGCCGCTCCGGGGATGCCCTGCGGCGTTACCCTAAATGCCCGGGAAAAACTGGCCGGCAGAATTCTGCACGATCCGCTGCAAATCGGCGTTGCCGCCATGGCCTGCGAAGCGATGCGCATCATTTGTGGAAAACCCTTTTCCGTTCGCCCGACGGACCCGGATGGAAAATCCGCATGAGCGACGGTGCATCCAAAATCAAGCCGGCCAGACGACGATTTTATCGCAAACGGGTGGACCTGTTCCGGCTCATCGACAAAATCAAGATCTGGCCGTCGCGCAAAGGACTGTTGCACGGCATCAAGACAATCGAAGCCATGGGCGACCAGGCCCGGATCACCACCCACTGCAACAAAACCTTCATGGTGAACAACTCCAGGAACAGTCGGGCCGCGCGATGGCTGCGCAACAAATGGTTCAAAGGGGTCTGCCCGGCCTGCGGCGTACCCGAGTGGAAGCTGGAAAAATACGCCTCCACGCATTTTCGGCGGCATCACGGCTCACTGCTGATGTCTGACGACTGAAGTCCGATTGGAGCGGACGGGACACGAAAGATGAGCATCCGGCAATCAGCCTCAAGCCGCCAGCGGGTAAGAAACGCCATCCGCCACCAGCCCGGAACCGGTATCCCCGCCGGGGAACTGACCATGGACCGTCGGTTCATGGAAGCGCTGCTGTCCTGGAAAGGCGTACGCAATATAGAGAAGATGGACCACATGCAGATGCTGATCGAATGCAGCCGTCTTCTTCGCCATGACCTGGTCTGTCTTCAATCGGATCCTGCAGAAAGCGGTGGGCCGGATTCATCCACACGTCTGAGTGACATCTCGCGGGCCGCCGGCGAAGGACTGTTTGTCTTCTGGGTCGTGGACGGTGCCTTCCAGCGGACCCTGCACCGCCATGACTTCATGGCACTCATGAAGGCTATCGCCCGGAGACCGGACGACGTCGTCGGAGAAATGGAGCGATCGTCCGTAGCGGTGACCCTGCTTATCGAACAGGGACTCAACCACGGCGCCCACGGCATCATCATCGCCGACGATATCGCCTATCAGCGAAGCACTTACATTTCCCCGGCCTTTGGGAAGCGTTATCTTCTGCCACTCTGGCGCCAACAGGTGATGGCCGTCAAGGCCCATGACATACCGGTGTTTTTCCATTCAGACGGCAACCTCAACAGTTTTCTCCCTATCATCGTCGACGCGGGCTTCGACGGGCTGCAGTGCATCGAACCGGCAGCCGGCATGGATATCGTCACTATCAGAAGATCTTATGGCACCCGTCTGTGCCTGATGGGCAACATTGACCCGTCGCTGCTTTGCGACCCGGATAATTGTGTGGTTGGCAAAAAGGGATATCAAAAGCTGGACCGGACCTTAACCGACCTGATTACAGCGGTCGGCGGCAGCGGAGGACTGATAGTGGGATCTTGCAGCGGACTGCACGCAGGAATGTCACCGGAGCGGGTTTGCCATATGTATGAACGGGTGTCGCAAAGTAAACGGGCTTGAAATCGCTGCTTTGACCGTATTTTTCCCGCCTGGCCAGTTTGACCATCCTATCCGCCGTCGGCGTGGTCATGCCGTTAAACGACCGGCGCTGGAAAGTGCTGTAATCCGACGGTGCTGCAGTGGATCGAATGTCCGGCAGGGTCCGTTTCCCCTCAGGAGATTCCGGAAAACGACTACTTGAGAATGTGTGCCAGAAATTGCCGGCTGCGGCTGCGCCTGGGATTGGTGAATATCTCCTCCGGCGGTCCCTCTTCGACCCGGTTCCCATCGTCCATGATGACCACCCGGTCTGTTAAGGAACCGGTGCCCCCCCTTCATAGGGGAATTAATGATCGATCATCCCGTTTACCGATAGTGTATCCAAATTGTGTCGAAGGGCTGTATCGTGCTTCAATGATCCCCGGCAGCAATGTCCGGTTACGGGCGATTTTAAGGCTACATATCATTCTGGATGATCTCATACACTTTTTTTTCCTTTTCATCCAGCGGCTGGCCCAGGTTGTGGGTCTTGTACAGAAAATAGTGAAAAAAATCGTGCCGCAGGCTGTCCCGCCCGGCAGTGACGAACCACCGGTTGCGGCCCCAGTTGATGCGGCACTCTTCTATATTTTCGGCAGTGAACATGCCGCCGATAAACTCCTCCTTGTCCACCACCAGGTCAAAGGAGCGCCCTCCCAGATTGCGTTCCACCACTTCATGCTGCGGGTGAATCACCTGAATGACAAAGGTCCTGGGAAAAGGTTCCATGAAAATGCATTTTACCTGCACCGCTCTTTTCTCAGCTTTTTTCAAGGCACGGATGAGCGTTTCAGCTTCCTGCGGGAAAAGGCGGATGTATATCTCCGTATGGGCCGCATCAATCATCTCCCTGGCCTTGTCCATGACCCGTTGGTACCCGGTGACGGTCCATATATAGTCGTGGTCGGCAGGCGTCTGGGCCTCCCTGGCCAGATCTTCGAAACGATCAAGGTCTTCCTCATAGTCTCGCCGCAATTGCTTGATCAGTTCGTCGGGCGGTAATGGAACGAATACACCCTTGCCGGCTTCCGCGACAAAGCCGCGCTTTTTCAACGTGCGAAGGATGTCGTAAATTCTGGCGCGGGGGATTCCCGATTGCTTGCTCAACTGAGAACCGTTGACGGGATGGTGTTGAAGTAGTGACAGGTAGGTGTGTATCGCGTAGTCAGACAGACCGATGTTGACCAGATTATAGGTTTTTTGCATGATAGGCCCTTTTGTTGTCACAAATCGTACAACTTTTTTTGGTTAACAGTCCTGACGTTTCTTGTCAAGCTGACAAAGGGCGCTTTTCAGTTGATTTTCGGAACGCTTCCAATTAGCATCAATTGTCCTTGATCAGACAAAAATGAGGTAGACAATGAAAAGCCACCTTTGTCACATGCTTTCCCGGTGCAGGCGTTTAATTGCCTTGATCGTGATATCCTTCGCCACATATGGCTGTGCTTCCGGGCCAACCATCGTTGGGAACTGGAAAGCGGTGGAGGGGGCCGCCACCGTAAATTTTGCTGCCGATGGAGGGTTCCAGGCCGTTGACAACCAAGGGATGCCCGTTTCCGGAAAATACCGGCTGGTAGGGGCAAACGGCATTCAATTTGAGATCCAGCACGGCGGAGACGAAACCGAGACCATCGAGGCCAGAGTAATCCGGGCGGGTGAGCGCCTGACCCTGGCTTTTCCCGGCGAAAACACCGTTGAATCCTACGAACGTATTCCTTAACCATTTTATCGAAACGGCGGCCGTCAGTTATGGTGACATTGCCGGATCCGTTTTTTGACTCCGTTGCCATCGGTTTGACACCCGACAGCGTCCGGTCATCCCGACGACCTTTGTTTTTAAGCTGAAAAGACCGGTCTTTTCCTCCCCGCAGACCATCCATTTCTGTGGCACGAAACTTGTAGTTTTGGTTTCCGATGCAATTATTCGTTCAACCGATGATTCGACCCACGTGGGAGTGCGATGCTGTTTTTTAAGGGAAAGGAAGACATGGGACTGGAAGCGAGCCTAAAGTTGCTGGACCTGCCGTCGGATGCCACCATTGATGACGCCAACCAGGCATATTCCTATCTTCACCAAATGATCGACCTGTTTCATCAGGACGCCGACGCCGGAGACCGGGGAGACCGGAACGAGGACATGGATCTGCTTAGCTGCGCCTATGAAAAAGCGGTGGCGTATCTGTCTGACCGGAATCCTCCACACGCACCATCCGTGCCGCCTCGATCTTCTTCTATTGATGGGCCCCGATCGACGGATCTTCACTTCACCATCAACGTGTCCGCCGACGCGGATCCGGATGAGTCCCTTGACGACATCGGAGCCTTGCCCGTGGCGAATGCCCGAACCGTCGAAGATGCCATTTCGATCACTTCCCGGCGAATGCAACAGGCGGAATCGGCGCTGCCGGCTGCCCGACAGGCGGTGGATTCTGCAATGGCGGCGGCAGAGGCCGCCAATCGACGGCATGAACGGGCAAGACAGGCAAGGCTGACTGCCGTCATTGCCGCCAAATCGGCAAAAAACCGGGCGCTGCTGCTGGAGATCGAAGCCAAGCGGGCCATTCAGGAGGCCATCGCTGTGGCGGAAAAGGCTCGGGACCGGGTTGTCGCGGCCAGACAGGCGGCCAGTGACGCCACCGCTGAAGGTGAAAATGCCCGGGAGCAGGCCAACCGTGTCAAAAAATCAGAGGAGACAGCCGCCGCCGAGGCGGTTTGTGCCGAAGACCGTCTGGAAAAGGAAAAGGCCCGGCTGAAAGCATTGACCCACACTCTGGTGGAGGCCCGCAGTCGGATGCGGATGTTCCAGGGCACAGCCGGAGAGATTGGAAAGCGCGATCCTCAAGCAAGTATCGATTCCCCGGTCGTGATGTCCCCTAAAGGGTTCTCAGCATCTCAGGCGGCCGGCGGGGATGCGACCTCCCGCCAGCAGATCATGTCCGATCTACTGGAAATCGAGGCAGCCCTTAATGCCAGAAAAGAGAATTCGATGCCGGCAGATGCCAACGGTGCCCCTGTTTCGGATGCTGCCGGGCGAACCGGGGAGCGGCGGCGGCATCATCGTGTCATCTACCCGCTTGGCCAGTGCCCGCTGCTTTCCATTGACGGTCGTGAAATACCCATCATTGACCTGAGTACCGCCGGAATGCGTCTGAAGCCGGATGCGGCCGTGGCCTGTTCGCGCCTTGTCCGGGGCGTTATCGCATTTTCCGGTCGTGCTCCGGTGCAGGTCACCGGCAAGGTGGTCCGGAAGGATGACGCCGGTCTTGGATTGAAGTTGGTGACCCGCATCGGCGACCACATCCTGAACCAGGAGCGTCTTCGCCTGAGCGCTTAACCGTTGACGTTGCTGCCTGGATCCATTGTCCCCCGTATTTTATGGCCGCATCTTGACACCGGTGACAGAAAGGTTTATTCCTTTTTTTTCCAAAAGCAACCACGACCATGATTTTGAAGGAACAGGACATGACGCAGATCCAGGCAGCAACGTCAGCTGAAACCAAAGCCATCGAAGATATGTTGACCGCATCCGGCTATTCGAAAACGGCCATCGACTACTACATTAACAAGCCTTACATGGGCCAGATTCCCGATGCGGATATCACCTCGGAGATGACCGGCACCTGCGGTGACACCATGGGCATTTACATCAAGATGGACAACGGGGTGGTGGGCGATGCAAAATACCAGGTCATGGGATGTGCGGGAGCCATATCCGCCGCCATGGCGGTAGTTGACCTGATCAAGGGCAAGGATCTGGATTATGCCCGAACCATCGATGACGGCACCGTGTTCAAGATCCTGCAGGAGATCCCCGTGAAAAAGCACCATTGCATCCAACTGGCCGTAAAAACGCTGCACAAGGCACTGGACGCGCACCGTCTTCAAAAATCGGCTTAGCGCTTCGTCCTTCCAACGCTTTTGAAAGGCCGCCGCCGGTATTGATCCGGTTGCGGCCTTTTTACGTTGGGGTGCAATCTGCGTTTCTGGTTTTACGCGATTCCTATTCAGTGGCTCGGGAGACATGATTGTGGAGTGATTGAAAAAATAAGGAAAAAAAAATATGATGGCACCAATGGCGCTAATCCGAATACCCTTATCTATCGTGGACGAGGAACCCAAATGACCTATACTGTCAAGGATATCTTAAAAATTCAGGTGGCACCGGCATTGGGCTGCACCGAGCCGGTGGCCATTGCCCTGGGTGCGGCTGCGGCCGTGTCGCTGCTGCCGGAAAAGCGGGTCGACGAAATCGAGATCTGGGTGGATCCGAATATCTATAAAAATGGCCTGGCCGTGTCCATTCCCGGTACCGGCGGGCTCAGCGGGCTGGATATGGCATCGGCGTTAGGGGCCCTTGGCGGCGATGCGGCCCTGAGACTGGAAGTGCTGGATTCGGTGGATGGTCCGTCCGTGTCGGCCGCCCAAAAGATCGTGAAAGCGGGGAAGGTGAGGGTGAACCTGCTCAGAGATCAGGTGGGCCTTCTCATCAAGACCGTCGTCAGGAGCAACGGGCACACGGCGGAATCCGTCATCACCGGTCTGCACGATAACATTGTTTCCCTGTCGTTGGACGGCAGGACCGTAAAAGACCATGTGCTGCTGCCCAAAGGCGCATCCGGTGATGGCAATCGCCGACTGGCCGACTTGGAAGCCTGGCTCAAGGATCTTTCCCTGGACCAGCTTCTTGAACTGCTGGACGATCTGGATGACGAGGATCTCCAGTTTTTGGAATCCGGTATCGACGTCAACATGCGCCTGGCGAACTACGGACTCAAGCATGGCTCCGGACTGGGGGTGGGACGCACCATGGAGCGTCTGGTTCGCCAGGGACTGATGAAGCGGGATATGATTACCGCGGCGCGGATTCTGGCCTCATCCGCTGCCGATGCGCGCATGTCCGGCGTCAAGCTGCCGGCCATGAGCAGCGCCGGATCGGGCAACCACGGCCTGACGGCCATTCTGCCTATTGTCGCCGTCGAAAAATTCATCACGGTGGACCATCGCAGCCTGCTGGAGGCCATCGGCCTGAGCCATATCATCACTGCCTATGTGAAAGCCTACACCGGCCGCCTGTCCGCCATCTGCGGCTGCTCGGTTGCCGCCGGCGCCGGTGCGACGGCCGGCGTCACCTACCTGATGGGCGGCACGAAGCTGCACATTGCCGGAGCCATCAAAAACCTTACCGAAGATCTTGCCGGGGTGATCTGCGACGGAGCCAAGGGAGGATGCGCCCTGAAACTGGCTACCGCGGCCGGAACGGCCGTTCAGGCCGCATTGTTCTCTCTTCAGGGGGTCAATGTCAGCTTCACCGACGGTATTATCGGTCGGTCGTCTGAAGACACAATGAAAAATATCGGCACGCTGACCACCCAGGGAATGATCGAGACCGATCGGACCATCCTCAACATAATGCTGGAGAAGCAGTTCTCCGATGTTTGATTCTCCGGACCATGCACTTCCCCTGAAAGGCGGTTTTTCCCGGGATGATGAATCCGACGGTTTTTCTGAACTGACACCTGGAACCCCAATCGGCGGTGTTTCCGGTTATCGGAAACTGCGACAGACAGCCACTGGGGAACCCGGTGACGGGATCTGGCCTTGGCCTGGCCGGATGAAACCCTTTCCCGGAAAACGATGAAGAAGATCCCTTGTTTAATATCGAACGTCCAATAAAAGGAGGATACCTATGGCAGATCAGACCTCGCAAGGGGCGGAACTGTTCAATATGGTAAAAAAGAAGAGGATTACCATCCCCACGCTCAAGATTCCCGGTGGTGGCAAATTCAAGGTTCTGTTGGTCGCCGCCGCCATCGTGGTGTTTGCCTATAACCTGCTGTTCGTCTATGTCGAGCCCAACGAGTTCGGCATCAAGGTGGTGCGTCTGGGGATGAACCGCGGGGTCCAGAAAGAGGTGCATACCGCCGGTCTCAACCTGGTGATTCCCGGCATGCAGCAGATGTACCGCCTGCCGCGGGATGTGCAGGTCCTGGAATTGACCGACTCTCCGCAGACGGCCGCCGACCTGGCCCGCAAGGACCGGGTGGCTCACATCCAGACCTCCGACGGGTTCTTCGTTGACGTGGATGTCTCCATCCTCTATCGCATCGAGGATCCTTACCTGGTTTTCACCAAGATCGGGCCCGGCAGTCTGTTCGAGGACAACGGAATCATCCCCAAAGCGGAGCCGGCCTTGAAAGAAACGCTGGGCAAACTGACCACTGAGGATTTCTACAACAGCTTCATGCGCGTGAAAAAGGCCCAGGAAGCCCGGGATCTGCTCAACGACGAACTAAATTCCAAAGGCATCCGGGTGGAGCACGTGCTGGTGCGCTATTTCCGCTACAGCCCGGAGATCCAGAAAAATATCGAGGAGAAGAAGCTTCAGGACCAGTTGGTCTTCACCAACCGGGCCGCGGCCCGGGCCGCCACCGAGGAGGCCCAGCTGAAGAAGATCGTTCAGGAGGGGCGCGTCGTCGTGGACGTCGAAATGGAGCAGGGGCGGGCCTACGTAACCCGCAAGATCGCCGAAAAGGATCTTTATGTGAGAACCAAAAATGCCGAGGCAGACCTGCTGGTCAAGCTGGCCGAGGCGGAAAAGGTTCGCCTGAAGAACGACGCCCTAAAGGGAATGGGTGCCGAGCGAATGGTGGGGCTGAAGATGGCCGATGTCTATAAGGGGCTGGACCTTATCGTGCTGCCCAGCGACGGGGTTGCCGGCGTCAACCCGCTGGACCTGGACAATGCGCTCAAGCTTTTCGACGTGCGTAAAGGAGGTGCCCAATGAAGCGGATCGTCTGGATTATGCTCGCTGTCTGTTGGATCTTCACCACCACCGGATGCGTTTTCTGCACCACCGGTGAGACCGAAGTGGGGGTGCGTACCCGCAAATTCTCCCTTACCGGCAAAGGCGTTGAAGACAAGGCTTACGCGCCGGGATCCACCTACATTTTCCTGCCTTTTATCAACGATTGGCACACCTTCGACACCAAGCTGCAGAACCTGGAGATGGTCTTCGAACAGGCCCGCGGGGACCGCCGCAGCCGCGACGATCTGCTTTTTAAGACCATCGACGGCAACGACATCAGCCTGGACGTGATCATCGCCTACCGCATCGATGCAGAAAAGGCCCCCTTTATCCTGCAGACCGTGGCCGACAACGACCGCACCCTGCGGGACAAGATCGTGCGCACCATTGCGCGCAGCAAGCCCCGGGACATTTTCGGGGAGCTGACCACCGAAGAGTTCTACGTGGCCGACAGCCGGGAAAAACAGGCCCAGCGCGCCAAGGAGGTGCTCCAGGATATGCTCGGCCCCATGGGTATCGTCGTGGAAAAAGTACTCACCAAGGACTACCGCTTCAACAAGGAGTACCAGAAGGCCATCGAAGACAAGAAGGTGGCCGACCAGCAGGTGCAGAAGAATAAATCCGCCCAGCACGCCGCTTTAGAGGAATACAAACGCAAGCTGGAGGAGGCCAAGGGGGAAGTGAACAAACTGATTGCCGATGCCGACGGCGTCTTCCGCAAGAACAAAATCGAAGCCGACGTTTATTTCGAGAAGCAGAAGCTGCTGGCCGAAGCCATCAAGGCCGAGGGGATTGCCGAGGCCAAGGGCATCCAGGAGATGAACAACGCCCTGGCCGGTTCCGGCGGCGAGGCGCTGGTGAAGCTGCGCATCGCCGAAGCCCTGCAGGATAAAAAGATCATGCTCCTGCCCGTCTCCGAAGGCGGGATGAATCTGAAGACCACCGACATCAACCAGCTGATCAATACCATGGGGGTCAAGTCGATAGCGGGCAAAAAATAGTAATGAACTCAAAGCTCAAAGCTTAACGTTCAAGGCTCAAAGGTGAAAAATAAGGAATAATGCAATTGGCGGAAAGCGGAAAAGCGAAACCGACCCGTTTTCAACCTTCACCTTTCAGCTTTGACCGTTGAGCTATTATTGGTTGCACCGGCCGATGGAGGCGGCCTCGCAGCGTTTTCCGTTGACCCAAACGGCGCCCGCCAGGTAGGCGTCGGTGAAGGTTGCCCCTTCGATGCTGGCGCCTACCAGGTTGGCACCATCCAGGTTGGCCCCGGTAAAGTCAGTCCTGGACAGATCCGCCATTTTGAGGCTGACTCCGGAAAGGTCCGCTCCCGTCAGGCGGGCTGCGGTCAGCACCGCTCCATGCAGGACGGCCTGCTGCAGATCCGCCTTTTCCAGAACTGCATCCGTCAAGGTGGCATTCACCAGGAGTGATCTTCTCAGGTATGCCTCGGAAAAATCGCAGCCGATGAGGTCCGCATCGGTGAAATCGGCTTCAAGCAGGAGGCTTTTCTGAAAGCCGGCATGCCGGGCCACGGCCCGGGTCAGGTTGGCCCGCGTCAGGTCCGAACCGGCGAGGCTCGCGTGGGATAGTGTCGCCTGCGACAGGTTCGCCCCTTTCAAAAATGCACCTCCCAGGTCCAGCGATGCCAGCGTGGCGGCTTTCAGATTGCAGTTGTGGCACTGACGGGAAGCTATCAGAGCGGCGGTTTCCGGCGTCAGACACCGTCCGGTCGAGCCCGGTCCGCAGGTTTGCCCGTTGACCCAGGTAGCTCCGTCGAGCACGGCATTCTGGAGGCGGGCATATCTGACGTCGGCATGGGTCAGATCGGCATGGCTCAGCAGCGCCCCGGTCAGGTCCGTTTCCTTTAAAATGGCGCCCATGAGATCGGCACCGGTCAGGTCGGCTCCTTTCAAATCCGTCCCCCTCAGGTCACAGAGCCGGCAGGTTCGGCTGGCTTCCAGCCGCTCGCGCATGGTTTTTGGGGCGAGTAGACGGCTAAACATGCCAAAGAGCACGATCATCGCCACCACTGCACCGATGGCCAACCTGGTTTTTATGAGCGTTAGGGGCACAGTCACTGCCTAATCCGGCTCGTCGTTTACACTGCCGGTCCGGCGCATGTTCCGGCTGCGCAAGAAGGCAACGAAAAATAGAATGGCGCGGTTCCCGGCGTGGGCGTTGTGAGCTCTTTTCTCCACCGGTTTTACGTTGATGGGGTCAAGGACCATTCCCGCCTCTGCGTTTCAATGGCAGTTTGACGGTGAACGTGGTTCCCTTTTCGGGTGTGGCGGCCACGGAGAGTATACCGCCGTGGTTTTCGGTCACGATGAAGTAGGCGATGGACAAGCCCAGCCCTGTGCCGGAACCGGTGGGCTTGGTGGTGTAAAAGGGTTCGAAGATGCGTTTTCGGGTTTCCTCGTTCATGCCGGGGCCATTGTCCGTAATGGAGATACATCCATATTTACGGTCTGTATATACATTGAGGATGAATTGTGGTGTCCGGTGACGATCCGCCGTTTCCCACATGGCTTGGGCCCCGTTTTTAAAAATATTGAGCAATACCTGCTGAATCTGGGTCGCGTCACAAGCAATCGGGGGGATATCAGGTGCATAGTCGCGCACAATGTCAATCTGACGGAAGTCGTGTCGTCTTTGGAAATGGAAATCATTGCCGGCCAGCACAACGGTCTGGTCCAGCAATTCCGTGAGATCCTGATTGGAGAAAACGGTGTCGCTTTTGCGTGAAAAAGCAAGCATGTTGCGGACAATGGTGGCCGCCCGCTGGCAGGATTGGTCAATGGCCTCGATCATTTCCAGGATGCCCCGTTTGCCCATATAGGCCCACATGCTTTTGAAGTCCAGTCCGCATTCTTTTGCCGTGCTGAGGTTGGCCGGCAAGTCGCTGAGCAGGCGCATGCGCATGACTTGGATGTTGGAGAGGATCCCGGCCAACGGATTGTTGATTTCGTGGGCCATCCCTGCTGCCAGTCCGCCCAGGGAAATCATTTTTTCGGTCTGGATCAGGTAATCCTGGGTTTTCTTGCGTTCAGTAATGTCGCGCACAATGCCCACCGCATGCCACTGACCGTTCAATTTCAGGGGAGAGAGAGACAGTTCCGCTGGAAAGATATCGCCGTCTTTTCGAAGACACTGGATTTCGATGGTTTTCCCCAGTACCTGACCGCTTCCGGTCTGCTGAAAGTCTGAAAAAGCGTTCCGGAATTGCGCTTGATATTCCTTGGGGGCCAGATGGCCGTGCAGATCCTTTCCCAAAATTTCATCTTGATGGTAGCCGAATATCTGTTTAGCCGCCTTATTCCAGAAGGAGACGCGCCCTGAGGGATCGATCATGACGATACCGTCCAGGGCATTGGCGCTGATGCTGCGGAATTTTTCTTCGCTTTCCCGAAGGGCGATTTCATTGCGTCGCCGTTCGGTGATGTCCTGAAGCGTGATCAGCCGGCCGCATGGCGTTTGACCGCTCCCTTGGAGCTCGGAAATTCTTATCCGCCACAAAACTTTAGTGCCACGGATGGTTACGGCCATCTCTGAGTCATCCGTCCCGGACATCAGGCTTTTATTCATCAGCTCATAAAGGTCAGGGAACCGGGTCGACAACGCTTTTCCCACGATTGCCGGCGGTTGTCCGGGAATCAGCTGTTTGGCGACCGTATTCAGGTCGATGACCCGGTTTTGGAGGTCCAGCACGAAAACGGCGTCTTTCATGCTTTCGATCACCGCATCGCGGGCAATGGGGATCAGTTCCAGAATTTGATGCCGGATGACACCCCAAAAAAAAGTGACTCCGCTGATCGCAAAGGCAAAGGGGGTGAGATCCAGATGACGGACAGGGGCGATCTCTATCAGGTAAAGGATATTGCTAACCCAAGGGGCCGCCAGGCCGACCATCAGCACCAAAAAATTTCTTCGCTCAAGTTTTCCGGATCCGAGAAAGGTGTGAAACAGAACGAAGGTGGCCGCCAGGAGAAGGCCGTAGGAGAATCCCACAAATATCCAGAATCCGATGCCGCGAATGTAGGCCATGGTCGGCACCGGGCCGCTGCCATCGATCCAGGCGGAGACCCAGATCAGATGGTGGCGGTCGTTGGTATAGACCCCGACAAGCGTCAGCAGGGGGACAATGAACATGCTCCAGCTTTTGGGGCCGGCCATCCAGGATTTCCTTCCGGAAATAGCCATGGAAAACCGGAAAAAAAACAATCCCGTCCAGGCCGCGCCCAGATATTCGGCGCGAACCCACTCGAGTTTGGCCGCCAACGAGGGGCTCTTGAATTCCATTCCGTAGCAAAAGGACCAGATTGCCACGGATCCCATCAGCAACATCAGCGATCGTGTGCTGGGAGTTTGCCACCGGGGTACCAGGTAGACGATCAGTGCCGCGGATATGGCTGAAGCGGCAAAGGCCTGAATGATATAAAAGAGTTGTAGATCGATTCCGAGCAATTCTGTTTTCCTGGTCTATTGGACATGGGCCGGCGGACAGGGTCCGGCAGCCGGTAATGATATCCTGTGGTTCATGGCCGTGTGTCCCGATTTCGTTGCGTTAGTCGTTTATCGGCCGTCGGAAGAAAAAAATTAGTGTTTTTGATCTCGTGTGTCCCATCCGACCATCAGCCAAATCGTTTTATTGAAAAGGGCAGGGGATCGAAGGGCGGCTGCCGACCGAGAATCATGTCCGTGATCAGCCGGCCGGTTCCTGTCGCGGTGGAGAGCCCCAGCATGCCGTGGCCGGTGGCGATATAGAGATTGTTAAAACGGGGTGCGCGGTCGATGATGGGCAGGTCGTCCACACTCATGGGGCGCAGGCCCGTCCATCGTTCGGTTACCCGCCGACCCACCGGTGTTTGCAGGTAAAGCGCTGCCGATGTTTCCAGGTTTTTCAGCCGCCGTTCGTTCAGTCGGTCATCGAAACCGGAAAACTCCATGGTGCCGCCGAGGCGGTAGCCGCTCTGCCATGGGGTCACGACGACGTTTCTTTCAACGAGATAGCAGGGGGTTTGGGGACAGACGGCCGGCCGGTCCATGGTGATGCTGTATCCTTTGCCCGGTTGGACGGGGATGCGGACTTCCAGCTGGCGACCGATGGCCGGGGTCCAGGCGCCGGTGGCCAGGATGAACTGGTCGGCCGTGAAACGGCCGGCGCTCGTTTGCGCGCCGGTTACCTTCCCCTTGCGGGTGTCGAAGCGTTCCAGCCGGCAGCCCTCATCGATGCGCACACCCTTTTCCCGGGCTGCCCGGGTCCAGGCGGCCATGAGCAATTCCGGTCGCAGGTGGCTGTCCGCCCGATGGTGCCATCCGCCGCAGACCCGTTGGTTCAGCGCCGGCTCGGTTTGCTGGATGGCCTTGCGATCGAGGAAGGTCGCGGCCAGCCCGAAGGGCTCCAGCAGGCGGTTGGTTTTTTCATAGCCCTGCATGGTCGCCGGGTCGGTAAAGGCCATAAGCACCCCGCGTTGTTCGAAATCACAGGCCAGTTCCTCCTCGGCAATCAGCTCGCTGAATAGTTCTCCTGAAACCCGCAGTATGCCGTCCCGCGCCTTGATGGCGTGATTCAGGTGGCGCGGGTTGCAGTTGGCGGCAAACCGGACCAGCCAGAAGGCCAGGGATAGATCCGGCCGCGGTTTGATATACAGGGGCGACGTCCCCTTCAGGGTGCGGATCAGTTCATGGCCGATGGCGCCGGGGACGCACAGGGGCGGCAGATCGCTGACGAAAATCAGACCGCAATTGCCGTGGGACGCGCCGGCGCCCATGCCTTCCTGTTCGATGATACGGACCGATTGTCCGGCCCGGGTCAGGTAATAGGCGCAGGCCAGACCGATGACGCCGCCGCCCGCTACCAGGATGTCACTGTGACTGGATGTGCTATGGTTCATGGTGAGCAACTCCTCTTACCATTATTAGGTTTCGCGACGCCCTTATAACCAAACCGGCGACGAAATGAAATATCGATTAGAATTTTATCAAATGGCCGCCACAATCCCTCGGCTGATGCTCTGCTGGGCCATGGCAGGTTTCACGACTTGCCTGCCGCTGTATTTTTGCAGCCGTTGCGATCGGATTCTACCTGCGAATCTTGGATAGGGCCAAGATTGGAAGGAATGGCGAGCTGTTGGCCGAGGAGGGGTGTGGATCCATCCGATTGGGTTTAAGCGGCTGGCCCTTGCCGTCCGGCAGGTTGATGATTTCTGCGACCCAGTCGATTGGCACCGCTGCCTCGGACAACCGGGTGATTTTGGCAAAAAGCGATGGTTGGGTGCTATGACATCCTTTTCCAATGTGTTGAGACCCGGCAATAGTCCAGCGGGTTCGGTTCACCCACAAGCTGGTGAATGAATTGGGTCTGGCCGCCGTGGTCCTGATGCTGCTGGACCAGGGATTGGATGGTGTCGCCATACCCTGCCGACTTCAGGAACGAGATATCGATGAGATCTGGCACATGACTTCCTATGATCGCTTCGGGAACGCTTTCCAGAGCAAACGTAAGGTAGCGGGTATTGTTGACGTGGCGGTTCAGATCGAGATCATCCCGGAGGACATGAATTCGGGTGGATCGGTCCGGGAAAGAGACTGCCGGCAGCACTTGGAAATCGTCCGCGAAGACCGTCTCGTCCGCCGTGGGATACCCGGGGAGGCTATCGGTTGGAGAGACCAGCCGGTTTGTGGAGCGATCCAGGAGGATGAAAATGCCCCGAGCCTGGGCAATAGTCCGGTGGTCGGCATCCAGGATCACGAACTCCCGGGGGGCGGTGTGGCCCTACGGCGGCGAGCGCCAGGTGGTCACCCGGATTCGTTCCTGCCAACGGGGATAGCGGCAGACCTTGACCCGATAGCGCGATACCACCCAGGTGAGGCCGCGTTCCATCAACTCGCGGATGGAAAATTCCAGGAGGGCGCTCTGTTCACTGGCCGCATCCTGGAAGCAATCGAAGAACAGGCTCGGCCGGGCCAAGCCGTTGGAGCCGATGTGGTGCAGGTGAACACTGAACGCGGTGGTGTGTCTGGGATTCATAGTGCGGATTCTCGATCGAATGAAAGCGATTTGGAATAATGTTGTCGAAATTCAAGCGGTGGACAAACCACTGGAAGCCAATCTGAATGGGCAGACGGCGATCGGTGGCCGCAAGGCGCTGGCCGGTATAGGCGTTTCTTTCCGCTGGACTGGATGTTTCACGCCGGTTGGATGCCGAAAAGGTGCTCCTGTCCGGTCCGGCCCCTAATTTCCTGGTCTCCCAGGTCCACAAGCGGCAGTTTCCGCATTACCCGGGATGCGGTTTCCCGGCACAGGACAATGGGCGCGGGCAGTGTTTTGTTGGCCATGGAAGAGAGGCGGAACGCCAGGTTGATGCAATCTCCCACCAAAGCCAAACCGGCGGATCGGGACCCGTAATGGGAAAGGGTAACCTGGCCGGTGGTCAGCCCCCAGCCCAGCACCGGCGGGGGAATTGGAAACCCCCGGTCCGTCAGTTGCCGGTGGATTTCCGGAACGCTGTGCAGCTGGCTGATGGCGGCCTGGCAGGCTGCCAGCGGTTGGTCGGCGGAAAAGCCGTCAGGGTGTTCCCAGAAGGCGAAGACAGCGTCACCGGCATAATCTTTGACCGTGCCCTGGTGCTCGTTCACAATGGTGCTGAATCGGGAGAAAATCTCCTTGATGAGGGTGTATACCAGCGCCGAATCGGTCTTCTGGGAAAATGCCGAGAATCCCCGAACATCGGCCACGAGGCTGGTGATGCAGACTGCAGACGGTCGGATGGCGGTCTGCTCCATCCAGTTTTCCTCTTCCCGCTGGGCCGCCAGATCCGGGCAGGAGATATGGATGGATGTGCCGCCCAGGGTGATGCGATCCCCATCCGCAAGCCGTCGGGAGGCGCCCGGTGCCATGCGGACGTCGTTGATCCAGGTTCCGTTTTTGCTCATGTCGGTGATTTCGACCCCCTGCCGGGTCAGCCGGACCACGGCATGATCCCGGGAAACCATTGGATTGCGAACGAGGATACATTTGTCCCTTTCGATACCGCGGCAAACCCGGCCGAGGAATATCTTGTCGGTCAGAGCGAGGTGGTGGGGCACACCGTTTTCGTCCTGCCATTGCAGGCTGGGTGCGGGGGTCAGAACGTCGGATGATGGCATCTTGGTCTTCTTCGCCTCATGACCGGTTTCCTGCATGACACCCCCGAATGGGCCATCGGTCCGGACCGGATCAGCGCCATTTTGTCAGGAGGCGGCAGCAGCGATAGCCCGGAAAACGCCGTTGGCTGAATTGAGGTGTCGGGGTCGAGATCGCCGCACTGGGAAAGTCCACTATTCTTAACACATGGAAAGGTTTGCAGCAACGGCAACATGATTTAAGAAAGTCTGGTTCCTATAAAGTAGCATTCTTCTATATAAGAAAAGTTCTATTTTACGAACCGTTTTTCCGGAAAGGAGCCCGAGGTGCGCGATGGGATGTGGCGGTTGACCGTGTCAGGGCAGCGTGGCCGCCATGGCAAAATTGGACAGTGCCTGCTCCATCTTCTGGACGCTTTCTCCCATTTCGGTGATTCCGTGGCGGTGGACCAGGTAGTCCGGGGCATTGTAGGTGAACCAAACCTGTCCCGCTCGGTCTTCCCAGATCAGGGCCTTTAAAGGGAGGTCGATGCCGATGGACCGGCTGCGCTGGATCAATGGCGTCCCCATGGCCGGGCTGCCGAAAATGATCAGCAGGGTGGGCATCAGTGTCTGGCCGATCTGCCGGGCATCGGCGGCGTGGTCGATCCGTGCAAATACGGTGACGCCTTTTTCTTTCAAGGCGCTCTCCAGCCGGTTGGCGGTGGTAACCACATCATGGCTGCTTTTTACACTGACCAGCCCACCCTGGGCGGCGGCCGGACCGGCCATGAAAACCGTCAATACAAGCATGAGAATGATCTTTTTCATGAGTATTTCTCCTTTTGTCCAAAAACGTTCAGCTTTCAGTCAAAGCAGCTAAACCACCCGGCACACCAGCCCCTTGAGATAGCTGCCTTCAGGAAAATTCAGCGCCGTGGGGTGATCCGGCGACTGGCTCAGCCACTGAAGAATCACCGCCCGGCGGCCGGCATCCAGGGCTGCGTCGGCTACGATCTTTTGAAACAGGTCGCGTCCCATCAGGCCGGAGCAGGAAAAGGTGAACAGTGTTCCGCCGGGACGCAGCAGCTCAAAGGCCAGCCGGTTGATGTCCTTATACCCTCGGCTGGCCTTCATCAGGTCGCCTTTGGCGTTAACGAATTTCGGCGGGTCGAGCACAACCCCGTCAAAGGTCCGCCCATCCTTGCGGTACCGACGGAGCAGGCTGAATACATCGCCGGTCACCTGATCCACCCGTGTGCCGTCCAGTTCATTCAGTTCCACATGGAGGCGGGCCAGTTCCAGGGCGGCTGCCGAGGAATCGATGTTGACCACGTGGGCGGCGCCGGCTTTGAGGGCGGCAACGGCAAACCCGCCGGTGTAGGCGAAGCAGTTGAGCATGTCGGCACCCCGCGCATAGGCGGCCACGCAGGTCCGGTTTTCCCGCTGATCGAGGTAGAAGCCGGTTTTATGTCCGCCCTTGAGGTCTACCCGGTAGCGGCAGCCATTTTCGTTGATGTCGACATGGTCGGGCGGTTCTTTTCCGGACAGGCTGCCGGTGGCTATGGGCAACCCCTCTTTTTTGCGAACATCCACGTCTGAGCGCTCGTAGATGCCTGACAGGCCGGGCATGAGATCGCCGAGGCAGCGGACGATGGTCGATTTCCAATACTCGCTCCCGGTGCTTAGAAACTGGCAGACCGCCCAACGGTCGTAGCGGTCGACAATCAGTCCGGGCAATCCGTCCGATTCCGCACATATGAGCCGGTAGGCATTGATAGCGGAGCCTGCCGTTATCTGCCGGCGAAGATCCAGCGCCTGCCGCAGGCGTGTTTCGAAAAACCCCGTGTCTATCTCTTCCGCCGGATCGAATGACCAGACGCGGACGCGGATCTGGGATCGGGGTGAATAGGCTCCCCGGGCCAGCCAGCGGCCGTCGCCGGCGAGAACATCAACCGTATCTCCCGGCCGAGGGTCCCCGTCAACCCGAACGATGGCGCCGGAGAACACCCAGGGATGGCGGTTGAGTAGCGATTTTTCCCGTTTGGGTTTCAAGATTACAGATGGCATCCGTTATTTTCCTCGGTCTTCCGTTTTCTGTTATCGGATATCGGTTGCTTGGGTGCACTGATCCACCAGGACCATGATGGATCGATAGGGGATGCCGCTGTAGTGGGACAGGCCGATTTCGCAGGTGCGGCTGTTGGCATAGCCGGCGATGCAGCCGGCGACGGCTTTTTTCAAGCCGGCCAGGGCCGATGCATTGAGCTCCGGCACGTTGAAACCCCGATCTCCGGCAAATCCGCAACATTCGATGCCATACGGAACCACCACGGTTTCGGCACAGGCGTTGGCTACGGTCATGAAGGCGTTGTCCAGACCCATTTTGCGCGCACTGCAAGTGATGTGCAGGGCCACCGGATCCTCGGTTTTGGTGATGGCCAGCCGATCCAGCAGATGGGCGGCGGTGAATTCCACCGGCTCAAAGAGGGTCAGCTGCGGCCCTAAGGTGCGTCGCATGCGCTCAAGGCAGGGACTGGTATCGCACAGCACGGGCAGCCGTCCGTTGCCGGAGGCGGCCAGCAGCGATTTTTCCAGGTCGTCGGATTTGCGGTTCGCCTGGTCGAAGAATCCCTTGCTCTCGAAGGGCAGCCCGCAGCACAGGCTGTCCATTTTCTCGGGATAGATCACCCGGTAGCCGGCCCGGCGCAAGACCCTTTCCGTAACCACATGCAGCGGGTCGGTCAGCGGGTCGCCCGCCGCGGGTCCCATGGTCCGGCTGACGCAGGCCGGAAAATAGACCACCGCCCTTTCTCCCTGAGCGGTGGATCGGGTCCGGGGAGGTGCAGCCGCCGTCGGCAGTGAGGGCAGCCAGGCCGGCAGACGGTCGCCGGACAGGCGCCTCAAGGATCCGGCCAGGTGCTTCATGGCTCCGGTACCGATGAGGCGGTGCAGTCCGTCGGCCACTCTGAGGCCGGCCTGGATGCCGGCGGTCAGGGGGCCGAAATGATCGGCTGCCTGATCGGCCAGCCACTGGTAGGGTTGGCCTTTGACCGCCCGCCCGCGGAAGGCCTTGGTGAACTTGCCCGTGTCCACATCCACCGGGCAGGCCACTCCGCACAGTCCGTCGGCGGCACAGGTGGCTTCGCCCTGCCAGTTGTACCCTTTTTTCAGTTCAGCCAACCGGGCCGCATTGTCTCCCGAGACGATGAGGCGGGCGATCTCCCGCTGGATCACGATGCGCTGGCGGGGGGTCAGGCTCAGGTTCCGTGATGGGCAGTGACATTCGCAGAAACCGCACTCCATGCATGCGTCGATCAGCGGATCGGCCGGCGGCAGGGGCTTGAGGTTCTCCAGGTGAACCGTCGGATTGGGATTGAGAATTACGCCAGGGTTGAGCAGACTCCCGGGATCGAAGATCTCCTTGATCTCCCGCATAAGGCCGTAGGCATTGCTGCCCCACTCTTTTTCAACAAACGGGGCCATATTGCGGCCGGTGCCGTGCTCGGCCTTGAGCGACCCGTCATAGACATTTACCACCATGTGGGCGATATCGTCCATGAAGCGGGCGTAGCGGTCCAGTTCGGCCGGATGCCCTAAATTGGGCGAAAAGACGAAATGCAGGTTGCCGGCCAGGGCATGACCGAAAATGATGGCCTCGCGGTAGCCGTGCTTTGAAAAAAGGCTCTGCAGGTCCAGGGTGGCCGGGGCCAGACTGTGGATGGGAAAAGCCACATCCTCGATGAGCACCGTGGTGCCCGGGTTCCGAACGGCACCCACGGAGGGCAGCAGTCCCTTGCGGACCTTCCACAGGCCGTCGCTCCGGCCGGCATCGTCCGTGAAGGTCGCTGAAAAGGCCTGGTTTGTTCCCGCCAAATGCCATTCGTGAGTTCTACCATCGTCGGTTGTGCGCAGGGTCACCCGCTTTTCCAATGCGTCGGCAATGGTCTGGATATTGGTCGACAGGGTGGCAAAATCAGCCGCCTGGGTTTCCACCAGCAAGGCGGTGGTGGTGGGGGAGACACCACGAATCATGGATGGCATGCCCGCCTTTTCCTCCACGCTGCTCAGGGAGGCCCGGTCCATCAATTCAGCCGCTGCCACGGGCAGGGCCTGCATCCGATGGGCCGTCTGGCAGGCACCCTCGATCTGCGGAAACATCATCAAGGCCGAAGCTTTGAAGGGCGGGGATGCCACCGTCCGGTAGACGATCTGAGAGATAAATGCCAGGGTCCCCTCGGAGCCGATCATCAGGTGGGTGATGATGTCGAAGGGGTCGCTGAAGTCCACCAGGGCGTTGAGGCTGTAGCCGGTGGTATTCTTGATCTTGAATTTGTTGCGAATGCGCTCGGCCAGGGGTGCATCCGCCTTGACCCGCCGGGCCAGTTCACCCAGTCTGTCCAGCATGGGGCCGTGCGTTGCCTTGAAGGCATCCCGGCTCCGGGCGTTGCCGGTATCCAGAATGGTGCCGTCGGCCAGTATGATGCGGATGCTGTCCACTGTCTGGTAGCTGTTCTGGGCGGTTCCGCAGCACATGCCCGAGGCATTGTTGGCGGCAATTCCACCGATCATGGCGGCGTTGATCGATGCCGGGTCCGGGCCGATCTTGCGTCCGTAAGGGGCCAGGATGCCATTGGCCCGGGCGCCGATGATGCCTGGCTGTAGCCGTATTTTCCGGCCGTTGTCTAAAACCTCCCACTGCTGCCACGATTCCCCGGCAACCAGCAATACCGAATCGCTGATGGCCTGTCCGGAGAGGCTGGTGCCGGCGGCCCGGAAGGTGACCGGAAGGTTCTCATCGGTGGTTTGTTTGAGAATTTTGGACACTTCGGCTTCGGTGTCCGCCCGGACCACAATTTTGGGAATCAGCCGGTAGAAGCTGGCATCCGTGCCGTAGGCCAGGGTTCGCAAGGGGTCCGTGGCCATGCGGGATTCAGGAATGAAGGACTTCAGATCGTTGTAAAACAGGCGGTAAGCGGCGTCGAGCATGCGAGTTCTCTCCTGGCGAGCAGCGCTAAACGGACCATGATAGGCATGGGGAACATAACCGGTGGCCGGACCATGCGTCAGTGAAGGTTACTACGAAAATTAATTCACGGGAAGTGGTTTGGCAATGATAGAATCCTGTCCGCCGCAAAGTAGATGGACGGGTGAAGGGGCTCATGACGTTTTTGAACACCCTTGTCGCTGCGCCAGCGATGCCTCCGGACGGAACGGGCGAATCGTTACCCCGTCAGCAACGAGGGTCAGGGCATTCCGAGCGCCCGATTGATGGCGGATTTATTGAAACCGGGGATGCGCTGATCACCGATGAGGATCAGGGGAACCCCCCTTCCGTTAAGCGCTTCGAAAGCCTTGCGGGCTTGTGTTGACGCGGTAACATCGTATTCCGTGAACCGGATGCCGTGCTGGTTAAAATAGGCTTTGGCTTGGTGGCAATAGCCGCAGGTCGGAGTCGTGTAGATGACCACCGCCGGATCGTCCTTTTTTTGTTCCCGATCGGTCCCATCCTGCACGGTGTCGGTTTGAAATACGTCTATTGTTCTTTTGCGTCGATCGACATCCTTATTGTCGCCACCGACATATTCTTCCATTTGCCGCATTGTTTCGGTATTGTTTTCCGGTGGGGTATTTGAAAAATGCTTCACGCCGTTTCCATCGGTCCACTGGTACAGATCGGCGGAGACAAAAGCAGGCCACAACAACAATATGATAACCACGAATCTGAACACGCGGGGCCCCCTATTTTTAGGATGTTTATACTTATTGTTCGGCCTGCATGTACAACACATTCGACGACTTTCCAAGTCAATCCGTTTTCTTTCCGAATCGTCGCCGTGGTTATCCCCGGTCCTGCGTTCGCAGTGCTGATAAACGACTTCGTTCTACGATCAGCGGATGAGCGGAGTTCCGTTGCGAATTTTTGTACTGACTGGTCAGTTTTACCTTGACATCGTCGGCTCACGCGACTAATTTTTGTACTGACCAGTCAGAATATCCCAGAACTCATACCGTCAACATACCAGGGAGCGAACCATGACCCAACCCATGTATGCCATTTCCCAATGGCCGGACACCCCCATGATCATGAAACGGCTCAAAGCGCTGGTTGGCCAACCCATGCGGCCGCTTCGCCGGGACCGGATGAAGGCGGTCCTCGACCATTTCGACACCCGCTGCGCCGGATCCAAAGCCATGACCGAGGCCGCGAAGGCATATATTCCTGGCGGCGTTCAGCATAACCTGGCCTTCAACTACCCGTTTCCCCTGGCCATGGCCAAAGCCGAGGGCCCCTTCCTCTGGGACGTGGACGGCAACCGATACATCGATTTTCTCCAGGCCGGCGGTCCCACCGTGCTGGGCAGCAACTACCGCCCCGTACAGGAGCGGGTGATCGACCTGATCCGGGAATGCGGCCCGGTGACCGGCCTGTTTCATGAATACGAAATGAAACTGGCCCGACTGATCAACCGGCATATGCCGTCGGTGGAGTTGTTCCGTATGCTGGGCAGCGGCACCGAAGGGGTGATGGCCGCCATCCGGGCCGCTCGCTGTTTTACCGGCAGGGAGAAGATCATCAAGGTAGGGGGCGCCTACCACGGCTGGAGCGATCAAATGGTCTACGGGCTGCACATTCCCGGTACCGGTTCCTTCGAGGCTCACGGTATTCCCAAGGGTTGCCTGGCAATGACCCGGGAGGTCTACCCCAACGATATCGAGGCGCTGGAGAAACTGCTGGCGGAAAACCATAAGGACGGAGGCACGGCGGCGGTGATCGTCGAGCCATTGGGACCGGAGAGCGCCACCCGTCCGGTGGCGGCCGATTTCAACCGTCAGGTGCGGGACCTGTGCGACCGCTTCGAAACCCTGTTGATATTCGATGAGGTGGTCACCGGGTTCCGTATAGGATTAGGAGGGGCTCAGGGCTATTTCAAGGTTGCTCCGGATCTGACCGTATTCGGTAAATGTGTGGCCGGCGGATACCCGGCGGCCGGCGGTCTGGGAGGGCGTCGGGAGGTGATGGCCACCCTGGCGGCAGGACTCGAATCGGGCAAACCCCGGGCCTACGTAGGAGGCACCCTGGCGGCCAATCCCCTGAGCTGCGCCGCGGGCTACCATGCCATCAAGGCCATCGAGGAGACCGGCGCCCACATCAGGGCCGGACAGGCCGGCGACCGGCTCTGCCGGGGCTTGGAGAACCTGATCGAAAAGTACAATCTGCCGTTTGTGGCCTTCAATTTCGGCTCCATCTGTCACCTGCAGACCTCCGGCGTCATGCTGCTGGAGGTAACCGATCCCGCAATTTTCACCGAAATCGGCCCGCGCAAGCACATGATGGAGGAGATGGGCGCCGCTTTTGCCGCCGAGGGCATTATCAGCCTGGCCGGCAGCCGGCTATATACCTCCATGGCCGATACCGATCAGGTGATCGATGATGCCCTGGCCGGCTTCGAGCGGGTGTTCCAAAATATCGAAGGCGTCGTTTCCGTTGGCTAACCGTGGAGCAAGCGCGATGAACACGTCCTTCTTCATACTGGCCCACGATGTGGGCACCACCGGCAGCAAAACCTGCCTCTACCGGATCAGCGACGCGATCGAGCAGGTGGCGTCCTGTCTGGCGGAATATCCGCTGACCATGACCGAGGGCGGCGGTGCCGAACAGATGGCGGACCACTGGTGGAATGCCGTGTGCCGGTCTACGCGCCGGATCATGAAAGAAAACCGCATTGCGCCGGAAGCAGTGGGGGGGATCGCCTTCTGCTGCCAGATGCAGGGATCGGTGCTGGTGAACCGGGAAGGAATGGCGCTGCGCAATCCCATGATCTATATGGACGGGCGGGCCGTGGCTCAGCACGCCAGGCACCTGTGCCACGGACTGTTTCGTATCAGCGGCTGGAATGGGATCAAGGTGCTGCGCTCCCTGATGGTAACCGGCGGTCTGGCCGCCACCCCCAAGGACCCGCTGTGGAAATACCACTGGGTCCGTGACAACGAGCCTGACATTTTCAGGCAGGTCTACAAGTGGCTGGACGTGAAGGACTACCTGATCCACCGCTGCACCGGGCGCTTCGCCATGACCGCGGACTCGGCCCATCTCACCTTTCTTTACGATACCCGCATGGGCCGGCTGGGGTGGCATAAGGGGCTGTGCCGCCTGTTTGAGGTCGACATGGACCATTTGCCTGTGGTGGTAAACGCAACTGAAGTGGTTGGCGGCCTTACCGATATGGCTGCCCGCCGGATGGGACTGGCTGCGGGCACACCGGTGGTTGGCGGGGGAGGTGATGTGACGCTGACCGCCATCGGTGCCGGCTGCACCGGCGTCAACGACACCCACATTTACGTGGGTACGTCGGGGTGGGTGGCTGCCAACGTGGAAAAGCGCATGGTGGACATCGGCAACTTCATCGCCGCTATCTGCGGGGCCATGCCCGGCCGGTACAACTACATTGCCGAACAGGAGACCTCCGGGGCCTGCCTGCAGTGGGTGCGCGACCACCTGGCCCTGGACGAAATAGGCGTTTACCTGAAGGACAAAACCGATGGACCGGACAGGGAAGAGGAGACCCGCCACCTCTATGACCTGCTCAATCAGGTGGTTGCCCGCACGCCGGCCGGGGCCGGTGGTGTCATCTTCACCCCGTGGCTCCACGGCAACCGGGCTCCGCGGGAAGATGCCCATGCCCGGGGCATGTTCTTCAACATCGGCCTGGCCACCGGTAAGCGCATGCTGGTGCGCGCCGTGCTGGAGGGTGTGGCCTTTCACAAACGCTGGATGCTGGAAGCCGTCGAAAAGCGGATTCCTTTCCGGGAATCCGTCCGATTCGTGGGCGGCGGGGCCAAATCGGATGTCTGGTGCCAGATCATGGCCGACGTTACCGGCAGACGCATCGAGACGATCGATAATCCCCAGGATGCCGGTGCCGCCGGGGCGGCACTGGTCTGCGCCGTTGGGTTGGGGCTTCTTCCGTCCTTCGCGCATGTGAAGCAGATGATTCCGGCCAGGCGGGTCTTCGCGCCGAGAGCGAAATACCGGGCGATGTTCGATCGGCAGTATGGCGTGTTCACCACCTTGTACAAAAACAACCGCAAGAGTTTTGCGGCCCTGAACCGGAATTGACCATCGGTTAGAAAACAAAGGAGGCTATATGGACCCGTACCTGCAACCCCGCAAGGACGTCATCGACTGCTGCCAGTGGCTCTGCCGGCACGGTTATTTCGGATCCCTGCTCAGCGCCGGCGGCAATGTGTCCGTGCGCATCCCCGACCAACCGGTGCTGGTGATCACCCCATCGGGCAAGCCATACATGGAACTGGTTCCGGAAGAGATCTGCGTGGTGGATTTCGACCTGAATCCCATCGCCGGCGATCTGGCGCCTTCCATCGAAACGGGCATGCACGTGGGCATCTATCAGAGCCGGGGGGACGTGGGGGCCGTGGTCCACACCCATCAGGCCTATGCCAGCATTTTCGCCCTGATCAACCAGGCCATTCCCGCCCTGTTCGACGAGGTTGCCCTGTCCATCGGCGAAACCGTGGACGTGGTGCCCTACGCTCTTTCCGGGACACCCGAGCTGGTGGAAAACGTCAAGCGGACCGTGGTTAACCGATGCAACTGCTTTATCATGCAGAACCACGGGGCGCTGAATCTCGGCAAGAATCTGGAGAAAGCCTGGAAGCACGCCGAACTGCTGGAAAAGACCGCCCAGGCATACTACCATGCCCTGACCACCGGGAAGCCGGTGACGACGCTGCCGGAAGATACCGTCCAACTGGTCCGTGAACTGCGCAAACAGTAGAGGCGGCCGACACCGGGAAAAGTGAGAAACGATGAACCTGAAAAAGAAGAAGATCCTTGCGGCCGCGATTGCGGTTTTTTCCAAAAAGGGATTTCACCAGGCCACCATGGAGGACATCGCCCGGGCGGCCGGTGTGGCCAAGGGGACCCTCTACTACAATTATACCTCCAAGTCGGCCCTGTTCCGTGCGGCGGTCACCGACGGCATCGAGGCGATCATCGAACAGATCCGGGAGGCGCTCTCTTCGGATCTTCCGTTCCACCAGCACCTGAGAAAACTGGTGGAACACAATATCGCCCTGTACCTCAAATACAGCGACCTGACCCGGATCGTTTTCAATGAACTCACCAGCGGCATGGACGAACAGGTTCTGAAAGAGATCGAACGGGTCCGGGAACGCTACGTGGATTTCATTTCCGACCAGCTCAGGGTGGGCCAGGAGCAGGGGTACCTGCGCCCGGTGGACCTGAAGCTGGCTGCGGTGGGCCTGGTGGGGCTGGTGGAAAACCTGTGTGCCTATCATCTGAAAAACCCCCGGCAGGCCACCAGGAAGAAGGTCGTGGAGCACCTGTATACGCTTCTGTCCCGTGGGCTATGCGAGGAAAAGGCATGACCGGCCGCGCGGGCAAGGCTTCCGGCTATCGCTGGGTGGTGCTTCTGGTGTACACCATCATCACCGCCGCCATCCAGATTCAGTGGCTCACCTTTGCCCCCATCGCCCGGGAGGCAAGGCTGTTTTTCGATGCCACGGCCCTTCAGATCGACCTGTTTGCCATGGTTTTCATGATCGTTTTCCTGGTGGTCTGCATACCGGCGTCCTATGTCATCGACACCTATGGCATCCGCATCGGTGTGGGGATCGGGGCGCTGCTTACCGGCGTCTTCGCCATGGCGAAAGGCATCTTTGCCAGGGATTATGCAGTGGTCCTGGCATGCCAAACGGGGTTGGCTATCGCCCAGCCGTTCATCATCAACGCCGCCACCAAGATCGCCATGCGGTGGTTTCCCGTCAACGAACGGGCCACCGCCGTGGGCATCGCCACCCTGTCTCAGTTTGTCGGCATCATCATCGTGATGACCGCCACGCCCTTTTTGATCGATCAGCCTGCCCAGGGAGCGGCGGATCTGACGGCCATGTTGAGGATTTATGGCTTTGCCGCTGCCGCGGCGGCGATGCTTCTGCTGGTTTTTTTGCGTGAGCAGCCCGACGGTGCCCAGCGCCAAACGCCTGCGGAGGTGCCTTGCCGATTCCTGGCAGGGCTAAAACACATCCTTTCCCGCAAGGAGATGCAGATCATTCTCGTTGTATTCTTTGCGGGACTCGGGGCTTTCAACGCGATCAGTACCTGCATCGATCAGATCTGCCAGATCAAAGGCTTTTCCATTGAGCAGACCAGCCTCGTCGGCGGCATCATGCTGGCGGCCGGTATTGTCGGCGGCTTGACCCTGCCGCCGCTTTCCGATCGGTTCAGGAGGCGGAAGGCCTTCCTCGTTCTGGCGATGGCGGGCGTAATCCCGGCCTTGATCGCTATGGCCGTATCCGCCAGTTACCCGGTCGTCCTGATTTCCGGCTTTGTCTTCGGTTTTTTCCTGCTGGGCGCCGGCGGGCCCATCGGTTTCCAATACAGTGCGGAAATCTGTGCCCCCGCCCCGGAATCCACTTCCCAGGGCCTGATCCTGCTGGTGGGGCAGGTCTCGGGAATCCTTTTCGTGGTGGGAATGAATACCATCGGCGTGGTCCCTTTTATGTGGCTTTTCGTTCTCCTGGCGGTGGCAAGCCTGGTGTTGTGTACGCGACTGACCGATCCGGAGATGCTGCAAATCCGGTGACCCGCCTGGGTGGATCGGCGGCACGCCGCTTCACACGGCCGTGTAGTAGACCGCTTGGTTTTTCCGGTCGGCGTGAATCTGCTTTTTCTCCAAAAGCACACCTAAATACTTGGACACTTCGTTGATGTGCATGCCAAATGCCGCTTCGATATGCTTGATCGTGCAGGGCCGGCGTTTGAGCATGGCGAGAATCGTTTCTTCATTGGCCTCGATCGTTTTCGAGCGCTGGCTGCTGAACCCGGCGGCGATCTGCGCCGGCGGATCGAACAGGCCGGCCAGTTCCTCCAGTCGTACCCTGGGCACGGCGGCGGCAAAGTCCTCGGCAGGCGGCCGGGCAATGGTGTTGAGATGAATGCGGTCGGGTTTGAGTTCCCGTGACAGGGCAGCGATTTTCTTGACATCCCCGGCCATGGCGTTGATGCCTGAAAGCAGGAACACCTCGAGCCACAACTGGCCGCCAAAAACGCTGCGGAACTGTTTCAATCCCTCAAAAAATGACCCGAAATCGAGTTGCGGGTGGGGTCGGTTGACCCATTCGAATGATTTCTGGTCCCAGGCGCTCAAGGATACTTTGACCACCTGGGCCAGGGCGGCGGCATCGCGCACTTCCGGCAGGCTCAGGAGGGTGCCGTTGGTCAACAGCACCGACGGAATGGGCTGACCGCGAAGATGCGCCAGTACCCGGCCGAACTCGGCATGCAGGCTGGGTTCGCCGGAACCGGAAAGGGTCAGGTAATCGGCATCGCCATCGGTTTGCAGCCAATCGTCGATTTCATCGATGACGGCGGCCGTGGGGACGTATGCCTTCCTTTCCAGCGTTTTCCGGGTGGTTCTGCCCAGCTGGCAGAAGACGCAGTCCAGGCTGCAGGTTTTGTGAGGTGTCAGGTCTATTCCCAATGAGCGTCCGAAACGCCGGGACGGCACCGGGCCAAAGAGATAACGGTATGGGTTCGGCTTCACTTCTTTTTTACCCGAGAAAGCATGTATTGATTCAGTGCCTCCTGAAGGGTGTCGGCTGCCAGAAACGCGCAGTGACGGTCTTCTTCCGGAAACCTGCCGAGTTTTTCAAGAATCGCCTCGCCGGTGATGGTTAACAGTTCATCGGGATCTTTGCCGATGGCCATTTCCGCGGCAAAGGAGCCGCATACCGTGCTCGATCCGCAACCATCGGTGCGATACGCGGCGTCAGACACCCGAAGATCGTCGAATTTCAGGAATATCTCCATGGTGTCGCCACAATTTCCCGTTACGCGTGCGTGGGCATCCGGCGCTTCCAGCGGCCCGCGATAAAGCGGATGGCGCCAGCGCTGGAAGCCGGCTTCCCCGAAGGCTTCACGGGTTTCATCAAATATGCGTTCCTGCAGGTTTTCTACAAACGCATCAAAGTTGTCAGCCATATACAATTGTCCCACTGTTCAGCATTTTGTTGTCAGAAACCTCAAACCCGTTCCATTCCCATTCAAGACAAGTTTTTCATTCGGGCGTGAATGGCGTCCATCTGTTTTTTCAATTCGTCGGCCTGTTGCTGCAATTGCGCCCGTTCCTGTTCTTTGGACACGCTCCCGGTCGTATTTTGAACGCCCGACGAGCCGGTGCCGTAAGCGCTCCGGCATCGGCCGCCCATGCCCCGACCGCCGCCGCCGCCCATGCCCCGACCGCCGCCACCGCCCATGCCCCGACCGCCGCCGCCCATGCCCGGCCGGGCAGAGCTCGGTGCCGATTCGGACTGCGCGACTCCTGATTTTCCGGGGACATTGCCGCGGGTCGATGGCTTGAGGTCGCCACTTTTAAACTTCTCGATAACGTCTTTGATCATCCCGTGTTGACCAATGATCACCCTGATCGTCGTCGCGGCGAAAACCTGCATGGCTTTGGGGCCGCAGTTGCCGGTGATGACTGCCTCCACGCCTTTGGATGCGACCAGACTGGCCGATTGAATGCCGGCACTGGTCGACAGGTCGGCATTGGTGTTTTCGATCACTTCGTAACTCATATCATCCGTTTCAACGATGATGAAATACCGGCATCGGCCGAAGCGTTCATCAATGGATGCTTCAAGATTCTGGCCGGCAGCACTGACTGCGACTTTCATGTTGTGACCTCCTTGTTTCTGATCCGGCGCCTTCATTGACGGAAGACGGCCATCACCTTTGGGCGGCAACGGATATCTGTGATGCGATTTCCCCAAATACCCGGGTCGCCGGGGCGTCGACATACTGTTGCTGGAAGGAGATGCCGGCATCTCCGCATTTGACGATATCGGGATCGAAAGGAATCCGGCCCAGCAGCTTCAGCCCGGAAAGGGATGCCGTCCGTTCACCTCCCCCTGAACCGAAAATGTCGACTGATTTTCCGCAATGGGGGCAGGTATAGCCGCTCATATTTTCCACCAGACCGAGGATTTCCAATTTGACGGTTTTGCAGAAATTGATCGATTTTCTCACATCCGCCAGGGCGATTTCCTGGGGCGTCGTGACAATTATCGCCCGGGCGTCCTTGATCAACTGGGCCACGGTCAGGGGTTCATCACCGGTTCCCGGGGGCGCGTCGATGATCAGGTAGTCCAGGTTTCCCCATTCCACCTCGCCGATGAACTGGCGGATGGCACCGTGTTTGACCGGACCTCGCCAGATGACGGCATCATCCTTGTTCGACATGAGCGATTCAATGGATACCGCCGTCAGATTGTCGGAATACCGCATGGGTTCCAGCCGCTTGTCTGCATTGGCAGCCAGCATTCCCTTAAGCCCCAGCATCCGGGGGATATCGGGACCATGAATATCCACGTCCATCAATCCGACCTTAAACCCTTTTTCCGCCAGGGCAATAGCCAGGTTGACCGAGACGCTGGACTTACCCACGCCGCCTTTTCCGCTCATGATCATTATTTTATTTCTGATTCGGGTCAGGGACTGTCTGGCCCGTTCGTCAGGGCTGGGTTCCGGCGGTTTGTCCATAATGCCGATGCCGTTGGGTGCGTTTTGCATGGATTCTCCTCGATGTTTATTTTTTTAGCTTTTTGGGGGACGATAGACCTATAATTTGATTCAGGTGGGCCATCATCCGTTCTCCATCGGCCCGGGCGGGCTGGGGGGGGAGCTGCATCAATATGCCCAGTCCTTCGCTGGCCTCATGGTAGGCTTCTTTGGAAAGTGAGCTGACTGCCGCACAATTGATCATGGGGTTGACCGTGACCAGTCGTTTAATCAATTCCAGCCCCGTCATGTCGGCAAGAATTTCGTCCGCCAATACCAGGTCAACGGCCGTTTTACCGATCCTTTCCAACGCCTCGCCGCCGGAGGTCGCCCAGATGATGGTGCCGCCCCGGGTTTCAATGACCGCCGATAAATCTGCCAAATTGGTTTTATCCGTTGTGACGAATAGTAGTTGGGTCAAGGGTTGCTCCTTATTTTTATAAATGGGTGGCGGTCAGCGCGTCGGTTTACCGGTCGTGGGGATACGGCCATGACATCCTGGCATAACGAACGTGGGCGCCAGCGAATTTCCCTTTGCGTAAGCTTCGAGTACACGATCCACTTCTCCGGCGATGAAGGGGATCAACGTGATGCCGCCGGCATTGATCCGATTGGCCGGATCCTGAGATACCGCACCGCAGATGAGCACCGGCACATCCAGCGCGCCCAAGGTTTTTGCCAGGTTGGACGGCAGTTCAGGATCGAAAATTACGTAGGACCGATTCTTGATTTGGGCATTTTCAATTTCCGCGATCAACAGTCGCCTTGACGCATCAAACACCGGTGAAATGCGATCTTCCCAGACCGTTACGGCAACTTTCATGGTGTCCCCCTGTTTTCTAATCATGCTTCCGCAAAGCGTATGCCAGGGTGGATGCTATATGTGAATTTAAAAAAAATAAAAAATTACAATAGGTTGGGGTCAGTCGGGAAAAAGGCGGTCGGATTTTTTCGGGGTAGCGTCGCAGAGGTGCATCTATATGCGGTCCTTTTCATGCAACCCTGCAATACTAATCCCGTTGCGGAGGTTTCGAGCGTCCGTCAATTTCGGGAAGAAATATTCCCAGCCGTTTGATTTTTCGGAAAAGGGTGCTTTTGTGCATACCCAGTGCCTTTGCAGCGGCCAGACGGTTGTAGCTGTTCTGTTTGAGTGCATTCATGATGGCCACCGCTTCGGTGGAGTTGAGCGTATTGGTCAATGAGGCCGGTTCACAGGACGGCAGGTGTTGCCTGGCAAAGCCGTCGGGCAGGTGGTGGGCCTGGATGGGGCCGGTATTGCAAAGGACGAAGGCATGTTCGATGATATTCTCCAGTTCACGAATATTGCCGGGGTAGTCATGGCACATGAGGATGTGAAGGGCTTCGGTATCCACCCCGGAGATCGCTTTTCCACGCACCATGTTCATCTTTTCAATAAAGTGCTCGATCAGCAGGGGAATGTCTTCCTTCCGTTCCCGGAGGGGGGGAAGGCACATTCGAACCACATTGATCCGATAGAAAAGATCCTGGCGGAATTTGCCGTCGGCGACCCGATCGATAAGATTTTTGTTGGTGGCGGCGATCACCCGCACATCAGATCGGACCTCCTTTACAGCGCCAAGGGGCACGAAGGCCTGGTCTTCCAGAACGCGCAGCAGCTTAGCCTGAAATGCGGCGCTGGTGTCCCCGATTTCATCCAACAGGATCGTGCCCCCTTCGGTGACGGAAAAGTAGCCGGGTTTGTCCTTCACGGCGTTGGTAAAGGCACCGGCCTTGTACCCGAACAGTTCCGATTCGAGCAGGGTGTCCGGAAGGGCGCTACAGTTAATGGCGACAAAAGGTTTGTTTTTTCGCGGGCTGGCGGTGTGAATGGCCCGGGCCAGCAGCTCCTTTCCCGTGCCGGTTTCCCCTTCCAGCAGCACGGAGCTGCCGCTTTCCGCCACCATGGGTAAAATGGCAAGCATTTCATGCATGGCATCGCTGCGGCTGACAATGTCGCCAATTTGAAAACGGCCGTCAAGTCGCTTGCGCAGGGCTTCCACCAGGCTGTGGTCCCGAAAGGTCTCCACACCGCCCAGTATTTCTCCGGACTTACTTTTCAGCGGTGCAGTGGAGACCGTGATGGGGATTCGCTTTTTATCACTGTTGATAATATAGGTAGAGGAATTGGTGAGTGAGGTGCCCTCTTTCATGGTCCGTTTCAAGGCACAATCGTCTTCACACATGTTGGAGCGGAAGACCTCCCAGCAGTGGCGGCCGATGGCTTCCGCGCGGGGAATCCCCGTGATCGCCTCAGCAGCGCGGTTGAAGGACATGATGCGCCATTCATGATCGACGGTGAACACCCCGTCGGAAATGCTTTCCAATATGATTTCGGTAACGTTGTCCGGTATCGGTGCGGATCTGGTTTTTTTCATGGTTCATACCACCGGGACGATCGATCATCGGGTTTTGCATGGCGGCCTTCAATGGCAGCGTACGTATGTACTTATACGCTAGTTGGCGGCCAAGTTCCATAGCGTACGCGAAGAATGCTGGTCTTTCGTTTTCGGCTTTCCAGGCCGCTGAAAAACTATTGCGCTGGACCATACGGCATTTACACTCGGTTCAAAAGGCTCATTTATTACATATAAACTGCACTTTTACGCCGAATTTTACCTTGTCTGGCCTGCGCTCATGACGTTTTTCAACACCCGATTAGGGGGAGGCGGGGCTTGCGTTCCGGCGGTGAGACGGTGGCCGAAATGGCGAGCGATGGACAGTCGACCACAGCCGATGACGGCGTGGACCGCCATTGGACGGTGCACCAATGAAAATAACCGAGGCCAGATGAAGTGTCCTGACCTGCCGGCAAATTAACAGAATCAACGGATACAAAAACCTGAAAGAGAGTCCAAACCCGTTTGTATTCAGGTTGCCGGAAAAGACGGTTGCTTCCTCCGCAGGAAAGTCCGGACCATTCAGCCGCCCCCTGCGAGCATATCAGCCTTCCCGATTTTCCGTTGGCACATGGCCGTTATTACCCTTTGACGCGCTTAACCGTGCCATTTGCCATCAGCGATTGCAACTGATTGAGAAGGTTTTGCTCCTGGCGATCAACGTGTTGATCTTCATTCGCAATCTTCATGATGGCATCATATTCAGTGCTGGTGATTTCGCAGTCAGAAATTGCTTTATGGATCATTTCCGCCAGCTTTTCAGATGATTTGCTTGGAGTTTCTCCTGGCCTCATGTTTTTCTCCTTTATACGACGGCAGTGGTCGGTTTATCAGGTTGCCAGCAAAAAGTGAAGGGACCGTGGCGTTGTTAGGTCGGAAATGAATTCACTTTGACGACGGCGTGAATATCGCAAATGGTTCCCTGTTTGTCAAGAACGATGGCAAACAACATATTTATATAATTCCGTTTAATTATCTTCTTTAAAAGCACGCCGTCGGAGGCCGATCTGAGTTTGTGTGCATCCTATCGGTTTGAACGGAAGCGGGCCGCGGCAGCTATTTCACCATCCGCAGGTGGTGTTTGGCACGGCGCCATTGATCGAAGGCGTTGAGGTGGGCCAGAAGATCCCGGCATTCCAGCCGGAGCATTTTTACATGCCAGATGCTCGACGGCGAGATGCGGGTCCTGAAGATCTGGAAGATGCTTCCCCGTCCGCAGGGGTCCAATATCTCCAGCAGCCGGATGATCGTTTCCACGGTGGGAAAATAGTCATTGATGTCGATGGGGGTTTCCAGAATGTCAGCGGCCAGAGCTCTTAGCTCCCGATAGGCGCCGGGATGGCCTGTCACGGCGGTCCGGGTAGCTATCAGCGCATTTTCCCAACGGGATTCCAGCTCTTCCACGGTCAATCGGTTGTTCATGATACCGTCCTTCGGGAGTGCAACGCCGCGATGGTCGCCTGCGATCCCCGGCTGGCCGGGAAGCACAGGCAATCGCATCGGTTTACCCTGGCCCCCGGCCCGTCGAGGGCCAGGGTAAACCGTTACATGGCCGTTTCCGGATGGAACACATTGATCTCTTTGAGGTCGTCTCGCAGGTACTCGCGTTCGTTGGGCCCGAGGACACCCAATGAGAGGCAGATGAGCGTCCACAGGTGAACCACGCCGTAACCGGCGCCGTAGTGCTCGCTCAATTCGTGGATCTGGGCATGGCAGTTGTGGCAGGCGGCGATGCAGTAGTCCGCTTTGGTTGCCTGGATCTGGCCATCCTTGATCGCCCCGTACTTGAGTCGCTCCTCCTTGAATCCGGACTGCAGGAAGCCGCCACCGCCGCCGCAACAGAAGTTGTTCGACCGGTTGGGTTGCATGTCGATAAAGTTTTCTTCACCCACCACGGATTTGACCACGAAACGAAGATCGTCGGCAACCGGGTCGCCGAAGCTTTTGCGCACGATCTGGCAGGGATCCTGGACGGTGAATTTGATCTTCAGGTCTTTGTTCCAATCTGAATTGACCTTCAGTTTGCCCTCGCGAATCCACTTGGCGTAATATTCATAGATGCTTTTGACTTCGAAATTGTGTTCGAGGTTGAATTTTTTCAGTCCGGCCCGGACTGAGTAGGTGACGTGCCCTCACTCCGTATTGAGAAACGTCTTCACTTTCAATTTGTTGGCCTGGTTGACGGTCGTTCGGGTGACCTGCTCCCAGGAGTCGTTGTCCGCCAGGAACATGCAGTAGTTTTCCCCCGCCCACCCATGGCTGCCGTAGGTCCAGTCCACCCCGGCAAGATGAAGGATCTTCCACAGCGGGACCAGTTCATCCGGCTCGGTGACCGGTTCTCGAGAATTCTGGTTGAGGAAGAATTCGGCACCTTCCTTGTCGATAGGCGCTTTCATGTCGGCAAATTCGGGCTGGGCTTCCTGATACTCTTCCAGCACATCCTCTACAACGAAGACGAAGTCGTCGGGAGCGGTGCCCATGGCGCTGGTGCTCTCATTCCGCAAGGCCATGTCGCAGGACCCCAGGATGCCCTTCGGGCGCTCTTGGCGTGGTCGCAGCCCCCGGGCGTTGTATACCAGCTGGGGGATATCGATCTGCATCGGGCACACATAGATGCACCGTTGGCACATGGTGCACATCCACGGCCAGTCCGACTTGGCGATTTCCTCGTCCAGGCCCAGTGCGGCCATTCGCAGAAATTTGCGCGGGTCCATGCCCGCGAGGCCTGTGGCCGGGCATCCGGAAGAACACGCCCCGCAGGTCAGGCAAAGGTTCAAGTTCCCGCCCTCCGGCAGGATCTCCCTGACCTTGTCCATAAAGGTGCTTTGTTTTTTGCCGCCCAACTGAATGACATCATCATTCATCGATTCCGCCTCCTGTTCTGAATTAGGGTTGTCATCTGCAATATAATTCAAGTTATAGAGTTCTCTATCCGATATAGGTGAAAACGGTCTGCTGAATCCGGCAAGGCATCGCGCCTTATGCGTTTTGCACCCAGTTAGAGCATGAAGTGTGCCCGATCCCTGAAAGCCGGATGGTTTAAAAAAATATTGTATTTTCAAGTTGATAAAGTCATTTTCCAAAGAAAACCGGATTTAAGGGTCGCAAAATTGCGTCTGTCTGTGTGGTGATTGGTTCTGATCCTGCGACACTGGTTGGTTGCCATGGGGATAAAAAAGCGGTTTGTATTGGCATTTCGTCATTTAGCGCTTGCCAAGTCCGTTCGTCTGTTATAAACACGGTTCGACGCAATGTTCCTGCTGCTGGCAGGTGATGCGTTTACCCCTACGTAAAGCGGTGTTTGCCTCCCTTTATAAAAAATATGCAGACGTAAATCCCTGAACGGCAGGCGGATGGCTGAAAATGGTGCATGTCGCCTACAGCTTCATGCAACTGTTACTGGATGGTCCGGCTGTGATTATTTGCAGCGGGATAAAATCATAACCGATCAATCACGAAGAAAGAATAAGAAGAAAATTGATGGACGAGAACAAACGAAAAAAAATTGAAGCCAAGCTTTTTCAGCTTTTTTCACAACCCGATCCCAACCCGAATTGCGGGTCCCACATGAAAACGACACCCACCGTAGTCAAGGTCATTCGTCGCCGAAAAGGCAAACCTGATTTCCAGGTTGCCTGAAAGATACCTATCCGGATGTTGAAATTCGGGGCCTCAGACCGTCATAGGCCTTTCTTTCAACGCTGCACCTAATTTTTTTGGGTGCCGTTTTTTCAGAAACGGTGCATTTTGTTTCCATGCCTGATGCCTGCTTTTCAACTCCCTGCCAAGCGCCATGGGTGTGCCGCAGAGGACCCCATGGCAGGCATGAAACCATTGCATGGTTTTGGAAATAGTGGTATTTAAACGATATTTGACTTTGTCCGCCTATTTTTTTGTCTTGCCGGCACAGGCAACGGTTTTCAACTTCCGGGAAATACGGTTGTGGAACCTGTTGCCGTGCATCGCGCTGAGGGTGTGCCTCTATGTGAGGCACGCCGGTTTTTCGGGAAAACGACGATGATGAGCTGAAGGTGCCTTGTAGCTATGGCGCAAACCTTGATCGCCTGCCACGAATGTGACCTGCTGCACCGTGTGCAACCGTTGCCGGTAAATAGCAAAGCCCGCTGCAGACGTTGCGGGTCGGTGCTGTACGCCCACTTTCCGAAAACCATCGACCGGTCGTTGGCGCTGGCCATCACCGGCCTGGTGTTGCTGGTCATCGCCAACATTTACCCGTTTTTATCCCTGGAATCCCAGGGCACCATTCTGGAAACCACCCTGATCACCGGTACGATTATCCTTTCCCAGCAGAGCATGGCGGGAGTCGCTATATTGGTTCTTCTCACCAGCATGCTCATTCCCTTTCTGCTGCTGGGCGCCCTCGTCTATGTGTTGTGGCCAATCAAAATAGGAGGTCGCCTGCCTGCCAACCGGCGGATTTTCAGGCTGGCCCTCACCCTCCGCCCCTGGAGCATGACCGAAGTGTTTTTGCTGGGCATTCTGGTATCCGTGGTCAAGCTGGCGAAAATGGCCACCATCATTCCCGGTACGGCGCTGTTCTCCTTTCTTGCGCTGGTGTTTGTGCTGGCGGCAGTCAACAGCTTTCTGGTTCCCCGCACCGTATGGGAGAAAATGGACGAATGGCGATGACCCCCGTGCATGCAGCCCCTACTGCCGCCCGATCCGGCCTGTTAAACTGCCATGGCTGCAGCCTGCTGGTTCGCTGGCCGTCAGTGGCCGGCAGCGTGCATGTCAGATGTCCCCGATGCGGTGCACGACTTCACCTCAGAAAGCCGAACAGCATTGCCCGCACCTGGGCCCTTTTGATTGCCGCCTTCATTTTTTATATTCCGGCGAACCTGTTGCCGGTGACCATCACCACTTATCTGGGCAGCACCCAGTCCGATACAATCATGAGCGGGGTCATCTTTTTCATGAAAACCGGCTCCTGGGGAATTGCGCTGATTATTTTTGTGGCCAGTATCGTGGTCCCCATTGCCAAGCTGATCGTCCTGAGCGGGCTCCTGCTTTCGGTTCAGCGGCGATCCCGCTGGCGGCCTGAAGAGCGGACCCGCCTCTATCGCATTACGGAACTGGTGGGGCGCTGGTCCATGCTGGATGTCTTCGTAGTGACCGTGCTGGTAGCCCTGGTTCGGCTCGGATATCTGACCACCGTCGAAGCGGGCTCCGGCGTCGTTTATTTTGCCGCAGTGGTGGTCATCACCATGATTGCCGCCATGGCTTTCGATCCGAGACTGATTTGGGACGCGCTGGAGAAAAATGATGAATCACCCGCCTATTGAACCCCCCGTTGACGAACCGATACCCGAGCCTGAGATTCAGCGCGGCAATCGCTTTTCCATTGTCTGGCTGATCCCCCTCCTCGCCGTGTTGATCGGCGGCTGGCTGGCCGTCAAGGCCATCCGGGAAACCGGGCCGACCATTACCATTGTGTTCAAATCGGCCGAAGGCCTGGTGCCCGGCAAAACGGAAATCAAATACAAAGATGTCACGGTCGGCAAGGTTCAGCGCATTCAACTCAGCGAGGACCTTTCTCAGGTGCTGGTCACTGCGGCCATGAGCCGTGAAGTGGCCGCTCATCTCACGCGGGATACGCTCTTCTGGATCGTCAGGGCACGGGTGGCTGTGGGTGAGGTGTCCGGTATCAGTACCCTGTTTTCCGGTGCCTATATCGGCATGATGCCCGGCCGCAACGGCAAGGTCGTGCACCGGTTCGAAGGGAACGAGAAGCCGCCAGCCATTTTCCGGGATACGCCGGGCCAGCAATTCAAACTGCGGGCCGAGCAGCTGGGCTCGCTGGATATCGGATCACCGGTGTACTACCGGCAGGTCAAGGTAGGGCGCGTCACCAATGCGGACATGGCCCAAGACGGCACCGGCGTACTCCTGGAAATATTCGTGGAAACGCCCTACCACCATCAGGTCAAACAGAATTCCCGGTTTTACAATGCCAGCGGCCTGGATATGAAAATCGGGACCGACGGTGTCCGCATCGATACGCCCTCTCTGGCCAGTCTGCTGGTGGGGGGGATTTCCTTCTACACGCCTGAGGACATTAAAACGGCATCCCTGCCTGCGGTGAACCAGATCTTCACCCTCTATGACAACCGTGACGCTGCCAATGCAGCTACTTTCAGCTATCGAGAGTATTACCTGCTCTACTTTGAAGAGACGGTACGGGGGCTCTCGGCAGGCGCCCCGGTGGACTTCTACGGCATAAAGATCGGAGAGGTGATCAGTATCCGGTTGCTGTTTGATCAGGATACGCTGACCTTCCGGATTCCGGTGCTCATTGCCATTGAGCCGGACCGGATCGAGCTTGCCGGTGAACTGGCCATACCCGAGTATCAGGTGATGGAAAAGCTGGTGGGAAAAGGGCTGCGTGCGCAACAACGGACGGGGAACCTGCTGACCGGACAAAGCTACGTGAGCCTGCGCATTCAACCGGAAGCCGAACCTCAGGTGATTCGTACGGATGACGCGTACCCGGTACTGCCCACCATGCCCAACACGGTGGAAGAAATCACGGCAACGGCCAAACGGCTGCTGGATCGCTTCAACAATCTTCCCATGGAAGAGACGCTGGCAGACATTCGGGAAGCCGCGCGGCAGGTCAAGGATATGACCGGATCCAAAACCCTGGAAAGCGCCATCGACAATATTGACAAGAGTTTTGCTGAATTCAGGAAGGTGACATCCGATCTTAACGACGGTACTCTGCCGAAAGTAAACGGCATGCTGGACCAGGCCAGAGAATCCCTGGCACGGAGCGAACAGGCCCTGGCCACGGCCAATACCGTGCTGGGCCAAGGCGTCCCCATCGCCAACAACCTGAACCGTTTGCTTCTGGAACTTCAGGACGCTGCCCGAGCCGTTGAAGCCCTTGCCGACTATTTGGAGCGCCATCCCGACGCTATCGTTTTTGGAAAAGGAAACCAGGAATGAACCGATTATCGCTGTGGACCGTCGCTTTCAGTTGTGCGCTGATCATTGGATTTTCCGGATGCCGGTCTTTTACGCCATCGGTGACCTATTATCTCCTGAACCCCATGACCGCCGGACAGGCCTCCCCGGCGGAGGCAGAGGGCGAACGGATCATGATCGTCGGCATCGGACAGATGGAACTGCCCGGGTATATCAATCGGGTACAAATGGTTCGACGTACCGGGCAGAACCAACTGGAGGTCTCTTCCTTCCATCGCTGGGCCGACTATCCGGACCGCATGATTCAGCGGGTGATCAGCGAAAACCTCCAACTTCTCATGGCCGACGCCCGGGTCACCAGCGCACCCTGGCCGGCCGGTTTTAAGCCGGATGTAACCGTTGATTTTTCCTTTCTCGAGTTGATCGGAACGACCGAAAAAACGATGCTGCTCAGCGTGCTGTGGACGATCACCGGCAAAGGAGATCCGTCGCCGTTTCACCGAACGACACTTTCAGAGGCGATGACCGGGACGGGTTACGAGGATCTTGCCGCGGCCCACAGCCGGGCGCTTGAGGCCCTTTGCCGAGAGGTTGCCGACACGCTGAACGGTTTTCCGGCCCAGTGATGCCTGCACACCCTGCGTTCCAGCCCTGAAAAAAGAATATTTCAACCGCAAATAATTTATTGCATTGATGCCTGTTTTATATTGCCGTGGCAGGTATTCCGGCCATCGCATCGGGTGCCGGTTCCAGGCCTTCAACGGTTGGCGATCCTGCAATTGGCGCCCTGCGCTTGCCATGATGGGTTGACGGTCTATCCAGGATGAAAGAGAACCTGAATAAAAAGCATTTTCCCGCCTGTCAATAATCTGTCAAGGTTTTGACGAAGAATATAAACATCCTGAGGAGCCAAAGGGAGGCCCCAACACGAGACGCCGTTTATCCTCGTGTTGGGGCGTAGGAGGAGAGAGTATGGCTGAATGAATGGAGGTATTAAAAACATACTCTGCCTCACATTTATACAAACATTGTGCCAAATTTAAAGCATGGGAAAATGAAGCACCCGTATCGGTCTCCCCCCATTCGATTTACCTTGAACCGCGTTCGCGAGCGAATTGGAAATCGATTTTCATCCTCACGGGGCATTCAGTCGCCGCTTACGGGTTTGGCTTTGATGAGAAGCGACAGCACCAGGCAGATCCCCGCGCCTGCCAGGCAGACGCTGAATGCGCCTTTAAATCCGGACAGCGAATACAGATCGCCGATGCGTCCGGCATGGTCGATGATTTTTCCGGTCAGCACCTGGAAGGCGGCGACACCCAGAAAGGGTGCCGGATTGAGAATGCCGGAGGTCAGTCCCAGGCGCTCGGCGGGTGTGGTCTCCCGGATGATTCCCCAGATGATGCTGATGAACCCGCCGACGACAACGCCCATTACGAAAAAGACCGCTGCGAACCCCGCGATACCCAACCGGTCGAAAACCAGGAGAATGACCAGCCAGCAAAGGGTGTAGACCGCTATGATGGCGGTCAGTGTTTTGCTTTTGTTCAGGGAAAAGCGATTTGGCAGCCAGCCGAAAAATGGCGCCCCGATGATTACGCCGATGGGGATCAGCATGTTCAGCTTGCTGGCCAGGATGCGTTCGACGTCCAGCACGGCCATTAAAAAGGGCGTTGCCCATAACCCCTGGAGGGTTACTGCCGTGCCGTAGAATCCGAAGAAGATCGTGGCCACGAGCCAGAACTGAAAGGAAGAAATGATCGTGACCGTGTTTTGTGCCAGTCCCGGCGATGGCGGGTCGGGCGCATCGGGACTACCTGCATCCGCTCTCTTCGATCCGGGAGAATCGCGGGTGACGGCCAGCATCAGGATGGCCATCCCCAAGGTGACGCCGCCGATGAGGAAAAAGGTGGGACGCCATCCCCAGGTGCCGGCCGCCCATGCCAGGGGCGTGGTGGCCACCACCGCACCGAAGTTGCCCACGGACATGAGCAGTCCCACCATGGTGGCGAACTCTTTTTCCCTGAACCATTGAGACAGGGCCTTAACCGTCGGCACGTAAACCCCGCCCACCCCGAAGCCGATCAGTGCGCGGCCCAGCGATGCCCACCCGATGGACGGTGCCATGCCGAAGATGAAACATCCGGCGGCGGCCGTCATACTCCAGTAGGCAATCACCCGCCGGGGGCCGATGCGGTCCGCCAGATATCCCACGATGGGCTGATTCAGGGCGTAGATGTAAAAATACATGGACGACATGAATCCCAGGGCCGTGGCATTGGTGTTGAACGCCGCCAGCAGGTCCGATACAATCACCGACGTGGAGACCCGGTGGAAATAGACGAAGAAATAGATCAGGCAGATGACGGAAAAGACCACCCAGCGGTGGGGGTCACGATCGGCAGCCGGTGAGGATGGGGGCATAAGGATCAACTCTCTCCAATGGGACGATTGACAGCCGTTGCGCTGCTTTTTTGTGGCAGCGATAGCCGATGACAGGCCGCCAGCAATAACACAGGCGTGTTTTGATGTACATTGTGAAAATGATCGGCGCGATGCTCTCACGGGTATTGACGAATATTTAAATATTATGATATTTTAATATTTCTTTTTCCAGATGCTTCCGCGTCTGGGGACGCATCGACCGGGTGGCGTGAAGGTCGTTCTTTACACCTAAAAGGCGTGTTCGCATGTTTGAAACCGCTCGTCGGAGCAAGACCACGGAAGTCATCATCGGCCAGATCCGCACCGCCATTCTCGAGGGGCGGTTGACGCCCGGCGACCGGCTGCCGTCTGAAAAACAGCTGGGCGAACAGTTTCAGGTGAGCAAGCAGACCCTGCGAGAGTCCATGCGCGCCCTGGAACACATGGGGCTCATCGACGTGCGCAAAGGCGTCGGCGGCGGGGCCTTCATCGTGGAAGTGGACGAACAGGTGGCGGCCCAGAACCTGGCCAACTATCTCTACTTCAAGAACTTGACGATTGAGAACCTTTCCGAGTTCCGTCGCATCATGGAGCCCTATGCCGCCGCACGGGCCGCCGAACGGATATCGCCATCGGACCTGGAAACACTGCAACAGGTGAACGACTCGACCCGGGAAAACCTCAAGAATAAAAAATGGGATCAGGTGAGCCGGGACGAGATCGCTTTTCACCGTCTTATCGCCAGGCAGACCGGCAACCCCATCCTGATCCTGATGCTGGACTTTGTCGAGACCCTGCTGGAGGATTTCAAAAAAATTCTCAAACCCGATGCGGCCTTTATGGAATCCGTTCTGCTGGCCCATGAGGCCATCCATGCGGCCGTTGCCAGTGGCAACGCGCAAATGGCATCCCAGCAGATGCTGGGCCACGTCATCGATGTGGAGGTCTATCTTTCCCGTTTGAAAAAGAGCGGGGCCGGCAGGAAGTTGTGGGAAAATTGCCTGCAGATGACAGAATGAAAACCCTTGATTCCTTGGAGCCTCGAATCCTTGGACCCTTACTCAAATTAAGGAGCTTGCAGCCATGTCTTTACCCTTGATGAAAAACTACATTGACGGAGAGTGGGTGGAATCCGATTCGACAACGATCGGGGATGTGTATAACCCGGCCAAAGGAGAGAAAATCGCCACCGTGGCCTACGGGACGGCGGCCGATGTGGATCGGGCCGTCAACGCCGCCCGGGAAGCCTTTCCCTCCTGGCGGGAAACACCGCCGTTGAGCCGCGCAAGGTATCTCTTCCGACTCAAAGACGCATTTGAGGAGAATTTCGAGGAGATCGCCGAAGTGCTCACCACCGAACACGGCAAGGCCATCGACGAAGCCCGGGGAGAAGTGCGTCGAATGATCGAAAACGTGGAACACGCCACCGGCGTGACCACGCTCATGAGCGGTTATACCCTGGAGGACATCGCCAAGAACATCGACTGCTACGGCCATCGGCAGCCCATGGGTGTCTTCGGCTGCATCGCCCCCTACAACTTCCCGGCCATGGTGCCGTGGTGGTTTCTGCCTTATGCCGTGGTCACCGGCAACACCTTTGTGTTCAAACCGTCGGAGCAGGTGCCCATGACCCAGACCAAGATCATGGAAATTGTCGACGACGTGGGCTTTCCCGAAGGCGTGATCAACATGGTCCACGGATCGCGGGACGTGGTCAACGCCATGCTGGAGCATCCGGATATCGAAGGCATCAGTTTCGTCGGCTCTACCCCCACGGCCCGGCACATCTATCGTAAATGCGGGGAGACGGGCAAGCGGGTCCAGTCCCTGGGCGGGGCCAAGAACATCGTCGCCGTCATGCCCGACGCGGACCTGGCCAAGGGGATGCCGTCGCTGCTCACCTCCTTTTTTGGCTGCACGGGCCAGCGCTGTCTTTCCGGTTCGGTGCTGGTGCCGGTGGGAGACATCGCCGACCGTCTGGTGGAGCAGTTCACCACCGCCGCCAAAACCGTCAGCGTGGGCGACGGCCTGGACGAGCAGACCTTCATGGGGCCGCTGATCAGCGCCGCTCACCGTGAGCGCGTGCTGGGGTACATCGAAAAGGGCGTTGCCGAAGGCGCCGACCTGGTGCTGGACGGTCGAGGAGTAACGGTAGACGGCTACCCCGATGGTTTTTTCGTGGGACCCACCGTCTTCGATAACGTCACCCCCGACATGACCATCGCCAGAGAGGAGATCTTCGGACCGGTGGTGAGCATCGTCCGTGCAGCAGATATGGATGCGGTGGTGAATCTGATCAACACCCGTGGTTTTGCTAACGCCGCCTGTATCTACACCGACAGCGGCGCGGCGGCCAGGGAATTCAAATACCGGGTCAAGCCGGCCATGATCGGCGTCAACATCGGGATTGCGGCGCCCATGAGCTTCTTTCCCTTCGGCGGTGCCGGCAACTCCATGTTCGGCGACATCAAGGGCCACGGCCAGGAGAGTTTTCTCTTCTATACGGATATGAAGGTTGTCATCGAGCGGTGGTATTAGGAGACAGGTGGATAGGCTGAAGGGGGTTAGACTGAAGGCAACCTTCGGCCTTCAATGTTCACAGACTAATTTTCGGAGAGAATTATGCCCTTGACCAATTTTGGCGCGATACTGAACTTCGCCGAAAAGGTGGAGCAGGATGATATGGACTTTTACCGCAAGGCGTCGTCCACCGCCGCGGCGGAGTCTCACCGGTTATTGTTCGAGATGTTTGCCAGGGAGGGTAAGAAAAATATCTCTCTGGTTCGGCGTACCCGGCGGGAGAATGTCACGGAGATGATCCTGGAGCCGATCCGGGGTTTCGTTCGGGACAGCTATCGGCAATCGGCGGCGGATGCGCAAGGTATGGACCTCGCAGCCATTCTCGCGGCAGCCGTTTCTTTGGAAAACCGGGCGATTCGCTATTACACCGACGCAGCAGAGAAGATCCGCGCATTGCCCGAGGTTTCACGGGCGTTGAAAACCCTGGCCAAAAAACGCACCCATCGACTCGGCCAGGTCGAGACTCTTTCCGATTGATCATTTGCCCTGACGCGGATGAAGTATCTGGCATTCGCATCAATTTTTGAAGGGTCGCTGTCAAATCTGGTGGCTTTTCTTGGCTGGAATTTTTTATCTTCAGATATTAATGGGGATGGACCGACACGTCCTCACATTCCGTGAGTGCGCGGATAAGCTGACGGCGCGGGGGGTACCCATCCTGCCAGCGCCTTTGGATCGGGTTTATAAACCTCGATCTTAAGCGGATAACAGGCCGCCGTATCGCTGGAATGCTCCGTGCCGCAATCGCCGCCGGGGCAGGCCGACAACGCGCCCAACAGGCTGATTTCGGAGAAAAATTCAATGTAATCGCCGGGACGCACAGGGCTGGCCTTCATAAAATACTGATGCGTGTCATGGGTGAACCCCGTGCACATGAAGACGTTGAGCACATCATGCACATATGCCTCGGCCTGATGCACCGGCAGCCCGGTCTCGGCGGCCAGGGCGCGGGTCAGGTTCGAATGGCAGCAATGGTGATAGTCCCGGCCGCTGAGCAGCCGGCTGGTATAGGGGTCGCAGCGGGTGCCGATCACGTCATGCACACTGCCGCCGTCCGCATCGAAGCCATACCAGTCGAGGGTGTCATGGGTGATCGTCGCCATCGGCCTCATATAGGGAAAACCGCTCCACATCCGGTCACCGGTACTCAGGTGGGTGCCATGCAGCGCGCGGGTCTTGCCGCTGTAAAACCGTTCCGACAGGTTATCCTCCGCCCAGAGATTCAGATCGCCTACCTGTGGGCCGTCCATGCTGATGATCCTGAAAAAATTCCCTGCAGGGACGCGAAAGGTTCTGGCATCGCGCGGCGGCACGATCACCTCCTCCGTCAATTTCATCTGTCGGCGTGCGGCGGCGAAGGCGGCCATATCCGGCAAAGGGAGGGTGTCGACCGGGTAGCAGATCACGGGTTGGATTGCCCGGCGGGTATCGGCATCAGCTGGAGCCTGGCTTTGGGGGGTGCGCTTCATCGTTGACCTTCCGGCAAGGGGCGTTGCCATTATGGGTGGTTAAGGCCGATAACGGGAAAACAGACACGATGCTCCTTTTTTAAGGGTACCCTACCAACCCCAAATGAATATCGGCCAGGTGTCATACGAACGGAGCCTCGAAGAGTTATCCCGGATTCTGTATCAGATAATGTTTTTTTGCACGAGCCATTTTTCAGATGGCTTATAGCTAGCGCCGTTCATTCTTTCCGTCCCTCGTCTCCTGTGGCTTCTGAGGCAGTCCGCTGACGTTCGGGAGGCAGAAGGAAAACTCGCTCTGGAACCCACACGTCCTGCACCGATAATTCACGACAACGGACCGGCACTTCAGTGAATCGCGGATATCGGACTCGCGGTCCAGCCGGCCGCCGCACGAACACGAACCGGGTACCACGAGGATGCAGACGATCCCGGCGATGTCCTCCTCGATGATGTTGAATTCGCCCAGTCCGAGTTCTTTCCATTCTTCCAGAAGTCCGGTGTAAAACGTACGCGTCCTGATCTTTCGCTTCCGGGCGAGGGACCGACCGGTCTCCGTCTTCAGGGTGTCCGGCGCGTGATGGGCATAGGTCAGCTCGATACTGGTCCGAATCATCACGTCATCATCCAGAAATTGCCGCCGAAGCGCTTTTTTGGCGAAAAACTGGACCACCCCGATGTTGCCCAGCTTGTCGAGACAATCCGCATCGTACACTGCCCGACCGATGTTACTGGTCGCCTTGCCTTCCAGGTAAGTGGAAAGGATGGCGTCGCCGATGATCGGGAGCCATTTTTCGTAGACGGTGCCGGAAAGGATCCGCTGCGCAAACCGAACTGCATTTTCCTCTTCCGGGGTGTCGTCTTCGTGATAGCTTCCGTGGGCGAACTTGCCGATGTCATGCAGCAGTCCCGCGAGCAGGGCCGGTTCTTCCTCCCAGCCCTCTGTTTTGGCGATGTGATGGGCGATGCGGGCGACCCTGGAACTGTGGGACCAGATGCTGGAAAACGTTTCCGGTGTGGATTTGTCCTGAAACGCGGTCTCCTGCTCGATCAATGTCCGACGAATCTCCTGCAGCACCCCGGGCACAATGGACGCGAGTATATTCGAGCCGGGCGTCTCATTTAGCGTCCTGCTTCCCTGTTCGAGCCAACGGCGATAGTCGCGCATCGTGTTGATGTTCGTGAAGGCGCGGTCAACCCGTTCCGCCAGGCCCTTTTTTGCGAACCACGCTTTGTCGAGGCGAAGGGTCGTGCAGCGCGGTACCAGCATTTCGATCTTGAAGATGGCGGCATCGAGGTTGTCCCGGATTGCCGGCAGGCACTGCCGGCGATAGAAGGCGTGCAGGAATTCCGGCCTTTCCCTCGGGCAGGGAAACACGATGTCGAATGCTCCGAGTTCGCGGAATTGGGAACGGATGATCTGCTCGTCCAGAAAGGGCATGTCCGCTGCGCACACAAAGGCGACCTCGTGTTTTATCCCGCGAAGCCCGCTGTAGATTCCCATCAGGGGGCCACAACCCTGACGTTCGTCCCGTACCACCGGCAGACGCAGGAATTCATACTTTGCCGGCGTATTGGTGACGAGAAGAACTTCTTCGAAAAGGGGACGGACCACCTGGACCGTCCGTTCGATGATCGCACGGTTATTGATTTCAAGCAGTGGCTTGTCCGGCGTCAGTCGTCTGCCTTTTCCCCCGGCCAGGATCAGGCAGGCGGCCGGGATCTTCTTCGAATTGGATCCCATCAACTCAATCCTCATGAAAGGGTGACGCAAAAATTGCAACTTTATACGAACCCGCCGACCTTCGGGTTACATCCAAAACGCTACCTTATAGGCACAAAGCTGATTTTCTGACAATTCATTCAACTTATGGCCCAAAAGCGGAGAGGCCTGCAGCTTGTTATTGGCAGGCGGTTGAACAACTATTGCGCTTGGCCAAATGCTGCCATCATGGTAAGCACGGTGAGGCGGTAGCACCGATTCGCCGTCGATCAAGGAGTCCGCATGCCGGTAAAAAGCCCCCGACCCTTCATCCTGATTGCCTGCGCCTGCGCCGTTTTCTGGCCGGGTGCCTATATTTTCGGCCTTCCCGGCGTTCTGCGTCAGCATTGGCAGAAGGTATTCGATGCCGACGGCGGGACGATAGGCGGGGCGGTCTTTTTCATTCTCACCGGTGCCACCTGCTTCATGTACCTGTGCGGGCGCTTGCAGGAGAAATACGGTCCGGGAAGATTGGCTGCTTTGGGGTCCGTGATGTGCGGCGGCAGCTCCATCTGGCTGAGTCAGGCCGACAAAATGACCGATACCTACATCTGGGCGTTTGCCGTCGGGGCCTCCTCGGCCTTCGTATACCTTCCCGGGCTGACGGTGGTCCAGCGCTGGTATCCAGAAAGACGCGGTCTGGTTGCGGGGTTTTTCAATATGGCCTTCGGCTTGTCGGCGGCGGTCATGTCCCCGGTTTTTTCGATCCTAATGTCGAAATGGGGTTACGAAGCGTTGACCCTGACCGCCGGCTGTGCAGCGCTGACCATCGGCCTGACCGCTTCGGCCCTGATCCGGTTTCCGGAGAACGATCGGTCGACGCCGGCATCTGCCGCGAGCTTTGTGCCCGATGGACGTTCGGTGAAGGAAGCCCTGAAAAGCAGGGAGTTCTGGTGCCTCTGGCTCACCTGGGTGTTTGCCGGCGCCGCCGGGGCCAGCATGCTTGTCCTGGCCACCGGCTTCGGGCTGGCCCGCGGCCTGAGTCTCGCGCATGCCGTCGTCCTGCTCACGGCGTTCAACCTGACCAATGGCTGCGGCCGGTTGATCAGCGGTTATTTCTCGGACAGGATCGGTCGATCCCGCATCATGGCCATGAGCTTTGCCGGCGCCGGTTTGGCCTATCTGATTATGCCCCATATGGTGGGCATGTGGCTGTGGGCCGCATTGGCGGCGGTCATCGGTTTTGCCTTCGGGACCCTGTTTGCGGTCTCCGGCCCGCTGGCCGGCGACTGTTTCGGCATGGCGCACTTCGGAGCCATCTTCGGCCTTGTTTTTACCGCCTACGGTTTTGTGTCCGGGCCGCTTGGCCCCTGGCTGAGCGGGCACATCCTGGATGTCACCCGGGGCAACTATACGTTGGTCTTTTCCTACCTGGGTCTGATGTATATAGCGGCGGCAGGGCTGATCCTGCTGGTTCAGCCGTGGCGGGAATGCCGCCTGTGACGCCCTTACCCCCGGACGAACGAAGGCGGCGTCACCGCGTCCCCGCCCCGGTGGGCAGAGGGACAAGGGGAGGGGATTCGTTATTTCGTTTTAGGGGATTTCCTGAGCATAACCGAAGACAGCCAGACCCTGGCCCGATCTGCAGGGCTCAAGCATAAATAGTCGACCCGTGAATCGCAGACCGGCGTGATCGACAAACTTATGAATCCCCGAGATAAGTGCGGCAGCCATGGAGGCTGGACAGCCTGGGATAGTCCAACTCCGAAATCCTGCCGCCCGTTTCCTTCTCCAGCTTGAGAATGAAATTCAAAAAATCGACGGAATCAAATTCGAATTGATCCCGGAATAACCGATGGGATTCAAGGCTATCCAAAGGGGCCTCGGGGGCAATCTGCCTGAGCAGATCCAGTACGATCCGGTCAATATCTTCATCTCGCATGGTCGTTCCTTTTTCTGACAGCTAATGAACCGTTGATTCATATCCCCAAAACACTACGGTGCAGGCATCAGAGCTGCAATGAGACGATAGCGCTCCCCGGATCGTCGGGATCGTTGCGGCGCTTGAAGCCCAGGGCCTTGCATAAGGCCAGCATGGATCGGTTTTCATTCAGCACCTCGCCAAAGAGCTGGCTGATGCCCAAGCCGCGCGCATAGTCGATAATGCGCCGCATCAGCATGGGCCCCAGGCCGAGGCCGGTTTTCCCGCTGCGTAGCATAATCGCGAACTCGGCTTTTTCGTTGTCCGGGTCGGCGCTGATACGGACGACGCCATGCAGATCGGGGCCCTGCCGGACGTCGCCGCTGGTCAATACCAGGGCCATTTCACGGTCGTAGTCAATCTGTGTCAGGCGGGCGGCCATGGCCTTGGGCAGCAGTTTCATGGGATGCAGGAACCGAAGGCGGATATCCTCGGGAGACAGACTGGTGAAAAAACGCTGAAAAGCCGGTTCATCTTCGGGACGGATGGGCCTGAGCAGCAGGGTCTGCCCGTCGGGCAGACTGATGTTCTGCTCCAGTTCCGTCGGGTAGGGGCAGATTGCCAGACGCCGGCCGGCCGGTCCGTCAGCCGGCTGAACCCGCAGCCGAGCGTCCAGGGCCAGTACGCCCTGCGGATCGCAGAGCAGCGGGTTGACGTCCAACTCCACGATTTCGGAAAAGTCGCAGATCAGTTGGGAAACCTTTACCAGGGTCGCGGCGATGTCCGTCTGGTCGGCACCCGGAACGCCCCGGTAGCCATCCAGCAGGCGACGAATTCGCGTTCCGGCGATCATCTCCCGTGCCAGATTCATGTTGAGCGGCGGAAGGGCCAGGGATCGGTCCATAATGACCTCGGTAGCCGTGCCGCCATGACCGAAGAGCAGCACCGGCCCAAACTGGGGATCGACACTCATGCCTACGATCAGTTCCTGAGCGTGGGGTCTCTGAATCATGGGTTGGACGCTGAATTTCAGCGAACCAGGCTCAACCGGCGCCTGTTGAAAATGTTCGCGCATCCAGGCTGCCCGCTCCCTTACGGCTCCGGCCGTTTCCAGGTTTAGGGCCACGCCGCCGGCATCTGATTTATGCAGGATGGCGGTGGAAAGAATCTTCAGCACCACCGGCCCGGCCATTTCCGATGCCAGCTGAGCGGCTGCTTCAGGGGTGTCGGCGGCAACCGTCGGTACCACCGGAATATGATAGGCAGCCAGAACCGCCTTGGCCTCGGTTTCCAGCAACCAATTGCGCTGCTGTGCCAGTACCGTTTCGATGATTTGTCGCACAGCCTGGCGGTCCGGCGAAAACGCTTCGGGAATGTTCGGAGGCACCTCCATGAGCATGGCCTGGCTGTGCCGGTAACGCACCATCTGCATAAAACCCCGAACGGCCTTGGTCGGGGTTTCATAGCTGGGAATTCCCCGCTCGCGAAACATCTGCCGGGCCGCCTCGGCCGGTCCATCGCCGATCCAGCCGCTCAGCAATCCACATTGTCGGGATTGCTGGGGCCGCTGTCTGATCGTTTCCAGAACCGCCTGGGCGGCCTCCGTGCCTGAAGCGATTGCAGTCGGGCAGTTCATCACCAGCACGGCGTCCACGCCCGGGTCGTCCATGATCGCATTCAGCGCGTCGGTATAGCGCTGCGGCGAGGCATCGCCGATGATATCCACCGGATTGCCGTGGGACCAGGTCGGCGGCAAAACCGCATTCAAACGATCCATGGTGGACTCCGAAAGCCTGGCTAGGTTTCCTTTCTTGTAGATCAATGTGTCGGTGGCCATGACGCCGATGCCGCCGCCGTTGGTCAAAATGGCCAACCGATCCCCGGTTACCGGCTGCAGCATTCCCAGGGTGGAGACCGCGTCGAAGAGGGCTTCCAGATCGTTGACGCGCAGAATACCCGCCCGGATGAAGGCTGCCTCGTAGACGGCGTCGCTGCCGGCCATGGCACCGGTATGGGAGGCCGCCGCCGCGGCACTTTCACCGTAGCGGCCGGCCTTGACCACGATGACCGGCTTGATGCGCGCCGCCGCGCGGGCTGCCGACATGAACTTGCGCGCATGGGTGATGGACTCGACATAGAGTAAAATGGCACGCGTGTTTCCATCGGCGGCGAGGTAGTCCAGCATGTCCCCGAAGTCAACGTCGGCCATGTCGCCCAGCGAGACCAGGTGCGAAAAGCCGATCCTCCGGTGGGTCGCCCAGTCCACCACGGTAGCCAGCAGGGCGCCGGATTGGGCCACGAAAGCCAGTCGGCCCGGCAGGGGTTGGATGTGGATGAAGCTGGCGTTGAGATCCACCCGCGGCAGCATCAGGCCGAAACAGTTCGGTCCGACGATCCGCAACAGGTGGGGGCGCGCCGCTTCCAGCATGGCATTGCACAATTCCTGGCCCCGGGTGCTGCCCTCCTCGCCGAAACCGGCGGTTATCACGACCGCCGCCCGCGTGCCGCGGGCACCCAACTGGGAGATCAATTCCGGAACCGACTCCGGCGCGGTGGCGATTACGGCCAGATCAGGCGCTTTGGGCAGGCTGGCGACGTCCGCAAAGCAGGGATGGCCGTCGATGGTGGTATGCCTGGGATTGACCAGGTAGACGTCACCCTGAAAACCGGCGGCGTAGATATTGCGCACGGCGACCGCGCCGACGGTAAACGGTTTGGTACTGGCGCCGATAAGGGCCACCGAGGAAGGATTGAAAAGCGGTTTAAGATTGCGCACGCTCATGGGGAATTCCTCATTTTTTACGGGTTCGTAAAGAAGCCGATATTTTCGTTACACTCGATCCTACGCTACCGCGAACTGCACCACGTATCTTGCCTACCTCATTTCCGGACGGACACACCCTGACTATTTGAGCCATAACCGCAATAGCCGTGCCATGCCTCAGGAATTAAAATATGTTGACAATTAAATAAGTTAAACCGGCTATCGGCCGGATCGATTTCAGCGGCGTGTAAAAATATCCGGCACATTGTAAAACAGATTGCGCCATACCATGACCATTGCGTTTAATGGTTGAGGTTGGGGCTCGAAGACTTGGCGATTGGTGACATTGAACCGTTGCAAGAATATTTGGATTTACTGGACGAAGATTATTGGGAAATGTCAGACCATCCACTTTTCAAACGGGCGGCATTCATTCTTGAAGAAATGCGCAGCAAGCTGTGGTGCCTACGCGCGTCGGTTTGCCGGATGATTGATGAAAACGGCGGGCCGAAGGGGTATAGCTCCCATGGGGTGATCTTGGCTGTCGATTACAGAATAGGTAGCCCAAGGGGGTACGGACCTTATCTGTGCAGTATTTGACAGCGTTATTCTACCGACTGGAGAGCCGTGTGCGGGAGAACCGCACGCACGGGTCGGAGGTCGGGGAGGGTGAGAACCCTTCCCGACCCCTATTGCAGCACTGTAAATCTGAGAGTAAAACGCACCTGTGAACATAAGGGCTAACGGGGGACAAAGCTTTATGAATCCCTCAATTTTTATTCACTTCGTCTTCCGACCTCCGTGATCAGCCCTCCAACCTACAGCATCTGCGACGCCTTAACCGGGTGGGCCTTCAAATACTCCAACCGGTTCAACCCGTTGATGTAGGCCTTGGCGCTGGCGGTGATGATGTCCGGATCGGAGCCGCGGCCCAGGGCCATCAAGCCGTTTTCGCGCAGACGTACGGTCACCTCGCCCTGGGCATCGGTGCCGCCGGTCAGGGCGCTGACGGTAAAGCGCAGCAGTTCGGCTTTGGCGTCGGTCAACTGGGCGATGGTGTTGTAGGCCGAATCGATGGGGCCGTTGCCGTAGTTGGCACCCTGAACGCTGCGGCCGTTGATGGAAAGCCTCACGCTGGCCATGGGCAGGACCGTGGTGCCGCAAGTGACATGCAGGTATTCCAGTGAGAAGACTTCGGCGGATCTGAGCACGCCTTCGGTGACCAGGGCTTCCAGGTCTTCGTCCATGACGTGTTTCTTCTTGTCGGCCAGGGTCTTGAACTGTTTGAAGACCGTTTTCAGCTCCTCTTCGGACAGGTCGTAACCCAGGTTCTTAAGATGGGTATACAGGGCATGGCGGCCCGAATGCTTGCCCAGGACCAGCTGGTTACGGCTCAGGCCTATGGTTTCCGGCTTCATGATCTCATAGGTCATGGGGTTTTTGAGCATGCCGTCCTGGTGAATGCCCGCTTCGTGGGCAAAGGCATTGGCGCCCACCACGGCCTTGTTGGGCTGGACCATGATGCCGGTGATCATGCTGGCCAGGCGGCTGGTGGAGTAGATGTGCTCGGTTTGTATGCCGGTGTCGAAGGGCATGAGGTTCCGGCGGGTGTGCAGGGCCATGACCACCTCTTCCAGCGAGGTGTTGCCCGCTCGCTCGCCGATGCCGTTGATGGTCACTTCGGCTTGACGCGCCCCGGCATTGATGGCGGCGATGGTGTTGGCCGTGGCCAGGCCCAGGTCGTTGTGGCAGTGGACGCTCAAGGTGGCCTTGTGCATGTTCGGGGTGTTGGTCATGACATACTTGACCATTTCTTCGAACTCTTGGGGGATGGCGTAGCCCACCGTGTCGGGAAGGTTGACTGTGGTAGCCCCGGCTTCGATGGCCGCCCCGAAAACCTTGCACAGGTAATCCCGGTCGCTGCGGGAGCCGTCTTCGGCGGAAAACTCCACGTTGTCGGTGAGACTCCTGGCATACTTGACCGCCTCTACCGCCGCGTTGAGCACTTCCTTCCGGGACATTTTCAACTTGTAGTCCAGATGAATGTCCGAAGTGGCGATGAAAGTGTGAATGCGGGGTGTTGCGGCATGTTGGATGGCACCCCAGGCCTGGTCGATGTCGCTCTTGTTGGCACGTGCCAGGCCGGCAACCTCGGTGCGCTTCAGGCGTTTGGCGATTTCCGAAACCGCTTGGAAATCTCCTTCGGAGGCGGCAGGAAAGCCCGCTTCGAGGATGTCCACCCCCAGTTTTTCGAATTGGACGGCCAGCCGCATTTTTTCATTGGTATTCATGCTGGCGCCTGGACTCTGTTCGCCGTCTCTCAGGGTAGTGTCGAATATTTTAACACGCTCGGTCATTGCTTTACTCCTTTGATTCGCATGTATTTTTTGGGAAAGAAACTGTCGGATCGGGGTAGGAGCGGCTTCCAGCCGCGATATGATGCGATGAACGAACTCATTATCGCGGCTGGAAGCCGCTCCTACGGTTCACAAGAAGCTGACGCTTGAACCTTCCAATACAGAGGCAAGTCCGAGCATGGGCCGCGGAATGGGCCGAATGGCCGTTCCCGCGGCGTTGATACCTTCCTTGGCAGGATTCATGGTACTTAGATTCCTATAACAATAGGGTTGATTTCTGTTTTCCGGTTCTCGGCATCACGCGCCGCATGACACGGAACATCCCAGTTTGAGATCTTCCGCATCTCCATTTTGGGATGGCTTGCAGCGTTGCTGGGCTTCCTTGGCCAGTTTGAACTGAAAGCTGTCCGCCAGGGCCTGCCAGCTGGCTTCGATGATGTCCTCGGAGACGCCGATGGTACTCCAGATCTGGTCCTGGTCCCTGGATTCGACCAGTACCCGGACTTTGGCTTCCGTGCCCTCGCTTCCGTCCACCACGCGCACCTTGAAATCCACCAGTTTCATGGTGTCCAGGTCCGGGTAGAAGTTGCCCAATGCCTTTCTCAGGGCATTGTCCAGCGCGCTCACCGGGCCCAGACCTTCGGCGGCGGTTATCTCGTGGCTGTCACCCACCGAAATTTTAATGGTCGCATGGGCCGAGCAGGGCAGATCCTTGTCCTTTTCGATGGTCACCCGGAACGATTCCAGATCGAACAAGGGTTTGAACTGCTCGGTAAACTTCTCCAGCATGATCTGAAAGGATCCGTCGGCCACGTCGAACTGGTAGCCTTCGTCTTCCATCTGCTTGATGGCGGCAACGATGGCCTTGCTGTCACTCCCGTTGGCGCCCAGGTCTACCCCCATCTCCCTGGCCTTATACTCCACGTTGCTCCTGCCGGCCAGGTCGGACATGAGCACCCGGCGCTGGTTGCCCACCAGTTCAGGGTTCATGTGCTCGTAGGCCCGGGACTCTTTCATGATGGCACTGACGTGAATGCCGCCCTTGTGGGCGAAGGCACTGCGTCCCACGAAGGGGCGGGAGTTCAGCGGAACAATGTTGGCCGTTTCGCTCACATACCTGGAGAGGCTTTTCAGGCCGGCCAGTTTTTCTTTGGGGATGCAGGGCCGGTTCATTTTGGCGCTGAGAATGGGGAGGATGGTGGTCAGGTCGGCATTGCCGCAGCGTTCTCCGTAACCGTTGATGGTGCCGTGAACCATGACTGCCCCGCAATTAACGGCGGCTATGGTGTTGGCCGCGGCCATGCCGCAATCGTTGTGGGTGTGGATGCCCAGTTTCAGCTTTCCCGAATCCCCGAATCGCCGATTCAGGTTGTCGTTGACCGAATGGACGATCGATTCAATTTCCCGGGGCAGGGTACCGCCGTTGGTGTCGCACAGGACCACAAAATCGGCATCGGCCCTAATGGCCGCGGCCAGGGTTTCCAATGCATAGTCCGGGGAATCCTTGAAACCATCGAAAAAATGCTCGGCGTCATAAATCACTTCCCGGCCATGGGATTTGAGAAATGCAACGCTGTCGGCGATCATGGCCAGGTTTTCCTCCAGAGTGTTGTCCATGATCGACTGCACATGCAGGGCCCAGCTTTTGCCGAATATGGCCGCCGCCGGCGTGTCGCTTTTCAGGATCGCTTTCAGGTTGGGATCGTCGGCGGCATCGATGGTGGGTTTACGGGTGGAACCGAAGGCCGTGATCCGGGCCGTCTTGAATCGTTCCCGTTTGGCCAGGTCAAAAAAGCGGATATCCCTGGGATTGGATCCGGGCCATCCGCCCTCGATGTAATGGATCCCCATTTCATCCAGCCGCATGGCGATCTTGAGCTTTTCATCCGCCGTAAAGGTGATGTTTTCTCCCTGGGTACCGTCTCTCAGGGTGGTGTCGTAGATTAGGATCGGTTGCATGGTATCTCTCCTGGCACAGCGTTGGCGTCGGGGTCTCGCTTAGGGTGCGGCCAGACCCCTGCGCCATTTATTTGCGCCGGTTTTCCGGTCGAAGGGCGCGTACCGCGGCACCGGCCCGCCACATTTCCGAATCGTGGATGACCTTGAGTTCCGCATCCAGGCGTTTCCGGTAATCCGGGGCGCTGTTGCATTCAAGGGTCCGACGGGTCTCTTCACCGGTGACAACGCTTGTGTAAAGCTTTTCGAAGACAGGCGCCACGGCATCCCGGAAGCGGGGCGCCCAGTCCAGGGCGCCGCGCTGGGCGGTGGTGCTGCAGTTGGCGTACATCCAGTCCATGCCGTTCTGGGCCACCAGGCGGATCAGGCTCTGGGTCAGCTCTTCCACCGTCTCGTTGAAGGCTTCGCTGGGGCTGTGGCCGTTCTTGCGAAGCACCTTGTACTGGGCTTCCATGACGCCGGCCAGACATCCCATGAGCACGCCGCGTTCGCCGGTGAGGTCGCTGTGGACCTCTTTCTCAAAAGTGGTGGGAAACAGGTAGCCGGAGCCGATGGCGATGCCCAGGGCGATGGTGCGTTCCTTTGCCTGTCCGGTATAGTCCTGGTGGACGGCAAAGCTGGAATTGATGCCGCTGCCGTCCAGAAAGTTGGTGCGCACCGTGGTGCCGGAACCTTTGGGGGCCGCCAGGATCACATCCACGTTCTCCGGGGGAACGATGCCGGTCTGATCCCGGTAAACGATGCCGAACCCGTGGGAAAAGTACAGGGCATCACCTTCGTTGAGGCAGGCTTTGATGGTGGGCCACATGGCCACCTGGCCGGCATCGGACAGCAGGTACTGGACCACGGTGGCCTTTTTGGCGGCTTCCGCGATGGGGAGCAGGGTTTTCCCGGGGACAAATCCATCGGCCACGGCCTTGTCCCAGGAGGCTGTCCCTTTCCGCTGGCCCACGATTACGGCGATGCCGTTGTCGCGCATGTTCAGCGCCTGGCCCGGTCCCTGGACCCCATAACCGAGCACGGCGACCGTTTCTTCTTGCAGCAGTTCACGCGCTTGTTGGAGGGTAAATTCCTCTGAGGTGATCACTTCTTCAATCGTTCCGCCAAAATCGATATGTGCCATCTGGTACTCCTTGATTGTAATTTTTATTCCAGCAGGTTGTCTTTCAAATTCTGCCAAAACGGTTTCATGAACCGACGCGACCTGCCCCGACGGCATGCCGCCGACGGTTCAGTGGGGCTCCCGGAACAGGGCGATGGTGCCTGTCCGGGCGATCTTCTTGATGCCCATGGGTTTGAGCAGGTTGACCAGGGCCTTCATCTTGTCTGCGGTCCCGGTGGCTTCGATAATGTAATACTCGGGGCCCACATCCACTACCTTGCACCTGAATATATCGACGATCCGCAGTATCTCGTCACGGCTTTCCGGTTTAGCCCGCACACAGACCAGCGCCATTTCCCGTTGAACCGATCCGGACCCGGTAAGGTCCCTGAGCTTGATCACATTGATGAGTTTTCTAAGCTGCTTTTCGATCTGTTCAACAAGCGGTTCATTGGCTTTGGTGACGATGGTGATCCGGGATACGTGTGGATCGATGGTTTCAGCCACGCAGAGGCTTTCGATGTTAAATCCACGGCCGCTGAACAATCCGACGATCCGGGAGAGCACCCCGGGTTCATTGTCCACCAGCATGGTCAATATGTGTTTTTCTTCGGTCATTGTATTTTTCCCTGATTCTAAACCAACAGCATTTCCGTAATGGGCGCCCCGGCCGGCACCATGGGATACACGCACTCTTCCCTGGCGACCCTGAAATCCATGATCACCGGTCCGGGCGTTTCAAGTCCCTGGCGCAGGACGACTTCCACCTCGTCCGGGCGCGTGGCCCGCAGTCCCACGGCACCAAAGGCCTCGGCCAGTTTTACGAAATCGGGTGCATGATCCATGCACGTACAGGCGTAGCGTTTTTCGTAGAACAACTCCTGCCACTGGCGGACCATGCCCAGATAGCAATTGTTCAGGATGACCACCTTGACCGGCAGTTTGTACTGCACGGCGGTCGCCATCTCCTGGATGTTCATCTGAATGCTGCCGTCTCCGGCCACATCCACCACCAGGGAATCGGGAAAGGCCACCTGGGCGCCGATGGCTGCCGGCAGCCCGAACCCCATGGTGCCCAGACCGCCGGAGGTGACGAAATGCCCCGGGCGGTCGAAATGATAAAACTGGGCCGCCCACATCTGGTTCTGGCCCACTTCCGTGGTGATGATGGCATCGCCCCGGGTCAGTTCGTAGAGTTTTTCCACCACGTACTGGGGTTTGATCTCCGCTTCCTGGACGTAAGCCAGCTTGTAGTTCTGCTTCCACTGCTCGATTTGGTCCAGCCAGGGGCCCCGACTGTCCGTCAGTTTGTCCAGATCCTCTTCCGCCAGGAAGCTGTTGATCACTTCCAGAGTGGTTTTGCAGTCTCCCACCACCGGGATACTCACCGGGACGTTTTTGCGGATCGAGGTCGGGTCGATGTCGATGTGAACGATCTCTGCCTGGGAGGCAAAGCAGTCGGTCTTGCCGGTCACCCGGTCGTCGAAGCGCACGCCGATGCCGATGAGCAGGTCGCATTCGCCGGTACTCATGTTGGCCCGGTAGGTGCCATGCATACCGATCATCCCCAGCGAGAGGGGGTCGGAGCCGGGAAAAGCCCCCAGTCCCATGAGTGACATGGTCACCGGGATCCGTGCACTGCGGGCCAGCCGGGTCAGTTCCTTTGCCCCTTTGGAGAGGATGACGCCGCCGCCGGCGAAAATCACGGGACGCTTGGCCGCCATGATTAGGTCCACCACTTTGCGCAGCTGTTTCGAATTGGGCTTGTAGGTGGGGTTGTAGGATTTGAGTTTGACTTTCTGTTTGGGTTTGAAATTGGTCGTTCCCTGCTGCACATTCTTGGGAATGTCCACCAGAACCGGGCCCGGGCGGCCGGAGCGGGCAATATGAAACGCTTCCTTGAGAATCCGGGGAAGCTCTTCCACCGAGGGAACCAGATAGTTGTGCTTGGTGCAGGGTCGGGTGATGCCGACAATGTCCACTTCCTGGAACGCATCGTTGCCGATGAGATGGGTGGGCACCTGGCCGCTGATGATCACCAGGGGGATGGAGTCCATATAGGCGGTGGCAATGCCGGTGACGGCGTTGGTGGCTCCCGGACCGGAGGTGACCAGCGCGACGCCGACCTTGCCGGTGACGCGGGCGTACCCGTCGGCCGCGTGCACCGCACCCTGCTCATGGCGTACCAGGTAGTGGCGGATGTCGGTCCTTTCCAGATGGTCATGAATATCAATGGTGGCGCCGCCGGGAAATCCGAAAATGGAATCGACCCCTTCCTCTTTGAGGACTTCCATTAAAATCTGTGCTCCGGTGAGTTTCATTTTTATCGAGCTCCTTTTCTCTGAAATCGGAGGTCCGAGGTTGCCGATCAGACGACCGACATCGGTCTTCCGGCTTCCTTTATCTGACAATCGCCCCCTGGCTGGCGGACGATACCTGCCGGGCGTAACGAGCCATGTATCCATGGCGGATTTTCGGTTCCGGTGCCTGCCAGCCGGCCAGACGCCGGTTGAACTCATCATCGGAAACCTTCAGGGAGACGGTTTTTGCGGGGATATCGATGGCGATGCCGTCGCAGACACCGATGGTACCGAACTCCACCGGTGTTCCGCCGGCAATATAGATCCCGGCCTTCACCGCCCGGGCGAGGGTATTCAGGTGAACATGACCGGGAATGGCGGTATTGACTGCATTGGCGATTCCGATAAGGGGGCGCTTAATTTCCTCATCCGTGTAACCGATGGCTTTGAAAAGGGCCCAGTGCGGTGCCCGTTCGATACCTTTTTTGGCGTCGTCGCTTTTCATCCCCTTGACACCCTTTCCGAATAAGTAAAAAAAAATCCGTTATCGCCTCTGGGGGTGATAACGGATTTTGTGGTTTCCGGTGTTGGCTGGTTTAGGCCATTATCGCCCCTGTTTCCTCGTTGTGGATGAGGACACCCACTACGAGGATAAGAATAAGACTAATAATGTTGATAAGGGCGAAACGGCTATTCATGTTTTTATAAGACCAATTTAATTGATAATCCTCCCCTAACAGCCCGTTTCAGGCAAGTCAAGCTTTTTCTTGCCTTTGGGTGAACACACCGTTAAGCTTAAAGAAGTAGACACACATCAGGGTCGATTCTAAGATGAACACGAGGGGAGTTTTACACCATGGACCATACATGGCAATCCTTGAAGGGGCAGTTTCTCATGGCCATGCCCGGGTTGGCAGACCCCAATTTCTACCAATCTGTCACCTGCCTGTCCGAGCATAATCAAAAAGGGGCCATGGGGATCGTGATTACCCGGGTTCACCCGGAGGTCACCGGCAAGATGATCTTCGACGAACTGCAGATTTCATCTGCTGCGGGGGCGGAGAAAATTCCCGTTCACATCGGCGGGCCGGTCCATATGAATGAAATATTTGTTCTTCACGGTGCTCCATTCACATGGAAGGGCAGCATGATGATAACCGGAGAACTGGCCTTGAGCAATTCGCGTGATATCCTTGAAGCCATCGCCATGGGAAGCGGTCCCAAGGCGTTTATCATTGCCTTGGGATGTGCCGGTTGGGGGCCCGGGCAACTGGAAAGTGAAATCCGCAGCAATGCCTGGATTAACGGCCCCTATTCCGAGGCGATCGCCTTTCAAATGGACGTGGAAAGACGCTGGGAAGCGGCCCTTCAAAGGATCGGAATCGACCCGGCGTTGCTGTCCGATACGGCGGGTCATGCCTGACGGAAAACAAAAGTGGATTTGAAATGATTGACGCGCTGGGATTTGGGAGTAATAGGATTTGCAGGAAAAGGCTTGATGAGGGGTGGGTAAGGGGCGCTGATCTGCCCCTCATTTTATTCGGTGTCGTCCTTTTTGGATTTTTGCTTGGGTTTTTTCTTTTTCAGACAGACCTTGTCTTTCCGGACGAACGCACAGAGCTTTGGATTGTAGTACTCCTTGCAGTTCAGCGGATTGTATAATGGGCATTCCGGATGTTTTTCTGACATGTTTGTGGTGTTCCTTATACTGGATTTAGCGCCTTTGAACCGCCCATCTCGTTTCTTTCCGGTCAGCTGTATATCATTAAATCATAAGATTTACAACCCATTGTGTTCATTAGGGGAATGCCTGTACCCCTTGGCCACCGGTTGGGAAAGCTTTGACAATCGATCCGTTTAAATGTAAAAATCGCCAACCGGCGCCCGGATGATTCCCCCGGCCTGATTCAGGCCTTTCAGCATCCGCATCCGTTGGTTTCGGTACCCTCACCAACACTGAGACCAGACCTGAGAAAAGATAGACATGCCCGCATACGAGACAATGAAGCTCCAGCTTTCACGGATCAGCGACGATACGGCGCACCTTATTGACGAAGCTGAGAAAATTCCCGAACTGATTGATGAGGGGTTTTCCCAGTGGAAGGCCACCTGCCAGATCATATCCGAACAGGTATCCGAAGAGATCATGCGTGTGGCCGTGGTGGGCGCCATCAAATCAGGGAAAAGTACCCTGGTGAATACCCTTTTTGGCGGCGATTACCTTAAACGCGGTGCCGGCGTGGTCACTTCCATCGTTACCCGGGTAAGAACCGGCACCCGTTTGCGGGCCATCCTTTATCTCAAGAACTGGGATGAGGTGAACGGGGATATCGATCAGGCATCGGTGCTGTTGCCCGCTCACAAGCGTTCCGGTGCGGAACATCCTTTTGATATTCGTCGTGAAAAGGATCGGCAGATTCTGGACCGGGCGCTGGCCGACCTGGCCGCCGATCAGTTGATCTCCAACGACACCCGCAGCGCAGGAAGCGTGCTGCTGGCGTCCTATCTCAACGGTTATGATCGTGTTCAGCCTTTTGTCCAGGCGGATCATGCCACTGTTGTGTTTGAGAACGACCGGTTTGCCTTGCACCGTGATTTTGTCGGCGACGATGCCATGGCCGTTTACCTGAAGGATGTGTTGCTGGAAATTGATGCTCCGGGTCTCGGTGATGGGGTCGAGATTGCCGACTGCCAGGGTAGCGACTCTCCCAACCCGCTCCATTTGGCCATGATCCAGGACTACCTGATGCTGGCCCATCTCACGGTTTATGTGGTCAGCAGCCGTACCGGACTCCGTCAGGCGGACATCCGCTTTTTATCCATGATCCGGAAAATGGGAATCCTGGAAACGGTTGTCTTTGTCGTGAACTGCGATCTCAGCGAGCACGAATCCCTTCAGGACCTTTCCGAGGGGATTCGAAAAATTGAAGCAGAACTGAGCCTGATCTGCCCCGAGCCCCAGATGTTTGCCTTCTCCGCCCTGTTCTTGCTCATGTCTCAGATGGAATCCAACCTGTCTCAAAGAGACCATGACCGGTTCGCCCATTGGTGCCGGGAGACGGCGCTGGTCGATTTCTCGACCGCAGAGCAAACCCGCTTTCAACAGTTTCTGGAACAGAAGATCCTTCGGGAACGAACCTCCCTGCTGCTGAAAAACCATCTGGAAAGGTTGGAAATAGTCGCCGGCGGTATTGGGAACTGGATTGCTTTCAACCGTGACCTGTTGGCCCGTGACGCCGGCGGCGCGCGGGAGCTGGCCGATCGCGTCCACCACCACCGGGGCCGACTGGAGCGCATGAAGCTGACGGTGAAAAATACTCTGGATGGGGCGGTCAACCAAGTCAAACGGGACTTGAAGACCGCCATTGACCGGTTTTTTGACGAGTATACGGACGGTGTCGTTTCGGGCGTTGTCCGTTTCGTTCGTGGCTATCAGGTGGAGATGCACAACTACGAGGAAAGCCTGATGAGTGCGGGGTTTGCAAAAACCCTGTACCTGGTGTTCCAGGAGTTTAAACAGGCGGTGGATGCATACATGGCTGAAACCGTGAACCCCCAGGTGATGCGGTTCGTCAAGACCCAGGAGAAACATCTCATTGGATATCTGGATGAAATTGCCGGGCCTTATGGAGCCATGATCGACGATGCTTTGGCGCAGTACACCAACGCCGTGGGGGAGGGGAAGGCGGCTCCGCAACGGGCTTCATCACCGATGAGTATCGGGCCGGACCTGGAGAAGATCCGCAAGATGGCCGGTTTGGCCCTGCCGCCGGCTGCAGCAACCATGCGTTATTCCGCCCAGATCAAAACCGAAGCGGTTATGCGCTTCGGTTTCTACAAAATCGTCAACCTGGTCAAGAGAGCCATGAAAAAATCGGCGGACAAGGTTCATCAGGAACAGTTCCTGGCGCTTGCCTCGGGGATCAAACGGATGAAACGCGAGACCGAGCGGTCCATCTTGTTTCTCCTGAAAGACTACAAGGAAAATATCAAGTTTCAGTATATGCTGAAACTGGCTGATGCTACCGCCACCGCCCTTTACCGCCAGATGCTGGAGCGGTTCCAACACCAGGGAGCCGATCTGTCCAGACTGGTGGAACTCATCAGTGAACAGCGGTTAAACAAGGAAGACGTCTCGGCCTCACTCGACCAGATAGGAGACTCCTCTATGTTGTTGCAGGAGAAGATCAACCATCTTAAGGCGGATCTTCAGCAATTGAACGGCTGACGTCAACTTTAACGGAAGGGAGACAAGATGGCCAAAAAGAAAACCAGAGCCATTGCAGTGGCAAACGAGAAGGGGGGCGTGGGCAAGACAGTTACGGTAATCAACCTGGCGGCGGCGTTGACGCTGGCCAACCAATCGGTGTTGGTGGTGGACATGGATCCACAAGCCAATGCCACCAAAGGGTTGGGCATTCTGCCCGATGACGAACGGCCGTCGGTCTATGACCTGATCATGAACAACGGCCGTAAAGCAGTGGAAGAGACGATTCTTACCACGAAGTGGGACGGACTTCAACTGATACCCTCCCATGTGGATCTCTCCGGCGCCGAAGTTGAACTGGTGGAGGCTGAAGGACGGGAGAACCGGCTCAAGGAGGCCCTGTCCCCGGTTGTCGGGAATTACGATTTCATTTTGATGGATACACCGCCCAGCCTTTCTCTGCTCACCGTCAATGTCTTCTCGTGTGCTTCGGAAGTGCTGGTACCCTGCCAGACCCATCCCTATGCCTTCGGTGCCCTCGCCGAACTGTTTGACACCATCGACGCGGTGCGGGAAGAGATTAATCCCGGGCTGTTCATTTCCGGCATCATTCCCACCCTGGTGGACCTGCGAACTCGGGTGGCCAACGTCGTCATGCAGCAACTCAAAACCGACGAACGCTATCGAAACCTGGTGTTCAATACTGCCATTCGCAGCAACACCACTATCGCTGAAAGCGCCGAAGTGGGAAAGCCGGTAGTGTTCTACCGCCGAAGCAGTTACGGTGCCATCGATTACAATGACCTGGCGGATGAGCTTCTGGCAAGGAGCGCCAAATAGCTCACCGGTAGGAGCTATCGGCTATCGGCAAGTTTCGTCCGATAGAGCCGCAGGCTGTTGGAAACCACCGTGATGCTGGAAAAGGCCATGGCCAGGGCGGCCAGGATGGGATGCAGTTGCCGCAGCATCATGGGCAGGCTTTCAAAGGGGAAAAGGGCGCCGGCGGCAACCGGGATCAGTACGGCATTGTAGAAAAAAGCCCAGAAGAGGTTCTGGCGGATGGTCATCATGGTGGCCCGGCTTAGTGCGATGGCTCTGGGGAGGCCGCTAAGCGATCCGGCTGCCAGAATAACATCGGCCGTTTCGATGGCCACGTCGGTGCCCGTGCCGATGGCGAAACCCACGTCGGCCTGGGCCAGGGCCGGTGCGTCGTTGATGCCGTCGCCCACCATGGCCACGGTTTTCCCCGCCGCCTGGAGCGCCTTGACCCGCAAGGCTTTGTCCTCCGGTCGGACTTCGGCCTCTACATGATCGACACCGGCCTGCCGGCCGATGGCGTCGGCGGCCTGGCGGTTGTCGCCGGTGAGCATCACCGTCTCAAGCCCCAGTTTTTTCAACCGGGCGATGGCCAACGGCGAGTCTCCCTTGATGCGGTCAGATACGCAGATCAGCCCCAACAGGCGGTTCGCCTCAACCGCCACCATGACCGTTTTCCCCTGGGCCTGAAAAACCGATATCCGTTCGGCCATCGCCGCGGAAATTAGGCCTGCGTTCCCGTCAAACCAGTGCGGCTTGCCCACCTTGACAAGGCGGCCGTTGATCTGGGCTTCCACCCCGTCGCCGCCGTAGGCCTTGAATGCCTCGGGTGATACCAGTGTCATCCCCGAGGCCTCCGCTTTTTTGACAACTGCCCGGCCCAAGGGGTGCTCGGACCCTTTTTCCACCGAAGCGGCCAGCATCATCAGTTCATTTTCCGTCACCTCGTTACCGGTATCGGGAACCCAATCGGTAACCACCGGTTTGCCTTCGGTAATGGTACCGGTTTTGTCCAGAACCACGGTGGACAAACGGGTGGCACCTTCCAGCGCCCGGCTGTTTTTAAAAAGCATGCCCCGTTCGGCACCCTTGCCGGTGCCGGCCATGATCGCGGTGGGGGTGGCCAGACCCAGGGCACAGGGACAGGCGATAACCAGTACGGCCACCATGCGGATCATGGCGGTTACGAACTCGCCGGCGACAATCCACCAGATGCTGAAGACCAGCACGGCAATGATGATGATCGCCGGCACGAACACCGCGGCGACGCGATCGGCCAGGGCCTGGATGGGCGCCTTGCTGCCCTGGGCCTCCTGAACCAGGCGGATGATCTGGGCCAGGGCGGTTTCCCGTCCCACCCGGGTGGCTGTGAAGACGATGATCCCCTGGCCGTTGATGGTGCCGGCGGCCACCGTGTCGCCTGATTTTTTATCCACCGGAATGGGTTCGCCGGTGAGCATGGATTCGTCAACGGCCGAGGCTCCATCAGTGACCTGGCCATCGACGGGGATGCGTTCGCCCGGTCGCACCAGAAGCAGCTCACCCACGCGCACCCGTTCGATGGGCGTCTCCTCTTCGGTGCCTTCGCGGAGCACCGTGGCGGTTCTGGGACGCAGTCCCATAAGTTTGCGGATGGCGCTGCCCGTTTTGCCCTTGGTTCGGGATTCGAGCAGTTTTCCCATCTTTATCAGGGTGATAATGACGGCCGAGGTCTCGAAATAGACATGCCCACCCAGTGCGGGAAGCAGCAACACGGCCAGGGAATAGCCGTAGGCAGTGGACGAACCCATGGCCACCAACACGTCCATGTTGGCGCTTTTGTTGTGCAGGCTTTTCAGGCCACTGACATAATAGTCCCAGCCGGTGTAAAACTGCACCGGCGTAGCCAAAAATAGAAACAGCCAGTTCATCCACGGCTGGTGGCTCCACGGTCCGGTGAAGCCAAAATCCCTGGCCATGCTGATCACAAAAAGGGGCAGGGCAAAGGCGACGCCGACCATAAACTTGCGGGTCTGGTCGGTGATTTCCCTTTGCCGGGCCGCGGCTTCCGCGTCTTCCGGTTCTCCTTCCTGCTGGATCAGGGCACCGAATCCGGCCTTTTCCACCGCTGACACCAGGCCATCCGGTGTGACCATGGACGGCAGATACTCAACCGTTGCCCGTTCGGCGGCAAAATTCACCGCTGCATCGATCACCCCCGGAACCTTTCTGCCAAGCGCCCGCTCCACGGTCATGGCGCAGTTGGCGCAGGTCATGCCCGTAACCGCAAAATCGATGCGGGCGGTGGTGACCCTAAATCCGAGTTTTTCAACCTGCCGAATCAGATCCGCCGGTGTCGCGGAATGGGGATCGAAGGTCACCGAGGCCTGCTCGGACGCAAAATTGACGTTGGCGTCGCTGACACCGGTCAGCTTTTTTAGCCCACGGGCGATGTTCATGGCGCAGTTGGCGCAGGTCATGCCCGTAATGGGCAGAATGAGGGTCTGGGAGGTCATCACTGGGCCGGATAGTTGATTTCCGTCAAGGTGGCCCGGATGCGGTCGATTGATGCCGGGGGATCCCATTGGACGGTAACGGTTTTGGTTCCGGCGTCGGCCTTCACCGAGGTGACCCCTTCCATCTCAGCCAATTCAGACTCGATGGCCGACACGCAGTGACCACAGGAAATGGTGGGAACGGTCAATGTCTCTTGGTTCATAAATGCCTCCTTTGCATTCAGTGCGGTTTTCAACGGGCATAAGGTAAGCGGCCTTAAGGAAGCTGGCAAGGCATGACTGAAAAAAGGCCGGTTCGGAATGGAATGGGGCCAATGACCACAACGAGGTAAATCACAATAGCCAAAATCAAAATTCCAAACCTGACGAGTTTGGAGATTGTCATTTGGAATCTATTTGGAATTTGGTGCTTGCGATTTGTTATTTCTGGTTTTTCCGGCGGAATCGTGTGGCGTTATCTCTTTTCCGGGTCTTTGCCGGTGAGGCGCTCCAGGTTGTCCCTCGCAAAATCGATGGACGGATCCAGTTCCAAGGCAAGCCGGTAGTATCGCACCGCCTTGGCCTTTTCACCCATGTCGCGGTAGTTGGATGCGATGTTGGCATAATCGATGGCCGAACTGGGATCCAGTTCGATAACCTTTTCAAAGCTTTCGATAGCTGCTTCGTGTTCTTTTTGCATGAAGTGGCAAAACCCCTTGAGGTTATGAATATCGGTGCGTTCCGGGTCCAAGGCTTCCCCTTTGACCAGCGCGGCGAGAGCCTTTTTATAATCGCCCAGGTCCTTGTGGCATACCCCCATATAGGAGTAGATGCTGGGGATGTCCTGCTCCGCCGGCGACAGATCAAGGGCCCGGGAAAGGTGGGACAGGGCCGTTTGCGGATCGTTTCGTTCCAGGTGGCAGTTGCCCAGGTAGAACTGGATGAAATACTTGCCCGGCAAGAGTCGATCCATGTCCATCAGGCGGTTGATGGCTTCGTCCACGCCGAAGCTTTCCATGGTGATTTTGGCGGCAAACATGGCTACGCTGGTGCCGCTTGCACGCTCTCTGAAATGGGCGCCGGGGACGATGGTGTAGAAGGCCGGCACAGCCAGTTGGGGGTGCATGGTGTCCACTGCCAGTACCTCGAAATCCCTTTGGGAGAGGGCTTGGATGCAGGCATCTACCTCGTTGCGGATATTCGGGTTGGAAATATCGGGCAGATTGGCCAGGGCGATGGGACCGGGGGCGTTGATGACATAGCCGGCATCTTCCAGCCGGGTGAATTTCGGCAGGCCCGAGGCCACATAATTGGACCCGGAGTTGAAGTCGCCGGCCAACTGGGCCACTTCGGTCAGGGCGCGGCTCAGGGCCTTTTCCGGACTGGGGGTGGTGCCGGCGGTCCAGACGATTTCGCTCTTGGCGGGAAATGTGGTCGGATCGTAGGCCAGGACGGCTACGGAAGGGATGCCCATGTCCTGGGAAAAGTCGGTGATGAACAGCTTGATACCCGCTTTGTCGTACTTGCCCAGCATTTCCCGGACCCGATGGTCGGTTGCCGAATTCGGATCGATCAACGGGGTGGAAATGTGCTGGCGACTGATCACCGACGACACGTGACGCTCGACGATTTCGCAAATGCCCTGGCACAGCGCCTCTTCCACGCAATTGCCGGCGGACGGGCCGTTGAAGGCATTGATCGCGTAAAACCAATTGAGCGGGACCAGCACCTCCTTTTCCCGGGTAAGGCTCCAGGCGCCGGTCCATCGGAGAGGCAGAGATTCAAAAATTTGTTTGGATACGGCAAGGTCTCCGGATTTGTCGTGCACCGACTTGGCGATTTGATCAAATGGAATGGCTTCGTCGGCAAACTGGTTGAAGGTGCCCAGTCGGGTGTGGTTCCGGTTGGTGTAGAAGCTGAAAAAACTGAAGCGCTCGGCCAGTTCCATCACCGCGCTGGCCTCGGCCTGGGCCGTCGTCGCGCCTTTGCCCATCTGTTTTTTGGTGCCGATAATGGCCTGGGCGTCATGGCCGCACGTGCTGAAAAATACGGGGATGTCCAGCCGGCCATTATCGATGCGCAGGGTCCGATCAAGAATTTTCAATTCCATGGCGTTCATCCGCTGCTTAACCATGGCCACAGTTTGTTCCGGCTGCAGGATTTTATCCTGATCGTCTGTCGCCCGCTTGATGGCATCTGTCATTTTAATGGGACCCGTGCGTTTCATTCACTCTCCTTGACTGGGTGACGATCCTTGTCACCTTTGTTTCTACCCGATTTCTTCTCCAGATCGATATGCCAACGACCGATGGCTTCTAATTCATTGATTTGCATCGGGCAACAACTATAAGCACGGCTGTTGCATTGTGTCCATCCAGAAATGACAGATGGCCGTTCAAATAAAGGCTGCCGTGTCCTGGTCGAAGCCCTTGCTTTCATTCAAATTTAAAGATAATAAGTGAATATGATCGGTTATGTCGATCCATTGCTGATAATATCAAAACGTGTTGGCAGCCATGTCCGAATTCCGGAAAATCCCTCAAATTATCGATTACGGCGGCCGTCGGCGTCAGTTTGACCGGAGGCTGAACTCCGAACGGGCAACGGTGCCGGAGTCCCGATCCGGGCAGCAGCGCAGGTGTGGCTATGATCGACGCAGCATTAAAAACAATGCCCGTTTCAAGGTGAAGACCGAGCGGCGAGTTGATTTTGAGCGATTTAGAAAAATGATTCCCGAGGAGGAAAAAGTCGCCGAAGAACAAATGATCCTCATTGACAACACTGCCGAAGTCGCCGAAGACTCCTGATCGATTGCAACGACGGTTTATGCGGTGGTCAAGACCGTTGCGGTCCCGCGAACCGTCAACTCTCAATGGTTCAGCATTATTGCGGCGGATGTGGATCGTTTCCAAACCCAACAGCGCGTTTTCTAAGGAGACCTGTCATGCCCCGGACGAGCCGGATCGAACGGAAAACAACGGAAACCCAAGTCAAGGTTGAACTGAACCTGGATGGACAGGGAAAGGCCGATATCAACACGGGTATTGCTTTTCTCGATCATATGCTGACCCTTTTCTGCGTTCACGGCCGATTTGATCTGGATGTCCAGGCCAAGGGCGACCTGGAGGTGGATTACCATCACACCGTGGAGGACGTTGCACTGGTTCTGGGCGAAGCCGTCTCCACTGCCCTGGACGATCGGTTCGGCATTCGGCGTTATGGTTTTGCCGTGACACCTATGGACGATGCGCTTGCCGAAGTCGCCATTGACCTGTCCAACCGCCCTTTTCTGGTTTATCACCTGCCATCGGTATTGGAATCCGTGGGCCGCTTTGACCGGGGATTGGCCAAAGAGTTTTTCAGGGCCTTTGCGGTTAAGGGGGGAATGAATCTGCATATTAACGTCAAATACGGGGAAAACGAGCACCATGTGCTGGAATCGGTCTACAAATCCGTAGGACGTGCACTCCGGCAGGCGGTATCGATCGACGCAAACCGCAGCAGTGTTCGTTCATCAAAGGGGGTCCTTTAATCCGTTCTCAATTCAGTTGGGAAATACACCGGGCCACATTCTGGAACTGCGGCATGGTATTGGATTCTGCAGGCAACGCCCAACCGTAGATGACCGTGCCGCCTCTTCAACCAACAGCCTGCCCTTTTTCTGAATATCCAGTGTTTTTTTGTAAAGCCGCTACTATATATTGACAAAATGCCTCTGGGGATTTAACTTGTAAAATTTAAAAAAGGGCGACCCTATGCACAAGGTAGCTAACGGCGCAGTCCAGGCGTTCAGGCGCTTTTTTCACCGCCAATCTGGCCCATGACCGTCTTTTCACTGAGACGGCCCAGGTCCTACCGGAGCACGATTGAACCCGAATCCATTTGAAATGGAGGCGGCTTTTCTTGGCGGCGTACATTCCTGACGATAAAATTACGGCAATTAAAAACGCTTCCGATATTGTTGACATCGTATCGGAAACCGTATCCCTGCGTCGAGCGGGGCGCAACCTATTGGGACTGTGCCCTTTTCACACCGAAAAGACCCCATCCTTTACCGTGAGTCCGGATAAACAGATCTTTTATTGTTTTGGTTGCGGTGCCGGCGGCAACGTATTCAGTTTTCTCATGAAACACGGCGGGCTCACCTTCCCTGAGGCAGTCAGTACGCTGGCCGCACGTTACGGCATAGACCTTCCCACCCGGAATCTATCCCTCCACGAGAAAAAAAAGTTGACGGAACGGGAAACGATACTAACGCTTAACAGCGAGGCCATGTCCTTTTACCGCGATTGCCTGCTTTCGAAGGAACCGGGCAAACAGGCCAAGGGGTACCTTTTAAAAAGGGGGATGACCCGAAAAACCATTGAGGAGTTCAAATTGGGATTTGCCCCGGATGGATGGGACCACCTGGTACGCCATTTCCGTTCAGGGAGAAGGTCGGTCGAGGTGGCCCTGCAGGCCGGTTTGATCGTCTCCCGCAAGAAAGGGGAGGGACACTACGACCGGTTTCGGAACCGGATCATTTTTCCCATTTTCAACGGGCAAAATCAGACGGTAGGCTTTGGCGGCCGCGTGATGGACGATGCGCTGCCCAAATACCTGAACAGCCCGGAAACGCCGGTATACAACAAGAGCCGGTCCTTGTACGGGTTGAACCGGGCTCGTCAAAAATGCCGGGAAACGCAAACGGTATATGTGGTTGAAGGGTATTTTGACCTGCTTTCCATGCACCAGTTCGGCATCGAGAACACCGTGGCCACTCTGGGAACCTCCCTGACGGCCGATCACGTTCAGATCCTGAAGGGATTCGTGGGAGAGGGGGGTAAGGCCACCCTGGTTTACGATTCGGATCAGGCGGGAATCAACGCGGCGCAACGCAGCGTGGCGGTTTTCCAAAAAGGAATGCTGGAGGCCCGGATCATGGTTTTACCCAAGGGCCATGATCCCGATTCATTTCTCATGGCGTTCGGTCCCGAAGATTTTTTAAAGGCGGCTGCACAGTCCATGGGGATGATTCCCTTCATGGTCGAATCGGCTGTCGAGAAACATGGATTGAGCATCGACGGCAAGGTCCGCATTGTCAACGATCTCAAAACGGCCATGCTGGCTATCGGCGATCCGGTTGCTCGATCGCTCCGGGTCAAGCATCTGGCAGAGCGCCTCGGCGTAGATGAGAAGGTCCTTTTGCAGAAGATCCAGAGAACCGCGCCATCTCCTGCCAAGTCGGCCTGGCTGCAAGGTCGACCGGGAGTGGTTAACGCACCGAAGCCGCCGCCGGTTCATGGAGAAACCTACCGCCTGGAAAGACAGCTGGTGGCGATGATGCTTCAGTTCCCGGAGATGGTCGCCGATATAAAGCGCCGACGACTCATGGACCATTTTACGGATCCCGTAATGGCAGAGATCGGGCGAGGCATTATTGACCACTTTGCGACTGTCGACAGCGATATTGCCGGCCTGGTATCCCGATGGGATGACCCGGAAAAAAAGGCCGTAGTGGCCCGTCTGTCATTGACCGATGAACACTGGGACCGAGACGGCTGCATGAATCTGATGGCCCAGTTTGAGCGCACCATACGCCGTAAGGACAAGGCGTTGCAAATGCGTATCGAGGCCGCCGAAAAAAGCGGAGATGTCAACCTTCTGGCCGTGCTTTTGCGGGAAAAGCAGCAGCAGGCTCGAAAGATAGTGGAAAAACAAAGCGGTGCGAGTTATTGACCGCTGACCATGGCATCTGACAGCAGGCGACAGCCGCTGACGGGCATGGGAATAAAAAACGAGTTTCAGAACACCGCGACCCATTTATGGACGGCAACATGTCCTATTTTGGTTCAGGAGGCAAACGGCATGACCAAAAAATCCGATAACAAGCGCAACAGGACATCCGTGCAGACCGAGAAAAAGCCGGCCAAAAAGAAAGCCGGGGCGGGTGGCAAGACGGCTGTTGGTTCTGCTGCACAGGACGGAAAATCGGAAAAGACCAAGGAAACGATCAAGAAGAACGAGCAGAAGCTGCTCAAGGCCTTGATTGAAAAAGGCAAGGAGCAGGGCTCGCTGACCTATGACGAGATCAACGAGGTTCTTCCCAACGAGATGATGTCGTCGGAAATGATCGACGATACCCTGATGATGTTCGACGATATGGATATCGAGATCATCGAAAACGAAAACGGGATTTCCGACAAAGAGAGTACCCTCGAAAAGAAAGGGGCGCTTAACAAGGCGGTGACGGTTTCGGATATCGGTTCCGTCACCGACCCGGTGAAGATGTACCTGCGCGAGATGGGCATGGTTACCCTCCTCAGCCGTGAAGGCGAGGTGGTCATCGCCAAGAAGATCGAAGAGGGGGAACAGGACGTTCTCAAGGCACTTCTGGAAACCTCTTTAGGCGTCAAATATATTCTTGAATTCGGTGACCTGATCGAAGTGGGCGCCCTGCGGCCGAAGCATGTATTGCGTGATGTGGATGAAGGGGATGCCTATGTGGACGAGATGGTTCAGATTGAAAACTTTCTGGAGACCATTTCCGGTATCCGCAAGGTGAATGATGAAATCCGGGAGTACCGTGAACGCATGTTTTCCGAGCAGATGGAGCCCGATGAAGCCCGTCGGGTCAGGCGCTGCATTATGCGGCGCAACAATAAGATTTTTGAACTGCTAAAGGGCTGGCGATTGGAAGGCGGTGTTATCGATCGCATCGAAGCGCATATTCGCCGGCTCATTGACTGGTTCGATGCACAGAACAAACTGGTGGCCATCACTGCCGAAGCCTTTGGCGGAACCATTCGGGAGCTTCGCGAACACCTGACCACCAAAGCCAAATTTATGAAATGGGCCAAAAAACAGTCCACCCTCGATGAAGACTCCCTGGGGCGGATCTATGTCCACCTGAAATCCGTGGCCGAGCAGCTGGTGGAAAAGGAAAATGACTTCAAGGCCAACAACCGGAACCTCAAACGGGTCATGGCCAGTGTGGACGAAGGGCGCATGCGGGCAAAATTTGCCAAGAGCGAGCTGATCCGGGCGAACCTGCGGCTGGTGGTCAGCATTGCCAAGAAGTACACCAACCGGGGACTTCAGTTTCTGGATCTTATTCAGGAGGGCAATATCGGGCTGATGAAGGCGGTAGACAAGTTCGAATACCGCCGGGGGTACAAGTTCAGTACCTACGCCACCTGGTGGATCCGGCAGGCCATCACCCGGGCCATTGCCGACCAGGCGCGGACGATCCGCATTCCGGTGCACATGATTGAAACCATCAACAAGCTGATCCGCACCTCACGCTACCTGGTCCAGGAGTTCGGCAGGGAGCCCCGTCCGGAAGAGATTGCCGAAAAGATGGAAATTCCCATCGATAAAGTTCGCAAGGTTCTTAAAATTGCCAGAGAGCCGATCTCTTTGGAAACCCCCATCGGGGAGGAGGAAGACAGCCATCTGGGTGATTTTATCGAAGACAAGAAATTCATGCTGCCATCCGAAGCGGCCGTAAGCATGAACTTGGCCGAACAGACCCGAAAAGTGCTGGCCACCCTGACCCCCCGTGAGGAAAAAGTCCTTCGTATGCGGTTCGGCATCGGCGAGAAGGCGGATCACACCCTGGAAGAGGTAGGGCAGGACTTTACCGTTACCCGTGAACGGATCCGGCAGATCGAGGCAAAAGCGCTCAGAAAACTGCGCCACCCCACCCGCAGCCGGAAGCTGAAGAGCTTCATCGACAATTGATGTGGGGCGGGACGGGCTTGCATTTGCTTGACAAAATGCCATGACGGGGGTAGACAAACAATCGCTTTTAACCTGATACGGGCCCATAGCTCAGCTGGCAGAGCCACCGGCTCATAACCGGTCGGTCCCTGGTTCGATCCCAGGTGGGCCCACTTAAAAAAACTCCGGCGCCGTTCGTCAACCCATAACGCCCGGAGGCCTCAACATCCGGTATCGTTGAGGAGAAAAGGCGATTCGGCGTGGTGAGACTCCGGCTACCGCGCCTTTTTTTATGGCCTTTGCCGGCACGTTGATCTTTTGAGGAAAACCGAATGACAGCCACCGTCGCTCAATTCGTCAGAATCCTCGACCACCTGGCGCCTCCCCGCCTGGCGGAATCGTGGGATAATGTCGGGCTTCAGATTGGAAACCGGAACTGGCCGGTAAGAAAAGTGTGGACGGCCCTGGATCCGCTGCCCGAGGTGGTGGCCAGGGCCTGTGAAAACGATGTGGATTTGTTGGTCACGCACCACCCTCTGTTTTTCAAGCCGATCAGGCAGATCGATTGCAATTCACCGCTGGGCCGGATTGCCGAAATGGCTTTGTCCCGGCGGTTGGCCATTTTCAGTGCCCACACCAACCTGGACAGTGTGCCGGGCGGCGTAAACGATGTCCTGGTTGGCCGGATGGGGTTGCGCACGGTTCGGGTGCTCGCCGGGCCTGCCGATGCAGACATGTGCAAACTGGCGGTGTTCGTTCCCTCAAATCGTGTGAAAGCCATCCTCGATACTCTTTTTGCGTTGGATGCCGGCCGGATGGGCAATTATTCATGCTGTACGTTCCGATGCGAGGGCGTTGGAACCTTTTTACCGGGTGCGGGTGCATCGCCGGCAATTGGCAAAACAGGGGTGCTCACGGAAGTCCAGGAAAGCCGTATCGAAATTCTCGTGGCCAACGGTGACTTGGATGCGGTGGTGGATGCGGTCAAAAAGGTGCACCCGTATGAATCCATGGCCTATGACGTTTATCCCCTAACGATTCGCGATCAACAGGCGGGTTTGGGGCGGGTGGGGAAGCTTGCATTCCCATTGGCGCTGGACGCCTTTGCCGCGAAGCTGAAAGCCGCGCTGAACCTTCCGAAGGTGAAGGTGGTCGGCAACGGGGACCTGATGGTGGAAACGGTGGCGGTGTGCTCGGGAAGCGGATCCAGCCTGCTGACCGCAGCGGTTGCGTCGGGTGCACAGGCTTACGTGAGCGGGGATCTGGGATATCACTCGGCCAGAGATGCTCAACAGGCAGGCATCGGGCTCATCGATGTCGGGCATTTCGGCTCGGAGCACCTGGTCGTCGACGTTCTGGCTGCATTCATCCGGGACGCCGTCAAGGCCTCAGGAATAACGGCCACCGTGGAAGCCGTCGATACGGAAACGGACCCATTTCATTACCTGTGAAAAGCGGGATACCAGAAAGGCAGGCATGAGCAATATTCAGGAACAGATTAACATCCTTGTTGAGGTGCAGGGCGTTGAGGTGGAGATCCTTCAAGCCGATCGACTGGTCAACGCGCTGAGCGACGAGGTTGCCGCGATGGATCAGGCCGCGGCCGAGCGGCAGGCCCTGGTGTCCGCCGAAAAAGAGACCCTTGACGTTCTGAAAAAATCCTACCGTGAGCTTGAATCCGAATCCAAGATCAACGCAGGCATGATCGTCAAAAGCAACGAAAAACTCCGCGGGGTAAAAACCAACAAAGAGTATCAGTCCATCCTGAAAGAAATAGATGAAATCCGCAAAAGAAATTCGGGCATGGAAGACCGAATGCTGGAACTTTTAGATGCCATTGAATCCGCGGAGGCAGCGGCGAAGGCAAAAGAGGCGGAGCTGGCGGGGTTCCTTCAATCCTGCCGGGAAAAAAAGGAATCGTTTGCTGCCAAGGCGCAGCGGGAACGACAGGCCGTGGAAGCGCTGAACGAAAAGAAGGCGCAGATCAGCGCCAAGGCCGATCCTGAAACAATTACCCTTCTGGACGATGTGAAAAAAAAGGTTCGTGGGCTGGCTGTGGTGCCTGTTCAGCAGGCCATCTGCATGGGGTGCCACATGAACATTCCGGCGCAGTTGTTTAACGAGCTGCAGCGGTTTGATGAACTCCGGTTTTGCCCCCACTGCCATCGGATTATCTATTGGAAGGAACAAGGATAGGAAATAGCGGTTGGAGTAGACCAGGCGATCGCTGGCTCCTTTTCCGGAGCTGGAGGAAAGTCCGAACACCACAGGGCAGGGTGCTCCATAACGTGGAGTCACGGTGACGTGAAGGCAAGTGCAACAGAGAGCAGACCGCCCTGCCGTTGTCGGCAGGGTAAGGGTGAAACGGTGCGGTAAGAGCGCACCAGTTCTTCGGGTGACCGGAGAAGCTAGGTAAACCCCACCCGGTGCAAGACCAAATAGGGGAGCGTCAGAGGGCGGCCCGTCCAAGCTCCCGGGTAGGTCGCACGAGGTGCCGGGCAATCGGCATCCCAGATGAATGATCGCTGCCTTCGGTTCGGGTGACCGACCGGGGGAACAGAATTCGGCTTACGGGCTGCTCCGACCGCTATTTCGTATCTGTCCATAACAGGCATCTTTGGGATCATCCTTTTCAGGTGCAGGGAAACCTAAATTGAGCCTATCATTTGGGGCTTGATGGACCTGATGCTGTTTCTTACTCAAATGACCAACGGAGTGCGCCGTGAACGATCCCTACTGTGAAATCTCTTTTTCCGAAAAGGTCAGAATCTTCTCATTCGATTATCTGAAATGCTGTGTCTACATCACCAACCGGCATACACCCAATCACGTATTTACCAAAAAACTCTACTCCAAGCTGATCAGTACCTCCCAGGTGCTTGAAGACTTCCTCGACTTCCACGGCGCCAAGAACAGCGAGGACTGGTATCTGTATCGGGAACTGTGCGCCACCGTCAGGCACCTGAGTCTGGGCGCCTACTGCCAGAAACATATCTTGAACCGATTGATATTCTACGATATCCCTGATACCGAGGTGTTCCGGGAGCAGGGGGAAAAAACGCTTACGTTCTTGAATGATGCTCTGCGGAAACTGGCTCCCGTGATTATTGACGAGGCCTCGCGGTTGAACATTGCCATGCCGGTGGATGCTTTCGGCTCAGAGGACTTCCCCGGCATCACCACCAGCGAGATGCTCAAATACGACATTGACGATGATGCCAAGGATGTTCAAAAGCGCAACATCGTGAAAATTGCCAGCGAGTTTCTTTCCATCGCCGCCAGCTTCGATCCGATGGGGTTTTATGAGCCATACGGCAATGACGAGATCGCCGCGCTGGTGCCCGAAACGGTGAACGAGGTGCAGGTCCGCCGTTTCGAGATGCTGGTGCATAACCTTCAGTCCTCCTTTGACACCTATGTAATCCACGGCGGTTTCCGGTTCGGTGACCGCAAGCTCAAGTCGCTGAGAAGTTATTTCTCTATTGTTTTTCATTTGCTGCAGATGATGGGGCGGCTGCTTCATTTTTACGAACGGCACCTTCACGAAGCCGGTTATAAGAACACCTACAAACGGGTCCAGGATAAACTGGCGTCCCTGGTGGACCCGGTGATCCTGCTGGACCGGACCGTCAACTACGGGTTGTTCTACGCCTGTCATTATCTCAACTCGGGTAAGAAACTGGCGCGCGAAATTCTCAATGAAAACATCGAGCGTTCCACCATTACCGTAGGAATTCCGGTCAAGCTGGGATTTCACAGCCGGCCCAGTCTCCTGGTGGCCAAGATCGTTCAGCATTTCGGTGGCCAGGTGGAACTGGTGGTGGGTCAAGACCGGTTTGACGCCAGCAGCGTTCTGGACATCCAGTGGGCCGGCGGCAAGATTCAAAAAGAGAAGATCACCGAGGTGACTTTCGAAGGGGACACCCGTGCGCTGGCCGCCATCCAAATCCTGGCCGGCGTCAATTACGGGGAAGACACCATGGGCAAGGGCGTACCGCTTCCCAGCGAGCTGAGCTACCTCAAATGATCTGCGCCGTCATTGTTGCCGGAGGAAGCGGCTCCCGTATGAAGGCGCCGATGAGAAAACAATACCTCAACCTGGACGGGGTGCCCATTGTCGCCCATACGCTGATGGCTTTCGACCGGCGTTCCGATGTGGACCGGATAATTCTCGTGGTGCCTGAAAATGACCTTCAATGGTGTCGGGACGACATTCTGGCGCCGCTTTGCCTCGATCATGATATCCAATTGGCGGCCGGCGGGCGTCGGCGGCAGGATTCGGTATTCAACGGGTTGACCGCCGTGGGCGCTTCCGGGGGCACCGTCATGATCCACGACGGGGTGCGTCCATTCGTGGGTTTGGCTCTCATGAATGCCTGCCTTGACGGCGTCAAGATTTCCGGCGGGTGCGTTCCGGCGATACCGGCCACCGATACCTTAAAGCAAGTGGATGCAAACGGGCGGATCATCAGAACGCTGGACCGGCAACAGATCCGTCTTGCCCAGACCCCCCAGACCTTTTCCCTCGACTTGATCAGGAACGCCCACCGGTTGGCCCGTCAACGCGGGTTCACCGGAACCGACGACGCTTCCATCGCCGAGTTTGCCGGAGAGACGGTAACCGTGGTGGACGGCGACCCGGACAACATCAAGATCACCACGCCGGAAGATTTATCGATCGCCACGGTTATTCTCGCCAGATGGCGCGCGCAAGCTTCCGGATAGCCATTGGAACAAGGGATCGGTTAAACCGTTCAGTCGTGGGATGGATCGCCGAAAATGATTCGGGAAATCAAGCCGGCGAGCTTTTCCGAATCGTGTCGGATGACATCTCCCGATGTTTCCAGGAGATCTTCTAAAATGACCTCACAGCCGGTGTCCGGGAAGCCGACGTCCACGAAGTCCGCTTTCTGTTTGCGATAGAGGTTCAGGAGACGGTCTTCGGGCCGTCGGGTGTTGACGATGGCGCCGCTGATTTTCCGACCGGTGAAGCCTTCTATCGTGGAAATGAAATCGCAAGCCTGAAAGTGGTTGGTTTCGCCGAATTTAGTCATGATGTTGACCACATGATAAATTGGCGCGGACACGGCGCCGAGCTTTTCCCGCAGGCCGGGAACGATGAGGTTGGGAATGATGCTGGTGAACAGGTCGCCCGGTCCCAGGATGATGAGGTCGGCATCGGCGATGGCTTTGAGCACCGGCGGATAAACGGTAATGGCGTCACTGTGGTGGGGAACCAGGAAGACATCCCGGATGGTTTCGCGCTGATGGCCCCGGGGGGTGTCGATGGCGCTTTCGCCGTAAATCCGGCTGCCGTCGGTCAGTTCCGCGACCAGGGTTGCCTGGTCGATGGTGACCGGCAGGATTTCACCCCTGACATCCAGAATCTCTGCCAGGGCTTGCACGCCGGCGGGAAAGCTGCCGGTGTAGCGGGAGAGCATGGTCAGGAGCATGTTGCCGGCATTATGCCCCTTGAGGCGCCGGTCCTTGGTAAACCGCTTTTGAAAGATGAACCGGGCGGTTTCCTGATGGGGAGACAGCGCCAGGACGCACTTGAGGATGTCACCGGGAGGCAGGGTGCCCAACTCATCGCGGAGCCGGCCGGTGCTGCCCCCGCTGTCCATCATGGAAACGATGGCACTGATGCGGATGCCTTTCAGATGTTTCAGGCCGGACAGCAGCGCGTACTGACCGCTGCCGCCGCCGATCGTGACCACATGAACCGGTTTCTTTTTTGCTTTAGCTATGTTGTCTTCCACGGATTTCCCCTGTGTCAACATCCTGGCCCCACAATGTCTCAAGTCCACGATCCCTTGATTCGGAATCCGCCTATTTCAGTTCTTGTTTGTATTCCAGCACCTGATTTCTGAACCCGTCGCTGCGGGTGATGCCCTTGGCGATGATCAGTTTCCGTCCCCTTTCCTTGCCGTCCGCCAACACCCGGGCGTCGTGTCCGGGGCCTTTTCTTGAAAATGAGCGGACATGGGGATAACGCCGGGACAGGTAACGGGTCAGGGCATGGTCCGCCACGCGAACGGGCAGACGGGTGTCAACGCCTCGGGATCCTGCTGTGCATGCCTGCTGCAAGGTGGCTTTGAATCCTTCGATGATGCCGACGGCAAAGTCGGTTCTGCGGAAATGGTTCAGACCGTTGTCCCGTCGATAGTCTGCCCAGGCCGTGTCTATATATCTTTCTATGGCCGCGTGGATATATTCGGCGATCCGGACGTTTTTTCGGGTGCCGCTGATCTCCAGCACGCGTCCCATCTTTCCTTTTTCCAGAACCCATGCCTGGATCCATACGCCCTGGACGAAGTAGAAATCCTGGAGCAGATGGGCCAGATAATAGGCCTCGCGAAAATGCCTGAGTCGGGGTGCCCCTAAAAAAATGCTGTGGTAATCCTGATCAACACCCTGAGCGATCAGATTCACGTTATGGCGGGAAATCAGCTCGTAGGCCTTGAGCATGGCAGCCTTGGCTTCGTTGGGGTTGCTGCTTTCGGCCAGGGCCATCAGCTTGTGAATCCTGACCACGATGCGGTCCCGGCCGCTGAGCACCTCTCCCTGGTGCAGGCGCGCGTGAAGGGGACGGTAGGTGCCGGAGGCCGCCGGGTTGGCCCGAAGCAGGCTGCAGGCCTTTCGGAAACTGTCGCCGTGGTCGGGTTCCGCGGTGGCCTGCAACCCCTCGTGGGCCACCTGATGGGCCATTTCGTGAAGCAGCACCTCTTTGATGTCATCCCACCGATGACCGCTGACGATTTCCCGGCTCAGGGTGATTTCCCGCTTGTTCCGGCTCCAGCAGCCCAGCCGGGTCGGCATGTCCCGAATGGCAAAAAGAGGCCGCTTGACGGATCGCCGAAGGGGTTTGGGCAGCGTCCATAAGGCGTTTTCCCATTCTGCCAGAAGACCGCGCAGGATCCGGCGGTCGAAGATTGACTGGAGGGAGGAAACCCGGTCGGCGGTTATCGATGGAGGTCTGACGTTGACGGCCATGGCAACGCGTCAGGTGATCAGCTGCGCCAGGGCCTCCAGGGCGAACAGATACCCCGAAGCCCCTAACCCGGAGATTTGCGCGGTGGCAATGTCGGCGATGAAAGACCGGTGCCGGAACGGTTCCCGTTTGTGGATGTTGGATAGGTGGACCTCGATCGTCGGTACATCCAGAAGCAGGACAGCGTCCCGGATGGCCACGCTGGTGTGGGTGTAAGCGGCCGGGTTGATGATCAGGCCCCGTATCCGTCCGACGGCATCCTGGATGGCCTCGACAATTTCCCCTTCGTGGTTGGATTGGAACGTGGACACCTGAAGGCCCAGTTCTACCGCTTTCGCACGTAGGGCGTCGTTGATGTCGTCCAAGGTCCGGCTGCCGTAATGCTCGGGTTCACGTTTTCCCAGCATGTTGAGGTTGGGGCCGTGGACCACGAGAATGGATGGGTTCTGCCGATTGTCAGCCATCGATATTCCCCTTTACCACTTTGCCTTGAGTTCGGAAATGGTCCGTTCATAGTCTTCGCTGCCGAAAATGGCACTGCCGGCCACGAACACATCCACGCCGGCTGCCGAGATGCGGCTGATGGTGCCGGCATTCACGCCGCCGTCGATCTGGATCAGGGTGGATAATTCCCGTTCGCGGATGATTGTCCTGAGTTGGGCTACCTTGTCCAGGGCCGACGGGATGAACTGCTGACCGCCGAAACCGGGGTTGACACTCATGATCAGGACGAAGTCCAGGTCTTCCATTATCCACTGGAGGGATTCGAGCGGTGTGGCGGGGTTCAGGGCCACCCCGGGTTTGGCCCCGTGTTCGCGGATGAGCTGGATGGTCCGATGCAGATGGGTGCAGGCCTCCTGGTGCACAGCGATATAGTCGGCGCCGGCGTCGGCAAAATCTTTTATATAGCGTTCCGGGGAGTCGATCATCAGGTGGACATCGATGGTCAGCGCAGTGGATCGGCGCACCGCTTCAACCACCAGCGGCCCCATGGTGATGTTCGGGACGAAACAACCGTCCATGACATCCACATGGATCCAGTCTGCGCCGGCCGTTTCCACAGCACGAACCTCCTCTCCCAGTCGAGAAAAATCAGCCGATAAAATCGACGGTGCGATACATTTCATCTTCACTTCTCCTCACAAATTCCACGACAGGCTCGTCGGCCGGCCCCCTTCACATAATCCGGGTCTCCACCAGCTGGCCATCCACATACACAAGTATCGTGGGGTTACCACTTTTTGGTACTAAAAGCCAGATTTCTTGGCCCGGCGCCAAAAAATCATCGAACAGGCTGAGCGAAAGCGGCGGCTGATTCATCTTCACCTGGACCCGTTTTTTTAAAAAACCGTTTTCCAGGAAAAACCTGAACAGTTCCACCTGATCCGCGTTTTCGGCATCGCCTGCAGACCGGCCGTCATTGGATCGGTTGACCGTGAGGTCCACCCGGTTTCCCGTTGCCACGCGGTACCCGGCCGGCGGCATTTGATCCACGATGGTTTCCAGCGGCGCGCCGGCTCGATGAACGGTCCGGATGTTTCCCACTGTCAACTGCATTTGTTCCAACCGGCGAATGGCCGTTTCCAGGACCAACCCGGACAGATCCACCATGGCAAACGCCGGGGTTGACGGCCCCCGGCTGATCAACAGATCGGCACAGGTGCTGCGGGAGACGATGGCGCCGGGGGGCGGATATTGTGCCATGACCTGCCCGGCGTCGAACCGGGGGCTGGTCATGCCGGACAACACCCCTTGGCACAAGCCGTTTTCGGTCAACAGGATCCGGCCTTGCTGGAGGGAAAAACCGACCAGATTGGGCATGAAAATGGTTTCCGTGCCCCGAGAGACGCGTATTTTTACGTCCCGGCCCCGCTTGATGGCAGCGCCGGCATCCGGATCCTGATCGATGATGTGGTTTTTGGGCACCCGGTCATGATATTCCGTTCCCTTGACGCGGGTATTGAGTCCTAAGTCCGACAGGATTTCGAGGCCATACAGGACGTCCTTGCCCACCAGATCGGGGACGATGACGGTATCCTCTCCCTTGATGATCAGGGTCAGGGCCAGGTAAGTTCCCATTCCGGCCATGGTCATGAAAAGGGCGACCAGCAGTGAGATGCGCAGTGCCTTTCTCGCCAGGTTCTTTACCGGGGAAGCGGGGGTGGATGGCATAAGACTAAAAGCTGAGGGTCAGGCACAGGGCGGCGCCCTCGGGTACCGGGGCCACAGATAAGGACATCTGCCTGCGCTGGTTAAGACGTTCACGGTACTCGGCGACCCGGTCGCGGTTGTACTTATGGGCATCGGAGACGGCACCGTAAATATTGCCGGCGTAAAAACCGAACTCCACGAAACCGATTACGCTGCCGAGGGCGACCTGCTCGTTGTCAAATGCCTCCCATGCCGCCCAGATCAGACCGGCGTTGATCAAAAAGGCGGTCAACGCATCCTGGTACCTGTTGCAATAAAGCTGGCCGCCGCCGGGCACGATGGAAAGCAGACCGGCGGTCATTGGACGCTTGGCCGGGATGGCCTCGCTGAGGGCCAGGGCCTGCTTCAGGTCAGCCACCTGGAAGCGATTCCGGTTGCCGGGGGAGATACGGCCAAAGGACTGGTCAGCGTCGTTCCAGCGGCCCTGATCCACATGGAGCCATCCCAGTTCGTAGCGGGCCTGATCGATCACATCCGTCTCTGAAGACAACGCCACGAGGTTATGCAGATCCAACATGGCCTGTTCGGTCATGCCCTGACGGGCATGGCTGCGGCTGAGCATGAAAAAGGCCTGATTGTCCAGCGGTGAACCGGTGAAAGCTTCGGTTTGCCGGTTGAAAATGTCCGCTGCCGCTTGATATCGGCCGGCATTGAAGTGGGCCATGCCCGTCTGAAACCGGGCACGGGGGATTCTGGAGTCTTCAGGAAAAAAATAAATAAAACGGTTGAATTCGACAATCGCTTCGTCGGCGGCGCCGGCATCGAGGCGCGATTGGGCGTAGCGGTATTGACTGTCCGCATCGATGGTCAGTTGGGCGAAGCCGCGGACGGTGGCCGCAACCAGCACCAGGGGGACGCCGATGGCGATGATCAGAAAACGGAGCACGGGTTGAATTGCCATAGGAGATGCCATCGGATATCAGTGCAGCCAGAAGTCGTTGTTTTGAACCGGATCCTGGCAGCGGATGCCGTTGCGGGTCATTACGGACGGGCTTCGCTTCAGTTCGTCACGGCCGCAACGCATCAGGCGGTCGCAGGCCATGATCCATCCCATGACGCTTCCATGGCGCTGCATGGCCTGAAGGGCATAGCTGGAACACGAGGGCGTCATGGGGCAGCGGTGGCCGTCCGCCCCGGACAGGTATTTCTGGAAAAAACGGATGGGCACTGCCGCTGCCGGCATGGATTTATCCGTCGTCGGAATCGATTCCGGCGGTCCGGCCAGAGCGGGTCCGGCAAGCAGAAAAAAAAGAATAGCCATGCAAAAAATTTTCATCCAACCTATCTACCTGTTGTCATTGCTGGGTCACCCGCAGGACCTCTTCAATGGTGGTCGTGCCGGCCAGCACCTTTTCAATGCCGCTCTGGCGCAGGGTTTTCATGTTGTACTGCAGGGCGAATTGCCTGATCTGGGTGGCGTCGAAGGTTTTCAGGATCAGATTCTTCAACCCCTCGCGCATGTGCATGATCTCGAATATGGCGATGCGGCCCCGGTATCCGGTGTTAAAACACTTCTCACAGCCCTTGGCCTGATAAAGGGTGTGGTTGCTCAATTGCTCCCGGGAAATGCCGATGCTTTCCAGGATCACCCCCGGGGTGTAGGCTTCCTTGCAGTGGTCACACAGCACCCGCACCAGCCGCTGGGCGATCACCGCCACGACGGAGGAGGAGATGAGGAACGGCTCGACACCGATGTCCACCAGCCGCGTAATCGCACCGGCCGAATCGTTGGTGTGCAGGGTGGAGAACACCAAGTGGCCGGTCAGGGCCGACTGGACGGCGATGGTGGCGGTTTCCTTGTCGCGGATCTCGCCGATGAGGATTACGTCCGGGTCCTGGCGGACGATGGCCCGCAAGCCGCGGGCAAAGGTGAGGTCGATTTTCGGGTTCACCTGGATCTGGCTGATGCCTTTGAGCTGGTATTCCACCGGGTCTTCGATGGTGATGATGTTGATGTCCGGTTTGATGATGGAGGCCAGCACGGAATAGAGGGTGGTGGTCTTGCCGCTTCCGGTGGGACCGGTCACCAGAATGATGCCGTTGGGCTGGGTCACCAGCTTGTTGAACAGCTCGTGATCCTCGGGCGACAGCCCCAGTTCCTTGAGGTTCAATACCTCTTCGGATTTGTTCAACAGCCGCATGACCACTCGTTCGCCGAAGGTGGTGGGCAGGGTGGAGACACGCACATCCACATTCTGGCTGCCGATTTTGACTTCCAGGCGGCCGTCCTGGGGCAGCCGCTTTTCAGCGATATTGAGTTTGGCCATGACTTTGATACGTGAGATCAGTGAGGCTTGAATCCATTTTGGCGGTGTGAGCAGGTCGTAGAGGATTCCGTCCACCCGATAGCGCACCTTGAAGCTGTCCTGATACGGCTCGATGTGAATGTCGCTGGCACGGGCCTTGATGGACTGGGAGATGATATGATTGACCAGTTTGATGATGGGGGCATCGCTGGTGTCTTCGAGCAGATCGGCCGTGTCCTCGATTTCGCTGATGATGGTACTGCCATCCTCTTCCATGTGCTGAACCAACTGCTCGGCGGTGCCCCGGCTCATGTCAAAGATCAGGTTGATGGCGGCAAAAATCGCGCTTTTGGTGGATAGCACCAGGTTGTAAGACGAAAAGCCGATCATTCGGGCCAGGTCGTCCAGGGGTTGAAAGGCCGCGGGATCGTTGACGGCGATGATGTTGACCATTTCCTCAGGCAGAACGGAAACCCCTGCGGCCGGGATGTTCTTCAGCACCAGCGGCACCATGACATGGCGCTTGAGAAAACCGATGGGTGCACTGCGGGTGCGATCCTCCCCGAAGCTTTCCAGAGGCAGTTCGGGCCAGAAGGGGAGATCATACTGGTCGCTCAAAGCATCCAGCAATTGGTTCTCGGTGATGACCTTGCGACGCAGCAGCACGTCCGGCAGGCGGTCCCCTTTTTCATCGTGGAGCCGGACGGCGTCTGCATAATCCTCATCGGAGAGGCCGTATTTGCTTTTTAAGATAGCTTCCAGGGATTTGTTCATTGGTCGTTTTTAATGATTAGCGTGTCTGCAATGCCCTGTTCAGAGAGGGCATCCCGGGCCGTCTGTACCGCAGCGCGGTCCGGGAAGCCGCCGATTTGTACCCGGTACCAGATCTTGCCGCCCACATCCGTTTCGGCGATATAGGCCGGATGGCCCATCTGTTTGAGACGTTCGACCGATTCCAGGGCCGACATTTCGTCGCTGAACGACTGCACCTGAAGAAGATAGCCGCCTGACGCACGATGGTTCGCTGATTCAGTCTGGGCCGGTGTGATCGGCATGACGGGGGCGCTGTCTCCGATACCGGTGCCGGCCTTGTCTTCCATCACGGCCCCGGGGGCGGTATTGTCTGGGGAACCCTTCTCAAGGGGTGGACTGTCCGGGGGGGCTTTACCGCCCTGATACAGCTTGATCTGCATCTCGCGCATTTCATCGATCTGGTTTTTTTTGGACTCGAATACGGCGGTTGCTTCCCCGGGGTTCTGGATCACCTTGGGGGTGATGAAGATGAACAGGTTGGTCTTGTCGCTGCCCTTGGACCGGGTTTTAAAGAGCCAGCCCAGTCCGGGAACGTCCCCCAGGCAGGGGACCTTGTATTCGGTCTGGGAAAAGGTGTCGTCGATGAGGCCGCCGATGACCACGGTGCCGCTGTCCCTGACCATCACCGTGGTCTCCACGGTGCGCTTTAGGGTTGTGGGCCTGTCGGTCGTATTGGCATCGGCCAGCGAGGAGACTTCCAGCGACAGGTTCAGCCGCACCATGCGGTCCTTGCTGATCTGAGGCGTGATCTTGAGGGTCTTGCCCACATCCCGGTATTCATAGGAGTTGTAGGTTTCGCTTGATGAGGATGTGGATGTCGTGGTCTGGTACGGGACGTTTTTGCCCACGGTAATGCTGGCTTCCTGGTTGTCGGTGGTCAGCAGCTGGGGCGTGGAGAGGATGTTGACATCCGTGTCTTTCTTGTAGGCCTGCACAATGGCGGCGATACTGGGAAAGGAGACGCCGCTTATGGTTATGGCCTCGCCGACCAGGCCCAGGGAAAAGCCGGAGGCGAGCGAGGGGGTCGTGCTGCGTAATAGCGACAGGTTCGATTCGTCGGTGGAGAAACCGCCGCCGACGACCCCTTGACGGCCTTCGTTCAGCGAGACATCGTCGCCCACGATCCATTCGGTGCCCAGATCGAAGCTTTTCGAGGCATTGACCTCCATGATCAGGGCTTCGATGTAGACCATGGACCGGGGAATGTCGATCTGGCGGATGATTTCCACCAGCGTGGCATAGTCGTCCCGGTCGGCGGTGATGATCAGGCTGTTGGTGGCCTTGTCGGCCGTAATCGTGACTTTGTCGGAAACCACCGGCGCTTCCTTGGCCCCCGTGGCTTTGGTCTTGTCCTCTTTGGGAAGATCCTTGAGCACGGCGACGATCTCTTCCGCTACCGCATATTCCAGGTAGTAGACATGGATCCGCTCCTTGCCTTTGGGGGTCTCCTGATCGAGGTTGTCGATCAGGCTGCGGATCCGGCTGGTGTCGACTTCGCTGGCCACCATAATGATGCTGTTGGTGCGTTCATCGGCCACGAAGGCTGCACCGCGGTCCGATGTGGCGGCTCCTTTCTTGGCCGGCGCCGATGAGGTCTTGAACACCGTTTCGAGCAGGGACACCAGCTTGGCCGCATCGGCGTTGTGGATCGGAAATATGGTGATCTCCCGTCCCACGCCGGGAATGTCGATGGTTTTCAATATCTTCATCAAGCGGGCGATATTGGAATAGTTGTCGGTGATGATCAATGTGTTGGTGGGCGCGTAGGAGAGGATGACGCTGCTTTTGGAAACCATGGGGGTGAACAGCCGTTTGACTTCGTCAGGGTCGGCAAAGCGAAGGGGCATCAGCTGGGTGACCATCTGGTCATTATCCGAATCGCCCCTGGCCTGGGTTCGGGTCTCGATGTTTTTGGTGCGGGCGTCCGGAGACGGAATGACCTTGATCAGCTTGCCGGTCTCAACGGTGGCGAAGCCGTGAACATCGAGGACCGATTCGAACACCTTGTAGGCTTCATCGACAGAGATTTTGGACGGCGAGATGATGGTCACCTTGCCCTTGACGCGCTGGTCGATGACGAAGTTTTTACCGGTGAGTTCACTGATGAACTTGATGAACACGCTGATATCCACGTTGTTGAAATCAATGGAGACAAATCGCTGCGACCCGTTTGCCGCCGTGCTGCCGCCGGCCGCCTCAGCCTGATTCTGATCCTGGGCGGGGGCGCCGGTGGCGAGGAGAAAGAACGTCAGCGCGGCGATAATCGCGCCGGCCATCCATTTTTTGGTAGCATCCATTGTGTTTTCAGTTGCCATATCTTCTTTTTCCTGTTTCCACCGGCTACGGGCCCGGGGGTGCCCGGCCGGCTATCTGATGCTATATTCGATGTTTTTTTCCTGTCCCCGGCGTTTTAGCTGCACGGAGAGACTGGATGAGGATTTAAGGCTTTCCACCAACTTCAACGCATCGTCTACCGATGAAATTACATTGCCGTCCACCCCGGAGATGATGTCTCCGTTTCTCAGTCCCATTCTCCGGAAAATGGAATTGGGTTTGATGCTGGAAAGGGCCAGGCCTGCCGGTACCCCGTTTTCCATGTGAGGCTGGATCTGCACCTGGGTCATCAGCGACGCCATGTCCGTCATGGACTGCTCGATGTATGACCGCCTCAGGGAGATCCGCTGGGCACGCACCGCGCCGGAGGAGGGTTCCGATGCACGAAGGGGCAGTCCGCCCGGTCGGGAGGCTCCCTTGCCCGATTCCAGTTCCTGCATCTGGAGCACTTCGTCCTTACCGTTTAGGGTGAGGACGACCTTCTCCCTGTATATTTCCTTGACCGTGGCCGTCTGGATGGCATCGCCGATGCGGTACAGGTTCTGTTCGCGAGCCTTGACATCTTCGATAACCGCGTAGTCGCCGTTGTCGGTGCCGGAAACCGTTCCCCACAGCTTCAGGTTCAGTTTCGTCTCTTCCAGGGATTCGACATCCACTTGTTGCGTCCGGGGTTGACTGTCTGAACGGGTATCGAACAGGTTCCGTTCCAGTACCGCCTTGTAGGCGGACAAGGGGAGGCTGTTCGTGCCGGTATCGCCGACCCGGTAGACATTTTGTTGCGTCGCCAGGGGGGGCTGGGTCAGCCGCGCCGAGATGGTGCCGTAAAAACCGTCCACGACAAAATAGGCGGAGACGGTGATGCAGAGCAGATTGACGAAGGTGAAAATGGCTTTTGGTATCATCGCCTATCTCATGGACAAATCGGGGTCGTCGATGGAACCGCGGACCCGGAAGGTCAGTCCCCGGGTTCCCAGGGTCCGTGTGTTGACGATCCCCTGGGGTAGGGTTTCCTGGAGCCGGGCAAGCAACTCCGGCCGGGGCTTGGCGTTTCCGGTGAGGTTCAGGCGGCTCTGCTCGACGGGCTGCCTCAGTTCGATGGTTCCGGTAATTTTACCCTCAACCATGGGGCCATCGAAAGTGAGGGATTTGAGCCGAAGATTCCCGCTGCTGACCGAAAAATCCGCATCCGTCTGATCCATCACCAGCTCGCTGATGCCGAAAAAGGGCTCTCTCAGGGTGATGTGCAGATCCGATACATTCAACAACCCGTTGGTCATTCCCGTCGGTGCACGCGTCCCATCGTGGGTCATCCGGCCATTGAGGGAACCGGAGAGGGCGAAGGGCACATGGGTCTTGATTGCATCGAGCTTGCCCAGACGAATATCCGACAGGACCGCTTCCACCCGCAAGGGGCCGGCTGGGCCGGTGTCTTCCAGCGTTGCCCGACCATTAACGGTCCCCCCGGCTATCCGTGCCTGGAACCGAACCTGTTTTTTGTCCTGCAGCACCGTCGCCAGATCGGGCGACATCCGGGCATCTTCGAAATGGGCCAGGCGAACGTTGTTGCGGTTCAGGTCTACGCCGGTCATTTTGAGTCCCGGCGGCATGGCCGGTCGGATCGTTTCCGCCTCCATGCTCAGCGACGGGTCGATGGCCGCCAGACGGCTGTCCACATAGGCCTTGACCGCCTGGTCGGGAAACAGCAGAACCAGAAAAAGGATTGCCGCCAGCAGAGCGTACAGCAAATAGGCAAGAATGGTTTTAGCGGAAACCATAAGAATCGCTACATCTCCACTGTTTCGACTTGAAAAACCGTATTGATCAGATCCGCCTTCTGCTCTCCCTTGGAGACGGAGAGCCGTTTGATGGAAATCATGTCCCGGGATGTTTCAATGCCATGCAGATACGTCAGAAGCTGGGCCATGGTAATCTCCTCCAGTTTCATCTCTACCATGGAGAGCCGGTACGGGCTGTCCTTCAGGGTCGTGGTGGTCGGCCTCATGTAGGCGATATGGCTTTTGACCCCCGTCTGTCCCGCCAGTGTTTCCAGAAACGAGAAAAGGGTGAAGCCCCGCTGGCGTGTTTTCAGATAACGCTGGGCCTGTTCAGCCTTTTCGGCCGTTTTGCGATAGTCGGCCTGCAGCTGCAGAATCTGTTCACGCTCCTGTTGGCGGGTGGCCAGCGTTCGCGACAACTGGGCGTTTTTCTCGAACAGGGGAAAAACCAGCACCTGCAATACCAGAAAGATGACGATAGCGGCCGCTGCCGCTGCCACGCCGATTTTTTCCCGTTTGTTGAGTTTGATGGCCATGGTGCGCTAAAAATCCAGCTTCAGTTTGAATCTCACCCGGTTTCCCGATTTCTCAAGGTCGGCCGAGCTGATGGTCACACTTTTGAACAGGTCCGCTTCTTCCAGCCGCCCCTTGATGTCGTCCACCGTGTTGAAGGTGTCCGTATCGCCGGAGAGCACGACGTTGTCGGCCCCGACAACCATGCGGTTGACCTTGACGTCTGCGGACGATGGGATCTGCTGGCTCAGGGCGTTGAGGATGTCGATGACCCGAACGCGGGCGCCCGTCAAATCGAAGCCGGTGCTGCCGTCTCCGGCTTCCTTGATCTTGATCTGCATTTGCTGCAGCGGGTTCACCACGCGGGTGACTTCGGGAAACGTGCTTTTGAAGACCATTTCGATCTGCCGGTCCAGTTCGGCCAGGCGCCGCTCTTTGGCATTCACCCCGAGGATCTTTACCCCCAGCGCGGTCGCCAGGGTAAGCCCGACCAGTATCGCCGTCAGGATGATATTTTTTCGATATTCGCTCCAGTAATGCTGGATCGTTGACCGCTCTGTGGAGAAGTTGACGCCGGTGACGGCCTCGGTTTCCATCAGGGCCAGGGCCAGGGCGATGTCCAGACGCCCGGATTGCCAGTCCTCGGCAGCCAGCGATCCTTTCAACCGGGGAAACGTCCGTATGCCGTCAATGGATTTAACCGGGACACCCAGCAAGGTGGACGACCCGTTCCCCGTGGTGATCAGCGGGGCTTGGGGACCCGCGCAAAAAACCGTCGACGGGTTGACGGCAATCCCCAGGCTTTCCTGAAGGGCGGTGAATGTCCGCTGCATGGTCGTTTCCAGGTTGCGGATGACCGGATTGCCGTCATGGGCCACCGGGAGGGTGCGGACCAGGCGAACGTGTCCGGAACAGACGGCGTAGATCGTGTGATGGTTTTCTCCGGTGTCGATGAAGAGAAAATCATCGCTGTCGTCGGTCATTGAGGAGATGAAACGGGCCGCCGCATATCCGCCGGGCATGATCACCGCCGGCCTTAAATTTACCGATCCGAGAATACCCAGATATCGTTGGATTTCCTGTTTTTTGACGGAGAACGTCAGCAGATCCTGCTGCTTATCCCGCTTCACGGCTTCGAAATCGAAGATCAGTTCCTCTACCGGAATCGGCAGGGCGGGCTCCAGCTCAAACGGAAGGATCTGCCGGATTTTCTTGATGTCATGAAAGGGCACGGAAAGATTTCTGAAGGAAACAACAGCCGCGGGAATGCCCAGCACACAGGTGGCGCCGGTGGGATTGAGCGTTTCAACCAGGGTTTCAAGGGCTTCTTTTATTCCTTCATTGCCCGCTTTGTCCGCCGGGATGGGAAAATAGCCCTGCGCTTCCAGCTGGCTGCCCTTGAAACCGCTGTCCAGCAGCACGGCTGCGATCGACCCCTCTCGAATTTCCAGGCTGAGGATTTTGCGGCTCATGGTTGTTCGCCTGCTTGGGGTTGCGTGGACATGATACAGAAAACCTCGATCCGTTTTTTTCTAACGGGCGCCATTCATTTCTCAATCTGTCCCATATATCTTATTCTGCCTGCCAAATCAAGGTTTTACAGATCCATCTGCCGGTGATCGGCTCTTTTTCCCGCTGGATCACCACAGTGACGGCAGCGGTCCTCTCATTGCGTTTGGCGGTCGAGACGATCCGGAACAGGTCGCTGGACACGGTGATCAGGTCGGGACTGATGGCGATGCCTCCGGCGCCCGGCACATTTTTGTACCACTGGGCATTGGTGACGGTGTGGGTAAAAGTCTCATCCGCTTTAGCCGCGCGGAAGTCGGCCAGGGCTTCCGCCAGGTCGGAATTTTCAGACGGAAGCAGGGCGGCGAGCACGGCAACGTCGGCCGTTGAAATGTTGATCTTGCCGTCAAAGGTGAAGCGGCCGTCACCGACCGCCGATACCCCCTGGACGGTCAACAGGGATGAGAGCCCGGCTGCACCCCCTGCGCCGGCAAACAGTTCCGGGGTAACCCCGTGGATCAGGGCGACTTCTCCCAGGTCATCGATCGGGCCGTTCTTGCAGCTGTAAGGCGGATCCAGATCTTCGTAGTAGTCGGACTCGGCACCGCTTAACCCGGTAATGGCATCGTCATCCCCGCTGTCCAGCCAGTCCTTGAGCGAATTGATGATCATATTGGGGTCGCTGTCCGGCACCGCTTCGAATGCCGAGAACAATTGATCGAGGAGCCGCTCCCACAGAAAACGCTGACTGGCGGAAAACTGCTGGCCTTCGGGAAACTTGACCAGGGCATTCACCTGGATTTTGCTCCGCTCATCGGTGATGCGGACATCGACGCTGCCTTCATCAAAGGGGATCAGCCCCACCATTTCGGCCACTTTTTCCGGGTTGGCCCAATCCTCCTGGAGCGTATCCGTGTCGTTTTCCCTGCGGTCATTGATCAGCATCACCATGGCGGCATGGATCCCGGAAACGGCCATTTCCGACAGCACCACCTGCTCCCGGGCAAGGAAGGCCTCGGTAACCGAACTGCGGATCCGGCGGTTCAGGGCCAATCCGGCGGTGAGCAGCACGGCCACCACCCCGATGGCGACCAGGATCGCCACTCCCCGGCGATTGCCCAGAACCGTGCCTTCAATGGGGCTATTCAACTGCTTTGCGGTATACATGCAAGGGTACTCGTGTCGTGAATGTCTTGGGCCGGGATGGCGTTCCTACCGTCAGCCGGATCTCCACCGACCGCGGCGTGGCATAATCGGTATCGGCCGATTCCGAGTCCCACCGGTCGCTCATTTCGTCCTCGTTGCCGATATACCCGAATTCGAGAGCCAGCAGGGTGTCGCATAAAATCGGATCGTCCGTGCTCTCCTCGAAATCGGGAAAGGGATAAAGGTCGTCGGCACGGCGCAGGACCAGCGACCCGTCGGATCGTTGATGCGCGTAGTAGACGATGCGGCACACTCCCTGTCGTGGATCACGGTTCAAGGAGAGGTGGGCCCGTGATGCGAACCGCAGGCGGCCGAAGCTGCTGCCGGCTACGTCGGTCGTATCTCCCACCAGACGATAAGGATCCTGCGGGTCATTGAATTCCGGTTTGACATATCGTGGATAGTCGGAGACGATCAGGGCTCCCAGATCCGTAGCCATGCGTCCCAGACAGGTCCGGGCCGTTTCGAAGATGGCCACGTCGCTGCCGACGGCATCGGCGCTGGAGAAAACGGCCCGGAACGAGCCGAATACCGTGGTGATCACCAGGGCGAAGATAAAGATCGCCACCAGGATCTCCAACAGGGTGAACCCGCCGCCTGAACCCGCGGCCGTCGATGACCATCGGCGTGCGCTATTCATACAGGTGCCTGTACGTGGTCAGGTTGAAAACGGATTCTTCACCGTTGAAGGTGATGGTGACGGTAATGCGCTTGAGCGTCGGCCCGTCTTTTTTGAGCAGGTCGGAAGAGACGTCCTCCGTCTGGATCCGCCACGCATAACCGGGGTGGGCGTTGCCGAAATCACCGTTGTCGCCGGAAAAATCCTCCAGTTTGATCGTCTCCAGATCGGCCAGCTTCTGACCCATCAGCAGGGTCGCCTCCGTGTCGAACCGACCCCTGGCATCCATGAAAAGGGTCTGGGTATGCATCCGATAGATGGCCATCAGGGCGATGGCCACCACGGACAGGGCCACCATCACTTCCATGAGGGTGAAGCCGTATTCCGGGCTGCCTTTTCGGATCGGTCCGGGTCGGTGGCGGCGATGGTTGCCGGATGTCATGGCTGCCATCCTTCAGGACCCCGGACCAGATTGACCCGGGCCAGAAACGGTTCGATGAAAAAGGATAGGCGGTCGCCGTCGCTGGTTCGCATGCGGATGACGGCTTTGTCCGAATAGCCCTTGGGATAAAAGGCGATGGGGATGGTTCCGCTGGAAAATCGCTGGGTCTGTGAAAAGGCCACATGGTCGATGGTCACTCCCCGCGGCAGGGCGTAGCCTGCCTCGCGGGCGGCGTCTGCGTCGGCATCCGCCATGCCGGTTTCGGTGATCCAGAGCCGCTGGATGTCGGGGGACACGTTGAGCAGATAGGTTTTTTCCTCGATGACCGCTTTTTCCTTGAGGTTGCGGACGTTGGCGATTATCCAGCGGGCGGTTTCGTCGGTGCCGTCGGAAAAGAGCCCGCCTTCCAAGCGTGGAATGGCCAGCATCAGCATGATGCTGATCAGCGCGGTCACGACGATCATTTCAATCAGTGTGAATCCCCGGTTGCCCACTAGGGTCATTCCTGTATTTTTTCCCGCGGATGCCTGCGTGCGCCGGGCGAACTCAAGGCCGGGCTGGCTTGATGTCAAGTCATGGGCGACGCGTGCGGGCACGTCGGGTGACCGCCGGCGCCGCGTTATTCGGACTCCCAGCTGTTGATATCAGCGTCTTTATCTTCACCGCCGGCCGCCCCGTCGGCGCCGTAGGCGATGATGTCAAATTCATCGTGGACACCCGGGCTCAGGTAGATGAATTCATTGCCCCAGGGGTCTTTGGGTACCTTGCCCTTTTCCAGATATCCGCCCTTGCGCCAGTTTTTGGGAATGTTGCCGGAGGCGGGCATCTCCACCAGGGCCTGGAGCCCCTGTTCGGTTGACGGGTACATGCCGTTGTCCAGTTTGTAGAGTTTGAGCGCCGTGGAGATGCTCTCGATCTGCATTCTGGCCTTGACCTGCTTGGCCTGCTCCGGACGGCCCATGATGCGGGGGACGATCAGGCCGGCCAGAATGCCGAGGATGACGATGACCACCATCAGTTCGATCAGGGTAAAGCCGCGGCGGTTGACCGTTTTCTGCGGTAAAGACAGCTTCATATTTCCTCCATGGTTCCATACCCGGCGATTAAAAAGTGGCCTGGTGGACCGGTTTTTGTCTGCAAACGGATTCTAACCCAATGGGTCCCAACAATCAATGACAGCGGGTAAAGGGGTTGTAAGCATAAACCCCGAAGCTCGAAGCTCAACGCAATAAACCCAACCAATCAAACCAACTCAACCAACAAACCGGCGTTCAACGTCCCGGTGAACGACTCTATCCCACCAGTTGGTTCATTTCGAAAATGGGCAGGCAGATGGAAAGAACGATAAACAGCACCACCGCGGCCATGACCAGGATCATCACCGGCTCCAGCATGGCCATCATGCTCATGATCGATGACTGGACTTCGTTTTCATATACTTCGGCGATTTTGTACAGCATGGATTCCAGTTCACCGCTTTGTTCGCCCACCTGAACCATCTGCACGGCAAGGTCCGGGAAGACGTCGTCGGCTGCCAGGGACAAACCCAGTCCCTGGCCCCGTTCGACTTCATTGGACGCGTTTTCGATCAGACCGGAGATGGCGACATTGCCGGTGACATTTCTGACGATCTCCAGGGCCGGCAGCATGGTCACGCCGTTTTCGAGCAGCGATGCGAGGGTCCGGGCAAACCGGGCTACCGCGATCTTTTTCAGCAGCGAGCCCATGATGGGCATGGAAAGCATCATCCGATCGGTGGTGGCAAGGCCGCGTTCCGTCTTTCGAAAGGCCTTCAACGCCACCAGGGCGGCTACGGCCACGACGACCAGCAGCCACCAGTAGCTTTTGAACAGTTCGCTGGCTGCGATGAGAAAGCGGGTCGGGGTGGGCAGCGCCTGGTTCATGTCCGTGAAGATGGTGGTGATGTTGGGGACCACGAAGGTCATCAGGAAGAAAAGCACCAGGGTGCCGATAATCGTCATGAGAATCGGATAGGCCATGGCCGTCTGGATCCGGGACTTGAGCTCCTGCTGCTTTTCCATGATGTCCGCCAGACGCTGGAGTACGATTTCCAGCGTTCCCGACGTCTCGCCGGCTCGCACCATGTTGATGTAAATCTGTGAGAATACGGACGGGTAGAGCGTCAGGGACGAGGCAAAGCTGTTGCCCTCGACGATGGAGTCCTTGATCCGGGCCACGATCTTGGTGAATCCGTGGGTTTTGGCCTGGGAAACCAGGGTGGTCAGGGCGGTCACCAGGGGGAATCCGGCACCGGTCAAGGTCGCCAGCTGGCGGGTCCACAGGCTTACGTGGGCCGGCGTGACACGGCTGAACAGGCCCTGGAAGCTGATGCCCCGGGTCTCTTTGCTGGCTTCGCCCTCCGTGACCTCTTTTACGGTGACGGGAAAACTGCCCATGGCACGGATTTTCTGCCGGGCCGCCTGGGCGCCGTCGGCATCGATGATCCCGGTGATGGTTTTCCCCTTGGCGTCAAGGGCTTCGTAATCGTAAACGGGCATGGCGTTTTATCCTGTCAGCGCGTGCGTTGAAGCCGCGCTGCGAAAAAGCCGTCCATGTGATGGATGTGGGGAGCGGTTCTGAGAAAGCCGTTTTCATCCATAAAAGTGAGCACGGTTTTCTCTTCTACCGATTGCGCATCGGTTATAGCAAAGTTTACATGGTTTTTCAAAAAAGTCTTGATCACTCCTTCATTTTCTTCCGGTTCCATGCTGCACACGGAAAAAACGAGCATCCCGTTCTTTTTGAGCAGCGGAGCGAGGTGGTCGAGGAAGCGTGCCTGCCGCCCGGCCGATCGGGCGATATCCGCTTTTTGGGAGGACCATTTGGCGTCGGGGTTGCGGCGCAGCACCCCTAGACCCGAGCAAGGCGCATCCAGAAGAATCCGGTCGAACCGGGGCAGGGCTTCGGATGGGAGCGGACGGTCCAGGTCCGCCCGTCGGGTGCGAATGATGGACACCCCCAGTCGGTGCGCCTCGTTTTCCAGACGGATCAGTTTGGCCGGCACGTTGTCCATGGCCACGATAATGCCCCGGTCGTTCATGAGCTGGGCCAGATGGGTCGTCTTCCCGCCCAGGCCGGCACAGGCGTCCAGCACGGTTTCTCCGGGCCGGGGTGCCAGCAGCAGGGAAACCAGCTGGGCGGCGCCGTCCTGGACGGAAAAGCGGCCGTCGACAAATGCCTTCATCTCCGGGATCGGCAACCGAGGGCGGATCAGGTTGACCCCGCCGGGGAGGTTGTCCAGGGTCTGGATCTCTTCCGCCTGGTCCGTCAATGCCTCCACCAGTTCCGCCAGGCTGTTTTTCAATCCATTGCAGCGCAGGGTGATGGGCGGGATGGTGTTCATGGCCGCACACAGCCGCTGGGTTTCGGCAACGCCCATCCGGTCGATCCAGCGCGAGGCCAGCCAATGGGGAAAGGCGTGGGAGACGGAAATGTGATCCACCGGCGAAGCCAGGGCGTCGGGAAGGCGGAACCGGTGGGGATCCCGCAGTGCGTTTCTCAGCAGGGCATTGACGAACCCGGCCGCTTTCGGCGCTTTTTGGGCTCTCACCAGATTGACCGCCGTGTTCACCGCCGCCGACGGCGGGATCCGGTCCATGAACAGAATCTGAAACAGGGCGATTCTCAGGATGTTCAGGATGGGCGGGGATATCTTTTTGAGGGGCCGGTCGGCGTAGGCCCCGACAACGGCATCCAACCGGAGCCGCCGGCGCAGCACGCCGTATACCAGTTGGTTGAACAGGGCCCGGTCCCGGCGGGAGAGCCCCATTATTATGGGCGCGGTGTCATCGAGAACGGCGTCCAGGGTCGCCTTGCCCCTGTCCAGGCGATCCAGCACGATCAGGGCAGCGGCTCGGGGGTCGGTGATGGGTCGGTTCTGTCCCGATCGGTCGCGGCTTGGGTTTCGAGCGGATGATGTGGCCACGGTCAATTATCCCAGACACGTGCCGTCCGGCAGGCGACAGCCGCACAGAAAGTCGTCGATGGCCAGGCGCCTGCCCGATTCCCCCTGGATCTCCTGGATGGCAATGGCCCATTTGCCGGTGGCCACGCGGAGCTCGCCGGGAATGCACTCGAGAATGGTACCCGGCGGGACGCTGATCTCCCGTTTCAGAACGCTGGCTTTGAAGATTTTCAGGCGCATGTCGTCGCTGAAGGTGTACGCCCCGGGCCACGGGGTTACTCCGCGGATCAGGCATTCGATCCGTTCGGCGGGCAGGGACCAGTCGATCTCCCCATCCGTCTTTTTCAGCATGGGCGCATAGGTCGCCTTGTCGGGGTCCTGGGGCACGCGCTCCAGACCGCCGTCCTGCAGCCTGTCCAAGGTCCGGATCAGCGTGCGGGCGCCCATGACACTGAGGCGGTCGTGAAGCTCGGCGGCGGTTTCGTCGGGCCCAATGGCCGTCTTTTCCACCAGCAGCAGATCGCCGGTATCCATGCCCTTGTCCATCATCATGGTGGTGACACCGGTTTCGCGGTCCCCGTTGATGATGGCCCACTGGATAGGTGCGGCACCACGGTGGCGGGGCAGCAGCGAGGCGTGGACGTTGATGGACCCGATGCCGGGAATGTCCAGCAAAGATTGGGGCAGAATCTGGCCGAAAGCCACCACGACATACAGGTCCGGTTCCAGTTCGGCCATATGCCGGTGAAAGGCATCGGTACTTACCGTTTCAGGCTGGAGAACCGGGTGCCCATATCGCATGGCAGTGCTTTTGACGGGGGGCGGGGTCAGCTTGCGGCCCCGGCCTTTGGGCCGGTCGGGCTGAGTGACCACCGCCAGCACCTCATGGCCGCTGTCATGCATGGCCTGAAGCGACGGCACGGCAAAATCCGGTGTGCCCATAAAGACTATTTTCAGCGGGCGATTCACTGCTGCTTCATCTCCTTTTTCACCCGGCGCTTGTACATCTGCCGTTTCAGCGCGCTGATGCGATCGATAAAAAGGGTGCCGTTGAGGTGATCCAGTTCGTGCTGGATGACGATGGCCAGAAGGCCTTCCGCCTCAAAGCGCAGGGGGTTGCCGTCCCGGTCGACCCCTTCCACGAGGACCCGCTCGGCCCGTTTGACGTCCGCCCGGAAGTCGGGCACGCTCAGGCATCCCTCGTTTTCGGAAATGATTTCACCTTCACTGGTGACGATCTTCGGGTTGACCAGCACATGCAGATCGTGCCCGTCTTCCTTCGGCGCGATGTCGTAAATGATAAAGCTCTGGCCGATGCCCACCTGAGGGGCGGCCAGGCCCAGGCCGGGGGCTGTGTACATGGTTGTGGCCATACTGTCGAAAACGGTCTGCAGGGCCCCGTCGATATTTTCGACCGGCTGGGTCTGTTTTTTCAGGAACTTGTCCGGATATGTGAGTATGTCTAACACCGTCACTGGGTTCAACCTCTTTTGATCATTGTTTTCGGCCAACTCAATAAATTAAGGCTAATTTATGTATTTTCAAACTATCGTGCCGGGTAAAAGGCAAAAAAGTGCTAATGAACGTCAACCATCCAGCGTTGATAACACCGTAAAAAGTTGAAATGCCCCATGTGTTGTCATCCCTGCAGCTGCGGGGATCCAGAGTTATCGTCTACTTTTCAAAATGGGGGGCCAGAATCCGCCGGGCGTCGGCGATATCCAGATCGATTTGTTCGATCAGTTCGGGGATGCCGGAAAACTTTTTTTCGTCCCTTAGCCGCTTAACGAAGTTGACCATGATCTTCTGGCCGTAAATATCCTTTTTAAAGTCGAGAATGTGGGCTTCCACGGTAAATACATGGTCGTCGAAGGTGGGACTGTAACCGATGTTGGCTACGCCCGGATAGCGCTGGCCGTCATAGTGGACGATCACGGCGTAGACGCCGACCTTGGGGCACAGTTCGTCCTGCAGGTTGATGTTGGCCGTCGGGATGCCCAGCAGTCTGCCGCCCCGGTCGCGGCCGTGGGCCACGGTGCCGCGGATCTGGTAGTCGCGGCCCAGCATCTTGCCGGCTTTTTCGATCTGGCCGTCCATGACCAGTTCGCGGATGGCCGTGCTGCTGATGCGGTCGTTGTCGACGGTGGACGACTGGATCCAGTCCGCCACAATTACCTTGAAGCCCAGTTCTTCGGCGTATTGCCTCAACAGGTCCACATTGCCTTCGCGATTGTTGCCGAAGGTATAATCCTGGCCGACGACGATGGCTTTCATGCCGATGCGCCTCACCAGGATGTCCTCGACAAAGGTTCGGGCCGACAAGGCGGCAAAGTCCATGGTGAAGGGGACGCAGATCAGCACGTCGATGCCGGCCTTTTCGATCAATTCCTGTTTCTGCTCGTACAGGGTGATCAGGGGCGGGTGCCCGTTGCGGGTGATCACCCGGATGGGATGAGGATCGAAGGTCATGGCGACGGCCGTGCCGTCCATGGCCTCGGCCAATTCGACCACCTCGTGAAAAAGGGCCTGGTGGCCGATGTGCACGCCGTCGAAATTACCGATGGTAATCACGGCGGATTTGAAGGGTTCTTTTATGGTTACGATGTCTTGTATAATCTTCATGATCTTCTAATTTACCGTAAAATGGGCTTGACACGAAAAACAAAAAAATATAGTTAGTGCATCTTCAGTTTGAAATCAACCTTTTTGAAATCAGGCTGAAACGTGCCGAAGTGGCGGAATTGGTAGACGCGCTAGGTTCAGGGTCTAGTTGGGGTTCCCCAGTGGGAGTTCGATTCTCCCCTTCGGCACCAAACAAGCATTAAAGGCTGCAATCTCAAAAGGTTGCGGCCTTTCTGTTTTGGCAGGTTGCGTATAGGTTGCGGATTGTTGCGGAGAATCGAGCTGATTTACGGCCCCTCGGTTGCTTCCGGGGATGAGGTGGCCATAGATGTCCACGGTAATTTTTATGCTGGAGTGCCCCAGCTGTTCCTTCACATAGACCGGGCTCGCTCCTTTGCTCAACAGAAGGCTGGCGTAGGTATCGTTACCCTCTAACCCAAGGAAGCCTCAGCCATGAAACTTTCCAAAGCAGCAATAATATGGATCGATTATCACAAGACCCATTCTAAAAAAAAATACGCTTAGATCCTATCAAGCCGTGATTGAACCCTTTTGCCAGGAATTCGGTGATAGGGAGATCGGTGATGTGACCCCGAATGAAATCCTGACGTTCTTGAACCGCCTTACCGATGGCAACAAACCCTATACCAAGCGGGTTCGCCTCTCCCAATTATCCTGTTTTTTCAACTTCGTACGGAACAACATCAATCTCGGATCAGTGAATCCATGCGATACGCCTATGATCCGGAAACTCTACCGCCAAAAAGTAACATCGCGGTGGGAGATCATCGAAAAAGGGACCATTGACGAAATCATATTCCGAACGACCAAGAATCGCAACCGATTATTGCTCGAACTGATGGCCCACGGTCGAATGCGTGTCGGAAAGGTGTTGAAACTTAAGCTGAAAGACCTTCAGGATCAGAAACTGATCCTTGAAGCGCTCAAAAGTGGCCAGGAGCAAGAAATCGTTTTCATCCCTCAGAAGGTGGCGGAAAGACTCCGTGATTATGCCCACCAAGTATGCAAAACACCCGACCGCATATTTCCCATTTCCTACGAGGCAGCCCGGATGATCGTACTAAAAGTGGGAAAGCTGGCAGGCATAGAACTTCGTCCACATGATTTGCGCCGGCATTCAACAACCTTTGCATCCCGATCCAATGTACCCATCGAAATTTTCAGTAAGATTATTCTCCGGCATGCGAACCTGTCAACGACGCAAAGATATCTTGGAACGCTCAGTGATCGTTGTCGCAAATCATCTGGTTGGCTGCAAACAGCAGCGTCTCAAAGCCTTCTCTTGAGTTTTCAAAGATCAGACGCCGGCGGATCGTTTTGCCATCCGGCGTGCCGAAAAACGCGTGGTGCTTGCTTTTGGCGATGTCGATGCCGACCACCAGGATCGGATCACCGGCCTTGACTTCTTGTTTGAATTGACGAAACCAACGCAGCCTGCTACCGTGATCGGTATCCATGACAAACTCCTTTGGTGTGAAGCGTTTCTGGGGAGAAACATCAGTCTTCATACTAACAGGAGGTTGTCTCTTTTCAAGGCGATAAAAAACTTTTTATATGTTAGCTGAGGGAATAGTTTCTTAAACTATTTCAACATATAACGCCCTTAAAATTTCAACTTTATGATGTGAATTTTATATTTTAAGGGCGTCCCCCAGAATTCTTTTTGATTAGATTTACGCTTCATGCCAACTCCATTAATTATGGATCTTTACGATCGATGTTATCATTTTGGAGGATCAACCATGATGTTGTGTTGGGCGTAACCGAAGTCTCGATGGGCCGGGTCTGCGGTTACACCCGTCGGGGGGAGGGCGTGATATGCGCCGGTTACTGATCTTTTTGAGGAAAGTAACCCGAAGCCACGATCACATCTGCGGTCGGTACTTTGAAGACATAGGTCTCCTTCATTTGTGGTTCCTGATAACCGCGCCGCCAGTTTAAATACTTGACCCAACCCTGTCCCTCCTTGTTCGCCAGATCCAGCATCTCTTTTACGTACTGCGTGCCGTTGTTGTCGGTAACATTTAACAGCGGCCGGCCCACCATCTGCGATGGCAGGAAGGGATGTGCCAGCATAATGCCTTCCTTGGTGTCCATGACGAATACATATCCGTCTTTCCATGTATAGGGGCCGCCGATTTTCTCGATAACGGGTTTTACTGCCTCGAAACCTTCGGCCTTGATTTGGTTCACCGCCTGGGTCACTTTGGCGATACATTCTTCCTTGGTGGCCGCCTCTTCTTGAGACCAGACCGCAGGGCACTGAATCATCGTACACAGCAATGCTATTCCAATCCAAATCCGCTTTTGTCTCATTTTCCATCTCCTTGTGGTGGGGTTGAAGAAGGGGTTTGGCCGGTTAGGGTATCGAGTATGTCGAGCCCCATGGCCTGTTTCAAGGTGGCGATAGCGATTTGATGATCGTAAAGAGCGTTTACATGACGACCGTGAGTGATGGTCAGCAGCGCCTGGGCATCCAGAACGTCTGTGGTGGTTGCCAAATCATGGTCGAAACGCCCTTGATTCAGACGCAAATTTTCCTCCGCCTGGCCTAAGGCTTCTGCCATGACAGCTAAATTACGGTTGGCTTCCATAAGATTCAGATATGATTGCCTAACTTCGTAGCTGATGGAATCCATCAGTGCATCGCGCTTGGTTCGGCTCTGAGAAACGCCCGCCTGACTAGCGGTAATGTGGTGAGAGCGACGGTTCCCGGACCAAATAGTCCATTCCAATGAGGCATTTATTTCCCATCCTTCGGGATAGGTTATCCCCTGCTTATCGAACAGATCTGCCTGAGTTCCTTTCTTGTAATAAAAACCATTGAGGCTAACGGTTGGGTGATAGGCATAACGGGCTAACCCTAAACGTGTTTCGGCCATGCCTAATTCAACCTCTGCCATTTTTAATTCGAGGCGCTGTGGAGCGGCAATGGATAAGCAGTCATTCAGACAAGACACCCACGGGGTTAGGGACATCTCCTCAATCACTTCAACATGCAATTCCAGGGGGCGTCGTAACAGTAAGTTGACGCTGACTTCGGCCAAAGCCATGTGATTCTCAGCAACGGTGGCTGTTTGGCGGGCATTGGCCAGGCGAACTCCAGCTTGAAGTAGTTCGTTTAGTGGAATCTTGCCTGCCGCGTAGAAGGCACGGGCCTTTTCCTCATGGGCGGTGATTTGATCCACCTGTTTTTGAGCGACCTCGAACTGTTTTCGGTTTTTAAGTAAATTGTAATAGGCTGTAAGCATGTTGAAGGTTACTGTGCGGGTTTGCAGGTCATACGCCAGTTTTGCCTGTTCGAGACTCAAGTCGGCAAGGGTCAAATTTTGCGTCAACTGGGGTCTGTATAAGGGCTGATTCAGAGTGATCGCCCATGTATAATCACGGTCTGGGTCAGTCAGTGTTTTCCCGATATAGGATGGATGGCTTTCCCGGTTGAAGGTGTACGAGGTTTCGAAAGTCGGCATAAATCGAGATCTCGCAGCGGCTTGTTCGGCATGACTCTGATTTGTCTGAGCCTGCTTAATTTTCAGATCTGGACTGACTTCGATCGCCATTTGAACTAGTTGCGCAAGCGTCAGAGGCGTGTCATTGTCCCCGAACGCTTGTTCCAAAAAGGTTAAAATGCATAGCATCGAGTAGATGAGGAAACCGAACCGCAAAGAGGTGATGTCGCTATTCATCTCGCAGGGCTTCCACCGGATCGACAGATGCCGCTCGGAAGGTTTGCAGACTGATTGTAAGAACAGTCAGAAGCAGCGTGACCATGCCGGTTCCAAAGAATATCCACACCCCCATTTGAAAGGGGTAAGGGTAATCGACGGCTCGCAGGATATAACGCACCGCAAGAAAAACTAGCGGCCAGGCCAGGATGTTGGCCACAATGGCCAGTTTCAAGAAGGATTTGATAACATGCCAGGCGATCTGGGAACGGGTGGCACCAACGGCCTTACGGATACCGATTTCCTTGGTGAGGCGAGCTGTTTCATATTCGGCGAACCCGAACAACCCCAGGCAGGCGATGAAAATCGAAAATCCGGTGAAAAACTTAAGAGAAATTTCCCAAGGATCATTTTTTTGGGCAAAGATCCGTTCGATATCGCGATTCAACCAGAAGTAGTCGAACACCATGTTTGGAAATACTTTTTTGACCTTTTTCTCAATGAGGGCGACCGTTCCGTCGATGTCCCCGGGTTTAAGCTTGATAGAAACGAAGCGGCGCCGAAAGCCCCAATATTCAGGCACCGGCACCATCACTAATGGGCGAATTTTTTCCGTTGGAAAGTTGAAGTGGAAATCTTCTGCGACGCCCACAACCTGGCGGGAATAAAATCCACCATGGTGAAGTTTTTTCCCCACGATCGTATCCAATCCCATTTCTTTTTTCGCCGTGCGATTAATGACGCACATGCTTTCAGCCTTGTCGGCATTGGCTGGGAAATCTTCGCCTTCGATAATGGGGATTTGGTGAACTCGCAGAAAGTCAGGGTCAACCAGCATCAGGCTCTGCTGCAGAGTGACATCCGTGCCAATGCAGGTGAAAGTCGACCAGCCGATGATGCCTCGCTCCCAACTGGCGTGGGCTGATGCGCTGACATAGGCAACCCCGGGCAGTTCCAGGAGTGATTCTTTTATTCCGGCGTACTTCTTTTCAAGCTCAACATCATTGATAACTGTCACCAGCACGTGCTCGCTTTGAAAACCCAAAGATTTGTCACGCAGGAAGCGAACCTCGCGGGTGACCAGGAAAGAGAAAATCAGTATCATGATGGCTACAACAAACTGCACCACCATTAGTCCCTTGCGCAGACCCACGGCCGAGGGCATGTTTTGGCCTTTCAGCGTGGTCGTGGGGCTAAAGGAAGATAAAAAGAAGGCTGGATAGATTCCTGATACGATTCCAACCAGGACCGCCAGCAGGACCATCGCCGACAGGTAGCCCCAATTCCTGGAATAGGCGATGGTCAGTTCGCGGTGCACGATTGTATTAAAATAGGGCAAAAAGACTTCGGTCAGGGCAACCGCCAGCAACAGTGCGATCAGGCTCAGAACCACTGCTTCAATCAAGAACTGAGTTACCATTTGTGTTCGCATGGCCCCGATCACCTTGCGAACACCGATCTCTTTGGCGCGGTTGGCTGAACGGGCAGTGGAGAGGTTCATGATATTGATGCAGCTGATTCCAACCATTAATAATCCGATGGTTGCCAATAGCCATATCAACATTCGATTGCCATTTCTGATGAGGGCCTCACCGCCGCCGCTACTGATATCGTAAAGGGCCTGACTGAAATAGACGTCCTTGAAGGCCTCCAGGGCAAAGTGCCACTTGGAGAAAATGGCGTCAGCATAAAAGTCGCGCACCTTAAGCAATTTAAGGTGCTCAGACACATCGGAAGCATCTGCGGTATTGTAGAGCGTGACGAAAGTGAACGCGTAGAGTGGCATGAAATTGGGCAGCAACGCCTTGATGCTCTCAAAGGGCTTATGTGCCAGACAGCCGATACGAATCGAGGAGTTGTCAGGAATTGGAGCTAAGACGCCTGTCACCGTGAGCGGCATCAAGTCTCCGAAAGGCAGTTTCAGTTGCACCACACGCCCCATGGGATCGGTTGCCCCGAACAGGGCTTCGGTCATTTCAGTGGTCAGCACCAGGGAATTGGGGTTCGTCAGAGCGGTAGAACTGTTCCCGCGGATCAACGCAAAATCGAACATGTCGAAAAACTCGGGATCGGAAAAATAGAAGCGATCGGTTTCGAGCAGGCGGCCTTCATATTTCAAAGTGGCGTGTTGAGGGGATAGCCGCACCACTTGCCGGATCTTGGAAAACTCACTTTTAAGCTTTGGCGCCAATTCGAAAACAGTTATGGCCCGGTCGACCTCTTCACCGTCATGGGTCAGGCGCGTGCCGTGTCCCAACACGCGGTATATTCGATCGTAGTTGCCGTGAAAGCGATCAATGGTGAGTTCGAACTGCACAAATAGAAAGATCAGCAGTGCGCAGGCCATTCCCAGTGCCAACCCAATAATGCTGATCAGCGATGCGATTTTCCAGCGCAGTAGAATGCGCAGGGCGATAACGATGTAGTTTTTAAACATGGCTTTCCTCGCGAGGCTGGTGGCCAACAATTTGTCCGTCCAGCAGATTCACGATGCGATCTGCAACCTCAGCGCAGGCAAGGGAATGGGTCACCATCACAATAGTGGTCCCTTCCCGGTGAAGCCCATCCAGTAGCCCCATCACCTCATCACCATTTGCGCTGTCCAGGTTGCCAGTGGGTTCGTCGGCCAGGATCAGCTTGGGTTCCGTTACCACGGCGCGCGCAATAGCCACACGCTGCTGCTGCCCTCCGGAAAGCTGCTGAGGGAAATGATTACGTCGATGGGCGATGTTCATCCTTTCCAGGATGGCCATCACTCGATCCTGGATCTCCTTGGCCGACACCCGCATGTAGAGCAAGGGCAGGGCAACGTTTTCGAAAACCTTGAGTTCATCGATCAGATTGAAGCTCTGAAACACAAAGCCAATGTTACCCTTGCGCATTCGGGCACGTTGGCTTTCGGAATACTTTGAGACATCCTGGTCCATGAAGCGGTAGGTGCCGGCGCTGGGTTTATCCAGAAGGCCCAGCACGTTTAGAAGAGTGGTCTTGCCGCAACCAGACGGCCCCATCAGGGCGACATATTCGCCCTTTTGGATTTCGAGAGAGATTTTGTTGATGGCGTGGGTTTCGACTTCCTCCGTGAAAAATACCTTTTCCAGATCCTCGGTTGTGATCATTGGTGGCTCCTCGATGGTTGATAACTTCCCGTACCTGACCTCAGTTGAGTTCAATTGCATTGACGCCTTCATAATGGTCATATGCCGAGACGATAACCTGCTCGCCAGCGGTCAGGCCGCCGAGCACTTCGAAATAGTCAGGATTGTGCTTGCCGATTTTTATAGATCGCCGGATGCCTTTTTTTGCATCGGCGTCGACCACGTAGACCCAGGAGCCGCCGGTCGTCTGAACGAACGGTCCCTTTCTGAGCACCAAGGCTTCGTACTCTCGTCCCAGGGCCAGGCGAACAGTGAAACTTTGGCCAAGGCGCACCATGGCGGGATGTTCCGCGACAAAAGAGAATTCCACTTCGAATTCATTGTTATGAACCTCTGGAGAAATAGTGGAAACTCTCAGTTCGTAAGCCGTTTCACGGTTCGATTCGGTATCGAACACCTCAAGAGTGCCGGTGTTGCCAATAAGCACGCGGCCAGAGTAGTACTCGTCCACTTGAGCAATAACTTTGATTTGGTCGGTAAGGTCGATCTGGCCGATGCGTGCGCCCTTGTTCTTGGTTTCGCCTACAGAGGCGTCCAGGGTCGTGAGCAGGCCCGTTACCGGGGCAATAAGCAAAAGGTCTTTTTGGCGTTTTAGAGTCTCCTGATGATCGGTCTTAAGCAGGTTAAGGCCGGCCTCAATTTGTTTGACGGTCTTATCGTTCAGACGGGCTTCGATGACCATGGCCTGAATCTGCATCTCTCGCTTTTGCTTCCAGTAGCGAAAGTTGTCCTCGATTTCCTCGAAAGCTTCGGTAGAAATGTATTTGGATTGGGCCAGATCGTGGTTGCGACGATGGTCCTTTTCGAGTCGGGATATGCGAAACTCCAGTTCAAGCAGATCCTCCTTGAGTCCGTGCTCCAGCTTGCTGCAATTGACATTCGCGCGTTGCAATTCGAACTCCTTTTCGATGATGCGCGCCTTCTTGAGCAACTCGTCCATCTCCAGATCGGTGTTTTCAAGGATGAGGATTGGATCTCCGATTTTCACATTATCGCCGGCCTCAACGTAGATCTTCTTCACCTGCCCACCTTCTTTGGTATCCAGATAGAGAGAGTCTGCCGGAGCCATAATGCCGGTCACATTGACGAATTCCTGGAACAGTTCCTGGCTTACTTTGGCCAGTTGCAGTTCGTCGCGTTTGGCATAGACGGTGGGTTTTTGATCCACGTAAACCATTTGGTAGATAAAAAAGACTCCGGAGGAGAGTAACACCAGCAGGCCCAATACCCATTTGAGATGAAAACGTCGTTTTTTGATCGCGCGATCCATGCCTGTCTGAAAAGCAAAAAAGGCGCCAATTTAAAGATCTGGTGGGCGTATGGGCTTTTTATGCATTTGGGATCTCATTTGATTGTAAAAATGTCCGAAACTGGACATTTTATTGTTCGTTTCCGGACGGTCGTGGCCGAATAACTTGTCTGCTATGCTTAGCATGACCGGGAGGGCAATTTTCGTAGCAGCAGAAGCCCTGGCAGTAAAAGAACGATTACCTGCAGCGAGGACCTGTGCAGAGAGATACTCAGGCGCCGTAAGCCAACTCGACAAAACCCTCCGCTACGCGGACATGAATTTCGATCAGCCCTTGGTGCAGCTGAAAAAAATGATCCCATTAATCGGGCATTTTTTTCTTTACTATTAGGTAAAATGGAGCGTCACGGTCGTGCCCTGACCTACTGAGGATATGATGCGCAAGGTGCCAGCATGCAGCCGCATGATTTGACGTGAAATACTCAGGCCCACACCGGAGCCGTGGGTTTTGGTAGTAAAAAACGGGATAAACACCTTGTCTATCATTGCTTCATCCATTCCCCTCCCATTGTCCGTGATCTGGATAGATACCTGCGCCTGGTGATCCATCGCTGCCGTGAGGCGAATTCGCGGAGTTGGAGAATCAGCTACCGCATCCATGGCATTGGTCAGAACATTGATCAGAACCTGTTCGATCAAGGCTGGGTCGATAACTACATGCAGATCAGTCGGAGTGACCTGGCTTTCAAAGGCAATGGATCGATCAATGAGATGGCTGTGCATCAAGGTGTGCAGGCGTCCGAAGAGGCATTCGACTGCAAACGGCTCTCGACTGGGATCAGGAATGCAGGCAAAGCGTCGATAGTTTTGCACGAATTGCATCAATCCTTGGCTGCGCCGGCTGATAGTACTTATAGCCTCATGCAAGTCCACGAATTTTTTTGAAAGCGCTTCGGTTTCTTTCGGTATCAACTGCAGGGCTGTGGTGGATAGAGAGGAGATAGGGGTCATGGAGTTCATGATTTCATGGCTGAGAACCCGGATCAGGTCTTTCCACGCCTCGCTTTCCTTTTCCTCAAGCTCGGGCTGCAGGTTCTGAAGCGTCAGGAGCTTGTATCCTTCCCGTTGGGGCAGTTGGATCTTCTGGGCAAAAAGGGCCAGTTGAACACGCTGCGGGCCTTTGTGCACCTGGATCCATCTCCGCTGTCCTGATTTGATAGCCATCAAAACGATGGACAAGCCTGGGTCTATTGAATGCAATTGTCGGACATGGGTAAGGTTGTGCAGCCTGAGCATTCGGCGGGCACTTCGATTGATAAACGCGACTGAGCCATCAGGCCTTAGGGAGACCAAACCGACACCCACTTGTTGGAGGACGCTTTGAAAAAAACGTCGTTTCTGCTCCGTTTCAGCACGCTTGTCCGATAGGGTCACGATGATGCGGTTCAAGGAGCGACTCAATTCACGAAAGCCACTATCGTGATGCAGTTCCGGTAAGCGTTCGGAAAAATCGCCGGCTATCAGGGTGTCGAAAAACCGATATAACTGTAGATTGGTGCGCTGAACATACCAAAAGAGAGCCCAGATTTGCCAGATAGGGCAAAGACCGATTAGCAGTGTGGTCACATAGAAACGCGATTGAAAGTAAAAATAAAAAAATGCGTAAATGTTAAAAGAGAGCAATAGCACACGGCAGATGACCTGGAGTCGAAAATTCCTATAAATCATGCCGTTGAAGCCTCCGATAGAGGGCCGCACGGGTCAGGCCCAACACTTTGGCTGCTTGTGAAATGTTACCATCAGATTGAGCCAACACACGCTTGATAGTCTGCTTTTCCGAATGGGCTAGATTGTCAGGGGCTAACGTGGGTTGGCAGTCGAACGTTTCGGGGAGCCTTAAATCGGCAACATCGATGACGTCGCCTTCGCTCAGGATCACCGCTCGTTCCATCGTGTGGCGTAACTCTCGAACATTTCCGGGCCAACGATATGACAGGAGCTCGGTCTGCGCAGCCTTGGTCAGGCTAAGTTCCGGCTTTTGATATCTGCGTGCATAATTGCGCATGAAAAAGTCAGCAAGCATGATGATGTCTTCACCCCTTTGGGTCAAGGGGGGCAGTTGGATCTCCACCGTATTGATGCGATAGAGAAAATCAGGACGAAACTTACCAGTTGCCACAAGGTCATGGGTGGCCGTGTTGGTGGCGCACAACAAACGGATGTCTATGGATCTCGGTTTGTTGTCCCCCAGGGGCGTTAGGTGTCGCTCTTCCAATACCCGCAAGAGTTTGCCTTGCAAGGGTAGTGGCAGGTTTCCGACCTCATCCATGAAAAGAGTTCCTCCCGAGGCCAGCTCCATTCGCCCTAATTTACGATCACCAGCTCCGGTGTAGGCGCCCTTGGCGTGACCGAACAGTTCGTTTTCGAAAAGGTTGTCGGGGATGGCGCCCATATCCACGCTGATAAATACATCTGCTGCGCGCAAAGATCCTCGATGCAAGGCTCTGGCCACTAATTCCTTTCCTGTTCCGTTCGCGCCTAAAATGAGTACGTTGGCGTCTGTAGCGGCAACCTTGGAGATGGTGTCAAAGACGCGTTGCATGGCCTTCGATCTGCCGATCATGTGGTGAAATCGCGAATCTATGTCACCACTCATCTGGCGCTGACGTTCTCGCAGTCTGGAAATTTCATCTTTCGACCGTCGCAGCTTTATGGCCGTGGTTACGGTGGTCACCAGTCGTTCGTTTTCCCATGGCTTTAGGATGAAATCGGTGGCGCCCTGCTTTATTGCGCGCACCGCCATTTCTACGTCCCCATAGGCGGTTATCAGGATTACGGCCATATCTGGATCAACATCCAAAATTTTGGTCAGCCAGTCGAAGCCCTCTTTGCCGCAAGTGGCATTCCGAGTGAAATTCATGTCGAGGAGCAACACGTCGAAGGTTTCCTGTTGTAGCATATCCAGCAGCTTGGCAGGATCTTCCAGGGTGTGAATGCGGTCGAAGTGACTTTTGAGAAGCAACCGGGCTGAAAGGAGTACATCGGGATCGTCATCGATCAACAATATGCTGCTGGCCGAGGTACTCATGGCGGTCGTCCTTCTACTAAAGTGGATTTAGCCATAAATAGTCCATCGGTTCTCAAACCACATCCTCCGAATGGGGGATAATTTGCATTCAATCCAGGCATACCGTTTATCGGATTGGACGGACGCCTGCGTCCTGATGAATTCTAAGTATTTCGAGGAGTTCGATTTCTTGGCCTTACGTTATAGACCTCAGATGTTTTCGGCAAGGGAGAAACGGGTGATTACCTTTCTGGTAGAAAGGAAAATCATCTGCCAAATAGCCAGGCTGCTCAATATCGGCTAAAATACAGTCAAAAACGGAGCGCGTCAAGGTAGTTGTCACCTGAGTCATAACTCAAGCGGCCTTTTCTAACAGTTGCACTTTTGCGGTTTCATCCCTTTTTTCGGGATTCAACCAAACCTCACACACGGGGTTCCAATTGCGTATTTCATTTGACCACCGCTCTGGATTTCGATCTCGGGCTTTATCATACACCTTTCGGCGATTAGATAGTGTCCATCCACGAAATCGCGACAATAGCAATTATCCTACAAAGTTTGAACTTTTGTTGAACTTGGCTTCTCGTTTGAGCAAGGCAGCCTTCCCCTATTTTCCGAACATTCTGTGATCCATAGTACAGCACAATCGCCAGTCTCTGCTTTTTTACTAACTCCATCCTTGTTGATAGCTGCAAGAGTTTTTTAACATCTTTTAAAATCTATTTCTATTCCTTCATGATCAGCATTATTAAGTTCATCCAAGAGCTTTTTCCAGCGTCTTCTATCATTCGCATATCTATCACAATGGTCTATGAAATCGATTATATCTTGAGAAATGTGGTTATCGTTTTTATTGTAATATAAAAGTGTTAATGAGTGGAAAATATTCAACGTATGACGCTTATAGAATAGAAAATTTCCACGTATTGGCGTATTAAGTGGAAAAAGTGGAAAATGAGCCGTAAAATTTTCCACTTTTGGTTTTTGGAATATACTCAATTAAGGATCCATTTGTTCAACCAACACATTTTTCGGCCAAAATCAAGCAAAATCAGGTTGGTTAAAGGGTGCTTAGCTGCAGGGACTGCGTTGATTTAAGAGTTTGGCCCGACCTGGTGATGTATTGAGTTATCGCCAGCCCCTTGTATGAAAAAACGCCGTTGCCATTCAGCGATCCACCCGATCCTTGAGTTCCTTGCCCGGCTTGAAGAACGGCAGTTTCTTCGGTTTGATTTTCACCTTCTCGCCGGTCTTGGGATTGCGCCCGGTGTATCCATCGTATTCCTTGACGAAAAAAGAGCATAACCCGCGGATTTCCACCCGATTACCTTCGGCCAGGGCATCGGCCATTCCATTGAAGAAAATGTCAACAACAGCGGCAGCTTCGGGTTTGGTGAGGTCTGCGGCGTCCTTCAATGCCTGGATCAGCTCAAGCTTGTTCATGGGTGCAACGCTCCTGGTATTTTTCCGTGGGATTGATAGGGTGGGACATTTCGAGTACGATAACCGTTAGCCAGCAAATCTGTCAATAATAAAAACAAGTTATCTGTGCTTTGTAGGAATCAAAGATTGTGACCGGGTCCTACGTCGGAACTGGTAATGAAGGTGTGATGCAAACCATCGTCCAACCGTCCAGACTCAATTATTGAATGAATTTCCAACAATTTGAGCCGGACGGTGATTGTGGACGGTAAAGCTTCCGTTGCATAAGCCTGCAGTGGGAGGCCCAAGCGGTTTTGCGGTAAGAGCAATCCGCATCATAGACGAAAAGCCGCCTGAGAAGCCCGTCCTCGATGCTTTGATTCCGGGCTAACCCCAGGCTTCAAATCCATATCCTGGATGCGGGCGGCGTTTTGAATGCCCTCTATCAAGGTTTTCAAAGGTTCGGTATGATCAGAACGCCTTTAGGCCTTCCCAGGCCTCGATGTTTTTCTTAACGTTTCCCGGGTCGATTCCCACGGCACTTAAACTGCCCAAAGTATCCTGGTCCAAGTGGTGATGGTCAAGCAGCCTGATGTGGCTGACCACAGGCGCATACAGCGATCTTTGGGCTTTCGACGGAGCCTTCTTGAACAAATGGTCTATCCGTGAATCGTTTTCCTTGACCCCACGCCGCTCTTCGATGTCGACGCCGGCAATCAATCTTCCGGAGGTTTTGAAGGGCATCGACAGCGGTGTTACATCTCCGCAGGTACCAGAAAACATCCGCTATCTAGCTCAGACCTATTCCCGTTTTTCGGCAATCCTTACAGGCTCTCGGCGGTTAAAGCGGCTACGGGAGGAATACTGGTCTGCGGTATATGGTATTGGAACACGATTTGGTGTTACATCGTTACCATAGCAGAAACTTGGAACTTCAATGAGAATATCAAAAATTTTGCTCCTGACCGTCATCGTTCTCTTTGTGACTCAATTCGCCGCTGCAACTGTTCAATACTGGGTTCGCTTGAACTGAAATTCAACGGATTGAACAAAAGGCAAGAAACCACAGAACACACTGAATACATAGAATATTTTTGATTCATTTCTTCAATGGTAGTTTTGACCTGCCATCAACCGCTCAACCCGCTCACATTGCAAAATTCCCTGGATGGCATATTTTATTCCCAGGCAAGACGGAACCAACCAACCAAACAAACAACCAACTTAAGAGGTGATATCATGGCCGAAAATAAAGTGCAGGACTACAGCGACGACAGAAACGAAGGACACGTTGATACCCGTGAAGCTAACTTCGAGTGCGAAAATAAAGACAAGAACCTGGGATGTGATCCGGGAATCGATGTTGCAGGCTAACTGAAAGGAAGGTGCCCCATGATAGGAATAATGTTGACGCTTTTCATTCTCGGCTACTTCATCAACAGATGTATAGCCGGATTGTCATCACAAGCTTCCTGTAAAATATAAGGGCATGATCGACGGCAGAGCTTCAAAATTAATGGCAACTTGATTTGAACGACTTGCAGGATAACAGGCAGAGCCTCTAACGGGGCTCTGCCTTTTTCGTTTAAGCAAGGAAACCACGGAACACACAGAATACACAGAATACACAGAACAAAAGCTATTCAACCCGCGGTAATGGTTTTCCCAAGTTTACCGTGAATTCAAAAAAGAATTTTCAACCACGGAATACACTGAATACACAGACAATTATTTTGATCTTTTCTTCCGTGTGCTCCGTGTATTCCGTGGTTAAAAAGGAAAAGATTAAGGGTCGGATTTAGATGGATTGACGTGGTTCGATCCGCTTTCCGCTGCTATCAGTTACCCCAAGTTGATCAGAAAAACGGCCACACCCGCCAAGACCAGAAACGTAAAATTCGCCGGGCGCAGTCTCTCGCGCCAGATCAGCAGGCTGGCCAACGTGGTAACCGCGATCACCCCCAGGCCCAGCGTCGGAAATGCCACGGCGCCCGGCATATGGGCCAGGGTTATGATCCAGAAATAGGTGGCCAGGACGTTTGCCAAGCCCAGAACCAGGCCCCAGAAAAGACAATCCCGGTTCGGTTTAACCCCCTTGAAGAGCTGGGGAAACGTGAACAGCAGGGCCGTGCCGAAAATGGTGGCCATGAAGGCGTTGGGATCCGCCGACGGTTCCAGTTCGGCCTGCACCTTGAACGCAAAATCGGTCATCCCGTAAGCTGCAAAAAGCAGCAGCCCCCAGGTCATCCCTTTCAAGGCTTCCCTGCCGGCCTGGTCGAAACGCAAGGGTTGTTTGCTCGCCAGTGGCAGACAAATGAAGGCAAGGACGATTCCGAGGACCTGGTAAGAATTGGTCTGTTCGGTAAACAGAATCAAGGATCCCAAGGTGGGGATTGCCGCGGACAGGCGCATCAGCGTGGTGGACAGTGCCAATCCCCCGGATGCGATGGCTCGATTGAACAACCAGAGGCAGAGCACATACATGATTCCAACGAAGATGCCCAGTGACCAGATAAAGGGCGAATTAAAGCCGAGGGTTCGCCAGGCGCCCCAGCCCAGAAGGCCCAGGCTGCATACCAGGTAGTTGACGGCAAGAAACTGCCCCAGCCTGAGGTTTTTTGCATTGGCGACCTTCATGGTAATCGCCACTCCGCTGGAAAAGGCTATGGCCAGAGCTATTGACGTGACTCCATTCAAGACGATCCCATCCATTCAATTTGAGTCCATGGATACATTCGCTGAAGAATATCCGATTCGCACCATCCGGTGTTTAATGCATCGACATTCGTATTGCAATCGATGATGAGTTCGTAAACGTCGAAATGTCCTTTTTTGCCGAACCATCAGGTTTTATGCGTTTTCTTTTTCCGTGTGCTCCTTGTGTTCCGTGGTTAAAAAGATAAAGGGTCTGAGTTGGATGGATTGACGTGGTTTGATCCGCAATCCCCTGTTGAAACCTTTTAGTGCGTCCACTAAGTTGATTTTCACCAATGATCATTCCGACGGAAACTGCCTGGATCACATAGCCCGGGGTTAAGGGTGAACAATAAAGTTTTAATTCTTGCGACGGGTATCCGCCCGTTTGCTGGGCAAAGCCATGAGGCGACCACGGCCCTCCATTTCGCCAGAGATGACGGTGTAACCGCCCCCGCCGTTTTTTATCATTCCAAGAACAAGCAAACGGTGTATTCCACCATTCTCGAGGATGCGGCGGACAGGTATCTTAAACGCGCATTGGTGTTAAGCCATGGAACCACGGAATACACTGAATACACAGAAAATTTTTCAATCTCTTCTTCCGTGTCCTCCGCGTGTTCCGTGGTTGAAAAGGATATGGTAAAGGGATGCCCGCAAGAAAGCAAAGTCATGTGCTTAGTTTTTTCTTCAGCGGAATCAGTCCCTTGAAAAATGAAACCACGGAACACACAAAATACACAGAAAGACTTCGTGTCGCAAAAATAAAGCTGCGACAGGTTCGAGGTTGTCGGCAAGGTACCCAATACTAAAGGGTTCATTTCCGAGGTCCAAAAATAGCAATCAGGTGGAAAGGGATTTGTTATCGATATGATTCTCCGCTACCAAAAAACGAATTGAATACTCCCGTGGTTTCAATTATTGTCACTTCCCGCGGTTCGGCGCCAGGTTGTGCCATCGACTTGCCTCTTTTTCCTGATCTCCACTTTTCAAACGATGCTTGTGCGTGGCGGCCGATTCCGATCCTATTTAGCCGAGTTGATGATCGAATACAATGTCGGTGTTGTCGAAGGTTAAGGGGTCAAGTCTGCTTATGACTCTTGCTTGACATCATGTTAACTTCTCCTTTATGTCCTGTCCATTAAGAATCGAATACCCGGACGCCTATAATCATGGGAGGACTCGGGTACGGGGATGATTTTATGCGTTTCAACGTGAAAACACTGCCGGACGGGATGGATTCGTTAATAGCGTATCAAGCCTGCCGCTGGTAGCGTTCACAGCAGACTTCGCCGGTGGAGAACTGACAGGCGGCGCAGGGGTGAGCGTCCGCATCGGGCATGGAACGCCGGGTGTCGATAAGGTAGGGCGTCAGCAACCCTGCCGCCCGGAACAGCTTTTCGAGATCGACACCCACATCCGCGCCTTTTTCCTCCAGGGCGGTCACCACGTCCTCGGTGGCCACATTGCCCGAAGCCCCGGGTGCATAGGGGCAGCCACCCAATCCGCCGGCGCTGGCATCGAAGATGCCGATGCCATAGGACCAGGCCGCCAGCACATTGGCAACGCCCCGGCCGTAGGTATCGTGGAAATGCATGGCAATGTGTTCAACCGGCAGGCGGGGGAGCAGAAGATCGAGAAGCCGCCTGACTTCATCCGGGGTGGCCTTGCCGACGGTATCGGAAATTGATACTTCACTGACGCCCATGTCCATGAGTTCGTCGACGACATTGATGACGGTTTCGGGGGCGATGCGCCCTTCGAAGGCGCACCAGAAGGCGGTGGAAACGTAGCCCCGCACCGGCATCCGCTCACGATGGGCGCCGGCCACCACCGGTGCAAAACGTCTCAGCGAGCCGGCAAGGGAGGTGTTGATGTTTTTTCGGTTGAAGGTCTCGCTTGCCGCCGTGAAGAGGGACACTTTATCGACCCGGGCTTTGATGGCCCGCGCAAGGCCCTGTTCGTTTGGGACCAAGGCCGAATAGACGACTCCTTTCCTGCGGGTGATGCCGTCGAAGACCGCTGCCGCATCGCCCAGTTGGGGAACCCAGCGGGGTGAGACGAAGGCGCTTGCCTCGATTTCACCCACCCCGGTCTCGGAGAGGGCATCGATATAGGCGATCTTCACTCCCGTGGGGATCTGGGCGGTTTCGTTCTGCAGTCCGTCGCGGGGGCCGACTTCTACGATTTTCACGGGCGGACCCTCCTTTTTTGCGTTGAGGCGGCTATTTCCTGGTCGTTTGCTGAAGCACCACGACCAATCCGGGACCCTGCGTTGATTATCTGCGGAATACTCGACCATTTCCAAGGTAGGTCATATTAAGATGAATGTCTACTTCATGTTTAGGGGGCAAGTCTGCTTTACGATCTGGGGGTCGGACCAAACCGGATGAACTGTTATCAAGGACCCGGTCAAGATAACCATTCAAAAAAACCGCAGATGTTGAAAAAATGAAACCACAGAATACACAAAATACACAAAATACACAAAAAAACTTCGTGTCGCAAAATGAAAGTTGCAGCAGGTTCGGGGCCGTCTACCTCCTCCTTCAGTGCCGATGCAGAAAATTATGTAAAAAAGCTTGATTCCAAAATCATCCTCATCTATGGCCGGCAGTCAGCCGAGTTGATGATTGAATACAATGCCGGTGTTGTCGAAGTTGCCGCTGAAATGAGAAATGGTTGGACGTTGAATCGATTTCGTTCAGGAGATGACTGACTTGGTTAAATATATCTGCATCTGGATCCTGGGTATTCTCCTTCCGGCCCTTTTTCCCGGTTCAGGCTACGGCCGACCGATTGAGATGCCGATTACCATCGATTACCCTTTCCTCCGCTCCCTCGTGATCTCCACGGCTTTTACCGACCCCCAGAATACGGCGCTGCTCGTCGATCGGGCCGAGGGATGCCGCAGGGTGGTGGTATCGGAGCCGCAATTTTTCCCGGAGGGCGACTTTGTCCGCCTGGAGACCAAGGTCGACATCCGGCTGGGCGCGCGTTTGGGCAAAAAATGCCGCTTCAGAATCCAATGGGACGGCTATGTCAGCCTTGTGCTGAATCCACGGATCGATCCGGCCCTCTGGCGCCTGGGCTTCTCCGTGGTCGATTCCCAGGTCTATGACAGCCAGCACAAGCCGGCATGGATCGTCGGGCTGATCTGGAAAATGATCCGGGGGAAGGTCTTCGACTACCTGAGCGCGATCACGGTAGATCTGGGGCCCCCGGTCCAGGAATTGAAGGCCCTGCTGTCCGACGTGTTACCGACGCACACATCGGAAACGGTCAAACGCTTCGTCGACGGCCTGCATCCGGGCAGGATCCGGGTGGACCATGACGCCATCCGGATTCCCCTCCTGGCCGAGCTGGAAGAGATCCCGCCGAGCAAGGCCGCCGTCCCCGAGGTGCTGGACCAAGCGGCGCTGAACCGCCTGACCCGCCAGTGGGAGGATTGGGATATCTTCCTGGTCTATCTGCTGACCTCCCTGCGAAGCGCGCCGCTCTCTGCCGAAGACAGAGCCATCCTCTTCACCGCCCTCCTGGAGGCGCGCTACGGCTTCGTCAGGGAACTTGATCCCGATACCCTTACCGATCAATTCGTCCAGGATCAGTTCATCGCCACCTGGACCGCCGTTGCACCCGTCTTCCGGAGCCAGCGGGAACGTGAAACCACCACCGGCAAGCTCCTCGGCTATCTGTCGTTCTTCACGGCCACGGACGCCCTGAAAAGTCTGCAGGCCATCGGCTCCTCCCTGGGACTGGAGATCAGTCGCAACGGACTGATCCGGCTGGCCGGGCTCATGGCCGACGAGCGAACCTTCACGTGGGCCTACGGCGCCGAAGTCGATGCGGACCTGAGAAAGACCTTTGACCTCGGGAATGCGCCGGAGATCCAGGCCGAACCCGCGGAGGAGGCACCATCGGTGGACGGCCTGATCGTTGCGCAGTTCGAGCGTCTGCTTAAGCGCCTGTTGTCAGATATTGTCCCCGTCTGCTGGGCCTCCGGCGAACCATCCGAAGCATCCCTCGAAACGTGGCTCGTTTCCCGGGAGAACGTCGACGCCTACATCCCGGCCGTTCAGAAAATACTGGCCGACGCCGCCCAAAAGGCGTTGCAGCGATCCGATGCCGAGGAACATCAGAGGTTCTTCCGCACGGCCGTTATGGCCACGGCATGGCAGGAGAGCTGCTGGCGCCAGTTCCATGCGCCAAATGGGCAGCTCACCTATCTTCGCTCCTACAACGGCACTTCGGTAGGCCTCATGCAGATCAACGAGCGGGTCTGGCGCGGACTCTACAAGATAGATGCCCTTCGCTGGAACATCCACTACAACGTCGCGGCCGGGTGCGACATCATGAACCTTTATCACACCCGGTATATCCTCAAAAAGCAGGCCATGTTCCTGCGGGACGGCCATCCCGATCCCGAATTGGTTTCGCGGGTCCTCTACGCCATGTACAACGGCGGCCCGGGCGAGCTGAGAAAGTTCCTGGCGCGGCACGGCCAGGGAAATGACTACACCAGCGACGATCTTTTCTGGAAAAAGTACCAGTGGGTCGAGGCCCATGACTGGGACAAGGTTAAGATCTGCCTGTTCGGCGAGGAATAGGCGGTGGGTGGCTTGGTGACTTGGGGTCGCCAAATCGGATGATTGATTGTCATTGAAAGAAACCGGCTGCCGGTCCAGGCCAAAAGACACGCGGAGTGGCTGGTTTGCAGGCTGTGGTCGGCCATGGATGAGAATACGCCGAACCGACGGATGCCTACGAATTGTTTTCGATGATCGAGTCGGTCACCGTGATGGGCGTGTCGCTGTGCATGGATATACCGTCGACCACCGGGTACCAGGAACCACCGATATTGTTCGTTATTGTGGAATCGTCGATGACGATATCGCCCGTGTGGTCATTGGAAACAAAGAAGATGGCCGATCCGTGCCGTGCTTCTCCGGGACATCTGCCCGCCCCGCATTTGCCCGATTGTCTGGTAAATGATGCGGAAGCGCTTGAAAATCAATTGCCGGCCGATCAGGGTGTTCGATGCTCCACCTTCGGGTGGGACGATTCCCAAAAAACGAATTGAAAAGCCCCGTGGTTTCAACTAATGTGGGTGCCCGCGGTTCGGCGCCGATCTGTCCAATCAACTTAGTTCTTCCTTGTGTTTTAGTGGCGGCCGAATCCGATCCGATTACCGGATGGATTGACAGCGATACCCGGGAAATAAAATGCCGATCCGAGCGACGGTGTTTCAACGATCCGGCAGAAAGGAACGCTCATGGTCGAGATCATGCACAGCAACATTCTGGAACTGGCCGAAATGCGCCAGCAGGCCGCCCTGGGGGGCGGCGAGCAGCGCAACGACGATCAGCACCGGCGGGGAAAGCTCACCGCCCGGGAGCGCATCGACCTGTTGCTGGACGACGGCAGCTTCGAGGAACTGGACATGCTCAAGGTGGGGCGCAGCGGCCTGTCCGGCAAAAATGCCGATACCCCCGGAGACGGCGTCATCACCGGCCACGGCCGTATCAACGGCCGTGAAGTCTTCGTTTTCAGCCAGGACTTCACGGTGATCGGCGGCTCCCTGGGCGAAGGCCATTCCCAGAAGATCTGCAAGGTGATGGACCTGGCCGGCCGGGTCGGCTCGCCCATCATCGGCCTCAACGATTCGGGCGGGGCGCGCATCCAGGAGGGGGTCGACGCCCTGGCGGCCTACGGCGAGATCTTCCACCGCAACGTGAACGCCAGCGGCGTGATCCCGCAGATCTCCTGCATCATGGGGCCCTGCGCCGGCGGGGCGGTGTACAGTCCGTCCATCACCGACTTCGTCTTCATGGTGGACGGCACCTCCAACATGTTCGTCACCGGTCCCAACGTGGTCAGGACCGTCATCCACAAGGACATCACCTCCGATGAACTGGGCGGCGCCGGCGTCCACGCCGAGAAAAGCGGCGTGGCCCATTTCGTCTACCCCAACGACATCCTGTGCCTGCGCGGCGTGCGCCAGCTGATCAACTACCTGCCGTCCAACAACCGGCAGAAAGCGCCTTTCCTCGATCTGAACGACCCGCCCGAGCGGACCGATCCGGCCCTGGACTACCTGGTGCCGCCGAATCGCAACCAGGGCTATGACATGAACGTGCTGATCACAAGCATCCTGGATGGCGCGGAGTTTTTTGCCGTGCAGCCCGATTTCGCGCGCAACATCATCTGCGGGTTCGGGCGTCTGGGCGGGCAGACCATCGGGCTGGTGGCCAACCAGCCGGCCGTGCTGGCCGGGGTGCTGGACAACAACGCCTCTTTCAAGGCGGCGCGGTTCGTGCGCTTTTGCGACGCCTTCAATATCCCGCTGATCTGCCTGGTGGATGTTCCCGGCTTCATGCCCGGGCCGGACCAGGAGCACGGCGGCATCATCCGTCACGGCGCCAAGCTGCTGTATGCCTTCACCGAGGCCACCGTGCCGCGCATCACCGTGATCGTGCGCAAGGCTTACGGCGGCGCCTACCTGGTGATGAACTCCAAGCACATCCACTGCGACATCAACTATGCCTGGCCCACTGCGGAAATCGCCGTTCTGGGGCCGCGGGGCGCCTCGGAGGTGATCTACCGCAAGGAGATCGCCTCCGCCGCCGATCCCGAGGCCGTGCTCGGCGAAAAAATGGAGAGCTACCGCAAGCACTACGTGAACCCGTTTCTGGCGGCCAAGCGCGGCTACATCGACGATGTCATCTTCCCCAGCGACACCCGGCACCGGCTGATCCGCACCCTCCAGTTTCTGGAGGGCAAGAAGGGCGACCGGCCCGATCGCAAACACGGCAACATCCCTTTGTGAGGCACCCTATGTTCACGAAAATCCTGATCGCCAATCGCGGCGAAATCGCGGTCCGCATCATGAAAACCTGCCGGCGCATGGGCATCCAGACGGTGGCCGTCTATTCGGAAGCCGATTTCCGCAGCCTGCATGTGGTCAAGGCCGACGAAGCGGTGCCGCTGGGCGGCGCGCGTCCGGCCGAGTCCTATCTGAACAAGGAAAAAATCCTGCAGGTGGCCCTTGATACGGGGTGCCAGGCCATCCACCCGGGGTACGGCTTTTTGTCCGAGAACGCCGATTTCGCCGACATGGTCACGGCGGCCGGCATCGTCTTCATCGGTCCCGCCGGTCCGGTCATCGCCCGCCTGGGCGACAAGATCGCCTCCAAGAAGCTGGCCATCCAAGCGGGCATCCCCACCGTGCCGGGCCATGTCAAGGCCCTGTCGAGCGAGGCCGAGGCCGGAGCGGTGGCGGCCGAGGTCGGGTATCCGATCCTGCTCAAACCGGCGGCCGGCGGCGGCGGCAAGGGCATGCGCACCGTGACCCGCCCCGAGGACCTGGCATCGGCGCTCAGGCTCTGCCGGCAGGAAACCCGCAAGGCCTTCGGCGACGACGCCATCTTCATCGAACGTTATATCGAGGCGCCGCGGCATATCGAGATCCAGGTGATGGCCGACGCCCACGGTCATGCGATCTACCTGGGCGAGCGCGAATGCTCGATCCAGCGCCGCTACCAGAAGATCATCGAGGAATCGCCCTCCGTGGCCCTGGATACCGAGGCCCGGGAGCGCATGGGCCAGATGGCCTGCCGCCTGGCCCTCGAGGCCGGCTATGTCAACGCCGGCACGGTGGAATTCATCTTCGATGCGGACAAGCAGTTCTATTTTCTGGAGATGAACACGCGTCTGCAGGTGGAGCATCCGGTAACGGAAATGGTCACGGGGCTGGACCTGGTGGAACTGCAACTGCGCGTGGCCAACGGCGAGCGCCTGCCACTGAAGCAGGAGGATGTGCGGCTGAAGGGCTGGGCCTTCGAGGCGCGCGTCTGTGCGGAGGACACGGAGCGAAACTTCGTGCCCTCGGTCGGCCTGATCACCCGCTATGCCGAGCCTGCCGGCAACCGCATCCGGGTGGACAGCGGGGTGCGCGCCGGCAGCAGCGTGCAAGTTTTCTACGATTCCATGCTGGCCAAGGTGATCACCTGGGGCGGCGACCGCGAACAGGCGCGCCTGAAAATGGTTGACGCCCTCAACGGGTATCACATCGAAGGCATCAAGACCAATGTGGATTTCGCCAATCGGGTGATCTGCCACCCATCCTTTATCAAAGGCGATCTGTCCACCGGATTCATCGCCCGGCACCTTGCCGATGCGCGCCCCGCGCCGCTGATGCCCGATGCGGACATTCACTTCATGGCCATCGCCGCCACCTTGATCTATCACCTGCGCGAGAACCTGATCCATCACAGCCTGTTGCCCCTGCAGGCCCGGGTGGGCGGCGCGATTCCCGCCAGACGCCGGTTCACCTACGTGACCAAGAGCAACGGCGTGGTGCTCGACATCGAGATTGAGCCCCAGGCCAGCCAAGACCAGTGGCGCGTGCGGGTCAACGATGCCGTATATGATACGATTACGCCCCCCATGGAGTACTATCGCCGCCGCCTGAAGCTGACCATCGGCAATGCCACGCATTATTTCCGTCTGCATTACAGCGGCAATTTCATCGAAGTGGCCTTTTGCGGCATGGTCAAGCCTTTCGAAATCTACACCCCCAAGGAGTGGCACCTGGCGCGGTTCATGCCCCAGCCGGCCATCAAGGCCATGGACAACGTGCTGCGCTGCCCCATGCCCGGGCTGATGGTGGCGATCAATGTCCAGGCCGGCGATCGGGTGTTCAAGGGGCAGGAACTGCTTAGCATCGAGTCCATGAAAATGGAAACAGCGGTGGCTTCGCCGGTGGACGGGGAGGTGGCCGCCGTCCACGTGACCCCCGGTGAAACCGTGGATACGGGATCGGTGCTGGTTTCCTTTAAATAACCAATGAAACCAACCAACCGATTGCATGTCCATCCGTTTTCCGGACGTACGGGGAGGCAGCGGAACGGTGCCGGAAGATCCCGACCGCACCCCCTATATCCGTCAGGCGTGGAATCGCCGGCCGTCAGGATGCCAAGGCGCATAACAAAATCATTTGTTTTTCGGCAGGCCCATGCCGCAAGGGGAAAAAACAGATTGTTATTTTGGTGGGTTACAAGCGTTATCAATCAGAACATAACATACAGTACACTTGAAAACACGTGAATTTCGAAAACAGTATTTGCAACATGTCGACGGAAAAGGACGTGTCCAAGTGTTTTTAGATGCAAATAATACCAGGGAACGCTGTCAATAATGGATAAAAACATTTGCAAAAGTTCCTAAGGTCGCGCGTGATTGCGGGACTATCGATTAACCCTCAAGTAATAAAAAAACCGCTTTCCATCCATCCGAATTCCTTGCTAAAAACTGAGCAAATCCCACCAGCGGGCTTTGCTCAGAAGAAGTGAACGAGCGCGTCAAATCAATTCAATGGGTGCCGATCATCCTGGAGGCCGCTAACATGGTGGCACCGGTTCCACTCAGTCCAGAGGGGGTTTCCCTTTGCTTTGAAAATTTAATCAGCATACGCCGTGCCATGTGCCTCAATTGCACCTATATCGGGGTCTTGTTTCTGCTTTTTGGTCATCCGAGCGTGGTTTTGTGGCCATTTTTATAATGATTCCGTATACAGATTGTCACAGTTGGAATCGAGCGTTGAACAGATAGGGGGAATTACTGCACGCTCCTGGGCGAAGGGATGTAGGCCAATATCAAACGGCATCTCACCATCCACAGGATCAATTTCAAGCGCCGCAGAATCCAATCGTCGAGCCTACAGTCCATTGAAAGAGGCCGTCGGACGGAAATCGATTTTCTCAACGGCTATATCTGCGACCACGGCAAAAAACACCGTGTGCCGACGCCGGTCAATGACGCCGTCAGAAAAATGGTGCACGAGATCGAAGCCGGCAGTAGAAAAATGTCCATGGGCAATCTCGATGCGCTGATGGCTGTAAACGGGCAGTCATCCGCTGAAGGCGGAAAAACGTTCAGACCCGGCTATAAAAACGATCCCGCTCTTTCAAAAACAGGCGCAAAGATATGGCGGCCAGCCAACTTTCCAGATTCATTACGAAAACGTCCCGAATCCGCAGCCAGGCCGTCATGAGGAGGGAATGATCCTCACGGCACCTGTATCCGCCGACCCCGCAAAATAGGCATAGGCTTTCAGGGCGGTTGAAACCGGGCGTTCTCTTTTCGGGATAAAGGCGTTCTTTCCCCGAGACGCTTCACGCTTGCGCCGCTGGCTGAGCGTTTCATCCGATATGCAGAGATGAATACGTCTCTCGGGGATGCTTATTTCGATTTCATCCCCGTTTTGAATCAGGGCGATGGCACCCCCGGAGGCGGCTTCAGGTGAAATGTGGCCCACAGAAAGGCCGGAGGTGCCGCCGGAAAACCGGCCGTCTGTGATGAGTGCGCATTGGACGTCCAGATGCATGGATTTGATATACGAGGTGGGATAGAGCATTTCCTGCATGCCTGGGCCACCCTTGGGCCCTTCATACCGGATCACCACCACGTCACCGGCTTGGATCTGGCCGCCCAGAATGCCGTTGCAGGCGGCATCCTGGGAATCATAAACCCTGGCCGTTCCCTTGAAATTGAAAATGGATGAATCCACGCCGGCCGTTTTGACGATACAGCCCTTTTCAGCAATATTACCATAAAGGACGGCCAATCCCCCGTCGGCATGATATGCATTTTCCACACGCCGGATGCATCCGGAAACCCGGTCCCGATCCAAGGTTTCGTAGGTGTTGTTCTGGGATCCCATAACCAGATTCCGATAACCGCCGGGCGCGGCAGCATAACGGGCCAGAGCCGTTTCTGTGACCGTGTCAGCCATGATGTCGAAATCGTTCAGGACCGCCTTAAGGGAAGGGCCATCAACCCTTTTGACCGTCTTGTCCAGCAGATCGGCGCGATCCAGTTCTCCTAAGATTCCCATGATGCCGCCGGCCCGGTTGACATCTTCCATGTGATAGGAAGAACTCGGGGACACTTTGACCAGACAAGGCACTTTCCGTGACAGGGCATCGATGTCCGCCATGCTGAAATCCACCTGGGCGGCATGGGCCACGGCCAGCAGATGCAATACCGTATTGGTTGAGCCTCCCATGGCGATGTCCAGGGTCATGGCATTGATAAATGCCGGACGGGTGGCAATCGAACGGGGTAAAACAGAGTCATCCCCGTCATCATAGTATTGACGGGTCATTTCCACGATGCGCCGGGCCGCTTCCGTGAAAAGCGCCGTTCGTTGTGCATGCGTCGCCACCACCGTGCCCTGTCCGGGAAGGGCCAGACCCAGGGCCTCGGTGAGACAATTCATGGAATTGGCCGTAAACATGCCGGAACAGCAGCCGCAGGTGGGACACGCAAACTGCTCCACCTCGGAAACGGCATCATCGGTCACGGCGGGGTCCCCGGCCATCACCATGGTGTCGATCAAATCATATTTCCGATCCACCCCGTTGCCCGCTTCCATGGGACCGCCGGAAACAAAAATCGTGGGGATGTTCAAGCGCATCGCCCCCATGAGCATGCCGGGAACGATCTTGTCACAATTCGGGATGCATACGAGCGCGTCCACTTTATGGGCATTGCACATATATTCCACGCTGTCTGCGATGACTTCCCGGGACGGCAGGGAGTAGAGCATGCCGTCATGGCCCATGGCAATGCCGTCATCAATGGCGATGGTATTGAATTCCGCCGCAAAGCATCCGCGTTTTTCGATCTCCTTTTTTACCTGCTGACCCGTTTCATGCAGATGCACATGGCCGGGTACCAGTTGGGTAAAAGAATTGGCAACGGCGATGATGGGTTTGCCGAATTGGGATTCTTTCATGCCGTTGGCGCGCCATAAACTTCTGGCACCGGCCATGCGTCTACCTTGTGTGGTTTGGTTGCTTCGCAGTGATATTGCCATGGGAGACTCTCCTTACCTGCTTTTAAATAGATTTCTTTTTGTTAGCCGATTTCACCGACCACGATGACGAGGCACTCACTTTCTTCTGTGCCGATATTTTGTCCCCGGTGAGGAACCGTTGCGTCAAAATGGATGGTATCTCCTGATTTTAAAATGATAATTTCTTTGCCGTACACGAATTCGACCTCTCCTTTCAAAACCATAAAGAACTCTTCTCCGGGATGGTCGAAAAGATGGGTCACCTTCTTTTTGGCAACCGGGTATTTTACAATAAAGGGATTGATCAGATGCGTTGACTTCAGTTGTGTCAACGAATAGTAGGCAAACCCGATTTTCGATCCTCTCCGGATGATTTGACGACGTTGGTCCTTCAATGTCACGGCATAGTTTCGGGTCTCTTCATCCAGGTCTTCGAAAAAAAGACCGATGGATACGTCCAATCCTTTGGCAATCTTGGAGAGGGTGGCGATAGGGGGAGAGACCTGGCAGTTTTCAATGCGAGACAACAGGCCTTTGGATAGATTAACCTTTTCCCCCAACGCTTCAAGGGTCAGGTTCTTGCTTTTCCGGACCTGTTTGATTTTGTCTGCGATCTGTTTTTCGATCATCATCGTATTTTTCCGATATCAAGCAATGAAAACGATTTCATTTCAGGAAAAGACCGGGGATGAAGGTCGTCACCAATGGGACAAAAGAGACCACCAGAAGATCCAGTATCATGACGAGAACAAAGGGCAGAACGGCTCGGCTCACTTTCTCCATGCTTATTTCGGCAATGGTACAGGAGACGATGAGGCAAATGCCCATGGGCGGGGTCAGCATGCCGATGGCCAGATTCAATACCATCAGTACGCCGAATTGTATCGGGTCGATGCCCAGATGCGGAATCAAAGGCACCAACAGGGGAACGAAAATGATCAGGGCGCTGGCGGTCTCGATGAAGGTTCCGATAATCAGCAGCAAAAGATTGATGATCAGCAGCAGCACCACCGGGTTGTCGGTCAAGGCGACGAAAAAGTGGGTGATCTCCTGGGGTATCTGTTCGAAAGCAAGCACCCAGCCGAAGACCGAGGCATTGGCAATGATGAACATCACCAGGGCGCTGGTCACGGCAGCCTTTTCGAAAATAGACGGAAAATCCTTGATCTTCAATTCCTTATAAATAAAAAACCCCACCAGGACGGCATAGTCGGTGGCGACCACGGCGCTTTCCGTCGCGGTAAAAATACCGCTCATGATGCCGCCGACGATGATGAAGGGCATACCCAGCGCCCATAACGCTTCCTTAAAGGTGTTGATTACCAAGACGGCAGAAAATCCGGCCGCAGGAAGGTATCCCCTTTTACGGGAAATGACGTAGGCCACCCCCATAATGGACAAACCCACCAACAGCCCCACACCGATGCCGCCGAGAAACAGGGCGCCGATGGATGTTGAGGACATGACCCCATAGATGACCATGGGAATGGAGGGGGGGATAATGACGCCGATGGAACCTGAAGCCGCCTGAACGGCAGATGCGAAACCCGGATCATATCCTCTTTTTTTCATTTCCGGAATCATGAGGGTTCCCACGGCAGCGGTATCGGCTGCGGCGGCACCGGAGATGCCCGCAAAGAACATGGAAGCCAGCACCGTGACGTGAGCCAGCCCTCCATGGATGAATCCGACCGACGCACTGGCAAAATTCACCAGCCGGCGGCTGATGCCGCCGTACTCCATGAAGGCCCCCGCCAGCATGAAAAAGGGGACCGCCAACAGCGGAAATGAATCATTGGAAGTAAACATCAATTGAACGATGACCGTCAAGGGCACATGGTAAAAGAAGAACATGGCCAGTGCCGCCGAAACCCCCATGGCAAATGCGATGGGCATGCGCAGAATAAAAAAGAAGAACAGCAGCGCAAAAAACAGGACAGTCATGACGGCTCCTTGGGTTGACCGGCGCCGGCCAGGAGGTGAACCAGCATATAAAAAATAATCAGGGCGGCCGAGACAGGCATCACGAAATAGGGGACATTCATGTGAAACGGCAAGGTGGCAGCGACCCGGACATGGACAAAGGGAAGCATTTTTATGCCGCCTGCCAGCACAGCGACCATATAGCAAATGACCATGCCGTCAACGATACGACCGACCCATAACTGGGTCCTGGCGGGCATCCGGTCAAAGACCACCGCGATACCGATATGACTCCCTCGGTAAGTGGCCATGGCGGCCCCTAAAAAAGAGACCCACACCAATAAAAACCGGGACAGCTCTTCGGACCAACTCAAGGCGCTGTTGAATCCATATCGCCACAAGACGCCGGCCGAGGTCGTGATGATCATTCCGATAAGCAGCGCCATCACAACCCCTGAAACCAGACGGTCCAACCCTTTTGCCACCGTCACCCAAGAAACCGATTTCATTTGACTTGACCCCGAAAAATCGAAAGGTGCATCCGTCGGTATTATTGCACTGCCTGAATTTCCTCTACGATTCCCTTCCATTCGGGATTTTTTTGGTAGGCTTCCGCATAAACCGATTTGATCATCTTCTGGAAAGGCGCCCGGTCCAGGTCGTTGATCTGCATTCCCTTGCTTTTGAGTCGGTCCAGCACCTCGGTAACACCGTCATTGTTGACCTTTCGTTCATAAGCGGACGCCTCGCGGGCAGCCTCCACTAAAATCTGTTGGACGTCCGGAGAAAAGCCTTTCATGAGCGCTTCGTTCATCATAATAACATTCCCGGCATAAGAATGGCCGGTCAGGGAATAATACTTCTGGACCTCATAGATTTTAAAGGCATCGATCACCCAGGGCGGGTTTTCCTGTGCATCAATGGTTCCCTGCTGCAATGCCGTGTAGACATCTCCCCACCCCATTGGAATAGGATTGGCGCCCAACGCCTTGAAGGTTTCAATATAGACCGGGCTCTGCATGACCCGAATCTTGATGCCTTTCAGATCCGATGGCGTGACAATGGGACGCAGGTTATTCGATACGTTCCTGAAGCCCCGCTCACCAAAGGCCAGCCCGGCGATGTTTACGTTGGCCAAGGACTGTAAAAAACGATCGCCGATGGGACCGTCCAGGACGTGATACGCATGTTCTTTGCTCTTGAAAAGAAAAGGCATATCCAAAATACCGAACATGGGGACAAAGGTTGAAATGGGGCCGCAGGTAATCGTGGCAAGGCCGATGGTGCCCATCTGGACCATGTTGATCAAGTCCGATTCTTTACCGCCGAGTTGTTTGTTCGGGTAAATCCGTATCTCAACGGCGCCGTCGGTCCTTTTTTCAACCAATTCCTTAAACTTTACCGATTGAATCTGGAAAATATCCGACTCTGCACAAACATGGGCCAGTTTGATGGTGGTTTTCGCTTGAGCAAAACCCGGCAGACTCACCATAACGATAAACAATAGAACACTCACGGATACTGCGATGCCTGAAAAATCGAACATTCTGAATCTCGCCATGATTTCTCCTTTTCCTTCACAGTTGCCAATCAGTAAACATCATTGCCGACCAATCCATAACTTACGGGCTTGCGCCCGTTCAAAACGAATTTTTATAACTACGAAGCCAGAAAAATGTCAATAAATAAGTTGCATATCACGAAACACAATCACCAACCACCGGCTATGCGGGTGGTCGGTGATTTATTCAGGGAGTACTGGCAGACGTATCATTTGATACCGGCACGCATGAAGCTTTCGACAAACTGGCGTTGGAACAGCAGAAAGCCGACCAGAAGGGGGGCGACTGACATCAGGGTGCCGGCGGAGACGATGGCGAAGTTGACGCCGTTTTCCGGCGAGCCGAAGATGGAAAGGCCCACGGTGATGGGCCGGGTGTTCAGGGAGTTGGTAATCACCAGGGGCCACAAAAAGTTGTTCCAGTGCCAGCTGACCGACACCAGGCCGTAGGCCAGGTAGACCGACTTGGACAGCGGCACGTAGACCTTCATCAGGATGGTCAGCGGACCGGCCCCCTCCACCCGGGCGGCCTCGGCCAGGGCGATGGGTACCTGCTTGAAGTTCTGGCGCAGCAAAAACACCCCGAACGCCGAGGCGATATAGGGCAGAGAAATGGCCGGGATGGTGTCCACCAGATTCAACGCCGTCATGGTCTGGTAGTTGACCACCAGGAGTTGGTCGGGCATGACCATGAGCTGCACCAGGATCAGGGAGAAAGCGATGTCACGGCCCTTCCACTCGTAGCAGGCAAAGGAATAGGCGGCCAGGGTGCACAGCACGAATTGCAGCACCGTGGTCATGGTTGTGTAGATGATGGTGTTGAGAAAATAGCGCGCAAAGGGCGCCGTGTGCCAGGCCTCGGTAAAGTTGGCCAGGGTCAGCGGAGCGGTCAGGTCGAAGCGTACGGCGAAATGCGGGGGGTGAAAGGCGGCCCAGAAGGCGTAGAGCAGGGGTGCGGCCCAGATCAGGCCCAGCAGCCAGGCGGCAGCGGTTTCCAAGCGGCGTCCGAAAGAGGAAGAGTCCATAGGTTATGATCCGCGCCTACTGGTAGTGGGTCCGGCGTTCCAGCACCTTGAACTGGACCAGCGCCAGCGTCATTAGAATGGCCATGATCACCACCGTGAGTACCGCTGCATAGGATGTGTCCCAGAATTCGAAGGCGGTCTGGAACAGGTAGTAGAGCAGCAGTTCGGTGGCGTTATTCGGCCCGCCCTTGGTTAGAATAAAGATATGGTCGATGATGCGAAAGGTGTTGATCAGGGCGTTGAAGACCACGAATACCGTCGTGGGCATCAGGAGCGGGAAGGTCACGCGCCGGAAAAAGTAAAAACGCCCCGCCCCCTCGATGCGGCCGGCCTCGATGACATCCTTGGGCAGGCCCTGAAGAGCCGCCAGATAGAAGATCATGAAAAAGCCGGCATCCTTCCACACGGCGATGACCATCAGGCAGATAAGGGCCGTATTCGGGTCGCCCAGCCAGTTGTGCCCCGAATACCCTAATGCTTTCAAAATGTTGTCAAACAGACCGATTCCCGGCGTGTAGAAGAAAAGCCAGATGTTGGCGATGGCGATCATGGGCAGGATTGTGGGGGTAAAGTAGGCTACTCTGACAAAGGCCCGGCCGAGCATCTGACGGTTGACCCAGACGGCCATGACCATGGCCAGGGATATGGTCACCGGGATCGTGCCAAAGGCGTAGATCAGGTTGTTCTTCAACGCCTGCCAGAAAATCGGGTCATCTACAAGGTAGCGGTAGTTTTCCAGGCCGACGAATGTGGCGGCCTGGTTGCCGCGCGGCGTGTTAAAAAGGCTCAGAAAGCACGAACGCACGATAGGATAGTGCGTAAAGAGGATGAAGAAGAGTGCCGCTGGCGTAAACAGCAGCCACCCATACACCTGCCGGGCGATTTTAGGGTTCATGGCGATCGTCGGGCCGGCGGGGCCACGGGTAACGGTAGCCCCGTGGCCTCGTCCGGCGGCAAAAGATTATCGATAGCGTCCAAGGATGCGATCGGCGCCCTTCTGGGCCTGGTCCAGTGCATCCTTCGGGGTGGCATCGCCGGAAAGCACTGACTGAATGGCGTCATCCAGGAATTTTTTCACCCGGGCGGTCTCGTGGGTGGAAAATTCGGCCACCGCATATTGGAACTGGTCGCGGGCCACCGTGGCGGCTGGAAAGTCGGACACGTATTTTTTGAGCAGCTCGGTTTCATAGGCTGCCGGGCTGGTGGCGACATAGCCGGTCCCGATGGACCACTTGGCGGTGTTGATCGGTGCGGTCATGAACCTGACGAATTTCAGCACGGCGGCCTGCTCTTCGGGGGTGGTGTTCTTGAAAATGTAGAAATTGCCGCCACCCGTGGGGCTGCCGGGGCGTTTTTTAGCCGGCAGCATGGCCACGCCAAAGTCGAACGTCGCGTTGTCGCGTACCGGTGTGAGGTTGCCGGTGGTGTGCCACATCATGGCGGTGCTGCCTCCCAGGAACTGTTGGCGCAGAGTGCCCCAGTCGGTGCTGCCCTTGGCCATGATTTCGTGCTTGTAGGCCATGTCGTGCCAGAACTGCAGCCCGGCGACCACGTCCGGATGATTGAAGTAGACCTCGTTGCCAGCCTTGTTCATCAGTTCCATGCCGTTTTCAATGGCCAGGCACTGGAACATCCAATAGGGATAACCGGTGGATGGGATGCTCAGGCCCCAGCGGGTGACCTGGCCGTTGGCGTCGCGTTTAACAAGCTTTTTACCCATGGATACCAGCTCATCCCAGGTGGCCGGCGGTTTGTCCGGATCGAGGCCCGCCTCACGGAAGGCGTCCTTGTTGTAGTACATCACAATAGTCGAGCGCTGAAAGGGAATGCCATACGTCTTGCCTCCGGACATGCTGTTGGCCATCAGCGCCGGATAGAAGCTTTTGATCCAGGCGCGTTCTTCGTCGGTCTTGACCACATCCTCCCAGGGCATGATCACGTCGGCGTCGAGCAGATCGAAGATGTCGATGGAAAAAAGCACTGACATCTGGACCTTTTCACCGGCCTTGATGGCCGCCATGCATTTGGTGCGCGTGTCATCGTAATTACCGTAATAGACCGCCTTGACCTTGATGTCTGGGTTTTGCGCTTCGAATTCGGATATCAACCCGTTGATCAGTTCATACGGTTTGCCCCCCACGGCAATGGGGTAGTACATGGTCATGTCGATCTGGCCGGCCACGGCCACGCCAAAGGTCAGCATCACTATTGCTGCGGCTGTCATTGCCATACCACATTTGAATTTGTTCACGGCCCACCTCCTTATGCGTAAGTCATCCGTTGGTGCCAAAAAACCTGCCGGCAGGGCAGGTCAGAATACCGGGTTGGCAGCCGGCGCGTCGGCCAGCCGTGTTTCAGTCCGGGCATCGAACAGACACAGGGATTTCGGATCCCAATTCAAAAAGACCCTTGCACCGGCGGCCATTTCGCTCAGGCCGCGCGTCCGTACGATGAGTTCATGGCCGTTGATTTCACACGAGATAAAGGTGTCCGATCCAAGATACTCCTTGCCGGTGACCACAGCCGGGTGGCCTTTGTCTGAAAGGCGTGCATTTTCCGGGCGAATGCCCATCTTGAAACGGCTGCCGTCCAGTTCCGGGTAGAGCACCGGTCCCTCCGGTACCAGGGCGGCGCCGTGGGCCGTGGAGCACATGGGCAGGATGTTCATCGGCGGCGTGCCGATAAAGCGGGCGACGAAAATGTTGACCGGCCTTTCGTAAAAGCTTTCGGGGATATCGTCCTGGACGATCCGGCCTTCGCACATGAGTACGATGCGGTCGGCCATGGTCATGGCTTCCACCTGGTCATGGGTAACGTAAACCATGCTGATGCCCAGACGACGCTGCAGGCGGCAAATCTCCCGCCGCATTGAATTGCGCAGCTTTGCGTCTAGGTTCGACAACGGTTCGTCCATCAGGGTGACCGGTTTTTCGGCAATAATGGCCCGGCCCAAGGCCACGCGCTGCTGCATGCCGCCGGACAGTTCGCCGGGCTTGGCGTCGAGGCGGTTGGCCAGCCCCAGCAGATCGATGACCTTAGCCAGCCGTTTGTCGATTTCCGCGGAGGGGACTTTGCGCACCTTGAGTCCGAAGATAATGTTCTCCCTCACCGACAGGTGGGGAAACAGGGCGTAGGACTGAAATACCATGGAGATGTTGCGCTGATCGGGCGGCAGGTGCGTGACCTCGGCCCCGGCGATACGGATTGAACCGGACATCACCGGCTCCAGACCGGCTATCATGCGCAACAGCGTCGTTTTGCCGCACCCCGAAGGGCCCAGGATTACCAGCAGTTGTCCTTCAGCCACATCGAAAGTGGCATCCTTAACCGCCTGAACCTTTCCGTAGCGCTTGCAAACGTTTTGAACTTCTATCTGCATCGTTCCCACCCAGTCCAAACTTGCTGCTGCATACCCGATTTCTCTTGCGACGATGCCGCCAGTTGCAGACAGGAACTTCAACCGCCACCATGTAAAATACTCAAGGTAGTAAAAATTAACATGAGGTTATTCGGATTGCAACTGAGAATAGGTCAATAAAATTTGCCTGCGGCAGTCATACATAAGTGATACCATCCTTTATGCCGACCTTCCTGATTGCCAAATTATTTCCTTACGGGCAACCACTCTTCGAGAAATCAAGAAATTCGGAATGCAAACGGCATCAACGCAGCGTTTCCTTCCGAAAAAGGTGTACAGGCGGATTTTTGAGTCTTTAAACGATGTTTTGAGGTCGAAAAGGGCGGTTTATGGAATATTGAATGTCCCCTAACTACCGGAGTGTGTCCCTTTTGGTGGTCCCGGTTTAACAAAATCGCCATAAAGTTTTTGAGCACATTGCGGACAAATGCCGTGGGTGAACTGGGCGTCCGAATGGTCGCGGATATAGGTTTCGATTTGATTCCAATACCCCTTATCGTCGCGGATTTTTTTGCAGGACGCGCAGATGGGGATCAGGCCGCTCAGGATTTTGACATCCGCCAGCGCCTTTTTCAGTTCCTTGAGCAGTTTTTCCTGTTCCGCTTCCGCGCGTTTCCGTTCCGTGATGTCCTTGGCAATGCCCTGGGTACCGATAAAGGTCCTGACGTTCGTTGGCTTGTTGCTATAGAGTCGATAGATTCCCTGGGCGCGGACCAGGAATATGCGTTCGAGTTCGGATGAGATGGGGCCGTTGCCGCCTGTCAGGAAGCGAATTTCCAGATCGTCGGCGTCACGATTGACCCGTCTTTTATCATTGATGCGCTGCGCGGCCTTGGCCCGGTCATCCGGATGAACCAGTTCCAGTATGTTCCGGGATAACAAATCGCCGGGCCAGTATCCGTAAGGGATGACGGCATCGCTGATGAAAGTGATGCGGCCTTGAGCATCCAGCCGGTAAATGATATCCGGAACGCTCTTTAGGATGGAGTCGAGCCGTTCCTCCGACTCCTTCAGGGCTGCTTCTGCCTGTCGTTTCTCTTCCAACAGCTGCTGCTGTTGAAGCACCCGCCGGACGACGGTGGGCAGCAATTCAAGAAAGCCCCCGCTGACATCCTTGACGATATAGTCCCTGGCACCGAGTTTCATGGCTTCAACGGCAAGGCGTTCGTCGCCGTGTCCGGTGATCATGACCACCGGTGCCGTCGATTGCCGTGCGGCCAGCTTCCGCAGAACATCGAGACCTTCAAGGACGGGCATGGACTGATCCACCATCAGCAATGCATAAGCGCCGGCGTCATACATGTCCAATCCTTTTTGGCCGTCATGAGCGATGTTCACGGCATAGCCGGCACGATTCAGGGTCTTTTGAATCAGGCGGGCGGCACCGGGATCGTCCTCCATACACAGAATGCGGATCGCTTCGGATTTATTCATGGCTGTACGACCCTTCCCTGGGAATGACCACCACCGAAAGAAACAACCCAAGCTTGCGGATCGCTTCGCTGAATTCATTGTAATCAACGGGTTTGGTGATATATACATTGCACCCCAGGTCGTAGCATCGGCTGATCTCCCGCGGATCGTCGGTGGTGGTGAGAATGATGACCGGGATCCGTCTCGTGGACTCCTCTGCCTTCATGCGGCGAAGGACCTGATACCCGTCCATCACCGGCAGGTTGAGATCCAGCAGCACCAGCAGATTTTCTGGTATCGGGTTCCCGGAATAGGTGCCCTCGCCAAAAAGATAGTCCATCGCCTGACTGCCATCTTCAAACTTGACGATGGGATTGTGGATGTTGGCGCGGCGCAGGTTTTTTTCGACCAGGCGCGCATGCCCCGGGTCGTCCTCCACCAGCAGGATGGTAACGCTTTTTGTGATACTGTTCATTGCTGGACCTCGTCGGTTGAAAGAGGAATGGGGATGGTAAAGGAGAACGTGCTTCCTTCATCGAGTTTGGAACGACATTGGATGTGGCCGCCATGGCGGTTGACCAGGGCCTGGGTGTAGGCCAGGCCCATGCCTTCGCCTGGAATATCCGTCCTGCCGACCCGTCGAAAGGGCATGAAAACCTTGTCCATATCTTCCGGGGCGATACCTCGGCCGTTGTCCCTGACGTGAAAAGTAACCTGATCCAGTCCATTTTCGCTGGTGATTTCGATTCTGCCTTCACGGCCGGGAACCGAGTACAAGACGGCATTGTTGAGCAGATTGCCCAGGATTTGCTGCATGGCTATCCGGTCGGCTTCGATGACGGGCAGCGGGCCGATGTCGATTTTAATCTTTTTCTCGGCAAGCTGATGCGCCAGGGTGTTCAGGGTTTCCTTCACTTTCTTTCTCATGTCGATGGATTCCGGTTTGAGTTCGGTGCGGCCCAGCCGCGAAAGGTGCAGAAGGGCGTTGATCAGACTGTCCATGCGGTTGGTGGAGGAGCCAATAAAGTCGAGCGCTTCGGTTATGTCCAGGCGGGCATTGGAGACAGCGGCCTGCAACGGGCCGTCCAGATTGGGGATATGGGCCTGCAAAACGGGCTGGATGACTTCCAACGCGCTGTGCAGTTCAGCGGAAAAGCCTTTCAGGTTGATCAGCGGGGCGCGCAGATCATGGGAAACGATATAGGCGAAATTTTTGATCTCCTCGTTGCGCTGTTCCAACCTTTTGGCATTCAACGCCAGGCGCTCCTCGGTCCGCCTGTGCTGCTCGATTTCCAGTTCCAGTTCGCGGTTGGCATTCGCCAGCTGCGCGGTTCGCTTCACCACCCGAATTTCCATTTGATCATGCGCACTTTTCAACTGGCGTTGGGTTGCGGCGATCCGTTGGCTCAGTTCCGCCACGACGATGGCGATGACCATCAGCATTAAGAACCGAATATAATCATTAGCGGTGGTTGCCTGGGGGCGCAGAAGCTGATGGCTGGTCAGGAGAAAGGCAACCAGAAAAACGGCAACCCAGAGTCCTTTTCTTTGCCACCAGATGCATGCGAGGATGATAGGCATGTAGTAAAAGTGGGATATGATCGTGCCGATGCCAAGAACCGCATGGAAATAGTAGGTCAGGACACAGGCAACGAGAGTGCAAAAAGCGATCAGTACCAGTTTGAAGGTGTCGGTGGAATATTTCTGGAAAGGAAATTGAAACATGGGGATCGCTTTGGAAACCCGCTGCTGGTGAAAGATGTTTTTGAATACTAAATTGAGAGATATTAGGCAACCTGTGGCCAGCAGATTTGTGAAAAATAGGCACTTTTGCCTATAAAAGAATAAGAGAAGAACGCCCCTAACATATAAATTTTAAAAGTTTTAACCGATTTGCTATGTCATTTCCATGCCCAGACAATCGCGCATAGATGCTCCCGGAGCCCTGCACCATATTATTGTGCGTGGCATCGAACGCCGGAAGATATTCCTGGATGGTCAGGATCGGCACAATTTTCTCGATCGGCTGGGTGCCACGGTTGAAGGCATCGAAACCATCTGTTACACATGGGCCCTGATTCCCAACCATTTTCATCTGTTGCTGCGCGGACCGGCATCGTCCCCATCGCCACCTTGATGCGGCGGCTTCTGACCGGCCATGCCGTCAGCTTCAACCGCCGTCACAAGCGTCATGGCCATCTTTTCCAGAATCGGTACAAATCGATTCTGTGCCAGGAAGACCCCTATAGGCTCGAACTGGTGCGTTACATCCGCTTGAATCCGCTGAGAGCCAAACGGGTTGCGGATATAGGGGCGCTGGAAAAATACCCGTTTTGCGGGCATAGAGTATTTATGGGCAAACAAGCCCGGCAGTGGCAGGATATCGCAACGGTGCTGGCCTGTTTCGGTAAAACGGTTGGATCGGCACGGAGAAGTTTTCGCTCCTTTGTCAGCAAAGGCGTTGACGAGGGCCGGCGCTGGAATCCGATCGGTGGGGGATTGATTCGCAGTGCGGGCGGATGTGCTGATGTCAACGCGCTGAAAAAGGCAAACGTCCACGTTAAAAGCGATGAGCGCATTTTAGGCGATGGGGCTTTCGTGGAAACGATCCTGGCCGAAAGCCGGGAACACTATGAACGTCAATACGCCCTGAAAGCTAAGGGAATTGATTGGGCGATGTGGCTACCCGCGTGGCCACGTTGCGTGGCATGGACGTCGAGCAGATTTGGCAGCCCGGGAAATCCAGATCCCAGGTGGAGACGCGGTGCCTGCTGTGTTTTTGGGCATTCCGGGAGTTCGGAAAATGCCTGACGGCCATCTCCCGGAGACTTGGCGTTTCAACGCCGGCGGTGAGCAAAGCGGTTGCCCGCGGGGCTGGAATCGCTGAGCGAAATGGGTATAATCTATTACGAAGTTAATAAGTAAAGGGCGTGCCTGATAATTCCCTACCGTTTTTTTGAACCCCTGGGGGACCTTTTCATCGCCGGCCCCACCCGGACCAACGTGATGGATTTTCCGGTATTGCTGATTGAAAAATGATGTTTTCATAGGATGATCCGCAGGAACGCCTCGTAAGAGTCGCTCTGTACCGAGCTAATAGAACAAACCGGCATTTCCGCCAGTATGGATGAACAAGACGCTACCGCCCTCAAGCGTCCCATGGGTTGCAAAATGGAGTAATGCAGCGGCAGCTTTTCCGGTGTACACCTGGTCCAGAAGAATGCCCTCCATGGCCGCAAACCGTTTTACCGCCGTCCTGCCTTCTTCGGAGGGGGTTGCATACCCCGGGCCGACGAATTTATCATCGACTACAATTTTTGTCTCGTCGAATTGAATGCCGAGCATACGAGCAGTGGATCGGGCAAGTTCCCGGACCCGTTCAGACTGGGCATCGGCTTTCAAAGATGCCCCCACACCTATAATGCAGGTATCGTAGGTGCTGATACATTGCCCCAATACCAGTCCCGCCTGTGTACCTGCCGAGCTGGTGGAATGGATGATGTGAGAAAAATGAACGCCTGAACGATATGAAAAGTCGAGGATTTCATGAAACGCGCGGACATATCCCAGCGCTCCAATGGCATCGCTTCCTCCCGGATGCAGTTCATACACGGATTTTCCTTGTTTTTTCAGCGAGTCCACCAGATGGCTGCAGGCATCTGCCAATACGCTTTCCCCTTGAGGCTCGTAATGAAGTGTGGTGCCGCATTGGTTGAAAAAGGCCTGGCTTGCAGGATTCTGTTCGGATTCGGTGCCGGCTATAACGACATGGAGAGCAAGTCCGCAGGCACTTGCTGCTGCGGCAGCATTTCTGCTGAAACTGGTGGCTTTCATCGTGACGAGGGTGTCTGCTTTGTGAACAAGCGCATCTCCAATGAGATAGTCGAGTTTCCGGGTCTTGTTTCCTCCCAGTGCAAATCCTGTCAGATCGTCCCTCAAAATAAAAATGTTGAGTCCCAGATGGGATGAAAGCCGGGGGAGCTTATGGATTATCACAGGTGTCTGGAGGAGATCCGCCCGGGGGTATTTATCCAGCAGGTTGGTTGTTGAATCGTTGTATTTATGCATTCATATCCTTTCGGCGCTTACAGCGCCAGTATGTCATGAATGGTTATCCCTTCATGCGCCGGCTTAATCCCACTTGCCAAAATATGTGGTTCTTTGCAAGCAAGGATTCCCTTGGCAGGGCCTGCTTCAAGGGCGAACCTACAATTATCACCGGATCCGTCTGTTATCCTGAGGAATAAACGCGGTTCGGTAAATCTTACCCATTCAATAATTAAAAATAATTCTTGACACCCGATCATACATCTGCCTATCAATGTGTACTACCGACCGACCGGTAGGGTAATGTAATTTAACGAACCTAAATATTTAAAAAAAATAATAAAAAATATGAAAGAAAAAATAAAAAAGTCCGCGATTAAGCTGTTCTATAAAAAAGGCTATTTTGCCACCAGCATGAGCACCATCGCCAGGGCCACGGGAATTCGAAAGTCCAGCATTTATCATCACTACTCCACGAAGGAGGATATCCTGCTGGATATTTTCAGAACGTCCATGAATGATCTTCAGGATGCGCTGCGAAACCGTCTGGACGCGGCGACGGGAGCACGGGAAAGAATGCAGGCAGCCATATACTGCCATATCATTTTTCACATTGAACGACAGAAGGAGGCGATTATCGCCGATAGTGAACTGAGAGGATTGACAGCTAGAAATTACAAGGAAATCATTCAGATGCGTGATGATTATGAAAAGAGGATCCAGCGGGTGCTTGAAGAAGGGGTCGCCGAAGGTATTTTCGTCGACCTGGATATAAAAGTTATTTCGTACGCCATTCTATCGATGTGCACAGCGGTCTGTACCTGGTTCAACAAGTCAGGGCGCCTTTCCAAAGAAGAGGTCGCCGACATTTTTTCCGTTTTTATTCTGAAGGGATTAGCCAGGTCCTGAAAATTAGCCATTCCAGGAGAGAAAACCCTGAGAGGAGGTGAAGGCGAGAGGAATATGGATTGACATTCATAACCAACCACAAGACGCATAAGGAGAGAAAAATGGCAAAACTGTTGGGGTATAAAAAAACGATCGCTTTTGTATCCATTGTGGGGTGTATGTTCGTTTTGACCTTTATGGCAGGCGAGGCCCAGTGTAAATCCTACAAATGGAAAATCAGCCAGGGCATTGCCGAAGACCATCCTGCTTCTGCCCGGTGTAAGCAGTTTGCCCAACTTGTTGGTGAGAAATCGGGAGGAAAGATCAACCTGTCCTACTTCCCATCCGGAGCTCTGGGCGACTGGATGGAGCAAATCGAAGCCAATCGAATGGGTACCCTGGAGATCGGACTCAACGCCGGTTCCACCTCCTATGATCCACGAACCAACCTGATGTTCATGCCTTATCTCTTCTCCACCTGGGACGAAGCACGCGCCGCGATCGGTTCCAAAGGGTGGCTCACCCCCATTTTTGATGATCTCTATTCCCAGATCGGCCTCAAAGTGTTGGGCATCTATTTGAATGCCTGGGACGGGATGGCCTACACCAAACGCGTTGACAAGGTTGCCAAGGTGCCCGAAGACTATTCCGGTATAAAAATGCGGGTGCCGCCAATCCGGATTTTTGAAGTCTATATCCCAACGCTGGGTTTCATTTCAACGCCTATCGCTTACTCCGAGACATTTACCGCGCTTCAGACCGGCATCGTCGATGCCCGCTCCGCATGCCCGGCGGTCGAGGCGTATGTCATGCGCGATGCGCTTTCCTACTGGGTGGCGACCCGGGACTGCTTCGAGTATTGGTTTTTGACGATGAACAAAAAACTCTGGGACTCTCTATCCGATGAAGACAAGGCGATACTCAGCAGTGCGGCAGACAAGGTCATGAGCGACCAGGCGCTTGCCGCTGAAAAAGATGAAAATGAGTTCAAGCAGAAACTGGTTGATGCGGGTGTCAAGGTATATGAGGTGAATGATCAGGAATGGCAAGCGGGTGCAAAAATGGTTCGCGCCAAGGCGTGGCCGGTCATTCAGGAAGAACTTTTAGGGTCCGTGCTGATGGAAAAAGTCAAGGCCCATGCTACCAAAATTCCCGAATAATGGAAATCCGCGAGAATAAGGTGAAATCTGCAGTCAGGGTTTAAATCCAGAGGGTCGGGGAATACCGGCCCTCGCTTTCGGATAAAGATTGGAACCCATCATGTCATTGAAGACGATCAATCGGGTTTTTACAGTCACCGACCATTTTATCGATAAGGGTGCTTCTGCACTGATCATCATTGGCGGCGTATTGGTTGCACTGACGGTCGTTTTGCAAGTTGTCCTGCGTTATATCTTTAAGGTCCCGCTTTTCGGCTTGGAGGAATTCTCACGACTGATCGCCGTGTGGGTATACTTTCTGGGTGCGATTTTTGGAACGAAGTGGGACTCCCATGTACAGGGCGACGTGGCCGGACGGCTATTCAGAACGGGTCGTTCAAGGGCGGTAATTAAGGCCCTCGCCTGGATAATAAGCCTTTTGGTCTGTTTTCTGTTTCTTTATCACTCCGCCACCTACAGCATATGGCTCTATGGAACCGGAGAAAGGACAACCGGTTTGTGGTGGCCGAGAATATACAGCGTCGGCAGCATGCTCTTCGGCGCTTTCTTTATGACCATCTATAGCATTGCCAATGTGATCAAATATTCCGGCGCAGCCATCAGCGGACAAAAGTCCACTCCGGGAGGTACACCATGACAGTTGTCGTCGCCGTAATGGCTCTGGTCGTCGTGATCATGCTGTTGGGAGTTCCGGTGGGCTTTTCATTCGGTCTGGGGGGATTTATCATTCTGGCGATCACCGGGCTTGACCCGCGGTTCGCCATCCCGGCGGCTTTTCGCAACCTGGAATCCTATACGCTGCTTGCCCTTCCGCTTTTCATCATGGCAGGAGGGCTGATGCGGGATGCCGATATATCCAGGCGCCTTATTGCCTTTACCATGTCTTTTCTGGGGAGGATCAAGGGGGGGTTGGGAATGGTGTGCGTGGTGTCGTGTACCATCTTCGGCGCCATCTCGGGATCGGCTTCAGCCGCTATCGCCGCCATCGGATCGGTGATGATACCGGAAATGGTGGAGCAGGGATACTCACGTGGCTACGCTACCGGGCTGGTTGCCGCCTCTTCCATGCTGGCCCTGCTCATTCCGCCGAGCATTCCCATGATTGTTTTTGCCATGACGGCTCAGATATCCATTCTCGCCGCCTTCTTAAGCACATTGATACCGGGTGTTTTAATGATGACGGCCTATTGCATCATCAACCTGATTATGAGCCGGCACATGAAATCATTGAAGGTCGCCCCGAAAAAAGCCTTTCCTGAAGTGGTAGGGGAGATCGGGCGCTCCACCCGACATGCCAGTTTCGCCCTCTTCATGCCGGTGCTTGTCCTGGGGGGGATTTACGGCGGTGTCTTTACTCCTACCGAAGCGGCCGGAATGTCGGCGGTTTATGCGGTGTTTGTGGGCTTTTTCATATACAAGAAGATGACCCTTGCCGGGATGACCAACAATATCAAAAACTCCATGGTGACATCCGGTGTGGTGATGATCCTGCTGTTTTTCATCCTGATGGTGAGCAGGATCATGGTGACCTATCAGGTCCCGCAGCAGCTTACTCAATTCATTTTCAGTTTTACGACCAACAAGTGGCTGGTTCTGCTGATGCTTAACGTCATCCTCCTCTTGATGGGCATGCTGGTGGACGATGTGTCCGGAAACATTCTGTCCGCCGCCATTTTACTTCCCATTGCAACATCGGTAGGAATCGATCCGATTCATTTTGCAGCCATATCCGTGACCAACCTGTCCCTGGGGAACATCACGCCTCCCTGTGCGCCCATGCTGTATCTGGCAGGTTTGATAGGCGGAAATCTGCCGTTGAATGAATATGTGAAACCGGCCTCCTATTTTATGATCTTCGGAGCGGTGCCCGTCATCCTGGCAGTCACCTATGTTCCTGAATTTGCATTGGTTCTGGTAAATATTTTCTTAAGATAAGAGAAAATGGAAAGGAATCGTTCCTTGGAAGAAAATGCCGTCATTTATGAAAAAAGAGAAAAAGTGGGGGTCATCACATTTAATCGACCCCACCGCCTCAATGCGATCAATGAAGCCCTCTTGAAAGGATTTATCCACCAGCTGCTGACCGCTCAGAAAGATCCCGGGGTTCAATCGGTGATAGTGACCGGTGCCGGCCGGGCATTTTGCGCGGGTGAAGATCTGAAGGAAACGTCGTCGGGTAAGAGCTTCAAACAGTGGACGATAGAAGTGGACGCGTTGCAGGATGTTCAGCGGGTTATCCTCGGACTGGGGAAGCCTTTGATCGCTGCCATTAATGGGTATGCCGTCGGTGGGGGCCTGGAGTTTGCGCTGAGTTGCGACATACGGATCGCCGCCGAAGGTGCCACGTTTGGTTTTCCCGAAACAAGCGTCGGACTTACGGTCACTACGGCCGGAACCAAACTGATCACCCAAATCGTGGGTCTTGGGAAAGCCAAGGAATTGATTCTCACCGGCCGATTCGTGGACGCCAAGGAGGCGCTTGATATCGGGTTGGTGAACCAGGTGGTGACTGCCGAAGCGCTCCTCGATCAGGCGATGGATATGTGCCGGTCCATAAATAAACGTTCGTCGTTGGCGGTAAAATTGTCACGCATTGCCATTGACCAGGGCATGCACGCCAGTTTCGAACAGATACTGGAACTTGAAGCCTCTCATCTGCTGACCTGCATCAATTCAAATGAACAGCAGGCGCTGGTGGAAAAAAAATTGAAAACCATGCAAGCGGGAAAAGTTGAATAAAGATCCCGGCGAGGTGATATCGATGCTCAAAGGCCAAACATACGAAGAGGTCTGCCAGAATTTCAGGTGGAATCTACCTGAAACCTACAATATCGGTGTGGACGTTTGCGATAAATGGGCCAACGGCAGCAAACGATTGGCCCTGATATACGTCGGCCCGGATGATAAAGAGCAACGGTTTTCTTTTCAGGACCTCAAGGCCCTGTCAAACAAGCTGGCGAACGCCTTGAGGACCAATGGGACCGAAGCAGGTGACCGTGTGGGGATTTTGCTCCCCCAATGTCCGGAAACGCTGATTTCTCATATCGCCGTGTACAAGCTGGGCTGTATCGCCTTGCCCTTGTTGACGCTGTTTGGACCCATGGCCATCGAGTACCGGCTTCAGGACAGCGCCGCCAGGGTGGTGATTACGAACAGCGAGAATCTATCAAAAATAATGGAGATTCGAGATCGGCTGCCCGATCTGAAGCTGATTATGGTTGTAGGCGATGACACGGGCGACGGCACAATGAACTTCTGGAAAGGCCTGTCGCATGGTAAGGACGATTTCGATCCGGTGGTTACCCGGCCCGATGATCCGGCCTTGATCATATACACCTCAGGCACCACTGGACAACCAAAAGGGACGCTGCATGCCCATCGGCTGCTTCTTGGGATCATGCCGGGGTTTGAATTTTACCACAACCTTTTTCCCCAACCTGGAGACCTGATGTATACGCCGCTGGATTGGGCGTATATCGGCGGATCCTACGATGCCCTGTTCCCCACCTTGCACCACGGTGTACCTGTGCTGGCCTTCAGGCCTCCCAAGTTCGATCCTGAAAAAGCCTTCGCCATGATGGAAAAATATGCGGTACGCAATCTCATGGTCGTACCCACGGTCCTGAGAATCATGATGAACAGTGTCAAGAATGTCAAGGATCGATACCAGGTCGGCCTGCGATCGATCACCGCCGGTGGTGAAACCCTGGGAGAAGAGCTATACCAGTGGAGCAGGGAAGAGTTGGGCGTGGAACTCAACGAGCAATATGGCCAGACCGAGTGCGATCTGGTGATCGGGTTTTGTTGCCGGGTGATGCCGATTGTTCATGGAGCAATCGGAAAAGCGGTTCCCGGCCATCATGTGGAAATCCTCAATCCTGCGGGTGAGATCTCCGCCACCAATGAAGTGGGAGAAATCTGTGTAAAACGACCAGACCCGGTTATGTTTCTTAATTATTGGAACAATCCGGAAGGCACGGCAGAAAAATTTTCAGGCCAGTGGATGAAAACCGGAGACCTCGGCCGCAAAGATGAGAACGGTTACTTCTGGTTTACCGGCAGAGCCGACGATCTCATTGAAAGCGGTGGCTATAGAATCGGTCCGGGAGAGATCGAGGAGTGTCTAATGAAACATGAGGCCGTGGCCCTGGTCTGTGTGTTGGGCGTGCCGGACCCGGTTAGAGGACAGATCGTTAAGGCCTTCATTGTTCCCAAGGCGGGATTCACTCCTGACGAGGCGCTGGAGGAAAGCATCCGCAACCATGTTAAGGGAAAGCTCGAGGCACATGCCTATCCCCGGGCCATACAATTTCTCGAAGAGATGCCCATGACCAAGACCGGAAAAATCCTCAAAAACAAACTCAAAGCGATGTAGTGGGTTCCGATGGAAAAGATCTGTACCGACCTGAAAGCCCAGTACCAGGAACTCGATGATGCCGTCTCGGATTTGAATAAGGAAAAATGGTATCTTCAGACCCCATTTTACCATTGGACCATTTTTGACCAGGTCGCCCATATTGCCTTTTTCGACCGTGAGGCGCTGCTCGCCATTGAAAGTCCCGGCCGTTTTAAGCAGAGTGCCCACCAGGTGATGCAAATTCTGTTATCCGATGGGGATTGGCCGCCCAAGACCAACCCCTTGTTGGGAGCCGAGCATCCAAAGGGGCTGATATCCCTCTGGCGAAAGACGCGATCGGATTTGCTGGACCGGCTGCGACGGATGAACGCCAAAGACCGAATCATCTGGTATGGACCGGATATGAGCGCCCGGTCTTTTGCCACCGCCCGGCTCATGGAAACCTGGGCGCATACCCAGGATATCTGCGACACCCTCCGGCTGATAAGGAAAAATACCGACAGGCTGCGCCATGTCGCCCATATCGGCGTTACCACGTTTTCCTGGAGTTTTAAAATCAGGAAGCTGTCTCCTCCTTCGATCAAGCCCCGCGTAGAACTGACCGGGCCTTCAGGAGAACTCTGGGTGTGGGGTGAATCGCATGCATCGGAGAAGGTTCGCGGCAGTGCGGAAGAATTCTGTCTGGTGGTGACCCAAAGGCGCAACCTGGCGGATACCCGTCTTCAATGCGAGGGGGACCATGTCAAACAATGGCTTGCGTTGGCTCAGGCGTTTGCCGGCATTCCGCAGGATCCACCTGCTCCGGGAGAACGGGTACCGTGTTGACAACCTGCCGGCAAAGCATTTTGGCCCAATGGACAAGGTTGTGGAAGTATAAAGCCAATCATTGCCTGCGTTTGTTTCACCCAATGGATTTTTCATGAATATGATCAAGAAAGTGATGATTGCCAATCGTGGAGAGATCGCCTGCAGGATCCTGCGAACCCTGGATCGCATGGGCATCGCTTCGGTGATGGTCTACCACGCGCTGGATGCGGGGTCGCCTGCCGTTGCGGCGGCCTCCGAGATTGTGGAAATAGACGGCTCCACGCCTGTAGCCGCTTATCTGGACATGGATCAGATTATCGCCGCCTGCAAAGCGACCAGTGCCGATGCCGTTCATCCCGGCTATGGTTTCCTGGCGGAAAATGCCCAATTCGCCAAACGGCTGGCGCACGAAGGGATTAAATTTATCGGCCCTTCTCCGGAAAACCTCCAACTGATGGGAAACAAGGTCAAGGCGCGATCTTTTTGTGTTGACAACGGTTTTCCGCTGGCGCCCTCGGTGGCCGGGGTGAGCCCTGGCGAAGATTTTGCCGAACAGGTCAGAAAAATCGGCTTTCCGCTGTTGATCAAAGCGGCTGCCGGAGGCGGGGGGAAGGGGATGCAGATTGTGCGGGATCCCGGCGATCTCGGATCGGCCATTCAGATGGCAAAGACGGCGGCCCGGCGCGCCTTCGGTGATGATTCGGTATATGCGGAACGTTATGAGGAAAAACCGCGCCATATCGAGGTGCAGGTGCTGGCCGATGCGTTCGGCAAGGTCGTTCACCTGGGTGAGCGGGAGTGTTCCGTGCAACGACGATTTCAAAAGATTATCGAAGAAAGCCCTGCACCGCTGCTGGAACCCGATTTGCGTGAGCGCATCTGCGCCACGGCCGTCGAAATCGCTATCCGGGCGGGTTATCGCAATGCGGGCACGGTTGAATTTCTTCTGGCGCCGGACGGCGACTTCTTCTTTCTGGAAATGAACACCCGGATCCAGGTGGAACACCCGGTGACCGAAATGGTGACGGGTATGGATCTGGTGGAGATGCAGATCCGCATGGCCCAAGGCGAACCGTTGCCGTTCAATCAGGATCAAATCCAGACGAGCGGACATGCCATTGAATTGCGAATTTATGCCGAAGACCCGCAAAATGATTTTTTGCCCACTACCGGGCAGTTGCTGTCCTATTCCCTGCCGGTCGGAAGCAAGGTAAGGGTGGATGATGGATTTATCCAGGGAATGAAGGTAACGTCGGCTTTCGATCCCATGCTGGCCAAATTGATCGTTCATGACAGAACACGAAATGAAGCCATCGACCGGGCCTGCAAGGCAATCGCCGACACCCTGATCCTGGGCATTACCACCAATGTTGATTTCCTTGCCAGAATCATCGCCCATCCCGCTTTTGCCGCCGGTCAGATTCATACCGGCTTCATCACCCAACACAGAGACGATCTGAACCCCCCGGCATTGACAAAGGAGCAACGCAACCTTCTGTTGGCTGCAACCGCCCTTGGCAGTCGCGAGTTTATGAACCCTGAATTCGATGTGATGGAACCCTATGCCAGCATTGGGAATTGGAGGAATTGACATGCACCGCATCATCGAACTGATAGATGAAGCCGATGACGTCACCGTTTACGGACGTTCCTCCAGGCATCTGGTTCAGATCAATGATGCCGACCCCCAGCCCGCCGTTTTGGCTGTCACGGATTCAGGCGATCATATTATCCAGCTTGGTGAACAACGCACCCGGGTAAATATTCAATTTAAAGGGGAAATGGCCTATATCCGGGCATTCGGGCAAACGGTTGAATTGAAAATTGTAAATCCGGTCGAGCAGGCCGGTCAGTCACTAAAAGGCGGCAGTAACACGGCGAGAGCCCCCATGCCCGGTGTGGTCGTTGACATTCATGTGGGCGAAGGGGAGCAGATCCTCAAGGGGCAGTCCATGATGACCATCGAGAGCATGAAAATCCTGACAGCCATCCAGGCTCCAAGAAATGGTAAAGTGGGCAGGATTCACTTCGCACCGGGTCAGCCTTTTGAAAAGGGTGCTACCCTGGTAACCTTAAGCCCGCCGGAGGAATAGCGTCAATGCGCCGTATTCAATCCGCCATCGATCCCCTGTCATCAACGTACCGGTCCTACGAACGGCAAAATCGCCTCCTTCGGGCCAGACTGCACGAATGTCAGCACAAGGCCCGTCACCAGCGCCCTGAGCGGGATGTGGAACGCCTGAGAAAGCAAAACAAATTGCTGGTGCATGAACGCATCGATCTGCTTTTGGATAAAGGCACCCCGTTTCTGGAGCTTTCACCCCTGGCGGCCAACAAGGCCTACGACGGTAATGTCCCCGGTGCCGGGCTCGTCTCCGGAATCGGCATCGTAAACGGACGGGAAGTGCTGGTGATGGCCAGCGACAGTTCTATCAAAGGAGGGGCCTGGTTCCCGCTCACCGTGAAGAAAATGGTCCGTACGACCGATATCGCCGTCGAGAATCATCTGCCCATGGTTCACCTCGTCGATGCGGCCGGCGCATTTTTACCCTTTCAGTCCGACCTGTTTGCGGACCGGCATATGGCCGGGCGCCTCTTTCGCAATCAGTGCGTGCTGAGTGCACAGGGGGTCAGGCAGGTCGCCCTGGTGCTTGGTCACAGCACAGCCGGTGGCGCCTATGTGCCCACCCTGTGCGATTATTCCATCATGGTGCGTGGCGCCGGCGGCGTGTTTTTGGGCGGGCCGCCTTTAGTAAAAGCCGCTACCGGAGAAGATGTGTCCGCCGATGAACTGGGCGGTGCGGATGTGCACAGCACCGTCAGCGGCACCGCCGATTACGCCGTTGACAACGAGCAGGAAGGCATTGAACTGGTACGTGAAATCGTTGGGACCTTCCCCCGGCCGGCCAAGGCCGCGGTTGATCGTCGTGAGTCCGAGGAGCCCTATTATGATCCGGAGGAGCTATACGGCATTATCCCCGATGATATCAAAAAACAGTTTAACATGGTTGAAGTGATCGCACGCATCGTGGATGGCAGCCGTTTCCATGAATTCAAGCCCCAATACGGTGCCACGGCCGTTTGCGGCTTTGCCTATCTTTACGGGTGGAAAGTGGGGATGATCGGCAACAACGGGGTCCTGTTTTCCGACAGTGCCAATAAATGCACGCAGTTCATGCAGATATGCAATCGGGACCGGGTTCCGATTATCTTTCTACAAAATATTACCGGATTCATGGTGGGGAAGGAATATGAACATGGGGGCATTACGAAAAATGGCGCCAAGATGTTGATGGTGCAATCCAATCTGGATGTGCCAAAGCTTACCGTGATGACAAACGGCAGTTTCGGTGCCGGCAACTATGCCATGTGCGGACGTGCTTTCGATGCACGGTTTCTGTTTTCATGGCCGAATTCCCAAATTTCCGTCATGGGCATGGAACAGGCGGCCAAAACCCTTTCCCAATTACGTATCCGATCGTTGGAACGTCAGGGGAAAAAATTGTCCGATGAAGAGGTGCAGCTGATATATGAGGGAATTAAACAGGATTACATGGAAAAAAGTGGTGCCTACCACTCCACGTCGGAACTGTGGGATGACGGTATTATTGATCCCGCCCATACCCGAAAAGTTTTGGGAATAGCGCTATCCGCATCCTTAAATCGAGAATTCAAGGAAACACCCTTTGGTGTGCTGCGAATCTGAATGATAGCGGAGACGCTCTCAGTTATCGAAAATCCCATGACTGCCTAAATGCGTGCTCGTTTTGTGATTACCCCTTCTTGTATACCCCGCGTTCTCCGGTGGTGATGAGACCCCGCTTTTTCAGCCTGAAGGTGATGTTGTGAATTTTGCGTTGATCGAATTTCGTGGCTTTCATCAATTCAGCGGTATCGATTCCCTTGGCGGATTTCTGGATGATGTCATAGACAATCTGGCTGGCGGGAATCCTTTTGATTTTTTCAACCGCGCCATCCCGAACGACCACCTTTTTTCTGGTCGGGGCTCTTTTGACTTTACGTGCTTTCGATGAATCCGGTTGGTCGAATTTTCCAATTGCGGTTACGATGTTTGCAAGGCTGTCGGTAATCTGCTGAATGCTTTTGACGACCGATTGAAGTTCATTTTGAATGTCTTGCACAACCTGGATATTTTTCATTTTTGGAGATGCCTTCCCCTTTGCGAGTTCAGTGAGCTTCCTGTCAGCCGGTGTCTTTTTAATGCGATGTTCGAGTTTGAGGGCATCGCTTTTGGTCATTGCTAAACGGGTCCCCAAAAGCTCGACAGGTGTTCGGGACCTCGTGTATTTAGCTCCTTTTCCAAGATTATGGGCGTCCAACCGCTTTTTCAAATTGTTGGTGATTCCGCAATACAGGGACCTGTCGGAGCAACGAACCAGATAAACGACCCAATTCTTGTCCGGTGTCAACGATCCACTCTTTCCTTCAACTCCTTGCCCGCTTTAAAAAAAGGCAGCTTTTTGGGAGCAATCTTAACCTTTGCACCGGTTTTGGGGTTCCTGCCCGTGTAAGATTTATATTCTTTGACAAAAAAGGAGCACAATCCCCTGATTTCGACTCTGTCCCCCTTAGCCAGTGCATTGGCCATTTCGTTGAAAAAAATGTTGACGACCTTTTCAGCCTCTGGTTTGGAAAGGCCGTTGGAATCTTTCAGTGCCTGGACTAATTCGAGCTTGTTCATACGTTCAAATCTCCTTAAATGAAGGATCTGACCAAAACTGTTCGATTGTTGACTGGCTCTGGACCCATCGATTGCCCATAAAGGACCTGCGCCACCCACCGATATAACCGTGGGGCTTTCCGTGTTTGGTCCCGATCCCCCTGATAGCATCGATCTGGGCAGATCGGCTTTATAGAAACCGTTCAACTTCAGCCTGATTTAGTAACGGGAAAGAGAAAACTTTTAAAATAATAATTACACTGAAAAAATATGTCAATAAATTAATTGTTTATCGATGGATCTTCCGGCGGAGGGAGTCCGCTCCGGTTGAAACGAAGGATCGCAATGAAGTCGGGAACAGGTCCGATCCTTCGATTCCCGGCATGAAATTGGCGAGAGTGGACACCCGCCCAATCATGTTTACCTTCGATGACAAAGGAGGTGGAAAATGAATTTTGGAATTAATGGGAAAATTGCCCTGGTAACTGCCGCGAGCCGGGGATTGGGACGAGGGTGTGCGGAACAGCTGGCCGCTGAGGGATGTCGGGTAGCGATCTGCTCTCGTGACGGTGTTTCTGTCAAACAGGCAGCCAAAGAGATTTCAACTAAAACCGGAACGGAAGTGTTGGGGGTGGCTGCCGATATGAGCAAGGCTGATGATATCAACCGCCTGCTTGAGGACGTTCGTCAATCGCTGGGAGAACCGGAGATACTGGTGACCAACGCCGGTGGGCCGCCGCCGGGAACTTACGCCAGTACCGCTCTTGAGGAATACGAAAAGGCCCTCAACCTGACCCTGATGAGTGCCGTGCACCTGATTCGTGGTATTACGCCGGCCATGAAAAGCAACGGCTGGGGCCGGATCATCGCCATCACCTCCATTTCGGTCAAACAGCCCATCGGCACGCTGTTGTTGTCCAATATGGCGCGGGCCGGGCTGACGGGTTTTTTGAAAACAATTGCAACGGAACTGGCACCCGATGGTATAACCGTCAATGCATTGCTTCCGGGCACCCATAAAACATCGCGAATTGAACAGCTGGCGAAATTCCGAGCCGGCCAGGAGAGTAAATCGCCTGAGGATATCATCCAGGAGATGATGGCGGCCAACCCCAGCCACACCATCGGCGACCCGTCTGATTTCGGGGCTGCCGCTGCCTTTCTGGCCAGCGTCCAGGCGCGGTACATTACGGGCCAGAATATATTGGTTGATGGAGGGAACTACGGTGGGCTGCTTTAACAAGGGCTGTGGGATAAAAATGGCGTGGGTTCGGGTTGCTGCGCCATACGCGGGGTGAAACGAAAAAGTCCGGACAACTGCTTCGGATCGATGCCGCTGTTGCGTTTTTCCCGGAGTGAACTACTGGGCGCTGAGGGTTTCCTGGAGGGTTTCAGTCAGCTTGCAGAGTTCTCTTTGCATGTCGAGGAGCTTCCCCTGCATCAGCGTTCCGAGGACGGCCATGCGTCCCTGGCGGTTGCCGGATTTGTCCAGTATCCTGTCGATCTCCGCCTGGTAAATCTGTAAGTGCGGTCGACGCTCAAGAAGCCGTTCTCGCTCCGCAAGCGCCTTCTGCAAGTATTCATTGGCCCGGGTGCACCGCCGGCGGGGCGCATGTTGGTCTTTATTGAAATGATCTTGCATACGTTCTCCAGAACACGTTGCTGTCTTCAGCAGCTGCCTTGTACACCTTGTGGCTGCATAATAGACATGGCAATGTACCTTTCTACTCGGATTCCCGTCGGTTTCAATGATCGTTTTCTGATAAAGCAAACCCCAGGCCAGAACCGCGAATGGTTAAAATCATCCCGATTGCCGGTATGTTATTAATTTCCGAGCCTTATCGAGAGCACCTTGTTGTTTAAAAAAGTACATAATATTGTTTGCTATTATCGTATAATTATATGTCAAAAATTACCCAAAAAATTTGGCGGTATGAATAGGGGTACTTAGAGCCGGTTTTGAGATGAATTCTCGTTAAACGGAAAGATATCCCATGAGCCTGGACAATGCGGTGGTCTGGCTGTCGAACAGGTCCAGATGGGAACCGTCGGTCTTAAGCATAAATTTAGGTCCAAGGGCTGAATCAAAAAGCCTGGCTGCTTGGGAGAAGGGAATATAGTCATCTTCAACACTGTGGATGATTACCGTGGGTGCAGTAATATCAGTATGATGGTCGCGTCTTTTTTCATTTCCGGAGAACTGATAATATTTTTCGAATTCATTGAGGCGGTGGTTTATTGGTCGTGAAGCCCGGAATATGACAGGGAGGGGGGCCGCCATTTCCAATAGAATACCGCAAAAACATGGCAAAGTCATCCAGATTGATGCGGATCAGATACAGCGGCAACCTTTCTTTATACCAAGGATTACTTTTCAGGTGTTGAGGTGGTGACGCGGTGGTGACTGCCTGTCTACTTTTCAAAATCGCGAGAACAGCCTTTGAAGACGACATAATCTTCTGAAGGCTGCATCCGATTAAAAAATGGGGTAAGCGGATTCCCGTCCGTCCCCCTCATTCTTTTTACCCCAAGGGAAAGCCGATGCGATCCAGAGCCCTTGTTTTCAAGGATTAACAGTAAAAGTGATACGGTTTCATCCTTTCCTCCATGGCCCTGAATCGCTCCGGCGTTTGCAGCGTGAGGATAAACTGAGCGATTGCTGACGCTATCTGCCCCCCCAGACCTATATCTTGAACCGGGCCACCATGCTGTTCAGTTCGTCGGCGAGGATACTTAAATCCTTGGCGCTCATATTGATCTGAGAACTGCTATTGGACATTTCAGCCGATTCCTGGTTGACATCCAGAATATCTTTGGCGATTCCGGCTGAAACTGCTGAACTTTGGGACAAGTTCTCGTTGACCTCCTGGATTCCGGAAGAGGCCTGGCCGATATTGCCGGCAATCTCCTTGGTGGCGGCCAATTGTTCCTCCGTGGCGGAGGCGATGGTCGCCACAATATTATTCACATCGTTGATCACCCGTGTGATCTGACCGATCTCGTCGACGGTATCAATCAATGCTTTGGCGCATTTGTGCACGCCACCAATACCTTACTCATGGAACCCTTTCCTATTGGATTGCTTGCAGCTTTGATGATTCTATGGACTATTCCAGTCATGGCAGGGGAACCTGCCATCATCAAGCCGGACCCATTACGGTCTGACCACTATCAGATCACCGATTCAAAGGGGAACCATACCGGGACACTGAAACGGGACATGATGGACAGCAGACGGATTCTAATCACCAATCCTCAAGGGGAGCCCAACGGATATATCAAGCCCAGCATCCTGCCCACCAGCTTCAAACGCTATGACACGTTCACCCCATCGGGGGAGCCTGCCGGGAGCATCCGTCAAGACGTTCTCAGAAAAGACCGCTATCGGTATCAGGGGAAAACTATTAAGAAGGATACCCTCAGACAAGATCGATGGGTGGTCGAATAGATCGTTTCCCGCTTTCAGGCAGCCAAAACAGAAACCGGCCCCTCAATCCCTGAAAAGGGGGTGCAGGGGGTCCATGGGTGTGGTATATGAAATTATTTTTACCGCCCCCGGATCAGATCCCTTTACCAACCCCGGCATTTTGAAAGGTGGTAAAATGGGTGGTAAAATGAGAAAATGGGGTCAAATAATAGGTAACCACTTTTGCATGCAAACGCTTGCTGGACGGGGCTTTATAGCGATTCAGGGCACATAAATTGTCTTCGGAATATCAGCTATATGCCTGCGGTAAAATTTTTCGCATGCCTTGATCTCGACCCAAAATCCTCGTTTCTGGATGGACACCAAATAAATGGAGGATGACAAGTATCAAAGCCGCTGAACATGGGCAAAATAATGCATAGTCCGCCGGGCCAGAATTCTTTTCATCGTCAAGGGGGGAAGGGGATGCATCTTAAAGGTATATATCCCATCGTTCCGACACCGTTTCTGGATCAAGGGGAGATCGACTACTCCAGTATCGAACGGCTGGTCGAATTTATGGCTCAAAAAAAAGTGCATGGTCTGGCCATCCTGGGTGCCCTGGGTGAAGGTCACAAGCTGACCGGCCAGGAACGCACAGAAGTGATTGCCAAATACCGTGCGCTGCTTCCAAAGGGGATGGGGCTGGTTGTCGGGGTGCGGGCGCCGGCTACGGATCCGGCGATGGAAATGGTGCACAATGCGCGGGATCTGGGGGCGGATGCGATCCTGCTCGGCCCCCACACCGTTCAAAAAGATGCACCGCTGATCGAATACTACCAACAGGTCTCCGATGCCGCGCAGATCCCCTGCATCATTCACGACTATCCTGCCGTGACCGGCATTACGATGTCCGTGGGACTTATCAGCCGTATTTTCGAGAGTTCTCCCAACATCGGTTATATCAAGCTTGAAGATCCTCCCACCGGGACGAAAATGCAGGCCCTGAGCAAAACAGCCGGAGCCGGGTTGAAGGTTTTCGGCGCTCTGGGCGGCATGTATGCCCTTGAGGAGTTGGAACTGGGGGCCGTAGGGGTAATGACCGGATTTGTCTATGCCGAACTGCTGGTTCAATTGTTCGAAATGGCCCAGAATCGGCAATGGAAACCGGCCGCCGACCTCTTTTACGATTTCCTGCCGCTGAACCGGTGGGAATTTCAACCCGGCATCGGCGTGTCGCTTCGCAAGCAGGTTTTAAAACGGTTAGGCGTTTTTTCGACCGCCAAAGTCAGGCATCCCGGCCCGGATGCCGACCCCACGACCCTTTCGCAGTTGTTCCGGATTGTCGAACACCTCCGGGCGAAAGGTTACCCGTTGGCCCTGTGACGCTGACCGGCCCCTATCCGATGGCATGGCGCAGGGCTAAAAAACCGATGAGATGCGTAAAGACTGATTCTTTCCAGATGGCGAAAATGGGCAAGCTTTTTCACATCGGATGGAAAATGAATGAAAGAAGGAAAAGCCGTTGCAGAGGCTACCGAAAGACTTTTTTCAGCAACTCGGTGACGCGGGCCGCGGGATCGTTTCTGATTTTGGCTTCCTCCTCAGCCAGCCGGAAAAACAGTCCGTCGATCGATTTTTCGGTGACATAAGCGTCAAGGTCGACCGCGTAGTCACTGACAAAAGGAAGCGTTTGAATTTTTTCGGTTAAGGATTGGTAGTAACGGGTGACCCCGACACTGTTCATGGATTGGCCGATGATCGGTTTAAACAGGGCCTGTAATTTTTCCGATGTTTTGTTCTTAAAGTAAACGGTCGCCTCGTTGTCCGCACCCTTGAGAATTTTGTCCGCGTCCGCAAAGGTCATCGACTTGATGGCATCAACGAACAATGCCTTTGCCTCCGGCGCTGCTTTTTCCGCCGCACGATTCATACTCAGTTCAAACGCATCCAGCTCTGACTCAAACCCGGTGGCGCGTAAAATTTTATCGAATTTTTGGAAGGATTGAGGCAGGGGGATTTTCAGCTGCGGATTACCATAGTAGCCATTCAATTGTGAAAGCGCCTGAACCGTGTTGCCGGTGCCGATTTGCAGTGCCTCCTTCAAGCCGTCGACGATTTCATTTTGAGATACACCCGAACTCCCGCCGATGACTTCCTGCACCTTTTTAAAAATACTTCCAAAATCGGCATATCCGGATGAAAAGGGGATCAAGAGACAGGTGAGTAGGCAACCACCTGCAATAGCGATTTTTTTATTCATCGTTGGCTCCTTTCGGGTGACACCCCTTCAGGCAGGACGGTGGGCGTCAACAATGAAATGACGGTTACGCCGGGACGGGTGCTGCGCCCGGGGCCTGAACGCTTTTCAATTGACCGTTCAGGCTGTAAATTAAAATCTTACGGTCAAGCCAGTTATTAAAACAGGAAAGGATTGAAACCTGGCTGACAGTCTAAAAAAATAAGGGGAACCGCCGGCACTTGTCGGGCGGTCCCCCTATGGATGACAAATTGGAAAATCGATCAGTGCTGTTCAGCGCCGGGTTCAGGGGGCGTTTCGGATTTCTCGGTTGCCTCAGGCGTATCTTCCGCCTGTTCGGCCGCAACCGATTCCGACTCAGCCTCGGTTGCCGCCAGTTCAGCGGCAGCCTGCTCTTCCAGGGCTTTAATCGTTGCTTCATGGGCGGCGATTTTCTGGGCGACCAGTTCCTCCTGAGCCTTGTCCGTGGTCAATTTTCCAGCTGATCTGAGAAATCCGATGGCTGCCTTCAGATCGTCGATGGTTCCTCTGCTGGCGGCTACATCTGCTTTGTAGGTGAGAATCAACCGGTCAATGTTGTCGAGGCGCTGGTAGGCCACTTTGCGAAGGGCGCTGGAGGAACCGTATTCGAGGGCCGTTTTCAATGTGGCCTTGATTCCTTCGAAATCCGGTATCCCGGGCACGTCCAAAAGTGCGTCTGCCTTGTCAATGTAATACTGGAATACCAGCGGGTAGACCTCGCTGGAGCGGTAAACCAATTGAATGTTTTCAGGGGCAGAGACGCCGGGCAGGGTGATGAGCAGCTTTTTTCCCATGGGGGCGAATTTACCTTTCCAGATTTCCAGTGCGCCCTGATTTTCTGCCAGATAATACTTGAAGGCGTTGGAGGCACTGGCGCCGATCACCAGCAGAATGAGGAATGCCAAACCGGCAGCGAAGATCTTCATGGTGTTGTCAACAGGGTCGGATGGCTTTTTGGCTGTCGCCTGGGCAGGCGGCGGTTCGTAAGAAACCGATACGTCCGATTTCCGGGTGGCGGCTTTCTTGATTGCTTCCGCCTTTTCAGCAGCGGCCTTTTCAGCAGCGGCCTTTTCAGCGGCGGCCTTTTCAGCAGCGGCCTTCTCGGCAGCGGCCTTCTCGGCAGCGGCCTTTTCAGCGGCGGCCTTTTCAGCAGCGGCCTTCTCGGCAGCGGCCTTCTCGGCAGCGGCCTTTTCAGCAGCGGCCTTCTCGGCAGCGGCCTTTTCAGCGGCGGCCTTTTCGGCAGCGGCCTTTTCAGCGGCGGCCTTTTCGGCGGCGGCCTTTTCGGCGGCGGCCTTTTGCGTAGCGTCTATTAAATCCTTCTCACTGTAAGTGTTGGCGAGAAGCCCTTTAATGCGTTTGGCATCTTTGGCTTCAAAACCGGATAGAAATTCTGGTGCAGTGAATGTAGGTGTGGGGACCATTTTCTTTGGCACGGTGTAAAGAACTTTCGGGGCGACTCTATCAAATTTCTTCTTCAGAAGGTCCTTCACCGAAACAGGCTTGGATTTTGGCGCTGCCTTTTTGGCCGGTCTGGGTGCCGGTTTTGACTTGGCTGCCGGTTTCGGCTTAGCTGGTGAAGCTTTCTGGGCAGGCGTTTTTTTTGTCGGGTTCGCCGCAGGTGCGGCTTTTTTCGGCGCACGCGTCTTCTTGGAAGTGGATTTGATAAGACTCTTTTTCCCCATGAAAAACCCCTTTGAATTTGTATTTGGATTGGCCTATAGTAAAACGGTGTGACAACCAACGCTTATAATGGATTGCATAATGATTGTAAATAATTTTTTAGGAACCTGGCGGATCGAAAACCACCCGTCAATGCCGGGGAAAAAGTGATTATGGCGGCATTGCTTCAGGAAAAGAAAAACCGGTTGAGGAGGCATCTTCAAACCTTCGACCGCCTGGCCGTGGCGCTTTCCGGCGGGGTGGACAGCGCCCTGCTGCTGGCCGAAGCCCATGCTGTGCTCGGCAGATGGGTCATCGCTGTCACGGCGAGATCGCCCATCCATCCGGACCAGGATGTTGATGATGCGGCAACGATTGCCGCCGGCCTGGGTGTGCCCCATTTTATTGTCGATTCCGGAGAAATGGGACGGGCTGATTTTCTTGCCAATACCCCTGAGCGGTGCTACATCTGCAAAAAAAATGTTTTCGGGCATTTGCTGACGCTGATCAGGGAAAAAGGGTTTAAACACCTGGCCCACGGGGCCAATGCCGATGACCGCGGCGACTATCGTCCCGGGATGAGAGCTGCCCGTGAACTCGGCGTGGCAGCTCCGTTGATGGATGCGGGGTTAACCAAGGATGATATCCGGCGAATGGCCAAGGACCGGGGACTGTTCGTCTGGGACAAGCCGGCCATGGCATGCCTTGCCACCCGGTTTCCCTATGGCACCCCCCTCGATGCCGGCAAAATCGAAATGGTCAGGTATGCTGAACAGGTGCTCGCCGGTATAGGGCTTGTCGGTTGCCGTGTCCGCCACCATGGGGCTGTCGCCCGGATCGAAGTGCCCTTGGATCGGCTGCCGGCGCTGGTGGCTGATCCCTTAAGAGGCCGGATTATCGAACAATTTCGAAAGATCGGGTTTCTGCATATCACCGTGGATCTGGAAGGATATGTGCCCGGCAGTATGAACCGGGTTCTCGACAATGATGACCATGGCCACATCACACCCAATAGCTGAGGCAACTCCGGTGATGCAAAAAACAATGTGGGAAAAGAAATTTTTTGCAACGTCGGGGGCAACCCCGTGAAAGCGAACAATGACCGATCTTCTAGTAAAACTTTATGATTTGCCCGACCAGAGACCGCAGTTGGCGGCGATGGCCGAGAAGGACATTTTTGTGCAGCGGGCCATGGCCAGTGAAAAAAAACTGGTGGTCGGATGGGTGCAAAACCGGTTTGGGGAGGGGTGGGCCGCCGAGTGCGATGTGGCCTTTGCCCGGCAACCGATTGCCTGCATGATTGCCGTTTCCGGGGGGCAATTGGCGGGGTTTGCCTGCCACGACAGCACTTGCCGCAATTTTTTCGGTCCCATCGGCATCGATCCCGCTTCGCGCCAGAAGGGCATCGGCCGCGCCGTGCTGCTGGCTACCTTGCATGCCATGGCCCATGCCGGCTATGCTTATGCCATCATCGGGGGTGCCGGACCGATGGCCTTTTTTGAAAAGTGCGTGGGGGCCTTTCCCATAGCCGGATCGACGCCGGGTATCTACCGGCCAACCATAAAAAAATTATAAAGCGTCAGCGTCAACCGTCTCTTGTGCTTATCAGGAAACCCTTTATGTCCTTTACTTGGTTCGTCGGTACCCGCTATCTCAGGGCCCCGCAAAAACAGGCCTTCATATCACTGATCACTTTTCTGGCCACCGCGGGCATCGCCGTAGGGGTAATGGCCCTGATCGTCGTCATCGCCGTGATGACCGGTTTTGAATCGGAACTGCAAAACCGAATTCTGGGCATCGAATCTCACGTGCTGGTGATGCGGTACGGGGAATCGGTTGCAGACATTGAATCGACGGTGGCGAAGATTGAATCCATCGACGGGGTTCTATCGGCGACGCCATTTATCTATACCCAGGTGATGCTGCGAAGCCCCCATGGTGTGACCGGCGCCGTGTTGAAAGCCCTCGATCCATCCCGTCCGGGCCCGCCCATTTATGTCGGAAAAGACATTCCCCTTACCGATGCGCTTTCTGATGCCGCCCCTGACGCCCCTGCCGGAAAGGGACCCGGCCTGGTCATCGGGCGGGTGACCGCCGAGCGGTTGAAAGTCGCAGTCGGCGATCCCGTCTATCTCATATCTCCCCTGGGAAAAGGAGGGGCCGCCAACCAGATGCCCACGGTGGAGCGTTTTTCCGTGGCCGGCATTTTTGAAACAGGGATGAACGAATATGACGGCGCCATGTCCTTTGTCCGGCTGGATGTCGCTCAGCGCATGCTCCAGATGCCGGGGCAGGCCAGCGGCCTCGAGGTGCGGATTGCCGATATTTACCAGGCCAAACAGATCGCCGAGGCCATCGTTGCCCGTATCGGCTTTCCGTTCTGGGCGCGGGACTGGATGCAGATGAACCGCAACCTGTTTTCCATGCTGCGGCTTCAAAAGACCGTGATGTTCATTATTTTGACGCTCATCGTGCTCGTGGCCGCGTTCAACATTGCCAGTGCCCTGATCATGATGGTGATGGAAAAGACAAGGGATATCGCCATTTTAAAGACGATCGGGGCCACCAACCGGCATATCCGGCGGATTTTTGTGTTCAAGGGGTTGGTGATCGGTTGCCTGGGAACGGCCATCGGCGGTGTGCTGGGATTTATCCTGTGCAGTATCTTAAAAAAGTACCCGTTCATTAAACTGCCCGGGGATGTCTACTTTCTCACTACGCTGCCGGTCAGTCTGCAATTTTTTGATGTCCTGACCATCGGCCTGTCCACGGTGGTGATCTGCTTTCTGGCCACCTTATACCCGGCGGCCAGTGCATCGGCTCTCGATCCGGTAGAGGGGATCCGCTATGGTTGAGCTTCTGTTCATTGGCGCAAATCTTGCTTCGATTCCAGTGGTATAAATGGCGGCAGCCATAGCCTGTGTTCAACACCCTTGATAGAGAGACGCCCATGAATGAAAATGCATACTGGTTCACCTATACCATCGAACTGGAGGACGGGCAGAGCACCCGTTTTCACATCACCCTGGATCCGGTGACCCTGACCATGATGCCGGCGTCATCCGAGCCCTATCCGCCGTGGACCCAACTCTCTTACCAACAGTGCCGTTGCTGCCCCCTGTCACCCACAACGAACCTGTACTGCCCCATCGCCGTGAATATCACGGAGTTGGTGGACCGGTTTAAGGATATCCTTTCCCATAAAAACTGCATGGTCGTCTGTGAAACCGTCGACCGAACCTATTCCAAAAAAACTTCGGCTATGGAGGGGCTGACCTCGGTGTTCGGCATCGTCATGGCCACCAGCAACTGCCCGGTGATGAATTTCCTTAAACCCATGGCCCGCTTTCACCTGCCCTTTTCTTCCGTTGAAGAGACTACGGTCCGAAGCACCTCGCTGTTCCTGCTGAGTCAATATTTCGAATATAAGAAGGGACGGGTAAACAGTTTTGATTTCGATAGACTTGAAAAAAGCTACGCCCGGGTGCAGTTGGTCAACGAGGGGCTTTTGGAGCGCATCCGCAGCCTGGGAAACCGGGATGCGGATAAAAATGCCATCATCACCCTGCACTCCATATCCCAGTTTCTCTCCATGGAGATGGATTTCAGCCTGACTACCATCGCCCACCTGTTTGAAAGGGGAGCGGATGCCTGAGGCCGTCACCCGCTGCAATTACTTCCATCGCTTCCTGACCCGCGGGAAAATGGGAGGCCTGTTGCTGATTCTGCTGACGTTGATTACTACCGGATGCGCCACCCCATCAGCCCCCGGCCCTGAACCGGTGCTTTCGACGTCTGGCGGTTCAGGAACGGCTCAGATGCTGCGGACCGAGATCCAGTCCTGGCTGGGAACCCCCCACCGGATGGGCGGCCTGAGCCGCCGGGGCATCGATTGCTCGGGGCTGGTGGTCGTTTTGTATGAAGACCTGTTTGACATGCGGCTGCCCAGAACCACAACGGCCCTCATGCACAAGGGGCGGCGGGTGGAAAGACACGACCTGACCGCCGGCGATCTTGTCTTTTTTAAACCTGCCACCAAATTTCACCACGTGGGTATTTATCTGGGCCAGGGTGAGTTCGTCCACACCTCCACCCGTTACGGGGTGATGCTTTCCCGGATAAACGACGACTTCTGGCGCCAATGCTACCTGACCAGTCGCCGGTTGCTGTAGATCGACTGGCCAATAACCCTTGCAATTAACGGCCGATATTCGTATATTAATGCGGGCCTTGATCTCGGGCCCGATTTTATTGGGTGAACGGTCGAAGGCGCCCGCCAACGGGCCAACCTGCCGTTTAGAGAATGGAAAGGATTTTTAGGTTAGCCGAATTTTGATAGGAAAACTGATTAAAGCCATAAGGGGCCGGCTATTCGACAGCGATCGCCCCAAAACTGCGCAACCGTCTGAAAAGAATAGCTCGCCGACACCCGCTGCACCATCGGAACTCAGTCCCGGACCGAATAAAAAGCGTTTTTCCCTACCAAAGCCGGAATGCACGGAATCAACGCGCAAACCCGATATTGATGCTTCATCACGGGAAAAGCCGAACGAGCCGGCCGCCGAGTGGCATCCGGGTTTGTTTCAGGTTCCCGAAAAAGCGGGAATGACCCGGTTCCACGACCTGGGTCTTCCCGACCCGGTCATGCACGCCATTGCCGATACCGGGTTTCAATACTGCACCCCCATCCAGGCGGAGATCATGCCTTCTACGCTGAAAGGCCGGGATGCCTTCGGCCGGGCCCAGACCGGCACCGGCAAGACCGCCGCTTTTCTCATCACCGTGCTTACACGGATGTGGGTTAATCCCATAAAGGGCAAACGGCCCGCCGGTACACCCCGGGTGCTGATCATCGCGCCGACACGCGAACTGGTGCTGCAGATCGCCGACGAAGCCAATCTCCTGTCCGCCTATTGTCCCTTTTCCATCGTCAGCGTCTTCGGGGGAATGGACTATGAAAAGCAGCGGAGAAAGCTGCATGGCAAGGCCGTGGATATCATCGTGGCCACCCCGGGTCGCCTGCTGGATTTCAAGCGCCGCAAGGATCTGGACTTAAGTCGGGTGGAGATGCTGATTCTCGACGAAGCAGACCGCATGCTCGACATGGGATTTATTCCCGATGTCCGACAGATTGTCTACAGCACCCCGCATAAAGACAAGCGTCAGACTCTTTTTTTCAGCGCCACGCTCACCCCGGATGTCACCCGGCTGAGTGCCAGCTGGACGCGGGATCCGCTTTCCGTCGAGATCGAACCGGAACAGGTGGCCGTGGACACGGTGGAGCAGTTGGTCTACATTATTACCACCGACGAAAAGTTTGCCCTGACCTACAATATCATCACCCGGCAGAATCTGGACCGCGTACTGGTCTTCTGCAACCGACGGGATGAAACCCGGCGGCTGGCGGAAATGCTGGACCGCTATCGAATCAACTGTGCCGTTTTGTCCGGCGAGGTCCCTCAGAATAAGCGGATCCGCACGCTGGAACAGTTCAAGGCCGGCAAGATCCGCGTGCTGGTGGCCACGGATGTAGCCGGCCGGGGCATCCATATCGAGGGCATGGACTACGTCATCAACTTCACCCTGCCCCATGATGCCGAAGACTACGTTCACCGCATCGGCCGTACCGGTCGGGCCGGAGCAGCCGGTACCTCGATCAGTTTTGCCTGTGAGGAGGACTCTTTTTACCTGCCGGCTATCGAGGAGTTCATCGGCCGGTCGCTGCATTGCATCCCACCGGAAGAGGGCTGGCTGGAGCTGCCTCCGACGCCGCGTCGACGCCGGGCCAAACCCGCCCCCGGCTCCGGCGCAGCAGTTCAGGGAAGGCGGCGGCAGCGACCGCGCCAGGGCGACGGGGCCAAACGACAGTATCGCAAACGCAGCGGCCGCCCCAACCGCTCAGGAACCGGAAAACCCAGAAGGACACCTCCTGCATGACCCCGCGGAACTGCATGATCAATGTAATGGCCGATCTCATCGGTTTGGACGATACCTACAAAAGCGACCGGCTCAACGATCCCGCAGTATGGGATCGTTTTATGGACGAGCTGTTCAAGCGCATGGACGCGATCGAGGACGAAGACATCCGGAATACGTTGAACAGCATCGACAGCGAGGATTTCCAATGCTGGATCGACGATCCCGGTTTCTGGTCGGCCATCGAAAAGGAGATCGTCCGGCGTCTTAACGTGGTGAAAACCCTCCTCCCATCCCAGAATCAGGGGCATTGTTGACCGCCATCACCGGTCGCAAAGATCTGTTTCGATGACCGGCCCCGCAGGTGACCCATCCATGATAGACGATCAGACCCATAACGCTTATTTTGCCCAGATTGCCGATGGCTTGGAATCGATCGGAGCTGAGGAGCTGACTGAACTGGGTGCGATCGATACCCGGCCGGTCCGGCGCGGGATCCATTTCATGGCGGATCGTTCGTCGCTTTACCGCATCAATTACTGCGCCCGATTGATTACCCGCGTCCTCGCACCGATACAATCCTTCGCCTGCCCGGATGCCGCAGCCATATACCGGGCGGCCCAACGCATCGACTGGACACGTTTTTTCAGCCTGGATCAGACCTTTGCCGTTTTTGCCAGCACTGCCGGCAGTACCGTACCCCATTCGCAGTTTGCCGGGCTGAAACTCAAGGATGCGGTGGCCGATCAGTTCCGTGACGCATTCGGGAGGCGGCCGAACGTCGATCCGCGAACGCCCGACCTGTGGATCAACCTCCATGTGGAAAAGGATCGGGGGACCATCAGCATCGACACTTCCGGCGGCAGCCTACATCGTCGGGGATACCGGACCCGCAGTGGCGACGCCCCCATGCAGGAGACGGTGGCCGCCGCCATGGTGCGCCTGTCCGGATGGGACGGTCGGGTGCCTCTGGCGGATCCCATGTGCGGCTCGGGCACCCTGATCATCGAAGCGGCGATGGCTTATTGCCGAATTCCCGCCGGCCATCTTCGCCATCGCTTTGGTTTTCAGCAGCTTCCCGAATTCGACCCCCGGATATGGAAAACGGTCAAGGGCGAGGCGGACAGCCGGATTCGGAAACTGCAGGACCGCCTGATTTACGCCAGCGACATCGATTCCCAGGCCGTTTCGGCGACCCGCACCAACTGCAAGATGGTCCCCCATGCACGCACGATTAATGTTTTGCGTATGGATTTCAGGCAGATCGAAGGGCTGGAGGACCGGATCATCCTGTGCAATCCGCCTTACGGCATCCGCATGAAAGGGCAGGACAGCCAGGACACGATGGACGATTTCTACCGGGAACTGGGCGACTTCTTAAAGCAACGCTGCAAAGGATCGGAAGCGTACCTCTATTTTGGCGACCGCGAGATGATCAAGCGGATCGGGTTGAAACCCGCCTGGAAAAAACCGTTGAAAAACGGCGGTCTGGACGGGCGGCTGGTCAAGTATGAACTCTATTGATTGATACACTTTTTTGAACGTCGAACATCGAATGATGAAGTCGCTTCGTTCCGCCAGTTTAAAAATGGCGGAATGCCTTATTTAAAATTCGACGTTGGACGGTCGACGTTTGACGTTCATCGTCTTGGGGCAAAGCAAACGTTTGTGAAAAAGGGATAACGATGGCACTGATTACCCTTCGCGATATTAGCATGAGCTTCGGCACTGAGCCATTGCTGGACGGAGTGAACCTGACGGTGGCCTCCGGCGAGCGGATCTGCCTGCTGGGCAGAAACGGTGTGGGTAAGACCACGCTTATGGGCATCATCGGCGGCCGCCTGGAACCGGATCGCGGAGAGGTGATGCGATCCCAGGACCTTACGGTGAGCGGTCTGGCCCAGGGCGTTCCCGCAGACCTTCACGGGACGGTATTCGACGTCATCTGTCAAGGAATGGGCCCGCGGGGAGAGCGGCTGGCCGCGTATCGCCGCCTGTGCGATCTGAACGAATCGGGCGACGGACCGGCCGAGGACACCCCGAAACAGTTGATGGAGCTGCAGCAGACCATCGACAGTGAAGACGGCTGGCAGATCCAGCAGCAGGCGGAGCGCATCATTTCTGAGATGAACCTGGCGGTGGATGGTGAGGTGAGCAACTTTTCCGCCGGCATGAAGCGGCAGGTCCTGTTGGCCGCGGCGCTGGTGGTGCGGCCGGATATTCTGCTGCTGGATGAACCCACCAACCACCTGGACATGGCGGCCATCGACTGGCTGGAGTCGTTTCTGCTCAAGTGGAACGGCACGCTGATTCTGATCACCCATGATCGGATGATGATCCGCCGCCTGGCCACCCGCATCGTGGAGATCGACCGGGGGGAGCTGAATTCCTGGGACTGTGATTATGACACCTATGAACAGCGCAGCCAGGAACGCCTGGAGGCCGAAGAGAAGGGAAACCAGCGGTTCGATAAGAAGCTGTCCGCCGAGGAGACGTGGATCCGGCAGGGCATCAAGGCGCGTCGAACCCGCAACGAAGGGCGGGTGCGGGCGCTGGAAAAGCTTCGCGAGCTTCGCCGCATCCGGCGGGACCGCACCGGAAGCGTGCGCATGGCCCTGGATGAAGCCGAACGAAGCGGAAAAACGGTTGTCGAGGCCACGGATCTGACCTTTGCCTATGGGGATCGGACCATCGTCAAGGAATTTTCCTGCACCATCATGCGGGGTGACCGCATCGGTATCCTGGGCAATAACGGTGCCGGCAAATCCACCCTGATCCGTTTGCTGTTGGGTGAGCTGTCACCCCAGCAAGGCCGGATCAAACGCGGCACCAACCTGGAGGTGGTTTACTTCGATCAGTTGCGGGGGCAGTTGGATGAGAACAAGACCGTTCAGGAAAATGTCTCTCCGGAGGGTGACATGATGGACGTTGGCGGAAAAAATCGCCATGTCATCGGTTATCTGAAAGACTTTCTTTTTTCTCCCCAGCGAGCTCGAACCCCGGTATGGGTGCTTTCAGGTGGTGAGAAAAACCGCCTGCTGCTGGCCAAACTTTTTGCCCGGCCGGCCAATGTTCTGGTGCTGGACGAACCCACCAACGACCTGGATGTGGAAACCCTTGAATTATTGGAAGAACTGCTTCTGAGCTACAGCGGCACGGTGCTGCTGGTCAGCCACGACCGGACATTTATCAACAATGTGGTTACCAGTACGCTGGTATTCGAAGGGCCCGGCCGGATTGAAGGATACGCCGGTGGATACGATGACTGGCTGGTCCAGCGGCCGGTGGAAATCGCCCCACGGTCTGAAAAGCCGTTGCCGGGCCGGGCTAAGAAAACCGCCTCGCCCCCGGTGATTGCCCGAAAAAAAATCGGCTACATGGAAAAACGCGAGCTGTCATCCCTGCCCGGCCGGATCGAATCATTGGAAGCCCGCCAGCAGGAAATTTTTCGGATCATGTCCGCCCCGGACTTTTACCGGCAGAACGGTGAATCCATCACGACCGTGAAACAGGAACTGGCGCAACTGGAGCGCGAACTGGAAAATGCTTTCGCCCGCTGGGAAAGCTTGGAGTCGTTGGCTCAGGAGAAATGATTGTATCCGCCGGAAAGAGGAATCCGTTTTCCGTCGGGAAAGGAAAGCATGCGGTTTGACTCCGCTTCGGTAACCCATCCGATCGCCATCACCTGAAGCCCCTTTTTTTCAAGAAGTTGCTTGTTTTCCGGTGAAATGGAAAAAAGCAGTTCGAAATCCTCACCGCCCGACAATGCAAAATCAAGCGGGTCCTTTCCGGTCAGACTGGCGGCCAGGCGTACCGACGGATCGATGGGGATGTCCGCCACCGCAATCTCGGCACCGGTGCCGCTTTGATCGCAGATATGGTTCACCTCGGCGGCCAGGCCGTCGCTGATGTCGACCATGGCCCGGGCCACGGGAGCAATTCCCGGTGAGACGTCCAGCCGACAAACGGGGGCCAGGTGTTTTTCCTTCAAATAGGGGGGCGGTTCCAGGCCCGCAGCCAGCAGGGCCAAACCGGCGGCGGACCCACCCAGGGGTCCGGTGACGCACAACAGTTCACCGGGGCGGGCGTGGCTTCTCAGGCGCAGGTTTTCGGGTGACACCCGACCCAGCAGGGTGATGCTGATGGTAGCCGCCTCACCGTGGGTCGTATCACCGCCGGCAAGCACCACGCCGTAGCGCCGGCAGGCTTCGGCCATTCCCTTGTAAAGCGATTCCACCCAGCCGACCTCGGTGTCCGGTGCCAGGGCCAGGGAGACAAACATGAACGTAGGGGTACCGCCCATGGCGGCAATGTCGCTGACATTGCAGGCCACGGACTTGATGCCGATCTGCAAGGGTGTGGCCCAGTCTCGTCTGAAGTGGCTGTTCTCCACCAGCATGTCCGTGGTAACCAGCAGATAATCGCCATCCGGGAACGATCCGCCGATGACGGCCGCATCGTCGCCAATGCCGGCCACCAGGTCGGGATGATTGACCTGGGATTGCCGGGCCAGTCGGTCGATCAGGGCAAACTCGCCGCCGATATCATGGATTTTCATTTTGCGCGCTTCCCAGCAGTTCCCGGACTTTTTTTGACAGCGAGGCGAGGCGGAAGGGCTTCTGAATAAACCCGTTGCATCGCAGCATGAGTTTGCGGGCACCTTCTCCGTCCTGACTGTATCCGCTGGACAGCAGCACGGGGACGGACGGGTCTATTTCTTTAATGCGGCGGATCGTGTCATCGACAGCAGGTCCGGGCATGATCATGTCCACAATCACCAGTTTGACCTTTCCGGCCTGCTCCTGGAAACGGGCGATTGCCTCTTGGCTGTTGCCGGCGGTGATGACCGTATATCCGAGAAGGACCAGCATGTCGCGACCCATATCGAGAAAGTCCTGTTCGTCATCCACGATCATTATGGTCTCGGACCCTTTTCCCGTCATGGCGTCGACGAGGCCGGCAGTTTTGTCGGCGCGGTCTGACATCGGCAGCAGCACGTTGAATTGGGATCCCAGGCCCGGTTCACTGAAGACTTCGATATACCCTTTGTGGTTTTTGACGATACCGTAAGTGGAAGCCAGACCCAGTCCGGTACCCTGACCCTGTGCCTTGGTTGTAAAAAAAGGTTCGAAGATCTGCTTCTGGGTCTCCTGATCCATTCCGTGGCCGGTGTCCCGCACCGATAACATGGCATAGCGGCCTGGAATAATTTCGTATTCCCGTTTTTCTTTGGCACTGAGGACGGTGACATGAGTTTCGATGGCTAACTGCCCTCCCGTGGGCATGGCATGCACGGCATTGATAATCAGGTTCAGCAACACCTGCTCAATCTGGGTGCGGTCGCCGCTGACGCTGGGGGTATCCGGACTGAGGCGGGTTTCAATGGTGATCTGGTGATGGGCCTGGCCGAACATTTCAAGGGTATCTTCAACCAGGCGATTCAGGTTGATCTCGCATAGTTCCGTCTGCCCGCCCCGGGCGTATCCAAGCAGCTGGCCGGAAAGTTTGGCACCCCGCTGTAAAATCTGGCTGATGATGGACAGGCGCTTCTGATGGGGGCTTTGAGGAGAAAGCTGGTGACGGATGATTTCCACGTTGCCTTGAATGCCCGCCAGCATATTATTGAAGTCATGGGCGATGCCGCCGGCCAGGGTGCCCACTGCCTCCATTTTCTGGCTCTGGATCAGCTGGCGCTCCGTTTTTTTGCGGTGGGTGATGTCTCTCACGGTGACCACCCGATACGGCCGGCCTGCCAATTCCCCTGAACGGGAACGCAATTCTGCGGGAAACGTCCGGCCAGTGGCTGATCGGGCTGTGATTTCGTAGATCTGGTCATCGTCGGAAGCTAATTTTCGTTGAACCTGCTCCTGGTCATCGGTTGAAACAAAATGGCGGATGATGTCCATGCCGATCAACTCTTTCCGAGGACACTCAACCAGGTCGGCAAAGGCATCGTTGAACTCGATTAAAATGCCGTTGTCGTGAAACAGGATCCCCTCGGTGGAGGCTTTGGACAACTGCCGGTACCGGTCACGGCTTTCCTCCAGCGCCTGCTGGATTTTTTTTCGTTCGGCCACCTCTTTTTCCAGCCGTTCATTGGCTTCCTGCAGGCGCGTGTTCTGTTCCTGGATCGTAGCGGTCAACCGAAGCCTGGTTTCTTCCAATACCGATTCGAAAGCTTTTCGATCGGTGATGTCGTTGCCGACGCATAAGATCTCCGTGACCTTGCCGGTTTCATCCCGGAACGCCCGGTTGGACCAGACCACCCAGACACGATCACCGTCTTTGCGGCGGTTTTCGTTGATCTGGTGAGAATAGTCTTCGGGACTGCGCAATAAATGGTCGATCATTGTCTCTAGATCATTGCCGGCTGTATCCTTTTTCGGGATGATGGTCCCCACGGCGGGTTTTCCCAGAATCTCCGCCTCCCCGTAGCCGAAAAAATCCAATCCGAAAGGGTTGAGAGAAAGTACGCGTCCCCTGGCATCTATGCGCAAGACGATGCAGTTGGCATCAGCCAGGGAGACTGAACCGGTGTCCGGGGGCTGGAAAGGAGGTGATTTATCCGATGTCATGGGCAGCGATGACTTTGATAAAAAATATGGCATGTTGGACGTCAAACAGATCCTAACCTGTTTTCGGTCGCCTTCGCAAGAACTTTAGGATGGATAACCAGGCTGGTTAGGATAATATTGCGAAGATTTCAGCTCATTGAATAGCCCTTCCAAGGATGAATGCGGGTTGTTGGCGGCCGATGGTTTAATTCCAAGCGGCGGGATTCATCTGTTTGAAGACAGGTCCGATGCCCGCCGGTGTCGTCCCCATGACCAGTGTTGTGGCTGCTTTTGTGTTGCGGCTCTGCATCGGTTTCTTGCCTTGTAACCGCTGTTCATATTTGCTAAAGATTTGAGGTAAGCAGGATAATGCGCTTTTCTTCCTCAACTTGGATCGGGGAACCGTTGTTCTAAACTTCTGGTCGGATAATCCGATGAGACAACGGAGGTCCGTATGCCATCAGATCGCTTCATTACCAGACAGGCTTCCGAACGGTTGGACAGCAGGGTCGCGCCGTCCGGCCAGGATCCACCGCCGGATGATGCCGGGCCCCAGGGCCGTGGACTTCGGCGTCATCTGCAAATTGTCTTCAATACCGCCGTTGCTCTTTTCTGCATGGCGGTATTTTTTTATGGATCGTTGCGTCTATCTGTGCATATCCATTCCCTGGATAGACGGCTGACAAAAGCGGCGGTTGACGCTGCGCCGGTCGAAACCTCGCCGGTCTTCATACCGGCGGTGCTCAAGGACCCGCCGATTCTGCCCGGCGGCAGAATTACTGCGCCACTTCCCCACACCATCACCGATCGCACCTTAACCGTTTCGGGGTACACGACCAACCTGCCGGTCGATATGCCCTTTGTCTGGCTGATCGTGGACGTGCCTTCCATCGGCCGTTGCTGGCCCATGAAGCCAATGATCCAGCCCAACGGAACCTTCCCGGCCACCATCTACGAGGGCGGCCCCACCATGGAATACACAGTGTCCCTCTACGCCGTGGGATACGGGCTCAATAAAACCATCGAACAATGGTTTTGTGATGGCACCTTCGGTGGCCTGTCGATGATCCCGCAGGTTACCGGCTGAATTCGGTGCGGTTGTCGTTGAATGGAGCGTGAAAGGTCGATGATGGAAATGAACATTAATCGGGTTGGTTTTGAATTGGTAGTCCAGTGTGGGAATATCCATAAAATCAAAAGTGGAAAATTCTTTAACTCATTTTCCACTTTTGGCACTTAATACGCCAATACATGGAAAATTTTCAATGTATTGCCACTGTTCGATAAAGCGGATGATGAATAAGATTTTACTATTAACTTTTGTAAACCTGAGTTTTGCTTTTCGTTTTTTTACTCGCAATTTATATGGGATGTTGCTCTTATCTGTTATTCTTTATTGGCAGGCACCAAATATCTTTGGTGTCTTTGGTCCACGTACAGAATTCGATGCAAAAGGGGAGGTTGCAAATGTCAAAAGCGCAATTAGACAGGGAAGAATACGAAAAGTTTTTTACCGATGTATACCAAGCAATGTCCGAAAAAACTCAAGAGAAAGTGACGTTGTCAATGATTCTGAAACGCAACAATGTCGAGTTTGATTTGCCTGCGGCTTTAATGGAGAAAATCAAACCTGCTCTTGAGATGGATTTGAATGCTCCTATTGAGGAAAGGATACCTCCTTGTGGTGCATGCGGATTCTGTGCAATCTGCGTTGTCTGTGCTGAAGCAAATGCTATATCCGGCCTTGGCGCGCTAGTAGGGACAATGGGATTGATTCCAGATGATTAATACCACTAAAGTCCAATAATTTGTTTAATAGCAACTGTTAGTTGTATATTTCTGGAAAAGGCCGTGGGCTGTTATCAGGAAATAAACTATGTCTGAAACTATCTCAGCAATAGATTCTTATCCCCGTTTGACTCAGGGTGCCTATTTGCTGGTATATGATGACCATGGGTTTGTCAAATCCAAGCTCAATGACATATCTTTTCGAGTTTCTCCAAAAACAATCGAACTATTAAAAGTCTGCGGTGGGCAACATTCTATAAAGAAGATAATCGAAATGGCTGTTGATACAACAGTAGCTGAAGATGATGCCAACTTACTTTTGGCAATTCTCGAAATAAACCAACTTATCAGAAATCGAGTGCTTGTCCTAGAGACAAAAAAAGGTATTTACGAAGTTCCCTTGATCTCCAGCCAGGGTGTTTACTATCCGGAGGCAATGCATGTTGAGTTGACGACGCTATGCAATTTGCATTGCCACTTCTGTTATCGCAGTGCCGGGCGCAACAATATTGAGACCCGGTTGCCTACAAGTCAGTTATTGGATATTTTAAGTTGCCTTTCAAAGAAAGGTTTGCGGGTGGTTGAGCTTACAGGTGGAGAGCCATTACTACATTCGGACCTTAATAAAATTCTCGATTTTTGCGGTAATACATTTCAACAAATTTCTATCCTAACCAATGGAACGCTCATTAATCAAGATCTGGTGAATTCGGCACTACCAATCAAAGATAAGATTGCATTTAACATTAGTCTTGAAAGCCACAGGGTTGAAGAACATGACAAGCGCACCGGAGTGCATGGAAGTTTTTCACGCACACTCGACGGGATCCGCCAGCTATCAAAATATAATTTTTTAGTGCGTGTTGCAATGGCAGTTGATGGAAACAACTGGGAAGATGTTGAACCTACATTACTTCTGGCAAGGCAACTAGGTGCCAAGGCTTTCACTTATTCGGCTATCCTACCCTTTGGAAGGGCGAGTGGTAGACTGGAATTCTTGGATCTGGATGCCAGTCTCGTAGTTGAGAAGGAGAAGTATCTGTTAAATAAATACAAAGACTTTTTCCATATTTTAAATGAGTCACAGCAACAAAGGATGAAACAACCAGGGGGTTGCGGAGCAGGGCACAGAACATATGCGATGGATCCGGCAGGAAATATACGCCCCTGCGTTACTTTTGATGATCAATTGGGTGTAATTGGTTCTTTGGCAAATCAAACTCCTGAAGCAGTATTTAGTAATGAAACAACTGAATTCTTTTCCAAGATTAAGACACCAAATCAAAAAACATGTGGCTCATGTAAGTTCTTATATTTCTGTCAGAATTGCGTTTTACGTGCATTGACTGCTTCTCGCACTTTGGCACCAAACGAGTGTAATTGGTTAAAACAACCATCCGTTCAAAAATTGGTTGAGTTAATATATCCAGGGGAAAAGGAGGGAAAAGAGATCAAGGGTCGCCCATTAAAGGGCGTGTCGACAGAGAAAACGCCTCACCATGGGAACTGTAAAGCCCCGTTTTCTGGTGCACACTAAGCATTACCAGCTACTACGACCTCTGTTTTTAGCATGAACCGCATCCGGGATTTCAAACGATGGATCGCGTGGTCTGTGACCCGCATCAGTCACCCATTTGGTTCAAGGCAAAGTACCGATGCTGCCGGTTATGCCCCTGGCCCATGTGGACCCCAGATATTCCTCGGTACCATATCGACTCCAATTATTTTTGTCACAGATCAGTGGTTTTAAACCAGCCCCGTGATGGCTGTCGATATAGGCGGATCAACAATAGAAACAAGCGGTGGGTGCAGGCAGTCTCCAATCAGACCAGATGGTTATTTTGCCAGTCCCCGGACCGGTTCACTGCCGCACCCGAACTTATTACTAAAACAGTTTTACTGAATCGAAGGGAACTTGATCACGGATCATAGAGTACGTTGCCTTTGTCAGTTTGTTCGCCAAAGCCTTCGTGGCCAGCGTCCGGTTGCTCTTTGACATCTTACGCTGAAAGAAACGTTGAGCCTGCGGATTGCTTCTGGCCGCATGATGCGCCGCCTCGACATACGCTCGTGCCAGATAGCGGTTGCCGTTTTCTTGTTGTTAGCCCCTTTCTTTTTGTCGTTGGAGATTCTCTTGCTTTCCACACAACGGCAATAGGATGAATAGTTGCCGGCTTTTTTGAATCTGCGGATGTCGCCGACTTCAAGCATGATGGTTAACCCGAGGATCTGGCCGATTTCAGGTGTGGTCAGCAGCATCCGGTATTCATCTTTCAGCGATACTTTCGCAGTGACCGCTGACTCGATCTCGTTGACGACGCTGCCTATGTGGCGGATCGTGGACATCTCTTTCTTGGCCAGGAGTAGCAAGTACGGGTCATCGAATTGGCGTTCGACCAAGTCGTCTCTGAACTCCTTGATGGAACTGCCGGGATAGTTCAAACCCCGCTGTCTGGTAATCATGCTCTAACGGCTGAGGATCTGCGTGGTGCGCTTGCGAACGAACATCAGCCGCCTTCTGAGCATGTCCCGTATGGGCCGATCTTCCTTCGGGTAGATGTAACCCTGTGCCAAAAGACCCAGCCGCAGGAGATGCGCTAACCAGTAAGCGTCCCATTTATCGTCAGTGTATTTTAGCCCGGTGTACGGTTGAATTGCTGACGGATTTGCCAGGAGCACTTTGAAGCCGGCATCCTGAAGACCGTCAACCAGCCAATACCAGTTGTAAGTGGACTCGACCACAACGCCTTCAAGCGTTTTACGAAAAGGCGATAATGCCCCAAGAACATGTTTGGTGTTGTTTTCATGCCTTTTGCCTTAGAGTCTTTTGTCCTTTGAGTTGATAACTCCAATGTAGTTATTGCTTGAATGAAGATCGATACCGGCGTAAGTTTGCATGAGACACCTCCTAAATCCATTAGCGTTTTCGGGAAAAAACGCTGGCATCATAGCAGGTCATTTCTGCTATGTTCAGGGGGGTGTCTCTTTCTCAGCAACTCGTTATAAGCCCTTTAATGATTATCAGACCAAACCAACTAATTGACATAATAAGATAAAATGGGAGGTAAGCGGGGCATCAATCAATTTATAAGCAACATAATTTTCCATGATCTGCGTGGGCTTTTAACAACATTCGTTTAAAGAATTTACGTCTTTATGGAGGTAGCTCGTGCTTGAAGAGGCAGCGTTGATCAAACAATTAAGGGAAGAGGCCGGGGACGTCAAAGGCTGTTTCACCACCTATTCGATGCAGGCGCTGGTTTTCAGCTCGCTGGTGCTGACGGCCATCTTCGGAACAATGGAAAAATTCCCCCTGATTGTGTTGTCCGGTATCCCCGTGATCATTTTGTTGATGATCATCTGCAGGGTCGGAATATACAAATATCCAACCGCGAATCGGCTGTATGGGTACGAGCTCCACCTGGCGCGATCCAGGCATTTCGATGAATTGAAGGACAAGCAGGGAAACATTATCTGGAAAGATGAATACCGGAGGGTCCCCTGGGAGGAAGCGCAGCGTGCCTGGCGGGTTGTGCAGACCTGCCTGTTTCGTAAAATTTACGAAACACCGGAGACCAACTCGATTTCCCGTATTTTTCATTCAACCTGCATTTTCCGGTGGGTCAACTATTTCTGGCCATTTGCCTACAAATTGAAAAAGAAATTAAAAAAAGAAATCGAAAAAATCAATCAGCAGGAGCAAGGGACGCATAACAATAAATATGCGTGGTTCCTCCTGAAGGAAATCACGTCCGTTCCCCTATCCATTTTCGATGACAGTACAAATATAACACACGAGCAGAATGACATGAAGAAAACTGGCGAAAAGGTCGTGAGCATCTATCATGCAGGAACCTATCTCAAGAATATTCTGAGCATGATCCTGATCATGCAATATATTCTGCTTCTACCTTTGGTCATCGCCATCTTCATGCCTCCCCGTGGCGTAACCGGCCCTGCTTTTTTAACGTCCAAAGAAATCACTGTGCTTACGTCGGTCCTGGTCGTCATGCTGGTTCTGATCGCACTCAGGTATTTCAGGGTCAGTCGGCGCAGAACCATCCTTGAGGAGGAACTCTTGTCGATCCATTCCTGCGCAATCGTGTGGCAGGTTGTGATAATGGCTCATTTTCGCGCCTTGGGGCGTGAGCCCTGCCTGTTTCACAACTACACCAGGGAGCTGACGAAAGCCGCGCTGGAGTTCTCCAAGGACGTCCTTGATCGAACCATGTTCATGGGCACGTTGGCCGAAGGACCGGAATGCGATCTTCAGACCCGGCCGGCAGAATAGGGGCCGGAGGGACCTTCTTGTAATAATCGGCGTGCTCTTTTTAAAGCATTCTTCCTGGATGATCATTCTCTTTAACACAAGGAGATCATGACATGCTCGACATCGCGAAGACCATTCTTGAAGTTGGCAAGGGGCTCTTTGGACTCCGAAGCGACTTTGGCAAAACAAGGCGTGATCGCAGAGAGAGGCTCGCCGCCTATTTCAGCGATCTTGCCGCGCTGGTTGAGTCAGTATGCGCGTCACTCCGGGAAAAAAAGTATCCGCATGGAAGTTGCGCTCAACTGCAGACGCTTGCTTCTATGATGAAGAAAACCGTAAAGGGCATCGTCCCAGATCAGGACGCGCAAGAATTTCAAGACAAGCTCATGCACGTCTGGGAGATAGAGCAGTTGTTCGGGAAACTTCAGACAATGCCAGGGGCGAAGGCGAAAAAGGAACTCACGAAGCTGCCGGTTATTTCCGCGCTGTCGCGGCGCATCTTCGTGTAGTTTAGCCAGCAGGGGGGGATGACTATACACCAGGTTGCCAAGGAGGGCTGACCACATGGATTCAAACGTATACCGGCTGAAGAAGGCATTTCTTACCGTCTTTGGGGACATAAAGGTATTTTCAGGCCCGCTCTGGTTCGTCTATCAGCCCAAGTCTTTTCGAATAAAGGGCGCCGAGACCAGGCACATTTCCTCTATTGTCGAGCCAGGCGATGTCATTATGCGTGCTTACATAAACTATCTTGACGGATTTTTCATTCCCAAGGGAACGAGCAAGTGCAGTCACAGCGCGCTGTATGTTGGCGATGGCAAAGTGGTCCATTCGATTGCAGAAGGTGCTCAAGAGATCGACTTGATCGATTTTTGTCGCACCGACCGTATAGTTATCCTGCGTCCTGATCAGGGAAAAGCCTGGGCGGTCCAACACGCTAAAAATTGCGCGAACAAAGCCATCCCCTACGATTTTGATTTTACTCCGGGACCCAATAAGTACTACTGTCACGAACTCACCGCTTCCTGTTTTCCGGATATAGATATTCATCAGTTAAGCAGGAAAGTTCTTGGGTTCATTAACTCACCGGTAGCTTACCTTGCAGATTCGTTCTACACCAATCCCAACTTTCAGCATGTCTATGAAACAAACGGCAGGGACGGATAGCCCATCGTTTCAACGATCAAAACCGGTTCAGCCCCTTTCGCGTGGAACTTTTTGATGAATGGACGGATAAGTAGAGGGACCTCACTGATTTTGAGGTTATACCCGTTTATGATTCACCCACCAAGTCCGCCGAATAAGCTCATCGGGACAGCCGCGGGAGGTCAGTGACCGTCTTGGAAAATAGTACAAACAGGCGGTTGACTTCGGGACGGTTTAACGTATGAGAAGATGTACTGGCAATAACAATCAAGAATGGGGATCCGATGCAATACGGTTGTCGATGAGGATTTATGCAAAGGGAAAAGATGGATACAAAAGCCGTAAGTTACCGTGTATTTAAATTCCAGGAGATTGCCGACAGGATCGAAAACCGGATCACCGAAGGAAGCCTATTACCGGGAGAACGATTGCCGTCGGAAAGAAAGTTGGTTGCCGAATTACAAGTAAGCCGGTCCTCGGTGAGAGAAGCATTTCGAATTCTTGTGCAGAAGGATCTTGTTGAGATTCGTCGGGGTGCAAGGGGTGGGGCATTTGTGAAACCTCCTTCCTGCAAACAGACTTCGGGACCAGCGGAGGACCTGCTGCAATTTGATCGGCTATCATTGGACCAGATTGCTGAATTCCGTGACCAGATAGAAAGTGGTGTGGTCGTCTTGGCCGTTGCCAGGCTCAACTCGGATGATCTGCGTATGCTTAACTATCGCCTCGAGACGGTGCGATCCTATCTGGCAAAAGGCAGTGGCTGGGTTGATGAATTTATCGAAGCGGATAAAGCCGTCCACCTTTGTATCGCAAAAATCGCCGGAAACCCGCTATTCTCCCAGGCATTGAAGGCTACCCTGGGCCTCAAGCGATATTTTTTTCGTTTCCTGGACCTGGCTCCATGCTTGATGGAGAAAGACTTTCAGGATCTGTCTGCTATCGTTCGAGCGATGGAGAATCATCAACCCGAAGCGGCAGCCAGAATAACCCGGGCACATATCTCGCGGTTTAACGAATTAACGGCTTGAGCCACAACAAACGATCGTCTATAAAGCGGCCAAGAAACTGCATCGGATCTAAACATCCAATTTCCCGACAAATATGGAAGGTCATGGTTTCATGATCGTCGGCTTGCTGCCTGCGTTTCCCAGGATGGTTTTCTTTTCCTGCCTTGGCAAGACCGGTCCATGGGGATGACAATAAATCTGAGATTTCGACTTTTTACGATTCCATCAGGCTTCGATGCCGCTATCACACTGTCTGCATCCTGTTTGCGGAATGCCGCGATTTGACCAACATTCCGTAGGTTGGTTGTTGACTAACTCACTGTATTTACAGTATCCAGAACCATGGCTATCATTATCGAATATAACGGAATTGTCCCCACCATCGGAAAAAATGTGTTTATCGCACCCACCGCTGTCGTGATCGGTGACGTAACCATCGGTGACGGTGCCAGCATCTGGTTCAATGCGGTGCTGCGGGGAGACATGGCATCCATACGCATTGGCGCCAACAGTAACATCCAGGACAACTGCACGGTTCACACCGACTTCGGCAAACCAGCCGTCATCGGGGACCATGTGACCGTGGGACACAACGCGGTGGTCCACGGATGCACCATCGATGCCGGCAGTCTGGTGGGCATCGGTGCGATTGTGCTCAATGATGCCCATGTGATGGAACAGACCGTGGTTGCCGCCGGTGCGGTGGTCCGGGAAGGTGCGCGCGTCGGCCCCCGGCAGCTGGTGGCCGGCACACCGGCCACGGTGAAAAAGGAACTGGCCAACCTGCCCATGGACCGGTTTAAGCGGTCGGTTGACCAATATCTGAAGCTTTCCGGCACCTACCTGGATCAAAACATCTGACACGCGTTGTCTGTAGCGGAGCCCGTTTCAATTTTTGCGGTCGAAGACAGAACATCACGGATTTACCCGGGGGGAATCTATCTCGCTCTCAAGGTTGAGGATGTTTCATGGCACCTTCACCGTCTTTGCCGGACGATCATGCAGCGCGGATCTGTACCATCTTCGAGCATTCCTTTCAGTTCATCGGACTGCTGTCGCCGGAAGGTGTTCTTCTGGAGGCCAGTCCGTCCGCCCTTCGCCAGGCAAGGGTTTCTGTCGAAGCGGTTATCGGAAAGCCTTTCTGGCAGACTCCCTGGTGGGCCCATTCTGAAGAGGAACAGGGGCGTCTCAAGTCGGCCATCATCCAGGCCGGCAACGGTGAATTTGTCCGCTTCGAAACCACCCATCCCGCTTCCGACGGTACACTGGATCCCATCGATTTTTCTCTTACCCCCATCCGCGACGATTCCGGCCGCGTCGTTTATGTGCTGTCGGAGGGCAGGAAAATCAACTCCCTGAAGGCAGCCCTGGTCAAGGCAGCGGAAAACGAGCAGCGATTTCGTGAACTGGCGGCGATGCTGCCGGAAATCGTCTATGAGATGGATGCTGCCGGGCGCTTTACTTTCGTCAATCAGGAGGGATTCGAACTGTTCGGGTACTCCCAGGCCGATTTCGAAGCTGGAGCCAACGCCCTTGATATGATCGTGCCCGAAGACCGGCAGCGGGCCATTGCGAACATTGCCCGGGCTCTTTCCGGCCAAGGGGTCTATCACAGCGAATATACCTGCCTTCGCAAAGACGGAACCACCTTCCCGGGACTTTTTTACTCCACCGTCAAATACCACGATGAGCAGCCCGTGGGGGTGCTGGGGATCATTATCGACAACTCTCACCAGAAAGCGCTGGAGAGAACGCTTCGTGAATGGGAAACCCGCTATCGGATCGCCACCGAGGCCGGGTTGACCGGTGTCTGGGACCACGATTTTCAAACCGGGGAAATGGTGATTGACGCCAATCTGAAAAACCTTCTGGGGTTCGAAGAGGATGAAATTACCCGCTGGGACGCTTGGAAGCGATTGGTTCATCCGGAGGATGTTCCCCGATTCATGGAGCACTCCCGGGCCTACGTCAAAGGGCTGGTCGATCGATTCGAAGTCCAGGGCCGGGTTCTGGACAAGCATGATCGGGTGCGATGGGTTCTGGTTCGGGGAATTGCCGAGCGGGATGCTTCAGGATGGGTGAGGCGAATGATCGGCAGTGCCACCGACATTACCCGCCTCCGCCAGGTAGAAATCGAATTGGAAAAAGCCAGGGATGACCTGGAAGCCCGCGTTAAATCGCGCACCCGTGAACTCAGCGAAGCCAACAAGACCCTGCGAACCGTTGTCCGGGAAAAGATCAAGACGGCCCGGGCGCTGAAGCAGCGTGAAGCCGAACTGGAGTCGAAAACGGCAAAACTGGAAGACTTGAACACCGCACTGAGATTTCTGCTGAAGAAACTGGACCGGGAGAAGACCGAAGTAGAGGCGAAGATGATGGCCGATCTCAGGGATCTGGTGTATCCCTATCTGAAAAAACTGATCGCCAAATCCCGGGAACGAGAGATTCTGGCCCTGGCTACCATACTGGACAACCATCTGAAATCCATCGTTTCCCCTTTTTGCCGCCACCTGACATCTCCGACCATCAATCTGACTCCCGCTGAACTCAACGTTGCCCATATGGTCAAGGCCGGCAACAGCACCCGACAGATTGCCAATACCCTTAATGTTACTTACAAGACCATAGAGACCCACCGGGTCAACATCCGTAAAAAACTGGGGCTGACCCGCAAGGGATCCAATCTGCGTACCTGCCTGATGGCCATGGAAAAACCCCTAACAGGGATACGGGAAGTATAAGTGCTATTACAGGCTTGTTACCCCTTGCCGGCTGGTATATAAGTAACAGATACGGGAGAACAAGCCTATGGCACCTCCGAATCCTCCTGTACCCTGATCCGGTAAAGGGGCGTTTTGTTCCAACGCCCCTTTACTTCTTCTTCCCGTCTTCGATGCGCCCTTGTAATCTGGCTTCACCCGGTGCCGGTAGGCCTGCACCCGATTACCCTGATATGTTCAATGTATGGATGCCGTGAATCGGATCAATCCGCCGAGGCAATGATGTCCGGAATTGCCGCTCAAAAACCTATCCTTGATCGATGGTTGGCGTGGATTGCCAGACAACCGTGTCGAGCACTGATCCTGGTTCTGGTCTTTACGGTTCTGGCAGGGCTTAAAATCCCCATGCTGACGTTTTCGACTTCTATCCGGGATCTGATCGTAAACAACTCGCTGGAACGGCAACGTTACGACGCATTCAAAGCCCTGTTCGGCACTGACGAGATCATCCATGTGGTGGTTAAAGGGGACGATATTTTTGCCCCTTCATTTTTTACCCGGCTTCGCTATCTCTCCGACGCCTTCAACCAGATCCCGGGAGTCAGTCGGGTGATCAGTCTGCCCCAGATCAAAGAGGCGGTGGATCCCCAGGACCAGTGGCCGCTGGAACGGTTTGCCCAAATGACGGCGCCGGTGTCGATTTTTCAAAGGAACCTGATCTCACCGGATCGCCGGGTTTCGGGCATCACTCTGATTTTGGACGATCATGCAGACCAGGCAGCGGTGACCCGCGCCGTCGACTTGGCGCTGATCCGGCTCGATGAGGGCTATTCCGGCTACCAGATGGGCATGCCATCGGTCTCCATTGCGTTGGCCCGCTATGCACAGCAGGATTTTGTGCATTTACCTTTTTACACGATTTTGATTATTGCGGCGATATTGCTCTTGATGTTTAAAAGTGTTGTCGAGATGGCGCTGCCCCTTCTCTGTGTGGCTGTGGCAGACATCTGGACATTGGGTGCCATGGCCTGGTGCGGAATTTCGCTGAATATGCTCACCGTGGTGGTGCCCGTTCTCCTGATTGCCGTTGGCACCGCTTACTGCCTGTATATATTCTGCGAGTTCAGAAGCTGCTCCTTTGCATGCGAAGATGCCCGGGAAGCGCTGCAGAAAACCTATTCCCGGACGGCCTTTCCTACCCTTATCGCCGTATGCACCACCATCGCCGGTATCGGTTCGCTCATGGTGACTCCCATCGGGGCCGTCCGACAGTTCAGTGGATTCGCCTGCCTGGGGATATTGGCCATGTTGGCGGCGGTATTGACGTTTTACCCGTGCCTGCTGGTGGTAGCGTGGCCGACCATTCGCCGCCGGAGGCCGAATAGCATCAACCGGTTGTTTCCTCCGGTACTTGTGGATAAACTGGTCACTTTGATCACTGGCCGCCGACGGACCGTTTTTTTCGTACTGGCCATTTTTTCCATGCTCGCCGTAGTCGGCATTCTGCGCATCCGGGTGGAAACCAACCCGCTATCTTACTTCAGAAGCAACACCCCTATCAGCCTGCAATTTCACGATATTTACCGACATCTGTCCGGCAGTTTCCCGCTTCATCTGGAGATTCGTGCCAACGGGGAGGACTTCTTTTTGTCAATGACGGGACTCAAGCTCCTTGCCGACCACCAGCGGTTTCTGGAAACGGTGCCGGGGGTGGACAAGACGCTTGCGTTGGCCGACTACCTGATGCTGGTGAACTATGTGACCAACCGGTTCGATCCGGATTATTACGCGCTTCCCCAGACCGATTTCGAAATGCGGATGCTGGTGAACAACTTTAAAAGCCTGTTGGGTCGAGATATTCTGGCACGTTATGTCAGCGCAGATTTCGCGACAGCCAACATCACCATGCTGACCCGGTTGTCCAGCGCCAGGGCGTTCATGGAGACGGAGAAAATGATCCGGGCCTACTATAGCCGTTACCAAAACGGGGAAACTACCTGCCATGTGACCGGGCTCGGAATGATCATGTCCCTGGGCAGCCATCATCTGGTGGTCGGTCAGGTGTGGAGCCTGTTAATCACCCTGGGCATTATTTATGCCCTGATCCACCTGATGTTCCTTTCCGTACGAATAGGGGCCATTGCCATGATGGCCAATCTGTTTCCGATCCTGGTCAGTTTTGGAGCTATGGGGTGGCTGGGGATCGATCTGTCCATGGGAACCTGCCTGATTGCCAGTATTGTGGTGGGTTTGTCCGTAGACGATACCATACACTACCTGGCCCGCTACAAACGGGCCTATAAACTGGAAATGGACCCGACTGCCGCCATGCGCACCACCCTGACCCAGGTGGGGTGGCCCATCGTCACTACCAGCATGGCCATCAGCGCCGGATTTTCCATTCTGATGCTCTCCATCTTCACGCCCACTGCCGTGTTCGGCCTGTTAATGGTGCTGGCCATGGCATCGGCGATGTCCGGCGGCCTGTTGATTCTGCCGGCCCTGCTCTCGAAGGTTTCCCCCATTACCCTGGAAGAGGTTTTCCAGATCCGCATCGGCGGGGACCGGTTGCAGCAGATGGTTCCGCTGTTAAAGGGGATGACCCGATTTCAGGTCCATCGCATTCTCAGGGCCGGGAAGATACGCCGTATCGATGCCGGCAATCATCTTTTTGGCCAGGGAGACGTGGCTGACTGCATGTACGTGGTGATTTCCGGCGTGTTCGATGCCGTCATGACCGAATCCGAATCGACCGATGAGGGGGACCCCCGGGATGATGTGCCCAAGCGGGTGAATCGCCTCCACGTGGGTGATATCATCGGTGAAATGGGGCTGATGAGCTCCGGTTACCGTTGTGTGGCTGTCATTGCGGTCGTTTCCGGCGAGGTGCTGGCGCTCAATCGGGAACATCTGGCACGCATCCGCCGCATCTATCCGCGGACCGCAAGCCGGTTCTTTGCCAACCTGTCCACCATTCTTTCCGAGAAACTGATCCAGGCCGACCATTGCCTGTCGAACGAATGCAAACTGGATGATGATACCGGCCTGCTGAACCGTGAAGCATTTCTCGACTGTCTTGAAAAGGAGATCGACCGGGCACGGCGTTTCGGTGATAGCATGGTTGTTGGCCTGCTGGACGTCTGCGATCGTGATGGCGCCTTTGCCACCCATCCCCTGGCGGTGGAGCATTTCATCTGCCAGGCCGCCAGGGTCCTTTCGGCTAATTTCAGAAAGATCGATATGTTAGGCCGTTTTGACGCAAATACGCTTGTGGTCCTGCTGGCCCGCACAACATCGGCGCACTCTCGTGAAATCTGTGACCGTCTAAAAGCCGCTTTCAGAAGCCAGATCCCGACTGCTTCAGAAATCAACACCACCATTTCCTGTCGATTTATCGATCTGGATTTTCGGCATTGCGATGATGCCTCCGGGGACATTTTTGATATGGTTTGTGCGATCCGTTCGGTCCGGAATCAAAAAGTGGGTGACCTTCTGTATGCGTCTTCCCTTGAAGTCTCCAATTAAATGACTACCCGATTACCAGGTTTTTTATGATATCGATGTGAACGATCGATCAAAACTCTCCTTGACAGCTCCCGAAAACCCCCTTAAAATTACTAAACAATCGACTGATATTAACAATCGTCCGCTGATACCGCCTCACCGCAGACGCTTTCAACACCCCGCTGATCGTCTCAAGCCATGCCTGCTGACCGATGACCGTCGATGATGGCTCATACAAGGATGTCGATAATGAAAAAGATAATAAAATTGTGCCTAAACGGCTCCCGGAAGGGTGCCCTTTCTTCCGGGAGAGGATCATCGGAAAGGGAACCGTCCCGCTTCTTCCTGCCGGGTGTATTACTGTGAAAATGAGCCTTGCGCGACCGGTAGCGGGGCGAGGGAGATATCCTCATGCAACTCCTCAAATCAAGGAGGCACACCATGAAATTTTCCGACATTTTCGTCCCACGCTGGCAAAATTCCAACCACGACGTGCGCAAACGGGCGGTGGAACGGCTCAAGGACATCAAGCTGCTGGAGCAGATTGCCGAAAAAGATGAGGATCCAGGCGTCAGCCAGGCGGCCATGATTCGGCTGGAGAGCATCCAGGTGAAAGAAACCGTGGTGTGATAGGAAGCTGTGCGAAAGATCGGGTCCGGGTGGAAAAGGGGACACCCGGACCTGAGAACCAGAATTGCGGTGCGTTTTTTTCCCCCATTACGTTCAGGAAAGCTTTCCCGCCAGGCTGGAAATCGCCTCAAGGTATCTGTCGAGGCCGCGCATGAAGATGTCGTTGTGGTTGGCTCCGGGAATTTTTACCAGGACTTTGTCCCCGGCGCCGCTGGCCTTGTACAATGCCTGGCCATCGCTAAAGGGGATAATATGATCAAACTCGGCATGAATAATTACGGTCGGTTTGACAAACCCGCGAATTTTGTCCACGTTGGCAAACCCCCTGGACTCGTCAAACCCGATACGATCCGGGTCCACGCCTAACAACCGCAGCAGCGGTCCTGCCCATGCAAATCCGCTTTCGATCACCAGCCCGTCTATCCGGTCGCTGCAGGCAGCGGCCAACTCCAGGGCTGAAGCGCTTCCCAGAGATCTCCCCATAACCATCAGCGGACCGATAAATCCGTTTTTCGTTTTCCACGTGTCGACAAAATCAAAGATTGGATGGCAGTCGGCCATCATGGCGGAGACGGTCGGGCTGCCGCCGGAACAGCCGTAGCCCCGGTAGTCCACGGCCATGAAATTGATTCCCAGTCGATTGAACATCGGGCCGATATCGTCGTAATCGGCAACGATCTCGCCATTGCCGTGAAAAAAGAGAATGGTGGGGCCTTTGGCATGGGCCATGTGAAAACGGGCGCCGACATGAACGTCCCCTTCCACCGGAATCAGTATCTCCTTAAACCGACCACCGCCATTCACAGGGCCGGGTGTTTTGCGCGGATGGAAGAGAAACATCAGTACGTCGGGGCTGTCCAAGGCGCTATAATCCGTGTGTGTTTTCCGGGGCATGTATCCTCCTGGCCGATGATGGGATAACAGTCAGTGCGATCAATATGCACAATACGATGATGCTGCGTCAAGGGGCGTTTACAACCTACCCTGAAAAGGGTAAATAGATGCCCATGAAGATTCTCGGTATTTCTGATATAGTAGTCCCCGAGTTGTCCGAACGGTTTGACACCCGACCCTTCGACGGCGTTGAACTGGTCCTGAGCTGCGGCGATTTGCCGCCGGAATATCTTTCATCCATTCGGGAACAGCTGGATGTGCCGCTCTACTACGTGCGGGGCAACCACGATATCCGCTACCAGAACGCTCCCCCGGTGGGTTGCCTGAACATTCACCGACGGCGGGTCACATTCAGGGGGCTTCGGATTATGGGCCTTGAGGGATCGCGCTGGTACAACGGCGGACCGATCCAGTACCGGGACTATCAGATGCGCCAGATGATCTGGCGCATGTTGCCGCGGCTGTGGTTTACCGGCGGCGTGGATATGGTGGTCACCCACGCGCCGCCCAGGCATATTCATGATGCGGAAGATCGATGTCACCGGGGTTTCGACAGCTTTTTAAAGCTCATCAGCCGATTCAAACCGCGGTATTTTATCCATGGCCACATTCACGCCCATTTCACCGATCCGTCCAAACGGGTGACTCTGGTGGGCGACACCCGTGTCATCAACACTTTTGCCTTCCATCTTCTGGAGGTGGATCATGAGTAGCCTGGCAGACCTGATCAAAAAACTGTGGCGCGGCAACCGGAACAGCGAGGCCAAATGCTTCCGGGAGAACCAGGAATGCGAAGGCGCCTTCGACCACATCGACCGAGGCGTCTGCACCGTTCCCATGGATCAGATCGTCGGCAGTGTGGGGCGGTACCACGACTTTGACAGCCAGTTCAAGCTCAAGGGGCATGTGCCGCCGGACCGGTTCATCAGCGTCAAGAAGGCCATGCGGGAAGGCAAATCCCTGCCGCCGGTTAAATTGTACAAGATCAAGGATGAATACTACGTTCTGGACGGGAATCACCGTATTGCCGCCGCCAAGGAGTTCGGCCGGTCTGACATTATGGCTAAAATCGTCGAATTCATTCCTTCCAGCAATACCTTGGAGAACATCATTTACCGGGAAAAGAGCGAGTTCATGGAGCAGACCGGGTTGACCCACCCGATCGATATTACCGAAGTGGGCCAGTTCCCCTACCTGCTCGAACAGGTGGAAGACCATCGGGCATTTCTCGCCGGAGGGGAAAAACCCGGGGCGACACTCAAACAGGCCGCCGAAGACTGGTACCATACGATTTACCTGCCGATGATCGGTATCATCGGAAAAGGAAAACTGCTGGATTCCTTTCCCGGCCGCACCCTCGACGACCTTTACGCCTACATCTCGTTTCACCAGTGGGAGAAGGGGCGCGCTAGACACTACGGCATTGGCATCGACAAACTCATTCCCAGAGACGTGGAGGCATTCAGAGAGAAGATGGCCAAGATGAATAAAGAAGAATACCCGGAAATGCTGCGCAGCATTACGGCGTTTATTACCATGAATGTGGAAGCCAAGGGGGAATTAAAGGTCGTGGAAAAACTTTTCGCCCTACCCGAAGTCAAAGAGGTTCACTCTATTCACGGAAGTATCGACATCCTCGTAAAAATTGTCCTGACCCGGGACCTGCTCTCCTCAGATGCCGAAGTCATCGGCCAGTTCGTCCACGAGCATGTAAGACAGATCGGCGGCATCATTTCCACCCAGACATTGATTCCGGGGACGTCGAAAATAAAGAATTAGGATTGATACGGCTGCTGCCTCGCGGATAACCCCTCGGTGCCGATGATTGTCCGGGCCGGCAGCAACAGTGTCCACGAAGCGTCCCCGTTGTATTTCCCCAGATCGACCCCGAACATAAGATACGGCGCCCTGAGGCCGTCAAGCAGGGTGTTTCCCAGACCCTGGCGGACGGCGGGCCAGTTTCCCGGGTCTGCGAGAAGTTCGCAGGGTAGACCCTTTCCTCCCAGTGCTTGCAGACCTTTTCCTCTTCGTTTCCTCCATCCACTATCCTTTCCGAAAACCGTCGACGTATTTTGTAAAAAACCTTGACAAGGTGAACCCGTATCCGTAAGGTAAGGCGTCACACATTGAGAGACGACGTCACGCATAGAGAGACATCTATCCCGACGCGCATTCCAGGGCGGATCAGCCCATTCATTTCGGCAGGAGAGGTGACTGATGCCAACAAAAGGGGAAAAATACTATTTTGTTTCGTCACTGGCCAAGGGTCTGCGTGTTTTGGAGCTGCTAGCCGAAAAGGGCGACATGTCCTCCTCCCGTATGGCCGGTTACTTGGAAACCAGCAGAGCTGCCAGCCACCGGTTTTTAGCGACCCTGCGAGATCTGGGTTATGTCGAGAAGACCGGAGAGGGACAGTTCCGGCTGACCTTTAAAGTCGTCGAACTGGGCATGAGAAAGCTGGACGGCTTCGAGATCCGCCACAGCGTGCATCCCTTTCTGCAGGAAATGGCTCTGGCCTGCGGCGAAACGGTCAATCTGGGCCATTGGGACGGAACCGCAATCGTCCATCTGGACAAGATCAACAGTACGGAAGTTTTAAGACTGGACGTCGGGTTGGGGGCACTGGCGCCGGCGTATTGCACCGGTCTGGGCAAAGCCGTGCTTGCCTTTCTGCCCGAACGCGAACTCGAAGACTATCTCCAATCGGTGGAGTGGGTGGCGATGTCACCTAAAACAATTACGAGCCCGGAGAAGTTAAAAGCAGACATCGAAAAAATCAGGCAACGCGGCTATGCCATTGACGACGAAGAACTGAGCCTGGGACTGCGCTGCGTGGCCGCACCGGTGTTTGACCACACGGGTCGTCCGACTTATGCCATGAGCGTCTCCGGTCCCACCCAGCGGATGTCCAAAAAAAAGATCGACGTCATTCAAGAGACGCTTCTGCCGCTGTGCCGCAGAATATCGCGGCTGATCGGTGCCCCTGAAAATTGAAAAATCCAACTCGGTTGATGAGAAATCGAATCTAAAGGAGGAAAACAATCCATGAGCAAGAAGAAGATGACGCGTTTCGACCTGCTGAAATTAAAGCAGGAGGGTCAACAGGCAGTCTGGATTACCGCCTATGACTACTGGACGGCCTCATTCGCCGAGCAGGCCGGAATGGACATGATCCTGGTGGGCGACTCTTTGGGAATGTGCATTTACGGGTACAGCGGAACGGTTCCGGTGACCATGGATCAGTGCATCTGGCACAGCGAAGCGGTTCGGCGCGGCGCCCCCCACACATTTATTATCGGTGACATGCCGTTTCTCTCCTATCAGGTCAGCGTGGAAGAAGCCGTGCGCAATGCAGGGCGGTTCCACAAAGAGGCCGGGGTGGACGCCATTAAACTGGAAGGCGGCGTCCGCGTTTGCCCCCAGATCCAGGCCATTGCCGACGGAGGGATGCTGGTCATGGGACATATCGGGCTCACGCCTCAGAGTTCCGGCCAGCAGGGCGGTTTCAAGGCCCAGGGACGGACGGCTGAAGCCGCCAAAGAAGTTATCGAGGATGCCATCGCTATCCAGGCCGCCGGCGCATTTGCGCTGCTGGTGGAAGCCGTGCCGCCTGAAGTCTGCGGCATTATCCGTCAGCGGCTGAGCATCCCGGTATACAGCATCGGTGCCGGGTGGGAAGCCGACGGACAATTGATGATCTGCAGCGACGTTCTGGGAATTTTCCAGGCGTTCACCCCGAAATTCGTTAAAAAATATGAAAATTTCGGAGAAAAAACCGTAACCGCTTTCAAGCAGTATGCTCAGGAGGCCCGCAACGGACAGTTCCCCAAAGAAGAACACGCCTACAAAATGGTGGATGGAGAACTGCCGAAGCTCAAGAAACTGTTAGATCAATAACCGACAGCCGGTAACCGGAAATTTTACTATTAAGAACTGATGGAGGAAAAAATGTCTGATGTGTTGAAAACGATTCGTGATTTCATGGAAAAAGAAGGTATCCCCGGCCGGGACGCCCATGCGCTGCCCACGTCGGCCAAATCCTTTCCCGATGGTGCCAACTATCGGATCGAAATTGCCGGCGTGGAGAGAGCATCCACGATGGAGGCCATGATCGACGAAGCTCACAAACGCAATGTGACCATCCATCGGTGCATTGCCGCCGTGGGTGGATCCACCTACTGTGATTTCCAGGAACTCAAGGACATGGCCCGGATGGCCCGCGATGAAAAGATCGAGATGATCATGACCGTGGGGCACCGCAAAGGCTGGGATGCCGGATCCAAGGAGATCTCCACCCCGGAAGGCGGGATGCAGGGATTCCGTTTGAGAGGATCGGACAATATTTCCTACCACATTGCCGATATCATGCGCAACATCGAGTCCGGCCACCGGGGTTTTCTGGTTTACGACGAAGGCGTGCTGTTCATCCTGAACAAGATGCGCGCCGAAGGACTGATTCCGGCCGAGACCATCTTCAAATTCTCCGTTTTCGGCGGATACTGCAGCGCCGCCGGTGCCAAAGTCATCGAATCCATGGGCGCCAACTCCATGAATCCCATATCGGATGTATCCCTGCCGATTCTGGGCTCCATCCGCCAGGCGGCCAATCTGCCATTGGATGTGTACGTGATTATCGTCGACTCCTTCGGCGGCATGTTCAGGGCATACGAGGCGCCCGAAATCGCTCGCGTGGCCTCGCCATGCTACTTCAAGTTCGAACCGGGAACCTCTGAAGGCGACATCTACAAGCCCTGGATACAGGAAGCCTGGCACGCCAATCTCATTCGGGAGAAAGTCAAGATCGCCTCCATCGTCATGGAACTCATGCACAGGCATGCGCCGGATCTGAAAACGTCCGCAAAGGGACCGGCCGACCTCGTTCTCCCGGTGGTTGCATAACCGTCAACCGTGCTTTCCTGCCGGTGAGACATCATAAGGAAACCGTATATGACAACGCCAAACTATCTGTCCGACCGAACTCATGCTGTCGAATGGTCGGGCATCCGCATCATGTTTGCCCTGGCCGAGGAGGTCCCCGGGGTCGTCAACCTGGGCATCGGCCAGCCCGATTTCGACACCCCTGCCTTTATCCGCAACGCCGCCAAGCAGGCCCTGGACGACGGGTACACCCGCTATCCGCCGGCCAAAGGGTTCGCCGACCTGCGCCGGGTGATCGCCCAAAAAGTAAAAGCGGAAAACGGCATCGATGCCGACCCCGACCGTGAAGTCTACGTCGCCGTGGGGGCCATGCAGGTCATTTTCAATACCTGCCTGCACCTGCTCAACCCGGGAGACGAAGTGATCGTGATGGACCCGGGCTACGACTACTACTCGCAGATTCGTCTTTTTGGCGGCGTTCCCGTGCCTGTTGCCACCCATGAATCCAACCGGTTCAAGGTGGACCCGGCCGATATCCGGGCCGCCATCACCGATAAGACCAAGCTGATGATCATCAACACCCCGTCCAATCCCACCGGGGCGATCTTCGACGAGGCGATCCTCAGATCCATTGCCGATATGGCTATTGAGCATGACATATGGGTCCTTTCGGACGAACCCTACGAGCACATCCTGTTTGACGGACACCGGCACATCAGCATCGGAGCATTAGAAGGTATGGCGGAAAGGACTATCTCCGCCTTCACGCTCTCTAAATCCTATGCCATGACCGGCTGGCGGGTAGGCTACACCGTGGCCCCCAAGGCGATCATCGACGAAATGGAAAAGCTCATGGAGCACATGGTGTCCGGGGTGACCGCCGTGGCCCAGCGGGCCGCCCTGGCCGCCATTTCCGCCCCTCAGGATTGTGTGCGCGAGATGGTTGCCACCTATGCGAAGCGACGTGAACTGGTGTACGAAGGGCTCAATGCCATTGACGGGGTCAGTTGCATCAAACCGGAATCGACGTTTTACGCCTTCCCGAACATCTCCTCTACCGATCTTTCTTCCTGGGATTTTGCCAAATATCTGGTCAAGGAACACAAGGTGGCCGTGGTTCCGGGCAGTATTTTCGGCAAGGCCGGGGAGGGCTTTGTGCGTCTCTCTTTTGCCGTGAGCATGGAGCAGTTGAAAGAAGGCATCGCCCGCATCGGGCGAGGTGTGGCGGCCCTGCGGTCCTGAACCGGGATAGCGGGCTCACTCCCCGCGGTTTAAAGCTGCGAGGAATCTTCGACCGTAAAGAATTCTGTCTATTTTTTTGGTTCGCTCGCTAACCCCGCCGCAAGCGACGGGGAATGCGCTCGCTGTTGCGGTTCAATTTTTTTGTCGAGAGGTGAGGACAATGAGCTTGTTTTCGAAAGCAGAATACCTTGAGCGAATCCGCAAGACTAAAATGCGGATGACAGAAATCGGGATCGATGTGCTGATATCATCGGATCCGGCCAACATGAACTACCTGACCGGGTACGACGGCTGGTCGTTTTATGTACCCCAGTGTGTCGTGGTCAGCCTGGACGCCGATATTCCGTTGTGGATCGGACGGAGAATGGACGTGGCCGGAGCGCGGCACACCACCTTTCTGCCTGATTCTCAAATCATCGGATACCCGGAAAACTACATTCAGACCCTGGCGCGGCATCCGATGAATTTCGTGGGAGATGTGATTGCCGAGCGCGGCTGGGGCGGCAAGACCGTCGGCGTGGAAATGGATGCCTACTACTTCTCCGCCCGTGGCTATGCCGAACTGCAAAAACATCTGCCCGATGCGCGCTTTGCCAACGCCGACCTGCTGGTCAACTGGATCCGCCTGATCAAGTCGGATGCGGAGATCGACCTGATGCGCCAGGCCGGGCAGATCGCCAACCGGGTGATGACGACCGCCATCGATCGTCTCGAACCGGGCGTGCGCGAGTGTGATGCCGTGGCCGCCGTTTACCAGGCGCAGATGTCGGGAACCGATGCGTTCGGCGGAGATTATCCGGCCATCGTACCCATGATGCCCACCGGGGAGAAAACCTCGGCCCCCCATCTGACCTGGACCGATGCCCCCTATGAAAGTGAGCAGATGGTCAACCTGGAGCTGGCCGCCTGCCGGCACCGATACCACTGCCCCATCGCGCGTACGGCCTATCTGGGCAAAAACCCGCCGGCCAAACTGGTTGAACTGGCCGCCCGCACCGTGGAAGGCCTCAATCTCACCCTGGCGGCCATCAAACCGGGCATGCGCGCCGAAGCGGTGGAGCTGGTCTGGCGCAAGCACATCGCCAAGGCCGGGTTGGAGAAGGAATCCCGCATCGGCTACGCCATGGGGCTCAATTACCCGCCGGACTGGGGAGAGCATACCGCCAGCCTGCGCCCCGGCGACCAGACGATTCTCGAACCCAACATGACCTTTCACATGATTCTGGGCATGTGGATGGACAATTACGGGTTCGAGTGCAGTGAATCGTTCCGCGTCAGCGAGGACGGCTGCGAAACCTTCGCCGATGTGCCCCGCAAACTGTTTGTCAAGGGATAAGCGAACCCATGATCCATCACGCCAGAAAAGGGCAGGCCAGCAGTGGAGAGGGCATCGGCATCCTCCTTTTGGATACGTCGGTGCCCTTCATCCCCGGGGATGTAGCCAATGCCACCACTTATGACTTTCCCGTTCGTTTCCGCAAAATCGAAGGATTTACGGTGGCGCGGGCCATCGGCAAGGACCCGACGATTTACGACGCGCTGAAAACCGCCGCCCGGGAACTGGTCGACCAGGGGGTGCGGGCCGTGACCGGCGACTGCGGGTTTATGGCCCTGCACCAGCAACGCCTGGCCCGGGAACTTGCTGTCCCGGTGTTTCTGTCCAGCCTGCTGCAGATTCCCTTTATGCTCTCCATTCTGGGTGAGGAGAGCAAGGTCGGCGTTCTCACGGCCGACGGCCGCAGCCTGGGCGAAACGCTGCTGGCCGCCGTGGGGGTGACCGATGCCGACCGTCTCGTTGTCGAGGGGCTGGAAGCCCAGCCACACTTCCACCGGTTTGCCATCCAGGAAACGGGTACGCTGGACCCGGACAAAGTGGCTGCCGAAGTGGTGGCAGCCGGCCGGCAGTGTATGGCACGGGATAAAGCGGTCAAGGCCCTGCTGCTGGAGTGCAGTCTGCTGCCCCCTTATGCCGCAGCGCTGCAGGCGGCCGTTCAGGTGCCGGTGTTCGATTATATCACCATGATCAATTTCGTATTCTCGGCAGTGGTTAAACAGCCCTATGTCGGTTTTATGTGAAACCGGAAACCAGCTCAGACAACAACAAGCCAGCAGGATATGCCCATGCAGATTTTTGACCCGATCGAACCTTACCGGGATGAACTGATCGCCCTGCGGCGCGACTTCCACCAGCACCCCGAGCTGGGCTTTGAAGAGCACCGTACGGCGGAGGTCGTCGAAGCTTATTTAAAAGATTTGGGATTGCCCACTCGTCGGATGGCGGGAACCGGGGTGGTGGCCCTTCTGGATGGATCCCATCCCGGTCCGGTGCTGATGCTCCGGGCGGATATGGACGCCCTGCCGGTTGCCGAAGAAAATGATGTCGACTACCGGTCCAGAAACCCGGGGGTGATGCATGCCTGCGGCCACGACGCCCATATGGCCATGCTGCTGGTCGCCGCCAAGGTGTTGTCGCACAACCGGGACGCCATCACGGGAACCATCAAATTCGTGTTTCAGCCCAACGAAGAGGTCGCCGGCGCCCTGCGCATGATCGAAGAAGGGGTCCTTGAAAATCCTGCGGTGGATGCGGTGATGGGCCTGCATGTCTGGACGCCGGTGGCCTCGGGCAGGATCGGCATCACCGCCGGCCCGGTCATGGGCGGGCTGGACGTCTTTAAAATGACCATTTTCGGCAAAGGCGGACATACCGGCATACCCGAGGACGCCATCGATCCCGTGATTGCCGCGGCCAACCTGATTCAGACAGTGCAGATGATCCAGACCCGGGAGATCAGCAACCTTAAGTCGACCGTCATTATGTTCGGCAAGATTTCGGGGGGCACCAAGAGCAACGTCATCCCGGACAAGATCGACCTGGAGGGCTCCATCCGTTTTCTTTACAAAGGGGGGCCCGACAGCATCGAGCAGCCGACCGAACGGTTCCGGCGCGTGGCCGAGCAGGTCTGCCGGACCCATCGCTGCACCTGCCGGATCGACATCGTCCATGAGAACATCCCGCTGATCAACGATCCCGGCATGGCAGCGCTGGCCCGCCGCACCGCCGAAGAGGTATTCGAAGATAAAAACGCCATCATCGACAACCTCACCATCGCCAGCGAGGACTTCTCGGAGTTCAGCGAGCGCGTACCCGGTGTGTTCATGTTTCTCGGTGCCGGCAACGAGAAGAAGGGCACCACCGTCTCCCATCACCATCCACGCTTCAACATCGATGAAGATGTGCTTTTAAACGGAGTCGCCATGCATGTCCACGGCGCCTTGAATTTTTTGACCCTGCCCGCCAATGGAAAAGGAGGTGATCGCCAGACACTGACCCGACCCTGAAATGGAATCCCAATAACCCCCGGCTTGCCTCGTCGAGCTGCAGATGAAAGGAATCGGACCATGAAAAAAAGCATTGTGCTGTTTACCGCCCTTTTTGTTCTCACCCTTTTTGGTACCGCCTTGGCCGCCAGTTACACCGGTCCGGCAATCAAGGCCAAACTGGCCTCGGAAGAGATTGAAGGCGACTTCATGACCGTCTGGGCCAGGAACTTTTCCGACCACATGAAAAAATGGTCAGGCGGCAAAATCGACATCGAAGTATACCCGTACGGCACGTTGGGAAATACCGGCGACATTAATGAACTGGCCCAGATGGGCGTCGTTCAGTTCGTCTTTTCCGATCATGCCTGGATCAGTTCCTTTGTTCCCCAGGCTCAGGCGCTGGCACTGAACTACATCTTTCCCACCGAAAAGGTGCCCGAGGTGCTCGGCTGGATGGCCGAAAACGGCGAATTCCTGCCGCTGCTGGAAAAAGCCTTCCGTAAAAACGATCTCGTACCGCTGGCGATCATGTTTGAAGGCTGGCAGTGGGTGACCTCCAAAAAGGAGATCAAATCCCTGGAAGACATGCAGGGTCTCAAACTGCGGCTGATGTCCTCCAAACTGCTCGTGGAAGACTACAAGGCGTATGGGGCCAGCCCCACCCCCATGAGCTACGGAGAAGTATACAGCGGATTGCAGATGGGGCTGATCGATGCCCAGGTGAACCCGATGTTCGCCATTTACAGCATGAAGTTCTACGAGGTGCAGTCCCATCTCACCCAGTTGAAAAGCGAACCGTTCATTGGCATTCCGACCGTCAACCAGGCCTTTTTCGACGGCCTGACCAAAGATGCCCAGGATGAGATGCGCAAGTTCTGGATCGAGTCCATCGTCCCCGCCGGCAACTGGATTACCGAACGGAACGCTTCCGATATGGAGAAGATGAAGGCGGCCAAACCGTCGCTCAAATTTCACGTTCTCGACGATGCGACCATTGCCAAATTCAAGGCCAAGGCCGAGACGGTCTACCCGGAATATACCAAAATCGGGGGAGACGGCGCCCAGGCGGTGCTGGACGCCCTGCTGAAAGACATCGCCAACGCCAAAAAAGCGCTCAATGTCAAATAATTAAATAACGGCGCCCTGCCGCGGCCCTCCGGGCCGCCGCAGGGCCTTATTGCTCCAGCAGGGCGAGGTCACATCCATGCAAACAGGCAGTCAACATCCGGTAAAAATCGGCCCGTTGCGAAAGTTCAACCGGGCCGTCGGTAAGGTGGTCAATGCGGTGGAAGTCTCCATCCTGGTTTTTTGCGTGGCGACGCTGGGAATCTTATTGATTACCAACGTGTTTGCCCGCACCTTTTTCCAGAGCATCTACTTTGCCGAGGAGGTCTCCAAGTTTCTGGTGATGCTGATGACCTTCACCGGTGTGAGCTACGGCGTCCGCAAAGCGCGCCACATCCGCATGGGGGCCTTTCTGGATGCCATGCCGCCTAAAATGGAAAAGACCTTTATCATTATTATTTCGCTGATCAGCGCCGTCGTGATGGCGATCATGGCCTGGGCCTCCTGGGAATATCTGCTAAACGCCATGTCCAAGGGGCACATGACCCCTGCCTTGCGGGTTCCCAAGTGGACTTTTTATGTGATCATGCCGATCGGTTTCGGCCTGGCCGGGATCCAGTACATCCGGACGATACTCAAAAACTTCATCGAGAAGGAGCCCTGGCAGTCTCCGGACCAGCAGAGCGAATATGAAGATGAAGAGATCGGAGGGGCGCAGGTATGACACTTTTCGGAATCAGTTTGGCGAGCATGCTGCTGTTCGGGTTTCCTTTCATGGTTACCCTGCTGGGCTCCTTGATTCTTTACCTGTTCGTCTATATGCCGGACTTCGCCCCGAAGATGATCATCACCATGGTGCAACAGGTCATTACCGGGGTGACGCCGCCGGCGCTGGTATGCGTGCCCATGTTCATCCTGTCCGCCAGCATTATCACCTCGGGCGAATCCTCCATCCGCCTGATCCGGATGTTGAAGGTTTTCGTCGGCCATCTGCCCGGCGGCCTGCCCATCACCACCAATGCCAGCTGTACGCTTTTCGGCGCCGTCTCGGGGTCCACCCAGGCCACGGTGGCGGCCATCGGCGGGACCATGCGTCCCATGCTGCTGGAGGCGGGGTACAGCAGCCCGTTTACCCTGGGGCTGATCATCAATGCCAGCGACATCGCCTTCCTGATCCCGCCCTCCATCGGGTTTATCGTTTACGGGGTGGCCACCAGCACCTCCATCGGAATGCTCTTTCTGGCCGGTATTTTTCCCGGTCTGCTGATTCTGGTGATGTTTTCCATCTATTGCTACATCTACTCCAAGGTAAAAAAGATTCCGACCCTTCCCCGAGCCAGTTGGTCCGAGCGAATGACCGCGGTCAAGGACGGGCTGCCGGTCATGGGATTTCCCGTGATCATCGTGGGCGGCATCTATGCCGGCTTCTTCAGCCCCACGGAGGCAGCGGCGGCGGCGGTTCTCTACGCACTGATCCTGGAAACGATCATCTATAAGAGCCTGACCTTCGAACGCATCGTGGATGCGTTTCTGCAGACCGGCGTCATTACCGGTGTGGTTTTCATCCTGGTCGGCGCCGGACAGGCCTTTTCCTTCCTGATCGGTTTCCTGCAGATTCCGGCCAAGCTGCTGCCCCCGCTCTTCGGAACCGATCCGTCGATGCTGTGGGTCATCGGCATCGTCGTGGTGGTTTATTTTGTGGCCTGCATGTTTGTGGACCCCATCGTGGCCATCTTCATCCTCAGTCCGGTGTTTCAACCCTATGTGGTCGGCGCCGGGGTCGATCCCATTCTGCTGGGCACCCTCGTGACGCTGCAGGCGGCCATCGGCTCGGCCACGCCGCCCTTCGGCTGCGACATCTTCACGGCGCAGCTGATCTTCAGGCGTCCCTATCTCGAGGTGATCGGCCATGCCCTGCCGTTCCTGCTGATATTGATCCTGGCGACGATCATCCTGATCGCCTTTCCCCAGATTGCGCTCTTTCTGCCGAATCTGGCCATGGGTGGCTGACGGGCATCACTGCAGCGACGCGCTTTTTCAAAAGGATTTACCATGAAACAAATGCCCACCCTGCTGGATGTATACCAGGCCCGCTGTCGCATCGGGTCCATGGTCAGGGAAACCCCGTTGATCCTGGCGCCTGAGCTGGCCGGTCAAAGCGGCGCCCAAAGCGTCCATTTTAAATTGGAAAACCGGCAGCACACCGGTGCCTTCAAAGTCCGGGGGGCGGCCAATAAAATTCTCAGTCTCGGCCATGACGCCAGGCAGCGGGGTGTGATCACTTTTTCGACGGGCAATCACGGCAAGGCCGTGGCCTTTGTGGCCGGCCGGGCCGGTATCCCTGCGACGGTCTGCCTTTCCGAGCATGTGCCGGCCTACCGGGTGGAGATGATCCGACAACTCGGCGCGCAGGTGTCCGTGAAAGGCCGTTCCCAGGACGAAGCCGAACAGAACTACCGGGAATTGATGCAGGACCGGGGGCTTATCCCCGTGGTTCCCTTCGATGACCCGCTGATCATCGCCGGTCAGGGCACCATCGCCCTGGAGATCCTGCGCGAACTGCCGGAGACGCAGGTGCTGATGATCCCGCTGTCCGGCGGCGGCCTGCTGGCAGGCATGGCCATGGCGGCCAGATCGATCAACCCCGACATTCATATCGTGGGGCTATCCATTGAACGTTCTCCGGCCATGGTCGAGAGCCTGAAAGCCGGCAAGCCGGTGCAGGTGGAAGAAAAACCCTCCCTTGCCGACTCGCTGCTGGGCGGGATCGGCTTCGAGAACCACTACACCCTGCCGATGGTTGAAAAATACGTGGACGAGCATTTGCTGGTGGGCGAGGAGGAAATCAAGGCCGGCATGTTCCATCTTTTCGACACCCACCGGATCATTGCCGAAGGCGCCGCCGCCGTTGGCGTGGGGGCTATGCTGAGCGGCAGGATCGATGTAAAAGGCAAGCGTGTCGTCTCCATCGTTTCCGGGGGCACAGTCGATACCGCAGCTTATCTGCAGATCCTTCGGGAGCGCTTGGAAAGGAAAACCCATCCATGATTCGCATACTCAATGAAAAAGAGATCAAAAGCATTGTCTCGCTGGACCTCTCGGTGATCGCGGCCATCGAGACCGGATTCAGCGAATTGGACAAAGGCAATGCCCTGGTTCCCCCGATTATGATGATTCCGGTGCCGGAAAAAAATGGGGAAGTGGACATCAAAAGCGCCTACATCAAAGGCTACGACCAAATGGCCGTCAAAGTCGCCTCCGGCTTTTTTGAAAACCACCGGTTGGGCTTGCCTTCCCAGAGCGGCCTGATGCTGGTGGTCAGCGCCGAGACCGGATTTCTCCAGGGCGTGCTGCTGGACAACGGTTACCTGACCCAGGTGCGCACCGGTGCCGCCGGAGCGGTGGCCGCCAAGTTCCTGGCTCCGCAAACCGTCGATAGTGTCGGGGTGATCGGTTCAGGGGTGCAGGCCCGCTTTCAGATGGCGGCCCTGATGCTGGTGCGACCCTTTTCGACCATCCGCATGTTCAGCCTGGATCCAGACGATGCCAGGGATCGCTATGTGCGGGACATGTGGCAGCAGTTGAATGTTCGGGTGATCAACGCACCCAGCATCGAAGCGGTGGTTAAGGAAAGTGCCATCGTGGTCACCACCACGCCCGCCCGCCAGGGTTTCATCAAAGCCGCATGGCTTCATCCCGGCCTGCACATCACGGCCATGGGCAGCGACACGGAAGGGAAACAGGAACTGGAAGCCGATGTGCTGGCCCGTGCGGACCTGGTGGCCTGCGATCTCAAAGCCCAGAGCATGCGCTTGGGAGAACTGCGCAGCGCCGTGGCGCAGAATCGGATGACGGCGGATTCACCGGTGGCTGAACTGGGAGCGATCATTAATGGCCGCACCCCCGGACGCAGCGACGGCCGCCAGATTACCGTCTGCGACCTGACCGGAGTGGGCGTGCAGGACACCATGATCGCCATCAACACCCTGAAAATCGCTGCTGAGAGAAATATCGGTTTAACCGTTTCATGACGCCCGGAGTGTCGATGATGCAAAAACAGATGATCTTTTCCAGAGACGAGTACGACCGACGGATTCGGCGGGTCAAGGAAATCATGGACCGGCGCGGCATGGAACTGCTGCTGGTGACCGATCCGGCCAACATGAACTATCTCACCGGTTATGACGGGTGGTCCTTCTATGTCCATCAGGGAGTGATTCTCTCCCTGGCGTTCGACCATCCCTTGTGGTTCGGCCGGCAGCAGGACGCCAACGGCGCCCGGCTGACCACCTGGCTGCCCGATGCGTGCATTTTCGGCTACCCGGATGAATACGTGCAGTCGCGCTACACCCACACCATGCGCTACGTGGCCCAGCTGCTGCGCGATCAGGGTCTGGCGGAAAAACGCCTGGGGCTGGAGATGGACGGCTACTGGTTCAGTGCCCGGATGTACCTGACCCTCCAGGAGGAACTGAACCGGGCTGTGCTGATGGATGCCACCAATCTGGTCAACTGGGTCAAAAGCGTCAAGTCCGAACCGGAGATCGCCTACATGCGGCAGGCGGCGCGGATCTGCGAAAAGGTCATGCAGACCGCCATCGACGCCATTGCCCCCGGTGTCCGGGAAAAGGATGCGGCCGCCATGGTGTCGGCGGCGCAGATTGCCGGGACCGATGAATTCGGCGGTGCGCCGCCGGCTATTTTTCCGATCATGCCTTCGGCGGAGCGGACCTCCACCGCCCACCTGACCTACGATCCGGACCGCCAATACCGCCTGGGCGACGTGGTGCTGCTGGAGCTGTGCGGCGCCCGGCACCGCTATCATGCGCCGCTCGCCCGCACGGTTTTCCTCGGGGACCCTCCCGACGATCTTATCAAAACCGCCGACGGCGTGGTGACCGGCCTGCAGGAGACACTCCAATTTATCGGCCCGGGCACGACGGCCGAGGAGGTGGAGGCGCGCTGGCGGGCGGCTATCGCGCACACCGGCGTGGTCAAACCCTCCCGGGTCGGCTACTCTTATGGCCTGAATTATGTGCCCGACTGGGGAGAACATACGGTAAGTCTGCGTCCCGGTGATAAAACCGTGCTGAAACCGGGCATGGCCATCCACTTCATGCCGGGTATCTGGCTGGACACCTACGGCTTTGAATGCAGCGAACCGGTGCTGATTACCGACAACGGGTGCGAAAAATTCATTGAATTTCCCCAGCAGCTGTTCGTCAAGCACTGATTCCCATTCTCACCACCCGCATACCTGCCGGCATCGGTGCACGTGGTGTTCCACCCAGACCGCAGGCGGTCGTTCCCGGCGATCTGCCTTCCGTCCCCCCTGTCCTAACCGCGCAGCTTTTCCGCGGGGCGTTGCCATCTGACTCTCCCCGGCATTTACGGCGCCATATCAAAGTTTTGATTGATTCCGACGGCGTCCACGATTTAAGCTGAACGCGGTCGGGTTGATGCCGCAATCCTTCACCCGTCAGGATATCCGCGAAGACGGAAAAATCCCTTTAACGATGCTGACAGCCTGCTTTCCCAGTAAAAATGAGCCTGCCCATGCGTTTTCATGATGGTTCAGGCGTCAGCGGGTCTGCCGACGACCGATTATTACCGTTCAATCATACCGGAGGGCTTCCATGAATTGTCCCAACTGTATGGCCGCTGTGGATCCGGGTGCGAAGTTTTGCCGCCAGTGCGGCAGCCGTATTGGCATTGAATGTCCGGCGTGTGGTGTGTCCAATCCGTCAGGCAGCAAGTATTGCGGCCAGTGCGGCAGCCGGATGACGGATATGATGAAAGCATCGCCGGCGGGCAGCGGCCGTATCGCCGATGTTCCGGAACCCCCTGTGGTATGTCATGGCGAACGGCGGCATGTGACGATCCTGTTTACGGATCTGACCGGTTACACGGCCTTGTCCGAGAGACACGATCCGGAGGACGTCCAGGCGATGATGGCCGCCGTCCAATCCAAGGTGGTGGCCATCATACTAAAATACCACGGACATGTGGAGCGGGTGATCGGTGACGGCATCCTGGCTGTTTTCGGGCTGCCCACCTCCCACGAAGACGATCCGGTGCGGGCCATCAAGGCGGCCCGGGAAATTCACCAGACCATTGGCGCCCTGCAGCCGTTCCAATCCATGGGTGAATCCGAGCCGATCAGCATGCATACCGGGATCAATACCGGCCTGGTCGTTACCGCCAACCCCCACCCCATGGACGGGGCGTACGAGTTGTCCGGCGATGCCGTCAACCTGGCATCGCGCCTTTCGGATATGGCCGAACCCAACACCATCCTGGTCGGTCCCGAGACCTATCGCCAGGCATCGGGGATATTTGATTTCGCGGTGCGGCCGCCGGAGGCGGTGAAAGGAAAAACGGATGAGATCCAAGCCTTTGCGGTGCTTCGGGTAAAGGACCGCCCGGTGACGGTTCGCAGAAAGACAGGCCTGCAGGCCCGTCTGGTGGGCCGCCGGCTGGAACTGTCCCAGCTTCGGGAAACCATGACCCGATTGAAGCAGGGCTGCGGGTCCATCTGCGCCATCATCGGGGAAGCCGGCACCGGCAAGAGCCGCCTGCTCTATGAATTTGAAACCGAGTTCGCCGCCGATGAGCAGAACTGGATCACTGGTTTCGCCTACGCCCATACTCAACCCATTCCCTATTATCCGCTGCTCGACCTGGTGCGCCGCTGGCTCAATCCCAAGGAAATTGCCACTAGTGATGACCTTAAAACCCTCATCATCGATCGCGTGGGCGCCAAGCTGGGACCGGATGCCGAGGAGATCCCCATTATCCAGGGACTTCTCGGGCTCGATGTACCCGAAACCGAAGGCATGAGTCCGGAAATCTGGCAGAAACGGCTGACCGGCGCCGTCACGCGTCTCATGTCCGCCATCGCCGCTGAAAAGCCGACGGTCTTCTGTCTCGAGGATCTTCACTGGGCCGATACCGCCAGTCTCGACCTGCTCCGGGCGATGCTCGCCGAATTCGGTTCCCCATCCATTCTGCTGTGCACCTACCGCCCCCAGTTCAGCCTGTTCACCAGCGGTCAGTCCGAAGCCTTGGGGACCATCTATCGGGAAATCCGGTTGAGCGAGCTTTCCCCGTCGGAAGCCAAGGACATGATGGAATCGCTGTTAAGCGGCGGCGTGCTTCCGCTGGACCTGGTCCGGCTGATTCGCGATCGTGCCGAGGGTAATCCGTTTTACCTCGAAGAGATGGTCAACGCCCTGATCGATGCGGGGGCACTGATTTACCATCAGGACCAGTGGCAGTTGAAACGCGCCTTTCTGGAAACCGATGTTCCCTCCACGATCCACGGTGTCATCGCCTCGCGTCTGGACCAGCTCAGCCTTAAGGCCAGGCGCGTGCTCCAGGAGGCTTCGGTTGCCGGCCGGGCCTTCCTGTACGATATCCTCAAGCGCATATCGGTATACAGCGAAGGGATCGAGGATGGGCTCAACGAACTGGAGCGCAGCGGCCTGGTACGTACCCGAGCCCTGCACCCTGAAATGGAATTCATGTTCAAACACGCGTTGATCCAGGAAGTCGGCTACAGCAGCCTGCTGCACAAGGAACGGCAACAGGTTCACGAACGCATCGCCCTGGTGATGGAGCAGATTTTTTCGGACCGGCTGTATGAATTCTACGAAACCCTGGCCCTCCACTTCAAACAGGGATTGTCGACCGCCAAGGCGGTCAAATACCTGATCCGGTCCGGTACCAAAGCACTGCGGCGCTGCGCGCTGGAGGAATCGGATCAATACTTCAGGGAAGCCCTGACCCTTCTGGAAACGTGGAAATCCCAGTCCAATGAAGAAAATGCCCTGATGCTGGACGTGATCAATGAGTGGGCCTTTGTATTCTATTTCCGCGGCCGCAACCGGGAACTGCTGGCGCTTTTTCAAAAATATCAGCCGCTGCTCGATAATCTCGGGGACCCCTCACGGGAGGGCATGTACTGGGCCTGGCACGGATGTGCCCTGTGGCACCGTCACCGATTCATGGAGGCCTATGACTGCCTGTCCCGGGCCATCGCACTGGGTAAACAGGCTGACGACAACCGTTTGCTGGCCTACGCCAACACCTGGATGAGCTTTCCGTGCATCGAGTTGGGCAAGATCGATGAGGCCATTGCCTGCAGCCAGGCGGCACAACGGCTATACGAAGAAGGGCGGGTAAAAGATCCCTACGTATTTTTCCACGCCCTTGCCGGCAAAGGGTATGCCTTCTGGCACCGCGGCGATCGGCAGGCCACCTATGATATCGGTACCCGGCTTCTGGAGTTCGGCAGGCACCAGACCAATATCCGCAGCCTGGTCATGGGCCATTGCTGCCATGGCTGGAGTTACTTGATTTCAGGGGACATGGCCCGGGCCGCGGTGGACTTCGAGGAGGCCGTGCGCATTTCCGCCGATCCCTGGTATGCCCAGTTTCCGATTCTGGCCTTGTGCTACGGACGTATCAGCAGCGGTCAATCCGGCTCCGCATTGAACCTGCTCAATCAGCTGATGGCCTTCAGCGATGCCCATGGTGCCGAATTCGTCGGCGAACCGGCCCGGTTCTTTCACCGCATGATATCCGTTCAAGAAGGTGATGTGGAGGAAGGCATCGCCCGCATGGAACAGCTTCTTGAAAAATGGAGAGGGCAGGGGTGTCGGCTGCGCTATCTGACCTGCGGGTTCGTCATGGCGTGTGTCTATACGCAGTTGCACCATTTGACGGAACCATCGTCCGGCGTGGAAGGAGCCGACCGGTCAAACCATTTTCTCCAAAAAGCCCTGGACTGGTACCGGAGCTGTACCGACACGGCAAAAGAGTTGGGAGCCGGGGCCATGCACGGCCGCACCCTTTTAGAACTGGGCAGCCTTTTCCAGACGATGGGCAGCCATGACGAGGCATCGGACGCCTATCGGAAAAGCGCCGCATTGTTTGAGCAGAGCGATGCGGGCATATACCTTCAGCACGCCAGAGAGAAGATGGAGAAACTGAAGAAACGCGGTTTGGGACAACCTTTTAAACCGGCAGATTGAAATAAAATATTTCAGCAACCCCAATCAGGCGGGCAGGCAGGATGCCCCCGCCTCGACAACCTCATTGAAAGGATCAAATCGGCTATGGAAAATTTACTCGACGGCATCGAAGATATTCTCTTGATGGGGCCCGGTCCCTCCTGCGTGCATGACAAGGTATACGAGGCGCTGGGGAGAAAGAGCATCGGGCATCTCGATCCCTACTTTATCCGCATCATGGATGCCATCAAGGCCGATCTTCGCACCCTGCTCAACACCGAAAACACGCTGACGATCCCCATGTCCGGTACCGGGTCTTCCGGGATGGAGGCCTGTTTTGTCAATCTCGTCGAAAGAGATGACCCCGTACTGGTACTGATCAATGGGGTCTTCGGCATGCGCATGCAGGACGTGGCCCAACGGTTAGGAGCCACGGTCGACACCCTGGAGTTCGAATGGGGCACGCCGGTGGTGGTCGATGCAGTTAGAAAGAAGATCGCTCAAAAACATTACAAGATCGTCGCCGTGGTCCATGCAGAGACTTCAACGGGAGTGAAAAACCCTGTGGCGGAGATCGGTGCGCTGCTGAAGGGGTCCGACACGATTTACCTGGTGGATGCCGTCACCAGCCTCGGCGGCATGGAGATAGACATGGATGCGTGGGGCATCGATGCCATCTACAGCGGTACGCAGAAATGCCTTTCCTGTCCGCCCGGATTGGCACCGCTTTCCTTCTCGAATAAGGCGGTCGCCGCGTTGGAAAACCGTAAAACCAAGGTGCCCAACTGGTACCTGGATCTTTCCCTGATCATGAAATACTGGAAAGGCGCCACCCGCGCCTATCACCATACGGCTCCCATCAACATGCACTACGGCCTGTATCAGGCGCTCCAGCTGATCCTGGAGGAGGGACTTGACAACGTCTACCAGCGCCACCTGCATTTTCACCATGAACTGGTAAAAGGCCTCGAGGCGCTGGGACTGTCGATGCTGGTGGCGCCGGCCAGCCGCCTCCCCATGCTCAACTCCGTCAAGGTTCCGGACGGGGTCGATGAGGCCGCTGTGCGCCGCACCCTGCTCAGGGAATACAAAATTGAAATCGGGGCCGGACTGGGTCCCCTGGCCGGAAAAATCTGGCGCATCGGGCTCATGGGGCATACAGCCAGACAGGAGAATGTCACCCGTTTGTTGACGGCCCTGAAAGCAAATCTCTTCTGACCATTTTGGAAAACAAGAATTTGATATCAACACGTTACCATAGATGCGTATGTCCTTTCAGGAGGAGATTTCTTGGTTGCAATTGATTTTGAAGTTTAATCTCGACGGAGACGTGTTGCCATGATCATTGACCCAGAGATCCTGAAGCCCATTCCCAACAGTGCAGACCAGACCTGCTTCGGTTGTGGTGCCCGAAATCCTCACGGCCTGCAGATGAAATTTTCTACGGATGGTAATCGTCTATATTCATTCATGCAAGTGCCCCCAGCCATGACGGGTTGGGATCAAACCGTGCACGGCGGTGTTCTGTCAACTATGTTGGATGAGATCATGGGATGGAGCGTCATCTATCTTCTCAAGAAAATCGGCATGACCCAATCCATGACGGTGGAATTTATCAAAGCAGTCAATGTGGCTGAGCCCCTGACGATCGTCGGCGGTATGCAGGAGAAGCAATCCGAGCGGTTGGCGCTGATGGAGGGATCGATTTTCAACGCGGAAGAGACCTTATGTGCAAGAGCTACCGGCCAGTTCACCACCATGCAACCCAAAGCGGCGCTTCGCCTCGGCCTGGTCGGAGAAGACTATATGAAGACGTTTGGGCCGATATTGACTTTCGATTATTTCTTCAGTGATTGAGCATGTTTCTCAAACGGTTGCACCCGCTTGCGGATATTGCCGGACGTCACCGCCTCCATGAAGTCCTCGGCCAGGATCTTTCCGGCATCGGCCACGGTCTGCCAGCAGGCGAAACGATGTTCGTCGTCACCGGCATAGCGGTAGAAATCTTTCCGATCGGTTATCTTGCCATTGGGAAGGCGGGAGATGAAGTTTTCAGAGGGGGCAACCATCAGCACATCGGCCATGTTGTCGGCAGACGGCCGGCGCCAGGAGAGGTGTTTGTCGAACCAGCCGGGAACGATGCGGCGGGAAAAGTGGGGGTATAAAACGATGCCCTCGCCGTTTAGCCCGAAGGGCACGTCCAGGTGATAGTCCGCGGCCCCGCCATCCCGGTAGACGCCAGCCGGCGCACCGGCAATATGGCGAACCCCGTCCATGACATAGGGAATCGATCCGGATGCCAGCAGGGCCTGGTTGAGATTGGCCGGCGAGAGCGCTGAACCGGCACCCGGCCATTGGCCCATCGACGCAAACGGCGGTGGGGTTCGCGGATCTGAAAAGAGGGTCTGCCGGAAAAACCACCTGAGACTGCGCCGGGTCAGCGTGTTGGCCATTACCGCCGCAGCCAGGCCCAGGCCCAGCAGAAGTCGCTGTTCACTGGCGATCAGATGGCGGCTGCGTACGGCCACCAAGCTGAGCCGGTTGAACGGATGGCCCAGTGCTTCCCGGGGGCCATCGGGCCCCAGCGTATAGTCGATGATGGACCGACTTTTCCGGGAGATTTCACGGGGTGTCGGCCGGTGATCGTAGACCTGGTGAATGTAGGCCTCTTCCATGCGGTCGATGGCTGCTACCGGGTCCGCACACGAATCGGCGGCAAAGCGCCAGCTGCCGATGGACGAGCCCAGCAGATACAAGGGTTGCCGGCGTCCCCGGAACCAGCTGCCGAACAGCACCCGGTCTAGATGACCCAGGATCAGCCATTTCGGCCCGCCCGCGGCCCCGGCCATCACCTTGACATCGTCAGGGCCGAGCCCCCGTGACCGAATGGTCTTCAAGGCCCGTTTGCCGGCAAGAAAAACCAACGTCTCACCACTCACGGGGTTGCACTTTCCCTGACGATTCGAATTCGGTGCGTCTCCTGAAGGGTCTGCCAGACGCGCTTCATGATTTCCCCACCGGTTTCCGGATCATCCCCGATATTCCGGCTGATATAGACATCGAAGGCATACTGCAGATAAGGCAGGCTTTTTTCGTCCATGTGGGCGATGAGCGCCCTTTCTTTCAACGACATGCCGGACAGGATGTCAGCCACGATCCGGTCCAGGTCCAGGTTGTCACGGTTGTTTGGCTTCATCAGGGATGCCGTCATGAGGGCTGAAACAGGTTTCTGGATTTCCATGGATCGATGTCGGCGTCGAATTGTTGATGGTAGGGGGCATTCTCATAGTCCACGGCGGCAAGGTGCGCACACATACCGCCCAGCTTTTTGACTACCACCTGATGCTCGGGGTGGGTCTGATAGTGCTTCAGGGTATCCAGGTTGGCAAATACCGACACCAGCGCAAAATCGTATGACCGGTCGGAACGGACAATATCCCGACCGAAATCGTAGCTCTGGATTTCGTGGATGCGGTCGGGCAGGCGTTCCAGCAGGGAGGATAGTTCATCGATGTCCTCCGGGGTAACCTCGGGTTTGAATTTCATCATCACGACATGGGTAATCATGGTTGACTCCTCTTCTGCGGGGTTGCCCGGGGGCCAACCCGATGGATGGATTCGGTTGTTCAGGATCGGACCATAACACAGGTGGGACGGAAGCTGAATGAAATTTTGGTTTCCGGCAGAAGGAAGACAACGGCGAATAACCAATGTTGGACAGGGAACTGCGGAATGTCGAAGGAAGGCATTTCCATATTGGGAGAACCCATCGAAATCGATAACGGATCGCATTGATGTAGATTTCGACCCGGAAAGGGCCCTCTTCGATCACCTGAAGCTAAAATCAATGACCCTGCCTGCTACCTTCTAAATTGGATATTGGAAGTTCTGCGGTTCACCTTTCCCTTGGGCTCTTGACGCCTCGACCCCTTCTTTAGCTATATCAGTGATTTGCAATAAATGGCCTTGCCGTCGCCCACGGCATAGAAGTCTTTGAGCACGGTCTCCAGGCGGTATCCGCAACTTTCATAAAAGGCGCGTGTGCTGGCGTACTGCACCCGCTGGGAAGTGTCCACGTAGATCCGGCTGCCGCCGGCCGCCTTGATGCGGCGTTCGGCTTCCACCAGCAGCCGACGCCCCAGTCCACGGCCCTGGAAGTCCGGATGAACGGCGATCCAATAGAGGTCATAGCTGGAAGTGGTGCAGGGGATGGGGCCGAAGCAGGCATAACCGGCCAGCCGTCCGTAGTGGTCGGCCATGATAAAATGATACCCGCTGGATTCCCCCTTCTCCAGGCGTTCCAGCACCAGTTCCTCCGCCACAGCCACTTCCTCCGGATGAAAGAACCCGGTGATGTCCACCAGGCGGCGGACGCGCCGGCCGTCCTCGGGAGTGATCGACTCCCGGAAAGTCACCCCGTGAACGCGGTGGTTGGAGACGTGGCGGCCGTCGGCCCACTGGGCGGCGCCATCAACCAAACCCTTAAAGAACGCCAGTGCATTTTTCCCTAACGTCTGCGTGCGGTATCCGCCCTCCTGAATGACCACCGCCGGAAGTCCCAGGGCACCGATCATCCGACCGTTTTCGGCAAAATCTTTCACCGTCAGCGACCACGTACCCGTCGGGTCCCCCTTGGCCGGGTCCAGGCCCAGGCCGATGATCAGGAACTGGGGCTGGAACTCTTCTATCCGGCGCAGGGCACGCGCCAGTGATTTGCGGTAGCGCTCGCCGTCGACTGTTTCGGGAAGAGGAATGTTGAGGTTGAACCCTTCTCCATCACCATCGCCGCGCTCCTCCTCGAATCCACAGAAATAGGGGTAGGCGAACCGGGGGTGGCCGTGAATGGAGACCGTGAGCACATCGCTGCGGCGGTAGAAGATGTCCTGGCCACCGTTGCCATGGTGGTAGTCCACGTCAAGAATGGCTACCTTGCCATGGGCGCACAGGTACTGGGCGGCGATGGCATTATTGTTGAAATAGCAGAATCCGCCGAAGGACCGGCGCTCGGCGTGGTGGCCGGGGGGGCGGATCAGGGCGTAAGCGATTCGCCGGCCGTCGAGGATTTCACGGGCGGCGGTCAGCGCGCAGTCCACGCTGCGACGGGCGGCCAGATAGGCGTTGGCGTTGATCGGCGTGAAGGTGTCGATACAGTAATAACCGGAAAGCACCGACGGTTCCTTGGGGGGCCGGGTCTTGTTGCGAATGGGGAATATATAGGGATACAGGGATTTGCCGGCGGGGACTTCGGCGCAGGCCCGTTTGAGATAACCCACGAAATCCGCATCGTGAACCGCGTGAAGGTGCTTGTCCGGAAAAGGACGGGGTTTGATGGCGGTGAACAGGCCGCTGGGTTCGATGACCTTTAAAATGCTTTTCACCCGCACCGGGGATTCCACGTAGCCCCGCTCATTCACATGGTGAATATCGTGCCGGTCGTTGACGATCAGCGCGATCTGTTCTTCCGAACGGCTTTCAACGGCAGTAATGATCGCCGCCGGTTTGACATAGCGAAAATCACGCAGGGCGATGGGGTCTTCCCGGAAACTCGTCACCACCTTTTCCACATAGTCCGGCGGACAATACTCCGCATATTTGCGCTCCAGCACGGCCCGCACCACCTGCCGGGCAAAGGCTTTTTTCAGCGGTTTGCCGGTTCCCAGGCTGTCGTAGACCAGGTGGGGCATGCCGGTATCCCCGGGCTTTACGGGGGATTCGTAGCCGGTATTGATGATCGGCCGAGCCCCATAGCGCTCGTAAAAGCGCAGGCGGGAGCGGTTCTGTTTGAGTTCCGCCGGATCGGGGCAGGCATTGGCATCATCAGGGAGACACTCGAAAAAAAGGCCTTCCACCTTCAGTGCCGTGGCTTCGCGCCGGATGCGGTCGTACAGGGCGCCCCCAATCCCGCCGCCGGCCCGGCCCGACGCCGTGGCGATCCAGTCCAGATAGGCGAAGTGCAGTTCCGGTTCGTGCAGCAGCATGGCGAACCCGCGTACCTTGGCCTTGATGCTTTCGGCCACGAAGAGGATGGTGCGAAAACGCTGCTTAAACGGGTTGCGCAGCTTCTCGGCGATGTGGTCGATCTCTTTTTCGTCCACGGCGCTGAACTGGCTGCGCAGGATCTCCTGCACCTGGCTCAGGGTGCTTTTGTTCACCGGCAGGATATTGTCATAGATGCGTCGAATGCGGAGCATGCGGCTGGTTCCTTCGTAGGGTCATTGATGATGGGTACTCACCTATCGGTGCCGGCCTTGTCCGGCAGCAGTCCATCGTCGACGATGCGGCCGATGGCATCGGCATAGGCGATGCCTGCCCGTTCCAGTGCGGCGGCAAATCCGGCATCGGGGGAGAGGCACGGGTTGGCGTTGATCTCCAGGACCCACGGATTGCCTGCAGGGTCGACCCGGAAGTCGACGCGGGCATAGCCCATGAGGTTGAAACGGTGCCAGCATTGCAGGGCAAGGGCTTCAAGGCGTTCCAGCAGGCCGGTATCCGTCGCATCGAAATTGAACCGACGGGGCGTGTGGTGATATTCGAAGGCGTCCTCATCCCACTTGGCCCGGTAATCCACTATACGGGGCATTGCGTCGGTGTATCCCTCAAAAATGATCTCCGCCGGCGGGAGTACTTCCGGTCCGCGGGGACCGTCCAACACCGACAGGTTGAATTCCCGGCCGGCGATAAACCGTTCGGCAAAACAGGCGCCCCCCAACAGCGGCGCCCGTGACCGGAGCAGTGAGAAAACGGTTGCAGGATCGGATTGCCTGACAATGCTCTGTTCGTCCAGGCCGATGGATGCGTGCTCCCAGACCGATTTGATGATCCATGTGTCCCCGCCGGCATCGCTTCCGTGCACGCAGGCGTCACGGCCGGGCCAGGGGCCGATCCACGACGGAGTGGGGATGCCGGCAGAGGCCAGCCACCCTTTGGACATCACCTTGCCGGAGGTGAGCATCATGGCCTCCGCCCGGGCACCGGTATAGGGCATGGCCATGGCGTCCAGGCAGAAGGGCAGCAGATGGATGAGGCGTCCCTGGCCGCCGATGGATTCCACCAGATTGAACACCAGGTCGACACGCCGACGGCGCAGTTCCGCCTCCACGGCCAGCAGATTCAGGCTGCAGGCGATGCGGCAGGACGAATGACCCAGCTGCTCCAGTGCCCGGGCCACAGCCTCTGCTTGGGCGAAGACGTCCCGGGCATCGGGTGCATCGGCATCGGTGATGGTGTCGTGAACGATGGCCACATGCATCAGGCGTCTCCGCGGAGACGGTCCGCCCGGGGAATCCGGGTGGCGGCCGAGTCGATGATCCAGCCGATCAGCTCCCGATAGGGAACTCCCAGATGGTTGCAGATGATCGGCAGGTCCGAATGCTCGGGGTGGATGCCGGCCAGGGGGTTGACCTCGATGAACAGCGGATGGCCTTTTTCGTCGCAGCGCAGATCCAGTCTTCCCGCATCCCGGCAGCCCAGGGCCCGCCAGGCGGCCAGGGCCACCGACTCGGCCTCGGCCACGACCGGGTCGTCGGTCGGACGCACCAACCGGTAAAGGACGCGTGATTCGCATTCTTCCTTGTTGACATAGGAGTAGACACCCTGTTCGGCCGTGTCCAGCAGGTGCACCTCGATGGTGCCCAGTGCCCTTGCCTTTTCCCCGGTGCCCACGATGCCCGTCGTGAACTCGCGGCCGGGCAGGAAGGGCTCGACGATCACCGGCTGCCGGAAGGTATCGATCAACCGTCCGCAGGCGGCTTCGAGGTCTGATTTTTGGCGGACGATGGATTGCGGGGTGACGCCCTTTCCCGTTCCCTCTGCTACGGGTTTTACGAAATAGGGCGGTGCAAAGCCCACCGACCGGGCCTCTCCGGGGGTTTCGACCACGCTGAAATCGGCCGTGGGTACACCGGCGTCCCGGATGACCCGTTTGGTCATGCCCTTGTGCAGGCTGAGGCTCATGACCAGCGGGTCTGAAAAGGTATAGGGAATCCGATACATGTCCAGAAGCGCCGGCACCTGGGCTTCGCGGCCGATGCCGTGCATGCCTTCGGCGATGTTGAACACCAGATCCCAGCGCCGGCCCCCGACCAGGGCGGCAGCCAGTTGGCGGCTGTGGCCGATGCGTTCGGTGCGGTGCCCCAGTGACTGGATCGTCGATTCGATGGCGGTGATGGTGTCATCGCGGTCGAACTCGGCCGTCTCTTCTTCCGAAAAACCTTCCGCCAGGTATTCAGAGCGAAGGTCGTATGTCAGTCCGATTGTCATTGCCATCGGTGATTACCTCCTCGTAGAGCTGGCGGTGCCATTGCCGCGCCAGTTCCACAGACGTGTGAATGGCCTCGAAAACCGATTCGCCGGCCAGCAGGAGATGCCTCGGGCAATCCGTATCCGGCTCGTTGTCGATGTGGTCGGCCGTATAGGTAAACGGGTGCAGCCGGCATAACAGGGGGCGCACCTCCAGGGCCAGACGGCACCCGTGAACGCCCAGAAAGATGCAGTCTCCATTGGATTGGCGCTTCAGGATCCGTCGACTGCCGTCACTGCCAAAAACATGCTGCCGCCACACCGGATCGTCGTCCTGGTCCATATAGGACGGGTTATCCGTGCGGGTCCATTCCATAAATTGAAGTTCGCCGGTGACGGCGCCGATGCGCCGCATATCACCGGGGGTGATGTAAATTTCTCTGCCCTGGCAGCAGGTCTTCCCCTGCAGGGCACACCGGGCGCACAGCGTTTGCTGCATGGCCAGCATGGGTTCCTCCTTGGAACCGGTCCAAAAAACATCGGGGACGCGTTCCCCGTAAAGGGTGCGTTCCCCGATCGGTTACGTTCTGTTTATAATATTAAATGGGTGAGATATCGTAGGCTTCAGGATACCGGTATAGTCGGTTTTCGTAATTTCTCAGTACCAGGGCATCATCCTCACGACCCACCACATAATCGGGCATCAACGGGATCTTACCCCCACCGCCGGGGGCGTCAACCACGTAAGTGGGAATGGCATAGCCCGTGGTGAATCCGCGAAGACCGCGGATGATTTCAAGCCCCTTTTCGATGGGGGTCCGGAAGTGGGCCGATCCGGTAATGGGGTCGCACTGGTACAGGTAATAGGGGCGAACACGCATCTTGAGCAGATTGTGCACCAGGCTGCGCATGGTTTCCACGCTGTCGTTGACGCCCTTGAGCAGCACCGTCTGGGACCCTAAAGGGATTCCCGAATCAGCCAGCATGGTGCAGGCACGCAGGGCTTCGGGCGTGCATTCGTCCGGGTGGGTAAAGTGCAGGCTCATCCACAACGGGTGATACTGGCGCAGCATGCGAACCAGGCGCGGGGTGATCCGCTGGGGCAGCACCGCCGGCACTTTTGTGCCGATGCGAACGATCTCAACGTGGGAGATCTGGCGCAGCCTCGACAAAACCCAGGAGAGCTTCTCTTCGCCAAGCATCAGCGGGTCGCCGCCGGAAATCAATACATCGCGGATGGACGGCGTCCGTTCGATATAGGCGAAGGCCCGTTCCAGCCGGTTGCGGCTGGGATGGATGCCGCCATGACCCACCACCCGGGACCGCGTGCAATAGCGGCAGTAGGTTGAACAAAAGTCGGACAACAGCAACAGCACCCGGTCCGGGTAACGGTGAACCAGGCCGGGGACCGGGCTCATGCCATCTTCACCCAGCGGGTCGTCGGCCTCACCGGCCGTGCGAACCGTTTCGTGAACGGTGGGAATGACCGTGCGCCGAATGGGCTGGTTCGGGTCATCCCGGGAAACCAGGCTCATGTAGTACGGAGTGATCCCTAGCGGCAGCACCGTTTCCGTAACGGTGAACGCCGCCCGTTCGTCGTCGGACAGGGAAATCATCGATTCCAGTTGGGAAAGGCTGCGGATGCGATGGCTGGTCTGCCACTGCCAGTCGTTCCACAGCTTGGTGGGAATACTCGGAAAATGTCGCTTGCGGAACGATCTTACAGCCGGGTTGAGGATTCCGGCGCGTTGGGTGGGAAACCGGACAAGCCGTCCGGTAGGTTTGGGCGTGGAGATGGAAGAGGCGGCTTCCAGACATGGGCTAGGTTCGGGAGGTTCGTCGTCGCCTTCCTGACCTGCCTGTGTCGGTGAAACGATCAACTGTTCGTTCCTTTTTATGGTGGCCTGCATTTTGTCTGTTTTCCTTTTTTAGAAAAGGTTGTCTGTATCCCGGCCCTGAAATGACAGAAGCCGACGCTTCGGCCCAACTTTTACAGGAGCGTTTCCGCGCGAATATATGTATTTTCGATTTAAATGCAAGAGAAAAAGAAAGTCTTATCAAAAAATATTTTTAATTAAAAATACAATAAGTTAAGAAATATTCAGACTTTCTGGGGACACAATTGATGCTTATTCAGATGGACAATTCACCCTTCCGGGTGGTCTGCAGAGATGGTAAATGTCAAATATACACTATTAATACAGATAAATACAAAAGTTATGCGTGTGTACGCGAAGAAAACGCCGTTTGCTCAAAAGCCGGCCACGGTCAATGAGATAAACAATAAAACCGATTGTGATTGTGCTGGGTGGTTCTGAAAACTTTGGACAGTTTACAATGCCTTTAATTCATTCTATAACCGTATATACCTGTTGCCGCAAGGTTTTTTTCGAATTGCCAAAATCACCAGAAAGCGAGACTCTATGACCCTGTCGGATACTGACCTGCCCGTCGCTTCAATTATTATGGCTGCCGGAAGAGGCAGCCGGATGAAAGGGTATGAAGGGAACAAAACCCTGCTGCCCCTGGAACCCGGTACCTCGGTTTTTAACGGACGCCATCCCATTATCATGAACCTGATGGAGAACCTGCCTTCCGGTCCCAAGGCATTGATCGTCAACCATTGCAAGGAGCAGGTGATCAACACCACCCGGCACACCGGTGTTGTCTATTGCGAGCAGCCGGTTCTCAACGGCACCGGTGGCGCGATTCTCGTTACCGGAGATTTCTTGGCCTCGCAGCGCGCTCCGCACGTGATCATTACCATGGGCGATGTGCCGTTTGTAAAGAAAACGACTTACGAAACCCTGGTTGACGGCCTGAGCACCCATGACCTGATGATTCTTGGCTTCTCACCCGATGACAAGAAACAGTATGGGGTGCTGGAAATTAAAAAGGGCCGGGTGAGGAAAATTACCGAGTGGAAATTCTGGAAAGAATATCCGTCGCAACGCCAGGCGATGCTGACGGTCTGCAATTCAGGGATCTACGCGGTGCGTAAAGCGGAGTTGGTTGCCTACCTGCCCATTCTGGCATCCCGACCGCAGATCGTACAGAAACAGGTCAACGGCAGGATGATGGATATTGAAGAGTTCTTTTTCACCGACCTGATCGAAACCATGGTGCAGGACGGCAAACGGGTGGGTTTTCACGTAGTTGATGATGAGTTCGAAACCATGGGGATCGATGATGTGGCCGCCCTGGAAAAGGCCCAGGCCATCTATGCCGGTCTTGCCGGATAAACCGATCCCGCCCTGAACGCGCTTGACGGAAGACCCCGGGCCGATGCCCGGGGTCTGATTCGACGGCCGGACGGTTAACACCCAATGTCCTGCCGCGGACCGCTGTCATCCGGCTTGGTCCAACACCCGCTGTGCCTCACGGCGAGCCAGCTCGAAGGGATCTTCCACTGACCGGTCGGTATTGGAGGGATCCTTTGATGGAATAATGAAAAAGTAGAGTGCCTGCACCAGGAAAAACAGCCAGATGCCGATGGCCCAAGTAAGGGTGGACGCCGGGCCCAGCAGCGCCACCAGTCCAGCACCGCCGGCGACGGTGATGATTTCGGCGGCAACCGCGCGAACCGGTGTTCCGGTAAAGCATATGCCGCTGCGGATCCAGCTGAACACCCCCAGACCCAGAAAGAAAAAACCGGAATAAACCCCGGGCCACAGCGCCGTACCCAATAGCAGCGCCATGGGAAAGCCCATTGCGCTCAGACCGTTTCCGCTCCATCGGGTCAGCAGGACGGCGTAGAAAAAAAGATCCGCCCACAGCGACAGTTTGAAGGCCATTGCCCAGCCGATGAGCCCGGTTAACGACCATGCAGCGGGGATGACGGCCAGGGCACTGATCAGGCCATAGACGAGGGTGGTTCGCACGGACCGTTTCATGGGGTGCCTCCTTTTTGCAGCGCGTCTTTGCGCGTGAGCAGTTCCAGTTCGATTTCCTCATCAACGGGTTCTGTCGAATAAACGATTCCCGCGTTGCGATCGGACGCCGTCTCGAAAAGGTGGTCAGTGGCCTGGAAGCAACAGGCGTCGGCCTTGGCGTTGAGGGTTTCATACTGGAGCCGTTGATGCGAAAGGGTTTCCGTCAGTTGGGTTTTCTCCAGGCTCATCGCATCGATTTGTTCTTTCAAATGGCCGGCGGCGGTTTCAAGGGCACGGCGCCTGCGGATCAGCATTCGGGCGATATCGTCCTTCTCTTTTTGCAGTGCCAGGGTGAGATCCCGCTCCAGCTTGTCCACCTCCTCGGCGTGCCGGGCGATCTGGCCGGTCAGGCGGCCAATGCGTCGTGTCAATGCGTTGACCTGCTGTTCCTTGTGCCCGAGGCTGGTTTCCATCTCTCGCAGGTACTGCTTGAGCAGCAATCCTTTATCTTCCAGTTGATCCATCACGCCGTGGACATCGGCTTTGCACAGTCTCACCATGCGGGTCATGATTCCCATAAGAGAACTCCTTTTCTTTAAGGGGGTAGCGGTTTGGACTGTAGGCTGAAAGGTTAAACCCACTGTCATTCACCTAAGCCTTCGGTGGTCTTAAAACGGCCCTTTCGGGGTCGACATCGCCATCGCTATCGGGAACGAAATCAATGCCATGGCCGTGTTTGTCGATTTCGACTGCGATCCCGATTTCGATAGCGATGGATTCTTCCAATATATAACCTTCTTAGGTCAGCGACATTGGGTATACCGGTTGCCAGTATTGAGAAAACCCCTCCAGCCTTCATCCTTCAGCCTGTGAACCTGTTTTACTTTTTATCCCGTCTCAGCTGGTAACCGTCATACTGCAGGGACTTTGAGACCCGCTTCTTCTTTTCGGCTACGGCTGCCGGTGCGCCGGCGAATGTCTCATCCACGCGCTGGCGTAGGGCCTGCACATCCGTATCCAGGTTCTGGGCAACTTTGCCGGAGCCGACGACGGTGTTGATAGCTTCCTGCTTTTCCTCGTATTCATGGATGCGCGCCTGGGCACGGGTCCTGTCCCCGTCGCGAATATCGGCCGCCACCGCTTCCTTCAAACGGCTGAATTCCTCCTGTACGACCTGATCCGCCCATGCATCCTTTTTGATACTGGCCAGCACCGCCGTCGGATCCTGCACGCAGGCAACGGTCAGCGGCCGGGCGGTGTCCACCGTCCGCGATTCGCCATGATGCCGATACTGAACCTGCACTCGGCCCATAACGATCTCTTTTTCCTGGGCCGTGGGCACGTGGAAGGTCAGGAAAAGGGTTCTGTTCTGGCCGGAAAGCAGATTGCCCGGATGGATCACCGCCGTGCCGTTTTCGTAGCTGATGGGGTACCCGCCGGCAGCGACCAGACGAACCCCGGGTTCCAGGGGAATTTGAATGTTCACATCGGCCGCGGCCACATGGCGGGTGGCCTGAAATTCGGTTTCAAACACCTGGGCGAACACCTGGGGATCTTCGAGAAAATGATAGTGGCCGGCGCCATGGTCGGCGATGGCGGTCATCAGCATTTCATTGAAATCCAATCCGACACCGACGGTGCTGATGGAAAAGCGGTTTTCCACGGCCGCGGATGCCATGCGTCCCAATGCATCCGGATCGGTGATGCCCTGGTTGGCCAGTCCGTCGGAGATGAGAATGACCTTGCGGTTGCGTTCGGCAGCAGGGGCAGCCATCAGCATGTCGATGCCTCGGCTCAATCCGCCTCCCAGATTGGTGCCACCGCCGGCATGGACCTGATTCACCACCGCCGTCAGCCGCCTCCGGTTGGCTTCATTCAGCGGAACCAGGGCCGATGGGGTCTGTACGCCGTTTGAATAAGTCACCAGGGCCAGCCGATCTTCAGGTTCGAACTGATCCAGCAGACGGATGATCGCCTGACGGGCATCGTTCAGCTTTTGTCCTTCCATGGAACCGCTGCGGTCCAGGACAACCACCAGATCCGTGGCCGGGACGGCTTCGTTGTCAAGAGCCGGCAGTCGGCCGGCGGTCAGGTTCAGGGAAACGGTCACCCGTCCGTCCGCGCCTTTGAGAACCTTATCCTGAACCACTTCAGTGGAAACGCTCAACAGCTTGTCTTCAACAGGAGGGGGTACCGGCACGGGGTGCGGATTGCCCGTGCCCATTGCTCCCATGGCGGCCAGGGCGGCAGAGGTGCCCAGGATCAGGCCCATGATCGCCAGCAGGCTTTTTTTTCTTTTCGACATGATGCTTCTCCTTTTTTTGCGGGTTGGGTTGCTTTCTCTTGGAATTCGTTCGGCCTATAGTTGGGATGATAAGCGAACCAGATGGAAATACAATTCAAACAAATGCAAAACGTTAGGACGCTCTTTTTGCAAAAGTTTTGCTTTGAATCACGTGGACTTTGATGGTAGGGATGGGCAGCAATCATGGCGAACCGGGAAGGGGAGGAACGATGAATCAGCCGAAGGCCCGTATTCTGGTGGTGGAAGACGATCCGGCCATTTTAAAGGGGCTTTGCGATGTGCTGGTGTTCAACGGATACGGTGCCGACGGTGTCGCCGATGGCATCAGAGGCTGTGAATCCGCTTTGAGCGGACAGTATGACCTGGTGCTGCTGGATGTGATGCTGCCCGGCATGGACGGTTTTTCCATCTGCCGTGAGATCCGCGGCAAACGGGCGGCTCAGCCGGTGATCATTCTCACGGCGAAGGGATCCGAAGACGATGTGGTGACCGGCTTTACTGCCGGGGCGGATGACTATGTGAGCAAACCCTTCTCCTTGAGAGAACTGATGGTGCGCGTGGAGGCGGTGCTCAGGAGAAGCGGGAAACCATTGGGAGACGAGCAGATCCGATACGCTGACATTTTGTTTGACGGCCTCAACCTTCAGGCGGTGTATCGGGACCGGTCGGAGGCGTTGACCCGTCGTGAAATGGACATTATCGTCTACCTGTTTCGCCATCGGGACCGCATCGTTTCCAAGGGCGAACTGCTCACCGAGGTGTGGCACTACAAGGACCCGAATGTGGAGACCCGCACCGTGGACATCCATATGCTCAAACTGAGAAAAAAGATTGCTTCGCTGGCCGACGATCAAATTCTGATCCAGACGGTTCGCGGAGAAGGATACCGCCTGGAGCCGGAGCATTGAAACGTCTGCGTCTCTATATGATCATCTTCTGCGTGCTGGTTTCCCTACCGCTGGCCTTTGTGGCCTGGCGGACTTACGGCGCGCTGAATCGGGAAACGCAGGGGCAGGTACGTTTCTTTGCGGAACGGCTGTTGGACGAGATTGAAGCCGAACTGGCCGATCTGGTCCGGCGGGAGGAAAACCGGGCCGTGGACGAATACCGCCACACCCTGGTGCAGGAGAGCGGCACCACCCCGTCACCCTTGGCCCGGTTACCGGTTGAGTCGTTTATCCTGGGATATTTCCAGAATGATCCGGACGGTTCCTTCCAGACCCCGCTGGTGAATGAGGCGCAGGAGGTGTCTGCCGGTCTGACCGAACGGGTAGACCAGCTTCGGGCCATCAACACGATTTTCAACCAGCGTAAATTCGTCGCCCAGTTGCCATCCCCTGCACCCCTTAAGGTTCAACAACCGGCGGCAATGGCAAAAAAAGAGCAATCCTCCTTTGCCGACCGTTTTTTGCGAAGTTCCGAGCGCAAGAAAGCCAAAAGCGTCCTCGGCCAGGAGCAGGCCCGGGTGGAGGAGATCACCGCCGGACAGGCGATGAACCTGGCCCAAAAGGAACCCGGCCTGTCGGCACCCCCAGGCAAAGACGGTGCTTCCGCCGATATGGAAAAGGACGAAGCCGCACCCTCGTCCTATGGCATGCCGGCCTTCCCGGCGGTTCAGTCCACGCCGACAGTCAGACAGCAAACGATGGCGGAAAAGGCACCTGACGAATCCGATAGCAGTCGGTTTCAGGTGGAGGTGGCACCCCTGCAGGCGGTGGCCATCGATGACGGCCGGGTGTTTATTTTTCGTCGGATCGGCATCGGCGGCCAGATCTACCGGCAGGGATTCGTTCTCGAACTCGTGCCCTTTATCGACCATCTGCTGGCCGTGCACTACGATCCGCAGCCCATTGCCCGCTACACGGCCCTGACATTGAATGCGACCGGCCTCAACGCCTCCCGCAACCGTACCGGGGCAGATATCGGCATCGCGGCCGGGGATTGGATTGCCGGCAGAACTTTTCCCGCCCCGTTCGGTTTTCTCACGGCCGAAATGCGCGTGGTGTCGCTGCCGCCGTCGCCGGCCCGGCAGACGCTGACCCTGGTCCTGGTGATTTTGGGTGCGGTGATGGTGGCCGGTCTGGTGACCATCTACCATAGCGCCCGAACCGTTTTGGATCTGTCGGAGAGGCGTTCCCAGTTCGTTTCCGCCGTTACCCATGAACTCAAGACCCCGCTGACCAACATCCGCATGTATATCGAGATGCTCGACCAGGGGATTGCCGCCACGCCGGAGCGGGAGCAGGAGTACCTGGGCATCCTGGCCTCGGAGAGTGCCCGGCTGTCCGGGCTGATCAACAATGTGCTGGAACTGTCCCGCCTGGAAAAACAGACCCGTCGCTTCGACCTCAAGGAAGGGGATTTGGCCGACGTGCTGGCCGATGTACAGTCGGTGATGGCCGAGAGCCTGACCCGGGAGGGATTCGATCTGAAGATCCACGCCGGCCGGTTGCCCATGTTTGCCTACGACCGGGAAGTGCTGGTCCAGGTGCTGATCAATCTCATGGAAAACAGCATCAAGTTCGGCCGCCATCTGCCGGTGAAACGCATCGTCATTGCAGCGGATGCGGTCGACGGTTGGGTCAGGCTGTCGGTGTCCGATACCGGGCCGGGCATTCCCAAGCGATCGTTGAAGCAGGTGTTCGACGATTTTTATCGCGTGGACAACGACCTTACCCGCACCACCGGGGGTACCGGCCTCGGCCTGGCTCTGGTAAAAAAATTCCTTGTGGCCATGGGCGGACGGGTTCAGGCGGAGAACAACGACGGCCCCGGCTGCACCATTACTATCAGCCTGCCGGCCAACCGACAACCTTGATGGTTCCTTAAAATGTCCGATATCTGCGTTATGCTTCATCCCTCGTCATTGCGGCGTACGATGGGTACGCCTCATTTCTCGGGATTTGCACGCCTTGATCTCGAACGTTTTAAGAAACCCTCTGAAATATAGCTTTTCACGATTTTATCAATCGCCCAAGCGGTAAGATTTTATGGAAGAGAAAAAGAAAAGACTGCAGACCCTATACGACGACTTCGAAAGTGACGCTGCGCCCTACAAAACTGAAGCGGTCTGCGGCAGAGGCTGTGCCTTCTGCTGCAGCGATGCGGGCAGCATTCACATCACCACCCTTGAGGGCCTGGTGATCCGTGACCGGGTGAACCGGCTGCCCCGGCCCCGGCAGGTAACCGTTAAAAAGGCCCTGGCCGCAGACATGAAACAGCGTGAACGTAAAAAGCCGTGTGCTTGTCCTTTCCTCATGAAAAACCGGGCCTGCATGATCTATGAGTTGCGTCCCTTTGCCTGCCGCCGGATTTACTCCCTGAAAGTTTGCAGCCGGGACCAGCATCCGGTGATCAACCGGCAGGTCATGGCCATGGGGGACGAGGCCATCCGAGCCTTGCAGCAACTGGACGACAGCGGCTACAGCGGACACCTTTCCTATATCCTCTACATGCTGGACAATCCCGCGTTTATATCCTCCTATCTGGCCGGTGAATACCGCCCCGAATCGGTTATGGCCTTTGGAAAAACCCATGGGATCATCATCAATCGGCTCATGGGGCAGGCCGGTGAAAATTTCAGACCCTGACCGTCAGCATGCGATGGCGTGACTCTATTTTTGTCGATGAAGGATTTGAAGGGTCGAGGATTCGGAAAAATGTGAAGCGCGATATGCCTACGCCCATTCTTGATTACTATTAAATGGTTGACGGCCGGTTTCTACCCACCAGCGATTTCATGCAGACAAGGCCCATTGCCGGTCCGGCGGCCAGCAGGATCAGCAGGTATTGGGGGGGCACCCGGGTCGATATCCACTGCATCAGCGACAGGCTGACCACGGTGATGGAAAATCCGATGCAGTTGACCAGGGTCAGGGCGCTGCCCACCAGTTCCTGAGGCGCGGTGCGGGCCACGATGGTTGAAAATTGGGGTGAATCCCCCACCACCGATATTCCCCAGAGCAGCATGAGACCCAGGAACAGGGCCGGTGGTGCCGCGAAAAAGAGGGGAGATAAAAGACAGCAGATGCCCGAGACCATCAGTTGGATATAAGCTACCCGCGCACTGCCCACGCGCACTGAAACCAGGCCGCCGACGCTGCACCCCATACTGCCGATGCCGATGATCAGGAAGCTCCAGAAAGAGACATTGAGGGAAAAGCCGGGGGCGTTCGACAGATAGGCGCTGAGGAAGAACGGCACAAACGCCCACAGGGTATAAAGCTCCCACATGTGGCCGAAGTAGCCCAGGGCGGCGGCGCGAAGCTCCCGGTGGCGAAACAGGGTGACGACGGCCAGCGGGTTGAACCGGGTTCCGGCAACCAGGTAAGGCCCGTCCGGAATCAGTAGAAACATCAACAGGCCGCCGATCAGGCACACGACTGAAGAGAGAAGGATGACGGCCTGCCAGGGCACCGATGACAGTCCCCCTTTCAGCAGATGCGGAAAGGCCGTGCCCAGCACCAGCGCTCCGATGAGAAATCCCAGGGCGTTGCCCAGCCCTTTTTTATACCACCCGGCGGCGATCTTCATGCCCACCGGGTAGATGCCCGCCAGAAAGAAGCCGGTTATGAATCGAAGCGCCAGCAACCCCGCCAGGTCGGCGCCTGACAGGCCGGTGAGCAGGTTGGCCAGGGCGCCCGCCACCGCGCACAGCAAAAAAACCCGCCGTGGTGAAAAGCGGTCGGAAACGGTGAAAATGGCGAAAATCAGCGTGCCGGCGATAAAACCCAATTGAACGGCGCTGGTTATCCATCCGGCCATGGGCGACAGTGAAGACCACCGCTGCATTAATTCCGCCAGCACCGCATTTCCTGAAAACCAGATGGAGGTCCCGGCGAATTGCGAAAAGACGATGACAGGCATCGTCCAGGCGGGACGATTGACCGCACCGGTCACGACAGGTCGCATCGGCGAGGGTTGCCGCACCCGTTCCACGATGAGAATCCGGCGATGATCATACGGCGTCCAGTGCCTGGTTCAGATCGTCGACCAGCGTCTGCACCGCTTCGATGCCCACGGAGAGGCGCACCAGGTTCTCCTTGACACCGGCCTTCTCGCGGGCTTCGGGGCTCAGTGCCGCATGGGTGTTGGTCATGGGCTGGTTGGCCAGGCTGGTAACGCCGCCCAGGCTGGTGGCCAGCTTGATCTGCTTCAAACGGTCCATCACGCGTTTGGTGCCGTCAAAATCCGACGCCACCTCAAAGCTGAGCATGCCGCCGAAACCGGTCATACGCGTTTTGGCGATGTCGTGGTCCGGATGGGCGGGCAGCCCCGGGTAGTGCACGGCGGCAATTTTGGGATGCGCTGCCAGGAAGCGGGCGACCGCCATGGCATTTTCATTGTGTTTGTGCATGCGAAGCTCAAGGGTCTGCAGCCCGCGAAGGGTGAGGAAGGCGGTCATGGGGTCCATGACCCCGCCGAAGATTTTTCTCAGGTTCCAGATGCGGTCGGAGCAGGGGTTGTTGCAGCAGACGAATCCTGCAGTGACGTCGTGGTGTCCGCCCAGATACTTGGTGCCGCTGTGAATAACACCGTCGACCCCCCATTCCAGCGGGTGCTGGTTGATCGGCGACGCAAAAGTGGCATCCAGAAGCACCAGCGCCCCTTTGGCGTGGGCGGCACTGGCCAGGGTCGGCACATCCACCACGCGGAGCAGGGGATTGGTGGGCGATTCCAGGTACAGCAGCGCCAGTCCCCTGTCGATTTCAGCCAGGATTTCTTCGGTTTTCCAGCAGTTGACATAGGTGACATCCACCCCGAATCCCGGCAGGATCGCATTCATCAGTTCAAACGTACCGCCGTAGATCTCCCGGGTGGTCACGATGCGGTCACCGGCATGCACATGGGACAGAACAACGGTCGTGATGGCGGCCATGCCCGAACTGAATCCCAGGGCGTGGTCGTAGCCCTCCAGGTCGGCCAGGGCCTTTTCGACCTCCACCACCGACGGATTGTCCCATCGGGAGTAGATGTAGCCGCTGTGGTTCTGGACCACATCGATCAGGTCGTCGGAATTGTCGAACTTATAGGTGGCCGTCATGTAGACCGGTGGAATTACGGGTTGACCCTTCATTTTCAGTTTTCCTTTCAGCGCGTGAACGCGCAGGCGTCGATGCGGTTCGAGGGTGGTAAACTAAAGGAATTGTCGCGAAAATTCAACATAGAAAATTGATTTTCCTGGAGATTCTCCCTGTTTTGCTGATTTCCGACAAATCGCCGGTTGGCCAGGGGCGATAATCAGTTTGACTTTTGGATCGAAAACGGGCAGATGGCAAACCTGCGGCAACCTCATCCGGACACCCGGCGTGCCTTTTTGCTGCATCGCGGAAAAAGATTCACTTGCGGGGTGGCCGAGATCCATAAACCGCCTGTTTCAGGCCTTCATGGGATGTCCCCCCGGCAGGGGGTGACACGGAAGGGGAGTTCTGCAGATGACCGACCGTATGCAGGTGTTCACCCGGGACGAAATCAACCTGATCCATGATGCCTCCATGGAAATCCTTTCGGAAACCGGGGTCAAATTCAACTCCGAAGAAGCGCTGGACCTGTTTCGGCAAAGCGGGTTCAAAGTCACCAACCCACGGGTTTATATCACGGAAAAAGAGGTGATGCGCGCCCTGGAGACGGTACCGTCCCGTTTCGTGGTTCACGCCCGAAACCCGCAATATAATGTGGCGATCGGCGAAGATGACTTCGTCTTCCTGCCCACCGCCGGTGCGCCCAATGTCTCCAATGCCGACGGCGTGCGCCGGCCGGCAATCCTGGACGACTATTTCACCTGCTGCAAACTGGTGCAGACGTCCGACCAGCTGGACATGAACGGCTTCCTCACGGTCCAGCCAACGGATATCCCCTCTCAGGTCGCCCATTTGGACATGATGCTTGCCAACCTGACCCTGTGTGACAAGGCCTTTCTGGCAGGCAGCAATTTCCGGCAGGCGGCGCTGGATTCGGTGGAAATGGCCGCAATTGCGTGGGGTGGTCTGGACGAGTTGAAAAAACAGCCGGTGATGCCCGCTATCGTTCATGCAGCCTCGCCGCTCAAGTACAGCCCTGAAATGGCTGAAATCATCATCGATTTAGCTCGCCTCGGCCAGCCGCTGGTTATTACCGACATGGTGCTCGCCGGTACCAGCGGGCCGGTGTCCCTGCCGGGACTGCTGGCCATGGCCAATGCGGAGATCCTGAGCGGAATTGTGCTGTCCCAGCTGGCCGGTCCGGGTACGCCGGTGGTCTATGGATCGGTCTCGGCGCCGTCTGACATGCGCACCGTCTCCTCTGCCGTGGGTGCGCCGGAAGCGGTGGTGCTGGCATCCGCAGTGATCCAGCTGGCACGCCACTACAAAATCCCCTGCCGTACCGGCGGCATGCTCACCAATTCCCATTGCCTGGATTCCCAGGCTGCTGCCGAAGGCACCCTGATGATGAGCACGGCCGTGAGAAACGGCGCCAATTTCATTCTTCACGCCTGCGGCCAACTGGGATCCTACATCTCCATGAGTTTCGAGAAGTGGATCCTCGATGAGGAGGTGTGCCGTACCCTGCGGCGGGTGATCACGGCCATGAACATCAATGTGGATTCCATTGATGTGGCGACCATCAAAAGCCTGGGTAGTGACGGCAACTATCTTACCCATCCCACTACGTTCAAACACTGCAGGAGCCTGTATCAGCCCCATCTGTTTACCCGCGACGACTACCAGAAATGGGAGTCCAAAGGCGCTCGCTGCGTGGCCGATAAAACGGAGCAAATGCTGGCTGACCGGCTGGCCCAATACGAAAAGCCCCCCATCGACCCGGGGATCGAACAGGCGTTGGCGGATTATGTGAGCCGGCAGAGAAAGCGGCTGATGGAGAAAAAGTTTATCTTTTAAAAAAGATGGCCTCGTATAAAGTCGAATTTCCGACGGGTTCGTAAAGAGTTCGAGATCAAGGCTTGCGAATTCCGAGGAATGAGGCGTACTGATCGTACGACGCAGTGACGAGGGATGAAGCGTAACGCAGATATCGGACTTTTTACGAACCCGTCAAAAAAGGAAAAGCACCCCGGCGCGGTTGGCGGGGTGCTTTCGTTGTCGGGGTGGGAAAAGGCCTACAATGAAAACATGTTGTCCAATCGCTCAAGGTCATTGATCACCCGCCAGGCCCCGCCGCCGGACTCGGTTTTGTCTCGCCACTGATCCAACCGCTGCATATAATTTTTGGGATCGCGGATATCGTCCCGAAGTTTAGTGACATTCAGGGCGACGATATGGAACCCTTCCAACTGGAAGGGGACATCCCTCACGTGGCCGCGGGCCAGTTCCTCTTTTAAATCCGAAAAAATCAGGACGTATTTCAGGCCGGATCCCGCTTCGTTCAGGTATTCGACAGCCTGCAGCAGTCCTCCGGAAATGTCCGTGTGGCTGCTGCCTTTTACCGATGATACGAATTCGGCCACCTGCTTCTGAAAGGCGCGTTTTTGTGTGTTGGCAACCGACGGACGCTGGTCAAAGGTGACCTTGGCGACGATGTCCTTTTCGCTGAAGCTACCCGTATCGATGCGAGCCACCGCCATGGTGTCTCCGGGAGACAGGGTGCCCAGCAGATAGTTGATGATGGCCCGGGCCTTGTTCAGTTCCTCGGTATAGGTGCCAGAGGTGTCCACCAGCATGTACACTCCCTTGGAATGGTTCATCTTTTGGGTGCATCCGGAGAACATCGGCACGACCGCCAACAACGCGGCTGCAATAATCGAGTATGGGTTCAGTCTGCTGTTTTTTCGCATGGTGCGGTCTCCTCCAACAGGGTCATGGACTTTCTCTTTGTGGCGGGGCGATTTTTCTCCGCTTTCTGCATCGATGGCGTTGCAGTCATTTTCCTTTGGATCAATGCCTCCAGCCACAGGGCCGGGAATATTACCAGATCGTACACGTTGACCACCAGTCGGCCCAGGTAATAGCCCAGATTGCCCGCCAGGCGAAGAAAAAACGCAAGCGCCCGCAGCGCCCAGGCGCCAACCATGCCGAGTACGGTTCGCGATGACGAAATAAAGGTTTCGAAGGGCATTGCGACCGTAGTGAGAATGAAGGGCAGGATGAATCCCAGGATCATCTGACCGATCGTAGGGATTTTGCTAGCGGCTACGGCCGAGGGTTCGATGCCGGCCAGGCTCTGTCTCAATGCCTCCATGTCCGCAGCAATGCGATCGCGCATGAAGGCCAGAGAAGATTCAACCCCGGCCAGGATGGTGAGCATGGCCAGCAGGATAAAAAAGAACCAGGTTCGTTTTTTGTCGTCGAGGCAGCCGATTACCGAAAACAGTCGGGTGAAACGCAGGGCGTCCATGAGAAAGATCCCCACGACGACTTCCAGGCAGACGATGAAAATGCCGGCCACATCGGAGGTCTTGAACGTACCGATATAGCTTGCGCCGCCCACCATTTCGGACATCGGCAGGGCAACCAGGTTGAAGTTGATGATGGCACCGATGACAAACACACCCAGAACCAGGCCGGAGGTAAAGAACTGAGTCAGCGAGGACGATGAAAGCTGACGTTCTGCAATGTCGGTGTGGGTTCTGACGGTCTCGTAGTCGGTCATGCACTGATCCACCGCCTGGGAACGGCCGGTCAGATCGGAGATGGCTTTTTCGATTCCCTTGAGGGTTTTGTCCGTGGCGCGCCACTGGGGGACCATGCGGGAGAGAATACCGTGGCGGTCCGACACCGCTTTCCGATGGCCTTCGAGAGCCGCCTTATGTTGTTCCTTCAGGGTATTGTGGATATCTTCGAGAAGATTGGCCACCATGGGGTCACCCGACGGTTTGATGCCGGCGATGGCATCGATTACCTTGACCCAATCAGACAGCCCCTGGGGAATTTCAGCGGTTTTGCTATAATCGTCCTCAAGCTTCAACAGATCTTCGCGGAGCTGTCGCTGCAACTGGGGATAGGCTTCCAGGTTTCGTTCCACCGCCGTGCTGATCCGCTCGAATTCTCGTTCCGTCCGTCTTTCGGCATGTTCGATGCCGGCAGCCAGCAGCACTTCCCGGTTGCGGGCTTCGAGGCGCTGTTGAGCCATCTTTACGGATGCGGCGGCTACGCGCATGGCATTGTAAAGCACCCGGCCAAGGGACCCCATTGAGTCATGAAATGGCCGGCGGGCAAAATACATGGCTGCGATGCTCAAAAAAATCCATACCAGAACCGAAAGAAACGGCACCGGCGTGATATTGAACAAAATGGTTGCATCTGGCATGATATCCTCCATTAATTCAGTTATTAGCCATGGCTTGGGCATAAACGCCCCGGTGAAAATATTACAATGGGCTGTCGGATGGCGGATGAGCCGGCTTCAGCGGGTTTTATTTCAACGCCTGTAATTGGCTGTTCATCCTTTTTTCTCCGGCGGTCTCGGACTGTTATCATGCGTTTAAACATGATGGCCTCGTAAAAAGTCCCCGATGTGTCATTCCCGCGTAGGCGGGGCACGTACTGAAGCTTTAGCGCTATCTAAACTATATGAAACTTATGGATCCCCGCCTACGCGGGGATGACATTAATCTGAGATTTCGACTTTTTACGATTCCATCAAATATAAATCGCTCTCAGTTTCATGCAGCAATTCATATGCCGACACGTTAATTTCGATAACAACATCGAACTCAAGGGGCCCCTTAACCGCTGAAGGGATAACCAAGCGTTTGATATCTTATTGTAAATATATTGAATGCCTTTTTACTTGCCTTATTTATCCCGTGGACCGGTCAGCTGTATTATTATCCATACGGGTGCGGCAGGGCAGATGGGGTGTGTACAATTTTGCACAGTCTGTTTCGTTATTGTCAATCACGACCCGTAACTGGCGTTAACAGCTGCCCAGTCAAGGATCATGGAAAAATGAAATTGTCCGGTTTTAAGACTCTGTTTGCCGATCGGTTTTTAAGTCTTTTTGAACCGCGATAGCGAGCGCATTCCCCGCCGCTTGCGGCCGGTGTTAACGAGCGAACTGGAAATCGATTTTCATTCTTACGGTGAAGATTCCCCGCGGCTTGCCGCGGGGAGAGTTCAAATCCGTTACATCGATCGTGACGGTCAGACGAAAACATGGCAAATGGCACCACGTGAAAAGACAGGACCCAAATGTTTTACCCGTCGTCTGGCATCGGCAGATGCCGTTGTCATCGTTCCTTACCACCGCGAGCGCCAACAATTGGTGGTCATTCGAGAATTCAGGATAGCCTTTGGCGGCTTTCAATATGGATTTCCAGCCGGCCTCGTGGATCCGTGGGAATTGGTCGAGATGGCAGTCAGAAGGGAATTGATGGAGGAAACCGGACTTACGGTCGTCCGGTAGGAGCGAACCAGTCCAGTCGTGTTCAGTTCCTCCGGGATCACCGACAAATCGGTTATCATTGCTTATGTGGACTGCGATGGCGACCCCTCTGCCGCCGGTAACCGTTCCTCGGAACAGATAGAGACCCTGTTTGTCGGAAAAACGGAGGCGGAACGTCTTTGCCGCGACGACACCATTCTTATGGATGTCAAGACGTGGCTGGTCCTTTCTGAATTTGCCGCTGGTGGATTTGGTGGTTAGGTGACGACGATGGCAGCATGGGGTAAGTGTGAATGCAACCAGAAATCAGATTGCATCGATGGAATTATTGTTGTAAGCAACGTACCCTTTTTGTAAGTTGATGATGCGTCGGTATGCGTTTGTTGATCCAACTCCGCCAGGCGGCATTGCTTTTTTAAATTATGAGCTAAAGGGTATCCATGACACTTAGTAAACTGGAAATTCAGCAGATGCTGCGTGAGATGAACATCAAATTTAATGCCGATGAGACCATCGAAGCCCTCAGACAGCTTTTGCAGCAGGAAAACCATAACCGGTGGCTCAAATCCGTTTCAGGAAGTCGCTCCACTGACGGTAGAACTGAGAAAAATCTGGTTCGAAAACGAAAAAAAGAAGGACCGCCGCAAGATCCGATAACCGATTCGCCGGGAGTATCCGCCAACCCGGAACCATCCGTAAGGTCAAACAGACGGAACTTACCGGATTCCCCCCGCAAACCCGAACCCGCCTATGGGGCTCCTCCGATTGAAAAGCCGGCCCCGGGAAAGCCGTGGAAAGCGGCTGCAGATGGAACCGAACCGTTCAACCGCAAAAAGAATGTGTTCGAATCCGTTTTAAAACGGGCCCGGATGTGTTGTGAATGCTGCGGAACCAAAACCGGTGAAGGCACCGGGGCTGATGGCCTGGAACCTTACCACATTCAACTGCTGTCCCAGGGCGGCGAGCATTCCATCAAAAACGTGGTGGCCCTTTGTCCGGCCTGCCGGGAGGCCATGGAAAAGGATCCGGACCCCAAGACAATCAAGGATCTCAAACGCAAGACCCGCTCCAAGCTTTACGATTCCCTGCAGGTGGTCAGAAAAAAGAAGGTACGTACCCGCCAAAGGCAAGGGCATCCCCGCTGCCGGAAATAGATATGGATCAGCTTCATTCTTGTTGGTAGGAGGCGACGGGAGTCGAACCCAATTTATATACAATAATTACGAGTTGTTATATATTATTTGAAATGACGTAAAATTATAAAATCACATGCTTTTTCATTAACCAATATTTCAGCTCGGATGTCACTGTAAATCATTTCAATTTAAAGGGAATAATAAAATACGGTTCTCTATGAAGCTCCAGTTTGATTGGTTGTGACCGTATCTGTCACAGCCCCGCGGTAATGTGGCCTCATAACCCAAAACAGGAGGCCGCCACCATGACCGATTTTACCATTGCCGAGGATTTCCCGAAATCCGAAATCGAATTCGATCAACGTTTTTCACAACCGGATGCCTGTTTCGATTATCTGTTCCAACAAAAATGGCCCGATGGCTTTGTGTGCAAAAAATGTGGCCACACACGGTACTGGTTGAGTTCAAGAAACCTGTATATTTGCACCCAATGCGAACATCAACATTCGTTGACGGCCGGAACGATCATGGACAGTTCCAAAAAACCGATCACCTACTGGTTTAAAGCCATGTGGTGGTTCACGACTCGCAAATCCGGCATCAATGCGGTGAACCTGAAGGAACTGCTGGGCTTTGGCAGTTATCAAACCGCCTGGACCTGGCTTCAAAAGCTTCGTCGCTGTACCATTCGCCACGAGCGCGAAAAGCTTTCCGGCCGCGTCGAGGTCGATGAGTTTTTCATCGGGGGGCAAAGCCCAGGCAAACGGGGCCGGGGGGCTGAAGGCAAATCCATTGTTGCGATTGCCGTGGAACGGTGAGACATCGAAAAACGAATGGGTCGCATTCGTTTGCATGTCGCCCTGGATTGCTCAGGATATTCATTGGAAACCTTCATCCTCGACAATATCGAGCCCGGTTCGACCATCGCTACGGACGATTGGCAAAGCTATAATATCATTGATAAAGATCAGTATCGACGCGAGATAACGAACCAAAGCAAAAGCAAGGATTACGAAAAACTATATGGTGTCCATTTGGTAACGACCTTGATCAAACGACTGATCAGAGGAACCTACCAGGGACGATTCGAACCGAAATACCTCCAAAACTATCTTGACGAGTATGTGTTTCGCTTCAATCGCCGCAAATCGAAGAGCATTGGCAAAAAGTTCATGCGTATCGTTCAACAGGTGCTGAAGACGCCCCGGATATCCTGGCCAGAGATTCCGTGGGATGTGGACCCCATCTCTGAGTATTTCCTGACAACTGGAGCTTCATAGAGAACCGTATAATAAAAAATAGGCACAATTTTGGTCACAAATATGAAGAAGCATAATCCACCCTGACCTGTGCTATAATTTTGTTAAGGGGCATTATTTAAAAAGCTATCGGCCTCTTCTAAGGTTAGCAGGTTTAGCTATGAGCTTCCTTCCCATGAACTCTATACCATTTAGAGCACCAATAACTTTTACCGCTTCATCTTTTGACCTAAGGTTTATAAAGCCTGCTCCTTTTGAGATACCTGTTTTTTTATCCTTCATTATAAAAATATCGACAGTGGTAATATCATGTGCTGCCAGAAGCTCTCTGATGTTAGCCTCGTTCGCTTTGAAAGAAAGGTTTCCAACGTAGACTGATTTACTAAGTGGGGGAGAGGGACGCTCATGCCCGCTACTTTGTATTGAATTCGCCTCAAAAGAATTCGCCTCATTAATGCGGAGACGTCTCCCACCCAATGTCAGCAAACCATCAAGATCGAAGGCTAATAAAGATTCCCCCTTCGTGGATAGTTCAATAAATGCAAAGCCTTTATTTTCACCTGATTCATACTTCTTAGGCATTGATATTGATTTTATTTGCACGTTCTTTTTTTCAAATAGGCTCTTAAGATCGTTTTCTGTTGCATCAAATGGCAAGTTTCCTACATAAATACATTCTGGCAAAGTAACTTCGGCTGCAGCAACTCCAGCCTCGGCCTCATGAAGAATATTAAGCACTTTGGTGATTCCTTTTTCAAGAAACACATTAGGCGCGGACAATAGCTCAGTGGAACTTGCCAATAAGTATTCTACAAATTCTTTTGCATTTCTCGCGGTCGTAACAGAAGAGTAATGGGTTTGCATTCCACTGCTTATTCTTTCTGCAAACAGTCCCGTGACACCACCGGCAACTCTTATCGATACATCGGACGCTACGCGGAGAAAATCAAACTCACTCCACAAGCGGCATGCCTGAAGGTCATGTCAGAAACTGAGAAAGTCCTCAAACTGATTCTGAAACCGAAAGGAGTTAAATAAAATGTGGAATACGCCAACTAAAGAAGAGCTTTCGAGAATACCGCGGCTTTACGAAACTGAAAGCATCCCCCTCAGGGATAAGCTCATCCACCTGCACTTTTTCATTGGTGGGTGTGACTGGTATGTCGCGGAATACGATGGCGATGAGCTGTTTTGGGGCTATGCCATTTTGAACGAATTCACGGTCAACGCCGAGTGGGGGTATATTTCATTCGCGGAATTGAGGGATTTGGTGGTGCCGCCAGGGATTGAGATTGATAGGGATCTACATTGGAGAATAAAGATGGCAAGGGAAATACCTAAGATTACGAAACTTTGACCGCATGACTGGTCATTCTTTCATCGAATTATTCAGAGGTGTTCTTATGTCGAAAAAAGGCAATATCTTTAAAATTTTCGAAAGTGATCCCAAAAGGTATCAAATGTTTTCTGATGCCGGAAACGACATTTGTGAGAAACATTTAAAGGGAATCTGTGAGCGAATAATAGCGGGTGAACTAACGATTGAAGTAGTCCGCGCATGGAATATTATAGTAGAATGCGCTAAAGGAATCCTCCTTAACCTTAATATGATCCATTAATATCCTCTATCGTCTGCAGTCCGTGGTGCTATCAGTGGAACGGAAAATCCATCGTCAAGCGCACTAGGCTGATGTCGATCTGCCCGTTTAGCTCCGAGATTCGATGAACCTCGGGGTGGGAGATCAAGACCTACTGGGCGTCGGTGAACACCAAATAGTATTTATTCCACATTGTCCTGATCGACCTTCAGACCGCTCTCCTCCTCATAGGCCGCAAATAACTCGTTCCGTGGAATGAGGTTATCGACGCCTCGGTAAAGTGCCGATGCCAAGTCCTTCATCAGATCGCCGATGTGTGCCTTTTTCAAATCGGTGAGCCCGACGACCTCTTCGCCACGGGAGATGAAGCTGCCCAGCCCCACGTCGCCCAATACCATCGAGACTTGCGGTACATCAGTCGGGGCGTGGCGGTCATGCCACGAGTACGGGACTCGGTCACGCCCGGACGTGACTCGGAGCGGTGAGCCTCGTAGGGGTCGTGCCAGCGTTGGATTTCCAAGAGCGCACATTCTTCGGCGGTCTGTGGGACCGGCATGAAATCCGGCAGGCTCGAAGACGTCCAATCGAACGTGTGAATGCAGGCGAGTAAACTCGCCAACTGGCGCCCAATCGGGCGCTGAAGCTCCCCCTGTCCATCGGCGAAGAGTTGGCGCGGGGCGGAGCTGCCGTCGATCATATCGCGCACGTAGAAAGACATACACTATGTTCGACCAACTGGTTATCGCGGTCCACCTGGCGTCGTAGGTAGGCTCTGATACGACTGCAAAACTCGGCAGGAACATCAACACCGGAAGCGACCTGGCGGTCGAGTGTCTTGATAATGTAGACGAGTGCCTCGCGCACGACCTCCCTGTGCCCGGTGAGTTCGGGCACAGACAGCCATCGCGTGGGTGCAATGAAACTGGCGCCGGCGGCAATGAGCAATGATGAATCCATTGGCTTCCTTATCAGCCGGTGTTTTGGGAGCGATACCGCTGATACTCGACCATGCGGGCAGCTGCCTTTACCGCCTGCTCCGGCGTTTCGTAAAACACGCCCTTCAAATCGTGGCCCTTCACTCGATATACAGTGACATCAGTTTTGTCGGTGAGCATGCTGACCCCTATGATTGGCTTGCCGTAAGCTTCCATCAGACTGACAATCTGTTCGATGTAGTCGTTTTCGAAATCGGAAAACACCTTGACGGAGTTATCCAGAAATTCTCGCGTGTATGAATAGTCCGCGTTTTCCACCGAGTCGGTTAAACGCTTGAAAAGAATTCGGCGCCCGAGAATCCCCAAATTGATGACCGCGTCGCAGCCTTCCCATTGAAGCAGCATTTCCATGACGGCTAAGGGAATTGTGAGGTCGATCTCTCCGACTAGATCGATGGGATTGGATCGGCTCCAATAGGGCGGTAAAATCTGGTCGATACGGGAAATCAGTTCGAGAGAGATATCTGGTACCATCAGGCCAAACTGGTTGCACAGATCGGCGGTGACCACGCCCCATCCGCCACCTATTGTCATGATTGCGATACGATTTCCTTGGGGAAGGGGCAGCGAGGAGAAGGCCGCAGCCAGGTCCAGCAGTTCCATGGGGTGTTCTACTTTGACAATGCCCGCCTGCCTGCACATTGCGTCAAACAGTCGGGTGTTCGATGCCATAGCACCGGTATGACTGGACGCCGCCCGGTTGCCTGCCCGAGTCTGGCCACCTTTGAGCAGTACGATGGGTTTCTTTTGACTTAACCGGCAGGCACTTTCGAAAAAGCGGCGGCCCTGTTTGACGCTTTCGATGTACAGCATAACGGTTCGGGTGAGTTCGTCTACTTCGAAGGCTTCCATGAAATCCTCGATGGTGATCATGGCTTCGTTGCCGGAACCGGAAAAAGCCCGGATTCCGATTCCCTGAGCTTCGGCGAAGGCCAGCAACTGGGTTCCCATGTTGCCGGACTGGGCCACCATCGCTGTGGAACCTGCCTTCGGACGGACCGTCGTTCCCGTACAAAAGAAGTTGATGTGGGGATTGCAGATACCCATGGTGTTTGGCCCGAGAATCAAGATGTTGGCCTGCCGCGCTTTGTCGACTACCTGCCTTTCAAGTGCTTTACCGTCGATGCCGGTTTCTGCAAAACCCGATGTAATTAACACTACGTTTTTGATCCCTTTGGCCTCTAACTGAGGAATCATGTCCAGGATCCTGTCGGCAGGTACGGTTACTACAGCCAGATCTACCGGTCCAGGAATCTCAGCTATGGTTTTATAGGCTGATTTGCCAACAATTACACCTCCCCTGGGATTGACAGCATAGACCTCGCCCTGGTAGCCGCCGCTGATCGTGTTGCAGATCAGCATATACCCCCATTTGGCCATTTGAGAAGAAGCACCGATGAATGCCACCGAGCGGGGATAGAACAGTGATCGGGTTGACGATGGATGCACCGGGTGGCTCTCTGTGGTCACCCTATTGGGTTGGGCCAGAGTGATCAGGGCATCAACTGCTTTGAGCTCTCCGGCTGCCGTTGCAATGAGTGGGTTGATGTCGATCTCGACAATTTCAGGAAAATCGGCAGCGATGGCGCTCAGCCCCATTAATATCTGCAGTAAGTGTTGTCGGTCTACTGCCTGCTCACCGCGCCAAGGCCCCAGCAGCGATTGGGATTGGATGGATTCGATCATGTCCACCGCATCTTCGCGGCTGAGCGGTGCCAGTCGAAAGACAACATCAGACAATGCTTCGGTTAATATTCCGCCTAATCCGAAAAGAATCGCCGGTCCAAAAAGGGGATCGCGGAAAAGGCCGGCCACGAACTCGCGCTTCCCAACAATTTGAGGCTGCACGAGAATTTTTACCCTGCCTGGAGCCCGAAGAATTTTTTCCGCGGCAACCGATACGGCTATTTCATCAGCCAGATTCAGATATATCAGACCGCCTTCAGTTTTGTGCCACAGGTTGTCGCCGATTCCTTTGAGCACAACTGGGAACCCGAAATCGGCGGCTGCCACAACCGCCTCGGCCGATGTGGCGACAATTGTTTCAGCGACCACAGGTACGCCATTTTTTCCCAATATCTTTTTTGATTCCACTTCTGTCAAAGCAGATCTGCCGGATTCGAGTGCATTTTTAACGAATTCATTCAAATTCAAGTTGTCTTCTCCTTATTACCATTAATTCAAAACACTGTATCCCGAAAAACCCACTGATACTGATAAAAAAGAAGGTCACTATCACGTTGAAGTCAACAATTCTCGAAAAAAAAGATAGACTTGAACCCAACTTATTTAATAGCCCTTTTGGGGCTGTAACACAATATGCCGGTAGTATCGAGGCCAAAAAAACGGACGTTGCTTCTTCTCATCAAGTCAAACGCTTTTTCCAAGCCTTTTCCTGGACGTAGGTGTTCTTGTTCTGCAGGCTCTTGCAACCCCTTTTTCTCAATCGCCTGAAGATCACCCGGCCTGATGTGATCGAACTATGCATCGATACGATGGTTATGGACAATGACGATGCCCAATGCCGGCACGGCGTCAAACCGACCTACAAAAGAAAAATGGGATTTCAGTCCCTGCAGATGAACTGGGGACGCTTGATTGTCGATGCGGTGTTCCGTGGTGGTGACAAGCACTCCAATCACGGGGACAGCATGCTGAACATGATTCGGCACATGGTAATCAAAATCAAAAGGAAATATCGATGGGATGGTCCGATCGCAGTCTGTATGGATAGCGGTTTTTTTCGATCAGAAGATCTTCATGTTTGTTGGGCACATCACGTCGGCTATCTTTGTGGAGGCGAGATGTATACAGACATTAAACGAATGGCCGCCACCTGGGAAGATAGCCAGTGGGAACGGTTTGGATATAGGAAGAAGAAAGCCTGGCGCAGCCCAAGACCGGAAATAGTTCCAGAAATTTGGTTAGAACTCTTGGCTCTGGATTTAAAAATAAGGGAAGAACGGTTGCATGTATTGAGCTTGTACCCCCATTGTGATTGGAAAGCGGTTTAGATGTATCATGGCATCGGTTCATTTATTCTATTTCAAAACTAAATTTGCGAAACCGATTCTTAAAAACTGAAATATCCACAAACAACCAACGAAATATCGATATATAGATTTAAATGCAATGTTTGAAACAATCCTAACTATTTCGAAATAAATATAAAAATTACATTAAAACGTAGTGGTATAAAAATTGCTATTCTATCTCAAAGAACCAATCGAACCTTGGTATATTTAGGCAGTAATGTTGGATTAATAAGGATAGTCCTAAGGCTGTAGAAGCAAGAGGGCCAGGACGACCCTTACCAAGGATTCACAGTGGAGACGGCACGATCCCGCCTCTACCGAACCGAATTTAAATCATTTTAATTTTGAGTCTAAGGGTTAACACGATCGTTTTGTCTTTCCGTTGGCGCCATTTTGTTCGACACGGGTGGTTTGCAAACAAAACTGGGGACTTTGAGGAGACCATTATTATGGAAATATTTGAAACAATTACCTATGAACAAAAAGGTGCAATAGCGATCATCACGATGAATCGACCGGATAAACTCAATGCCTGCAGCACCTTCATGTATAAGGATATCGATAAGGCGCTCGATATTATCGAGGAAAGCGACGAGATTCGTGCGGTGATCATCACGGGAAGTGGTGATCAGGCATTCAGTGCCGGTGCTGACCTGCAAGAATTGAACTTTGAAAACCTAAAGCAATCCAGAAAATACATCGATATCGATGCGAAAACCTTCCGCCATCTTGAGAACATACCGCAGCCTGTAATTGCAGCGGTCAATGGTTCCGCCATCGGTTATGGATGTAAAATCGCCATCATCAGCGACATTACAATCGCATCAGAGAAGGCAAAATTCTGTCTGCCTGGTACATCTTTCGGTGCGGTGCATGTGATCATGCTGGGTCGGGCCCTGAATGTACTTGGACGCAAGCGTCTGGCTAACATGTTGCTGACCGGTGAGATGATCGATGTTCATCAGGCAGAGCGTTATGGTATAGTCAACACCATCGTGCCTCAGGATCAACTTCTTGCTACCGCTGAGAAAGTGGCCAACAAAATCGCCAGCTTTCCACCTATATCCGTTCAGGTGACCCGGCGAATGCTGCACAGGGGCAACGATGACGATTATCGTTGGGAGGACCTGTTGAGCCCTGGGCTGCTTCTAATGGAGGACGTCAAGGAAGGACAGCGGGCTTTTATCGAAAAGCGAAAACCGAAATTTACCGGAAAATAGAAGCGCTACTGTGTCCGGCCCGTCGGAACCGGCTATCGATTGATACGACAGTTGATATTCTTTTTATAAACTATAAATTAAGGAGCATGCGTGATGGGAATGGACGTCTTTAGTTTGAAAGGTAGGACCGCTATCGTTACCGGTGCCAGCAAAGGCCTGGGAGAGGCAATCGCCCTCTCTATGGCAGATGCAGGGGCCAACTTGGTATTGACGGGACGAGATAAGCCCAGTTTGGAAAAAGTGGCCGAAGCCGTCACGGCTAAGGGTTCAACATGTATTTCAATGGTCGTTGACGTTTTGAAAAAGAATGACATACTGGCCATGACTGAGAAAACCCTTGCTGAATTCGGAAAGATCGACATCCTGGTCAACAATGCCGGCGTCAATGTCGTGAAACCGCTTTTAAAAATAACCGAGGAGGAATGGGACCGGGTCCTGGATACCAACTTGAAAGGTTATTTTCTATGTGCCCAGGCCGTCGCCCCCCATATGATCGATCAAAAAAGCGGATGTATCATAAACAATGCATCGGTTTTCGGTCGAACCGGATTCATGAACCTTTCCCCCTATATCGCCAGCAAAGGAGGGGTTGTCCAACTTACCAAAGCCATGGCCGTCGAATGGGCTCGTTTTAACGTCCGATCCGTTTGTATCGCCCCTTCATACATCGTCACGGAAATGGCCAAACGAGACATCGAATCCAATCCTAAGATCCTGGAACAAAATATCAAAAAAATACCAATGCGAAGAGGTGGTGAACCGCGCGAAGTGGGGAATGTATGCGTATTTTTAGCATCGGATGCCGCCAGTTTTGTGACCGGCGAAACCATCGCCATCGATGGTGGATGGTTGGCGTGGTAGTGCGATGCGTCAGATCAATGGCTGCCTCCATAGATTGATGAAAAGTTATCGAATTGATCACGCTGAGGAGACCGTAAAATGAGAGAAGGGAATCAGGAATTACAGTTTTACGATACAACGATGCGCGATGGCGCGCAAAGCTTGTGGGCAATGGAAATGCGATACGGAACGATGGATGCCATCGCCGGTCTGCTGGATGAGGCGGGATATAGTTATATCGAGATGCCGGTAAATGCGATGAACGCGAAACACCATTGCCGTTTTATGAAAGAAGATCCATGGGACATCGCGCATCTGTTAGGTAGGAAGATTACAAAAACCAAGAAAAACCAATGGATAGCCGAAAATCTGGATCTGCTGGATTATGCCGAGTATCGGGGAGTGATCCGCTTGTATTACCAGCTGGCCTTCAAGGCCACGGAAGCGTCGCGTTTTTTTTACATGATGAATACGAGAAACGAACTCGATCGTCATGCGCCCTGGGTCGTACCCATGGGCAGAGAAATGGGGCTAGATTTCAACCCCTGCATTTGCTACTATCCCTCCCCCCGTCTGACCGACGAATATTACGCCGACCTGACGAAACGCATCATGTCTTACGAACCCCATACCTTCTGGCTGAAAGACGCTGGTGGGTTGTTAACCGTGGAACGCTTAAAGACCCTGTTGCCGGCGATCCAGAAGGAAGCCAAAGGCGTTCCGATCAATCTTCACACGCACGGCATGAGCACGAATCAGGGGCGCGTCGTCGTAAAAGCGATGGAACTCGGGATCGATGGCATTCATACCACAGTTCCTCCGCTGGCGTTCGGTTCCTCCCACATATCGGTTTTTAACGGCATCCATAATGCGAAGGTCTTGGGCATACCTCATAACATCAAAAATACAGATGCACTCAGGGAAGTCGAGCGGCGGCTGAAGGTAATCGGAAAACTGGAAGGGCTTCCCATAGACAACCATCCGCTGGAATACGACCACAGCGTGTACAAGCACCAGGTGCCCGGGGGAGTAATCTCAAATTTACGGGAGCAGTTACGGCAGATCGGAATCCCTCATAAACTGGACGAGGTTCTGGACGAAGTCGTTCAAATCATCAAGGATCTCGGAAATCCCATCATGATTACGCCGGGCTCCCAGTTCATCGTGTCCCAGGCTGCCGTTAATGTGGCTACCGGTGAGCGGTATAAGCAGGTTCTCGATTCCATGATCGAGACGGCATTGGGCGTTTGGGGGTGGGAGGACGCTGGCGTGCCATGGATGGATCCCAACGTCAAGGATCGGTTTCTCAGTCATCCCAATGCGAAAAGTCTCAGTGCACAATATGAAAAAAATAAAGAAATTATGGCTCAAGAAGGTGATCTAAACAAACTCCGTAGAAGTTATGGCATGACCCAGGCGACTGACGAGGAGTTTATGCTGTATCACATCATGAAAGGAGATACAGAAATCAAGCAAATCAAAAAGCCATATAGATCTTATTATACGGGAAAAGAACCACTGGTACTGCTGCTGAAGGAGCTGAGCAAAGATCATGACATCAGCCGGCTGCAGCTGCAAAAAGGAAAAAGCTATTTCGAATTTTGTCAATAATCATCTGATTTCAGGATCGGTACGATAGCAACAGGAGGTATCGTTATGGGTTTCAGCATGGAAGATGTGATGGAAGTTATTCAGATTGTAAAGGAATGTAAGGATACCGAACTTCACATAGACACCGGCGACATCAAACTGTCTATTTTTAAAGGCAAAGTCGGCAATACTGCAAGAAGCCCGCTATGTTTTTCGGGCCATACCGGAACAAGCGAACAGGCCGCACCGGCAGCTTCTCCGGCCTCGGCGGAAACGCCGCCCGCCACCGAAGCAGCGGTTCATGCCCCGGCAGAGGCCGCCTCCGTTTCAGAATCGGGGACCTTGCCACCTGCGGCGTTGGACGGGAACCTCGACGAAGAAAATCTACATCCGATCAAGGCTACCGTCCCGAGTGTGTTCTATCGACGGCCGGGCCCGGATGAGCCGCCGTTTGTGGAAGTCGGCGATGAAGTAGAAGCCGATACGGTCCTCTGTTTGCTCGAGGTGATGAAGTGCTACCAGCAGTTGATGGCGGAAGTGAAAGGACAGGTTGTGAAAATCTGCGTGGAAAGCAACACGCTGGTGGAAGAAGGTACCACCTTGTTCCTGATTCAGCCCGACTGATGAGGACACCCTAACGATCCAAACAGGATGCCGGGGAAACTCCGGAAGGGTCGTCAGAAAACCGGAAGGTGCAAGGCGTTGGCCTTTCGGAAGGCGGTAAGCGGAGGTGGCTCCCTGCAACATCACTTTTTGGTTCCGCTTTTCTTGCGGAGGCAATTGAACCGCAAAAGCGAGTGCATTCCCCGTCGCTTGCGGCGGGGTAATCGAGCGAATACAAAATAGACAGAATGCCTTACGGAATCGATGATTCCTCGCAGCTTGCTGCTATGTTCTTCAATAAACCAGACCGGATCGTCTGCAGGACTTACTGTTAAACAACCATAAAGATACAAATTTTTTGTTCATTAAAATGAAGGAGTGCCGACGGAAATGAGAAGAAAGCGAGTTCTGATCGCTAACAGAGGAGAAATTGCTGTCAGAATTATAAAGGCCTGTGAAGAGAGTGATCTCGAGACAGTACTTGTGGTTTCGGAAGCCGATAAAGATAGTCTGCCTGCCAGACTTGCAGACAAGGTGGTCTGCATTGGCCCTCCCCAGGTGAATTTGAGCTATTTGAATATACCGATGATTATTGCCACGGCCTTAGGTTCCGGGGTCGACGCGATCCATCCGGGTTACGGATTTTTGGCCGAGAATCCCAAATTGCCTGAAGCATGTGAGAAAAATGGAATAATTTTCATCGGACCACGCTCCGAAACCATGCGGCAGTTGGGCGACAAGGTCAGGGCACGGGAACTTGCAACCACGTGCGATGTTCCTGTCAACGCAGGCAGCAAAGGCATTACTCAATACAGCGATATAGAGGCCAAAGCCCAAGAGATTGGATTCCCTGTTCTCATCAAGGCCTCGGCCGGTGGCGGTGGACGTGGGATGCGTATCGTCACCGAACCGAAAAACCTGAAAAATGCCTTCAATATGGCTTTCAACGAAGCCAAGCAGGCTTTCGGCGATCCGACGCTTTTCGTGGAACGTTTCGTCCAGAATGCACGCCATGTGGAGGTTCAGATCCTTGCTGATGATTTTGGAAGAGTCATTCATCTGGGGCAACGGGATTGCTCCTCCCAGCGCCGTTATCAGAAGGTCATCGAGGAGGCACAGCCCATCGGCCTGCCGAAATCGTTAACCGATTCCATTTCCGAAGCCGCCATTGCTCTGGCCAGGGGGATCAACTACAACAATGCCGGTACGGTTGAATTTCTGGTAGATATCGATCGGGAACAGTTCTATTTTATGGAGGTGAATACGCGTGTTCAGGTCGAACATCCGGTGACCGAGGAGATAACGGGTGTCGACCTGGTGAAAGAACAGGTTCGGATTGCGTTTGGGCACTCGCTTTCCATGAATCAGTCCGACGTTCAATTTGCTGGCCATGCCATCGAATGCCGGGTTACCGCGGAGAATCCCATGAACGATTTCATGCCGACTCCCGGGCGCATCTCGCGGTTTGTCGTTCCTTATGGCGACCATGTTCGCGTCGATACCCATTGCCATCAAGGATATATGATTAGCCCGTTTTACGACTCGCTGATGGCCAAGGTGATTGCCACGGGCGACAATCGTGAACTGGCATTGCAAAATATGAAGAAAGCGCTGTCCGAATTTGAAATCGAAGGCGTCAAATCGAACATCCCATTCCTCCAGTTTTTAATCAATAGGCCTGAATTCGCTGAAGGAAAGATAAACGTCAAGTGGATCGAAAACACGGTATTGCCGGAATTCACACAGAAAGATAAATAGCGAGTGGATCATTCCAAGCGCTTGCCTGCAGGCCGGTTTTGAACGTCGCCCTTGGGGCGGCGCTCGATGGTCCTCCAAAAAAGCGCCCGGTGCGGTTTGGAACCTGAAATGGTAACACCTCTTACCCGACAGATAAAAAGGATCGAAAAAAAAGAGCATAAAGGTCAAATTGGAGAATGGCGCAGGGCGTTCTGTAAAGAATATCCCGACCTGGTCAAACGCGTTCGGCACAATACCTACCATTCATTTCTCGAGACGATTACCCGTCAGCAAAAACAAATGTCATGCCGGAAGGGCTGTGCCTACTGTTGCCATCACTATGTTACCGTATCGGTCGCCCATGCGATTTCCATCGTCGACTATCTGTATAAAAAGAGGAAATGGCTCACCCGGTTCCTGGCCAACTACGAGACGTGGCTCGACAGTGGCTATGCCATTGCCGATCATATCGATCGTGAGCGGCTCTCGGCGCAGTCTGCATCCCGGACCATCGATCGTATCCTGCAGGACACGCGCCCCCTGTCCGAACGCTACTTTGAGATGAATATCACTTGTCCTTTCCTGGTGGACGGGCGCTGCTTTATTTACGAGCTGCGGCCGTTATCCTGTTCAGGGCACTTCTCTACGAGTCCGTGCGACTGGTGTTCGCCGGGAAGCCGGGAAGATCCCGATCTTCATAATATGATCCCCAATGATCACGACCTGATGGAAATCGCCCGAATCACCGATCACCGGCTGGTGATGTATGAACTCAGTCTTCCCATCATGATCTATAGACTTCTAACCGAAGGATCTGCGGACGTCATGGAAGAAGTGGTCCGACACGACGCCCGGTAGGCCTCGGAGGTGGCAAAGGATTCAGCCTTTTCCGTCAGCAAGAAGATTCTCTTCAATATTAAAGGCGTAAAGGAAAGAAAAATGGGCAGAATGGATGGTAAAGTATCGATTGTGACGGGGGGGGCAATGGGGATCGGTGAGGCGATTGTTCGTTTTCTGGCGCGCGAAGGATCCAATGTGGTGGTATCGGATATCAACGAAGCGAAGGGACGTGCAGTGGCCGAATCGACCGGTAAAAAAGCGCTGTTTGTCCGGCACGATGTCAGCGATGAAAACCAGTGGATCGGTATCATCGAAAAGACGCTGTCTGTCTTCGGTCGCCTCGATGTTCTGGTCAACAATGCGGGTATCGTGCAGGTCTCGGATGTAGAGCAGACCACGATGGCGGATTGGCGGGCCGTGCATGCGGTTCACATGGACGGGACCTTCCTGGGGTGCAAACATGCCATTCCTGCCATGCGCCAGACAGGCGGAGGCTCGATTGTCAACATGTCCTCTACCGCCGCCATTGGGGGGTACCCCAAGGTGTTCGCCTATTCTGCCTCCAAGGGGGCGATACGCGCCATGACCAAATCGATCGCGGTGCATTGTGCGCAGATGAGAAATCACATCCGATGCAATTCCGTGCACCCCGGCACGATAGAGACCCCGCTGGTAAGGCAGTTTCTTGAGGCCGTGGCCGACGATCCGACCGTTCCCGACCACCAGAAGGACCCCATGCGGGGAACACCCGAAGATGTGGCCAATATGGTTTTATTTCTGGCTTCTGATGAATCCAGACATGTCAACGGCGCCGAATTTCTCATCGACAATACCACCACGATTACAGAAGGAATTGTGCCGAAGTAGCGGCAAGCAACTTTACAGAAGGAGAAAAAAATGTCTGAAATGTTTGAGTATCTTTTCACCCCGCTAAAGATTAAAGACGTTACCTTTCGCAATCGCGTCATGATCACCGGTCATGGCACACTGATGGGTGCCAGAGGCATACCCAGCCAGCAACTGATCGACTATTATGTGGAACGGGCCAAAGGCGGGGTCGGACTCCTGGTCTCCGAGTTTGCCACTGTAAACCCGACTTATACGTCTGTATTAAACGCCTTCCATGAGGATTACATCACCGAATGCAGCAAAATGAACAAGGCCGTTCACGAACATGGCACCAAGATCATCCAGCAGATCGGACACATCGGCCGCCAGCGGCTGCCGGGCCAGCGGCTCACCTGGGCCGCATCTCCCATGCCCTACCAATTTTACGATTTGATCGGCCTGACGCCCAAAGAGATCGAGGTCGAGGAGATACACGAAACCGTCGAAGCCTGGGGAAAGGCCGCGAGAAATGTCCGCGATGCCGGATTCGACGGCGTGGAGATTCATTCGCTGTACGGCAACTATCTGCTCGGAGGCTTTCTGTCGCCATACAGCAACAAACGCACTGATGAATACGGAGGGAGCCTGGAGAACCGGATGCGCATCGTATACGATGTGATCGATGCCATCCGGCGAAACGTGGGCGATGATTACATTCTCGGGATTCAGATCAACGGCGACGATTTGACGCCCGGTGGCTTGGATGTGGAAGATTGGCAGGAAGTGGGCCGATTGATCGATGAGACCGGAAAGGTCGATTACATCACCGTCAAAGCGGGTACGTATTGGACGCCCAACATGGTCATCCCGGACATGCAGCACCCGTTGGGGATCTGGGTGCCATACGCCTCGGGAATCAAAGAAGTGACGCGAAACGCTTACATTTTCGCCGTCGGCCGCATCAACGACCCTGTGTTCGCGGAGAAAGTGCTGGCCGATGGTCATGCCGATATGGTGGCCCTGACCCGCGCACATATCGCGGACCCGGAGATCGCAAAGAAGGCAAGGGAAGGGCGACTGGAGGATATAAGGCCCTGCGTCGCCTGTAATGACGGTTGCTGGGGAATGCTTTGGGGGGGGTTCGGGTGTATTCACAACCCTGCGGTCGCTCATGAGGAACAGTACGGTATCGGGACCCTCAAGAAGACGGACGCGCCCAAGAAGGTCCTGATCGTCGGTGGTGGTCCAGGCGGACTGAAGGCTGCCGAGATTGCAGCCAAAAGAGGCCACAGCGTAACGCTTTACGAGAAAAGAGGCCGTCTCGGGGGGCAGGTGCCCATCGCCGCCAAGGGTGCAGGACGGGCGGAACTCGAGGGGATCACCCGTTATCTGATCCAGCAGATCGACAAACTGGACGTGGACGTTCGTCTCGACACCGACGTATCCGCGGACATGGTCCTGGCTGCCGATGCCGATGCAGTCGTTCTCGCCACCGGATCTGTGCCGCGCCGCGTCAGCTTCACGGGAATTCCCCCCTTCGACCCGGATAATCCGGTGCCGCCCGGCATGGATCAGGACAATGTGCTCACCCATTGGCAGTTGCTGGAAGAAGAAATCGAGGTGGGAGACACGGTCCTCGTCGCCGACGACGGTGAAGGGCACTGGAAGGGCGTCAGCATTGCCGAACTGCTGGTAGATCAAGGCAAAGAGGTGATATTTATCGGCCCCCACGACCATATGGGATTTGACCTGACGGCAGAGCGACGGATTCCTCTGCTCCGGCGCGTCATGAAAAAAGGGTTGGCGTTTACACCCTATACCATGATCAAGGCCATCGACGGCAATACTGTTACCGTATACAACATCCACAGCAGGAAAGAGAGAACCTTCGAAGGGGTGGATCACGTGGTTCTGTCCTATTACAACAAGGCCAACGAGGACCTCTACCACGCGCTCAAGGGCAAGATCGAAAACCTGCATCGTATCGGAGATTGTGTGGCACCCCGCATGATCGGCGACGCCATCCGCGATGGCGAGAACCTTGCCCGAATGCTGTGATGGGTTCAAAGCACAGGCCAATGGGGGTCGTTCCGGCACACCCGGTTCGGCCCCATTGTTCTGGTATTCTGACTCGACAGAAAACCGATAGGACTTCATGTAAAAGGAACACCAATGACGGAAAACGTGTATCATAAGCTTCAGCAACACCTCGACACCTTTTTGCTTAGAGCCCCGGAGTCAGACGCGCTGATTGAAATCCTCAAAATCCGGTTCACCCCGGAGGAGGCAGAGGTCGCTCTGCTGCTCGGACAGCTTCCCAAAACTTTTTCTGAAATTGCTCAAAGCACCCGGAGGGACGAAGCGAAGCTGCAATCCGTATTGGAGACGATGGCGGACAAAGCCCTGGTGTTCAAACAGGCCAAGACCATTGACGGCGTCAACCAGGCAGTATACAGCCTGCTGCCGACAGCCGTTGGATTATGGGAGACTTCTTTTGCCAAAGGCGAGAAGACGCCTGAGAAAGAACGGCTGGCCCACCACTGGCGCGAATACTACAAAAAGGGGTGGGGAAGAGCCATGTTTACGTCGGGCGTTCCCTTTACTCGGGTCATCCCAGTGACCCGATCGGTCAAATCCGAACAGCAGGTCTATCCCTATGAGCAGGCCGCCGAGTTGATCAAGCAGCAAGGGTATGCGTGCGTGCTTCACTGTCCGTGCCGAAAGGCGGCGGAGCTGGACGGCAGCGGGTGCGGCAAACCCACGGAAGTCTGCATGCATTTCGGAAACCTGGCTAAATTTTTCGTGGAAAAGGGGTACGCCAAAGAAATTTCCCTGGAGGAGGCCCTCGACATCCTGGACATTACCGAGAAGGCGGGCTTGATCCACATGGTGGGCAATTCCAAAGAGATGGGCGTGGCCATGTGCAGTTGTTGCACCTGCTGTTGTACCCAATTCAGCGCCATCAAAGCGATGCAGGTGGAGGAACCGGTGGCCCGTTCCCGATTCTTCGCCCATGTGGATGACGAGCTTTGCATCGGCTGCGGGATCTGTGAGGATGAACGTTGCCTGATCGAAGCCATCGCGGTAGTCGATGGCACTGCCCGGGTGAACGCGGAACGCTGTATCGGCTGCGGACTCTGCGTTACCGGCTGCCCGGAAGAGGCCCTTTCTCTAAGGGAGAGAGAGGGATACGAAGAGCCGGTCGATACCGGAATGGATTTGATGCAGGCCTTCATGAACAAAAAATGAGAAATCCGGCCTTCACCCCGTGGCAGGTAATCCGGTTTTGAACAAGAGCGGGAGCGGGTTTAGGAATCCGCCGGCCCGTTCATTCTTTTTGGGATTGGGTTGCCTTCGATTGCCCGTTGGCTACCAGGAGTGGATAATGGCGTCTTGGGGACACGCGTCAACGCAGGGCAGCGAGGGTGGTTTTGCTGCGGGTTTGCAGGGGGCGCAGGCGTACTTTAACATCTTTCGTTTTCCGTCGGCCACCACCACCACCGGCACGTCGCGGAAGGGATCATTCGGGTCCTGGGCGAGGACCTTGAAGCAGGACGCCGGGCAGGCGTCGACGCACTTCCCACACCCATCACATCGATCGGTGTCGATGGTAATGAAATAGCTCCCCGACGCATCTGCGTATCCATAATTGGCTAGCACCTTAATTTCCTTCATTGACGATGGTGGGTGATCAATTTCCCGGAGACCGCCGGGTTCAACTCTTCGACGGATCGCTACTCCTGGCTATCAGCGGCCTGTCGTTTTTTGCACAGGGCGTACCCAAAAAGGGCTGCACCGACTGCCCCGGCGATCTGGGTATCATAAGGGGTGGTCATCCGATTCAGGCCGATTTTAGGCATCAGGCGATCCATGATACCTCGGTTTTTGGCCATGCCGCCGGTGACTGCAAAATCCGGCGTGATTCCCAAGCGTTTCACCAGGGCATAAATGCGCTCTGCCATGGCTTTGCAATAAGCGGCCAACACCTGTTCTTTTTTCCATCCTTTGCGAAGCAGGGCGGTGGCTTCGGATTTGGCGTAGACCACACATGTACAGGAAACGGCCGGGGGTTCGGCCCCTTCAAATTCGAAGCTGCGATCACCGATTTCCTGGATCGGTATACCGAGAAGGTCGGCGAAGACCTCCATGCCGCGACCGGTGCCGGCTGCGCACTTGTCATTCATCAGAAAGTTGAGCACTTTGCCTTTCTCATCGCAATGGATGACTTTAATATCCTGTCCGCCGACATCCAGAAGGGTTCTAACCGTATTTCCAAAGAAGTAATTGGCACCGCGTGCATGGCAGGCTATTTCGGTAACGGTGCGGTCCGCAAAAGGTACATGGACCCGGCCATAACCGGTGCCGATACAGTAGTCCATTCGATCTTCGTTCATATCTCCGACAGCATCGAGCGCGCATGTGAGGGCCCTGCGCGCACTGTCGGGGCTGTTGGATCCGGTGCGTATGTTGCTGTAGGCCAGGATTTCACCATCCGCCATGATGACGGCCTGGCTGCTTACCGATCCGATGTCGATTCCGGTGGTTATGAGATGAGCCTGCCGCCAATCAAGATCCGGATGGCGAAAACTGGATTCCGTCCATCGCCAAAACTCGTGCTGCGATGATTCGGTCATATGTCGTCCCCTATGCTGAGCCGTCTGGCGCATATCCTCTGATCCATGATGACAATACGTGCCTTGAAGGAGGTGAGGCGCTCCATTTCGATCGCGGCGACCTGGCTTAAGGTGCACCGGCGGCGATCAATGCCGCACCCAGGGCGGTTGCGAATTCAGGATGTTCCGGGATTCGCAAGGTATCCAGTTCCAGTTCCCGTTTCAAGGCCTCCAGAAATCCTGGATTATGGGCCACTCCGCCGATCAACACCACATCCTCGTCAATGCCGATGCGCCTGACGATACTGACGATACGGTTGGCCATGGAGTCATGGATCGCCTTGCTGATTTCGTTAACCGGGGTTCCGGCGTGGATCAGTCCGACGACCTCGGATTCTGCAAAAATTACACATTGCGCATTGATGGGAATCTTTTTGTCGGTCGTCAAGGCCAGTGGGCCGAGTGCTTCCAACGGCGTATCCAACGCACGTGCCATAGCCTCGATAAACGCCCCGCTGCCGGCGGCACACTGCCCGTTGACGGAAAAATCGATCGGATTGCCGGCAGCATCCAGTTTGACCGCGCGCCCCTCTTCAGCGCCGACATCAATCACGGTGCGGGCGCCGGGAAAGTAGTAAAAGGCACCCTTACTCATGGCTTGCATGTCGCTGGCGGTGTCGTCGGCAATCGTGATGGATGTCTTTCCTGAACCGGTACCAACAATTTTATGGATTTCGGCGCGGTTTATTCCCGCGGCCGCCAAGGCAATGGTGAGCGAGCTGTCCACTGCTTCGTGCTGATCGAATCCGGTGGTTACCGTGGCGCGGCCAACGACCCGGCCATTTCTCAGAATGACCGTTTTGGTGTTTTTTGCGCCGCAATCGATACCCACTGCAGTCATGACCTTCCTCCTGTCCCTGCACGAAGCAAACGAATGGGAGCGATGATTTGCCGCCATTCCATGATAATGGAAGCAAAGACCAAACCAACTTGCCGGCATCGCATGGATCAAGCATGGGACAGCCTTCGCCGAGGGCAACGGGATAATGGAAAGATGATATATCAAAACATATCCTTCGATATGTCAAGGACAATCCAGGCTGTTCTTTATGGAGTTCGATGATGAGGCATCCGTAATGGTGTCCTCAGGACGTTCATCACAAGGACAAACCGGCTTATGTGCGTCTTTGCAGGATAAAATGGATGGGTCCCTGAGTAAGCTTGTACAACCAGACGAAAAGAAAACGGATTTTTAAACAGCTGTTCGCATTATCTTCGTTATATTTCGAGAAAATAGCGAATGGTTCGATTTTTTTCGGGAGGCAAAATGTGCCAATCATTTTATAACTAATCTAAAATATAAGTGATCAGTATGTGTCGGGTTCATGGTACAGGTCTTGCGTGTAATGTGTGCTACACAGCGGGGAAAATCCCATCTATTATGACTGAAATACATTCGAAGTTGCGTGTAACGGAAATGCACCGCTTGCGGTCAACCTAACCCAAACAGGAGGGAAGCATGGAAAAATTGATTATCACAGTTGCCATCACCGGTGGCGGACACGGGAAGGAAGCCAACCCCAACCTTCCCGAGCAGCCCGAGGAACAGATCGAACAGGCGATTGAGTGCTGGAATGCCGGCGCGTCCATGATCCACATCCACGCCCGTGACAAGGACGGCAAGGGGGTTCAGGATCCCGCGATCTACCGCCGCGTCAAGGAGGGGATCCGGGCCAGAGGGTGTGACGCCATCATCAATTTCACCACAGGAGGGACGGCTGGGATGACGGCTGCGGAACGGCTTCAATCCATCGAAGCCGAGCCTGAACTCGCATCGCTCAATATGGGGACCTTGCAATGGGGGCCATGGCCGGACGGCAGCTATTATCTGGCCAATAACCCGCCCAACGAAGTCGAATGGTTTTGTCGGGAGATGCGCAAAAAAGGCATCAAGCCCGAGATGGAGGTCTACAGCGCTGTCATGATGCAGGAGGTTGACCTGCTGATCAAAAAAGATGTCCTGAAAAAACCGTACTGGGTCAACTTCGTGTTGGGTATTCCGGGTCAGGGCGCCATGCGCGCCACTTGGCAGAACCTGACCCATTGCGTGTCCCTCTTGCCGTCCGATGCCAATTACACGGTCTGTGCCGTCGGTCCGGGCCAGCTTCCCATGACCAGCCTGGCCATGGTGCTGGGCGGACATGTTCGTGTCGGCCTGGAAGACAACATTTACTACGCCAAAGGGGAACTCGCCAAAGGCAACGCCCAACTGGTCGAAAGAACCGTGCGGCAGGCCAACGAACTCCAGCGCCCCATCGCTTCGCCGGCGGAGGCCAGAGAAATCATGGGGTTGAAACCACTTGAGATGTAACCAATGACAAAGCGCCGTTACAAAGGATAGGGAGATGAAGGGACGAGAATACTTCAAGCAGAAAAGAATCGATTTCACCAAGCGCTATTACCGGGAACTGGCAGAATCCAAGGAATCCGGCAAGCTGATCGCCTACGTGACCGGATTCCTCCCTTCGGAGGTCCTGGTGGCAATGGACATATTACCCTATTACCCGGAAACCTTCGCCACCATCGCCTGTGCCTTCAACGCGGCGGACGAGCTGTGCCAGGTGGCCGAGGACGCCGGTGTTTCCCGTGATCTGTGCGCATTTTCCACCGTGGCCATGGGATCCATGTATTCGGGAAAAGGCCCATACGGCGGCATGCCCAAGCCGGATCTGCTGATTTCAAGTTCCTACACCTGCGGCATCCACGTTCCCTGGTGGGAAATCATGCAAAAACATTATAACGTTCCGCATTTTATCATTGACGGGCCGGTGCTGTCCGCCGACCCTGAACCGATGCATATCGAATTTTTCAGGTCCGAAATGAAGCGTTTGATTGCCTTTCTCGAAGAACACACCAAAAGGCCCATGGACATGGACCGCCTGGAAGAGACCGTCAGGCGGTCCAACGTGGCCAGCGATTACTTTACCAAGATTCTGGAACTGCGCAAGATCGTTCCCTGTCCCATCAGTTCCCACCAGCTTTGCGGGGACATGTTCCATATCACCACGCTGCCCGGTACCGAAGAAACCACTACCTTCTATGAAGAGCTGCACGCCGATATCGCGGAGCGGGTCGAGCAGAAGATCGGCATTGTCGCTGATGAGAAATATCGTCTGATCTGGGACAACATCCCCATCTGGCACGATCTGGCGCTGATCGACTATTTCGAAGGCAAAAACATGGTCTTCGTCTACGAGACGTTTTTTAAGGAGTATTGGGCCAAACGCATGATCGGTGACGACCTCTTTGAACGCTTGGCCCGCAAATACCTGACCGGCTGGACCAACCGACGGCTGGACCGCAAGATCGAGATCATGGAAGAGGTGGTCCGCGACTACCAGGTCGACGGCATCGTGGTATTCGAGAACAAAGGCTGCCGGGCATACTCGACCGGACAGCTGGATGTTGCTGAAAGCCTGAAGGAAACCTTCAGCATACCCTACCTCGCCATCGAGGGGAACATGGCCGACCCCGGGGGGCACGATGCCGACAAGGTCAGGAGAATGGTGGATAATTTTCAGGAAGTGATGCGCGGACGGTCCAATCGCTGAAATGCTGAACACCCATGGATTCGAAAAGGAGATGGGGATGAGCGTGGAATTTGAAAAAGCCTGGGAAGACCGGAAAAGCATTGCCCAGGCGTGGAAAAACAACGGCGGCAAAGTGGTCGGGACGTTCAATTCATTGATCCCCGAAGAGTTGATCTGTGCCGCCGGTATCCTGCCGATCGAGATTATCAGCCTTGATAAAAGTATTGCCAATAGCCGGAAGTACCTGCCGGAGTTTTTGTGCCCGTATCTGAAGGATTGCCTCGAGCAGGCATTGGCGGGTGATCTGGAATATCTGGACGGCGCGGCTGTTTCGCACGCCTGTGAATCGCTGCGGGGGTTTTACGGTGTCTGGAGAAAGAACGCCGGTCTGCCAGAGCCTTTCTTTCTGCAAATTCCGGCCACAGCCGGCGAAGGGGCAAAGCATTACTTCATCCTGGAGTTGCGGCTGTTCGGCAAATATCTGGAGGGGATCGCCGGCAAACCGATCACCACCGACGCCTTGCACCGGGCCATTGAGGAGGCCAACGAAAACCGGCAAATGCTTAAACGGCTCTATACCGCAAGGGAGCAGAAAGGCTCGCCCATCAGCGGAAGCGATGTGGTGAATGTGATCAAGGCCCGGCTCGTCCTGCCCATCGCGCGGCATACCGACATGCTGAAAGAATACTTGGATAGGGTCGATGCCGCCCCTGTGGATGCCGAGCGAGACGAAAGGGTCCGGTTGACTATTATCGGCAATTGCGTGCTGGAATCGGCCGCCGTATCGCAGGCAGCGGAGGAGGCCGGCGCGCGGATCGTCGCGGACAACCTGTGTTACGGCCTGCGGCTCTGCTGGGAGACGGTTGACGATGCCGGTGATCCGATGGATGCGATTGCCCGGCATTATCTGACCAAGATTCCTTGTCCCGGGAAATTCCCCATGGAGACGCTGGCCAACAAACTGAGCGACATCGTCGTCAAATCCGGCAGCGAGGGGATGATCTGGATTATCGATAAATTCTGCGACCCTTACCTGTTCCAGTATCCGATGCTGCTCGATGCGATCCGGGAAAAAGAGATCAAGCTGCTGAGCCTCGAAGACGGGGACATCAAAAACACCGGCCGATTGAAGCTGAAGCTGGAGGCCTTCGTTGAGATGATCCAGAGCGACGAACTAGTATATTAGCATTATACGCAACAATAAGGAGTATCAGCGGTGGAAAAGAATATATGGGTTTTGGTGGAGCACCGCGATGAAGAGATCGAGGAGGCCAGCCTGGAGGTGCTTTCGGAGGCCCGGCGGCTGGCCAACAAAGCGCGCGCCAGCGTAGCCGCGCTGGTGTTGGGGCATTCTGCGGAAGGCTTTTCCGATCCCCTGACCCAGTATGGTGCGGATAAGATTTTCGTTGTGGAACATGATCTGCTCGAGACGTATACGACCGACGGGTTCACGACGGCTGTGGCGACCCTACTCAAGGATCATCAGCCTGAATTCCTCCTGCTTGCCGCATCGGTGTTGGGGCGCGATCTCGCACCCCGCCTGGCAACGCGGTTGAGAACCAGCCTGGTCAGTGATTGTACGATCCTCGAGATTACCGCCAGCGGGGAGATGGAGCTTACCCGCCCCAGCTGCGGTGGCAGGGTCTACGCCACCATGGCATGCCAAACGAAGATATCCAAAATTGTCACGATTCGGCCCGGTGTGCTCGGCCTTGGCAAACCCCGCAAGGGGCGCAGCGCAGAGATCGTGTCGCTATCTGTCGATCTTCAGCCGGAGGTGATCCGAACGGCATCGCGCGGTATTCGCAAGGTGGATCGGGAAAAACTGGACATCCAGGAGGCTGAGGTCATTCTCGCCTTCGGGCGTGGAGCCGAGGACGAGTCCACCGTGGAGCAGCTGGCTGATTTGGCCCGTCTGCTGGAAGCCTCTTTGGGCGGCTCCAGGGCCGCCGTGGACGAACACTGGATTACCTTCGACCGCCAGATCGGTCAGACAGGGAAGACGGTCGCGCCCAAGGTGATCCTCTGCTGTGGCATTTCAGGGGCACAACAATTCACCATGGGGATGCGCGATTCGAAATTTATCGCCGCGATCAACACCGATCGGCGCGCACCGATTTTCAAAGTGGCCGATGTGTCCGTCCTTGGCGACTTGAAGGAGATCGTTCCTGAATTGATCAACCAGTTTCAATCGCTGTCGCGGCAGCCTGACCCATCGGCTGGAAAGTAAGGTAACAATATGACAACAAATTTTGACTGTATCATCATCGGTGCCGGCCCGGCCGGTTTGACCGCCGCACTCGTGCTTGCACGGGCCGGCAAGGACGCGCTCGTGATCGAGCGCGGGCAATACCCGGGTTCTAAAAACCTGTTTGGCGGTGTCCTGTACAGCAAAGGGCTGAATGAACTGATCCCGGATTTCTGGAAACAGGCGCCCGTGGAACGGCCGGTGGCGCGCTGGGTGGTCAGTGCCCTGAATGAAGACGCGTCGTTTTCCATGGATTACACCTCCGAGAAATTTAACCGGACGCCCTACAACGCGCTGACGGTAATGAGATCCCGATTCGACCACTGGTACGCCCAGCAGGTGGAAGCCGAAGGGGCGACAATTCTGACCGACACGCTCGTCGAGGACCTGTTGTGGGAAGGGGACCGGGTCGTCGGCGTGAAAACAGGACGATCAGAGGGCGACCTCATGGCCGATGTGGTGATTGCCGCCGACGGCGTGAACTCCCTGGTGTACAGGAATTCGCCCCTGGCCTTTCCCCAAGGGCCGGATGATGTCTCGCTGGGCGTCAAGGAGATCCTGGCCTTTCCCAAGGAGACGATCAACCATCGCTTCGGACTTTCCGGCGGTGAAGGGGCGGCCTGCACCTTCGTCGGTACCGCGACCATGGGGATTCCTGGTGGCGCTTTTATTTACACGAATAAAGAAAGCATTTCCGTGGGAATCGTCACCAAGCTCTCCAGCCTGGGGCAGGGCGGCCGTCGGCCCGAAGAGCTGCTCGACGATTTCAAGAACCATCCCCGGGTCTGGCCACTGGTAAAGGATGGGGAGCTTCGCGAGTACCAGGCGCATCTGATTCCCGAGGGGTATCAGCCCAAAACGGGGTTGCTTTACAAGGGCGGCTTGCTGGTGGCAGGTGATGCAGCCCGCTTTACCCTGTCGACGGGACTGCGTGTGGAAGGGGCCAACTACGGCATCGCCTCCGGACGGGCCGCCGCCGAGTCGGTGATCACGGCCGGCGAGAAAAAGAACTTCTCGGAAAACGGTCTCTCGGTTTACCTGCAACACCTGAAGAACCACGGTATTATTCAGGATATGCAGCAGTTCGGACGTGCTCCGCATTTTTTCAAGAATACGCACCTCTATAGAGAATACCCGGAAATGCTCTGTCACCTGGGTGAATCGATTTTCGGCGTCGAACCCGGACCCAAAAAAGGATTCGGCACCTTGTTCAAGGAAGCGCTTGACGGCCGGCTAACGAAATTTCAGGTTCTCAAGGATATCTACGCCGGATGGAGGGGGTTGTCATGAGCATAAACGAGAAACTCCTGCGGACACGATTCGTGGTCGACCCTGGAAATCCACATATTACCGTCAACACGTCGACCTGCGAGGGCTGCGTGGACGAGCCCTGTTTGGTCGTCTGCCCGGTCCAGTGTTATCAAAAAGAGAAGAACAAGCTGATCTTCAGTTGGGAGAACTGTGTTGAGTGCGGCTCCTGCCGCATCGTTTGCCCTGAGGGTGCCATCACCTGGAATTATCCACGGGGAGGGTATGGCGTCTGTTTTCGCTTCGGATAGGAGAGTATCGATATGAAGATTGTCGTGTGCATCAAGCAGGTGATCGACGTCACGTTTCCTTTTGCCCTGGATCAGGAAAAAATTGAGCCGTTGGAAGCGGATATTTTCTACACGGTAAATCCCGCCGATTTGTGTGCCATGGAAGCTGCCTTGAGCCTTCGTGAATCCAATGGGGGGGAGGTGATCGTGATTGGCTGCGGCCCTGAGCGTGTGGAAAAGGCCCTGAAAACATGTCTTGCCATGGGTGCGGATCAGGCCATGCGCATTGACGCGGCACGTCTGAAACCGCACTCCCAGGCCAAGGCCCTGCTTCTGGCCAGGGCCGCCGCCGGATTGTCGCCGGATCTGATTCTGTGTGGGAGCCGGTCTCTCGACGAAGGCACGGGGGAGACACCGGCGGCCATGGCCGAGTACCTTGGTTTACCGCAAATCACCAGCGTGATGGCGTTGGCGCTCTCGCCGGATGGACAGACGGTAAGGGCCGAAAAAAAGCTGGAACGGGGACGGCGGGAAACCATCGAATGCCCGCTGCCGGCGCTCCTCTCCCTTGAAGCCGGTGTGCTGAAGCCCCGCTATGCGCCACTGACAGGCCTTCTCAATGCCCATGCGGCCCAAATCGACCGCCATGACGTGAACAGTCTGGAGATTAACAACACCGAAAAAATGGCCGTCGATTCGTTGCGAAGACAGATTCGGCAGTCACTGCCCCGGCCCAGGCCGAAGAAGTCGTTCTCACTGGAAAGCGGCATGACGGCCGAGGAGCGGATGGAGATGATGATGTCCGGGGGGATGAAGAAGAGCAATGGCGACCTTCTGGAAGGTTTGCCCGGCGACCTTGGAAAGAAGCTCTCCGGAATTCTGCAGGAGAAGGTATTCAAGTAAAAGGCCATAACATGGTGAATGTTAACCATTTAGCGGTATCACCGGAGGAAAACGTATGAACCAATCCAATAAAGAGAAGGTTCAATCGATGTTCGCTGCATTGGCTGGGGGCGATCTGGAGACCCTGAAATCCTACCTGCACCCGGATGTGGTGGTCAAAGAGGCCGATTGCCTGCCCTTTGCTGGTGTTTACCGCGGGCCAGAGGGGTATCTGGAACTGGTCCAAAAGGTTACCGGTACCTGGGTCGATCCTGATTTTTCGGTCAAGGCCATGTTGGGGGAAGGCGATTTGGTGGTTGTCGTCTCCGAACTCACTGCCAAAAACAAAGCCGGCACTTTTTTTACAATGCCGATGACCGAGGTGTTTTACTTTACCGATGGCAGGGTGAGCGAGGTGCGGCCGTATTACTACGACACGCACAAGCTGGCCGAACTTAACGCCCAGAAATATTAACCCCGGCGTTATGGGGTATCGTCAATCATTTTCGGAGGCAACATGCGGAAACGATTTGAAAACAAAGTGATCCTGATTACCGGTGGCGGCTCCGGATTGGGCCAGGCTGCCGCACTGCGCGTTGCTGGTGAGGGAGCGCAGCTGGCGCTGGTGGACGTGAGCGGCGAGGCATTGGAGGCGACACGTAAAATGATTGCCGAAAGGTCGCCTGAGGCGGAGGTGCTGCTCATCACGGCGGACGTTGCCGATGAGGAGGCGGTCCGGGAATATGTCCGGCAGACCGTCGAGCGGTTCGGACGGATCGATGGTTTTTACAACAATGCCGGCATCGAAGGCAGACAGAATCTGACCGCGGACTATGGCAGCGAGGAGTTCCTGAAAGTGATCGGCATCAACTTGAACGGCGTTTTCTATGGGATGAAGTCTGTTATCGAGGTCATGATGCGTCAAGGCGGGGGAGCGATCGTCAATGCGGCATCGGTGGGCGGCATCCGGGGCGTCGGCAACCAGTCGGGCTACGCGGCGAGCAAACACGGCGTCGTGGGACTGACCCGGAATTCGGCCATTGAATACGGCGAACATGGTATCCGGGTCAATGCCGTCGCTCCAGGTGCGATTCTGACGCCCATGGTCGAAAACTCGTTGCGTCAAATCGCCGGGGACGATTGGGAACAGGCCGGCCGGGAATTCGTCAGCGTGAACCCGATGAAGCGGTTGGGACGTCCGGAGGAGGTCGCCGGCGTGGTCGCTTTTCTTCTCTCCGACGACGCCTCGTTTATCAACGCCGCGGTGGTTCCCATCGATGGCGGGCAGTCTTATAAATATTAGAAGCCATCCCCCACTTGAATGCCCATGACGAAACCCCAATCACTTTTTAAATCGGGCCGGATCAGCTGCCTGCCGATCCGGAACCGGGTGGTGATGCCGCCCTTGGGAATGGCGCTGGATTCGGCTTACGGAGAAATCACCGATTACCACATTGCCTATTACGAGGTCCGCGCCAGAGGCGGTGTCGGCCCTATCGTCATGGAAGCCTGCCTCGTCGAGCCAACCTTCGGAAAGTCCGATTTCGCCAACTCGCGGATCGATGATAATAGGTTCATTCCGATAATGCATCGGCTGGCCAATGCCATCCACAAGCATGACACCCGGATCTTTGTTCAAATGCACCATGCCGGCCGGCAGTCCAACAGCGCCTTGACCGGTGCCGTGCAGATCGTTGCTCCCAGCCCCGTGTCTTCTCCCGTTATCGGTGAGACGCTCTGCGCCTTAAGCCTCGAGGAGATCGCGGACCTGGAAGACCGGTTCGTCCAAGGGGCCTTGCGGTGCAAAATGGCCGGAATGGACGGGGTGAAACGGTTCAACCATCGACCCTGCGAACAGCAGTTTCGAAATTGCCCGATTGAGGACCAGCACTGTTGCCTTTCATCTTGAACAGGGCCGGGTGGTGGCGATACCGGACCCACGGAAAAGAAATTACTGGATGCCGGGGTCCGATTTTAACCGGAACAAGCGGACAACACTGAAACACCACGGAGGATCGGCGATGAATCAAATTACCGACATGCTGGGAACAAAGTACCCGATCATACTCGGCGCCATGGGGTTTATCAATAACCCTGAAATGGTGGCGGCAGTTTCCGTAGCGGGCGGCTATGGATTGTTGGGTACCGGCCCCATGCGCGATAAAGAGACCCTGCGTCAACAGATCGAAAAAGTAAGGACGCTCACCGACAAGCCTTTCGGTATCAATCTCATGGCCATGCGACCTTTATCCATGTCTTTTGCCGAGATTGCAATCGAGATGAACATACCAGCCGTGACGACATCGGCCGGATCCCCGAAAGAGCTGGCCATACTTTTGAAATCTCACGGTGTAAAGGTGATCCATGTCGTACCGAGTGCCAAAGCGGCACGGATGGCGGAGGACGCAGGCGTGGACGCGGTGGTTGCCGAAGGGATGGAGTCGGGCGGCATGCAGGGGCGCAACGGCGTGGGCACCATGGTTCTCGTTCCGCTGGTGGTCGATGCAGTGAAAATTCCCGTCATCGCTGCCGGTGGCATCGCCGACCACAGAGGGTATCGGGCTGCCTTCGCCTTAGGTGCTCAGGGTGTGCAGATGGGGACCCGTTTTCTTGCGTCAAAGGAGTGCATCGCCCATGAGGCGTGTAAAAATACAGTTTGCCGTGCCCAGGAAACGGATACGGTGTTGGTCGGCAAAGGAAATATTTTTATCAGAGCGTTCAAAAACGCCGCTGCCGAAAAATATCTCGACGATCCTTCCAGTTTTGACCATACCACGATCGTCCCCCGTCTCGAAGATGTGTGGCTCAAGGGAATTCTGGAAGCAGGACCGATCACCATGGGGCAGATCGTCGGAATGATCAAGGAACTGAAATCGGTTCGGGAAATTATCGAGGAAATGGTGAGCCAGGAGTAATTATCCACGACCGCCACCGATTGTCGGTACACTGGGTGATGGGTCAGATATTTCTTATTAATGGCAGGCCACACAGCGTAAAAAGGAATCGAACCATGAGTGAGAGGAAGGTCTTGTTTTCAGACGTTTCGCTTCGAGACGGGGTCCAAAGTCTGTGGGCGATGAACATGTCCTACGGAATGTACGATGCCGTGGCCGACCAGTTGGACCTGGCCGGATACGACCACATCGAGCTTCCCATGCATGCGGTCTATATGAAGATGGCGGTCCGGTATCTTAAGGAAAACCCCTGGGACACGATGAAGATCTTCAAAAGAAAGATCACCAAAACCAAAAAGAGCCATGTTTTACTGGACTGCCTGGACGTGCTGGGCGAGACCGAACCTCGCTCGGTGGTGCGGTTTTTTTATGAACTTGCCGCCCGTACGGTGGGAGGGGACCGGTTTTTCACCCTGGCCAACACGCGAGACGAAATCGACCGCTACTTTCCGTGGCTGGTGCCGATCGCCAGAAACCTGGGGATGAAGCTGATGCTGGCCATTTGTTATTACCCGACCCCGCGCCGTGACGACACCTACTACACCAACCTGACGAAGCGGATCATGGAGTGGAAGCCGGACTATATCCAGCTCAAGGATGCGGGGGGGCTATTGACGGTGGAACGCATAAAAACCTTGCTGCCGGCGATTCAGAAGGAGGCCAGGGGGGTGCCGATCGAACTTCACACCCACGGCATGAGCACGAATCAGGGGCGCGTGGTGGTCGAAGCCATGGCGCTGGGCGTCGAGACCGTGCACACCTGCGTCCCGCCACTGGCGTCCGGATCGTCGCATGTGTCGATTTTCAACGCGATGCACAATGCCAAGGTGCTGGGGATCGATCACAACATCGCCAATGAAAAAGCGCTTGAAGAGGCGGAAAGACGCTTGAATCGAATTGCCAGACTGGAAAATCTTCCCGTCGGGGTTCCGCTCGAATACGATCACAGCGTCTACACGCACCAGATTCCCGGAGGGGTGATCTCGAATCTGAAGAATCAGCTGAACCAGTTGGGCATCTCGCACAAGATGAACGAGGTGTTAGAGGAAGTCGTCCGCATCATCGATGATCTGGGCAACCCCATCATGATTACACCGGCGTCCCAGTTCATCGTGTCCCAGGCTGCCGTGAACGTGGCTACCGGAGAGCGGTACAAGGAAGTGTTGGATTGCATGATCGAGACGGCCGTGGGGGTCTGGGGATGGGAAGATGCCTGCGTGCCGTACATGGACCCGAACGTCAGGGACCGGCTCCTCAGCCACCCTAACGCCAAATCCATCCAAAAGCGATGGGAAAAGACGCAGGAGATGCAGGCGACGGAAGGATCCATCGGCAAGCTGCGTGCCCGCTATGGCATGACCCACACATCCGACGAGGATTTCATGCTGTACCATATCATGAAAGGGGACGAGGAGATCAAGAAGATCCAAAAGCCGTATAAGTCATACTATACGGGGAAAGAGCCCCTGGTGATGCTGCTCAAAAAGCTGAGCAAAAACCATGACATCAGCCGCCTACAACTGCAAAAGGGAAACAGTTACTTGGAATATAGAAAGAAACCATCGTGACACTTCGCCAACCGGCGGTAATGGTTGTCCGGTTAGGGAGAATAGATCGCCAATCCCACCCTTTATACCGCCTATCCCTTCTTTGATGTAATTAATTTTTACTCTCCAGCTTTAGCATGCGGGTGCGCAGGGTCGACGGATGGATGTCGACCCGTATTTAAGCCGGTAGAAGACCAGCGGGACAGGTGAATATTATTCATTTTACTTGACGAATATATTTTAGGTTGATACGTCATTCCATAATGCAGAATAAATATTTTTTATATTCCGCATTGCGGAATTTTGTAAAGGGATGCCATGCCAGACAAAGACCACATCAAGTCAGTTGAAAAATGCTTCCTTATTCTCGATTGCCTCCATAATGGCCGGCGTTTGATGACGTTGGACGAGATCACTCAAACCACCGGCCATAAGAAAACCACCTGCTTCCGGCTGCTCAAGACTTTGCGTACCTTAGGTGTCGTAGAACTGTCACCCGATACAAAAAAATATCAATTTGGTCCGCGCTTGGCTGCGCTTGGCTTGACAGCCCTTAAAAACATGAACCTCAGAAACGCCGCTCTACCGATTCTTCAAGAGTTACGGGACGAAACCGGTGAAACGGTTAATCTTACCATCCTCAGCGGATCTGAGATTCTTTATGTCGAGCGCATCATGTCCGACTACCTGGTTAATGTGAACGTCAACATCGGAGACCGGCTGCCGGTTCATTGCGCCAGCATGGGCAAGGTCATTTTGGCTTATCTTCCCGAAGATCGATTGGAAACAATACTTCCGGCTATATCTTTCGGAAAAAAGACGGACAAGACCATCGTTTCCCGGTCCGCACTGATCAGGGAACTCGAACAGATTCGATCAAAGGGATATGCGATTAACGATGAGGAGTTGGAAAAAGGTCTCAGGGCGGTGGCTGCCCCTATATTCAACTACACAGGAGAAGCATTCGCCGCGACCAACATCGCCTGGACGACGGCCAGGCATCCAGAACGCAGAACATTCTTGGAATATGCGGGAAAAATAGTCTCGGCAGCTGAAAAAATTTCACGTCTGATGGGCTATACTCCCGGGTAGTCGGTTGTCGATCCTTGGCGGATTTCGGAGCCTGCAAAAACGGCCGGCGCCATTTGGGCGGTCATGAGTCCATATCTCTTAACAACCAACTAAGGAGGGGTGAATCATGAGGAGACATTTTGGCTTATCGAGTTTTGTGATGCTGGGGGTTTTGATCGGCGTCATCGGGTTTGTGATTCCGTCGCCGGCGGCACAGAAGATGTTGATCGGCTCGACCTCGGCCTCTTCAAGCCATTACGGCTATTTTGTCGCCGTTTCGCAGGTGATCAACGAGAAAGTGGCCGGATTGGAAACATCGGTAGTCGAAACCGGGGCGACGGTGGACAATCTGCGCCGATTTGCCCGTAAGCAGATCGACCTGGGGCTGGTCACGACCAACGTGCTCTCCCAGGCCTATTTCGGAAAAAAGGACTTCAAGGGTCGGCCGGTGCAATCGAAATTACTGTGGGTGTATGTCATTGCCCCCCAGAACGCCATCGTCCGCAAAGACGCCGGAATCAGCGATTTAGCCGAACTCAACGGACAACGCTACAATCCGGGTCTCAAGGGGTCGGCCACCGAAAAAACCACCGAGGCGGTGTTCGAGGTGCTCGGCATCAAGCCCGATTACGTCAGGGGCTCCACGACCGACATCGTCACCGCGGTGAAGGACAACCACATCAAGGGTTACGTCAAATCCGGTGCAGGCCTGAAAATTGATGCTTCATCCCGTGATATTTCGACTTTTACGCCCATCGACATCCTTTCGCTCGACAAGGATCAAGCAGCCTTGATCCAGTCCAAGCTGCCCGAAGTCTCCATCGTGGAAGTACCTGCAGGTGCTGGACCCGGGATCGCAAGTTATACGACCTGGGGGTTTGCCGTCGCCTGCAGCGCCAGCCTCGACATGGATGAAGCCACCGCCTACAATATCGTGAAAGCCATATGTGAGGACAAAACCGTTCAGGCTAGCGCCATGGCCAGCGTGAAAGGAGCGGATTTCGTGGGGATGACGATCAAATATGCCACTTCCCCGCTCCATCCGGGCGCCATCAAGTATTTCAAGGAGATGGGGGCCATAATTCCGGATCGGCTGATGGAAAAATAGAGCGACATGCTGGGTATCTTTCCATCTGGAACCCACCGGGGAGGACGCCATGGCGTATTTCCCCGGTGGGTTGACGAGTCATATCCGTTTATCCAATCCCTTGGGAGCTTCCGATGAGTGCCGGCAACCCGCCCAACCTCAAGCAGCAAGGCATTACGCTGCTGTCCGCCGTATTGAGTCTGTTCATCCTGTACACCTGCGCCACGGGTCCCTTCGAAAGCATCATCCAGCGGGCCATCTTCCTGGCGATCCTCATCTGCCTGGGGGTTCTTTACTATCCGCTTTGGGAGGGCAAAAAGATTCGTCCGCTGGGTATGGTCGTCGATACTGGAATGGTCCTCATGTCGCTGACGGCATGTGTCTATGTCATCGTCAACTATGACATGATCATGACCACGCTGCCCATGGCCAAGCCCCGGGATATCGTCATGATGGCCGCATTGTCGCTGGTGATTCTAGAAATTGCCAGGCGGGCCATTGGTTATGTTTTTCCGACCATCGTGGTCATTATCCTGTCTTATGCCCTTTTAGGCGAATATATACCTGGACGCTTGGGTCATCGCGGCTTTGATATCTATTTTGTCACCGAAACCCTGTTTCTCGGCGACCTGGGAGTATGGGGCATGCTCATGGGCGTAGCCGCCACCATTATCGCCGCATTTACCTTGTTCGGCAGCATCCTGCTCAATACTGGCGGCGGCCAGACCTTCATCGACCTGGCCATGCGTCTGGGTGGCCGGGCCCCCGGCGGTGGCGCTAAAATCGCCACTATCGCCTCGGGTCTTTTCGGCATGGTCAGCGGCAGCGCCGTGGCCAATGTCGCCACCACGGGGAATTTCACCATTCCGCTAATGAAGCGTTTAGGGTATCCCCCGCCCATGGCTGCCGGTACCGAAGCAGTCGCCTCCACGGGTGGCCAGTTGGCACCGCCGATCATGGGAGCAGCGGCCTTTATCATGGCCGAAATCATTGGGGTGGAGTATGTAACCATCATTCTGGCCGCGTCGCTACCGGCGTTCTTGTTCTATCTGGGTGTCTTCATGACAATCGATGTCATGGCCAAGGAACACGATCTGGGTAGCCTGCCCGACGCCGACGTTCCGCCTTGGAAGGACATCCTTTACTGGAGGCGACTGACGCCGGTGGTGGTCGCCCTCGGCGCCCTCTTTGTGGGTATTTTCCGGGGCAATGCGATACAGACCGCCGCCTTCTATGGAATGGCTGCCGCACTGATCGCCTTTCCTGTCACACGTATCAAATCCCCGGCCGATCTTCTGCCGGCTATGGATCAAATCACTAAGGCATTCAAGGATTCATCCAGGGGGCTGTTGATCATCGGCATCCTGCTGGCGGGCGCCCAGATCATGGTAGCCATGATAAACATGACCGGTCTGGGAATCACGCTGTCTTCGTTGATCGTCAGTCTGGGTGGAGACAGTGTCTTCCTGGTGGCGTTTATCGTGGCAGTGGTCTGCATGATCATGGGTATGGGGATTCCCACAACCGCCGCCTATGTGCTGGTGGCGGCCGTGCTGGCGCCGGCGATGATCAAAATGGGTATCGCCCCGATTGTCGCCCATCTTTTCGTTTTCTACTACGCGACCCTGTCGGTCATCACGCCGCCGGTCTGCATTGCCGTGTTCGTCGGTTCCGGTATTGCGGAAACGGAATGGACCAAGACGGCCAAATACGCACTTTCCTTCGGGGCGGTCACCTATGTAATCCCATTTCTGTTCATCATCTACCCCGGTATGCTGGCACAGGCCGGACTGGAAGGCTTCTGCCGGGCAGCATTCAGCGGGATTCTGTTTGTTCTGGCCTTTGCCAATTTATTCGGCGGCCTGAAGATAAGCGGCAATCGGCTTGTCGATAAACTGCTCTGTCTGGTGATCGCCGTGCTGGCTGTACTGCCCGGACTGTGGACGTCGATGGTCGCCCTGTTGATGACGATCGCTTTATACGTTAGAAGAAGGCAGCTGAAGGCGAGAAGACTGAAACTGACTGCATAAATTCAAGAACATCAATCCTGCTTGTGTAGGAGGTGGTATGGTTAAGACTAAGAGGCAAAAAGGGGCGCTGAATGGAATTCGCGTGCTCGATCTGACGCGGGTACTGGCCGGTCCGTTCTGTACGATGCTGCTGGGCGACATGGGCGCCGAGATTATCAAAATCGAGACGCCCGGCCACGGGGACGATTCCAGGCGATACCCGCCTTTCATCGGTGAAGAAAGCGCCTATTTCATGAACCTCAACCGCAACAAGAAGAGTCTGGTGCTAAATCTCAAACACCCGCAGGCCAAGGAAATCTTCCTCAATCTGGTCGAGAAATCAGACGTGATTCTGGAGAATTTCCGCCCCGGTACCATGGAGAAGCTGGGTGTCGGCTACGAGACGATTAAGGCCCGAAACCCCGACATCGTCTATTCCTGCATTTCCGGATTCGGCCACTCTGGACCTTACCGGGACCTACCGGGCTATGACATCATCGGCCAGGCCATGGGAGGTATCATGAGCATTACCGGATGGCCTGACAGCCCTCCGACTAGAACTGGGACGGCTATTGGTGATGTGCTGGCAGGATTGTATGCCTGCGTAGGTATCCTTTCAGGAATCATATCAGTTAAGAACGGTGGAACCGGTCAAAAAGTCGATATCGCATTGGTTGATTCAGTCGTCTCGGCCATGGAAACCATTATTCAGATATATTTAGTGGAAAAGAGAGTACCTCAAAGAACCGGAAACCGATATGAGTTTATTTATCCCTATGACACTTTCAAGGCCAGCGACGGTTGGGTGATCATTGCTGTCGGAAACAACAAAATATGGAAAGCGTTCTGCAAGGCGATCATGAGGCCGGAACTGCTCGACAAACCTGAGTACACGGATAATTACGATCGTGTGAAAGCGCATGAGGAAGTCAAACAGATTGTTGAAGAGTGGACAAAGGGAAAAGCAGTAAAGGAAATCGTGGATTTTATGCTTTCAAAAAAAATTCCCTGCGCTCCGATTTACTCTGTTAAGGACGTGGTAGAAGATCAGCACATAGCTAAATACCGGCGTATGATCCGTCAAACGGAGCATCCGATTGCCGGTCCTGTTAAAGTTATAGGGTCTCCTGTGAATATGTCAGAAACTCCGGCGGAAGTGAATTCGCCTGCACCGCTTTTAGGGCAACACTCTGCTGAGATACTTATGGATGTTTTAAATCTATCAAAGGATGAAGTCTTATCTATGAAAAGAGAAAAAGTTATCGAATGATTTCATACCAGTTGCGCACCATCACCCTCCATATCGAAGCATGTCCGAAGCGTGTCTGACGAACCTTTAATGGTAGTATAAACAAAATCATTATACTGAAAACTGGTTTTCTGCTTTTCTGTGGTTTACAGCAGAACAATTCACTATACTGCACTTTCTATCCAGTCATTTCCAAAAGCCTTTGAATCAAAAATCGCTATATCAGAAAAAAATTCACGAAATATCGATATCTGGCTTTAACCTTTCGTTAATCGATTGTGCTAATCTATTAAAAATAAATGGAATTCAGTCTTTATGGAGAGTGGTATGATTGTTGCTAACTTTTATGCAAGCATCCACTCACCATCGGTTGGAGACCCAATCTAAAATGACGGGCATGAAGGGTAAGCATAACACTTCAGCGCTGTTTACACCGATTCGTATCAGCGGACTGACCATCAGGAACCGGATCATCATGCCGGCCATGATCCTGAATTATCCGGTTGATGGATACGCCATCGGAGACGCGTGGACCCGGTTCTATGCTGAACGTTCCACCGGGGGGGCGGGATTGATCATTGCCGGTGCCTGCCATGTCTCCCAGAGCGGAAAGATGGATCCCCATCAGGTGGGCGCGGATTGCGATGAATGGCTCCCCGCCCTCGAGAAGATCGCCCGGTCGATTAAAGCGGGTGGCGCCGCTGCCGCCCTTCAGCTCAACCATGCCGGTCGTTATTCCAAAAGGGCCATTACTGGCACGGAAGTGCTGGCACCCTCGGCCATCGCCTCCAGGTATACCAAGGAACTTCCTAAGGAAATGTCGACCGGGGAAGTGGAGGCCATTGTTACCGCATTTGCTGCGGCCGCATACCGGGCCAAGCAGGCCGGGTTCGATGCCGTCGAACTGTTAGGGGCTACAGGATATCTGATCAGTCAGTTTCTCTCACCGCTGACCAATCACCGCCATGATCGCTACGGTGGATCAGAAATCGGGCGGCGCAACTTCGCAAAAGAGGTGGTCGGGGAAATTAAGACGGCGGTGGGTGACGATTTTCCCCTGATTTTCAGGCAGTCTTCCACGGACAACATTCCGGGCGGCATGGATGCCACCGATCAGCAGAACTTCTCGCAGGCGCTTAAAGCGTGGGGGGTGCACCTGCTCAATATCACCGCCGGATGGCACGATGCGCCGGTTCATCAAATCGGGCCGTCGGTTCCCCAGGGTTATTTTATTCCGCTCGCGACCCGAATCCGAGCGGCTGTAGAATTTCCGGTGGCCTGTGCCATGCGGATTACCGAACCGGCTGTGGCCCGTCGGGCCATCGATGAAAACCAACTGGACATGGTGACCATGGCCCGGGCGCTGATCGCCGATCCCGAATGGCCCAAAAAAACCCAGGCGGGTGAGGATGCGTCGATTCGCAAATGCATCTGCTGCTGCAATTGTTTTGATCAGGCTTTTTCCAAAAAGCAGATCGAATGTAGCGTCAATCCAGTGTTGGGCGGCGAGACCTTGAAACCGGCCAAACGGTGCCGACGAATACTGGTGGTCGGCGGTGGACCGGCCGGCATGGAAGCTGCGTGCATATTGGCCCGGCGCGGGCACCGGGTGACGATCCTGGAAAAGGAGAAACAGCTTGGCGGGCGGCTGCTGATCGGTTCCAAACCGCCCTATAAATCCGAGATCACCAACCTGGTCCGGTTTTTAACCCACGAACTGCAATCCTTCGGTGTATCGATCGAAAGGCGCGTCGATTTCGATACACTGGCGGACCAATTTGACGGTGTGATCCTTGCGGCTGGTGCCCAGGAGAAAAACATAGCCATCAAAGGAATGGAGAATATTCCCACCTATCCTGCCTGCCAGGTAATGGAAGATCTGGCCCTGCTGAGAAATCCGGTCATCATTGTGGGGGCCGGGTTGGTGGGCTGCGAGACGGCGGAATACCTGCATGCTAAACAGTATACCGTTAACATTGTTGAGATTCAGGCCAGACCCCTGCCGGACATGGGCATGTCCCTGCGCTGGCCACTGCTCCAGCGTCTCAAGGAAGCCGGCATAACTATTCACACGGAATCCTTCATCAAAGAAATCATCGATAATGAAGCGATTATCAAGAACGGTGCCGAGACGCGTGTCGAGAAGGTCGGCAGTCTGATTATTGCCGTGGGGTTCACAACGAAGAATGGACTACGGGGTAAAATTGAGAGCACCGGTTTGCCTTGTTGTGTGATCGGTGATCAGAAAGCGCCCCGGCGGATCAAAGATGCCATTGCGGAAGGCCACATGGCGGCGACTGCATGGATGGACGAATGGGAGTAGAAACGAGGATCGGAGAGGGAACCCGTGAGGGGTAAAAAGCAGGGCAAAATCACAGATAATCTTTGGCTTCTCGGCACTGAGGACGCCTGTGTATATCTTCTGGAAGGGCAGGAGACCGCCATGTTGATCAATGGCGGGTTGAGCTACATCGTTCCTGATCTGCTCGGCCAGTTCGAGGCGTTCGGCATTGATGAGCCACGAATCACCAAGATGCTGCTGCTTCACTCCCATTTTGATCACATCGGCATCGCGCCATTTTTTAAAAGACGTCATCCGCAGATGGAAGTATTCGCATCTGTACGTGCGGCCAGCGTGCTTAAAAAGCCTGCGGTGACCGATACCGTCAATGCAGCCAGCCAATATGCCATCGAAAAAAGTGGATACGCCGATGCCTGCGCCGGATTTGACCTGGCGTGGAGAACGGACATCGATTGTGTGGCATTGAAGGAGGGTGATCGGATCGATCTCGGTGAACTGGAGGTTGAGATCTATGAAACCCCCGGTCATTCACCATGTTCGATCTCGGCATATTCACCCCAACTGAAGGCGCTTTTTCCATCCGATGCCGGAGGCGTCCCGTTGGGTGAGAAAATCGTAACCTATGGGACATCGAGTTTTTCTACCTATATTCAAAGCCTTGAGAAACTGCAGTCACTCCATGCCCATTACGTGTGTTCGGATCATTACGGCTATGTCTGTGGTGACGAGGCGCCAGGTTTCATCCGGGACTCGATAACGGTTGCCCAGGAACGCAAAGCGATAATCGCATCCACTTACCAGCTGATCGGCGATGTCGAAGAGACGGCCCAGATGATGGCTGACCGTTTTCGGGACGAGGGTAACTTCAACCTGGTTCCCTACGATGTGTTCGTCGCGGCGCAGCGTTCAATGGTGATGCATATCGTCGGTAAATAATGTCGCGAAGGGATGGATGGCGCTGTTGCCGTTAATAAGCCATTGGTTTTGAAGAGACGATCAAAACAAATCATCGAGAAGGATTGCAGCATGAAGATATTATTCCCGGTAGTTCGTTTCACGGATGTCTCGTCGGTACTTGCTCCCCTGGTTAAAAATATGGCCTTGATGTTCAAAGCCGAAATTCATGTGTTGCGGGTGGAGCCGTTGATCGATCAGTTCATCGACATGCGGGTCAAAGAGGCGGATGAGTGGCTGGATGAGTTCATCGTCAAACACTTTGAGGAATGCGAGGTCAGCCGGGCACCGGTTGTACCCGGTGATCCCGCCGTGGAAATCCTCAAATACATCGACGAGCATGAAATTGATTGCGTCATCATTGGAACGCATGGGCGCAAAGGGTTGAGCGGCATCCTCTTCGGGACCGTGGTCAAGGATATCGTCGGCAGATCGCCGGTGCCCGTGTTGAGCATCAATCCCTACCTGATAACCAAGGACTTCAAAAAACGTAATGCGACCTACCTGGGCGCATTGATGGAAGAATCGGGAATTCATCCGAAGAAATAAATTCGCTGTTCGAAAGGGGATCGGTAATGATCGTGGTCAATCGAAAATGGGTCCTGATGGTTTTATTGCTCATTATCTGGGCGTTTGTCGGCAGTCCTGGAAATCCGGGCGCCGTTTACGCAAAAGGAATCGAATACCAGAAGATAAGCAACAAATTCTACGATTTCCATTTCCAGAATGCCAAGGAAGGCTGGGTTTGCGGCAACTCGGGAGTGCTATTCAAGACCGAAGACGGCGGCTTGACCTGGGAAAAAAAAGAATCAGGCACCTATTCCTCCATCTTCGGGATTCATTTTACCGATGGAAACCATGGTGTCTTGGTTGGCGAGGGCGGATTGGTAATGACCACGTCGGATGGCGGAAAAACCTGGCAGGCGCAAGAGACGCCGGTAGACAAACACTTGCTGACCCTCGATTTTTACGATGCCCGCAATGGTATGGCAGCCGGGGACTGGGGCAAGATTATCGCTACCAATGATGGCGGACAAACCTGGCAGGACGTGTCGCTGGAAGAAGACGTGGTGCTGTATGCGGTGAAATTCACCGGACCCGAAGAGGTATGGATCGCCGGAGAGATGGGCACCATTTTTCATACCATGGATGGCGGGGCGACATGGGAAAAGAAAGAGGTTGGTTTCGCCACTTTCTTCGGCATCGACATGGACGGTGAGAATAACGGCTTTGCCGTTGGCTTAGATGGTTCCGTGGCGCGCACCACCGACGGTGGCGCCAACTGGGATGTAACTGAAATCACCCGGGAGGCGCTGTACAACGTTCTGATCGGTCCGGATCTCGTCGTCACCATCGGAGATGCCGGTACAGTTCTGACATTGGATCTTAAAAACAACAACGCATGGAATCTGGTGGATACACCCGTTGAACTCAAGGCCAACTGGCTGCAAGCCATCGCCATGGTGTCCGACAACCGTTTTATCCTGGCGGGCGAAAACGGCTCCATCAGATTCATGGAGAACGGTCGGTTGTTGCCTGCCGGCCAGTAGGAGATAACCAGCGGCGTAAAACGAAAACAATAAAAACCAATTCATACCGCATTGGGTAAAGACAGGGAAGACAGCTATGCAGGAACGCGAAAATCAGTTTTGGTACAGGTTTGTCGAAAAGCAGCTGAAATACCGCTATTGGATCTTAGGTATCATGACCATCCTGACATTGGTGTTCGCAGCCAATGTGTTTTTCAAGCTAAAAGTCGTGACCAACTTCTTCGACCTCTACCCTCCTAAGCACCAATATATCCAGCTCTATAAGGAATTCAGGAAAATGTTCGGTTCGGCCAATGTGCTGACCATCATTTTGGAGCGAACGGACGGCAAGGAGATCTACCATCCCGATACCTTGGAAAAGCTGGATACGCTGACCCGGGGCATACTGGAAACCAGTGGGGTCAACCCCCTTCAGGTCGCTTCGGCCGTGCATCCCAAGGTCAAGCAGGTTGTCACCGGCTCCGCCGGAATCGGTATCTTCCCGTTGACCCATCCCTCGGCCGGGTATCCAAAAACCGAAGAAGAAGCCCAGGCCTTCCGGAAGAGAGTATACAGCAACGCTGGCGTTCGGGGATTTTATATCGCCCTGGACGACAAATCGGCAGTGGTCTATGCCGGATTGTGGGAGGAAGGACTCGATTTCGCTTATCTGTTCAAAGCGATCAACGAGCTTACCGCCAAGGTCGAAGACGGCAAGCATGTCTGCTATGTATCGGGCTATCCGATGCTTTACGCCTGGATGGATTACTACAAAACCCAGTTGCTGATCGTCCTGCTGATTACAATTACCGCCATCGTGATTACGCTGGCGTTTTATTTCAGAAGCGTCAGGGGGGTGCTGATTCCCCTGGTTTCCGGGGTCGTGAGTGCCATCTGGGGGTTGGGCTTCGCCGGGATGGCCGGGTTCAACATCGACCCGCTGCTGCTGGTGGTCCCCATCCTGCTGTCCGCCCGGGCACTGTCCCATTCGTGTCAATGCATGGACCGCTACCACCAGGAATTTGCGGTGCTGCTGGATAAGCGCAAGGCCATTATCGTCGCCTATTCGGAGGTGTTCGCCCCATGCATGGCCGGGGCGATCACCGACGGCCTGGGATGCTTGACCATCGCCTTCGCCAGCATTCCGCTGATGCAGAAACTAGCCTTCATCTCCTCCTTCTGGGTCATCAGCATCCTCGTTGCCGTGACTTTGCTGAATCCGATCATCATCTATTTCCTGCCGACGCCGAACATCCAGGACAAGGTCAAGGTGCGCAGCTGGCTGGGAAAAAGGAAGGTTTCCACTTGGTCTCTCGCCTATCAGAAAACCATGGAATTCCTAGTCAAATTGTCCGGGCCGCGGATGAAATGGGGTGTCCTGACCATCGTCCTCCTGCTGGCGCTGCCCGGGGCCTACACGGCCACCCATCTCAAAATCGGCGATTCCAGCGCCGGCGGCGCCATCCTCTATGCGGATCATCCCTACAACGTGGCGGCCGCCAAGATCAACGAGAAGTTTGTCGGCGGCTCCCGCCTCGTGGTGGTGGTCAAGGGAAAAGAAAAGGGGGCCATCAAGGATGCCCACACCCTGCAGGTCATGGACCAGTTGGGCAACTATATGAAGAACAACATCCCCAACGTGGGCGGCACCATGAGCCTGACCGACCTGGTGCGCGGGATCTACCGCCTCTTCCATGATGGATCGCCTAAATGGGAAATCGTACCGACCAACAAGCAGCATCTGGGGGGCATCTATTTCATGCTGGCCAGCAATATGGCACCGGGAGAGATGGATCAGTTCGTCAGCCTGCCCGATTACACCCACTCCAACGTGACCGCCTTTTTCAGAAACTACAATGCCTCAACGATCAAGTCGGCCATCGCCGAAACCAAGGAGTTCGCCGAACGGGTGAACAGCGATCCCGATTCGAAGGTCGAGATCAAACTCGCCGGCGGCATCCTCGGTATCCTGGCGGCGGTCAACGAAGAGGTCGAGTGGTCCTACTGGGCGATCTTCATCATCATCTTTTCGACAGTCTTCGTCATCTGCCTTATCACCTACCGGTCGATCAAAGCAGCCCTGATCCTGATCATCCCGGTATTTGTCGCCCAGGTGCTGTGCGATCTGTTCATGATGCTCAACCACATCGACCTGAATATCGACTCGCTCCCGGTGGCCTCCGTTGGGGTCGGCGTGGGGATCGACTATGGCATCTACCTGATGAGCCGGCTGAGGGAAGAGTGCGGGAAAACGAACGATTTTGAAAAAGCGAAGCTGATCGCCCTGACCACCACCGGCAAGACAATCATGTTTACGGCGCTCACCATCGCCGTGGCTTTGATTCCATGGCTTTTTTCTTCACTGAAATTTCAGGCCGAGATGGGAATTTTGATCCTTTTCCTGATGATTTTCAACATGATCGGAGCGCTTGTCTTCGTGCCGGCCCTTTCCGCCGTACTCAAGCCAAACTTTGTTAAAAATATGGCAATCCGTAAATCAGACTCGAAGGAGGTCGCCATGGCGGGCGCCCGACGACGCAAGTGCCATATTGATTGAGGGATGGGATATCGCAATCAGAACAACAACACTGCCAAAGAAAGGAGAAAAGATCAGATGGGGAAGCTCCGTCGAATCAAACCTCGATAGGAAGATGGAGTAGTTTGGAATGGGGCCTCGAGCTGGAATTGCGAAGGAAAAAAGACATCCCGGTGTGCATGAACCATTAAAGAACGAGGAGGAGAAATTGAAAACAAAAAGCATTTTCACAGGAATACTCTTGATGGTTTTTCTGTTGAGCGCTGTTGCCGCGACGGCAATGGCGAGAGACTGGAAGCAAGAACAGGATCAGATGTTCGCCACGATTGGGGCCAAGCCCGGCGATGTTTTCGACAAGAACAACGTCGATCAGATCGCCAAATACCTGCCGCCGGGTGTTGTGACCTGGGTGAAACGGGGTGAATTGACCATCAAGCTCGCTGATCTGAAGTACGATGTCTATCCGGGTGAGGAATGGGAGACGTTGTCCCAGAAAAATGTCGGCAAATACGGCCTGGACAAGAACAAGGAGATCATCGAGGTCAGCACGGGCAAGCTGCCCATTTACGTCGAGGGCGATCTTTACCCGAACATCGACTACGCCAACGATCCGGATGCCGCGATCAAATTTATCCATAACGTCGTTGCCATGCGGGGCAGGCTGGGTAGCTTGCGCTGTTTTCCCAGCACCGAGTGGGTCGGCAAGGGTGGACTCGAGCGCCTCGCCCTCAGCGAATACATCGACAACTACCAGTGGAACCGTCCGGACGGGCAGATCCCCAACCGTAATGAGATGCTCCAGCAGCAGCTCTACAAGTTCGTCAAACCCTATGATCTTCAGGGTATGACCAACTTGACGCAGCGGTTCCTCGACCCCAAGCCGGACGCGGTCTACGCTTATGTGCCGGCTATCCGCCGGGTGAAGAAGCTGTCCGGCGCCAACCGCTCCGACCCCTATGCGGGCTCCGATTTCGTCATCGACGACTCCTTCGGCTGGGCCGGCAAGAACGCCTCCATGAAGTGGACGATGGTGGAAAAAGAGGTCATCACGCTGGTGGAGATGCCCAGATGGGCGGCGGATAAGGCGATTGTTTGCAACAAGCAACAAGATGGATCCTTCATGGCAAATTCTGGTAATTTCAGGTCGGCCTACGAGGTGGAGGGGGCGACGGAGGCACCCTGGCAGAAAGTCGACGCGGTGTGGGTGCCGCGAAAGGTCCGGGTTGTCGAAGCCAATGCTTTGGATCCGTACTACACCTATGGAAAATGCATCTACCACGTCGACCCTTACATGGGATTCGTCCACAAGGCCATCTACAACCGGGCCGGCGAATACTGGAAAACCATGACGATCTTTCCGGGGTGTTATGACTGGATGGATGGCGGAAAATTGGTCCGACGCATCACCACCGGATATGTCATCGGCTACGTGGTCGTGGACGAAAAGACCCAGCATGCCTCGGTTTCCGAAGAGAGCGGCACCGTGGAAGGACAACTTCTGAATCCCAAATTCATGGATCCGACCATCAAGCTGAATATGTTCGAGCCGACATACCTCACAACGTGGAGTCGGTAGATTTCCTGCCGATCCGAGCTTTTCACAGGAGCAGAGATATCTGAAGACGAACACACCAATCATCTGGCTGAGTATAATGTCGCCAGTATAAACAAGGAGGAGAACTGATGAGGCGAACAATTCATTTGATTACCCTTGCGGTACTCATCGGGCTGTTTGTTGGGTCGACAGTCAGCTTTGCATACGAGACCGATTTTCACGGTTACCTGGAGTCCCGGGCGATAGGTCGGGACACCAACGGAGTGCAATACGGTTTTATGGACCACATGTTTGGGGTCCAGTGGATTCAGGAGCTCCAGTTGGACCTGGAAGTCCGGCCATCATACGAACAGGGACAACCGCTGGTCCGCTTTGAAAAGGCCTTTTTCCGCTACCGGGGGGCCTACGACGCCATCTTCGATACTTCCAACCAATACAATGAGGTCCGGGACGAGGCCAACTCGAGGTTCGAGCCGGGAAAAAGACAATTACGGTGGGATCAGGATCTGCGGGAATGCTTCGCCGACCTTGTGGCGGAAAATAAATATGGCGATAAGCGTGCCAACTTGAGGTTGGGCAAGCAGATCGTGATGTGGGGCGAGTCGGACGGGTTCAACCTGATGAATATTGTCAACCCCAGCGATTATTACAACAAGGCCTTTTTCTCCAACCCCGAGGACCTGGCGGCACCGTTGTGGATGGCCCGTTTTGACGGCAGTCTTCCCGGTTCGGGTTTCGTCAACAGTTTCAACCTCCAGCTGCTGGCCATCCCGGAATTCCGGCCGGCTACGTTCGGCCCTTATCTCGCCCCTTATCAGCTGGGCGCCCCGTATGTTGATGATACGGATGGTTCTTGGGGCGGTGATAATTGGGAGTTCGGTGCCCGTGTAGGTGCAACCATGGCGAGCACCAACGTCTATCTTCACTACTTCAACGGCAAACAGGACGGTCCTGCTGTCGATATCAGCACCCTGGCAGATGGTTACTTGACCCTGAGTCACCCGGACAGCGATAGCTATGGATTTTCATTCAACCATTTCGTCGGGACGGGAAACTTCATTTTCCGCGGCGAGGGATCGTTTACGACAGACAAATCTTTCACCGATTATGAGGACCCCGCGGGCAGGGGATATACGCTGCATGATTTCTACCAGGTCCTGATTGCCATCGACAAGAGCTTCTCGGCCCCCCCCATTGGAACGAACTCGGCGTTGAGCACGTCCTTTCAGATCTACTACTCCCATGTCGATGGTTATAGCCAAGATGATATGCTCCGCCCGGCACCCGAGGATACCTGGCGGGCGACCTTGCTTTTGTCGACCGATTATCTTCACGGCTCCATCAGCCCCAATATATTTGTGCTGTACGACAGCGAGGACGCCTGGCTGATCAGTCCAGGGGTGACCTACAGTCCGGACGCCAAATGGTACTTCACCGTGAGCATGGCCACGGTCTGGGGTGACAAAGACGGCCATGGCGATTACAACCCCTACATCGGGTCGAGTGGTGAGGTCGCCCTTAAGGTCGGTTATAAGTGGTAGCGATAGCTATCAAACAGTCTATAAAATGCCTTGCGTGGTATATTCATCCGAAGATAGTTTTCGATTGAACCGCGCCTCGAAAATGGATAACCAGCAACCCAGCCGGCGGGTCCACCGACCCGCCGTCGGGCAACTTTCTGGCCTCTTTATCCAGAACGTCGAACCGGGTTTGCAGGTAAACCGCACGGCCAATAGGTCATGCCGTGCAAACTATCGATGAGAATATTCCATGCCCCATAGATTTTAAAGGAGACAACCGATGAAACGACTGGAGAACCGGACAGCCATCATTACCGGTGGCGGAAGCGGCATCGGCCGGGCAATCGCCACGACTTTTGCCCGGCACGGCGCCCAGGTGTATATCCCCGATTATCTCAAGGAAAGCGCCGAAGAGACCACTAAACAGATTCAAAACGGAGGCGGCGTGGCCTATGCTGGCCAGTGCGATGTCAGTGACGAGACCAGTGTGCAGACGATGGTGGCAGACGCCATGGAGAAGATGGGATCGATCGACATCCTGGTCAACAACGCCGGAATAGAACTTCACAAGGCGATCGAAGAAATGAGCGCCGAGGAGTGGGATCGGGTCATGGCGGTTAACGTCAGGGGTATGTTCTTATGCTGCAAGCATACCATTCCCCATATGAAGAAAGCGGGCAAAGGTAATATCGTAAACATGGGATCGACCGGCGGGTATATCGCTGCGCCGTTTCAGACGGTTTACTGCGCGAGCAAAGGAGCGGTGCATCAGTTCACCAAGGCCCTGGCCTTGGAGTGCAGCCCGGCAGGCATCCGAGTAAACGCGATCGCACCCGGCGGGGTGGACACGCCCATGCTCGACTACCTTGAGGAATCGAACAAGAAAAAAGGAGTCGATGATTTGAAAGTGCGGGTCAGCGAGGTACAATTGGGGGGCCTGATACAACCGCAGGACATCGCCGATCTAGCGTTGTTTCTGGCCTCTGACGAGTCGCGGACGATTCATGGTACGGCAGTTTTGATCGATGGTGGGTATACCGCCATGTAACCTTTTCGGGAGTGGAATGCGATGGATAACATCAACAAGAGTTTCGACATGACGGGGAAGGTTTCCCTCATCACCGGTGCGGGCCGCGGAATCGGCGCCACATGCGCGGAAGTACTGGCACAGGCCGGTTCAAAAGTCATCCTTACGGATATCCTGAAAGAAGAAGGTACGGCGGTCGCAGAGAATATCAAACAGGCCGGTGGTGAAGCCATGTTTGTCTTCCAGGATGTCACCGACGAACAGGAGTGGGCGTCGGTTATCCAAAAGACAGTGGAGACCTACGGTGGGTTGGATGTGGTGGTGAACAATGCCGGTATCGAGGGCATCAACCTGGTAGAAAACATTCCCCTGGAACAGTGGCGGCAGGTGATGAGCGTGAATTTAGACGGTGTGTTCCTGGGAACCAAGCACGCCATCCGCGCGATGAAGCCGGAAGGCATCGCGGGCAAGGGTGGTTCCATCGTCAACATGTGTTCGGCCTGTGGTCTGATCGGTTGTTTCAACGCTGCAGCCTACTCGGCGTCCAAAGGAGCTGTCCGGCTGTTCACCAAGGTGGCGGCCGTCGAATGCGGACAACTCGGCTACGGCATACGGGTCAATTCTGTGCATCCCGGCATTATCCGCACCGAACTGTTCGAAAAAACCCTGCCGACATTCGTGGAAAAGGGGATGTACGCCAGCGAGGAAGAGGCCCTGGCCACGTACACAGCCATGCATCCCATCGGCAGAATTGGTACCACCCAGGATGTAGGGCAGGCGGTCCTATACCTGGCTTCGGATGCCAGCAGTTTCGTTACCGGGACGGAACTGGTCGTGGACGGAGGTTGGACCGCCCATTGATCCTGTTTGGCCGGCGTATTACAAGTCCATACGGGAAGGAAGTAATAATAATAAGGATCATCCCCATGAAACTGTTGTTTTGGAAAAGAAGGGTTAACCCCATCATATTACGTGAGGATATGCACCCCGGGGCACTGTTAAGAAAAGGCCGGCACCCTGGCGCCGGCCTTTTCTTAGATGCCTTTTTTCAATAGCCCCGCGTCAATCTTCTTCAGGAAAATCCATCTTGACTAAATTTTTCCCAATGGTCGCGCCTTTCATCATTTCGGAATAGGCTTTGCCGCAATTGGCGAGCCCTTCGGTGATGTTTTCCAATAACTTCAGTTTCCCATCTACAACCCAACTCTGGAGTTGATCCACGGCAGCAGGAATTCGGTCCATATATGTGGGTAGCAGAAAACCCTGGAACGTCAGTTGCCTGGCTACCATCTGGTAAATGTTTTGGATCGGCGTCGGGTTGTCCTGTCGATTGAATTGGCTGATCATGCCGCACCCGATGATGCGGCCATACGTTTTCATGCACAGGAACATGGCATCCAGGGTCATGCCGCCCACATTGTCGAAGTAGACATCTACGCCTTCCGGGCACAACTCCAAAACGGCCTTGGTGATATCCGGGGTTTCCCGGTACATGACCGCTGCGTCCATGCCAAGTTTTTTGGTGATCAGGTCACCTTTCTCACGGGTGCTGACGATACCGATCACCCTTAGGCCGCGCAGTTTGGCGATCTGACCGGCCATGCTGCCGGTGGCCCCTGCTGCCGCACTGATGACGATCGTTTCCCCCTCCTTGATCCTTCCGACTTCGTGAAGCCCGATGTAGGCGGTTTTTCCCGATCCTCCCAGGCCGCCTACGTAATAGGTTACCGGTATGCCTGGTCTCACCTGAAGCTTTTCCAGCAGGATGGTATTGTCATCCATTACCGAATAGTCTTCCCAATGGTTGAGGCCCCAGGCGATGTCCCCCGCTTTGAAATTCGGATTTCTCGATTCCACCACCCGACCCACAGAGGGACCCCGAATAACGCCACCGATGGGAATGGGTTCAAAGTAGGTTTTCTTTCCGCTGAGCCAGGCACGAATGGCAGCTTCCAAGGAAAAATACAAGTTGCGAACCAGAAACTGCCCCTCCTCCAGTTCGGGCACTGCTTCTTTGGTCATCCCAAAATCTTCCGGTGTGGGTACGCCAACCGGATGGGACTTCAAGGTAACTTGACGATTGATCACGGGATATCTCCTTATTATAAATTCATTATGCTTCGATGTGACGTTGAGATACGAAAAGGTCGCGACTTGTCAGTCCTCTTGAGAGTGGTCGTCCTGGCAGGTTTTGACGACGATTCGTTACTCACTCATAAGCGCTTTGGGCAGTGCGTTCCGGAACACCTTGTTGAATACTTCTCAATAACGGCTTGATGACGGTTTGTCAATGCTCGCGACAGATCGGGTGAAGTTATCGGCGCGAGGTGAAACGCTTTCGAAAGGGTTTTCACGAAAGGTTGGCGAAAAAACTGGACATCTCCTCGCGTCTGTTTCCCTATGCATCCCGCATTTTGATGGACGAGGCGAATAACGGTATATCGCGATTCTATTAACGATTAATCGATATTTGCATTGCTTCCAAAAGGGTTAATCCTCTAAGAAGCTACAAATTATGGCAATTCTAACTATTTGAAGAGTGGTATGAAATCTGCAAAGTTTATTTCAAGGCGGCATCCACCCCTTCACGTGTCGCCGAACCCTCACGAACGAGCACCATCCTGTTTTCATCGATTTCATTACCGAATAGGAGGCACCGATGCATGACAAGAAACCTATAATCATTCACACCTTCACCGAAGCGGAAGTAAAGGCGGATTTGGAAAAATACTGTCAACTGGCTTTGGATTTGGCGATGACGGCAGCCACGATTATTCCGGCTGACAAAGTTTACGTTGATAAAAGGGTCAGGGGGAAATGCATCATTCCCAAATGTGTCGCCTATGGAAGCAGCGCCCATTGTCCACCGCACAGCACGGATACCAAGGAAATCGCCGAAATTGTCTCCGGGTTTCAATGGGCGGTTCTGGTAAAGCTAAATGTGGATTCGGAATTGGTTGGGGGTGACGATTCCCTGGTCGTCGACGATGAAGGAAAAATCGTTCCGACCAAAAAACTGAAAAAGCTTCTTAACCATTACCGGAATCTTAGTGATACAGTCTCCCGCATCGAGCACCAGGCATTCTATGACGGTCATCATTTGGCTATTGCCTTTGCCGCCGGGTCCTGCCGATCGCATTATTGCAACTTTAAGGACTGTGAAGTGTTGAAAAGCGAACCGTGTCGATTCCCCGGGCGGGCCAGGCCTTCCATGGAGAGTGCCAGCATGAACGTCTACAGGATGGTGGCCGAAGCCGGTTGGGAAATGTACCCAATCGGTACGGATATCAATCCGGCCAATGTTCCCCATGCCACGTTGGTTGGTCTGGCGCTGATCGAATAGGCTCGTTTGTATACCTTTATCGTTTTAGAAAGGAGAATAGGAAAATGGACAAGAAAGATATTGAAAAATGGCTCGAAGAATACCGGGACGCGATTCGATCGATGAATACAGAAACTTGGGTGGGAAAGTTTGCCGAAGATGCCACTGCGGAAGACCCGGTGGGCGGCCCCGTTCACAAAGGTCACGAGCGGCTTCGCGCTTTTTTCGATGGTGTGCGTAAATATTCCAAGTTGCTGGACATGCAGCCTGAGTTTACGGTCGTCGCCCCACCGGAAGCGGTAGTCAAATGGACCGTGACGAACACGACGGTAAAAGACGCGAAAATCAAATTTGGGGGCATCGGCTACTATAAATTCCGGGAAGACGGCAAGCTCCTTCAAATGCGTGCCTTCTGGGATCTGAAACCATAAAACCGCATTGGATGCAACGGTATCATGAAGCTTTTCGAGCCGATCACCATTCGAAGCATGACCCTTAAAAACAGGATCTTAATGTCCTCCATGGGGTTGGGGCATGGCTATACGAATCGGCGGGTGAGAAATTTTTACGTTGCCCGTGCAAAAGGTGGGGTGGGAGCCATCAGTATCGGCGCCGGCATTCCCGGCTTGTTTTACAGTGACGATGCCTGGGGCCGGACGGGTGCAGTGAAGAAATTGATCACCCGCCTCAAATCGTTCACGCAAGCGGTACAAGACGCGGGGGCGAAGATCGGCATCCAATTTTTTCACGGAAACCAGTTCCCGATGACCCTGAATCCCAAAATCGGAGAGTTGGTTGCCCCGTCTCCCCGAATCGAGCCCGCCCCCTCCCGCAGCCCTTGGGTAGACGCCGGCGCTGCGCTACGAGAATTGACCATTGCCGAGATCGAATCCATTGTCGGGGGGTTCGGTGAAGCAGCCGCCGGTGCACGGGCTGCCGGGTTCGACTTCGTGGAGATCCATAACGCCCACGGGATGTTGCCCTGCCAATTCTTCTCGCCGATTTCCAATCAGCGCGAGGATGTTTACGGTGGCGATCTCGAGAGACGCATGCGCTTCAGCACCGATTGTGCACGTGCCATGCGCAAGGCGGTAGGTGAGGACTTCCCGCTCTTTGCCCGTCAGGGAGGCATGGATATCGCTTCCGGCGGCTTCGGTCTGGAAGACGGCATCGTTTTTGCCAAAGCGATGGTTGCGTCAGGTATCGACGTACTCAATGTTTCCATCGGTACACCGCTTTTTCAGGGAGGTTACGTGCCGGGGGGAGAAGACCCCGAAGGCACCCATGTCCATCTGGCCGCTGCGGTCAAGGCCCACGTCAATGTGCCCGTGGTTGCCGTTGGACGTATCAAGGATCCGGCCGTGGCCGAATCCATCCTGACGCGGGGAGATGCGGACATCGTGGCTATCGGCCGCCAACTGATTGCTGATCCGTCCTGGCCGAGGAAAGCTCGTTCGGGCAGGACGGATGCGATCATACCGTGCATCGACTGCCACGAGTGTTACAAACGCAGCACCGCCGAGAACGGGGTCGAGTGCACGTCGAACTACAGCGTCTCCCGTGAGGGCGAGCTGGGTCCACCGGTTGCCATCGCGCCTAAAAGGGTCCTGGTCGTGGGTGGTGGCCCCGCAGGGATGGAAGCGGCTCGTGTGGCCGCCGCGCGGGGCCATCGGGTGACGTTGGTCGAGAAGGGGTGTCAGTTGGGTGGGGCGTTGCTCCTACAGGCCATGATTCCGGCCAAACAGCCGGTGGACCGGCTGACCCGCTATCTGACACGGCAGGTCAAGGCGGCCGGAGTAACGGTCAGGCTCCACCGTAAGGCGGCGCCAGCCGAGATTGGGCGATATCGCCCCGATGCGGTGGTCCTCGCGCCGGGAGCCATCCCGGTCATGCCCAGTATTCCCGGCATCGACCGGGAAAATGTCATCAGCGGCGGCCTGCTCCGGGAAATGATGGGTGGTGTTCTGCCCAAAGGAACCACCATCCGCAGAGGCTGGCGCGGTGTCCTGGTCCGCCTGGGCGCCATGTTTTTACGTCTGCCCTGGAATCTGCCGGCCAGGAACCTTCTCGCTGCCATTGGTATCCCGATCATTTTCCAAAAGCGCGTGGTGATCATGGGCGGTGATCTGACGGCATGCCAACTGGCCGACTTTCTATCCAGTAAGAGACGCGAGGTAACGATCGCTGCCATGGAAAGCGAGCTGGCCTCGGACCTGCCGAGCACACTGCAGCAGCGACTCCTGCGGCGACTGGACGGAAAAGGGGTGACAATCGAAAAAGGTGTCGCCAAATTCAATCGCATCACCGCATCCGGGCTGGTGATCGTCGATCGGCGTGGACACCGAAAAACCCTCTGTGCCGACACCGTCATGCCCATGTTGGCCCGGGACGCCGCCGCTTGGCCGGACTCAGGGCTGACGCCGGCGGCATGTGGGGTATTCGTTGCCGGCGACTGCGCCGCACCGTTCAAGCTGCTTCACGCGGTCCATGACGGGGCGCGCGTGGGACGCGAAATCTGACGGCAATGGCGACGAACAAGGAATATTTCTACGGGTGGACGCTGGTCGGCGTCATGTTCATGCTATATCTGATCAACGGCACCTTCCCCTACTATGGTGCCAGTGTGATCAATACCCACATGGCCCACTCGCTGGACCTCTCCAAATCAGTGCTGGGGCTCGGCTTTTCCGTCTTTACCATTTCCCTGGCCCTCTCCGCCCCCCTCGTCGGATTTTGCATCACCCGGCGCGGCATCCGGTTCACCTTCACCATGGGCGGCCTGATTATCCTGGTCGGCGCCGTCCTCATGGCCACGGTCGTTACCAGCGGCTGGCTGTTCATCCTGGTTTTCGGGATTGTGGTCGGCCTGGGGGTGAGCATGGGCAGCGCGATCCCTGCGCAAACGGGCGTGACCAACTGGTTCCGGCGGAGGCGGGCCATGGCCATGGCTATCGTCCTGTCGTCCACAGGCATTGGCGCCATCGTATGTACACCGTTGATGAACCGGGTGATCGTCAGCTTCGATCACGACTGGCGGGCCGGTTGGCTCCTGGTCATTGCAATGACTGTGGTCTCCAGCTTTTTGGCAGCCATAGCAGTAAAAAACCGGCCCGAGGACCTGGGCCAGGTGCCGGATGGGATACCGGGGGGATCGAATCCGGCTGTCCGTACCAAAGCTCACCACGTTTACCAGTCCGCCGGTTCCTGGTCACTGAAGGCCTCGCTCGGCACCCGGGCTATTTGGCTCATTGTTTTTGCGGCCATCGCTTTTCTGTGCCCCTTCGTGACCTGCGTCGCGCATAGCCTGGTGCATCTGCAGTCCCTTGGCTGTCCTGATACCCTCGTGGTCCTCTCTCTAGGCCTGATGGCGTTTTTCAGTATTATTGGCCGGCTTCTGGCCGGTGGCCTTGGGGATCGGGTCGAGCCTCGGCGAATATGGTCTGTCGCCCTGTTTTCAACCGCTATGGGCATGATTTTTCTCATCCATTTCGATGACTGGGGGAACGCTGCCGTTTACCTCTATGCCTTCTGCATGGGAGCCGGCATGGGTGGCGCTTATGTCTCACTGGCGACCATCGTCGGCAATTACTTCGGGCCTCGGTACTTCGCTTCGATCATGGGCACCATCTTTCCGATCATTTTCCTCGTGGCCGGGGTCGCCCCATACGCCGCCGGATTCAATTACGATCTTCAGGGAAATTACACCGCTGCATTTTATGTTCTGATGGTGCTTTCCATCACCGGTGCGGTGGCGATCCTGTTTGCCGCTCCGCCGTCGACCGGTCGGGATGAGGTCCCGGTGTGAAGCGAGCCCGGACCCTTGGCCGCTTCCATGTCGATGCCGCGAAAAAACAACAAAGGACAGAATAATGCCGGAAATCGATTTTGACAGACTGACTCTGGCCCAGGTGATGGACCGGACGGCACGGCGGTTCCCCGAAAGAGAGGCCATTGCTTTCAGGGATCGCCGTTTGACCTGGGGAACGTTGCAGACGCTTTCGATCAAGCTGGCCAAAGCGCTTCTGAACGCCGGGATCAAAAAGGGCGACAAGGTCGGCGTCATGATGACCAATATCCCCGAGTGGGCGATTGCACGGAGTGCCATCATGCGTGTGGGCGCCTGGCTCGTCCCGTTCAACACCCGCTACAAGACCCATGAACTGCGAATGCTGCTCGAAAGAGGCGAAGTGCACACGTTGATTTTCATGGCGTCGGCCCTGGGGATCGATTTCGTCGAGCTGGTCAATGTCGTCTGTCCCGGCCTGGCCAGCCATCCGGTCGGGTGCGGCCGGATCCAGATCAAGGCGCTGCCGTACCTGAGAAATCTGGTCTGCCTGAGCCGCCGTGACTATCCGGGAATTGCCAACTTCGAACAATTTATAGAATCCGGCGGGGAGATATCCGATGCCCACCTCTTTGCGGCCACGAATGCGTTGGGGCCGGATGATGTCTGCAGCCTGCTGTTTACCGCCGGAACCACCGGCAAGCCCAAGGGGGTGATGACCACCCATGGCCAGTTTATCCGGGTCTTCTCGAAAGCGGCCGAGCGCTTCGACCTGACCGCCGATGACGTGGTACTCGGCGCACCACCGTTTTTCACCAATTTCGGGCTGTGCATGGGCCTTACGATCAGCGAGATCGTCGGGGCCAAACTGGTGGCCTTCGAAAGCTTTGACCCCGCCGATATTCTTGAAGGGATCAAGCGCCATCGGATCACCATGTTTTGCGGCACACCGGCAATGTACTACATGCTGCTGAAGCATATAGAATTCTCGCGGGAAAAGGTAAAATCCATGCGCGTCGGTGACATCGCCGGTGCACCGGTCACCCCGGAGATGATCCGTGAGGTGTCGGACCAATTCGGCATGCGGTTATTTGGTGTCTATGGCATGACGGAGACGAGCGGTATCATCACCTTCTCCGAAAAGGGCGACTCCCCGGAGCTGGTGGCCAACACCGTCGGTCGCAATTTCAACGCCGGGTGTGAGACCAAGATCGTGGACACCGGCACCGGCAATGATCTACCTGCCGGCCAGGTGGGAGAAATCGTCACCCGCGGCTGGCACCTGACCCGGGGTTACTTCAAGGATCCCGATCTGTATGCGGCGTCTTTCGATAGCGACGGATGGTTTCACACCGGCGATTTAGGTTCAATGGACGAAATGGGCTATGTGAGATTCGCCGGACGCCTGAAGGATTTGATCATTTCAGGCGGGATGAATATCGACCCGATGGAACTCGAAAACTTTCTCATGCAGATGCCGGCGGTTGAATCGGCACATGTTGTCGGTCTTCCGGACGAGCGTATGGGAGAAGTCGTTGCGGCGTTCATCCAGATAAAAGAGGGGTCGGAATACACGGCAGAAGATATTCAATCCTTCTGTGCCGGCAAAATCGCGAAATACAAGATCCCCAGATATGTCGCTGTTATTGAAGATATTCCGCGAACCCCGGTGGGTAAAGTGCAGAAGTTCAAGCTGCGTGAAAGAGGCATGATCGAATTCAATCTTGTCAATCATTGATTCAACCCGCCACAACGGTTTTTGGGGAGCGCAACGCCTATGCTGCCAGACACGATTATCGAAAAGGCCGTCCGAAATGGAATGAAAACCCTGACCGAAGCGAAATCCAAGCGTTTGTTGGCAAATTATGGCATACCGGTTGTTGAGGAAACGGTTGTGCAGACGGAATCCGATGCTGTTGGACGGGCGGCGTCATACGGTTTTCCCGTCGTGCTGAAGGCGTTGGGGGAAAAACTCACCCACAAGACCGACCGAGGCCTGGTGGCGTTGGATCTGAGATCTGAATCGGAAGTCCGTGATGCGTTCCATCGGCTTAACGCTGCAGCAGGACAGGATTGGGAGGCTTGTCTGGTTCAACCGATGGTTCGAGGAAAGCGAGAGTTCGCTGCAGGCTTTTTCAGAGACCTCCAGTTTGGCCCTGTAATCATGTTCGGACTCGGTGGCATTTTCGCGGAAGCCTTCAAAGACGTCGTGTTTCGAATGCCCCCGTTGAGCAGAATTGACATACGCAATCTGGTCGACGCGCTTGTCTGTCGCAAACTGCTTTTCGATTTCAGGGGCGAGGCCGCCGTCGACGTGGACCAATTGGCACAGGTTCTGAACGGATTGTCGCGATTGGCCGCTGAACATCCCTGCATTGCGGAGGTCGACATCAATCCCTTGATTGCCAAACCGGACGGAAGGATCGTTGCTGTCGATGCCCTGATTGGCCTTGGTGATGAAACATGCACCACCGGGGATGGGGAAATGTCGGCGCGGAGTTGTGGGGATGCCGAAGCAGCGATCCAGCGGGCCATCGATAAAATGGTTCATCCCAGGTCGATTGCAGTCATGGGCGCGAAGCGTCAGGTCGGAAAGTTGCTCTCCGGTGCCGACCTATTCAAAAGGTTGCAGGAATTTGGCTTCCCCGGTAGATTGTATCCGGTCAATCCCAGAGCGGAGAGCGAAATCCACGGTCGCAAGGCGTACCGTGATCTTTTCTCGCTTCCGGAAATCCCGGATCATGTCATTGTATGCATGCCGGCGACGTTCGTTCCCGATGCGCTGAGGGATTGCGCCACGGTCGGCTGCAAAAACATTCATATTTTCACTGCCGGATTCAAAGAGACCGGGGAAGCGGAAGGCTTGCGGCTGCAAGCGGAGATTGAGGAGATTGCCCAATGCGGCGGGCTTCACGTGATCGGTCCCAATTGTATGGGGTTGTATGTCCCCGAATCGAGGACCGTGACCTGGCCCGAAGCCTCCACCACAAGCGGGCCGGTCGCTTTCATTACACAAAGCGGCGGACATGCCAGGGATTTCACGAAATTTGCCAGCAGTCGCTTCGGCATCCATTTCAGCAAGGTGGTCAGTTATGGCAATGCGTTGACTCTGGACTGTACCGATTTCCTGAAATATGTGGCCAGAGACGATCAGACCCGCATCGTGTTGATGTACCTCGAGGGCATCGAGGACGGAAGAACGCTTTTCGACGTTGTCCAGCGAACAAGTCGTGAAAAGCCGGTAATCATTTTCAAGGCCGGTATGACGGATGCCGGTGTAAGGGTCGCGGCGTCTCACACGGGAGCCTTAGCCGGCAGCGAGAACATCTGGAATGCTTTTTTTTGCCAGAGTGGCGCTGTTCGAGCCACGTCCCTCGAGGAATTGGCGGCATTGACTCAGGCGTTCCTTCATCTTGAGGATTGCGGCGGCCGACGTGTCGCCATTCTCGGTTCAGGCGGAGGAATCAGTGTCAATGCGGCGGATGCCTGCACACGTTCAGGGTTGACGCTGCCGGTCTTTCCACCCAACCTGTTCAAGATGGCAGGCGAATCCATTTCCACGGCAGGCAATATCGTCAGCAATCCCATCGATGCCCATAAGATGTTTTTTGACCTTCCGCAGCTAGGGCGAATGATGAAGCACTTATCTGATGGCTCGTATGTCGATATGTTCATTGTGTCCCTCCAATTGGACTGGCTGTATACCGACAGCGGTAGAGATATGAATTATATGGAGGGAATCGCTACCTATATCGCCACAGAAGGTAAAGCCATGGCCAATGGCAAGCCTCTGGTCGTGGGATGGAGGCAATTTCTTGATATTCCGGAGGTCAACCATCTCACCCACCGAATCCGAGAAATTTTATTGGCTAACGGTGTCCCCGTTTATGAGGGCATGGCCGATGCTGCAATCGTTCTGTCAAAACTGGCAGGGTACCACGAATTTCGCCGGCAATCGTAGCATACAGGTTTGATGTCAACGGTCCCATCGGACGGGCAAGCTGTTTGGCCGCCACACATGGCTGGCGCGTGGCTGAAGCGCCTAATGGTTTGCAGCGGTAGCATATCCATCGGAAGTAGAAATATCATCGTTTCTTTTTCTTCTTCCGTTCTTTCGCCGGACGCTTGATGCCTAATTTGTTCATTCGGGAAAGCAGGGTCGATGGATGAATCGAGAGTAATTCCGCGGCACCATCAGGCCCTGAAACCTTCCAATTCTTTTTTCTGAGTGCCCAGAGAATGTGGCTCCTTTCATTCTCTTCCAGAGTGATTCCCTCTCTTTGAGTTTCGCATACTGGGCGAATGCGTTCCGGCAGTTCGAATTCCGGGCCATCTACCAGGATCGTACCCCTTTCGATGATGTTTTCCAATTCGCGAACATTTCCCGGCCAGTCATAGTCCATGAGGATGTTCAACTGGGCCTTAGATATCTTATTGAAAAATTTGCCTCGTTTACGTCCAAGTCGCTTCAGGAAATGATTGGCCAGTAGCGAGATGTCTTCGATTCGTTCCCTGAGCGGGGGGACCCTAATGGGAAAAATATTCAAACGGTAGTAAAGATCGGCCCTGAAGTTGTTCGCCTTGACCTGTTCTTCCAAATCAACGTTGGTGGCTGTCAATAAACGGAAGTCGGACCGAATAGTGATGCTTCCGCCAATCCTCTCGAACTCCTTGTTGTTGAGGATTCTGAGCAGATGGATCTGGATGTCCATAGGCAGCGTCCCGATCTCATCCAGAAAAAGCGTTCCGCTGTCGGCCAGTTCAAAACGACCGATGCGTTTGGTGGTTGCACCCGTAAAAGCTCCCCTTTCGTGTCCGAAGAGTTCACTAGAAATCAGACTTTCGGGCATTGCGCTGCATTGAAAACCGATAAATGGCTTGGTTGAACGATTACTCAGACGATGGATGGTCTGTGCGACAAGGTCTTTGCCCACACCGGTTTCGCCCAATATTAATACGGTCGCGTCGGTTTTCGCTACCTGGTGAATTTGCTCATTGAGTTGCTTCATCATCGGGCTTTCGCCGATGATTTCATCAGACACGGCCATCTGTTGCTGCTGTTCCTTGTAAAATAAATTCTGCTCTTTGAGTTTTTGATTGAGGCGCTCGATCTTTTCGTACGAAGCGGCATGACTCAAGGCAATAGCAGCCAGGGAGGCAAAGTAGGTCAGGATTTTCATGTCCGATGTCTTAAAGGCGGTACGGATATATCGTATATCATTGTACAAGACCCCGACGACCGTATCTCCCATCTTCATGGGTACACAAATTCTTGAACCGATCACTTCGTTTGAGTCCTTGTCCAGATTTTTATGGTTGTCTCGCTGGACAATCATACCTTCTCCCGTTTCGGCAACGCGCTTGATCAGTTTGATTGAAGTCTTAAATCGTGGATGGCTGATCTCTTCGATGGTGATGTTTCGCGACGCTTTCAATTCCATGCCGTCGGATGTTGGTGAGCCATTTTCAAACAGAAAAATAGCTCCCCGTTCCGCCCCCGTTATACGGTTTACCGATGTGATTATTTTTATCCCAAGTTCTTTCTGGTTGTTAATGCGGGTGATTTCATTGCCGATCTTCAAAATTTCCTCAAAGGCTTCGTGCCTTTGCGTTGTCGGTTTCACCAGGGGTTTGAGGTCAGTTGGAATCAAGCGAACATTGATGGGCGATAAAATGTCTGCGGCTTTCTGGATGAGATCCTTCGCCTTGTCTTTGCCCGAATCTCTGCGTTGGTAATGCCTTGCCATTTCAAATAACGCATCGGCATATTCGATCTGATGACCTGATCTCTCGAAACAGAGGACAGATGCCTTAAGTGAAGCTTCAATCAATCGCTGGCTCTCCTTTTTCTTTTCCTGCAAGAGCGCACGATAATGATAGGCGAGACCTTTAGAAAATACATTTTTGTGTTTCATCATGCGGCGGATCTCTTTCTCAAGGGAGAGACCGCGTATCTTGGGATATTGCCCCAATTCAATCTGCCACATCAGTTTGATCAAATGCCTGGATTGTAAAAGGGTAAACTCGTAAAGTTCATGATTTTTCAGGTAGCTGCGAAGGTATTCAATGGACCGTTTTTTGTCTTTTCTTAAATAATAGGCATAGGCCAGTTGCAACTTCTGGATATCCGATATGAATCTGTTATTCGAGCGATCAGCTTCCCGGAGGGATTTTTTTAAAAATGGGATGGCCTCATCCGTCTTTTCTATGGTCAATAATGCTTCCCCAATAGCACTATCCACATTGCATTTGAGATAATCGTCGCCATCCTTTGCCAATAGTTCACGTATTTCATTGAGGATTCCCAATCCCTGGTTGACCATGCCTACGTAGACGTAGCACAATCCCACCGTCATGGTTGATAAAATCGAGAATTTACCTTTCGGGTATTTCTCAACGCCGGGTGCATATTTTTCATGCGCATCGATGGCCTTTTTTATGAAGCCTTGGTAGAAATAGAAAAAGGGAATGAACGTGTGGACCGGTCGAAGCGCTTCTGCTGACTCTATTTCCTGGGCGAGGGATAGACCGGTTTCGAAATGACCGATGGCTTTACCAAAGTGGCCGCCAATCCATTCGGTCTTGGCCAGATGCATATGGAGCAGCGCATTGGATATTTTGTTGTCCCGGTTTTTGGCATGTAAAATGGCCTGTTTTAAAAAGGAGGTGATTTCTGCCGTGTTTTGATTCAACGAGCTGGTGGTGGCCACTTTTGAATATTTCAACGTTGCCTCGATAAAAAGCTCATCGCCTTCCCTTGTTTTCAGGTCTATTGTATTCTTGATAACCTTGTAATAACACTTCAGGGCATCTTTGATGTGAAAATCGGAAAGGTATGCATCTCCGACTTTCATTAGCAGCCGGGAGCCTTCGATGTCGTCAGAGCAATAGAAAATATGAGGGGCCAGAATTCTGGGTTTGTCATCATCCTCCGGGAGTTCCTTCAAGAGGAAGGCGGCAATCTGCTTGTGAAGTGCCATCTTGGTTTCGGAATTCATCTTGTCGATAATATCTTTTCGTTTGGCCTCATCCGCGAAACCATAGGTACTCAGACTTTTTCGAACCAATAAACCCTTCTCCTTCTCATCTTCCAGAAACGGCAGAACCCAAGACGCTTTCACACCGGTGAGTTCGATAATCCAGTCGATGGAGAAGTCGCATCCGAAAAGGGCTGCCATCTCCAGCGAAGCCTGTCGATCGTATTCCGCGTTGTTGACATAATGTAAGTTCATTGTTGCCTCCTGGACGCGATAAAATATCATAAAATGAACCGGGATAGCTTGCGCATTCCCCGTCGCTTGGGACGTGGAATGCGCAAGCGAACTGGAATTGGTTTTTATCCTTCCGGTGGAGCTTCCCGCGGATAGCCGCGGGGAAAATTCGATTTAGATTTGATAGCATGACGTGTTCGATATCTCAAGTAAAACATGATATTTCGTAATTTGTATGATGTTGGCCATAGAATTACAAAATCATTATTGCTATTTTTCGTTGAAAGGTACCTGCAGATGTTGTAATATATAAAAAATTTGATAATCATATTTAAAAATAAGACGGTCTGCCACTTGCTTGCATTTTAACTGGACCGGGTGTTGAGCCGATGGGGACAATATGAATCGAAGCCAGGCCCAAGGAGTCACAATGGAAAAAAAAATGATTATATCCGGCGAGTCTCTGGATGTATCCCTAAAGATCCTGTCCGTGGCGTCCCTGTTCGAAGGCTATTTTTCCATCGACTGGATTATTGATTTGTCAGAAGAGAAACCGTCCCGGGTGCTTCTCGTTCTGGAACAAAATGTTGAAACCGGAGTGCTGACCAAGATCGAGCTTGATCGCTACGCCTTTTCAAACACCAAACACAAGCAGAAAGCACAGGATCATTTAGGGAGGAAAGAAAAATCCGAATGGTATCAAAAGATTGTCGAATTGCTTATCCGCGAGCTTCCCGAGGATGAACAAAAGATCGAATTCGTATGCGACCACATGTTGTTCCTGAATAATGGCATCGATGGCTGCCGGTGGCTCATGAAATGCGGTGATGAACAGCATAACCGGCATCACATGGATAAGGCAATGAAATATTACGCCAAAGTTATCGAAGACCTCTGGGATGTGCGGGACGATGAAAGCGATACCCTTTTCATAAATGCCGCCACTGTCTATGCACTGGCGGCAACTGGCAAGAAAGACAGCGATCCGGTCGATGCCATTTTGGAAAACGCCCTCAAACGGTCCGTTGATTCAAACAAGCAACCCATGATTGCCATCGTCAAGATTCACCAGGCGAGGATCAAATGGCTGGGAGGACGCTTTGATGAGGCGTTGGCCGATTTTGAAGCCGGCTGGACGATTGCCAAGGAACTGGAGGACCCGAAACTCCTTCACACCGCGCATACGTTTATTCCCTATTTCTTTTATTGGCAGGGCCGTTTCAGGGAAGCAGTCGATGCCTATGAAAAAGTCGTCCCGAATATTGAAAAAATTCCGTCGGGGACGTTTTCCAAATTGGCCGCTACTGTGGTCGGGCTCTGTTACGTACATATTGGCCAGGCGACCCAGGGAATAGGGACAATCGATGCCATCCGTTCCAATTTCATGGAGGGGGAAAACCCCTTTTATACAGCCTTTTCAGACATGGCCATGGGAGTGGCTTTGATTAATATCGCGCGCCTGGATGATGCGATTCGATACTTTTCGGATGCGCTGGATAAATCCGAGCAATATGGCAACTATCTTTCGCGGTACATTGCGCTTATCGGAATTACGTATGCCTATTTTCGCAAGGAGGAGTTCACCCAGTCGGTGTCTTACCTGAAGCGCTTTCTGAAGTTCAGGAAAGAGACCGATTCGTTCGTTCATCTGGGCTCTTACCTGCTTAAAATTGCGTGGGCGATGGAAGAGGGAAATTACCCGCTGATAAAGGGCTTCTCTTTCGAAAAGGAATTCCAGCGCATGATCTCCAGCGGGAACCGGTTGACCCGGGGGGTTGCCCTTCGATTCCAATCCATGCTTTTCAGCCGACAAGGGCGCGATAAGACGGATATCCTTGCGTCCCTTGAAGCATCTCTGTCCGTACTGCAGGAGTCCGGCCACAATATCGAGTATGCCATCACTCAACTGGAGATGGCACGCATCTACCTGCTGGCATTTGATGACCGGCAGAAAGCGAAAAAGATTGCCGTCGAGGCATCCAAGCGGCTGATTCCCGAAAACGAGGGGTTGATTCCAAACGACTTGAAACCGTTGATCCGGGATGTTCATATTCATCAGGATCCTTTCGAAGAGATCCTGGACCTGAGTCAGGATCTGGTCACCCTTCGAAACGAAAAAGAGGTCGTTCGGAAGATTATTTCTGCTGCCAATCGTTTTACCGGGGCGGAAAGGGGAGCGATTTTTCTCTTGGAGAGTGAGGCGGACCGTTCCGGAAAATTGTACATGCGGGCCTCGAAAAACATTACCGATGTCCAGATCCTGCAGCCGGAGTTTGCCGAATCCATGAAACTGGCGCGCGATGTCGCCCGTTCCGGCAAGGGACAGATCCTGGAATCCGACCCCAATCAACGCAAGATTTTCAGACCCAGCAGTACCATCCGGTCGAGAATCTGCGTTCCAATGGTGCTTAGAAACAAGGTGATGGGGGTCTTGTACAATGATAACCGGTTAATGTCCAAGGTGTTCAACCAGCACGAGTTGAAGGTCCTGTCTTATTTTGCCGCACAGGCGGCGCTGGCGCTCGACAATGCCATTGCCTACGAACACATCGAACAACTGAATAAAAAGCTGGCAGAAGAGAATCTCTACTACGAAGAGCAGCAGATGCAAAAAGGCCATGGTGGCCTCATCGTCGGAGAGAGTGCGGCGACCAGACGGTTTGTGTCGCAGTTGGCTCATGTCGCCCCATCGGACACGACCGTACTGATCCTCGGTGAAACGGGGGTAGGAAAGGACCTTGCCGCCCAGACCATTCACCGCCTCAGCCATAGGGCAGATGGCCCCTATATCAGCGTTCAGTGCAGTGCTCTGCCCGAAGGCCTGATATCCAGCGAACTGTTCGGCCACGAAAAAGGCGCCTACACCGGGGCCGTCAAGCAGCGTACCGGACGCTTCGAACTGGCCGACAAGGGCACGTTGTTTCTGGATGAAATCGGCACCTTGCCCATGGATACCCAAATCCGGCTATTGCGCGTATTGCAAAGCAAGGAGTTCGAGAGAATCGGAGGGGGGAAAACGGTCGAATCCGATTTCCGCCTGGTAACCGCCACCAATGTCGATCTCGAAAAGGAGGTTAAGGCAGGTCGCTTCAGAGAAGATCTGTTCTATCGGATCAACGTATTTCCGGTTTATGTCCCGCCGCTCAGGGAGCGCATTGAAGATATTGGATTGCTTGCCGAGCATTTTTTGAGGAAATATGCCGAAAAGAGAGAGAAGCCGTTGAAGTTTTACCAAATCAGCAATGACGATATGCAGCGGCTGATGGCTTACGACTGGAAGGGCAATATCCGTGAACTGGAAAATATTATTGAAAGGGGCGTTATTTTGAGTACGGGTCCCCGTTTCGAGCTTCCGGAACTCGCATTCCCCAGAGGTGAATGCGCTCCGCCAGTTTCCGCCGGCATAACCTTGGTTGAAAACGAGCGCCGTCACATCCTCTGGGCGCTTCGGGAGACCCAGTGGAAGGTCCATGGATCAGGTGGCGCCGCCGAAATCTTGGATATCAACCCCTCTACACTGGTTTCCCGAATGCGCAAACTCGGCATTCAACGGCCCAATACCAGAAAAAAACGGCGGCACCGCACCGATACGACCGCTTGAGGAGAACGTTCCTCTGGGCTGGGATCGACACCATCGCCGGCAAATACTACTCTGTCTTACCGTTTCTTACCTGTTGCCTTCCACTCTTTACGTGATCGAGCTTCCTAACCGGTCAGCATCACCCTTGATGATTCCATATATCATCGCACCTTTCTCTAAATATCAAAAATAGTGTGGCTGCCTGGAGACGGGAGCGTTGCAATAGGTTGTGAATACAGGATGAAAACATCCCGGCAGAATCTGGCTCGAAATTTGAAGAACCTAATTGCATCAGTCAACTGGCCCACTATAAAAGATGAAAGCATTTCGGTTAACGGTGGCTGCCTGGAAGGTCATCGTGCCTCGGGCAGAACCCGCATGTCTCTCGGAAACTTTCCGATGCAGCCGAAACATTAGTTGCCTCTATGGCCACAGGAGAGGAAACAATGACCACCCCCGCTGTAGAACAATCCCTTCTATTCACCCCTATTACCATCGGCAGAATGGAAATCAAAAACCGAATCATCATGCCGGCGATGATCCTCAATTACCCCGTCGACGGCTTTGACCTCTCGCCAAAATGGTATCATTTTTACCGCCGTGCGGCCCGCGGAGGAAGCGGGTTGATCATTTGCGGGGCCACCTTCGTGGATCGGGTTGGCAAACAGGATGACCATCAGCTGGGTGCCGATTGCGATGACTGGCTGCCGGCACTGACCAAGGTGGCCGAAGTTATTCACGAGAACGGTGCCAAGGCGGCGCTGCAGCTCAATCATGCCGGGCGATATTCCTGGAAGAGTGTAACCGGCAGTGATCCGGTTGCACCATCGCCCATCTACACCCGGTATACCAAGCTGGTCCCCAAGGAATTGACCACGACGGAGGTGGAAGGGGTATTGCGCGCTTTTGCCGATGCCGCCTTAAGGGCCAAGAAGGCGGGATTCGATGCGGTGGAGCTGCTGGGGGCCACCGGTTATTTGATTAGCCAGTTCATGTCGCCGCTGACCAACATCCGTACCGATCGATTCGGCGGCGATTTCGAAGGACGGCTCACCTTTGTCAAAGAGTTAATCCAGGGAATCAAGGCAGCCACCGGCAACGATTTCCCACTCATCTTCCGCCATTCCTCCACCGATAACATGCCTGGTGGATTAGATGCCAGCGATCAGCGGCGCGTTGCCGTCAAGCTGGCCGAGTGGGGCGTGGATATGCTCAACGTTACCGCCGGCTGGCATGATTCACCGGTCCATCAGATCGGTCCCAGCGTACCCCATGGCTACTTCGTTCCCCTGGCCACCAAAATTAAGGCGGAAGTAAACATACCCGTTTCGTGCGCCTTCAGGATCACAGAGCCGGAGTTGGCAAGAGAACTGGTCGATAAAGATAAGTTGGACATGGTTACCATGTGTCGTGCCTTGCTGGCGGACCCGGACTGGCCCGCTAAGGCCCAGGCGCTTAAGGACGGAGCCATCCGTCGCTGTATCTGCTGCTGCCACTGTTTTGACGAGGCTTTCAAACGTGCCGAAATGGATTGCGCCATCAACCCCGAACTTGGCAAACCGGATTTAAGCCCCACCGCCCACCCCAAGCATATTTTGGTGGTCGGGGCGGGGCCGGGCGGGTTGGAAGCCGCCCGGGTTCTTACGCTGCGAGGACATGCAGTAACCTTGATCGAGTCGGGGGATGCGATTGGCGGTAAACTCGAAATGGCGTCCGCCGCTCCTCACAAGGGAGAATTTCTCAATCTTATTCGCTATTATCGGTATATGATAGGAGATCTGGGAATCAAATGTTTGACCTCGACCCATTTTCAAGACATCCGCAGAGAAAGAATCGATGGCGTGGTCGTGGCGAGCGGCTCACGGGAACGACGTTTTTCCATCAAAGGCGAATCGTCCATCGACATACATATGGCCAGCGATGTGTTGGTGAAAGGTGTCTTGCCGCGAGGACCTGTCGTTATTCTGGGTGCTGGTTTGGTTGGTGGTGAAACTGCGGATATGCTTGTGGAAAAAGGGATTGAGGTCTCACTGGTGGACATGGCTGCAAAGCCTTTTAAAGATATGGGGGCGACATTGAAATGGGTGTTGACCGGGCGTTTACGCAATGCAAAGATACGATTCTACATGGAGTCGACCATCACGGAAATCAACCCTGGCGAGGTCGTTATCCAGAAAGAACCGGCCGGTCGGATGGTTGACGGGGACGTGGTCATCGAAAGGGAAGACCTGTTGACCAAGGTGCCAGCCGGAAGTCTGGTGTTTGCCGCCGGGTATGAACCGGACGAGACGTTACTGGATCAGATCAAGGCAAGTGGCCTCCCTTATCTAGTTATCGGCGACGCCAAATCCACCAGGCGGTTGAAAGATGCTGTGGCGGAAGGGTATCTGGCGGGGACTCAATGGGTGGATGAGCTTTGACAACGTCCGGCAATTGGTTTTTTCGAGCCCGTTAATTTTCGTTGTCGATCTGATCGGTGCGGCTATTCGACAAAGGCGCTGATCTGGATGCCGAGCTTGCGCATTTTAGATCGCAAGGTGGATGGATGAAGGCCGAGAATGACTGCCGCTCCTGTGGGCCCCTCTATGCGTCCGTTGGTCTCCTCGATTGTCTGGACGATATAGGTACGCTCCATCTCCTTGAGCGTCTGTCGCTCCTCAGATTTCAGTGATCGGCCTTGCGGGCTTTCCAGTGTGTCCAGCAACTGCAAAGATCCATGCGGACTGTTTATCACTGCCCGCTCGATGACATTTTCAAGTTCCCGCACATTCCCGGGCCAATCGAAGTGCTGCAGCGCCTTCATCACTTTGGTCGGGACGCGTTCAATAGTTTTACCCAGCTTCTTGCCGGACTTGAGGATAAACCAGCTAACCAACAATGGGATATCCTCGCTGCGTTGGCGCAGCGGGGGGACTCCAATGGGAAAAACATTCAAGCGATACCACAGATCCTTTCGGAAACGCCCTTTTTGCATTTCTTTTTCGAGATCGCGGTTGGTCGCGACAATGATGCGGACATCGACCTTGATCGTTTTCGCACTACCGAGCCTCTCAAATTCCCCTTCCTGCAATACCCTGAGTAGTTTGGCCTGCGACTCCATGGGCAGTTCACCGATTTCATCTAGAAAAAGGGTGCTGCCGTGGGCCAGTTCAAAACGACCAATCTGCCGTTTATGGGCGTTGGTAAAGGCCCCTTTTTCATAGCCGAAGAGTTCGCTTTCAATGAGATTGGCTGGCAGCGAGGCACAGTTTACTTTAACCATGGGCCGGTTTTTACGTGGACTGGCAGCATGGATGGCCCTGGCGACCAATTCCTTGCCGGTGCCGGTCTCACCGTGTATAAGGACCGTCACATCGGTGGATGCGATCTGGCCAATACTATAGATCACATTTTTCAATGCCTCGCTCTGACCGATCATGTTGTGAAAATTGCTCGATAGCTCGATTTCCTGACGCAGATAGGTGCATTCTGCCTCCAGCTGCGTATTCAGCTTTTCGATCTCCGAAAAAGCGGTCTGAATTTCCATTTGTTTCTGCTTGCGCACGATTGCATTGGCGAAGATTTCACCAATCAGCCGAAGCCGTTGAACCAGTTCTTCGGACCACGATCGGTGAATGCATATCGTACCTACGGAGAGGACAGCGACAACGGTCCGCCCCACGGTGATGGGTACCGATACATGCGATTTCGTGCCCATTCGATTGAATTCGGCACGATCCGCCGACGCTTCATCGGGCAGTTCTTCGGAGCGTGAGAAATAGACAACTTGGCGATGCTTGAATTTCTCGGCAAACCAGGGAAAGAGATCGCCCAAGGGGACGGTAAATTTCGGCAGCGGGGGAGCTCCTTTGCGAACCCATGAATGAACAATGTTGTGCGACCTTTCGGTTTTGGAGAACGGCACCAGGTTGCAATAGTCGGCCCTTAAAAACGTGCTGATCCGCTCGAGACCAAATTCAATCGTCCGGTCAACCTCCTCGGCCGAGACGCCGCTGAAGGTCGATGAGATTTCCGAGAGCAGCCGTTCAAACCGGAAAAGTTCATCGAACTGCAAAGCCGTCGTCTGACGGATCAATGCACTGGTGAATAACTGGCTGATCCGCTCCAAGCGTTTGCCTTCTTCCGAAGCATCGATCGTTACCGGATGCGCCGCGCAAAACGCGATGAAGCTTGGCTTGGCACGGTCATCTTGCAGGGGCAGACCAATAATTGATACGATGCCGGCTTCGCGACAGGTCTCTTTTTCAGCGGTCATTGCCGCGGGCAGTTCATCGGGTAGCCGCGTGATGGAGATCCTATCTTTTCGGATACTTGCTTTAAGATACCAGGGTGACCGCACCAGCGAGGCGATGCGTTCGCCGGTCGACGTATCTTCTGCGCAATCGGCGTGTCTGAGATCAAATGACTTTTTGTATAGGCCGCCTTTTATCAACACGGCCCAGGTGAAACCAAATAGCAGAGCCGTTTCCTTGAGGCCTTTTTGGATCTCCGGCTGCATCTGATGCAGCGGCATGTTGACGAACCCGAGCGAGAGTCTTGCCATGAACGACTCGAATTGGAGCCGTTCTACCATTGATGGGTTCTTTTGTTTGGTGGCTGGTTTGCCCACTGAGCCATCTCCATATTGTAAGTGTCGCAAAGTAACAATTATATTTAACAGTACTGTTATATTTAACAGATGTCAAGCTGTCGCATTCCTCCCAATTCCTCATTCGATAAGACAATAATATAGAAAATACAGATAGATGAAGTAGTTTTATTGCTAATTAACAGGTTGGCAAAAAGCTTGCTTTAATTTTTATGAATCGCATTCAAACATCGACCGACATAAGAGGAGAAACAAAGCATGCAAAAATGGGATCTGGAGACCGACGTGGTCGTGGTGGGGTCCGGTGGCAGCGCATTCATGGCGGCCATTGCGGCCCAAAACAACGGTGCCCGGACGGTTATACTGGAAAAAAGCGATAAAGTCGGGGGCACGACCGCCGTTTCCGGCGGCGCGATGTGGATACCTATGAACAAGCACATGGCGTCTGTTGGCATTTCCGACTCCAGGGAAGAGGCTCTTGCCTATTGCAAAAAACTCACCGATGGCCGCAGCCCAGATAGCATGGTGGAAACATATGTCGACATGGCCCATCAGGTGCTCGATTACATTGAAACACACACTCAGGTTCGCTACGGAGCGATGACCATGCCCGACTACCACCCGGAAGAAGAGGGCGCTAAGCCGGGGGGACGCTCCATCGAGCCCCAGCTTTTCGATATAAATCAACTCGGCGAGTGGAAAGATAAGATTCGTCCAAATGCCATGCCTTTTATGGCGGCCGTCACCTGCGAGGAGCTGTGGGGGGAGTACAAGGTCAACATCAATCCGGCCAACCTTCCCATCGAACTGATTTTGGACCGGATGGACAAGGGGCTTGTCGTCCAGGGAAATGCCCTGATCGGTGGACTGTTGAAGGCCAGTTTGGACCTCGGTATCACCATCCTTTTAGAGACCCGGGCTATGTCTCTGATCAAGGAAAACGGTCGAGTGGTGGGTGTCCGTGCACAAAAGGAAGGAAAGACATATTCGGTAAGGGCCGAAGGCGGCGTGGTTCTCGCGTGCGGCGGTTTCGAGTGGAGTGAAGGACTGAAGAAGAAATATCTGCCGGGTGTGATCACTCATCCCAATACGCCACCGTTTAACGAAGGGGACGGGGTCGTTATGGCCGGTGAGTTGGGTGCCGATCTTGCTGGCATGCACGAAGTCTGGTGGATGCCCTCCACTTCGGTCCCTGGCGAAGAATATGAAGGAAAGCCTTACAGTCAATTGTGTATCGCCGAAAGGGCCTGCCCCCACACCATCATGGTCAATCGAAAAGGACAACGGTTTGCTAACGAAGCGGCCAACTACAATGATCTGGGAAAAGCCTTCGGCCATTTCAACGAAAACGGAACCGGCTTTCGAAATCTTCCCGCCCATGCCATTCTCGATTCTCAATACAGGGAAAAATACAGCCTGTTGACCGTTTCGCCGGGAGATCCGGACCCCGAGTGGTTTATCAAGGCTGACACCCTGGAAGGCCTGGCCGAGAAGATCGGAGTCGACAAGGATGGCCTGCTGGAAACCGTCGCTCGTTTCAACGGCTTTGTTCTGGAAGGGAAGGACAGGGATTTCGGCCGCGGTGACAGTGCCTACGATCGCTATGTCGGCGACACATCCGTCCCCCATCCCAACCTCGGGACCATCGAGAAGGCGCCTTTTTATGCAGCGCCCATGTATCCGGGGGCCTTGGGAACCAAGGGCGGCCCGAAAACCAACGAGGATGCCCAGGTATTGGACGTTCGGGGAGAGGTGATCGACGGTCTGTATGCAGCCGGAAACGCCATGGCGGCGGTCTCCGGCCCCAGTTATTATGGTGGCGGCACTTGCATCGGACTGGGTGCAACCTTCGGCTACTTGGCCGGCATTCACGCGGCAAAACAGGCAAAAAACCGTTTATAAGCAGGGAATCACAGATACGGTAAATCGGAGCCGAGATGAACCGCGATAGCGTGCCCAATCCCCGTGGCTTGCCGGGGGAGGCAATGTTCCACCATCGGACGGTTTGGGGCGGTGGGGGGATTTCGAATCGCAACATCAAAATTTCATATGGTTTTTTCGACAGTGTAAACAGGAGAAACGACGATGGAAAAGGTTGAGTACATGACAACGGTAGATATCCCTCTGGACGTAATGTGGGATTTCCTGAAAAATTTTGACAATTGGGCTCCGATGATCAAGGGATACGAGAACCATGAAAAGATCGATGAGAAGAAATCGGTCTGGATGATCCGGGGGAAATTCGGTGCGTTTTCCCGACTAACCAAATTTGACAACAACATCACCGAGTGGATTGAAAGAGAACGGGTGGCGTTCGAATTGACCGGCGTTAACGAGCCAGTTACCGGATACGGAAGCGTAAATCTGAAACCGGGAGAAGCGTTCAACAGCAGCCAGATCTCCGCCGAACTTGGGTTCGATGCCGGAGGTGCACTCGGCCCGCTGATCAATCGTTTGGTAAAGCCGTGGGTTAGCACAGTGGCGGAAGAACTCGTTGAAAAACTCGTAGCGGCGATTAACCCCCAAGACTTCCAGTCCGTCCATTGGCAGCAACAGTGACCTGATTCGGAGGTATCGACATCCTGATGAATGATGCCCAATGGGTATCACTATAGTCACCGAGCAGTCCGTGAATGTGAATTTCCGACGGCTGATCGAGGCCATCCTGGGCCAATTCTGGGTATGGAGGCAGAATCTGACTATACGCCCATAGTTCCTGGGGGCGAAATTGTTGCAACTCGCAAAGGCGATGCCTCCCCCACTGTCATGGCGGCAAGCTTTACCATCCGAATGAAACGGGTGACTGCCGGGATCGCTTTGGATCAATGCTTGGCCGGTAAATGGATTAGTGGAGGTCGAATCGACGGATGGTGCACTTTCGCCTGGCTGGCGATCGAGCTGCGAAATATCACATGAAAACTCGCGATATATCCATAAAATAAGCTTAAAAAGCTCCTTTTTTTTCATCAACTATATGTTATTAAAATAAAAAAAAACGAATTTAAGGTTGGTATGCAACCTGCAGCCTCGAGTGACGGATTGCATTCATGAATTTATTACCAAGGGGTTGGCGCATGGATTTTACTTTTTCCATTGAGGAACAACAGTTGGCCACTGATGTTCGGCAGTTCATCAAAGAGGAAGTTACGCCGGAGTTGATCGCGGAAACCCATGAACTGGAATTCATTTACGGGGGACCGCTGGCCAGGCAATTTTTCAAAAAATTCGCCGCCAATGGTTGGTTGACGCCTTCATGGCCCAAAAAATACGGCGGTCTGGAGTTACCGGAAATTGCCCTCTACATCGTCAAAAACGAGCTGGCTTACGCAGGACTACCGTTCCTTTTTTCTGGTGCGTTCCTGTGCGGGCCCAGCATCATGCGGCACTGCGATGAAAAGACCAAACAGAAATTCCTTATTCCCATCGCCAAAGGGGAGATCGAATTTGCCCTGGGATATTCCGAGCCCGGCGCCGGATCGGACCTGATGAGCCTTGAGATGACCGCCGAGGACCGCGGTGATCATTTTGTCGTCAACGGCCAGAAGACCTTCAACACTCATGCCCATGTGGCCGATTACCACTGGCTGGCCGTCCGGACCGATCCAGCGGCGCCGAAGCACAAGGGGATCTCCCTGTTGATGGTTGACATGAAAAGTGAAGGCATCACGATCCGTCCCATGATCAGCATGGCCGGAACCCGGACTAATGAAGTTTACTACGACAATGTTGTCGTCCCTAAAGAAAATCTCGTGGGTGAGAAAAATCAGGGGGCCAAGTATATCATGGTGGCGCTTGATCTGGAACGAATGTTCGCCTACGGCCACTACCAGCATTTTTTCGAAAAGCTGGTCGCTTACACTCGGGAGACCATCATCGATTGTCAGCCTTTGCTGAAAAATCCCCTCGTCCGTCAAAAAATTGCCCGACTCGAAACCCAGTTAGATGTGATTCGACTGCTCTACTTCCGTTTGGCGCACATTCTGGGCAAAGGTGAGGTACCGACCTACCAGAGTTCAATGGAGAAAAACGTGCTGGCCGATTTTGCCCAGGAGCTGGCCAATTCAGCCATGGAAATTTTGGGGATGCCCGGCCAGATAAAGGCCGGTGACCGGCGGGCGATTCTGGAAGGTCGCGCGCAGTGGCTTTACCGGTTTACCGTTGTCGAGAACATTTGGGGGGGATCGGCGGAGATTCAGAAAAGCATCATCGCTCAACGGGGCCTGGGCCTGCCGCGCGGCTAAAAGGAGACATGCCATGGACTTCGATTTGAACACCGAACAGAAGATGCTGCAAAAGTCCGCCAGGGAATTTTTTTCCAAGGAGTTGGACAGCGAGATGGTCCGCGAGATGGAAAAAGATGCGACCGGGCATAGTCCCCAAATCTGGAAAAAGATGGCCAGGATCGGATGGATGGGACTGTTGATCCCGGAGGCGTTTGGCGGCGAAGAAATGGGTGTTACCGATATGGCCATCGTCCTGAAGGAAATGGGGTATGCAGCCTTTACCTCACCCTATTTTTTCACTGCTGTGGTCGGTGTGTCGCTTCTTTTGACTGGGGGCAGTGAACGCCAGAAGAAAAAGTTGCTGCCGGTCGTCGCCAAAGGAAAGAAAATCCTCACCCTGGCATGGAACGAAACAGGCGTCGAGACCGCCTGCAGCGGTCTAAGCGCTACGGCCGAAATCCGGGGAGATCACTATCTGTTAAACGGCACCAAGACCTTCGTTCCCTTTGGCCATGTCGCTGACCAGATCGTTGTCGCTGTTCGGACCGGACCTGCCGGCGAGAGCGGTGAAGACGGCATCAGTCTGTTCATCGTGGATCGTGATCAACCCGGAGTTAACGTAGAAGTCGTCGAGACGATGGCCGATGATAAATCGTGCGAGCTGAACTTTGAGAACCTGAAGATCCCGACAGAGAACATGTTGGGTGAGAAGAACCAAGGCTGGCCGATTCTGAAATCGGTCTTTCAGGTATCGGCCGCCCTCAAGTGTGCCGAGATGGTCGGCGGTGCCCGCAAGGTGCTCCAGATGACGGTGAACTATGCCAAGAAACGTGAACAGTTCAGTCGCCCCATCGGTAGCTTTCAGGCGATCCAGCATCACTGCGCCGACATGATTACCCACCTGGAAACCTCCGACCTGATCCTGCTGGAAACCTGCTGGAGGTTGGATCGGGGCGGCGATTGCGCCAAACAGGTTTCCATGTGCAAGGCCTGGGTTAACGAGAACTGCCGAAGGCTCTATCTATTGGGCCACCAGGTAATGGGCGGCTTCGGATTTATGGAGGAGGTCGATCACCAGCTCTATTACCGGCGGGGAAAGGCGGCAGAGGCAATGTTCGGCAACGCCGATTACCATCGCGAGGCGGTCGCCCGGCACATGGAAGGTTAGCGCAACCTATTAAAAAAACTCTATAGCGCCATGCCTGCATGCTCGCCTGCATTGTATTCATGTTCCGTTTTCCTCTTGTGTGACTGTGTTTATACGCCAATCCTCACACCCCTGCATCCAATATAATACAATACGGCCGTAATGCGATCTGTGAAAACGCATGAATTGGGGATGAACACCTTGTCGAAATAGGCGATACCGTCCTCATGTGGAGATGGGATCGGTCTCCAGCGATCATGGCGTTTCTGTGCTGTGAATGCTTTCCATCAGTTTGCCGATGGATTCCACCGGCTTTTCGTACGTTTCTCTTTCAAGCAGACCGATCGCTTCCACCGAGCATGTAGTCACACAAAGCCCGCAGCCGATGCATTTGTCTTTCAAGATTTCTGCGATGTTTTCGGCCATTTCGATAGCGCCTACCGGGCAACGCTCTATGCATGTTTCACAGCCGGTGCACAGATCTTCGTCGATTTGTGCTGTGAATCTCGAAGTGGCCACCGCGGTTGGCTTGGACAAATAAGAGATCGCTCTGAGCTGGGTGCAGCAGCAGGTGCAGCAGGAACAGATGCCCAGGACGACATCACGCGTGTTCATGGTTAGATGGACCAAGCCTTCTTCCTCGGTCTTCTGTAAAATGCGGAGCGCTTCCGCGTGGTCGATTTGCCGGGCCCGGCCGGTCTCCACGAGAAATTGTGCGAATTCGCCAAACATCAGGCAGACATCGGTGGACCTTCCACACCCCTCAGCGGCCAATTCGGCAGCAGTGCGACAGGCACAATCCAACACCGCGGAGAAGTTGGCTGTTTTCAGGAGCTCCGAGACCTCCTCATAGGATAAGACCTCAATGGTTGCCGGTATGGATTTCTTCACCGGGATCACGCGCATAACCGGTGTTTTGATCCGTTCGTGCATTTTCTTTCCCCAGCCGCTTGTGTAATAATCCCGCCACAGCCTTGCCAGGCGCTCTTTCTGTGGATTTTTCTCTTTTTTGGCGAACGTCACTTCCCACAGCCCCGGGGCCGTCGGCAGCAGTGCATACTGCTGCTCCTCGCTTTCCACTACCCCTGGCTTCTTCATCAACAGACCCTTTTTGACCATCCGTTCCAGTTTCTTTTGAATGGATTCCGGATCTTCGTTCATCCGTTCGGCAATTTGAGAAACCGGTTCTGTATGTGGGGTGAGGATCTAGGCCAGTTGGGCTTTTTCAGGCGTTAACATGATCTGCAGAATTTCCAACAACTCTTTCGACTTCGGGGCCCAGAGTGGATAATTATTCAAATGATTGCGGAGTTTGGAATAAACGCCTTCTTGCATGAATGCCTCCAAGGTTCGACTTAGCAATTGGTTATTCTGTATAACCCCATCACCGAACGCGAATGATCGATAAAATGCTTTTCGTCTTCAAGGGCATCTGCGGTGACTTCAGGTTGTGCCATGATATTTTGGAAATCCATCACATCTCGAAAGTATCCCTGTGCAGCACCATTGAAATCCGCGATGCCGAGGGTTAACCGTTTGGCGATGTCACGGGTAGCCGTTTCGTCGGCATGAAACTGGCGGTAGGCCCTGAGTATCGGAACTTTTCTGGCGACCTCGGCATGCTTGTTCAACCAGTAGTAGTGGTAGGCGGAATCGGTCATGGTGGGAAGGCGGCGGATGGCCATGACGAGCACCAACGGCTCCTGACCGGGAAGGATCGCATGCTCGGTACCCGCAATCACAGCGGACCGGGCCGGCTCGATCCATTCGCTCAGATGCCCGACGACGTCATGAAGACGTGTTGCGAGTTTGTTCAGGTCCCCATTTGGCGTGCCGATTTCGAACACGGCATCAAAAGATTCGGCCGATTCAGGGATTTCCTCGCTGTGGGCGATACCCCGAGTTGGATCATCTTCAAGGCGTATAGCCGTCAGGCAGATGGCTCCTTCGGGCAGTAGGGTAGTGATTCGGTCGGCTTCGGATGAGATCTTTTCTTTCAAAAACTCCAATGACGCATTCGCTTTTTTGTGGAACAGTAATTGAACCTTGTCAATCAACCGCGGCCTCCTTTGGTAAATGCAGCAGGTGAGAAAAGTTTTTAAAGGGATTTAATCCTTCGAAACCCGTGCCGAGTGCGTTTCCGAAACCATCACGAAGATGAGAGCGGCGACCAGAAAGCAAGTCCCCCAACAGACGATAGCGGTGGCGCCCCCCATTTTTTCTGCGATCAGGTTGCCTACGATCGGGGATATGAACCCGCCCGTGAAAACGGACGCCAACAGAATGCCATTGATCGCTCCGGCGAGGGATGGACCCAGGGATGGATGTTCAAGGGGAACGACAAAGCAAATGATGACGGCCCCGGTAGAAAGCCCCCAGATGGCAAATGCCGCTGCAAGTAATGGTCCTGTCAAAAAAGCCGTCGCCATGACGGCTATCGCATTGATGCTGAATGAAATCAGAAAGATCCATTTTCGATTGCCCAGACGATCCGAAATCATGGGGACGATCAGCGATCCAGCCACAAATACATAGAGCAGGATGGAGACATAACCGTTGGCCGTGGCCTGGGTCATTCCCTTTCCCGCCAGGTACAAGGGAAGATAGCCAATCGCACCGATATATCCGCCTTGGGATATAAACATCACTGCCGCCAGCAGCCAGACATCCCGGCTTTTTATCGCCACGCTGATGCTGTGAAACATTGTCGATGGGACAGCATTTTCTGTTTCGGCGGCAGGCTTATCCGGTTTTCGGTCTCGAACCACTATCAACCAGACGACTGCGATGGTAAGGCTCAAACCGCCAAGCACATACAGGGTGTTTCGCCAACCGCCCAAAGCGGGGGAGATCAACGATCCGCCGAACGTGATGGCCAAGCCGGCACCCAATCCATAACTTCCCATAACAACGCCATTGGCCAGTCCAAGCTCTTTGGACGGAAACCACATCCTCACGAGTTTGGGAAGATTCGGTCCAATGGATGAATAGCCGATTCCGAAAACAAACATCCAGATGAGCAGTTGGTTAAAACTGTCCGCGGTTCCTCTGAACGCACCGGCAGCCGCAACCAGCAGAATACCCATCCCGACAACCCACCGGACACCGTATCGATCTGCCCCAATTCCCATGGGAATACAACAGATGGCGTTGGCAAGAGGCATCATTCCCCATATGGCCCCCAATTCGACGAGACTCAGACCAAGACCCACCGATCGGGGCTGGGAAATCTCATAAAAAAGGACCGGCATGATGGTCCACGCAGCTCCCGCTACGATTGCTTGAACAAATGCGCCAACGGACAAAACCATCCAGCGATAAGGTGTTGAACGGTGTACCACTACTTCTTCAGAAATCATGGTAAGTGCTCCTTCAAATGGAAACTAAGTGCCGGTGCATACCGCTTCGGTTTGGTGAAGCCCTGACTGCCATGTGACGGTCACCAAGGCTTGAACGAAATTCTCCCATTCGGGGAATGGGAAAAAACAGCTGCCCGAACGGTGTCGATCACTTGCTATATTGCCGCCCATGGTGATAATTGTGATCGACAACAGCTGGAAGAGAACCCTGCTTCATCCGGAATTTAAGAAAACAGCGAGACGGCGATCAGCGCTTTCGGACATAGCGGAAATGATGGCAACCGTTAAAGTAAACGACATAGAAATCGACTATGAATTGCGCGGCCAGGGTTTTTTCCTCGTCATGATTATGGGGTTTGCGGGAAATATGCAATGGTGGCCGCCGGCACTGGTGGAGACACTTGCTAATCACTATCGACTCCTGTTGTTCGATAATCGTGGCACCGGTAAAACCACTTCCAATGGATGGTGCTACAGCATTCAATTGATGGCGAAAGACACGCTGGGGTTGATGGACGCTCTGGGCATTCAGCAAGCACATATTTTGGGCGTCTCCATGGGTGGCATGATCGCTCAGGAAATTGCCCTGAATGATCCGGAACGGGTACGCCAACTCGTGCTTGGCTTTACAGCTTGTGGTTTTTGGTCGGGAGCCACCATGTCGCCCAACCTTGTCAACCTATGGCTCGACTATTCGACAAGGGCCGAAGTCCGCAAGAGACGATTCTTGACCAATCTTTTTTTTCACGAGCTTTTTTAACCCACTATCCCGATAAGTTCGAGCGCTTCAGCAAGCGTGCCAGGGAAATCCCAACGTCTTCTGAAACGAAGCTAAAACAAATCGCCGCCATGTGGTTGTTTGACAGCTATTGGCGTCTTAGGTGTATCCAGGCCAGTAGCCTGGTCATGACCGGGACCGAAGATTGCATGGTATCGCCCCGAAATTCAGAGATTTTGGTCAACCGCATCCCCCAGTCCCGTCTGAAAACTATAGATGGCTGCGGTCATGGGTTTTTTATCGAGGCGGCGGAAACCGTGGCCAAAGAATTGATCCAATTCTTTAAAACCTGAGTTGATATAAAACACTATTTTGTATGCCGCATTGCGCAGATGATTTTCCGACGGGTGCCGCCAGGATCGATGACGGCATCGAAAAGCTCCGCGAGATTCTCACGGGTCGTGCGCAATCCTTTTCCATGCCGGGTGTCAACCGCTTCGAGGCGGGATTCATCCCACAACCGGCGCAATCGTCGCTTAAATTGGTCCAACGCATCCATCGTCGATCATCCTTGAATGCAGCCGTTGTCGTTGTGTCTTGCCGGCGTGGTCCATCCTGAACCAATTATTCCGAATCTTCTCATGGTAATGCGCTATCCAAGAATTTCTGACGGCGCTGTGGGATTATATGGAAGTAGTGAATTACACTTCTGCGTTTACGTGCACTCGAAAATGGTCGCCGGCGCCATGCCTCCGCCGGTACATAGGGAGACGAGTCCATAACGGCCGTTTCTTCGCTTCAGTTCGTGAATAGCCGAAACCACCAGGCGGCAGCCGGTATTGCCCACCGGATGACCCAGAGCAATAGCGCCTCCGTTGACGTTGAGCTTGGCCGGATCGGCGTCGAGTTCTTTGAGCCATGCCAGCGGAATGGGGGCAAAGGCTTCATTGATCTCGAAGATGTCCATGTCAGCCATCGAAAGGTTGGCTTTTTTCAAGACCTTGGGGGTTGCGTAGATCGGGCCGGTCAGCATTAGTTTAGGGTCCGATCCGACCACTGCGCTGGCTACTACCCGCGCCATGGGCTCAAGGTTAAGCGATTTCATCTTGCTTTCGCTCATCAGGACCACGGCGGAAGCACCGTCGGTGATCGTGCTGGAGATACCGGCCGTGATGAATGTCGTGTTGGGAAGCACCTTCAGTCCGTCCAGGGATTCCATGGTGGTAGTCGGCCGAATGGGTTCATCCGTGTCCCTGATGATGGCGTTGCCCTCCTTGTCGAGTCCCCTCATGGGCAAGATCTCTCTTTTGAAGTACCCCTTTTCCGTTGCCTGATGGGCCTTCTGGTGGCTTTCCATGGAAAAGGCCTGACACGCCTGTTTGGTGATTCCCCATTGATCGGCAATCAACTGGGCGCCGAGCATCTGGTCCGGTGCACCGTATTTGCTGGTGTAGTATTCCCCATAAGGGTTACCCATGGGGGCGCCGGTGAACAGGGTGCCGTTCAGGTCCGAGGTGATGGTGTACTTGGTCAGCATTTCGCAGCCGCTGGCAATGACGACATCCATAGTACCTGTGGCGATCAAGCCGGTGGCGAGTTGGATGGCCGACAGGCTGCTTCCGCATTGGCGGTTGACGGAAATCCCGGGAACGGTATCGGGAAATTTTTTCGAGGCCAACACCCCCGTCCGACCCAGGGTGAACCCCTGTTCGCCGACCTGGTATACAGTGCCATTGATCACGTCATCGACCTCAGCCGGGTCTAAGTCGATCCGCCTCACGACTTCATCCAGAACGGTTCCCAGCAACTCCGGTGCCGTCCATTCCCTCAGAAAACCTCTGTTTTTGCCCACAGGTGTTCTTACTGCACTGACAATAAAGACATCTTCCATCGAAATTTTCCTCTCCATGTCCGTTGGTTGTGTGAATCCGGTTTTGATGGGGCGGATAATGGCGTCTCCGCGATTGATAAATCATTTTACGAGTCCAGCTATTATCAAGTAGCAAAATGCACGCCACCCTTGAAGTTAATATAACCATTAAAAAAGACTACACATTATTCTAATCAACAAACGAATTTCGCACTAATTTTTTATATTTCATCGTTGCGTTGGCTATATTTAATAAAAATGCATCATCGATCACTTGAGCCAGAATCTCCATTTTTGACTTCCGTTGGCATTGAATTCTGAAAATTTGTTAAATATAAAAAAAAATTTGGTTAAATTTCGTCATTGCCTTGGCGACAGGTTCGCATAAATTTATTAATAAATTGAAATAATAGATAATATAAACGAGTCAGAGGTGGCATGGTGTTTGCTCCAGAAATCTCCAATGGCAATCACCGACCGTTGTGAAAGCATGATTAGGCCAACAGTACCGCCCCTGATCATCAGTTATAAGGAGCAACAGGAATGGACGAAAAAACAGTTCTCATGGAAGTCACCGGATCAATAGGAAAATTGACGTTCAACCGGCCAAACGTGCTCAATGCCTACAACCAGGACGTGTCTGAAACGTTGATTCAGGGAATCAATGCATTGGCGGCAGACGATTCGGTTCGTGTCATCGTCATCACGGGAACCGGCAAAGCATTCATGGCTGGCGCCGATATCAATATGGTCAACGGATGGGCCGACCAGGGAGGTGTGAGCAAGATCCGCGCCTCGCTGAAAAAAATGTTCACGCCCAACATGCTCGAGATGTGCCCGAAACCGATCATTGCCGCGGTCAACGGGCTGGCTTTCGGCATGGGGTGTGAGATCGCGATGGGGTGTGACTACCGGATTGCCGCCAGCAACGCCAAATTCGCACTGCCGGAAATAAAGCTTGGCATTCTTCCCGGTGCCGGCGGCAGCCAGCGGATGCTTCATCTCGTGGGTGCCACCCGGGCCTTGGAGATGATTACCACCGGTGACCCCATCGATGCCGCGGAAGCATTTCGCATCGGACTGGTTAATCAGGTCGTCGACGGAGAGGCGCTCTGGGAAGCCGTCGAAGCATTCGCGGCACGGTTGACGGACAAGAGCGCCCATGCCCTGAAAACGGCCAAGCAATTGATTTACCAGGGGGGCAGCCTGCCGCTTTACGATGGCGTCGATTACGAACGCGATCGATTTTGCGAAATTCTGCTGACTGAAGACGCCGCCGAGGGAACCCGTGCATTCCTTGAAAAAAGGAAACCGGTATTCAAGGGAAAATAAATTTTTCATGTTCTATACGCGGGTCGATGGGGAACCGATGAAACGATTGAAAAAAACCATTTTGCTGCCCTTGCGGAAAGTGGCCTACCACTCGCACCATCAACGCCTGTATTACTGGTCCGAGATTCAATTATACGAGCTACGTCATGTATGTGTCCTGCCCGACTGTTATTACAAGGGGCTTTTTAGATTATGCATGTGGCTGGTCAATTGCAGACGATTCTACCGGTTGGCAGGCTGGGGGATCCATACCATTCCTTATCATGTACGTTTTCACGTGGCATGACGAAATTTGGAATTTTCTCCTTTTACAAACTAAAAAAATGTCGTTCGTTAAAGCGCTCACGGCAGTGCGACATCGAAAAGAGAGGCGGATAACCGGAATGGCCAGATTACTCGTAGATGACAGAGATATAAAATTCGTACTGTTCGAGCTGCTGAAAATTCAGGAATTGTGCGCCCACGAAAAATTTTCGGACTGGAATGAAAAAGCGCTGGACCTGCTGCTTGGCGAGGCACTGAAATTTTCGGAAAAGGTGTTGTTCCCACTTAACATCGAAGGCGACAAGATCGGATTGAAATTCGAATCGGGTCAGGTGACCACGGTGCCCGGCACCAAGGCGGCCTATCGGGATTTTGTCGAAGGCGGATGGTTGACCCCCTGTGAAGACGAGTTGTACGGCGGACAGGCGCTTCCGGAGATCATCAAGTTTGCCACCCACGAGATGTTCTTCGCCGCCAACTTTCCCTTTATGTGCTACGTCAATCTCACCCACGACGCGGCCAAACTGATCGAACTGTTCGGCACCGACGATCAGAAGCAGCACTATCTGGCGAAGATGTACGGCGGCAGATGGACCGGCACCATGTGCCTGACCGAACCGTCGGCCGGATCGGATGTGGGCGCCATCGAGACCCGGGCGATCCCGGCCGAAGACGGCACATACCGGATCAGCGGGCAGAAGATCTTCATCACCAACGGCGAAAACGACATCGCCGACAATATCGTTCACATGGTCCTGGCCCGCATCGACGGCGATCCGGCCGGTGTCAAGGGTCTGTCCATTTTTATCGTTCCCAAATATCGCCTCGATCCCGACGGGTCCCCCGGGGAAGCCAATGACGTGCGCTGCATCGGGATCGAGCATAAGATGGGGCTGAACGCATCGCCGACCACAACCCTGTCCTTTGGCGAGAAGGGCCAGTGCCATGGCTACCTTCTGGGCAACGTGTGCAAAGGCATCAAAATCATGTTTCACATGATGAATGCTTCCCGTCTGGAAGTCGGCATGTGGGGCCAGGGGACCAGTTCGGTCTCCTACCTGCATGCTCTCGATTATGCCAAGGGACGCAGACAGGGCCCGGGCATGAGAAATCCAAAAGCGGGCCCTCAGGCGCCGATCGTCGACCACCCGGACATTCGCCGGGTGCTTTTAATGATGAAGTCTCTGGTGGAGGGAATGCGGGCGATGCTCTATTACAGCGGCTACGCCATGGACCAGGCGGAAACCGCTCCCACCGAGGACCAGCGGAAGAAGTGGCACAATATCGTCGAGGTGCTGATTCCCATCTGCAAGGCTTATCCCACGGAAAAAGGCGTCGACCTGGCCTCCCACGCCATCCAGGTTTATGGCGGGTACGGCTATACCCAGGAATATCCCGTCGAGCAGTTCATGCGTGACTCCAAGGTGGCCTGTATTTTCGAGGGCACCACTGGCATCCAGGCCATGGATTTCGCCCTGCGCAAGGTGGGCATGAAAGGCGGGCAGGTGTTCGCCGGCCTGTTGGCGGATATGGACGCGGTTATCGACAAGGCCGGAAACCTGCCCGGCTGGGAGCAATACGCCGCCCAGGTCAGGAAGACCAAAACCGCTCTGGGCGTCCTGCCGGCGGTGTTGGCGCAGCAGGCCAAGGATACGGGGATCGTCAGTACATTTCTCCAGGCAACGCCTTTTTTGGATGCCACGGGTGACGTCCTGGTGGCCTATTTCCTGTTGTGGAGCGCCGTGGTCGCTGAAGAGAAACTTGAGGTGCTCTTCAGGAAAAAGAAACTGCAGGATGCCGATCAACGCAAGGCCTTCATAGAAAAGAATGCCTCGGCGGCCTTTCTTGCCGGTAAAAAAGAGAGCGCCCGATTTTTTATTGCCAACATGCTTCCTATCACCGACGGAAAACTCTCTGCGATCGGGTGGGGGGATCTGTCGGCCTGGGAGATTGCGGAGAAATCGTTTTGATGGACCTGGTCGACAGGATACTGGCTGGCGAAACGTCCGCCATCGCAAGAATGATTTCTCTGGTTGAAAGGCGCGATGCCGCGGCGCCGGCGGCCATGAACCGCTTGTATGGCCAATGTGGCCGCGCCCACATCATCGGAATTACCGGCCCGCCCGGTGCCGGGAAAAGCTGTCTGGTTGCCGCCTTGGTCCGTCAATTGCGCGATAGACAGCGGTCCGTGGGCGTTCTGGCCGTCGACCCATCCAGCCCCTTTACCGGTGGCGCCATTTTGGGGGACCGGGCACGAATGGAGGCGTTCTCCAGTGACCCCGGCGTTTTTATCCGATCGCTGGCTACCCGGGGGTCGGTGGGCGGGCTGGCGGAAGCCGTCAACGGTGCGGTGGACGTGTACGACGCCGCTGGCAAGGATGTGATTCTGATTGAGACGGTGGGAGTCGGTCAAAACGAAATTGATATTGTCAATCTGGCTCACACGGTGATTCTTGTTGCGGTCCCTGGATACGGCGACGGTCTTCAGGCCATGAAGGCTGGGATCATGGAGGTGGGTGACATCCTGGTGGTCAACAAGGCCGACCTTCCTGGCGCCGATGGAGTGGTCGGAGAAATGTGCGGGTTGCCCGGTAAAGCAGAGGCGACACGGATTCTAACGGACCCGGAGATCGCCACCGACACCTGGCGTGTGCCGGTTCTGCCGACGGTGGCCATCAAAGGCGAGGGGTTTGCCGAACTGGTCACGCTGATCGATCTGCATCTCAAGTTCCTGAAGACCGATGACCGGATCATGGAAAAAAACAAATCCCGTCGGGTCAACCAGTTTCTGGATGTGCTCGCCAAACGTATCCGCGCGGAATTCTTCCGGCAAGTCAGGATCGATCCGGGATTTAGGAGATGGATTGAGAAGATCGAAACACTTCAACTGGATCCCTACCGGGCTTCCGAAGAAGTCGTCGATTTCATCCTCGACGCCAGAAAGATGTTAATCGGCGGAACCGCTCCCGCTGAATAAAACAAATTTGTATAGGGTTCAGGATAATTCCAACAGGAGGAAAAATACGTGAGTGAAATTAAAACATCAGAAGCGTTTCAAGCGGCCAAAGCAGCCTGGGAAAAGGCGCGACAGCGATATGTCGCCAAGATCAGAACAAAGAAAAACCTCTCCGGGATCGATATTAAAACCGTCTACACCCCGGAAGATGTTGCGGATGTCGACTTAGCAACCATGCCCGGCGTCTACCCTTACACCCGGGGACTTTATCCGGATGGATATGCACTGACACCGTGGATGCAGCAGATGGTTTTTGGATACGGGACTGTGGAAGAATCCCGAGCCAAGATGGAGAAGATGGTGGCCGAGGGTATGGAGGGTTATTTCGGGTACAAAGTCTTCAACATGGTTTTTGATATCCCCTGCATGTACGGTATCGACTCGGATCACCCCGAAGCGCGGGGCAATGTCGGCCAGTGCGGATGTGTGATGTGTTCGGTGGAAGACTTCGATGAGATCATGCGCGACTGGGATCTGAAAACGACCAATTTTTCCTGGATCACCGGTGACAATTGCCTGCCGGCGCTGGCGCTGGCTTGCGCGGCGGCAGAACGGCGCGGAGCGCCCATTAGCGATCTGCATGGCAACTCCATGAACTGGTATCCAAGAATCGCCGTTCAGGACGTCCCGTCCTGGGAGCCCCGCTGGGGATATGCCTTGATGGGCGATCTGATCAAATTCTGCACGACCAACATTCCTGCCTGGAACACGGCCAACATTTTCATGTACGGCCTCTCCGAAGCCGGCGCGACACCACTCCAGGAACTGGCTTACGGCCTATCCTGGGGAAAATCGGTGATCGATGCGGGCGTCAACGCAGGGCTGGCGCCGGACAGTTTCGTGGGGCGACTGGGTTTTCAGATCGGCATTCAGAACGATTTTTTCGAAGAGGTGGCCAAACTTCGTGCCCACCGGCGCATGTGGGCCAAGATTACCAGGGACGCCGGTTGCACCAAACCGCAATGCATGCATGCGCGGGTTCACATTCACACCAGTGGAAACGTGCTCACCGCCCAGCAACCCTTGAACAATACCGCCAGGATCACCATGCAGGTGATGGCGGCGATAATGGGCGGCGTCCAGTCGATCCATTCATGCTCATTCGATGAAGCCATCAGTATCCCGACCGAAATCTCCCACCGGACTGCCATCCGCACCCAGCAGATCATGATGTGGGAAAGCGGCCTGAGAAATGTGGCCGATCCCCTGGCTGGATCATACTACGTAGAGTGGCTGACCGACAAGATGGAAAAAGAGGCTTGGGAAATTTACAACGATCTGGAATCCAAGGGCGGGTACATGAAAGGCCTGGAGGAGGGGTGGGTGAAAAAAGCCATCGACGATACCTCCTATCAGCGCAAGCAGGCCGTTAAGGATGGGAAGTGGCCGGTGGTTGGCATGAACATGTACACCGTGGATGAGGAGGAGGAGTATAAGCAGTTCAAGGTGGATCTGACAATCGAAGAAAAAGCTGTTAAGAGGCTGAAAGCATACAAAGAAAAGAGAGGTCAGCAGGAGGTCGGCCAAGCCATCTCCGACCTGAAAACGGCCTGTGATGCATTCAAGGACGGAAAGGCGGATCTAATGCCCGCCCTGGTGGATGCCGCCCGAAAGGGTCTCACCAACGGTGAGATGATCGCACCCATGCGGGAAGCGTTTGGATGGTATGTCAGTGAATAACTCCGGCTTTCGCAAGGAGAGGGTACGCTATCGAAGTGAAAATGATTTCTTTACGATGGAGATAAAACTATGTCTGAACAACCGATAAAAGTCCTCTTGGCAAAGAAAAAAATTGATGTGCATGGTCGGGGGTCCAAATTGATTGCCCGTGAACTGCGGGATGCCGGCATGGAAGTGACCTACTTTCGATTTGGAACGGCCGAGGACATTGTCAATGCGGCGATCCAGGAAGATGTCGACGTCGTCGCCCTGAGCATCATGACCAGCGGTCATATCCTGTTGGCTCAGGATCTCATCCCCATGCTCAAAGAGAAGGGAAAGCCGGATGTGTTGCTGATTATGGGGGGAGTCATTCCCCACGGTGATTTTGAAGAGTTGAAATCACTTGGCGTCCACGAAGTGTTTCCTCCGGGACTTCCCGGGGAAACCGTAGCCGATTACATTCGTGAAAATGTCGGGAAACTGAGTTTGAATTAACGAGGAACGATGAACGCTTTACTCAGCCAATCATTTCCATCAAGGAGTGCATTCACCATGCGTTTTGAAACGATTTTATATGAGGTCAACGATGGCATCGTGACGATTACCTTTAATCGTCCCAAGGTGTTCAATGCCTATAGCGAACAAATGTCCCAGGAACTGGTGGCGGCTGTTGAAAAAATTAAGGGAGAAGACGGCGCTCGCGTTGTCATTCTCAAGGGGGCGGCGGACAACTTTTTGGCCGGAGCCGATATCACGATGCTGAATTCCTGGTCAAAGGTGGCGGATGAACAGGGCTGGGAGAAAGTCAGGGAGATCCTGGATCATCATTTCAGCCCGACCCTGCTTGAGAAGCTTCCTCAACCGGTGATCGCGGCCGTGGACGGCATGGCCTGGGGCATGGGCAGCGAAATCGCTCTGGGATGCGATTTTCGCATCTGTACCGACCGGGCTTCTTTTGCCCAGCCGGAGATCAATCTGGGGATCATCACCGGCGGCGGTGCCAGCCAGCGCCTGCCACGCATCGTCGGCAAGGCCAAGGCCATGGAAATGATTCTGACCGGGAAACCCATCAGTGCCCAGGATGCCTATCAATGGGGCCTGGTCAACCAGGTGGTGGCACCTGAGAATCTTGATTCCGCCGTCATGAAAATAGCCAAAGCGATCATGTCGAAGAGTCCGCTGATGGTTAATTGGGCCAAACAATGCGTCAACTTAGTGCTTGATCATGACCTGGAAAGTGGAATCGCCAAGGAACTGACGCAGTTCTCGAAAACATTTGCCACGCATGACTCCAAGGAGGGGACCGCTGCTTTCCTGGAGAAACGCAAGGCCAATTTCACGGGAAAATAGCACTATCAACGGTTTGATACGATGGCGTCGTCTTTTAATTATAATATCGGTAGCGTCTCGATGTCGGGATAACCGATACGGATATCAGGGAGAAGAAAATGGGATTTGATATGTTTAAACTGGATGGAAAGGTTGCCGTGATCACCGGCGGCAGCCGTGGCTTCGGTAAAGCGATCGCACTGGGCCTGGCCGAGGCGGGTGCCGACATTGTCGTTGCCAGCCGCACCCAAGCGGATCTGGATGCCGTGGCGGAAGAAATCCGCGCACTGGGACGCCAGTCGCTGGCGATCGCCTGCGACATGCTTGACAAAGCGTCCATTGAGAATTTGGCCGAAAAGACAATCGAGAAATTCGGTAAGATCGATATCCTTGTCAACAATGCCGGACAGGGGTCGACCTTGCCGTTCTTGAAATGGGAAGAGGAGCAGTGGGACCAGATCCTCAACATCAACCTGAAGGGATATTTTCTATGCACCCAGATCCTCGGCAAATACATGTTTAAAGCCAAGGCGGGCCGGGTCATCAACATCTCCTCAGCCATGGGCACTTACCCCCTGCCATTCATGGCCCCTTATGCCGCTTCCAAGGGCGGCATTAATGCCATGACCAAAAGCATCGCCCAGGAATGGGCCACCCGGGGCATCACGGTCAACGCCATCGCGCCGTCCTATTTCGATACCGATATCAACAAAGGCGCCAAGGAAGATGAATTCACCACTAAATTGATCATGTCCAAGACGCCTGTCCAGCGATGGGGAAAGGTGGAAGAACTGGTGGGCTTGGTGATCTATCTTTCATCGGATGCATCCAGCTTCATGACCGGCGCCGTAATTCCTTTGGATGGGGGATGGGCCGCAGGTTGAACGCCTTTTTGAAAACACCGTCCAAATTCAGCTAACGGTGCTTAAAAACGTCTCAAAAGGATTACATACGTGATGTGTAAGCAATGAAAGGAGAAATCAAAACCATGGGTTCAGCTGTGAAACTAACATCCAAGGTGGGAACCTTGACCGATATCGGCAGCCTGATCAATCCGGGTGATTTTGTCGCCTTCGGCGGTGGTTGGAGCTGCAACAAGCCAATGGCCGTTGTCCGGGAGATAATCCGGCAGAGAATAGACAAATTGAAGGTGATGTCCATCGTGGGCGGCTGGGAAATGGAGTGGCTGCTGGCTTCCGGTTGCGTGGACCACCTGGTGTTCAGCTTTCTGAGCCTCGAGTTCTTCGGCCTGCCGGCAAACTTTCGCCGGGTGGCCGAGAAAAAACTCATCGAACTGACCGAGATCGAGGGCTGCAGCATGATCAAGGGCCTGGAGGCTGCCCGCCTGGGCCTGCCGTTTGCCCAGTTCATGGGTCCCAAGGGCTCGGATATCGTCAAGGAAGCACCGGAGCTATATAAAACTGTTACTTGCCCCTTTACCGGAAAAGAACTGACTGCGATCCAGGCCATCGTTCCAGATGTGGCGGTGATACACGCCCAGAGAGCCGATGAACAGGGAAATGTTCAGATCTTCGGGACCTCCGCATCGGATATGGACATGGCCATGGCGGCCAGAAGAACCATCGTTACCGTCGAGGAAATCGTCAGTGGCGACGAGATCCGGAAAAATAAGACAGCGACCAAGTTATTCCGCACGGATGTTGACATGGTGATTCATTGTCCCTTTGGCGCCAGTCCCTGCAGTTCCATCCCCCACTACTCGGCCCATTTGCTGCAAATGATGCAGGACGTCGATGGCCTGAGTCCCAAAAAGGCGGCCGAATATATTCCCGCTACCATCGGCAAGAATGAAGAGGAGTATTGGTCTAATGTGGGCGGCGAGGCGGCCAGGCAAAAGTTGACCTCCCTGGCCAGGACCACCGGTCGGATCGAATGGACCGGCGACATAAAAGCCGCAAAAGCGACCGATTACGATGTGGCCGACGAAATGGTCGTCAGCCTGGCCCGAACCATCGACGATGGCGATAGCACTGTTTTGGGTTCGTTCACACCCCTGGCCTATGCCGCCTATAACCTGGCCAAAATGACCCATGCGCCCAACTCCTTTGTGGTCGGATACAGCGGCGTGGACCCCTATCCGTTCCAGATGGGGTTTCATACCTCCGAGGCGGCCTGCATCGCCAATTCCGCCGGATTGTGGTCCATGACCGAATGTATCGAAGCTCTGCATTTTAGGGGAACCGGCGATGTGGAGGCCGTCTCCAGCGCCCAGATGGACGCCAACGGCGACATCAACATCTCATGGCTGCCCATGCCCATCCGTGATCAAGACGGAAAACCCACCGGCGAGTGGAATTCGCGGGGTCTGCGGCTACCCGGTGGTGCTGGCGCGCCCGTGGTGTTCGGGCTCCACAGAAAATCAGTGGCCTATTTTCCCAACCATTCGAAAATGCTCTTCGTCCCCAAGGTGAACTATATTACCGGTACCCGCGTTTATCTCACCGATGAAGAAAGAAAGGCCCAGGGACTTAGGCCAGGTCCCATGATCGTAGTAACCAATCTGTGTGTCATGGAAATGGTGGCACGGGGCAAATGGAGGGCCCTTTCCCTGCACAAAGGGGTTACCCCCCCAAACGTTCAGGACAACACCGGGTTCCCGGTGGAAGTGGCTGATGATTGCCCGGTCACCGAAGCACCCACGCTTCAGGAACAGGAATTCATCCGCACCATCGATCCCAAGGGTATTCGCCACCTGGATTTTATCAGTGGCAAGGAACGGGCCGCCAAATTGCCGGCCATTCTCCAGGAAGAGTGGGATTCGGTCTGATGTAGGGTTCATGAAAAAGCTCTTGACGGCACTGTCGGTCGTCGCGGTATGGGCCAATACAGTTTTCTCCCACTGGCCTTGCCAAAAGAGTTCTCTCTAACCGCCCACCAACAATGGGATGAGCTGAGAAAATCTCGGGAAAGGAAAGTTACAAATGGAATATACGGTTTTCAAAGTCGAGAAAAAAGAGAATTATGCCATCATCACCTTCAACCGGCCGGACAAGTTCAACGCCGCCAATGCTGCCATTTTCACCGAACTGGCGGCGGCAGTGAAAGAGATGGATGCCGACCCGGACGTGGGGTGCATGATTCTGACCGGCCAGACCTTTATCCACCCTAAAAAGGGAACCCCGTTTCCGGTCTTTTCCGCCGGTGCCGACGTTGAGCAGTTTGCCTCGGTGGGTGAAGTCGAAGCCGGTTTCGAGTTCATCAAACTTTGTTTCGAGCCCTTCAAGGCCATCGAATATGCCGAGACGCCGATCATCGCCGCCGTTAACGGGGCCGCCTTCGGGTTCGGTTTCGAAATTTCCGGTTGCTGCGACATGGTCTTCGCCTCCAGGAGTGCCAAATTTGCCCTCAAGGAGACCAATCATGGTGCGATTCCGGCCTGGTGCATCACCCGCGGCCTGGAAAAATATGGCAAGAACGTCGCCGCCTATCTCTGCCTCTCCGCCAAGGAACTGTCGCCGGAAGAGGCCATGCGCATGGGTGTCGTGCTGGATGTTTTCGAAGACGACGAACTGCTTCCCAAGTGTGAAGAACTGGCCAGGCGCATCGCAGGAAAGAGTTATATCGCCAAGACATTCATCAAGACCACTCTGAACCGTAAAGCCTGTGAAGACTACCAGGATGCCGAGCGTTTCATGCCGACCATTTTTGCCACCAAAGTCATGAGCGGCGCGTTTGCCTCATTTCTCAAGGGCGATAACAAAAACGTGAAAAATTAAAGCAGACAACAAGGAAAATTCCAATGAAAGAGGTCGTCATCGTCTCGGCCGCACGGACGCCCATCGGAACCATGGGGGGCAGCCTGGCGCGGTTTCGTCAACGGGATCTTGCATCCATCGTCATGAAATCGGTGCTGGAACGCGCCGACGTCAGCCCGGATCTGGTTGAAGACGTTTTTTTCGGCTGCTGCAACAACGTTCAGGAAGACGTGAACGTCGCCCGGGTAGGGCTTCTGGAAGCCGGCTTGCCAGATACTATTCCAGGTATGACTATCAACCGGGTATGTCTGTCCGGTATGGAAGCCATCACGTCGGCGGTACGGAAGATCCAATGTGGAGAAAACGAGATCTGCATCGCCGGAGGTGTGGAGACCATGAGCAACGCACCGTATTACGTGAAGTGCGCCCGCTGGGGCGCCAAACTCAGGCACCAGGAACTCACCGATTCCATGTGGGAGGGTCTACATGCCGGTGGACCGGATCTCATGGGCATCACCGCCGAGAACGTGGCCGAAAAATATAATGTTACTCGGAAGGACCAGGACGAAGCCGCCCTGCGCAGCCACAACAACGTGGAGCGGGCGACCGCTGAAGGCCGCTTTAAGGATGAAATCGTTCCCGTGACCTTTAAAAAACGCGGCAAGGAAGTGGTGGTGGACAAGGATGAACATTTCCGGCCAGGCATGACCATGCAGCAGTTGGAAGCCCTGCCTCCCATGTTCAAGAAAGACGGAACCGTAACAGCCGGCAACGCCTCGGGAATCAACGATGGTGCCGCCGCGGTTCTGATCATGTCTCTGGAAAAGGCCAACGATCTCGGGCTCGCGCCCATGGCCAGGTATGTCACCAGCGGCATCGCCGGTGTGGAACCCTCCATCATGGGCATCTCTCCGGTGCCCGCCACGCGCCAAGCCCTGGAACGGGCCAGGATGGCCATCGGCGATATTCAACTGGCCGAGTTCAACGAGGCTTTTGCCGCCCAGTATGTGGCTTGTGAAAAAGAACTGAACCTGAACCGGGAGACGACCAATGTCAATGGCTCCGGTATCGGACTGGGGCATCCTGTCGGCTGTACCGGTACCCGTATCGTGGTGACCTTGATTCACGAGATGATCAAACGGGATGTGAACGTCGGCATGGCTTCGCTTTGCGGCGGCGGAGGGATAGGCATGACCACCATCTGGGAAAGATAAATCGTATCCATCCAGAAACAGCATCTTGTGATTCCCGGCGGTGTTCTCGCTTGCCTGCCATCCTCGAAATAGCGCGCTATTCCTCCGGTGGCAAAACTCGCTCGGGCCTTGCCGGGAACCAAAAGCTACCATTTCTGGAAGGACACGACAAAGGATTCATAAACCCTGTTTCCCGGATGTCTGACTGATGAAATGATTTTTTGTCATCCTGAGTCAAAACCCGTTTATCCCGGATAGACACCCGGGTTCATAATGAGAAAAGAAGGAGAAATCGAATGGCGGAGATAAAGAAAGTAGGCGTTTTAGGCGGTGGAATGATGGGTGCCGATATCGCCCTGAGTTGTGGGTTGGCCGGTTATGGTGTTCTCTTGAAAGAGATCAACATGGATTTGGCCAAGGCCGGCGTTGAACGGGCCGCAAAAAGTGCAGCCGTCTGGTCGGGAAAAGGCCGCCTGAAAGCCGATGCTGACCAGCAGAAAGATGCGATTGCCAGGATTACGCCCACCGAAACCTTTGACGGATTCGGGGACATGGATATTGTGATCGAAGCGATCTTCGAGGACTTGAAAATCAAAGGCGAAAATTACAACCAGATGGAAAAGGTTTTGAAACCCGACTGCATCATCGCTTCCAATACCTCTTCTATTCCAATCACCAAGTTGGCTGCCACCCTGCAGCGTCCCGAGCGCAAAGCTCGATTCCTGGGGCTTCATTTCTTCTCCCCGGCCGCCATCATGCCGCTGGTGGAAGTTATCAGTCACGAGGAAACCGCTGCGGACATCACCGACGCAGCCTTCGCGTTTTGCAAATCCATCGGCAAGGCCCCCATCAAGGTTGCGGACTGTGCCGGATTCGTCGTCAACCGGATTTTGGGTGCTATCAACGACGAAGCCATTCGCCTGTATGAGGAAGGGGTGGCCACACCCGCCGATATCGACCAGGCATGCAAAATGGGGTTGGGACATCCGATCGGCCCCTTTGCACTTATGGATCAGATCAGCAATGAGCTGAACCTGAAGATCTGCAGGATATTTCAGGAGAATTACGGCGAACGCTTCCGCCCGCGTCCAGCACTGGTCCGCAAAGTGGATGCCGGTCACTTCGGTCGTAAGACCGGCAAGGGCTGGTTCGATTATACAAAAAAATAAGGCGATACCAGCCAAACCATCCAAAGTGGCTGGGTTTCGAATACCCGGCGAATAACATCGGTGCTGAACGGGTCCGCTAATCATCGTAGTTAAGCATTTTAAATGCTGAATTAATAAGTATAAATAGAGTTTACAATGCAAGAAATCAAAGTCGTTTTTATTACGGGGGCATCGAGCGGGATCGGCGAAGCGACGGCAAAACGCTTGGCTATTGACGGCAATCAAATACTGCTGATCGCCAGAAGAGTTGAACGGTTAAAGTCTGTTCAGTCCGCGATAGAAGCTCAGGGCGGAAAGGTCAGCTATTACAAAGCCGATGTTACCGACGTGGGTCGGTTGGACGAGGTCGTCGCCGATGCGACTGACAAATTCGGGAGAATTGATGTTCTCGTCAACAATGCCGGCATCGCGCCACTATCCTTGGTGAAAAACAATCGGCACGATGAGGCATGCAAAATGATCGACGTAAACCTGAAAGGGATGATCAATACGGTATATGCCGTCTTGCCGGGAATGCTGAAACGAGGCAAAGGGCATATCATCAATATTTCATCCCTTTCAGCCAGGGTGGTCATCCCGTCGACAGCCGTATACAGCGCAACCAAATTCGGTGTGCGGGCTTTCAGCGAGGGATTGCGCCAGGAATTCGCAATGGATGGAACCAACATCCGGGTGACCGATATCCAGCCGGGAAGTGTGGCCACCGAATTGGGCAATTCGATAAAAGACCCTGACGTGGCAACGATATTCAAGCGGTTTGATGGCCTGCGCAGTCTCGATCCGGATGATATCGCCCGCGGCGTGGCCTATGCGATTGCTCAACCAGCGCATGTGAGCGTCAATGAGATTCTTATTAGACCGACGTTTCAGGAACTGTAGATCGGTTCGAAGTTGACCAATCTTAATAATCAACTAAAAGACGGCCCCAAAAAAAGATCTTCTGAAATCCTTTCGGTAACCGGCAGCTTGGCATTCTTGGAGCTTAGATCGATGAATCTTTATTATCCAATAGAAAAACATGGCAACGAACATCCTGGGAAAATCGCCATTGTTTCTGGAAGCGACCGGATAACTTACGCTGGACTTTCCCTGAGGGTAGCAGCGATTGCACGGATATTCACCGGTCTGGGGCTGAAAAAAGGAGATCGGATCGCACTGTTGACGCCGAACAGTCCGCAGATGCTCTTTTGCTTCTATGCGGCCATGAAATCGGGGCTGATCAATGTCAGCCTTAATACCATGTTCCAAACAGGTGAGTTGGACTACATCCTCGATGATTGTGAGCCAAAAATCCTGATTGCCCATCAGTCCTTCAAATCCCGGATCAAGTTGCTTTCCTGCGTGGCAACCGGTCGGGTCCGGGTTATCCTGCTGAGTGACGGGAGCACCGAACCAACCGGCATGGCTTCCCTGGCAGAATTAATTGACCTATATCGTGATCAATCCTGCGAAACCGAAAGCCTCGACGCCGATACCGAGGCGGTGATCGGATACACCTCCGGCACTTCCGGGTTTCCCAAGGGCGCTGTGCATAGCCATGGAAACATCCGTTATCATCTCGATGCAATCGCCAAATACCTGGGTTTCGGACCCACCGATACCTTCCTGGCGGCACTGCCTTTTTTTCAACTGCCCGCTTTTCTCATCCATGCGGGACTGGCCTTGCATGTAGGGGCAACCCTGGTAGTCATGGAAAAGTTCGAACCCCAGGCATTTCTCGACTGGATAGATAATGAGGATGTGACGTTTTTTGCTGGCGTGCCCACGATCTATCAGATGCTTTACGATGCATCTCAGGATCGCCGGTCCTTACTGCGCAAGGTTCGATTTGGTATTTGTGCGGGTGCGCCCTTGTCCATGAAATTAAGGCAGAATTTTGAGAATCAGATGGGACTAAGGATCGTTCATTGTTACGGTAGCACGGAAATTCCGTTGATCACCGCTTTTGAACGCCCGGAAGAAAAGCCGAAGGGCATTTCCGTTGGCAATGTCGCACCCCATATGCGATTGCGGCTGGTCGATATCGAAGGCAGGGGCGTTCCTACCGGTGAGGCGGGAGAAATCCAGGTGGGTTCTGAAAATACATTGAAATACTACTGGAACAACCTGGAAGCGACCGATGACGCCGTTCGGGATGGATGGTTTTCTACCGGCGATATCGGCCGGTTCGATAAAGATGCCCATCTTCACATCATCGATCGCGCCAAAGATATGATCATTCGTGGGGGGCTGAACATCTACCCGGCCGAGATCGAGCGGGTGTTGACGCAAGCTCCTGGGATTCGTGAAGCCGTCGTCGTCGGCATTCCCCATGAACGATTGGGGGAAGTTCCCAAAGCCTATGTTGTCCTCGAAGCAAACGTCCATTTGTCCGCTGAAGACGTCATAGCACTGAGCCGGGAAAAACTAGCTGCGTTCAAGGTGCTGGCGGAGGTGGAAATTGTCGATGCCGATTTCTTCCCCAGAAATGCCATGGGCAAGATTCAAAAAAACAAACTTAAGAGAGGTTGCCATGAAAATTAAAACTGGTTCCGAATATATGGAGAGCTTAAAGCAGGTCAAACCGTTGATTTATTACATGGGCAAAAAAATTGAGGATGTGACCACCCATCCGGCGACGGCGCCGCATGTGCGCGCGGCCGCCATGACCTATTCCCTCGCCGTGCAGGAGGAATACCGGGATCTGGCCACGGCCACCTCGCACCTGACCGGAAATACCATCGGCCGGTTTACCCACATTCACCAGAATGTGGAAGACCTGATCAAGAAAGTGAAGCTGCTGCGTGTGCTGGGCCAGAAAACCGGTACCTGCTTTCAGCGTTGCGTGGGTTTCGATGGCATCAACGCCACCTATTCGACGGTTTACGAGATCGACCAGAAGTATGGCACCAACTACCTGGAGCGGTTTAAAAAGTGGCTGATCCGAATCCAGGACGAGAACCTCATGGTGGTCGGTGCCATGACCGATCCCAAGGGCGATCGTTCCAAAGGTCCGGCCGAACAGGAAGATCCGGATCAATACGTGCACATTGTGGATCGCCGGGATGACGGGATCGTCATCCGCGGGGCCAAGCTGCACATGACCGGCGCGGTCAACTCCCACGAGATTCTGATCATGCCTACCACGGCCATGAACGAGGCATCCCGGGACTACGCCTTTATCTGTTCCGTGCCCATCGACGCCCCCGGCATTACGATGATTTTCGGCCGGCAGGCCAACGACAGTCGCCGCGACCTGAAGGAGACCATCGACGTGGGCAAGCCATCCTTCGGCATCGTCGGCGGGGAAGCGGTGATCGTCTTCGAGGATGTTTTCATCCCCTGGGAAAATGTCTTCATGGACGGGGAGACCGAATTTTCCGGGCTGGTGGTGCATCGCTTTGCCGCCCATCACCGCGCCAACTACGGCGCCTGCAAGACCGGTCTGATGGATGTGCTCACCGGCGCGGTCACCTACCTGGCCCAGGCCCAGGGAACCGCCAAAGGGTCACACGTTCGCGACAAGGTCACCGAGATGATTCACCTGAGCGAGACCCTCTACAGTTCGTCCATCGCCTGTTCTGTCGAGGGGGTGCCGACCCCTTCGGGCGCGTACATGGTGGACACGATGCTGGCCAACGTCTGCAAGCACAACGTGACCCGGTTTCACTTCGAGGTGGCTCGTCTGGCGGTGGACCTGGCCGGCGGGTTCATTGCCACTTTGCCCAGCGAGCACGATCTTCGCAGCGAGGACGTGGGTCACCTGGTCAAGAAGTACTTTTCCGGCGTTGCCGGCATTCCCGTTGAGGACCGGATCAAGATCGGCCGGTTGATCGAAGCCATGACCGGTGGAACGGCCATGGTGGAATCCATGCACGGCGCCGGCTCGCCCCAGGCCCAGCGCATCATGATTTTCCGGGAAGGGAATTTGAACGAGAAGATCAAACTGGCCAAGGCACTGGCGGGAATTCCGCAGAAAGAGAAATAGGCACCATGGGTCACGGATTCCGATTCTGAAAGGTTAACAGATGGCAACATTACTGGTAGATAAAAGAGACCAGCAGTTCGTGCTCGACGAGATGCTGGAAATTGATAAATTGTGCGATTATGAACGTTTCTCTGAGCAGTCCGGATTCGACATGGTGCTGACCGAAGCCCATCGGTTCGCCAAATCGGAATTTTACCCCACCGTCCAGGTGGGCGATGCAAAGGGATGCGTTTACGATCCTAAAACCCGCCGGGTGATCTTCCCTGATTGCTACAAAAAACCCTACGAGAAGTTCAGGGAGGGCGGCTGGCTGGCCATGTGCGACAGTCCGGAGGTGGGGGGCGACGGCTTTCCGCTCACCGTTGGCACGGCCGTTTCCGAAATCTTCTATGCCGCCGGCTTTTACATCTACGGTGCGGCCGAACTGAGCCATGCCGCGGCCAAAGTCATCGAAAAATACGGTACCGACGCCCAGAAGGATTTGTACATGACCCGGCTGTTTTCCGGTGAATGGATGGGGGCCATGTGCCTCACCGAGCCGGAGGCTGGCACCGATGTGGGCAAGATCGAGACCGCAGCCAGGGAAAATAGCGACGGAACCTACCACATTGCCGGCACCAAAATCTTTATCACCGCCGGTGAGCAGGACATGACCGACAACATCATTCACATGGTGCTGGCCCGGGTCGAAAGCGACCCGTCCGGCACCAAGGGTTTGTCGCTGTTTATCGTTCCCAAGATCCTCACGGACGAGAAGGGGAAATTGGGCCAACCCAACGACGTGGTCTGCATGGGTATCGAACACAAAATGGGGCTTCACGGACTGGCCACCTGCACCATGGCCTACGGAGACAGCGGAGGTTGCACCGGTTTTCTGTTGGGACAACGGGGCAAGGGCATTGTGGAGATGTTTAACATGATGAACGAACAGCGGTTGCTGGTTGGCCTGCAGGGGTTGTCCTACTCGTCAGCAGCCTTTTTGCACGCCGTGGACTATGCCAGTACCCGCAAGCAGGGCGTGTCGGTCTATCCAGACAGGCGTGATAAGGATAGTTCGGTAGCCATTATCGAGCATCCGGAAATTAAACGCATGCTGTTGACCATGAAATCCCGCGTGGAAGGTGGCAGGGCCTTGGCCTATTTCACCAGCATGTGCATCGACTATTCCACCGTGACCCAAGGAGAGGAGAGCGCCCGTTGGCATGGCCTGGTGGAGCTTTTAATTCCGATTGTCAAAGCCTACCTGACCAACAATGCCTGGGAGGATACGGGGATGGCTATACAGTGCGCCGGTGGTTACGGCTACTGTTCGGATTACCCGTTTGAACGGCTCGCCCGGGACTGCAAGGTCACCACCATTTATGAAGGGGCCAATGGTATCCAGGCCATCGACCTGGTGTTCCGCAAAATTATCGCCAACCGGAAGGTTAATTTAAACAATCTCATGGCACGGATGGATGAGACCATCAGAGCTGCTGAGGCCATGGAGGAATTAAAACCCCATGCGGCCTCGGTAAAAGCCGCCAAACAAGATTTGGTAGGGATCGTCGAACATTTTGACAGGTGGGCGGCCGACGGTAAGCACGTCGACATTTACGCGAAGGCCAGTCCGTTTCTGGAAGCCATGGGTGATGTGGTTCTGGCCTGGCTGCACTTGTGGCAGTTAACCGTAGCCCAACCCAAACTTGCGGCGGCTCTCGGGGGTGTGCCCAAGGCGGATTCGCTAAAGGCACTGGCCATGAAAAAGGCCGATGCCTTCTATTTCGGTAAGGTTTCCAGTGCCCGGTTTTTTATCGACACCCTTCTGAAAACAACCCGTGGGAAACTTGAAGAACTTACATCGCTGGCCGATCCGGTGGTGGAGATGTTCGACAAAGCGTTTACCGGCTAAAGATAACCTCTAAGGAGCGTAAAAATGAAAATCCAAAGCATTGCAGTGATCGGTTCTGGAATCATGGGCCACGGCATCGCCCTGGTGGCGGCCACCAAAGGTATCCCGGCCCAGCTCAACGATATTTCGGAAGAATTTCTGGCCAACGCCAAGGCCAAAATCGACAAGTCTCTGGACGGGGGCATTAAAAGAGGTAAGATCACTGCCGATGACAAGGCGGCAATCCTTGGGCGCATCACTTTTGAGACCGATATTGCCAATGCCGTTAAAGAGGTCGACCTAGTGGTCGAGGCGGTCCCCGAAAATATCGAATTGAAGCACAGCATATTTAAAAAACTGGATGAATTGACCCACCCCACAGCTATTTTGGCTTCCAACACTTCACAGTACAGCATTACCGAAATCGCCAGTGTGGTTACCGATCCTTCCCGGGTCATCGGGATGCACTGGTTCAACCCCCCGGTGGTCATGAAACTGATCGAGATCGTCCGCGGACTAAACACGTCTGATGAAGTGGTCGAAACGATCCGCTCCTTTGCCGCCGATGTGGGCAAGGAGATTGTAGTTTGCAAAGACTCCACGGGTTTTATCAGCACCCGGGTCCTGCTGGCGTTAAGGCTCGAGTGTTATCGGCTGCTGGAAGAAGGTGTCGCCACGATTGAAGACATCGATAAGACCTTGAAACTGGCTTTCGGGCATCCCATGGGGCAGTTTGAATTGGCCGATTTTTCGGGTCTGGATATTGAACCGCCCTCCTGCGAATCCCTGACAAAAGTGTTCGGCGACCGTTTCCGAGCACCTCAAAATATTTTGCAGCGTGTGAAAGCCGGGCGATTGGGAATAAAGACCGGAAAAGGCTGGTATGATTACGACTGAAAGAACATTTATACTCTTTAAAGCAACTTAAATATCCTACCCCAACACCAACGAGTTGGTTGGTCGTTGAGGATCCAAGGCTTCCAGGGTTCACGGGGGGAGAGCGAAAAGTAAGGAAATTCAAACAAATCCTATGGGAGACGATTGAAAATGAGCAATTCAAACGATCTGGTAATTGTCAGCGCCGCCCGAACCCCCTTCAGTCGGTTCGGCGGCGCATTAAAAGCGATACACAGCTCAAAACTCGGAACCGTTGTCATCAAAGAGGTGTTGTCGCGCACAGGCATCGCCGGTGACGCGATCGATGAGCTTTACTACGGCATGTGCATCCAGTCCGAAGCCGCGCTGTTATACAACGTTATTGGACGGCAGGCGCTGATTCACGCCGGTCTGTCGCCGGACACCCTCTCCCTGACTATCGACCGGGCCTGCTGCTCGTCGCTCACCGCCGTCCACCTGGGACGCAAATCCATCCTGCTCGACGAGGTCAAAATCTGCATGGCGGTGGGGGCCGATAATATGAGCAACACACCGGTAGTACTCAATGGCCATCGCTGGGGAACTCGGCTGGACAAACCGACCATGGTGGATCATTTGAATCCGATCATGTATGTGGGCTTCAACTCCATTGCCGCCGATGCCGGCGAGGTGGCCTTGGCGCACGGGGTGTCCCGGGAAATGCAGGACACGTGGGCCTACAACTCCCAGATGAAGTACCAAGCGGCCAAACAAGCGGGAAAATACAAAATCGGAGAAGAGTTGACCCCGGTGGTCATTCCACAGCGAAAAGGGGACCCGTTGAGCTTCGAGGAGGATGAGTTCCCCAAACCGAACACGACAAAAGAAAAACTGGCCACATTGGGCACCGTTTATGACAGCCCCACGGTGACAGCCGGTAACGCCCCCGGTCTTGACGCCGGTGCATCTGCGATGATCATTATGAAACGGTCAACCGCTGAAGAAATCGGCCTCCAGCCACTGGGAATTATCTTGTCCGTTGGAAGCGTCGCCCGATCGCCGCACCTGATGGCGGAAGTTCCTGCCTATGCCATCCAGCAGGCCCTCAATCGTGCCTCACTCTCTATCGATAATATGGATCTGGTCGAAATTAATGAGGCCTTTGCTGCCGTTCCTTTGGTCTCAACCAAACTGCTGGCTAACGGAGATGTGGCCAAATGGGAAGCCATCAAAGCCAAAACCAATCCCAATGGAGGGGCTATTGCTATCGGCCATCCGGTCGGGGCCAGCGGGGCAAGAGTGTTGATGACTGCCATGTATGAACTCCGCCGCAGAGGTGGGGGCATAGGGGCTGTCGGGATCTGCGGCGGGCTGGCCCAAGGGGATGCGGCTATCATCAAAGTTGATGATTCCTGTGCATGAATAAGGTGGCAAGACAGGCTAATGAAGAGGAACGGAGAAAAACCCATGGGCAAACCATTGTGGCAGCCATCCAGGGAACGTATCGGGCGTACCAATATGCACCGGTTCATGCAGCACGTTAACCGGCGCCATGACAAAGATTTCAACACCTATGACGATCTTTACCGCTGGTCGGTAGAAGAAATACCCGTTTTCTGGGAAACCGTTTGGAATTTTTCCGGGGTCATCGCCAGCAAGCCCTTCGATGCGGTAGTGGACGACGTTACCAAATTGCCGGGGGCCAAATGGTTTGCAGGGGCGCGGCTCAACTTTGCCGAAAACCTGTTGCGTTTCCGGGACGATCGCATCGCGCTGAGTTTCAAGGGCGAAAACAAATCCCATACCGTCAACCTTACCTATGCCGAACTCTACGATCGGGTGGCACGCATGGCCCGATCACTCAGGCAGATGGGCATCCAGCCCGGCGATCGGATCGCGGGTTTCATGCCCAATATGATCGAAACGGTCATCGGGATGCTGGCCACGAGCAGTCTCGGTGCCGTATGGTCCTCGTGTTCACCAGACTTCGGCATCAAGGGGGTGCTGGATCGATTCGGCCAGATTCAGCCCCGCGTGCTGATGACCGCCAACGGGTACAGTTACAACGGCAAAGCTGTCGATTGTCTGGCACGCATCACCGATGTTGTCAGTCAAATCCCGAGCATCGAACGGGTGATCGTGGTGCCATACACCGATGCTCACCCCGATATCAGCGGCGTTCCTCATGCGATTCAGTTCGATGATTTTCTCTCGCCGGAAACGGGTTTGGATATCGATTTTGTCCAGCTTCCCGCCGATCATCCGCTCTATATCATGTACTCCTCGGGAACGACCGGTGTCCCCAAATGCATTGTCCACGGGATCGGCGGCACGCTGATTCAGCATCTCAAGGAGCTGGTGCTGCATACCGACCTGAACCGCGATGACACGATCTTCTATTTTACTACCTGCGGCTGGATGATGTGGAATTGGCTGGTCAGTTCGCTGGCCGTCGGTGCTCGGGTGCTGCTGTTCGACGGATCGCCGTTCTATCCCGGCCCCGAAGCCCTCTGGCAGCTGGCCGAAAAAGAAGGGGTATCGATATTCGGTACCAGCGCCAAGTACTTGGCAGCTGTGGAAAAGGCCGGCCTCAAACCGAGCGAAACGTTCGATCTTGACCAGTTAAAAGCGGTGCTTTCCACCGGCTCGCCCCTGTCAGTGGAGAGTTTCGAATACGTCTACCGCGATATCAAGGCAGATCTGTGCCTCTCTTCGATATCCGGTGGTACCGATATCATCTCCTGTTTTGCGCTGGGCAACCCCATGGGGCCGGTCTATCCCGGCGAACTGCAATGCCGGGGGCTGGGAATGAATGTGGTGGCCTTCAACGATGCCGGCCAACCCGTGTCCGGCGAGAAGGGCGAACTGGTCTGCCTGGCGGCAGCACCTTCCATGCCGATCAATTTCTGGAACGATCCGGACGGGGCCAAATACACCAGCGCTTATTTCGAATTGCATCCGGGGGTCTGGAGCCACGGGGACTACATCGAGATTACCGGCAATGGCGGCGTGATCATCTACGGCCGCTCCGACGCGACCCTCAATCCAGGTGGCGTGCGCATCGGCACGGCGGAGATCTACCGTCAGGTGGAGACCATTCCCCACGTGCTCGATAGCATCGTGGTCGGTCAGGACTGGGACGACGATGTGCGCGTGATCCTGTTCGTCAAGTTGATGGATGGGGTTGAGCTCGATGCGGCCCTGGAGAAATGCATTCGCGACACCATTCGGCAGAATGCGACGCCCCGCCACGTACCCGCCCGGATCATTGCCATCCCCGACATTCCCTATACGATCAGCGGCAAGAAGGTGGAACTCGCGGTACGCAAGGTGATCCAGGAACAACCGGTGAAGAACAAGGATGCCCTGGCCAATCCCGGAGCATTGGACTACTACCGTGACCTTGCGGCACTGAAGGTGTGATGACTGAAGGATGAAGACGATCGACCCTATAGGAGAACAACTCCATGTTCAGTGAGAAAACCGATATGGCCACCGCCAAACTTTTTACACCTATCCAAATCAGCGGATTGACCGTGAAGAACCGGATCATCATGCCGGCCATGATTCTTAACTATCCTTTCGAGAGATACGATATCGGGGATGACTGGACTCGTTTCTACTACCAGCGGGCCGTCGGGGGGACCGGTCTGATTATTGCCGGTGCCTGTCATGTGGATCCGGCCGGCCGCATGGATGCCCACCAGGTGGGTGCCGATCGGGACGAGTGGATGCCGGCTTTGGAGAAGATCGCCCGGGCCATCAAAGACGGCGGAGCGGTGCCCGCACTGCAACTCAACCATGCCGGCCGCTATTCCAAAAAGAAGATTACCGGTATGGAACCGGTTGCGCCTACGGCGATTCCCTCGCGCTATACCAAGGAAGTTCCCCGGGAATTGACAGAGATGGAAATCGAAGCGGTGATCGAATCGTTTGCCGCTGCGGCCCTGAGAGCCAGACGCGCCGGCTTTGAAGCAGTCGAACTGCTGGGTGCCACCGGCTACTTGATCAGTCAGTTTCTTTCCCCTTTGACGAATCAGCGCAACGACCGTTTCGGTGGATCGGAGGAGGGGCGCTGCACCTTCGTGAAGGAGATTATTGCCGCCGTCAAGGCGTCGGTAGGCAGCGACTTTCCCTTGATCTTTCGCCAGTCCTCCACAGATAACATACCCGGTGGTATGAATGCCGATGACCAATTGAAACTCTCCACATGTTTAAAGGCGTGGGGCGTGCACCTGCTTAACGTTACCGCCGGATGGCACGACGCACCGGTCCATCAGATCGGTCCGTCGGTGGATCAAGGTCATTATATCCCCTATGCCACCCGCATCCGGCAGGAGGTAGGACTTCCGGTTTCCTGTGCCATGCGCATCACCGAGCCGGATATTGCCCGACAGGCCATTGACGAGGACCGGCTGGACATGGTGACCATGGCCCGGGCGCTGATTGCCGATCCCGAGTGGCCCAATAAGGCCCGGGCTGGCAACGATGCCGCCATCCGCAAGTGCATCTGCTGCTGCAACTGTTTTGACCAGGCCTTTGCCAAGAAGCAGATCGAATGCTCCATCAACCCGGTGTTGGGCGGAGAGACGCTCGGCCCGGCGAAAACCGTGCGACGCGTGCTGGTGATGGGCGGTGGCCCTGCCGGTATGGAAGCCGCACGCATCCTGGCCCGGCGAGGCCATCGGGTGACGCTGGTGGAAAAGACAAAACAATTGGGCGGGCGGTTGGTGATTGGTTCCAAACCACCCCACAAGGCTGAGGTTAACAACTTGATTCGCTATCTGGCGTACGAACTGGAAACCCTCGCGGTGCCGATCGTCAACACCATCGATTTCGACACCATCGCGGAGCAGTTCGATGGCGTGATCCTGGCGGCAGGGGCCAAAGAGAAAACACTGAGCATTCCGGGGATGGAAACCGTACCCGTCTACCTCTCCACCGAGGTGCTGGATGACCGGGCGGAACTCAAAGATCCGGTGATCATTGTTGGTGCCGGACTGGTGGGGTGCGAGACCGCCGAATACCTGCACTCCAAAAACTTCAACGTCAGCATCGTGGAACTGCAAGCTAAGTCCCTGCCGGACATGGGCGCCTCACTGCGCTGGCCCTTGCTGCAGCGATTGAAAAAGGCCGGTATCGATATTTACACCGGTTCTACGATCAGTGACATTGCCGATGGGATGGCCATTGTCTCGTCCAGAGAGAAGAGATCCAGTCTGCCGGTCGGCAGCCTTGTGCTTGCCGTCGGTTTTGCTGCAGAGAACGGCCTTGAAGCTGCAATCGAAAAAGCGGGACTGCCCTATTGCGTAATCGGTGATCAGAAAGCACCCCGACGGATCAAGGACGCCATCCGTGAAGGGCACCTGGCCGCAACGGCCTGGATGGCCGAATGGGAATAGCGGGCCACGACGGAGGACGTGTATGCGATTGAAAAAACCGGGCCGGATTCGAGACAACCTGTGGTTTTTGGGCTGGGAAGATTCCTGCGTCTACCTGCTCGTCGGCAGGGATGGTTCGATACTGATCAACGGCGGTGTCAGCGGCCTGGTTCCTGATCTGTTGGCGCAGTTCGACGAGTTCGGTATCGATGCGTCCCATATCACCGCCATTCTCTGCCTGCACTCCCATTTCGACCATGTCGGGATTCTGCCCTATTTCAAACGGCTGTACCCGCAGATCACCATTTACGCATCGGCGCGAGCCCGTAAACTCTTTACGAAGCCGAAGATCACCAGCGCAATCAACGAGGCCAACCGATACGTGATCGAGAATCGGGGGCTGACCGACCGTTGCCGGAAACTCGAATTGGAATGGGAAGGCGACATTGAATGTGAGACGATCGGTGAGGGCGACCGGATCGATCTGGGCGATTTGGAAATTCTCATCTATGAAACTCCGGGGCACTCGCCGTGTTCGATCTCTGCCTATGTTCCCCGTCTGAATCTGCTTTTCCCTTCGGAAGCAGGCGGCCTTCCCTGGCGTGATAAGATCATCACCTACGGCACGTCCAATTTTTCCGAGTACGAACGGAGCCTTCGTCGGCTCAACGATCTCGAGGTTTCCTATTTGTGTTCCGATCATTTTGGCTGTGTGACCGGTGACGAGGCCCGTGACTTCATCGGCACCTCGATCCAGGAGGCCCGGTGGCGGCGTCGGCTGATGGAGGCGGCCTACCAGCAGACCGGTAGTGTGGCCGCCGCCGGCAGGGAAATGGCACTTGTGTTTCAGGATGAGAACGCAGCCGACTTAGTGCCTCGGGATCTGTTTGTCGCTGCGCATCACCATATGGTCAAGCACGTTATCCATTACCCGGCGTCAAGGTGACGCTTGTGTCAATGGATTATCGAATTGTTCAATTCATCATCTAAGGAGAGAACATGGAAGATGTCGTCATTGTCTCGGCCTGCCGGACCGCCGTCGGTACATTCGGCGGGACCTTAAAAGATATGCGGGCGGCCGATTTGGCCGCTGTTACCATGAAGGAATCGGTGAAACGAGCGGGCATCGATCCGGCCATAATCGATGATGTGCGCTACGGATGCTGCATCGAACCGGCCGACACCCTTAATGTGGCCCGGGTGGCGGCATTGATGGCCGGAATCCCCGATTCGGTGCCGGCGGTGACCATCAACCGGGTATGCATCTCCGGCATGGAGGCAGCGATATCAGGCATGGCCATGATCCAGGCCGGCATGGCCGATGTGATCCTGGCCGGCGGTGTCGAACACATGTCCGGGGTGGCATACCAGGTGCCCACTGCCAGATGGGGATGTCGCCTGCAGGATCAGGTCTTCGTTGATGCGCTTATGCGTTCCCTGTATTGTGGCTCTCATCTCATCCCGCACCCAGAAGACGGACCGGTGGACAGCGAAACACCGCCGCTCAGCCTGTTCAAGGGGAAGCCATACATCATGGGACATACCGCTGAATTCGTAGCTCAGCACCTGGGTATCGAGCGCGAAGATATGGACCAGATTGCGCTGCGCAGCCACAACAATGCCGAACGAGCCACACAAGACGGACTGTTTAAAAACGAAATCGTGCCAGTCTCCGTACCCCGCAGGAAAAAAGACCCTCTGATTTTCGAAACCGATGAACACTTCAGACCTGGAATGGTTATGGAAGACTTGGCCAAATTACCACCGGCCTTCGTTCCCAAGATCGGAAAGGTCACCGCTGGAAACTCTAGCGGAATCAACGACGGGTCCGCAGGCATGGTGCTGATGTCGATGAAAAAGGCAAAATCACTCGGGATCGAGCCGCTGGCCAGAATAAAGGCGGTCGGAAAAGGCGGATGCCATCCTTCGGTAATGGGGCTGTCGCCAGTCCCGGCCGTTCACCAACTACTCGATCGCAGCGGTTTCAAGATCGACGATTTTGAGCTTATTGAGGTAAATGAGGCCTTTGCGGCCCAATATCTAGCCTGTGAACGAGAATTGGGATTGAACCGTGAAATCACAAACGTGAACGGATCGGGTATCGGATTGGGCCACCCCATCGGTGCCACGGGTGCCCGACTGATGACGACCTTGATCTATGGATTGCGTCAACGGCGAAAATCCGTTGGTTTGGCGACCCTGTGCGGCGGCGGCGGCGTCTCGATGGCCTGTGCCATCGAGATCATATGATGCGTGAAATCATTAATCGACCAAAGGAACATAATTATCGATGCAGTCAGTATTGATCGCTCCGGCCAAGTATTTTTTTCTTTTTATTCCGACGGTGGTTTTTTCGATCTTGATTCCCATAGCGGGGATAGGGGTTTTTGCTTATATCATGGCCATTCGCATGGCGCCATTGGTGAAAGCGGCGCCGGACAGCTGATTGGACCGCATTCCCCAACGTATCCTCAATGTGCTGAAAATCTGGCTGGCCCAATATCGCCAGCCTCGGTACCTGATGGCTGGCGTCGTGCATATCATGATTTTCGCCGGGTTTCTCATTCTCAGTATCCGATCCAGTTCCCTGGTGGTCATGGGCATCTCAGATAGCTTCGTCATGCCGGGATTCGGCGGACTGCTGGGCGACATTTACAGTATACTGAAAGATTACGCCGCCACCGTGGTCTTGGTCGCCTGTGCCATTGCCGCTTACCGCCGGGCCGTGGTCAAGCCGGCGCGGTATGCCGTGCCCGCCAAATACGGCAAGGATCATACGGCCGAAGCGCTTTTCGTGCTGGGTCTGATCTCGACGCTGATGATCTCCGAAAGCCTGTTTGAGGCCAGTTCAGTGGCCGCCAATGTTCAGCGGGGATTCCACGCCGAATTTCTCGCTCCGATCAGCCTCGCCTGGCTGTTCAAGTCCGCCCTGCTGTCGACATCGGTGGAGACGCTGCAGATCATTCATATCGTCGCCTATTACATTCACGATCTGACTTTTTTCTTTTTCCTTTGCTTTCTGCCCTTGGGTAAACACTTCCACGTCATCACTTCACTGTTCAACGTTTTCTTCATGCGCATTGACCGGGGCAACATCAAGCCGGTAAGATACGGCATCAAGTCTGAAGATCTGGATGACCTCGAATCTTTCGGTGTCAAGCGCCTGGAGGACTTTACCTGGAAGCACATCCTGGACTTTTATTCGTGCGCCGACTGTGGCCGCTGCTCGGACAACTGCCCGGCCAATGCCGTGGGCCGGCCCCTGTCGCCACGCTTTATCTCCATCAAGGGGCGCGACCTGGCCTTCAAGAATTACCCCATCTATCCATACGGCAGTTCCTTTAAGAAAAGCGAAAACCTGATCGGCACCACCTACGAAGAGGATGAAATCTGGTCCTGCACCACCTGCGGTGCCTGCGAACAGGAGTGCCCGCTTGGCATCGAATACATCGATAAAATTGTCGATCTGCGCCGTGGGATGGTGGACGAGGGTATGGTGCCCCAGAGCCTTCAAAAGCCTCTCAGTGCTCTGGAGAAGCGCGGTAACCCCTGGGGCAAGATGGAAAAGAAACGCGCCGACTGGATCAAGGATTTGCCTGACGATGTGGTGGTCAAGGATCTGGCCAAGGAATCGGCCGATGCCCTCTACTTTGTTGATAGCATCACCTCATACGATGACCGTATGCAGTCGATCGGCAAGGCTACGGCGACGATTCTTTCCAGGGCAGGTTCGGATTTCGGCATCCTGGGCAAGGAGGAGAAAGACAGCGGCAACGAGATCCGACGATTCGGCGAAGAGATGTTGTTTCAGACCATGAAGGAGTCCAATACCGATGCCATCCTGAACAGCGGCGTGAAGCACATCATCACCGCCGATCCCCATGCCTACAATGCCCTGAAAAATGATTACCAGGGACTGCCGCCGATTGAACATATCAGTCAGTTCATCGCCCGCAATGTCAAATCGGGCAACATCCGGCTGACCGGGGCCAACGGCGACGGAAAGGTATATACCTATCACGATCCCTGCTACCTGGGCCGCCACAATGACGTATACGACGACCCGCGGTCGGCTCTGGATGCCATTACCGGATTGAAACGGGTGGAGATGGAGCGTTGCCGTGATCGCTCCTTCTGCTGCGGCGGCGGCGGTCTGATGCTTTTCTACGAACCCGAGGAAGAGCAGCGCATGGGGGTTCTGCGCGTGGAGATGGCCGCAAAAGCAGGTGCCAATGTTATCGTTACAGCCTGTCCCTTCTGCCTGGTCAACATGGAAGACGCCATCAAGGTGGCCGGCCTGGAAGGCAAAATGGAGGCCATCGATCTATCTGAATTAATTGCCCAACACATGCAATAAGCAAAATTATAATCAGGGAGGAAAAACATGGAAATTCTGGTTTGTGTAAAACGAGTTCCCGATACCGCTGAAAATGAGATCGAGGTGAACGGGTCCGGCAGCGATATCGAGCGTGACGACCTGGTGTACTCGGTCAACGAGTGGGACAACTATGCAGTCGAAGAGGCCATTCAGATCCGCGACAAGGTGGGCGGCAGTGTTACGGTGATCACTGTGGGCGACGACGAATCCGAAGAGGTGCTTCGCCGGGAAATGGCCATGGGCGCCGATAACGGTTTGCTGCTGTGTGACGATGCCTTCGACGGTGCTGACGGCAAAGGCATTGCCACCCTGCTTAAAGCCGCCGTTCAAAAGGGTAAATACGACCTGATCCTCAGCGGCGCCCAGGCTGATGACGGGGCGGCCCAGGTAGGCGGAATGCTGGCTGCCATGCTGGACTACCCCTATGCATCACTGGTAAACAAGATCGAGGTGATTGATGACGGCAAACTCAAAGTGGGCCGCGAAATAGAAGGCGGCAACCAGGAACTGAACGAGATCCAGCTGCCTTGTGTCCTGTCTATCCAGACCGGCATCAACGAGCCCCGCTACGTGGGTATTCGCGGCATCCGCAAGGTGGCTTCGGTGGAGATCCCCCAGCATGGCGCCGCCGGTCTGGGCGTTGATGCCGCCACTGTGGGCGCTGCCGGCGCCAAAGTCAAACGCGTGGATTACTTCGTGCCTGAGATGGGTGAGGGAGCTGAAATGCTCGAAGGCAGTACCGAAGAGATCATTGCGAAACTGATTGAACTCTTGAAGGCCAAAGGAGGATTGAAATAATGGCTGATATCTATGCATACATTACACACAAGGGTGGAGTGGCCGATGATTCGGCCCTGGAACTGGTCACTGCGGCAAAGAAGATAGACGCCGCTGCAGCCGTCACCGCCATCGTCACCGGTTCGGGCGCCGAGCTTGACGCCGTAGCCAATGCCGTGGCCGCCTCCTATGCCAAGGTCATCAAAGTCAATCATGATGCGCTGGCGTACCCCAACGCCGAGGTGATCCGCAAACTGCTGGTCAACATTCTGCCGGCCGATGCTATTGTTCTGGTTCCCAATGACACGTTCGGCATGGATTTGGGTCCCGGGCTGTCCATCAAACTGGATTCGACCTTTGTTGCCGATGTGGTGGATATCGAGGGTGTGGATGGTGGCCTGCTGAAGGTGATCCGCCAGGAGTACAGCGGTATGGTCAGCACCCATGTGACCGCTGATATTTCCGGCGGTGCGGTGATCAACCTGCGTCCCGGCGCCTTTGCCCCCGATGAAAGTAAATCAGCGGGAGGCAGTGTTGAAGATAAATCCGCGGATTGCGGCGACCTGACCGCCAAGCGGATCTTCCTGGAAGTGGTTGAAGCCGAAGTCGGCGACGTGGACATTACCAAATCTGACGTGCTGGTTTCCGTGGGCCGCGGTATCGAAGACGAAGAGAATATCGAAATTGCCCAGGAACTGGCCGATGCCATGGGAGCCGTGGTTTCCTGCTCCCGACCCATCGTGGATGCCAAGTGGCTGGAGAAATCCCGTCAGGTGGGCACATCCGGGCAGACGGTCAAGCCCAAGGTCTACATGGCCTGCGGCATCAGCGGCAGCTTCCAGCACCTTGGCGGCATCAAGGGGTCGCCGTTCATTGTGGCCATCAACAAGAATGTCAAGGCCCCCATCTTTCAGGTGGCCGACGTGGGCATTGAGGCAGACATCCTCGAGTTTCTGCCCGAACTGACCGAGGCGATTCAACAAATATAGAAAATTTGAGTTCCCATCAATAAATATGAATTAGGAGATTAGTAATTGAAGCTGTCGCCGAGCGTACTCCACAGAATCGTTCATCCATGCTGCAGGATGTTTTACGAAGCCCTGCAACCGAGTTCGATTCCATTAATGGAGCGATCGTAAAACCTTCCGGAACAGTAGAAGTGTCTACTGCAAATAACCGTGTATTATAGACTTTTGGCCTAAAAATCGTTAAACGAAATATAATCCGAAGGAACAAATATGCAAATTGCGAAAACATTGGATGAACTGCGAAACGCTCGTCAACAGTTCAATGAACCAATCGGGTTTGTTCCAACGATGGGTTTTTTACATCCTGGACACCTTTCGCTGGTGAAACGTGTACGGCTCGAATGCTCATCAGTAGTGGTCAGCATTTTTATAAATCCGGCCCAGTTTGGACCACAAGAGGATCTGGTAGATTACCCGCGTGATATGGGAAAAGATCTTGCCCTGCTTAAAGCTTGTGGTGTCGACCTGGTATGGGCGCCTAAACCAGAGACGATGTATCCCGGCGGTTACCAGACCTGGGTCGAGGTCGATAGGGTTTCCAAACCATTGGAGGGCGCTCGCCGCCCGAGGCATTTCCGCGGTGTAGCCACCGTGGTTGCCAAACTTTTTAATGCCGTACAACCGCAAAAGGCATATTTTGGACAAAAGGATGCCCAGCAAGCTGTGGTCATCCGGCAAATGGTCAAGGACCTAAACTTTCCCATCGACATAGTAGTCTGCCCGCTAATCAGAGAAATAGATGGATTGGCCATGTCCAGCCGTAATGTATATCTAAATTCCAACCAACGACAAGCTGCTTCCGTTCTCTATCGGGCATTGAAAAAAGGCCAATCATCATATGAATCTGGTGAGCGCAACGCCAAAAAATTGCGAGAGGTCATCATCAAGGAAATTGATGCTGAACCGTTGACCCATAGGGATTACGTTTCCGTTGCGCATCCGGATACTCTCGTCGAATTGGATATCATCGACCAGGATGCATTGATGTCGATGGCCGTTTATATTGGTAAGACTTGCCTGATCGACAATTTTTTACTGAGAAATGGAAACTGGCACACAGGCCAACTAACGGGAGAACCTGAAGGATGACTATTTATCGGACGTTGCTGAAGGCTAAAATTCATCGGGCAGTGGTTACCCATGCCGACCTGCACTACGAAGGCAGTATCACCATTGATGCTGAACTATTAAATTGGACCGGCATTCGCGAATTTGAACGCGTTCAGGTGGTAGGTGTGGAAAATGGAGCCCGCCTGGAAACGTACGTTATCGCCGGTCCTTGTGGATCCGGAACGATTCAGATGAACGGTCCGGCTGCTCGGCTGGTCAATGTGGGTGACCATATCATTATCATGGCGTATGCCCAGGTGGCTGAACCTATTACAGTCGATTGGCAACCAAACATATTACAATTGGATGATCATAACCATGTCAAAGAATAAACTCAGCCATATTAACCCGATAGTTGTCAATTGAGAAGCCAATGGGAATCCCACAGCGAAAAGAGCGAGAAAAAGACAGGCGCCGTCAGCAGATAATGATTGCGGCAAGGCGAGTGATTATAGAAAAGGGGTACGGACGTGCAACGATGGAGGATATCGCTAAAGAAGCAGAACTGAGTGCCGGCACTCTTTATTTATATTTTAAAAGTAAAGAAGAGCTGTACGCCTCGCTTTCCATACGGATACTGCAGTATCTGTTGATCCGACTGGAGCACGTAAGCAAAGAGGCGAACACCTCCTCCGAAGAGAGATTGGAAAGCCTTAAAAATGCCCTGCTGGATGTCTACGATTTTGACGCTCCAATTCTTATCAACATGTTTAACCTTCAGTCAAGTGAAACCTTGCACCATATTTCTGTTGAACTGCTGACAGAAATCAAGGACCTGGCCAGAAATATTCTCGGTAAAATAGTGGGGATTCTGGAGGAAAGTTTGAAAGAAGACGCTTTAATCGATTACCATCCTATTGCCCTGGCCGACATCCTTTGGGGTACCTTTTCTGGGGTAGTTTTAAGAGAAGAAGTTAAAAAGGTCATCAATGGCAGCGAGGATTTTGTCCGTAAAAACTTTGAGCTGGCCTTTGACATCTTTATCAGAGGCCTGCAAGCAGCGCAAAATTGATGCCTGGAACACAAACATCTATCGGCACTGGCGATGTTGGATTTGGCGGCCAAACCGTATGGATCGGTATTGGTACTTTATATGGTGATTTGCGGGCCTGTTGGGAAGGAAAAGCAAATATGATGTTGCGGGAAAAGCCATCCTATCACCTCCTCCATCTCCCGCCGAGGGCTGGGCGCGCCATCTTTTAAACGGCGAGATGGCGTGCCCAGCCCTCTATCTTTTCAATTACCCTTGAACCATCCAAGGCGTTTGAATGGATATAGAATTTTACCGTTAAAAGATCAAGATAATAACCTTATTTCACTAACAACTGGTTATCCTTTACGAACATTGGCGACGATTCAGCGGACCGGAAGATGACGAAGGAAACTGCGACAAGCCTGGAAGAGAAAGTCAGGGAGCAGGAGATCCAGATAGACAGAATCAGCACGACGCTTGAAGTCTTGCTGGAACGCCGGGATAAAGAGAAAGCCGGTATTTACCAGACGATATCCGCCGATATCAAAAAAAATGTGTTTCCTTTTATAGAAAGGATGACAACCGTTCCGCTGAGTTCTATTGCACAAACCTATCTGACTTTAATTAAAAACAACCTGGAAAAGATCGTATCTTTAGATAACGATTTTAAAGCATTATCGGCACATGGCTTTACGCCAACCGAAATGCACATCATTGAACTGATCAAACAGGGAAAGCGAAGCAAGGAAATTGCAGACTTGCTGAACGTGTCAATTGCGACGATATCTTTCCATCGGAATAATATCCGAATCAAACTGGGATTGAATAAAAGAAAAGAAAATCTCTACAGCTACCTGAACTCTTTGAAGAATTAAAAAATCGAAATAAATTTAATTACAAATGTAAATAGCTCATATCGGTTTGTCATAATATCGAAAGATAAATAGCAACTTTGGTGGACAATATTGAAAGGATCTATCATTTCAGTATCCATTTAACGATTTCCTGTGTCGGTTTTCCGATGGCTTGCAGAGTGAATGATGGAAAACCAAATTCGGCAATCAAGGAGAGACAGATTTGAGAAACAAAAATAACCTGGACAAGGTGGTCGAAATGTTAACCGCTAAATCCGAAGAATTGATCGAGCAACATCCGCATTTGAAAAAGCTGCGATCCGAGGTTGACCGGCTGTTGTCCACCGCCCCGGATGAACAGATGCGTCAGGAGATTCTGGATGTCATGTTTCAAGCTGGCAGAAATGATCTGCATGCGCAAATGGATCATTTAAATGGATTGCTTGACGCGCTCAACACTAAATAACTACCTTTTCATACAAAAAGGCATCATAAAGAAACAAGTTGGATGTTCAGGTCGTGTCATGAAGCTTTTTACACCATAAACCCATGGTACCCGCAATGGCCAGCTCCCCGGTAATCCTGATCGTCGACGATGAGGTTCGCATGTGCGCCAGCCTGGAGACTCTGCTTAAAAGCAAGCATTATCAGGTGTCGACGGCTACCTGCGGCCAGGACGCGTTATCGCTTCTAAAGGCAACCGCATTCGATCTGGTCATCCTGGACGTTCATCTGCCGGACATACTGGGGCATGAAATCCTGAGCCGCATCAAGATTAAAAGTCCGGATACCCCGGTCATCTTTATTACCGGGGATGCCAATATAGATTCTGCCCTGTCGGCCTTGCGCAACGGTGCCTATGACTATATCCGCAAACCCTTCGAACCCGATGAACTCATCAGGACCGTTGAAAACGCGCTGGCCCAGGGAGCACTGCTTAGAGAAAAGGAGGCCATCGACAAGCAACTGAGCCTGTCTGAAGAAAGATACCGCTACCTGGTCCAGAACATCCCCGACATCATCTACACCCTGGACGCCGATGGAAATTTTACCTTTTTAAGCGAGGCCGTGGAACGCCTGCTGGAAACGAAGGTCGATGATCTGATCGGCAAACCCTATTCCACGATTGTGTGTGAAGCGGATCGTGAAAAAGCCCACTGGTTTTTCAACGAGAGACGATCGGGCGACCGCATCTCTTCGGGACTTGAACTGCGCTTGAAGGTTACCGGCAAAACGCCGTCCCGCGAAGACCGGTTCGTGACTGTCGAGCTCAAGTCCATGGGAATCTATGAGACCTCCACATCCGATGGCAAGAAACAGCTTGTCGGCACCCATGGGGTTATCCGTGACATCAACGAAAGGAAACGACTCCAGACCCAGCTTCACAGCGCCCAACGGATGGAAGCCCTGGGTACGCTCGCCGGTGGCATCGCCCACGATTTTAATAATCTGCTGATGGGTATCCAGGGCCGAGCTACATTGATGTCCATGGAGCTGGATGAGTCCCATCTCCATGTGGAACATCTGAGGGCCATAGACGAGTACATTCGTAGCGCGAAGGAGCTGACCAATCAGTTGCTGGGATTTGCCCGAGGCGGAAAATACGAGGTCAAGCCCACCAACATCAATAAACTGGTGCATTCGACCGCCACGATGTTTGGCCGGACAAGAAAAGAGATCACCATCCACGTTGAAACTCATGACGGACCTATTGTGGTGGAAGCAGACCGGAGACAGCTCGAACAGGTGCTGATCAACCTGTTCGTGAATGCCTGGCAGGCGATGCCCGATGGCGGAGACCTGTATCTGGGAACCGAAATTGCAAGATTGGATGATGAATTCTGCATGGCGTATCAATTGGAACCGCGACGCTACGCCCGTGTGTCGGTCACTGATACCGGTATCGGCATGGATACAAAGATCCTGTCGCGGATCTTCGACCCGTTTTTTACGACCAAGGAAAAAAACCGGGGGACCGGTCTGGGGCTGGCTTCAGCCTATGGCATCGTCAAGAATCACGGTGGAGCAATTACGGTCTTCAGCGAAATAGGGCAAGGCTCAACATTTAATATCTACCTGCCGGTGTCTGAAAAAACAGCAGTTCTGGATATTCCGTCAGACGGGAAAATCACCCAAGGTTCCGAAACGGTGTTGCTGGTTGACGATGAAGATATGATTTTAGAGATCGGCCGAGCCCTGCTAGAAAAACTTGGGTATCGTGTCATTACGGCTAATAGTGGCGATGACGCTGTAGAAATCGTCCAACGGATGGGTTCAGCGATAGATCTGGTAATCCTGGACATGGTCATGCCAGGCATGGGTGGGGGTGAGGTGTTCGACCGTATCCATCAGATTTGGCCACAGATGCGGGTGATCCTTTCCAGTGGGTATACCCTCGATGGGCAGGCACAACTGATCATGCAGCGTGGCTGCAACGGGTTTATTCAAAAACCGTTTATTTTGTCGGAACTGTCTCAGAAAATCCGTCAACTATTAGATGGTGACAAATGATCGGACCAAGTTCAGGCATCATCGCAATCGAGTGACTCACGCTTGGCAGTCATGCCGTCATTCGGCAATCCCTAAATCCAGCAAGTATATCAGCGGGAGTTGAACGTATGAACAAAATCGAACTGATCCGGGCATTGTGTCACTCCAGTGGACTTTATAAAGCCGATGCTGAAAAAGTGGTCACTGCGTTTTTCGATGCCGTTGCCGGAGCATTGGCAAAAGGTGAAAGGGTCGAAATCCGGGGCTTTTGCACGTTCCATGTAAAACATTATCGATCTTTTATTGGACGAAACCCAAAGACCGGAAAAAAAGTTAAAATCGCACCGAAAAAACTTCCCTTTTTTAAGGTCGCTAAAGAGCTGAAAGAAAGAATGAATCGATAGACATTTTCAGGTTGCAAAGTCGAATGCCATGCTAAAAAAGTCATACAGAAATTCAATTTCTCAAAACATGTTAGCCATGCCAATCGAGGTGAGATATCATCGTTTTAAAAAGGCGATGGAGTTGGTGAACCGCGTTTTTACTAAATTATTCCATGTCCCCGAGGGATATTGTCTGTGTCCTGATTGTAAGGCTGTCAGTGCTGTTCATCCTTTTAGCGAAAAGAAAGAGAAAGATAATTTTGTTAAAAATAAAAATGGCGAAATCTTTTTATTTTCCTACTGCGCAAAATGCAAAGGAGCCGGGTACATCAATCCTGACCATCTGGTTATGGATGATGGTAGGGCAAACGATAGTGCAGAATATTTGGTTTTACCAAGCACCACAAGCGAGTTTACCAATATTGAGATCGCATCGATCATATTCTATCTGGTATATGACCGACATGGGTATTTAGGGTTTGATTTTGCACTGAAACATATTGATAGTAATAGTTCAGTAGCATCGATAACCAAGGAATTTTTAGCATATTTTAATAGATACAAGATGGAAAGAGATCAACGGAGAAATTTCATTAAGAAATACTTCCATGAATTACAAACCAGCCTGAAAAGAAGGATCAAAACATACACGGTTAATAAAAACCGATATGGCTGCATTCACTGTGATGGTGAACCGTTTGACATTATCCATGAATGGTCGCTGGACACGAGAGTATTATCGATTCTTCCCGATTGAAAAGCCTGACTATACTGACAGAGAACGGATGCTTGATAGTATGTTAAACAATGCATATGTATATCGCAGATTCCTGGTATTGGAACTCGATCGAATGGTTTATGAGGAAAAATATTTTAATTCAAGGATGTCGGCTAAAAGAGCTGTAAACGTTTAATTTGAAAAATTTGCTATCTGACAAGTCTATCCGGGTGAGTTTGATGAAACCGTATGTCTTGTGACCATACAAAATATTCCATCGATACACATGTCCTTGCTGGTTCAGGAACCATGCTGTGGATAGTACATGTAGAAGTGGGTTTTGCCGGTTTTTTCGTATCGATTCTTATCGATCTTTAAGACGACTTTTAGGACATATAAACGTCATGGGCACCGGTATAATCATCGGGGTTATCCCAATACATCAGAGCGCTGAAATCCACGATAAACAGCTTTTGAATCGATTCAGATATCATTTATAACTCGCTCTTATAACCTTTTACCTTTATGTCACAGTATGGATTGAGATCTCAATATTGGCTGTTTTCAATTTCAACCGAGAGGTAAATTACATCAGAATTAAAGATAGATAGTTCATATCCTCATAATTTTTTCTTGATTTTTATTCTGATATGCCGATGATAGAAAGCATCCATTTACCTATCTTTTACCTCCGGAAAGGAACTTATTGATGCCAGCGAAAAAAAAAGTTGATCACGCTAAACTGATTAAATTGGTCGAGAGCGGAACACCTCAGTCCGAAATTATGAAAGCGTTTAAATTCAGCACGGCGACCCAGTTTAAGACCCACTATCTCAGCGCGTTGATAGAATCCGGCAAAGCCCCGAAAATCAAGACAGGTAGAACTTCATCGAAAACATCCCCTGCAAATGAAGTCTTTGTCAGTAAACGAGGAAGTGTAATCCTATCTAAAGAATTGATCGAGAGCATGGGATTAGCTGAGGGTGATAAGTTTACCGTTAGAAAGACCAAAGCGGGCATATCGCTTAAAAAAATCGCCTGATTATTCTGCTTGATATTCGATTTGACGACATGGAAAAAGACTGACTATCATTCGCCTGTTTTTTTGATATAAAATGGCGTCGATTCAGTATTTTTGACTTGCCGCTCCTGCTATGGCCATGGTAAAAAATACGCAATACGGGATAGGCCAACTGGCACCTCCAATTATTCCCGCCGGGGATCGGGCGGATCTCCTTACCAAAGTGCAACGAGCAACCCAAAACCTCCACGCCCGATCCCCTTTCTTTTTAATATCTGCATGATCGGAGTCCGATACCTATGGCGCTGACTAAACAATCAATCGTAGAACAAATCCAAGCGCAGATGGGATTTCCCAAAGCCCAGTCAATCGAGGTGATCGAAACGCTGCTCGAGATTGTCAAATCCTCTCTTGGTTCCGGTGATGATGTTTTGGTCTCCGGATTCGGAAAATTTTGTGTCAAGGAAAAAAAGGAACGTAAAGGAAGAAATCCAGCCACTGGTAAAGCTGCCATCCTACCGGCAAGGCGTGTGGTGACGTTCAAGTGTTCAGGTCGGTTGAGGCAAAAAGTGAATGGGAAATGATGACCAAACCGAATCGGCAACAACATTCACGCCGAACTTCCTACATCATCGCAAAATACTCGGTCAAGGAGGGAACTTACCGGGATGTGATTAAGAACATTGGTGCGGGAAACTTATTCATTGGGACATCGAGAAAGATTGCCGAAGGGCAAACCATTTCGCTCGAATTTCCGTTGTTACGATTCGACAAGATAATTCAGGTATCCGGGAAAGTAGTGCGCCGTGAACATAACGGGTTCGCGGTTGACTTCGATGAGCCTATTGCTGATTTAATCGGCAACGAGGGACTGTTTCCAGAGATTTTTCACGAAGGTGATCGATGACCCCGAAATAGGGATGTTGCTGTATATCATCAAGGCAGATAAGCCATGCGCCAAAAGAAATAATTCCTTGTAAAAAATATGGACAGCCTATCCGTGGAGTAACGTGAAAGCTCCTTGGCCTGAAGAGACCGTCGTGGTAGGCAGGAAGCTACGGGAAATCGCTTTTCGTTTTTGAATACGAAAATCGAGTCATATCCGGATCTTTTCCTATAACCAGGAACCCAATCCGAAATTCGGACATGATTTTTACATCCGAGCGTTTTTCTCCCTCAGCCAATCAACAGGCCGCACTTGAGTCAATTTTGATAAGGACCGCCCAACAATGATTCTCAGGCCGATATCATGAGAACTGATTCCAGGGTGCAACCATACCGGACGCAATCCTAAACGGGGGTACGAGTCAAGATCGAACCGGAAAAGATAACTGTCTTTTAAGCCAGGGAAGGAATTGAAGGAGCAAGTGTATGGTCGGTTCGATTCGTGCTCTCTGTGAACTCGGTTTTTGGTCCTGCAAATGATCAATGTCGATTAATGGGCGACCTGATTGCTCAATGACAGTAGAAATGATTGGAGGATGACAATGAAGATCGCCATGATCGGCGCAGGCGCCATGGGAAGCCTTTTCGGTGCGCTGCTTACCGAAGCGGGAGAGTCGGTCACGCTGCTTGACATCAGGAAGGACCATGTGGATGCGATCAACGCCAACGGCCTGTCCATCGAGCACGGCGACCGCCGGCGAACGGTGAGAATGACGGCGACCACCGACCCTGCTCGAATCGGTATGGTGGACCTATCATTTGTATTCGTTAAGACTACCCATACTATCGACGTCGCTCGAACGGCCGCCACCCTGTCCGGCAGTGCCGGCCGGGTACTGACGCTGCAAAACGGTATGGGAAATGGCGATGTTCTTACCGAGAGAATTGAACCGTCGCGGATCATCGCCGGTACGACCTCCCACGGCGCCACATTTCTTAGGCCGGGGGCCGTTCGTCACGCCGGAATGGGGGAAACGGTCATCGGGCCTTGGTCAGAATCAGGGATACACGGTGCCGAAGAGACAGCTGCGCGGTTCAATCGGGCCGGCATTACCACCCGTACGGTGGCCGATATCCGCACCATCCTGTGGGCCAAGCTGTTCGTCAACGTGGGGATCAACGCCATCACGGCCCTGACGAGAATCAACAACGGGCAGTTGCTGGATCTTGAGCAGACCCGGCGGATCTCCCGTGAGGCGGTCGAAGAAGCCATGGCGGTTGCCCATGCCATGGGCATCACCATCCATGAGGATCCGGTGGAGAAGATGTTTCAGGCGGCAACAGCCACTGCCCCTAACCGCTCCTCCATGGGGCAGGATGTGGATTATCAACGGCTCACCGAGATTCACGCAATCAATGGCTTTATCGTCCGCATGGCCCAGCAGGCCGGTGTTTCGGTCCCGGTCAACCGAACCCTGACGGCCCTCATTGAAACCCTTGAGGCCCACTATTGATCCGGAGAACCGATTATTAAAGGCGAAAATGCTTTCGGTCATGAAAGAAATGGCGACGCTGGCGTGCCTGTGGGACATGGAAAAACCCAAATGGATGACAGGAAAAAAGGGTCGTCGGGTTTCCCACCCTGAAACACAGTTTCGGCATGTCCGATGAAACTAAGACAGAACTGATAAAATCCCTTGCGAAATAGGACGGGTTAACGGATGAAATCTTTTTCTTGCCGAATGGTTGGGATACAGTCCCGTGATAGCTTTGGCAACGCCAACCGACATATCGAGCTTAATGAATGGATATAGAATCAATTCGTATTGGATTCCGTCCTGAAAAAATTGTTCTGTTGATGGTCGGAGAGTCGCCACCGGCAGCTGGGGATTTTTTCTATGTCAAAAGCCAAATGACAAAATTCACGGCTAAAACCTTTGAATTGGCGCATGGAAAAAAAATCCCGCCGGATGACCAACAGAACTTCTTAGAATATTTTAAACGCTGTGGCTGTTATCTTGAGGATATATGCTGTACTCCGGTAGATGACATTCCGACTGAGGACCGTCAACGCAAATTAGCCGAAGCGGTGGTCGGATTTTCCGATAGACTTGCCAGACTGCGGCCACTGGTTGTCGTTGTCATTTTGAAGAAAATTGCAGCTCATTCGCGTATAGCAGCTGCAATGGCCAATCTTGACGTGCCCATATATGTATTGCCTTTTCCCGGTTATGGGCACCAGAAGAAGTACATCAATGGGCTTAGGAAAATTATTCGGAAACACGTGAATTGCGTTAACTGATTCATGAGGATGAATCCTTGGTAATGGATTTCGACTGAAACTTCTGAAGCTCTTTTTCGTATCATTTGAAATGGAAAAAATGCATAATCAATTACTCTACAGTTTCCCATTTTTTCTATCAGCCGCCCTGATTTTAATCGTAACCCTATTTGTTTTTCAACGAGTCAATGTAAAAGGATGTTGGTATCTGGCACTCGCAGGCCTGGCCGCCACCGTTTGGGCGGGCTGTGAAGGATTGCTCTATCTTGGATTTGATATCGAGACCAACATGCTGATCACCAAACTCGAATACCTTGGGGTTGCGCCGCTGCCGCCCCTAATGCTTTTATTTGGCTTGTGCCATTTCGGCTATGAATCCTGGGCGGATAGAAAAACAGGACTGCTGCTCTTCCTTATCGCCGTTTGCATAGTCGCTCTTGTTTGGACCAATCCCCTGCATGGGCTAATTTTCACCGATTATTACGCAATCCATACCGGCCCGTTTCCCATGCTCGCGTTAAAACATGGCCCTCTGTGGTGGGTTATCCTATTGTATCACTATTTCCTGTTGGTCGTTTTGTCCATTATCCTTATTCTCCAATTCGCGAGCTCTTCGGGCTATCAGCGTTCTCAGGCAGGAATGATATTGGTTGCGGTGGCATTCGTCTGGCTCAGCAATTTGATTTATGTTACCGGCAACAGCCCTGTGCCCAATATGGATATCAGCCCGATAGCCTTTGTCATGGTGGCTGGGGCCATGGCGTGGGGATTTTATCGCTATCGGCTGCTCGACATCTTGCCGGTAGCCAAGGAAAAAATCTTTCAGAGTATAGACGATGTAATTTTGGTGACTGACGAAAGGGGTCGTGTTTTAGACATAAACCGTGCTGCCGAGCATGTATTAAAGATAAAAGCATTCCAGGCGATTGGCCAGACGGTTGCGCATGTTTTCAATTATCAACAGTTCCAGGAGATTTTTAGCAACAGGGATGGATCAGAGATTTGTCTGTTGTCGGATGGAAAAGAGCGGGTGTACGATTTTCGAGCCTCTTTCATAGTTGATGCAAAGGGGATGATGGTCGGGAAGATTATTGTTCTGCGGGACATTACTGAACGGAAAAATGCCGAAAAAGAGCTGCTGGAAAATGAGAGACGCCTGCGTGAGCAAAAAAGCATATTATTGGAGCTTTCTAAAATTAAGATTGGCGATAACGGTGACTTGAACACCACGATGGGAACAATCACAAAGACCGTTGCCCATAATCTGGGTGTGGAAAGGGTGAGTGTGTGGCTCTTCAATGATGAGCACTCTAAAATAAAATGCATCGAGCTGTATGAATTTGGCCAGCAACGTCATTGCGCAGGAATGGAGTTCTATTCGACGGACCTGCCCCGGTATTTTGAGGCGCTTGAAAAAGAGCGCACCGTTGCTGTTTCAGATGTTAATACCGATCCAAGGACCAACGCGGTTTTTGATACTTATTTTAAACCGTTGGGGGTAACCTCCTTGCTGGATTCACAGATCAGATCCGGTGGGAACGCGGTTGGTGTTTTTTCGATTAAACACATTGGCACCCCTCGGCAATGGACGATGGATGAACAAACGTTTGCCGCCTCGATTGCCGACATCGTTTCTTTATTGATAGAAGAGTCTGAACTAAAAAAAATAAAGCGGGAGAGGAAGAAACTGGAGGCGCAATTTCAAAGAGTCGAAAAAATGGAAGTCATCGGAACGCTTGCCGGTGGCGTGGCTCACGATTTGAATAATATTTTATCAGGGCTTGTCGGTTATCCTGAGTTGCTATTGATGGACCTTCAGGAAAACAGTCACTTGAGAAAACCCCTTTTGACTATTCAAAAGTCAGGAGAAAAAGCCAGCGCCATTGTCCAGGATCTGTTGACACTGACAAGAAGAGGGGTGGCTGTTAGCGAGGTCGTTAATTTAAATCATATCATTTCTGACTACCTGGAAAGCCCTGAGCAAGAAAAAGTGGCCTACTACAATCCTGACGTCCGGATCGAAGCTGATCTGGATGCCGATCTGCTGCATATCATAGGCTCTCCTGTTCATCTGTCAAAAACGGTCATGAATATAGTGAAAAATGCCTCAGAGGCCATGCCCCAGGGTGGGAAAATCCACATATCCACATGCAATCAGTATCTCGATACTTCTATAAACGGGTATGACTATATCGATGAAGGCGATTATGTGGTCCTTTCCGTTTCCGATACCGGAACCGGCATCTCTCCGGAAGATAAGGAAAGAATCTTTGAACCATTTTATACCAAAAAGGTAATGGGCAAAAGCGGTACGGGGTTGGGCATGGCCGTCGTTTGGGGAACGGTAAAAGACCATAATGGATATATCGACGTCCAGTCCATTGAAGGCAAAGGAACCACCTTTCGCCTTTATTTTCCGATAACCCGGAAAGGCTTGTCCGAAGAGAAATCGGCATTGCCCATTGAAAACTATAGGGGTACGGGCGAATCGATCCTTATCGTTGACGATGTTGAAGAGCAGCGGGAATTAGCATCGAGTATGCTGCAAAAAATAGGGTATCGGGTGCATATAGTCAGAAGCGGAGAAGAAGCGATTGATTATCTGACAACCAATGAAGTCGATATATTGTTATTGGATATGATTATGGCGCCAGGCATGGATGGCCTGGACACTTATAAAAAAATCATTGAACTGCATCCAAATCAGAAAGCGATAATTGCGAGTGGTTATTCTGAAACAGAGAGGGTTAAAGAGCTTCAGCGACTTGGCGCAGGAGCATATGTGAAAAAACCATATACATTGGAAAAAATCGGCATGGCTGTTAAAAAAGAATTGGAGAAATAGACCGTTTCCATTCAAGGTTTATCATCGTGTAGTAGTTATATGAGCCTGTCCAGTGAAAACTTCTCTAATTACGTCGGTCCTGAAAAACCACATATCCAACAGAAATAATTGGAAAAATTATCTGTTTTATGCTATACAATTTGCAAGATTTCATGCAGTTAACCTCACTTTTCTTGCAAATTTCAGTCATGAAACCCAAAGAATCTCCTCACAAGGACAGGCAACGAGATTTGTTTCGTCCGGAACTCGTGAAGATTGTCGATCCCAGCCATGGTCTGGTCAAACTGGCCAAGGTCGTCGATTGGGATCGCATGGACGAACTGTTCGGCACAACCTACTGCCCGGATAACGGCCGGCCGGGCGTCAGTACCCGTCTGATGGTAACCCTGCACTACCTGAAATTCTCATTCAACCTAAGCGATGACGATGTCGTCGCCGGGTGGGTGGAAAATCCCTACTGGCAGTATCTGAGCGGGATGCAGTTTTTCGAGCACGATCCGCCGATCGATTCGTCCAGCATGACCCGGTGGCGCAAGCGCATCGGTGAAGCCGGTGCGGAAGAACTGCTCAAGGAAACCATCGCTGCCGGGTTGAAGCTTAAGGTGGTCAAGTCCCATCAACTCAAACGGGTGAATGTGGATACGACGGTCCAGGAAAAAGACATTCGTTTTCCGACCGATGCCCGTTTGTATCATCGCGCCCGGCAGCGACTGGTCGATGCGGCCAAGCAGCGTGATCTCCCGCTGCGCCAGAACTACAACCGCAATGCCAAACACCTGTTGGCCCAGCAAAGCCGCTACGCCCATGCCCGACAGATGAATCGCGCCAGACGCTGCACCCGAAAACTGAAAACCTACCTGGGGCGGGTCATTCGTGACATCGAGCGTAAATGCCCGCACCCCGATGAGCAATTGCAGTCCCTGTTAGCCATCGCCTCCCGCATTTTTCATCAACAGCGCAAAGACAAGAAAAAGATCTACAGCGTCCACGAACCGGCAGTCGAGTGCATCAGCAAAGGCAAAGCCCACAAGCGGTACGAGTTCGGCTGCAAGGTCAGCGTCGCGGCAACGAGTCGCGGGGGATGGTTCGTGGGTGCCAAGGCGATTCACGGCAACCCTTACGACGGTCACACCCTGAAAGACGCCCTCAGCCAGATCGAACGCATTGCCCGGCCTCCGGAGCATGTGTTTGTAGATATGGGATACCGCGGCCATGGTTACACTGGAGAGGTCAATGTCCACGTGGACAAGCGCAGGCGTGGTCGAACCGCCAAAAGCCTGTGGCGCTGGATGAAACGTCGAGCCGCCGTGGAACCTGGCATCGGGCACTTGAAACAGGAACATCGCATGGACCGCTGCCGCTTCAAAGGGACCCTCGGCGATTGCCTCAACGCAATCTTCAGCGCCGCCGGCATGAACTTCAGAAAGCTGCTGCGGCTGGCAGCCGACATTTTGCGCCTGATTTACTTCTGGGTTTCATTTTGTCAAAGATCAGCGGCTGTGGTAGACATAGTCGTGTAACGGCTTTTTCAGCAGCGACTAATTTCGAATATATTTTGAATACCGCCTTCTCGGACTATATGATTATAAGCCTTATCAACTTCGGAAAACCGAAGCATTAGCATTTCGCTTTTATCTGATACCACCGTGCGGCACCACTTGGATGATTGATCGAAAGTCACATGTCTTCTACACATAAACGGCCGAGCCTGATAAATTGAGCAACTCGCGCCGATTAAAAATGGGCATTGTTGTAGGGAGTGAACCTTCTTACAAATTCATAGAGTTCATCCATAAATGTATATAAGTTCAATAACTTTTTTATCGAGCCTCCATTGATTTTTTTAAAGTTTTTAAAGAACTTCTCTTCTTTTTTTGCAAGTTTTTGTGGAAACTGAACTACGAACGCATCATAATTTCTTTTCGCGAACAGTTTCAAATTTTCTAACTCATTCAAATCTACCATGCCAGCTTAACTCCATTTATTCTTGTGATAATCGCTTGCCAAAGCAATGACCAGTCAAATTTATTTCAATAGATGCGATCCGTTCCTGTATCTTCAGATTCTCTGTGCCATAATACTTTGCCTTTTTTTACCCAGAAATGACTTCTACAACCTACCTTTCGCCATACAGATGGATGGAGAAAAGGGTGAGCTCAGAATAATAGTTAATGCTGCCTTCGTTTTCTATCTTAAAAAACGACTAGGCTTCTTTCCCGGCCATGAAAAAAAACCGCCCAAAATACAGCACAATATTAAAAAAACGAAAAGCAAATAGACGATTTTCTATGTTCTTGTTCAAAGCCACAGAAAAATGGTTGCGCAAAAGTTAAGAATCTGCAGCAAAAGTTGGAGGCGCCTACCTGAAAGACATTATTGAAACGAAAAAAGATCAGGTGTTTATATTCGAAAATATCTGCTTTCCCCGAATGTTAGGATCAAGGCATGAGCCGTACTTCCGAATCTTCTATTTTGAATCGGAGAATCCGGCGATCCATATTTTTTGGGTCCAATCCGGTTGTCATTAAAAGGTAGATGGGATCAATAATCATTTCCTGTAAGTCCTCAGGCGTGTTGAAAGCCGTCAAGGGAACCACAAAGGCACATTCCGCATCGTTCCATGACCGTTTCCGTGTGCGGTCTTCATCTTCGTCATACCGCTGCCACAGGCATTCATCCTCCAACTCGAATCCTTCACGAATCGCTATATGAAGCAGGAACTCATCAAGCGCCCAATCCCCGCCGGATGAAAACTGAACATAAATCAGAGGCTGTCGACCGACGATTTCGGCTTCTTCCGGGTCACACAGTTTAATCTGAATGGCCAAGTAGGCGCTGGGGTTCCTGGCGCTCTTTTTGTAGATGTAGTAATTGCGGATCAAATCTCGATAAACCCATTCACTGGTATCGTCAGCATTGTCATCTTTAAATTCGACCTTGCGAATTCCCTCCACCGTCTTCAGTTTTTGTTCCAACAGGGAAAACAGCTTTTCCAACATCGCTTCGATTTCTTCACCGGCCTTGTACATTACTGTTGCAGCATTAAATAGGTTCTCTCCGTTCATTATACCTTCCTTTTTTGGTTAATTGTCCGGATTAGCTTTCCAGAAAACAGGAGCCGATGAGGGCGTTGATACCTTGTCTCCAATTAAGAACCAGGGCAAAGGATTCCAAAAAAGCTCTTTTTCGGGAGCGATGGATACCATTTCGTCGGCCAACCACTCGAACCCGGTAAAGGTCGTCTGCCCTCTTCGTTGCAGAAAAGCAATCACGCCGTCTGCCCAGAGATTCATGGCTGTTCCGAATTTCGGCCGATTGTAAAGCAGGATCTCAATCAGACTGCGCCACCCAATACAAACCAAACGTCTCTGCCACAACTTCTTCGGAGAATCCGTCAATGACTGGATCAACTCCCGATTCCCACGTCCAGTATCTTTCACCAGGTAGATGTGGAAAGCCGTCTTTTTTTCGGCATCGGACAAGGCTTCCCACTGGTTTACCAGTTCCTGCCTGCCGGATATGGCGGAATTCCATTTGATCTCGAACAACACCGTCAACATTGGTTTGGCATTATTGGTGAAGCGGACAACCAGGTCGGGTTCGGTTCGTCCTTCATTCTCCAAGTTCGGCCAAAAGGACAGATCCGCACCAGTCGGAGTTTCGGTGGGCCACATTTTCACCTTGAAGGGTAGCCATACCCGAAACAGCGCCCAGACGTCTTCCGGGGCCATGTACGACAAAGGGCCGAGTATGCAAGAAGTGACTTCGTCCTCGCGTAGCTTGAAGTTTCGATCCTTCCGGTGTTTGGCGGCAAATAACATTTTCCCCTCTCTAATAAATAGTTTCAGGTGATAGACTCCATTTATCTGCCAATTTCAGCCCGTCACTCTACCAAGTACGTCTATAAGGCTGAAAAATCAACTAAATTTCCGCCCTTTGGATTGTTCAGATATTCCCCTAATTCTGCGATCATCTGTAAAAAAGGGGATAACCAGTGGAATTCAGGCAACTACTTGGCGCAAGAATCAGAGGATTGAGGACAGGCAGGCATTATACCCAGGAGCAGCTGGCCGAAAAGGTAGGGATTAATCCGAAATACTTGAGCAGTATCGAACGGGGAAAGGAAAACCCCACCCTGGATACCTTTATCAAGTTGGCGGCAGCGTTGGAAGTGAACGTCGGCGATCTGTTTTACCAGCTTGAGGTGGAAAACCCCGATGACAGGCTAAAAAGCATCATCTCCCTGATTGACCGTGCATCTGCCGAGCAGCAACGGCTGGCGTTAAAAGTCCTATCAGCGCTTCTCCAGTGACTATTGGTATCAAAAAATAGTCTTATTCCATATAATTACCGAATATTTTCAATTCTTGTTTCTTCCGAAATTTGAAGCGTGGTTTGAAACCAAAATTACGGGACACTACTTTTCCAACCGTTAATTTCATTAATTAACAAGCACATATCCTCGTTTGTGGTTGATAAATTTGCCGTGTTGCTGATAAAATGGTTTTAGAGATCGGCGCTTTTTTTTGCGCACCTCCTAAAGGTATCTGTAAGACCTCAAGTTTGTGATCCAAAGAGCCAAGTCGATACGGCATCAAGGGATTAGGACAATGTGAGCTCGTTGGCTGTAGGGTGGTAGGTGAAAGCTGCCATTATTCCGAATGGCTTGTAGCATGACGAAAGATGTTCTAATAGAATTCTCACAAAAAGAGGATATGTTTTTTGTCAGCGGAAAAGACCTGCCTCTAACAAACCGGCCTGTAAATTGTCAGCCCGGAAAACCAGGACCCTTCATCGAGAACTCAAGAAAAAATGATTTATGTCGAAAAAGAGGAAAACCGCACCATATTTAAAGTAACTGGTGATGTCACCGCTAACGAGATTATGATGCAGGTTGTTCAGTATGTGGACGGCGAACCGACAGATACCGTCCTTTGGAACTTTACGGATGCATCCAAGGTTAAGATTACCACGATGGAGATGAAAGGCATCGCCGACAGCCTGAAAAAAACCGCAACGGACCGAACGACCAGAAAAGTCGCCCTGGTTGGATCAAAATCCATCAATTTAGGACTGGGAAAGCTCTTTGTAGCTTTTGCTCAACTTGCCGGGCTGCAGGGCACTTATCAAGCTTTTCGCGATATGAATCACGCCATTGAATGGTTGGAGGATAGCTCGAATGACCAATAGGAATTGTGCCAGCGGGAAAATTATGTCCACCACAAACGAAATAGACCAGATCGTCCAAGAGATCCTGGAAGATAAGTCCCTGAAGGAAAAGGCGGATATCGCGAACCTAGAGGAAAAAGACATTCTTCATTTCCAAGATCTCTTTGATACATACATCAGTGGTCAACTTTGTCAGGATAACGAGATAGGTAAGGATGTCATGAACCGGGTCTGGGAGGTGTTGCAGGAGACGCATCGGATACGGAGTGAGAAATAAGATGGGCAGGCCTGAGGACTATGCAAATCTCGGTACATCAATTCAATTTTCGACGTTCATAAAAACCTGCATGTAAAAGTGTTCACCCACCATGACCGTTTTTACCGGCACCATTGGGACCTTTTGCATCAGTTCTTCTGGTGAGTATCTATTTTCCATGGCTGGGCCAAAAGGAGTTTCCTTCTTTTCAATTTCAACAATTGCCAACAAAGCATTGGGCTTTAATACCCGTTTCGCCTCTTTCAAAAAAGGGATCAATTTCTGTTTGGGCAAGGCATGTATCACTGTGGAGACGTAAATAAGATCGGCCGAATGTTCCGTTAACTGATCAAGCTTGGTCATATCCCCCTCTATCGATTCGACATTAGTGCCTTTGGTTTCATCGGAAAGTTTTTCTATAAAATATTTGTCCCGGTCAATGGCGTGTACCCGGAGGTGGACCCCATCGGCTGGACAGCCTGAGGGGTAGAATAAGCTATGAGCCGAGAGCTTTTTAAAAGATAAAAAGGCATCAGGCAGCCTCGGCGAAAGGATGGGGCAGACCGTAATAAACCTCATCCGGGGTTCTGTCGTCAAGAGCCGAATGGCCCCGTTCGTGATTGTAATAATCGAGCCACCGGCCCAGACCCTGCCGCAGCGCCTTACCGGTGTCGAATGCGTGCAAGTAAATGTATTGGTGTTTGAGGGTCCACCACAGCCGCTCGACGAATATATTGTCCTGGCAACGACCCCGACCATCCATACTGATGGCGACCTTGTTATCGATGAGAACCTTGGTGAACGCGTTGCTGGTAAATTGAGCCCCTTGGTCGGTATTGAAGATTTCCGGTGGCTCATAGCGGCTCAACGCCTCTTTAAGGGCATCGATACAAAAGGCGCTGTCCAGGGTGTTGGATATCCGCCAGGCGAGCACCTTGCGGCTGTGCCAGTCCATGATCGCCACCAGATACATGTACCCACTGGCCATGGGGATGAAAGTGATGTCGCTGGCCCAAACCTGATTGGTGCGACTGATGGTCATACCCCTTAGCAGATAAGGATATACCTTATGCTGGGGATGGGGGCGGCTGGTCCGCGGTTTGGGATACACCGCCTCGATACCCATTAATCGCATCAGCCGCTGAACCCGTTTGCGATTGGCTGTTATGCCCTGACGATCCAGCTGGCGGCTGATCGTTCGGCTGCCCGAGGATGGATTGGTAAGATACAGTTCGTCGATCTTGCGCATCAGTTCCAGCTCTTCTTGGCTTATGGGTATGGGTTGGTAGTAATAGGATGACCGGCTAAGATCGATTAGTTCACACTGCCGGGAAACGCTCAGCTGCCGATCCAACGGATCGATCATGGATTTACGCTGTTTGCGATTCAGCTGCTGAGCTTGCGTGCTAAAAAATCGTTTTCCACCTTGAGTTGACCGATCTGGCGGTACAGTTCGGCGGTTTGGGCATCGGCCTGTTTTCTGGATCGGTGGCTTTTATCGAAGATATCGGCTGCACCGTCGAGCATCTGCCGCTTCCAGGTGGAAATCATGGTGGGGTGAACACCAAATCGACTGGCCAACTGTGCTGCGGTTTCTTCGTTCTGAATGGCAGCCAGAGCGACCTTGGCTTTGAACTGTGGACTGTGTGATTTGCGCTTGTTACCCATCGTCAGATCCTCCTCATTTTTGGTCTGACTCATAGCTTAGCACATTGTCCAGTTTTTGGGGTCCACCGCCCCCTGCCCGTTGTGGATACCGTTTGCGAAAATATCTTGGTCATGTATCCATTGCCGCAACCCGCATCAATAATCGTCTGCCCAGGTTTAATTTCCAAAGCGTTGATAATGAGATCAATGTCCAGTAAACCTTCCGTGAATTTTCGCATTTGAAATTTCTTTTTCCTATTCGGGGGGATGGGTCAGATGGTCGGTTCCAAATTGACCAGGATGTCAGATTGCCGACAAAATGGGCAAATCACGGCATCAAGTCCTTCAATTCGTCTACTGTAAAGGGCGGATTACGCTCATGGAGCATTGCATGACAATTAGGACATACTGGAACCAGGTCTTTGAGGGGATCGATTTGGTAGCACTCGCTAATCGAGGCTATTGGTATTAATTGATGAACATGAATGTAATCCTTCCCTATCCATCCATAGATCTCCTCAAAATTGACACCACATACTTTGCAATCCAGACCATGCATTTTGATACACTGAGACCTCGCCTTCGGATCTCTTTCATATCTATTGACGCAGATCGTACTTTTCGCACCTTCCCAACAAACAAGATCGTCTGGCACCTCTTCCGGCAACATAATTCCTGCAATGGCCACATCAACGCCTGAAAGATGTTGCCTTAAAATCTGGCCTTTTGCCCTTCTTATTTCCATGCTCCTGCTCCCGTATCATAAGATTATCTTAATATGTATGGCAGCTGTGGCTATGGCGATTTTATTATGCTCGGCATTCGGGTATTCGTTCAGAGGGGTGTTTTGAGATATATCTCCCATAATTCAGATTGTCAAGCAATACCAACCCATTGACAAGAATAGAAATCTTTGCGAACTTATCTTTATCCTTCTCCTCATTTCATATAGGGAGCAACACCTATGGCATTTACGAAACGCGACATCGTTGAACAGATTCAGACGCAGCTTGACTTTCCCAAAACAAAGTCCGTTGAATTGGCAGAATCCCTCCTTGAACTGCTCAAGTCCTCCCTGGCATCCGGTGACGATGTCCTGGTCTCCGGCTTCGGAAAATTCTGTGTAAAGGAAAAGGCGGAACGAAAGGGGCGGAATCCAGCTACTGGAGAAGATGCCATTCTACCGGCAAGACGTGTGGTTACGTTCAAGTGGTCCGGGAAGTTACGGGATAAGGTAAACAGAAAATGAAGCCTATACCGAATCAACGCCAATATCCTCGCCGGACTGCTTTCATCATTGCGGAATACACCGTCAAAGAGGGAACTCACCGGGATGTGGTCAAGAACATTGGTGCTGGCGGCTTATTCGTAAGGACATGGAATAAAATTGACGTTGGCCAGCCCATTAGGCTCCAATTTCCATTGTTTGATTTCGAAAATACTATTCATGTATCCGGTATCGTGTCTCGCATTGATCCTATGGGGTTCGCAGTGATCTTCAATGAGCCTATTAATGGCTTGATCTGCGAAGAGGGCCATTTCCCGGAGATTGTTCATGAGGGCGATAGATGACAAAAGAGGATTCACGATCAAACAAGTTTATTTTTTCGGCGCGGAGACCACCGGCATTGGACCTGGCGGCAGATTCTGTCCCCTTGGCACTGGAAGAGTGTTTAATCGGCTATACACCAAATTAGGGGCTATGGACTGCTCAGTGAAGATCCATCCTGGCCAATTATCTGGAAAATGATAATCTCAAGGTTCATCAAGCCATTGATGGGCCTTATTCATAGTCCTGAAGACCTCAATTTTATATGGCACCTCTTGATCGGTAAGCGATGAAATCATCCTCGACAGGCCAAAATCTATTTCGTTATTTACAACCACAGCCGTTTTGCTACCCAATGGCCTTCTATCGGCGTGGCTTTTAAGATAGACAGCAAGTTTCTGAATTTCTGCGGTGGTTAAGCGGTTGCCACCTATTTCCCGGGTGTCATATATTTCGTAAAGGGTTGGATCGTTTTTTCCATACTCATCAATGGCATCTATCAACTCAGAAAATGGAACTTCGCCCGTCAAATCGAAAACGGTCAGGTTTTGGGTTCTATCGACGGTGTATTTAATCGGCATGATCGATCCCTCCGAAATCGTAAACCACGAATCCTTATGGAACGTTTTTTTGACCGGGCGTATGAACTCCCTATGGTCGAAAAGTGTGTCAAAAGCTTAGGGTTTCTTATTTGCGGTGCAGGATAGGGTTGTTCAGGAATACTGGGCCAATACTCGCTACAGCCTACAATCAATAAAAGGAAAGGGCAAGACCCAGGGAGGTAGACCCAGGGAGGTAGGCCTTGCCCGTGAGAGAGGTGCGGTTGCAGCACTATCAGAGATCAGAGGAAATCATTGCAGTACCCGTTCAGACCCATGTGGTGTTGTTTCCCTTCGCTGATAATTCATACAGCAGAATCTGTGCCGGCCTGGAAAAGGTGTTGGATTTAAAAAGATATCTGTGTGTTAAATATTTAGATCAGTGTGAAAACTCGCTTGTCTGACAATAATTGCCAGGATTATTGCCGAGGATTGTCAAAATGAGCGTCCTGCATAAGTCAATTGAGGCTACCAAGTTCGGAAATTTAGTTCACTGCTCTTTAGGGATATAATAATCCTGGCAGGACTGGCATATCATGGAAATGCTGTATTCAAGTTCTGCCCGTGGCGTCCGAAACTTATTGGCCGGTTCTCCGCAGATCTTACACGAACGATTTGCCTTGGCTATTGCCGCTCTGGCGATGACTTCTTTTTCACCCAGCATGTTTATCAATTCCTGAACTCTACTCATCTTCAGTTTCAACCAATTAATAGAATTTATGATGCAGCTTTATCATTGCAAATACCGGAAAGGTATCCTTTCCTGGCACAGGCAACCAGTTTAGCATTTTCTGTGCCGGATGACAGTTTTTAATAATATGTTTTAATTTCAGCAAGATGTGATTGGTCAGCCGGAGACAGAATTTGTTAGTTTCGCAATTATTGTCTGAGGAATTACCGAAGATTGTTAAAAGGGCAGCCCCCCGCTGCGGTATGGTTTTTGGGAAAACGTTTGGGCGACTAAACACCGAATCAGCATCGTCTCAATCATTCATCCCGCTGTTGGCCATGTCGAAGAACTGGGTTCTGAACTTGATCTGGCTTATCGTTACATCCATTGAAAACACTACTAACAGGTCTTCCAGCTTGTTCGATTGGAAATCGTCCCGAAACTTTCCCATCTTGGCCAGCATGCCAAGATAGTCGTTACACACCCCTTCGGAATTATCAGCCAGCCATTGCTCCGGGAAATATTGGATCTTTACGCCAACTCGATAATCGTTGAACAACAGTGGCAATTGAATATGGGCCTCATGACCGCATTCGTTACACTTAAAAATGTTAATGTCACCGTTAAAAAGCCATTGGACCAGTTCCGAGTTCTCCATAGCATTGATGGCCTGGTATACGTCCACATGCTGCTCGACCTTGCATGAAGGGCATTCGATGTTTTCTGTTTCGATCGTCGTCATGGATTGCCCGCCTTATCTGCAGATGTTTTTGCGGGCGGGGAAAGAGGATGGCATTGTCATACGATCATTTCAGGAAAAAGGAAGCCCCTGCAGCGGTATGGACCACAGGGGCTTAGGGAGGATTGGGTGGAATGGAGGTAAATGGCAATTCCACTGAATTTCTAAGAGACCGATTTTTGCCAGCGGTTACAATTTTCTGATGGATGCAATTTCACGAAACATTCCCATTACGTGCGAGTTTGATATCATGCTGAGTTTTCGCAGGTTCTAAATCAAAAATGACGGAAACACCGTTTATATCAATTACAGTGGCGATAGGTAAAGGGTCCGTTGATTTTGTATCGAGACACCAGAAACAGCCCTCGCTGACCAGAAAAGAATTAATCGATAAGTGAATTTGTTCAACAAACTTCATTACGAAAATAAAAAATCGGTTAAAGAGGTCCTACCTAAAATATCGAAATCATGTTTCCTGCGCGATAGTCACGGCAGGTCTGCTCGGTATTGAAACGTTTTTCAAATTCAAACTGATTTTTGGGAAAGTCTTCTCCGATAATGAATTCTTCCATATTTGGCCTCCTTTGGGGTTTGGATGAGGCCATGATAATGGAGACCTGTGACAGATGCGGTCACAACTGTCGGCCACGAGAAAATTTTAAGCATCACTTTTGTTTTATGGATAAACAGATTGTATTTTCTTCCTTTAAAATATTATATGGTTAGACTCTGTAAGACTACTTTGAGGCAGGCTTTTGATAAATGATGAAGCCATACCCCAAATTGGGGTATAGGTTGGTTTTTAAGCTCACAGTGAAACCGTTGTGTTCATAGAATCTATGGTTCCGTTTTGAATAATTAGGAGTTTCAAGCAGCCAAGGTGATCTATCTGGATACATTTTCATCACACCATTCAGAAACTCGCTACCTATTCCTTTTCCGATAAAATTGCTGCGAAGGAAGATCCCATAAAGTTCGTAATGAGATGGATGCTTTTTGACGATGCAGCCACCGATAATATTACCGTGAAAAACACATTTAAAGTAATCATGCTTCCTAATCCATCGAACATGTTCTTCGAATTGATCGTGGCCAGGGGGACCACCTGGTAGTGCATTTTCTGGCTTATACCTTTCGTCATCAAGGAAAGCAGATATTGCCGCTGACCGTAGTACTTCAATATCAGAGTCTAATACCTTTTGTATCTCAATCATATCGTGTTGAATTTAAAACCGTCTCAGTTGGATTTGCCATCCGCTCCTGTAAATCCGCGTTAAGTCCTGAAAACCTCTATCATGTCCCCATGATCCAGGCCGTCGAACGGGCCTTTGAATGCCTGCCTATGATGCTTGATAGGGTAAAGGTCCGTGAATCATGCCAGTACCGAACCAAGTTTTCGTGTTGTATTTTCTACCGCAGCAAGGACCAACAATCCCATGGAAAAAGGTGACACGCAACAGTTGTTTTTCGAAATGGGTGCATAATGGACTGCTAAAATCAGAATATGTTTTCCGAGTTAAACAATCAGGCTTACAATACTGTTGTACGTTCCAAAACAGTTCGGACATGTTTGTTCATTGGCGGGATCTACCATCCAATAGCCGTCGACCATGAACTTGTATTCGTATTTCCCTGTCGGAAGTGCGAGTTGTTTTCGCCACTTTCCGTTCCCAACGTTTTTCATTGGATGTGCCCCGACATTCCAGTCATTAAAATTGCCTACCAAGTGAACTTCTTTTGCCTCGATATCTTCTAATGTAAACGTAATCTTCCGCCTTTTATTCTTCTGTTTGTTCGTTTTATCCATGATTCTCCTCCTCGTTATAGAAAATCTGGGTTCAATGCACAAATGGCAATCCCTAAAAGTCAAATTCCGGATTCTGACAATTTATGGGTCTTTGGTAACCATAGGAGTAAAAATAGATATCCTAAATTTTTACAGCAAGCGACATGCCAAACTGGCAAACCCTCAAATGAACCGATAACTGGCTAAAATCGTATATTTATATCATCAATTCGTGGCAATATTAATCAGAGATTACATTCTTCGGGTGTCAGTATTTTTTACAGAATGGTTAAATTGATGTCATTTACGGCAAGAGAACCCATGAAAAAGAAAGAGTTTGTCCATATGGTGAAGTAGGATGATGCGTCAGACTATCTAAATGTCTCATTATGGATCAGGGGCATTCAGGTTCACGAGCATCATCAATATGGATGATGACCGCTAATACACCTGCACCACCTTCTTCGGTGTTACAGTGAGCCGGATGGCGATCTCTTTTCCCGCCGCAGGGCAAGAAGACGCTACGATTACAGTCTGCTTGAGCAACACCGGCAGAAACAAGCTATTCCAGACACACCAGGTCCATAAGGTATGATCGTTTATCACGAACTGATGGGTTTGCCTGGTCAGGCGTTTTTTTTGCACAGGTCCTGTGGAATGATGAATTGGGGCCGCTTTTAGTTTAAGACCTTCTTTCTGTCAATTCCAAGGAAATCGCATAGTACGCCTATGATGCCTTGAGTGTTCGAGGATAGTTTTGACGGAATGGGAACAACAGGGGCGAAGGCGGCTGTCTCGAATTCTATGGCCGCAGAGAACAGAGATCCATGTACTGACCCTTTTGAGAAGAACTCAGCAAGGGCCTCGGCGGGTATCTGCTCCGCTTGCCTGTTCAACTCGTCAACCACTGCTTTTCCAGTACTGGGGGCGATCCCGGCCACCTCTGTCAAACCAGCAGCAAGTCGAGTTAGCCGTGTAGCATATGCTTTTCCAGAATCGCCATATCTGAAACCTTCACATAGCAACTGGAATCGATGCCTATTATCCAAAGCAGAATAATCCTTGAGCACGAAATCCATGGCAATCGCAAACATTGAAATAATTGCATAGGCAAGTCGTAAGAGTGTTGGCTCAGAATTGTTACGCGATGAGAGTTGCTCCAAAAAAAACTGTATATCATTTATGTACGCATTGCATCCGTCAAACCGAAGGTCTGTAAGTACTCGAGATTTTGCCTCTTCGTACCGACCTTTCCAATCACCGCCAATTTTGCCGAGGGAGGCATGGTCAGCTTTTGTGAGAAATTCCTCTTCTGAAATTCTTTCAATTTGGATTTTAGCACTGCCTTGTAGACGAGCCAAGAATGAACCATCCAAAACGCCAACCTTATGAGTCAAACCGAATTCTCGGACATCCGCGCGAGAATCTGTCGTCGCAACCATACAATTATCCATACCAAGTGTATCCTTTAGACCTCTAACCCAGAAAATCCTTTCTAGGGCTTGTGGTGTTTTCTTGTTCTTTACATCAACATTTGTCCTTTGTCTTGCGAGTGCCGATGTTTTCGCGTAGAGCCAGAGGTCAACGTCGGTTACGTCAAACGAGTGATAGCGGAACTTCACTCCTCGTAAAACGAAATATCCAAGATTCAGAAAGTAACGACGTAGGCTTTCCTCCATCGCCGCTCCTTTGTTGGTTTTTCTTGTCATCTCTTTAATCCCCCTGTTCTAAGTTCAGTCAGCAGATTACCGACTCCCCTTTTTAATGGATCGGTTATATTTTTCCTAATGATTACACGGTTCGATTCTGGTCCTGTATAATGATTTACTGCAGCGCTCGGTAATTGAGTGATAGCCTCAGACGTTGCGTCACCTTCTTGAATGACCGCAAGCGCAAGCCGCCCAACGTCACGTTTCAGTAGCCGCATGATAAACATTGAGCCAGAACTTGGTTTAACCTCAACAACACCACGCGATTCCAAGGCTTGATAGTCATGGCCTATGGCAGTAGCAGGCCCAACCCATGACCCAGCGATAAGTTTGTTCATAAGGGCGGAAATCATTTGAATCCGACCACGTCCAAAAGCACTTATTGTCATACCGTAGGTAAGCGAACTGACAAGGGCTTTAGATAGATCAAATGCGTCATCGGCGATGGTTGATGTAAATTTGGAGAACGCAGCAGGGCGAGTAACGAAGAAATGACTTCCAGATTCATTACCGATTTTGTTCACGTCGTACAATCCGATGGATTGAAGTTTGTTAAAAAGTTGTCTGGTTACGACCGTGTGAGCCTGCTTCAATGTAATACAACCTTGTTTGGCAAGAATGTCATTTAGCTCACGGAATCGCTGAGTTTCGGTAGTCCCCATTGTTTGTATGACGGTGTTGATCTTGTGAATTTCATCGGCTCTGAACAAATTGCCGTTGAAAACTAAGCGCTCGCCTCGACTATCATTCTCGGCATCAAAAAAGCCTATGCCTTCTCCCTTCATAACCAAGTCTTTTGCGTCTGATGTTTTAAGCCCGAAGGTATCACTAGTAAACTGAACTAAGTCATTTTCAGAAACCGGACTTTCCGAGACATTTTCAGAGATATCAATAACCGCATTTTCCACAGAATCGGGCGAGCCTTCTTGAAAAATAGTAGATGTGTGATCGAGCACAGAGTGAGTACTTAGTCCAAGGACTTCTACTGTGTCCAACCCTTGTTGTATAACTTTTTGCCTTTCTAATTCTGCAAGGACGGCCGGTAGCTCCGAACGCGGGCTGAGACCGTTAGCTTTGGCAAGAGCATCGACCCTTGTTCGCGACATTGTGGCCTGAAAGGATGCTGCAATGCCAGAAAGCATTAGCCCACATTTGCCAGCAAAAGCCAATTGATCAAAGTCTTGAGAAGTCACTACCTGAAGCTTCCGCGTATGATGAATGATCCAAGCGCCTTGAGTTTTTTTATCCATATCCGTATCCCATTGGTATCATCAAAACAGCAAAAATGTTTTCATTAATTTAGAGGGCATCTCAAAAATAACGTAGCAGGATGACAATGCATCCTAGTTACAACATGCCGAGAAAACAATCAGCATGATATTCCCAACGAGTAACCAGTCTTCTGAAATTATACAGCCAAGAGAACAGACGTTCCACTTCCCATCTGACCGATAAGGTTTCAATACCAGTCCGTCCTGGGTTTTAGGCTTCTTGCGGTTCGTCTTGTGCGGACCGATAAGCTCGGTTCCATACTGCTGCCGAAGGCTCTCATCAAGTGGATCACTATCATAAGCCTTATCGCCTATTATTCGCTCGGGCGGTTGGCTGATAAACCGGCTTTCGATGGTGGTTTCAACTATCTTCACTTCGTGGGGTGAAGGGCTTGGTATGTCAATGGCAACAGGAAAACCAGAAGCGTCTGCGATGGCCATGCCTTCGTCCCTTGCCACGCTTTGTAGGGCCGAAACAATGCCCCCTTTTTTTTGCGGGGTTGAAACTGTCATCGATAAAGGTTTCCCGAATATCGATGCCCCGCGTTGGTAAAGATCCTCACCCAGTTCAGTAAGGATATGTTTGAACTCTCCTGTCGGACCCAGGTCTGGAACCAGGGGTGACAGGTCTGATGCGGGGGATAACGCTGCGGCAAATCTTTCCAGGGCGCTTCGCAGTACCCATAAAATACCGATGAGCACATCCCTGGGATTCCTGCGGGGACGTCCTCTGCTATCTTCGTTTGCGTTGAGGGGATGGAATCAAAGGCTATAATCGGAGCCATTGTTCGTTTGTGAGTTCCAGCCCCAGTACATGCTATATTTTTGAACATATGTCTATATTAATTTTTGAGGTAGCCTCTTTATATCGCTCTCCAACTATGCTTGATAAGGTTGGAAACCGTTAAATAATCAATAAATTTCGGACCTATGACCTAAAAAAAGGCGTCTGTGTGACCGGATCTGTCACAGGTCGCTGATATGACTGTTCCTAAATCAACTGAAAGGAGCAGTCGTCATGAACTTGGACCAATTACGAAAACATTTTCCTAATGAGCAGTCATGTCGTGAGTTCTTTGAATCCGTTGTCTGGCAGGATGGTCGAAAGTGCCCACTCTGCGGTTGTCAGAATTCATGCGCGTTGAAAAGCCCGCATGTCCGACCCGGTTTGTACGAATGCTATCCGTGCAAACGTCAGTTTACGGTCACGACCCGGACACCGATGCACAGCACCAAGTTGCCCCTTTGGAAATGGATTCAAGCCATGTATTTGATCGTCCATTCCAGCAAGGGCGTCTCTTCCGTTTTCTTGGGGCGTTATCTGGGCATGTCGCAGCCGGCCGCATGGCGAATGGGTCACGCCATTCGGCACATGATGACACCTGTGCTGAGTGCCAAGCTTTCCGGTGTCGTTGAACTCGACGAAACTTATGTCGGTGGCAACCCGCGTTATCAACCCGGTGTACAAAACAAGCGGGGGCGCGGTACACGTAAATTCTGAGTATTTATCGCTGCCCAGCGACAAGGCTCCGTGAGGGCTCAAAAGGTTACCAGTGATAAAATCTCAGCGCTTCGACCTGTGGTTACTGCAACCGTTAACAAGGATGCCTGGATCATGAGCGATGGTCATCACAGCTACAAAAACATTGCCGAATCGTTTGCTGGTCATCAGCGCGTCATCCACGGCAAACGCGAGTACGTCCGTGGCTCGGTTCATGTCAATACTGCCGAATCTTTTGGTGCCATGCTTGAGCGTGTCAAAGAAGGTGTCTTTCACTACATGAGTGGAAAGCACCTCGACCGTTACCTGCGAGAGATCAGTTTTCGCTGGAACCATCGTATTCCCATTGAGAAGGAAACTAAGGCTGGTAAACGGAAGATCACCTGGACACCAATGCCGGTAATGACCATGCTTAAATCGGTGCTGAACGATGCCACCGGAAAACAGAAACGTCGCACTCCAAACAACGGGCTGGCTTTCTTCTATTCGTAATAGTCAGCCTTTTTATGGGTCATAGATCCGTAATTATTTGAATTTCGTTGCAATTCCAGCCAACACAATTTTTCATTAAAAATCAAGGTAATTCGCCGCAGGACCACGGATTGTTCCAGGCCATCCACCGCCATCCTTGCGGGGAGGAGATCGCCGGCCATCTGTCCCGGCACTTCACCTGGTTCGGACCGCCGCTGTTCATCAAGCGGGACAACGGGGGCAATCTCAACCACTGGGCGGTGAACGACCTGCTGGAAGAGAACATGGTCATCCCCATCAACAGCCCTTTTAATACCCCCAGATACAACGGGGCTATCGAGCACAGCCAGGGGGAGTTGAAAGGGTGGTTGCGCAAATGGGAAGATACCGCTACATCCAAGAGTGAACTGGCCCTGCAGGTTGATAATGCCGCCCATGCATTGAATCACAGGCCCCGGCGCAGCCTGTCCGGGAGAAACGCCTGCCGGTCTTATTTTTGCGCTGACCGGCTTCGATACACCAGACGCCAGCGAAAGGAGGTTTATGACTGGATCCGGGACTTGGCCGTTGACATATCGGAACGGTCCGGCAAGAATGAAATCTGTCCCACCGCCTGGCGCGTATCGGCCAGGAAATGGATGGAGAAGCACCGGTTGATAATCATCCAATAACCGGAAGAAGTGTTACCCAATTTTTTCCTGAAAAATTGTCATAATTAGCGATGCAGCACACATAACGATGGGTCTATATCCCTGCGATAAGCTTATGTTCTCATTCTCGTTGACCGGTTTTAAATAAATCGCGAAGCATTTCCATAGTGAAAAAAATCCTTATTCTTGCTCCGGCTATAGTGGATTTCAGGGTAATTTAGTGAATTATGGTTAGATCGTGAGGCTCATAATCTTCATCCCATAGGAAAAATCATGGTAACCCGGTGAGAACGTGGATTTCTTTAATGTCGGCAAAGGGAAGGGCGTTGATAGTCGGGCTGTGTTGGCTATCTTGAGGGATCTGGTGACAAGATCTGAATATCTCTGGCCACCACTTGGAGGTAGCTTCCGGTAGCAATTTAATCGCCAGAAAGTGGGGTTTGAAGAGATTTATGTGCCAGGGCACATGGAATCCAACTTGGGATCTGAAATCCATACTAATAGGGGCGAAAATGTGCAAATTTCAGGGTCTTTAGATGCCGTTTTCTGCATTTTTTTGGGGAACCCTAAACCACTGGTTGTTTATATAGCCCACCAATCTTCATGATTCAAATATCGTAATGGGAATAAAGCAGCTTTCATCCATGGGCATTAATGGTACAATTGCGGAATTCGAAATAGCAGACTTTCCCAGATCCATTGCATACTTGATTTTGGCGATGGCGGACATACCGTCATCCGGATGGTTTTAATTGAACCGAACAGCAATATTTTATTCAGGTACGCAAGATGCTCGTGGTTTGTGGCAATGCGAACCAATTGACCGAAAGGCCTATCCGTGTAACGGCTTTTTCAGCACCGACTATGTCTAGTTTAAAATATTGTTGAATATCAGTGGGCAAGGAGGTACTTGTATGGCAAAAAACGCTTCGACCTCTCAATCAATTAGAATAAAATGCCGTCTAATCTCTAAACGCATGTTTTGAAATGTATTTATATATTTCTAAAAAAGATATAGAGTGTTTAATACCATCATCGGTGCTCCTATTTGAAGATCAGCATGGAAAAACAAGCCTGCCCAACTCCATTCCTAAACCGAATATCATAATTAAAAAGTCCAAGGCTTTTAGTGTGCCTGAGTTTTTAAAAACCATAGTAGAATCAGTTCGAGAGGCTGACGAGAAGCATCATGCCCGTAGCATGAAAGTTTTTATAACGAAAGAGGCAATCGATTTACAATCGGAAGCAATTGTAAATTCAATTGTAAGCCTATTGAACGAGGATATAAACTTCACCGATTTTTGTCTGGCTATACTTTTGAAACCAGACAAACATTTTCTACGCGAATTAATTTTTGTAATCGAGGATAGACAACTTAGGGATGCAGTTCGAAGAAAACTTTCGCGAAAAAAGGATTGGTCAAAGTTCAGGAAACTTACCTTTGTTCTGGATTGTCTTGATTTGGACCTTGATCGCAATGCCATTTGCAAAAGGCATTTTATTCATCAAAGCGCCTATCCGAAATATCTCAAGACTTTTAGTAAAGAATGTGAGCAGGAACTATGCAAGCGGCTGCGAAATATTCAAACCGATCAATATGGAAAAGAGGTATCAATACTTTTTAGCAAATCTAAAAGACTTCAAGTTTCGATCGCCGCGTTAAAGAATGCTCACCGAAAAGGTTATTTTTTGGAGTCATATTCAGCTGATTTTCAATTGTCCCATGTCATCAAAGATCTTGAAAGTTTGGTTGCAGCACTCGATTATTACGGTCGGCTTTTTCCATACATCATCCACTTAGTTCCAGATAAAAAAATATTTAACTTACACTCGAAAAGGAAACTTTTATCAAAATCGTACTGGCCAAAAGAGAAGAATAAACTTGCTCGTTTAACCATATCGGAACTAAAAGAAGAGATTGGCAGTGGTTATGCTTATTTATTGAAACTGATTCAGAAGATCCAATTGCTGAAAGGTTCTATATTTCCGATATCGAAACTGCGAGATTTTTGGCCATTCGATTACTGGGACCAAGTTTTTTCAGAAAAAGCGCCTGCTCACGAAATAACTCTCGAAATACTAAGTGATCATTATGACGTCGGCCTGGACCGGTTGCGCCAGGTCCTCACCAAATCACCAAGGTGTAAGTAAGAGCCTTCAATAAGTTAAAATACTCCTACGCGTCGACAGCAGCACTCTCCCTAAATCCATTAATCATGGATGGTACATCGCCGTCCATTTTTCCAAGCATTAGGCACGCCGCAGACCCCGATTTAAAAAATACTGTGTAACCTGAGCCCGCATTACAGACTATTCAACGTCTTTAAAAAGCAAAGTATATCTTTTTTTTTCAAATTATATAAGCCTATTGTGCGCTTAATTTTGTAGCTGTAGTTTTAGGACAAAGTTAACCGTTTCTTATGGTGGGATTCGCAAAATCAATAACAAAACGTTGGAATGGATCATTAAAATTAGCCTCACCAATTAAAATTTTGTGTGGTGAGGCATAGATTGGGCATGGGCCGCCGTTTTGGCAATCCGAAGAAACAGTAGGAGAGATCCCATGCTAAAAAATAAATGCAGGTACAACCATGTACTTAGTAATTAACCGAACCGATGAATTGACGTACATAGTTTCAAAAAAAGATCTCAGAATATTTCATAATTCTGTTTTCAGGAGAGCGAAAACACAAAAGAATCGTCCGGGAAAGATCCGAAAGCCGGTGCAGGTTGTGATCAACGGTGAGCTTTTTATTTTTAACAAAAAGCAATGGGACAAGAGTAAGATTTTGGCACGCGACTATTTGAAATTTTATGAAGGCCTGCCATCACTGTATCGGTGGGAACGTACGACACGCCACAATATACTGAAAGGACAGGCAAAACTACGAAATATGCGAATCATCAATGAAACTAATGCGTTCTTCGCCCGATCAAAAACATTTGAGAAATATTAAATGATATCGTTTTGCCGACCTGTATATCACTTTTTGATAACTTTTTATGGACAACCCCAAAAAAACACAACCGCCGTTTGAACTGCTGACAATGGATGAGTACGCAAGACGTCTGCAGGTGGGAAGGACAACCATTTTTGAATGGAAAAGCAGCGGCAAGCTCATCCCCCAGCAGCACTTCATTCAAAAAGGGCGGGTGATCCGTTTTATCTGGGAACTTGAGACCATTAGATCGTTGCACGAAATTGACACCCCCGATCCCGAAGACGTGAAGCCGGCATCTGTCTACACGGCTGAAAAGGGGAACTATTCGTCTATAAAGTCCGCAATTGATCTTAACTATTGAATAATGCTGGATATTTTTGTATATTATCTGTTACGGACCGTCAGACAGGAAGGGGGGATGTGTATCTGGAGATTACAATGGCGACCATTTTGAATTTTGATAAAAACCACTCGATGGCAACCGAAAGGAAGTCGGGGGTGCTCAACAAGCCCGGGTCCAAAAAATTATACACGGACCTCAGGTATCACGGGCAACGAATCGTCAAATCGTCCGGATTGGATGATACGCCCGAAAACCGGCAAACGCTTTACGAGTGGGTGGACCGGCAAAAGGAAAAAATTGCCAACGGAACGTTTGTATTTGCAAAGGCTTTTCCCGGTGCTTCTGCAAAAGAAAAAGCCTTTTATGCACAGCTTGAGGGTCGGGAGTACAGACCGGAACCGGAAAATGTATTGTTTGGGGATTATGCCGCAAACTGGAAAGAAAGATTCATAGGGGATTGCAAATCCGTAACAAAAAAAAGAGATTATGAGCAGATCATCGAATATTGGCTGGTTCCCCATTTTGGCAACCGTACTTTTTTCCAACTAACCGGTGTTGCACTGAAGGAATTTATCCAAACCCTGGTTTTTAAGGATGGGAAGAAGCAAGGCCAACCTTTGTCAGGCTCAAGGATCCGCAACATATTAATTCCCTTGCGGGCCATCTGGGAGGATGCCTGTGAGGAACATCGCTGGAATCTCTCCGACCCCTTTGTTTATTTGAAAAAATACTTGCCCGCTAGGTCAAAAAAGCATCCTGAGGTTTTCCGTTTTGACGAATGGGGGCGGGTTATGGATCAAATTGACCCTTATTATCGACCTATTGCCGAAACGATGATTATGACCGGCATGATAGGCTCGGAGATGGCGGGGCTTCGCAAGGAAGATATTCATCAAGATCGTATCGTCATTCAGAATTCCATCGTCAGGAATTTTGAAAAGTCTGATTTAAAAAACGAATATCGAAAACGAAGCCTGCCGATTACCGAATCCCTGCGCAGGCGACTTGATATTGTCCTTTATAGGTCGAACGGGGAGTTTGTGTTTACGATGAAAAGCGGCCGGAATTTTGATGTTGACTCGTTTCGTAAAAACCCCTGGACCTCGGCTTTTGAGAAAGCCGGTATCGCCTACAAAGTGCCATATACCACGCGGCACAGCTTTGCGGCATGGTCTTTGACCATCGGCGTTGATATCGGGCGGTTGGAGAAGTTAATGGGTCATGCCTCAAAACAGATGCTTTACGAAGTCTACGGAAAATACCGAGAGGGTCTTGAGACGGACGCGGGCAAGATTTTGGATTACTTTGGTAAAGATTTTAAAAGGTTATGAAGGCCCACCACCCAATCTTTCACTAAAATCATGGTGAAAGTTATGGTGAAAGTCGCATGCTATAGATGGTTAAGTAGTTGATATTAAAGATAAAATGGTGGTGGAGGCGGCGGGAGTCGAATCCGTAGAATTTCTAATTATATAGGTATGTTAAGAGTGTTTTATAATGACGTAAGGTTATAGCAATATTTGCTTTTTCTTTTGCTATAATTTCAGTTCGGATGTCACTGATTATCCCTACAAATTCATTAATAACACTGAAAATGGGCACAATTTAGGTCACAGAAAATATCATAGTTTAAGCCTACTATGGAGTTTTGAACGTCTTTTGGTCAAGCTATCCAATGTATCGATACAATTTACAGTCTCCGACGTCCTTTACGGACCGAGTATTGCGGGCGGCTCTTAGGTCCGCGAGAACGAAGGAACTGCTGTTGTTGAGCGAGTAGTTGCAGCTCCTGCGCACGAGTCTGAGCTCGGCTTTTCGAAATAAAACGTGATACTGATTCGATAAGTATCTTCAATATCGCACGAAAATCAAGGTCTCCTTGTTCCGGCTTGGTTTGATGCAACCCGATAAAGTCCGCACGCGAAAATGGTAGAACGAACGCACTCCCGCCGGGGCTCCATGGAAGGAGCCACCAAAGTGAACCACCTTTAGATTTGTTACCCTCAGCGAAATCAAAAAAAACCGATGCGCGGCATCCGACCCATTCCCTCAGTAGTGCACATTCGTCACTGAACACACTGTGAATCTTAAGCTTTGCGCTAATCATTGCGCCTTCGCTTAATGCCCTTTTAAACTGTGGTATGTCTCTCTCTCGCCTCGTTCCGTCGACGACCCAAACTAAGTTTTGGTAAAATGCATCCCGTTCTCGACGCTCTTGGGGTTTAAGGTAGGAATGCTGGAACTCAAGAACCCAACCTTGATCAGTCTTTACATCTGCGATGTGCTTCTCACCGTTTTTATCTCTGTGTATAATTTCCTGCCAATCAACTGGAAAGTGTCCTTTCCAACCACGATGCCATTCCTTTTCGTTTTCCCACCATGGGTCACAATTACGGTTCCCTTTGTGTGCCCAATGGTGAATTTTAATCTCTCCACACTTAGCAATTAAATCGGAACCACATGCACGGCAGATCCCTTTAGCTCCTAAGGTGGCTTCAGTTTTTTCGCCATTAACAAGTGCGAATTTCATTTTAACTCCTTGAAAAATGTATATGAGCGGAAGGAGTCGAATCCGTAATATATTGAATTATTAGGAAACGTTACGCCATTCTATAAAATAACGAAACATTATTGAATTACGTGATTTTACAATTTCAACAGATTTAGTTCGGATGTCACTTTATACCATTTTAGATAAAAAGTTATTTGAAAATAGTTACAATTTTGGATATAGATTTGATCTTTACTTAAGAAGAATTTTTTATCAGAACTTATAAAGTTGATTCATAAAGAAAATCTACTTTTATAGTCTTCTAATACAGCCTCTATCCTGTCGAGAATCGAATTAAAACCGCTAAAATCAATTTTATCTTGATTCTTTTTTATTACGAGTTTAGCAAAAAGGTATTTTCCATACTCAGTTTTTGGATTGAATTCTTTTTCACTTGGATTAAATTTTTTTCCATTAATTTCGGTTTTTAAAATACTTTTTTTAAAGAAATCTTCTATCTTTGTTTCTTTTCCACTATCTGTAAGCGGAGTAGGAACAACATATAAGTTGTCTGAAACGAATAAAAATTTTGATTTATTATTGACGATTGAATTTTTGATTGACTTAATGTGAGAAAAAATTTTTTTTGCGCCACTATCATTATCAATAAGTAAAATAACAGGATGTTTCTTTTCTGAAAAAGATATTCGTTTGCCAGATTTTCTGAGGGTGGTAATAAAGTTGTTAAGTTCGCCTGTACCTCCGGATAAAGATAAAATACGGCTAGTGGTTGGAGTTCTTTTGAGGAAATTAATCTTTAACTTTATGCCTTCATTTCCCTTATCTTCTGCCAATTTTGTATGTTTATCTGCTAAACTTTTAATTGCACATTCGAGATAAATGTTGTCGGTTTTTCCTTCGCAAATAATTATAGGTTTCTTGAGTGAATGAAAATATTTAAATAAAAGGAAATCGCGATATACTTTTTCGTTGCAAGAAAGATCATCACTTTCCTTTGGTTTCTCTCTTGATCCGGTAGTGTCAGCATCTTTTTTATTAATTAAGTTTACTGAATTAATGAAGCTCAAGATTCCATTAAGTTGTTCTATTGTTCCATCATTTAACGACTCAATAATATGACCATTTTCGTCAACCTCGGTCTCTTTTCTTTGAAAAGTGCCTTTATTCAACAAACGATGAACCATGGCACGTGCTGTTCGCCTGTATTCTACTCGTGCGTTTATTTTTGTGTTGACCACTAATCCAGTAACATCCTGACGTGAATCCTTGTACTGCATCCTGGTTTTAGAATGATTAACCTCAAATTTTTGTTTTTTGATAATATACTCTAATTTATCAGATACTTTCCAATGATGATTTTCATCATCACACTGGACTGCTACTTCTCCAGGAAAGCAGCGTTTATTGGTTGAGAATGTTAGGTCGTCCGCATAGCGTGAATAGGAGCAACCAACTCGATTTGCTAAAGCTGCAAGACGAATGTCTAATATGTGAGCAATTAGATTTGATATAACAGGAGAGCAAGGGCTACCTTGTGGAAGAAAATTGTTATGACATGCAATTTGAGCAATGACGGTAGCCACATCGGAATTCAGTTTGAAATTTTGGTTTTTTATAAAGAAGCCTCGAACCCTACCAAAGTTGATAACTCCAAAAAAATTTTCTAAATCTATATTAAAGACATAACGCTTTTTTCTGTGAATGGAGGCGTTTGTGACAATTGAAAACTTACGTCTAAATCCGTGCGAAATCGCCGATTTAATATTTCGAGATTTATTGATTTCATCAATGCAGTCTTGTAGCAGAACAGAAAGTCGTCTTTGAAGTTTCTTTAGTTCTGGGCAAGGTGCGCAAATTAGTCGATAGTTACCTTTGCGTTTAGGTATTTCGAATTGATTATAATTAGGTGTTTTTTTATGAAATAGAATATAGGAAAGAGCTTTTGGTTTGAAACCAAGAGTCTTGGCAACATCTGATCGGGATGCAGCAAATTTTAACTCTTCAAGTCTTGACATAAAAAAGAAAAATTTAGTTAAAATGAATAGGTGGGCTTATAGATACTCTTTGTGCGGAATTTGCTGTATGCTAAACAATTGCTGAGCGTGGGTAAAGCAATCTCAGGTACATTCTTTTCACTTGCCACGAAACATGGCAAAAAATCTATCTATAAGCCCACCTGTCAAATTTCTATATCATGGAAAATATTGTAATGTCTACCTATTAATTTATTAAAAACACATAACGATTTTAAGTGCCACAAAGAGTTTGTATTGATTCGAAAACATTGTAAAAATCAATACGTACCATTAGGTCTCGTTTTGAAGCGTTCTAAAAGAGTTCCTTTGGTCCAATCTAACCATTTCTTAGGAGAATGTAATATCATTTATAACAGATGTTAACATTTTGTCGATTTTTATACGTTCTTCATTTGATATATGAATAAGTGACTCTATCAAAAAATCGTCGTCAAGCGGTATTGCCAGTCCTCTGTCATCTTTAAATGAATCTTGGCATCTGGAGGTGGACCCCATCGGCTGGACAGCCTGAGGGGTAGTGTGCTGCATCGCTAATTATGACAATATTTCGGCAAAAAATGGGGTAACACTTTTTCCGGTTTGCGGATGACGATCATCCGGTTTCTCTCCATCCATTTTCTGGCAGCCACGCGCCATGCGGTCGGATCGATTCCATTCTTGCCGGCGCGTGCAGAGATGTCAACGGCCAGATCGAAAATCCAGTCATAGGCCTCCTTTCGCTGACGTTTGGTGCGGCGCAATCGTGAAGAAGAAAAATAGGCACGGCAGGCATTCTTGCCGGACAGGCTGCGCCGGGGACGATGATTCCATGCATGGGCCGCGTTGTCCACTTGCAGTTCCAATTCCCGATCGGAGTCGGCCGCATGTTTCCATGTGCACAGCCAGGTTTTCAGTTCCCCCTGGCTGTGTTCGATAGCCCCGTTATAACTGGGGGTGTAATAGGGGCTGTTGATGGGGATGACCATGTGTTCCTCAAGAACGTCGTTGACCGAAGCGTGATTCAGGTTGCCGGCGTTGTCCCGCTTGATAAACAGCGGCGGACCGAACCGGCCGAAGTGCCGAGACAGGTGGCCGGCGATTTCCTCCCCGCAGGGCTCATAGGCGCTGGTCAGGGGAGCGAACTTATACCGGGAACACAGGTCCTGGACGTTCTGAACGTAACAATCCCGGTATTCCAGGCCGTCCATGGCCCAGGCCAGATCCGGCCGCAGCCACTTAGCCTGGCACTGGCAGGCGGCTTTATCCTTGTTTGTATCTGTGCGAACCGCTTTCACCATGGCGTTGAACTCCCGGCGCGAGATCCCATGCCGGCAGGCCTCGTACAAGTTGCCAGTGCCGGCCGTGCGCTTGCGGCCATGGGGCAAATCTTCAATCTGCTGTCTCAACGCACCCAGGTCGATGGGCTGGATTTTTTTAGCGCCCGGCTTTTGCACCGGCTTCCTGCCATCATGGATGCGCCGCTTCCAGCGCATGTAGCTGGGCAGGCTCACACGGGTCATGGGCACCAGCCGGGCTACCGGCACGCCGTATTCGGATTTTAAGGTTTCTATTTGGGCCACCATGTTTTTGATCTGCTCATTTTTTTTTCTTCCGGTCTTTGGACCGGATGCGAAGGTCGAAGGCGATGTCCTTTAAAATCAATTTCTGTTCGAGCAGTTCCTTCTCCCGGCGAAGGCTGGCCATCTGTTTTTCGAACATCGCCCGGGCCGGGGCTTCCTCCTTCTCCGGCCGGCCCGGCACCTGGTCGGACAGACCGTCGAGCAGCGCGGACAGCCCCCGCTGCTCCCATTTGTAATAGGTCTTACGGGACGCCCCCAGCTGCCTGGCCGCCGCGGCGGCCGTCATCAGACCGCAGCGCACCTTCATGATCAGTTGCGCCCGCAACCGGGCCTGGTCCTGCGGTTTTCTTTCCATAGGCTAATTGGCCTTGCTCTGGATGGTTTTCAGACGCTTTTCCAGTTTGACCAGGTTGCCGCCCGACAGCTTCCTGTCGATCAGTTTCTGCAGCCGGGGAGGCAGTTCCCGGGTCGTCTGGGGCCGTTTGGGAGACAAGGCGGCGAGCATCCCCTCCATGGCCTGGTTCTGCCATTGATCCAACAGCGCCCAGCTGACCGACATCTCCCGGCAGACCTGGGTCATTTTCTTGGTTTCCGTCCAGACGGACAGTACGGCGGTGATTTTCTCTTTCGGGTCGAATACCCGGCGGGTTCGCGTTTTCATGAGGGGAGTCCTTTCCGGCATCGTAGACCAGTTCTTTTTCATCGTCCACCAGCATCTTGACCTTGCCCTTTTCGGCGCGGATCACCACGCTCTGGTCCCCCAGGCGGCCCACCATGTAAAACGGGTCGCGGGGTTTGCCCCTAAGGGCCAGTTCCAGGGCGTTCTCCTCCACGCCTTGTTCCAGGGTTTGCTTCAGGGCCGTATCGATCTCGAAGAACCGGTCGGCCGGACATAGGCCGCCGATGCCCTGATGCGGGCGCTTGTAGTTGTAATACTTGACCCAGAAGGCGATCCGGCCGGCGGCATCTTCGTAGCTGGTGAACTGGGCCCGCTGCAAAAACTCGCTCAGGATGCTTTTCCAGAAGCGTTCGATCTTGCCCAGCGTCATGGGATGGTGCGGACGGGACCGGATGTGCTTGACCCGATCCTTGGCAAGCTCCTTTTCGAAGCGGGTGGTGCCCCGCCAATTGGTGTATTGTCGGCCGTTGTCGGTGAGCATCTCCTTGGGCACGCCGTATTCGCCTACGGCCCGGCGATAGGTCTCGATGACATTCTCCGCGGTCTGGCTGCGGTAAAATCCCAGGCCGATGATATACCTGCTGTAGTCATCCAGATACCCGATCAGGTAGGCGTTTTTACCCGCCAGGCGAAAGGTCAGGATATCGCTCTGCCACATCTGGTTGGGCCGGGCCCGTTCGAAGAAGCGGGGCTTGGCCGGATTCTTTTTGGGCTTTGTTTTGACCGGGGTGGCAAGCCCCTGGTCCCGCAGGGTGCGCTGCACCGTACTGGGGCTGGTCCGGACCAGGAAAAACCGCTTGAGAGTATCGGCAATGCGCCGGATCCCGTAACCCGGATGTTCCTTCTTCAGATCGACGATGCTCTGGGTGACGGCGGCCGGCAGCTTCGATCCGGATGGTTTGTGAACCTTGTTCAACAGGCCCTGTTCCCCGTGCTGCCGATACCGCTTACACCATTTGTAAACGCTGTAATCGCTGATGCCGAACTGCTCGGCAATCAGGGGCGCCGGGTATCCGTCCTCCAGGTACAACTTCACCACTTTGAGGCGTAGTTCGAAAGGGTATGGTGCCGCGGATCGCCCCCGCTTGCCCCTTTTCTGCGGTTTTCTTTTGCGGTGAGTTCCCATGAATAACACTCCTTTCTCCTTGTTTTCTAGTTACCGGAGTGTTACCCATTTTTTGCGAAATCAGATTGTCAGAAATTGGAAATTAGGACAGTATTCCAAATCCTTTTTATAGTCTGTTAGTACCTCAGGATTTTGTTTTGAGAATTCAAATAGAAATTCCTTAGTGCATTTATATTCCGCCTTTAAATCTTGCTTTGTTACATATCTCTTACCATTTTTAAATGTTTGAACCAAACTAGTGTTTGCATTTAAGTGCTCAAACTGTAAGAATTCTAATACATATTTATTGTAATATTTTTTATGGTCATATGAAGGAGAGAAGCGCGAAAAAACTTTTGGAACAAAAAGAATAGGCATTGAATTATAAAGTGGTAAATTATGGTATTTAGATATCCACGAATTTGTTTTCTGATCAAAAACTGGAGGTAAAGGGACTGTGCTCGTAGATATGTTGAAGAGCTGGCACTGTTTATTAGTGTATTCTGATAAATAGCTACGAATAATATTCGTTGTTAAATCTGATATTTTGTCCCTGCTAATCCCAGGAATAAGCAACTCGCATTCTTGGATGGAAGATAAAAAACCTGTACGTGTCGCACTAGATTTTTTAAGTGCAATAAATATTTTTTCGCCTTGATCTGGACCAATCCCGGCTCCTTGGGGCTTGCCTTTAGATAAACCAAACCTCGTTTCATTAGGCTCTCTTAGGTGCCCAAGTAAGCGCATCGCAATTCTGTCATTATTCGCTCGGATTGATTCGATAATTCTTGAGAAAAAATCAACTATAATTTCATGGCATTTTTTAGATAATTGGTCATTTCGAATGGAGATGGCAAAAGGATCTATAAAAATAGGATTATCTTCTTCGAGTTCAACATTTACGAAATCAAGCTCACTTTGTGATTTATTTAATCTGAAGTGGTCTGATATAGATGGCAAATTTTCACCTCCTATCAAGTGTGACGCAAAATTTAATGTTATTCAAAGCAGATCTATTATTTTGTTTTAGAACTGCATAATTTTGCATAAAGCATCCTGAAACAAATGATCTGAGCTATCAAGTTTTACTGATAAAGCTAAATAGTTATTCAATTGGCATTTTGGCTGGATTGATTTTTACTTATTTATTTTGAATTTCCCCCGAAACAGTGGACACCGAGTTAAGCCGCAAGCGGAAAAGTTTCGTATTGCTGCGGCGTTGCATAATCAAGCACGGAGTGACGTCTTTTTCGGTTGTAGAAGATTTCAATATAGTAAAACAGGCTGCTGACAGCTTCGGACCGGCTAAGGTACCGGTGATGATTCACCCATTCGGTCTTAAGCAGATGAAAGAAGCTCTCAGCGACAGCGTTATCGTAACAGTTTCCTTTGCGGCTCATGCTGCAAATCATGCCATGCTTGGAAAGCAGTTTCTGGTAATCACCGGAAGCGTACTGGCAGCCTTGATCCGAATGATGCATCAACCCCGGTGCTGGGGCTTGTTGGTCCAGTGCCATCTCAAGTGCATGTAATGCAAGCTGACGGTTCAGCCGGGATGAGGTGGCCCAGCCGACAATTTTGCGGTTAAACAGATCGAGCAGAACGGCCAGGTACAGCCAACCCTGTTGGGTGTGGATGTAGGTGATATCACCAACCCAGGTACGATCCGGAGCATCCACGGTGAACTCCTGGTTCAACAGGTTTGGTGCTACCGGCAGGTTGTGCCGGGAGTTGGTTGTGGCTTTGAATTTCTTTTTGATACGAGACCGGATACCGGCTTCACGCATGATCCGGGCGACACGGTTTTTACCACAGCGAACGCCATCATCGGTAAGATCCCGGTGTATCTTGGGTGAACCGTAGATGCCATGGCTGGCAGCATGCAGGACACGGATCTTGTCCTCTAAAGCCCGGTTTTCAATGCTTCGACGGCTCTCCGGACGTCTGAGCCATGTATAAAAACCAGAGCGGGAGACCTTGAGCAACGCGCACATGCGGCCTACCTTGAACGTCTCCCGGTGGGCAGAAATGAATCGAAATTTCATTTCTGATCCTCCGCAAAGTAGGCCAGCGCTTTTTTTAAGATATCACGCTCTTCTTTAACCCGGTCCAGTTCACGTTGAAGATCTTTGAACGCCTGGTCTTCAGGATTTCGCTTCCCTTTTCCGGGGAAGGCGTTTTGAGGATCATCGGCCAACTGCATTTTCCAGCGACGTAGGACACTGTATTCGATACCCAGATTTCTGGATGCTTCGGCGATACCGTATCCCTTTTCAGTGATCAGCGCTACGGCCTCCTTTTTAAATTCTCGGCTGTAGCTCCTTCTTTTTTTCTTTGACATTGGAACACCTCCTGTTGCCCATATACATTGGGCTTTTTGAGGTGTCCACTAAATTGGGGTAAATGCATTTGGCATTAAAGTGTCAATGCCCAATTACTAGATAAAAATAATAACTAATACTAAAAAAAGATATTTTATGAAAACTCAAGATTGGATTTTTAGTAGGCCAATTTATATATCAGTCCTATCTGTTCAGGTTGCTGCAGGTGCGGTTAGCTTATGTAAGATATTAGAAACATGCAAGAAAAATGATTATTGGGGATTTGGGTTTGCCTCACTGCCAGCGGCGTTCTAAAACTGTTTTCTTCCTGGCGGTTTGAAATAGTCCAGGTCCTTCCCCGTCCATTTTCTTCCATAATGTAAATTTTAAACGATCTTCTTCTCTTTTTCTTCTATCATTTTCTTGCCGCACCCGATTATTCAAATCGATCTCAATTCCTGTATCATTGGTACGCAGGAGGGCTGCGACCGATGCCAGGGATTAAGCGTAAAAAATGTTGTCATTGCCATATCTTATTCGTTCCCGATCCTCGAAATAGAGATAGACAACGCTACTGCCGCCAACCTGAATGCCGCAAGGCCAGCAAGGCTGCCAGTCAGAGGCGATGGCTCCAAAAACCAGACAACCGCGATTACTTTAGCGGGCCGGAGAATGTGCAACGGGTCCAACGCTGGCGAGACGACAACCCTGGCTACTGGCTCCGAAAACCAAAAATCACCTCCGATGCGTTACAAGATCCCTTGATCCAACAAACTCTTGAAACAATTGATAATAATACCGATTTTGCAGACAATGCGTTACAAGATCTCTTAACGCGACAACCTTCCGTATTAATTGGCATTATTGCCCAATTAACCGGGTATGCGTTACAAGATGACATCGTCATGGCCGCCCGTCGCATGCAACAATTCGGCAACGATATCCTTAACCCCCAATGTGAAGGAGGCCGCCATGGTAGCCAAACAACCCATTTGCCCCGACCGTATCCGTAGAACACCCAAACGGTTCAGTTGGCTCGATCACCGCCTGGTCAGCGACCACTATATTGATCGCTGTACCCATGCTGCTGCGGCGCTGTACCTGTTTCTGGTCACCGTAGCCGATGCCAGGGGGATGAGCTATTACTCTGCCCGAACCCTGGCCCAGCGTCTGGCCATGGATGAGCACACCTCGGTCCGGACCCGGGACGAACTGGTCGACATCGGCCTGATTGCCTATCGAAATCCGTTGTATCAGGTCCTGGCCATCGATGCCGAACCAATCAGGCAGACCGGCACCCTCCAATCCGTTGAACAGATTTTCAAGCACCTCGGGGAGGGCAGACAATGATCGATTACGCCCTTTTCAGCAAAATCAGGCATCTGAACCAACACGACGGGTTGACCGCCCGACAGATCGCCCGGGAACTGGCCATGGACGTGAGAACAGTCAAAAAATGGCTCGACCAAACGCGGTTCAGACCCAGACAAAGTTCCCCGCGAGCCAGTAAGCTCGATCCTTTCAAAAGCGATATTGTCCGTCTGCTCCAAGCCCATCCCTACACGGCAATCCAGCTTCTTCAACGCCTGCGTGAGCAGGGCTTTAAGGGCGGGTATTCCATCGTCAAGGAGTATGTCCGCAAGGTCAGACCGCCGAAGACCCGCGCCTTTCTCACCTTGTCGTTTGCTCCGGGGGAGTGTGCCCAGGTGGACTGGGGTTCCTTTGGTGCGGTTAATGTCGGTTCCACCCGCAGACGACTGAGCTTTTTTGTCATGGTCCTTTGCTACAGCCGTATGATGTATGTCGAGTTTACCGTCTCCCAAACCATGGAGCATTTTTTGGGATGTCATCAAAACGCCTTTGAGTTCTTCGGCAGGGTTCCCCAACGAATCATGGTCGACAATCTTAAAAGTGCCGTGCTCAAGCGCATTGTGGGAACGGCGCCGGTGTTCAACCCCAAATACCTGGACTTTGCCAATCATTACGGTTTTACCATCGCGGCCTGCAATGTGGGCAAGGGCAATGAAAAAGGGCGTGTGGAAAACGGTGTCGGCTATGTAAAAAAGAACCTGTTGGCCGGATTGGATATCTCCGATTTTACCGCGATTCATCCGGCAGCCCGGCACTGGCTCGACACGGTGGCCAACGTGCGCATCCACGGCGAGACCCGCGAGCAGCCGATTGTGCGTTTCGAAAATGAGCGGGCCTATCTCAATCCGTTGCCCCATCACCGGTTCGACATCGCCACCGTCTCCCAGGTCCGGGCATCGAGCCAGTTCCGCGTGGCACTCGATGCCAACCGCTACTCGGTGCCGGCCGAGTATGCCGGCCGACAACTGACGTTGAAAACCTATCCCGATCGGATTTGCCTTTATTATGACAACAAGCTGATTGCCCGCCACGCTCGCAGCTATGACCGCCATCTGGACATCGAAGATCCGGATCACCCCAAACAGCTTTTGCTCTGGCGCAAGAAGGCCCGTGAACAGAAAATCGTGATGCGCTTTCTCTCCTTGTCGCCCCAATCCGCGCTATACTATCAAAAGCTCGAACAGCGTCGCATGAACCCCTATCATCATGTGCAGAAAATCGTCGCCCTAAGCGAAATCTACAGCCCAGAAGCCGTCGCCAGAGCGTTGGAAGACGCTTTTACCTTCCAGGCGTTCTCCTGTGAGTATATTGCCAACCTGCTCGAACAGCACACACGTTGTCTGCCAAAACCCGGCGCTTTGCATCTGACCCGCCGTGAAGATCTGTTGGACTTGACGGTGGAATCGCCCGATTTGAGCATCTACCAAAAGGAGAGACCATGACTGACACGCAACTGCCGGACCCTCCCCTTGAACTCAACCTCAAATACCTGAAATTGCCGTTTATGCGTGAGCACCATCATCCGCTGGCCCAAAAAGCCGCCAAAAACAGTTGGTCGCACGAAGACTATCTGGAGAAACTGGCCGACGGCGAAGCGGCGTTGCGAAAAGATCGTTCCACCAAACGTCGCATCAACCAGGCACGCTTTCCGGTGATTAAAACGCTGGATCAGTTCAATTGGACATGGCCAAAAAAAATCAACCGCCTTCAGGTTCAGCAACTGTTCCGGTTGCAGTTTGTCAAGCAGTCGGCCAATGTCATTTTCTTGGGTGGCGTGGGACTCGGCAAAACCCATTTGGCGTCCGCCTTGGGCTACGAGGCCTGCCTCAAAGGATATACGGTGCTGTTTGCCACCGCCATCGATGTGATCAACACGCTTTCCGCGGCCCAGGCGGCGGGAAGAATGAAACAGGAACTGAAAAAATATACTCGCCCATCACTGTTGATCCTCGACGAACTGGGCTTTTTACCCATCGACAAGGCCGGAGCCGACCTTTTGTTCCAGGTTATCAGTCAGCGCTATGAACAGGGCGCCTTAGTAATCACGTCCAACCGCGCCTACAAGGACTGGCCGGAAATCTTCAACAACGACAGCACGCTTACGTCGGCCATTCTCGACAGATTGCTGCACCATGCCGAAACCGTTCTCATCCAAGGAAAAAGCTTCCGGATGAAGGAACAAATCGAATTATGATGGTTGTGTAAAAACGTAGCCGGGCTCACTCGAAATGGGTTCCGGCAACTGAAATCCTCATTGGTTGGATCATGCAATTTGAAATCGCCAAAAATAGAACATTTTCAGACCGCCGCTAACACCTCACCGAACCTTAAAGATTGGTTGTCGTTATATCTTTGCCGCCATCAGCTTATTTCTCAAGCCATTAATTTGCATGAAGAGTTATATGAATATGGTCAGGCGCTAAAGGATCTTAATCGAATAAATAATGACCGGGCTGTTAAAACTAGAGGTATAAAGGCAGAGAATTTAGACAAAGCATTACTGCGCAGTAAATCTAGCAAACCAGAGGCTTTAGAGGAAACATATATTTCGGCATTAGAAACTACCGCAGAATTTTACATTAAGCAGATAGAACGAGGTCAATTAGGTCTTGGATTGGAGGTTTTTACAGATAATGAAGATGAAGGGTTAGAAATAACGGCAGAATTGGTTTTTGTTTTTTTTGTTGCCCTACCATGTTTGGTATTGTACCGGACAGCCCCCTCTATGTTATTGCGAGCGGCAAGAGCTGGATCCATAGAGGAAATTGTAAAACTTGCCCGCTTAGACTCCTCTATCATATTTGACAAGAAAATTTCTGAGCACGTTCATCAACTTCGTACGAGAAATTATAATGAATATCAACGCATTATGAATGCTCTCGTATTGCCGCCAAAGCCACAGGTAAACAGCCAGCGAATCAAAATGATTCTATCAGGCTTAATATCCTATAGGTCCGAGGGTATCGGGACACGTCTTACTGAACCTGAAATTCGTGACCTTTTCGATTCCATTGCTCATGATTCGAGCAAAGGTGAGATTGAAATCGATACCGACCTTCCAGAAAGCCCCGAAGCATTTAGCCAAGCCATCCTCCGAGAGAGAAAAATCTGGATGAAAATTTACCCCGACAAAAAATAATCTGTTTTCTGTCGGGGTAAAACCTCACACTTAATTGTAAATCTCCATTCAACATTTTGAGCGAGGAGATTTACATGCGGTATCATCCAGTAACCATCCAAATTTTAAAAGACCTGGTTAATCAGATTACCGCCATGGTCTTTAGATTGCTCTCGGCGGTGGACCCCAAAAACTGGACAATGTGCTAAGCTATGAGTCAGACCAAAAATGAGGAGGATCTGACGATGGGTAACAAGCGCAAATCACACAGTCCACAGTTCAAAGCCAAGGTCGCTCTGGCTGCCATTCAGAACGAAGAAACCGCAGCACAGTTGGCCAGTCGATTTGGTGTTCACCCCACCATGATTTCCACCTGGAAGCGGCAGATGCTCGACGGTGCAGCCGATATCTTCGATAAAAGCCACCGATCCAGAAAACAGGCCGATGCCCAAACCGCCGAACTGTACCGCCAGATCGGTCAACTCAAGGTGGAAAACGATTTTTTAGCACGCAAGCTCAGCAGCTGAATCGCAAACAGCGTAAATCCATGATCGATCCGTTGGATCGGCAGCTGAGCGTTTCCCGGCAGTGTGAACTAATCGATCTTAGCCGGTCATCCTATTACTACCAACCCATACCCATAAGCCAAGAAGAGCTGGAACTGATGCGCAAGATCGACGAACTGTATCTTACCAATCCATCCTCGGGCAGCCGAACGATCAGCCGCCAGCTGGATCGTCAGGGCATAACAGCCAATCGCAAACGGGTTCAGCGGCTGATGCGATTAATGGGTATCGAGGCGGTGTATCCCAAACCGCGGACCAGCCGCCCCCATCCCCAGCATAAGGTATATCCTTATCTGCTAAGGGGTATGACCATCAGTCGCACCAATCAGGTTTGGGCCAGCGACATCACTTTCATCCCCATGGCCAGTGGGTACATGTATCTGGTGGCGATCATGGACTGGCACAGCCGCAAGGTGCTCGCCTGGCGGATATCCAACACCCTGGACAGCGCCTTTTGTATCGATGCCCTTAAAGAGGCGTTGAGCCGCTATGAGCCACCGGAAATCTTCAATACCGACCAAGGGGCTCAATTTACCAGCAACGCGTTCACCAAGGTTCTCATCGATAACAAGGTCGCCATCAGTATGGATGGTCGGGGTCGTTGCCAGGACAATATATTCGTCGAGCGGCTGTGGTGGACCCTCAAACACCAATACATTTACTTGCACGCATTCGACACCGGTAAGGCGCTGCGGCAGGGTCTGGGCCGGTGGCTCGATTATTACAATCACGAACGGGGCCATTCGGCCCTTGACGACAGAACCCCGGATGAGGTTTATTACGGTCTGCCCCATCCTTTCGCCGAGGCTGCCTGATGCCTTTTTATCTTTTAAAAAGCTCTCGGCTCATAGCTTATTCTACCCCTCAGGCTGTCCAGCCGATGGGGTCCACCTCCCTCCTCCACAAAAAACAAACCCCAAGATCTTTCATCGAAATACACAAGGGGGCCACCCCGACAAATTTATCAATTTCAAAAGTATCTGAAAAATAAACAAATACAAGGAGATAACAATGAATATTCAAGACTATTTGAGAATTACATGCCCTTATTGTGAAGAAAATTTGGCAACAATTAGCAAAAAAGGACTGACGGTAAGAATGAAAGGCATACGATTCCCCATGGAATCTTATTATGCATTGCATCCGTTTATTATTTGTAAGTGTGGTGAAAGTTTTCCACTTCCGATTGATTTTGGACAACCTCAAGATACTGAACTTGTGTAGCTCAAGCTGAGGGGGGCTGACGACTATCAGCCCCCCTTCAGAGGTAACTGTGACACTGGATGACGATATAACAATCCTTGCTTCCAATTTCGATAAGCTCGACTTGGCGGTTTATGCGCAGCACTTCGATGATACTTTCCTTAAGCAACTTGAAGAATTGAAGGCAAAGGCCATCGCGAACAAGGGGCCGCTGCCTATCGAACTTAAACCGCTGAAATCCGTTGACGTATGGAAGGGATTTCTTCAGCCCCACGGTGCTAACGGATATGCGTTCTTGATCTTTGGAAATGAATACAACCTGAAAATTGGCAATTGGGTAGAAGCCATTGATCGGCCATCGGTCTACGTTGAGATTCGGTCTGAAACCCTATGGCACCTTGGCCCGGCCGCTGCCATTGATCGCATTATTGATATTCTCAAGGGCCAGGGAAAGGGCGCTATTGTTGAGAAGATTGTTCCCAGTAGGGTGGATTTATGCGTTGACGCGCTATTCCCGCTTTCTGTCTGGGACCGTTCCCTACTTGACTATAAAGTTACCCACCGGCCGACCAAAACGGCGCTTTATCTGGACAAGAGCGGCGAGATAGAAGGGGTTTCCATCGGGCGCGGCAAACTTTCTTGCCGCCTTTATAACAAACCGCTCGAAATCAAAACCCAGTCCAAAAAGTTCTGGATGTTCGATGTCTGGGGGATCGCGGCGGATGACGTGCCTAAACACATGCGGATTATCCGAACCGAATTCCAGCTACGGCGGGAGGTTTTGAAGCAGCTGGCCATCGATACCGCTGACGACCTGATCGACTATCAAGGCAGCCTTTGGGGGCATTGTACCAAAGAATGGCTGCGGTTCCGTGATCAGCCGGGTAAGCATTCCAAAGTGAGAAAAACCTTCGGCTGGTGGAAGACCTTGCAAAACGGCTATCATGGCATCCACGCCCCCATACCGCTGATCCGGTTTAAAGCCGCCAACGCCCAGCATGAACATCTACTTAACCAGCTTGACGGGCTTCTGACATCACGAGAGGCGCTTTTACAAGAAACTTTCGCTCCTGACAGTCATTTGCAGCCGGTACGGTCAATCGCCCTAAAAACGCTTCCCAGTGCGCTAAATGCCATCGGCAAGGATATTTGCCACTTCATGGATGCCGTCAATGAAAAACGGGCCAAATATAAACGCTCAAAAGAAAAGGCCGCTTTGGTGGCTGAACAGCGGGCAACGCTTGGGCACCCATGTAATCTTGAGAATAACGGAAATTATCATCAAACAACTTTAGAGGAGGTAGCCAATGGAACAGTACCTGACAACGGAGGAACTGAGTGAGCGGATCAAGATGCCGCCGGGCAGTATCCGCAACCTGATCTGGAAAGAGGAGCTAAAGCTTAACATCCACTACGTCAAACCGACACCCCGAAAAATCCTTTTTGTTTGGAGCGCCATCGAGAAATGGCTCTGGGGTGGAAGAAAACCCGGTATGGGCAAACAACCTAGAAGTCTCATCAATGTATGATGACATACAATGACCGAAATTGACGCCTCCTTTCAGTTCGTGATAACCGATGACTATGTGACATCCGAACTGAAAGGAGGTGATTGGAAAAGCGGAAAGGGGTAAGCGTGCACAATCTCAAAGTAATCGATTTTACCCAATACCGCGATCTTGACGATAAACGCCCGAAGCGCAAACGATCCAAGAAGCGATTAAAGGGGTCCGTTTACAAACGAAATGGGAAACTCTGGGTCGATTTCCGATATCAGGGTGAACGCGTTCGCGAACCAACCGGATTGTATGATACTGAATTAAATAAAAAAAAGGTTCGTAGACAATTAAGCCTGATTATTGCGGAGATCGAGAACGGTTTATTTGAGTTTGCTAATCGGTTCCCTGAATCCAAAAGACGGGCCTATTTCGCGGAGCTCGAAGGCAATCAGGTCAAACGTACCCCGGACGAGGTTCTATTCCAGGATTACGTTGAAAGCTGGTTGCCAAGAATGCAACCGGGCATGAGCGAAAGCCAAATTCGGGACTATACCAGCATTTTGAATTCGACCTTGTTACCCAAGTTTGGAAAAAAGCTCCTAAGTATCTTTTGGTCCCGCGTGCGGATGAAGGAATTTATCGTTGAATTGAAGGCCAGGAAGAACCGGTACGGTAAGCCACTTTCCGGCAAGCGGATTCAGAATATCATGATTCCGCTAAGGGTCATCGTCAAAGATGCCATTGATGAATTTGAATGGTACGATTTGCACGACCCGTTTGCCGGGCTCAAATTACCGAAGTCCAGAAAGTCCCGCATTTATCCGTTTCGCTTTCAGGAGTGGCAGGTGCTGCGGGAATTTATGCTGGATTGGTACAAGCCCTATTTTGATTTTGCCGTGCAAACCGGCCTGCGGCCCTCGGAGCAGGTGGCGCTCAAATGGACTGACGTTGACGATTATTACATCCACATTGAGCGCAGCCGTGTCCGCAACAAGGAAAAGGACGATCTGAAAACCGAGGAAAGCCGCAGGATGATCGAGATCCGGCCGGCCATGCGCGAGGTGCTTGACGCCCAGTTCGAGCTGACCAGAGCCTTTAAGAGTCCCTATGTGTTCATCAACAGCGAGGGGCGCCCGATCCTTCAAGACAAGTTGCGGGAGGTTTGGGCCAGGGTAATGGAAAAAAGTGGGTTGATGTACCGGAGGATGTACGAAACGCGCCACACATTTGCTTCGTGGGCATTAGCTGCCGGTGAAAGCCCGCATTGGGTGGCAAGAACATTGGGGCACGTCAACACGTCCATGATCTACAAGACTTACGGTCGCTATATCCCGAATCTGACGCGGCAGGATGGCAGCGCCTTCGAGCGGCAGTTTCTGGAAAACACCAACAAAAAAAGGGACACACTTAGCCACAATTTAGGACACAATGGCCAAAAATACGTCCCTCAAAACGGGTTATATAATTGATTTTATTATATAACCAAATGGTGGAGGCGGCGGGAGTCGAACCCGCATCCTATCGTGAAATCAGATTCTGGTAGTGCACCAACGTATCGTTCCACTGCCGCACATTTTCCTCGTCCTCGGAACCCCTGACTCCGTTTTTCACAAAAAAATTAATTGCATTGGTGTAGTTTGCCTTGGAGATGGATTCCTTGAGCCGGATTTCACCCTGCCGGATCATGCGGTTGCCGATGGCCAGCATCTTTTTCAGCATTTTGGCCTTGTCGTGGCGGCCGCGGCGGTTCTTGGCAAAATAGACCAATGCCGTGCGATAGGATTCCAGAAAGGGTTCGATATACCCGGCAAAGAAAACCAGCTTGCGAAATCCCTCGGAAGAGAGGTTGTAGGTATCCGGCATGACGGCATGGGGAACGAGAATCGCATCGTCAATGAATGCTTTGACGGTTTTGCGGACAATGTAGGCCGGGGGATGGTTGGGGTCCGGGTTAAACTCCTCGCAAAACAACTCCTGAAGGCGCCGATAGGTGTCGTGCAGGTCGGCGGCCGAAAATTGGAAGGCGTCTTTTTCCAATATGGCCAGGGCCGTAAAGGCCGGGGGGATGAAATGGCAGATACAGATGTTCTTGTAATAGTCCAGGGCATTCCGGCGGTTTTCCACGACACGGTAGGCTTTCTGCCGGAACTGACCGTCGGCATGCGTATCGTCGATCCGCTGGATGAATTTGCGTCCCAGATAATGATAAAGGGCGTTTTTTACAGCGGACGGGTGTTCGTCGGCAAGGGTGTCGGCCAGGCACGTGCCCTGGGAACCGAACAGGTTCATGGATGCCTCGATGCGGAAGCTCAGCTCCTTGCTGGAGATGGTCTCCCTGCCGCCCGACAGCAGGGCTCCGGCGACCAGGGACTGGGGGGTGACCACGGTCTGCAGGTCGATGGCATTCATCATCTGGGCGCCGATGTCCCGGCATAGGTTGTTCTGTTGTTTGGCGGAGAGTACCGCTCCGGTCAATCCCTGTTCGGCCAGCAAATCGCTCAGGGCTAAGGGGTGGCCGAAATTCAGGTGAACTTTGCCATAACGGTTTTTCAAGATGCGTTTGGCCTTGAGCATCTGGCGGAAATTCTCGGCAGACTTTTTCCCACCGCTGATTTCATGCAGATAGGACCCTTCATCCGGGATGCGGTCGTAGGCGATGAAGACGGGAACAAAGATCATATCCCTGCTGGCGCCCTCGAAGTAGGCGTGCAGCAGGATGGAGAGCATGCCCAGTTGGGGCTGCAGCAGTTTTCCGCTGCGGCTGCGGGTGCCTTCGATGTAAACGGCAATATTAAATCCTTCCTTGAGCACCTGGAAGATATACGCCGAAAAGACCTTGGCGTAAAAAACGGCGCCTTTAAAGCTGCGCCGAACAAAAAAGGCCCCCACCCGACGGAACAGCGGGGCCATAGGCCAAAAGGCCAGATTTTTGCCGGCAAACACATGGGGGCAGGGCATGTGGTTGTCGTAGAGGGTATAGGAGAGCAGCAGGGAGTCCATATGACTTTTGTGGGCGGGCATGAAAATGATCGGCCCTTTTCGGGAATTTCGCTTGATGGTCGACAGGGCCTCGGGGCTGAAGGTTACCGACTCGAAGAGGGTGTTCAGTAGTCGTCCCGTGACCCGGTGGACGATATTGATGAAGGAGGGGCTGTAATTGGCAGCGATCTCGTCCACATACCCCATTGCCTCGCGGTGGGTCTGGTAAACGGTCATTTTCCGGCGTTTGGCATAGGTGCCCATGAACTGGCGCAACTCCTCCCCGGTCAGGATCTCCTGCTTAATTTCTTCCGGCGTCTTGATGGTGGGGCCGGTGATGCTTTTCCGGTGGGCGTTGATCTGGCCCAGCAGATCGCGACGAAGCTTCAGCGATAGATACTCAACGCTGCGCCCCCGATTTTCCGCCGATTCGATAAAGCGTTTCAGGTCGATCGGATCGGATACCTCGATAAAGATGTTGCCGGGTTTTCTGAACAACGTGGCCAGGCGCCGCAATTTGCCCGGTTTCTGTGGAGAGCCAAAAAATATGTCCGTCAGCGTCGGCCACGTGGATGCCGGGTTTTTGCTGAAAAACAACAGCTGAGGAATGAGGCAGATGGGCCGTTCAAGGGTTTGTTGGATTTCGATCAAATGGCGGACCGGGTCGGTTTTGGATTTGATGAACCGTCGATAAAAATCGCGTTTTTCCACCAGCGGTAAAAAGGCGGTCGTCCCTTTATCGATCTCGTCCCGGATGAACCCGGCCCGGTATGGGTCCTGAAACGAAAAATGGCGCAGGAAGAACCTCACCTGGGCGTAGACGATGCGTATCAGCCGGCCCACGGGCTGCAAGAATCTGACGCTGCAGTCGAACCCCAGTTGAGGGTAGGGCAGATTGGCCTGCATGTATCTGGTATAATAGCATAAAAATTCAAAATAACTTTTGGCCTTGGAGACGTAAACGATGATGCCGTTGTCGGGAAGGTCCTCAAGGGTCGCCTTGAGTTCGGGATTCAGACGGATGCCGGAGAAGAGACGACGCAGGATGAACATGGATAAAATGCCGGTTCGCACAGGCAACCAGCAGGTGAAGGGGTTGCCCGTTTTTCTCGAATTCTTTTGAATCCAACCGGTGAATCGTGACGGCTTATTCATGGGCGCGTTTATATCAGATTCACAGAAAAAGGCCACCGTCTATGTATCGGTGAAAGCTTTTTTTGAAAACGGGGTTCCCTTTCCATTATTGCGAAAACGGTTCCAAGGGCAGGCAAAGCTCCGTATTGTCCCGGACCGGGCTGGACGTGTCAGGATGGGCGCCGTAAAGATAGCGCACACTGAAAGCTTCGGGGCCATCGTCTTCCAGCTCGATGCGGATAGTATTGCCGTCTTTGCGGAAAACCGAGGCGATGGGCAGCGGCTCCCGGCCGGAGAGAACCTCGAACCCGGTGATTTCCGACCAGGGGGTGAAGTCGGTGCCGCCCTGTTGCCGGATGGCTATATCGATCACCCGGTCCGATAATCGGGTGACGGTGGAAATGGCGGGACCCCGATGGAAATGCACTTTGCCCAGCAGGTAAAAGATGGTCTGGGCCGTCCGAACTCCCAAGATGGAGTATGCTGCCGGCATCAGGTGCTGCCGGCCATGGTTCTCCAGGTCTATGCTCAGGGCCGCCAGGTGGCACTCGTCGATGGTTTTCAATGCGTCCATCTGGGCGTCGCGAATCCATTGGCAGGAGGTATCTCTGCCACTGGGCCGTTTGACCAGCGGAATGATCAGAAAGGGAAGCCGGGGCCGGGATGACCTGTTTTTGATGTCGGACCGGATCTGATTGTTGACGAAGCGTTCCAGGGCGGACCGATATTCTTCGCGAGACACCGTTCCCCTTGCCGCATCGGCCTCGCCCTGCATCCACAGCACGACTTCCACCGATCCGCCGGCAGCGTTGACCCCGTCGATGAATCGCCGATAGATGCCGTCGGGGCCGGTGTCCAGCCAGAAGCCTTTGCCCCATTCCGCCTTGGCCGTCAGGCCGGTGCCGTTGACCGAGTAGTCCAGCAGACCAATGGGAATCTTCAGCGTTGAAGCCAACCGGTTGCCCAGAGCCAGTGCCCCGTTGCCCTCAATACCGGGCGCAACCCATTCGCCGTTGCGGTGAAGCATGAGCAGGGGCGACGGCTGATGATCTTTGCCGGTGAAGAACCACTCGCGCATGTTGGATTGGCCGATGCACGCAACCAGCATGCCTACTCCCCACCGGGTGCGACCCTTGTTGACCACCCACGGGGTGATGCTGCTGCGCACATGCAACCGGTACCATCCCCCCTGGGGAATGTGGCGCAAAATACCGGTATACAGGCCGTTTTCCGGTGAGCCGTCCACCACGGTCCAGGGGACCACCACTGCATCCGTACCGGCGGCCACGACCCGGGCTTCAACTGTTCCCGGCATTCCGGTGTAGGTGCCGGTGACCACGATGTCTGCAGCCTTGCCCTGACGCTGAAAGATACGGCCCGCTTCGATGTCGGCCAGGCTCAGTTCGGGAAGAGCATCCGTCGGATGCACTGCAGCCTGTCTGGCCGGCCCGTCGCCCGGACCTCTTGCAGGCGGTTTGATCGGTTGGAATTCCATCCCACTGTAAATATCGCCGACCATAGCGGATCTTTCCGGTATTGATGGCGCCGGCGGTGGATTTTTGCCGTAAAAGCTCAACAGTTCGGCTTTCTCCAGGATGAACACACCTGGGTGCTGACTGGGGTTGATCTGTATCTCCACCGATTCATCGAAGGGCAGGGGAACGATCACATGCCGGGTTTCCCGGCTCAGGGTCTTTTGAATCAATACGGTCTCTTCAGGCCGGGTCTTGATGGTGATGCGCCCCTGGTGTTCCGGGGGGAAGGTCAGCTTCACTATCCGGAATACACTCTCGGTCGATCCTGAAAGCGGGGGCAGCGAAAAGAAAGCTTCCTCCCCCGGGGTTTTGATTTGCAGACCATCGGGGGTGATGTCCAGCGCACACTGAGTCACCGGTTTCGCGCCGTCAAGGGCAATGTCCCGTTTCACCACCCCCTGCATGGGTTGGCCGGCCGCAGCATAAATGGATTCCAGGTTCAGGTGAAGCTGTTCCAGCGAGCTTTCCCCGCTTTCCAATACGACCCAGTCACTTTTTTTGGCCATGACATTCCGGTCGAACGTGGGTTCCTGGGTTGAATCGATGACGGCCAGGCTTTTGAAGGCGCGGGTGAGAAAAGGCAGCAGGCGGTCCAGATATTCGTCGCCATAGACCACGCCTACCGGACCATTGACGGCGTGGGGTCCGGCGGTATAGCCGGCCAAGGGGGCTTTTTCCTGTGGCGTTTCATCCAGGAGAAGACGGTAGAGGTCATTGTCCGGTGGCGGGCAGGGAATTGACGAACGGTCGCCGGATAGCGGCCTGGCCAGTTCCTGGAAATTCAGGATTTGTTCGGCGGCTGCGGCGGCACCGCCGCAGCTCCAGAAGCGTGACCGTTTGTGATAGACATCAATCCCGCTGAGTTTGGCTTTTTTCAACACCGGGTCCAGTCCGATAAAGCCACTCAAGGGGTGGCGGTTGTTGGCGTCGATCAGCGCCTTGTAAAATGGACTTTGAAACTTTGAAATGTCGGAGCCGACGTACTCCGGATAAATGACTGCCTTGCCGGGAACCACGGTGGCCAGAAAGTGGCGTCCGGTGGCGTTGATTATTTTTTCGACAGCGTGCATCTCCAGAAAGAGCCGGTAGGCCGCCTGCCGGGCAACCGGCGGTTCCGGATAGGCCGCGGTGGTTTCTTTGGGGTACAACCAGCCATGGATGCCGACGCGTACCGACGCGGCCGATGAGGTGGAAAACAGATGGTAGTTCAGCCAGTTGTGTAGTGTTTTCAAACGCCTACCAGCGGGCAGGGATTCCCGGAACCATCCTTCGACAGCCTGGTAGTATCCTCGATCCAGCCACAGCGTTGCTTCAGGCACGGGAAATCCCTGGTGGAGGGTATTATCACCATTGCCGTGCATATGACCCACCAGCCACAGGGCCGCCGGTGCGGTCAACAGAATCACAAAGAATAGGGATAAGAACTTTTTCACCGTGTCGATTAGAACCGGTAGTAGATAAATGGGTTCTGATAGCCGGAAGCCATAATGGCTGCACACCAGGGCAAAAGCACTGCGAATAGAACGATTCCAACCGTGGCCGCTAAAAAACGCTTTTTCTTCAATTGGGGCTCGGCATCCATGTCTCCGGACGGCAGGATCAGCGCAGTCAACGAGCAGAGCATGAGCACCCCGTTTTTCATGTCCAGCAGGCTCACCAGGGACATCGGCAATTCATGGGTGGAGAGGCTGAACATGGCCGTGAAAAAATGGCCGGCCTGGCCCAGATCGTCACAACGGAAAATCACCCACCCGCATACCACCACCACCAAGGTCAACAGGCGGCGAAACCCGCGCAGGCGGTTTTCGGGAACGCGACGCAGGCCGGTGAGCCGCTCGAACACCAAAAAAAGACCGTGGTAGGCACCCCATGCCACGAATGTCCAGTTGGCGCCATGCCAGAACCCGCACAGGAGAAATACAAGGGTCAGGTTCAGGTAGGTGCGGGCCGCCCCTTTGCGATTGCCGCCTAAGGGAAGGTAGAGATAGTCCCTGAACCAGCGGCTCAGTGAGATGTGCCAGCGCTTCCAGAAATCGGTCAGGCTGATGGCGCTGTAGGGCCGGTTGAAGTTTTCCAGGAAACGAAAGCCAAAGAGCATGCCCAGGCCGATGGCCATGTCCGAGTACGCGGAAAAATCCAGATAGATCTGAAGGCTGTAGGCAATGGCGCCCATCCATGCGGTCCTGGTGTCCAGCAATGCAGGCGACAGACCGAAAATGAGATCGGCGAAACGGCCACAGGTATCGGCCAGGATCACTTTTTTGCAAAGGCCCCAACAAAACCGCACGGCTCCGGTATAAAATGTATCCCAGGATTCCACCCGTTTTTTAATCTGGTCGTGAATGTCCCGGAATCGGACAATGGGGCCGGCCACCAACTGGGGGAACAGAGCCACATACATCGAAAAGTCAATTAAATTGGCAATGGATCTGCATCGCCCACGGTAGACATCGATGGTGTAGCTGAGCTTCTGGAAGGTGAAAAAGGAGATGCCAACCGGCAGGGCCACCGCTTCCCATCCGGACAGATCGAGGCCCATCCGCACGAGGTAATCGCCGGTCTGGCTCACAAAAAAATTGGCGTACTTGAACCAGGCTAAAAGCCCCAGGTTGACGATGACGGACAGGGTCAGCCACAACCGCTTTTGCCCTTCAAACCGATCCATGAAACGGCCCATTGCATAGTCGAAAAAAGTGGAACCGGCCAGAAACAGGATGAATTCCGGGGCCCCGAAAAGATAGAAAAAATAGGAGAAAATCAACAGGGTCAGGTTGCGCAGGCGGTTTTTAAACAGCAGATGCTGGCCGTAGTAGCAGACGATCACAACCGGCAGGAAGGCAAAAATGAAGAAAAGGCTGGAGAAGATCATGTGATCATTTTTGGATATTCATCCTACTCATCTGCCGTGGGCGGCAGGATCAGCGGTGCCTGAACAGGTGCTTCGCTCTCCAGGCGGTCCACATTCTGAAAACCGCGGGGCAGCTTTTTCCCGCGCCGGCCGCGCTCACCCACGTACTGGGTGAGATTGCCGTAGGTCAGTTTGAAAAAGCGTTTGCCGGCGAATATGGTCAGAGTGCCTTCTGCCGGTACCAGAGTCAGATGAATCAGCAGTTCCTTGCGTTCCCTGGCCCGCTTGGTCGGAATCTGAATGATCTTGTTGCCTTTGCCCTTGGCAAGGGCCGGGAGCTTGTTGAGGGGAAAGACCAGCATTCGTCCCTCATTCGTGACTGCCGCCAGCAGTTGATCCGACGCCGCATCCATTGGGATGGGCCTCAGCGGCTGGGCTCCTTTGGGCAGGGAGAGCATGGCCTTGCCTTTGGTGTTGCGCGTCAACAGTTCCTCGAAGCGCGTGATGAAACCGTACCCGGCGTCGCTGGCCATGAGCAACTGCTGATCGGCCGGTGCCATGATCACGGCAATGAAGACGGCGCCGTTGGGCAGAATGAAACGGCCCGTGAGCGGCTCTCCATAACCCCTGGCCGACGGAAGGGTATGGGCGGACAGGCTGTATGACCGCCCGGTGGAATCCAGGAAAACGACCGGTTGGTTGCTCCTGCCCCGGGCGGCGTCGAGATAGTGGTCACCCGGTCGGTAGACCGTTTCGCCGGGATCGATCTCGTGACCCTTGGCGGCCCGCACCCACCCGTTGGCCGACAGAATTACGGTCACCGGCTCAACCGGGGCAAGCTGTTCTTCGGAAATGGCCTGCGCCTCCCCGCGCCGGACGATTGCGGTTCGCCGGTCGTCCCCGTATGCTTTGGCATCCGCCCGAAGCTCTTTTTTAATCAGGGTCTTGAGACGGGCCGGCGATCCGAGGGTGGCCTCCAGAAACTGCCGCTCTTTGTCCAGATCTTGTTGCTCGGAGCGGATTTTCATCTCCTCCAGTTTGGCCAGGTGGCGCAGGCGCAACTGAAGGATGGCTTCGGCCTGGGCATCGGAGAGACTGAAACGGTCCATCAGTACCGGTTTGGGTTCACCTTCGGCGCGGATGATGCGGATGACCTCGTCGATATTCAGATAGGCTATCAGCAGGCCGTCTAAAAGGTGAAGGCGTTCATTCACCTTATCCAGGCGATATCCCAGGCGATCCGTGACGGTTTGCGTTCGAAAGGCGATCCACTCGGTGAGCAGTTCGACCAGTCCCTTCACCCCGGGCTTGCGGTCCCGGCCGATGACGTTCAGGTTGACCCGAAATGTTTTTTCCAGCTCCGTGGTGGCGAACAGATGCGCCATGAGGGCGTCCCGATCCACCCGGTTGGATCGGGGCACGACAACGAGGCGAATGGGGTCTTCATGGTCCGATTCATCTCTGAGATCCGCCACCATGGGCAGTTTCTTTTTATTCATCTGGGCGGCGATCTGCTCCAGCACCCTGGCCGGTGACACCTGGTGAGGCAGGGCATTGATGACGATGTCACCGTTTTCCAGTTCATAAGTGCCCCGCATGCGGATGGCGCCTTTGCCCGACCGATAGATCTCCATGATTTCCGATTTCGGCGTGATGATCTCGGCGCCGACGGGATAGTCCGGGCCCTGTATGTGGTTGCACAAGGCGTCGACATCGGCATCCGGGAAGTCGATCAGATGAATGCAGGCGTCGACGACCTCCCGGATGTTGTGAGGCGGGATGTCGGTGGCCATGCCCACGGCGATTCCTGTCGTGCCGTTGAGCAGGATGTTGGGCAGACGGGCCGGCAGCACCCGGGGTTCTTTCAGCGTGCCGTCGAAATTGGGCACCCACTGAACCGTTCCCATGGCGATTTCACCCAGCAGCACCTCGGCATAGGCGGAGAGCCGGGCCTCGGTATAGCGCATGGCGGCAAAGGATTTGGGGTCGTCGGGTGCACCCCAGTTCCCCTGGCCGTCAACCAGCGGGTATCGGTATGAGAACGGCTGCGCCATGAGCACCATGGCTTCATAGCAGGCGGTGTCACCGTGGGGGTGGAACTTGCCGAGCACGTCGCCGACGGTTCGGGCTGACTTTTTGTGCTTGGAGGACGCTTTCAGACCCAGTTCACTCATGGCATAGACGATTCGTCGTTGAACCGGTTTGAGCCCATCGCCGATGTGGGGCAAGGCGCGGTCCATGATCACGTACATGGCGTAATCGAGATAGGCCTGCCGGGAAAACTGCTGGAGGGGCATGCGCTCCGTGCCCTCGATAGGAAGGGGGGGTGCGGTTGTTGTCATATAATAATTGCTTTCAGTAGGTTATGCTTTATTTGTGTCATCGTTACTTTAGGGATAGACAAAAGGCTATAGGCTATAGGCAATGGGGAATAGGCTATGGGCGATAGGAACGATTTTAAATTGAACACTCAACACGCCACCTTGCGTTCATTCTTTCCCCACGACCCCCGTGAACCCTTATTCTTCAGTCCACCGCCGCCAGGTCACCGCTATCCTCGATCCACTGGCGGCGGTCGGAGGAGCGTTTTTTGGCCAGCAGCATATCCAGGGTGGCAAAGGCCAATTCGTCTTCATCGACGGTCAGTTGGACCAGCCGGCGGGTGTCCGGGGCCATGGTGGTCTCCCGCAGCTGCATGGGATTCATTTCACCCAGGCCCTTGAATCGCTGGACATTGATTTTGCCCCCGGGCCTTTTGATTTCCATGCGACGGATGATGGCCGTCTTTTCGGCTTCATCCAGGGCATAATGCACCTCTTTGGCCATGTCGATGCGATAAAGCGGGGGCATGGCCACAAATACATGACCGGCTTTGACCAGCGGGGTGAAGTGCTGCAGGAACAGGGCGCAGAGCAGGGTGGCGATGTGAAGACCGTCGGAGTCCGCATCGGCGAGGATGCATACTTTTCCGTAGCGCAGACCGTTGAGATGCTGCGTCCCCGGGTCCACGCCGATGGCCACGGCAATGTCGTGAACTTCTTTTGATCCCAATATCTGTGTCGATTCCACCTCCCAGGTGTTCAGGATCTTGCCCCTCAGGGGCATGACCGCCTGGGTCTGCCGGTCCCTGGCCTGCTTGGCCGATCCACCCGCCGAGTCACCCTCGACAAGAAACAACTCACTCTGCGCCGGGTCCATACTGACGCAGTCGGCCAGCTTTCCGGGAAGGGCCGGACCGGCGGTGACTCTTTTCCGCTCGATCTTTTTTCCCGCCTTGAGGCGGTTGCGGGCACATTCGATGGCCATTTCCGCCAGGCGTTCCCCCGCTTCGGTGTGGTGGTTCAGCCAGAGGCTGAAGGCGTCCTTGACCACGCCGTTGACAAAGGAGGCACATTGGCGTGACGAGAGGCGTTCCTTGGTCTGGCCGGAAAACTGGGGATCGGTCATTTTGGTGGACAAAACGTAGGAACAGCGCTCCCAGATGTCGTCCGGGGCCAGCTTGATGCCCCGGGGAATCAGCTTGCGAAACTCGCAGAATTCGCGGATGGCGGCCAGCAGTCCGGATCGGAAGCCATTGACATGCGTGCCTCCCTGTGGGGTAGGGATGAGGTTGACGTAGCTTTCCGTGATGGTCTCCCCGCCGTCGGGCTGCCAGGCTACTGCCCATGAAACAGCCTCGCCGTCGCCGTCCAGCTTGCCCACGAAGGGCTCGTCGGGGATCGTTTCACATCCCTGCAGCCCGTCGGCCAGATACGCCTTGAGTCCGTCCGCATAATACCACTGCTCTTTTTCGCCGGTGGCTTCATCGGAAAATGTTACCGTAAGTCCCGGGCACAATACGGCCTTGGCCCGCAGGTTGTGGCGCAGGCGATGCGTGGAAAACCGCACCGTGTCGAAATAGGTCGGGTTGGGCCAGAAGCGGATGAAGGTGCCGGTGTTGCGCTGCCCTACGCTGCCGGTGACTTCCAGGTCCTGCTGTTTGCGCCCGTCGGCAAACCAGATGAAATGTTTTTGGCCGCCACGCTTGATCTCTACTTCCAGGCGGGAGGAGAGGGCGTTGACCACCGACACGCCCACACCGTGCAACCCTCCGGAAAACTGGTAGTCCTTGTTGGAAAACTTGGCCCCGGCGTGCAGCTTTAGCAGGATCACCTCAACGCCGGTGATGCCCTCTTCCGGGTGGATATCCGTGGGCATGCCGCGGCCGTCGTCGGCCGCACTTAACGATCCGTCCGTATGCAGGATGACGTCTATGCGGCTGGCAAAGCCGGCGATGGCCTCGTCCACACTGTTGTCGATTACCTCCTGGGCCAGGTGGTTGGGCCGTTGGGTGTCGGTGTACATGCCCGGGCGACGGCGCACCGGGTCGAGGCCTTTGAGGACCTCTAGTGAAGCGGCGTTGTAGTCACGATTGGGCAAGCCGTTTTTATTGAATAGGGTGTCGGTTTTGATGGGACTGCCTCCTGATACAGATCCTGCGTGGACATCTTGGGTAACAGAATTATTAAGGAATAAAAACTGAACGTCGAACATCGAACGTCCAACGTCGAACGTCGAATCGGAACAGCGTAAACCGCACCACTGAAAGCTCCGGCTGCCCAATACGCTTTCACGGTCGTTTTTTCAAGTCAAACCGTCTTCCTCGATAATTATGGAAATACACCGGGAAAACCGGGGACCAGAAGAGGTCGAATACTGAATTAAGTTAAAGTGTTATTCGTTAACAGGGAATCCAGTCGATCATTGATTAGCATCGCTGCTGACACATTACAATCAGATGGAGCGCAGCGACCTCATCATTCGACGTTCGATGTTCAGCGTTCAATGTTCGACGTTCATTTTATAGGTTCGATCCCTTTATGATGGATATCGGTTAAAAAATCAATACTGTATGTTGTGGTTGCAATGGTTTTGGGGGTGAATTGGTTGTGGTGCCGGTAAATTACAGAAATAGTCGGCAGTTTGGAAGGTACGAACGCTTCAGCTGGATTGGCATTTGGGGTTGGCGATAAAATGGGTTATTGGTCAGGGGAGGGGAGGCCGAAAATGCCGAAGCCGGGGTGACAATCCACCTCGGCTTCGATCGATCATAAAACAATTTGACTCAGAGCTATCTAACTTTTTTTCAGGAATTTCTTGCGCGATGCACCGGCCAACCCGACCAGTCCGGTTCCCAGCAGGAGCATGGTGGCAGGTTCGGGGACGGGAGTATTTGGTGCTATCCAACCGCTGCCATCTTCTTCACCTGGTATATCTATACCTTGGACATGTGCGGCTGTATAAAAAGGACCGTTACCTCCGGTGGGTGGTTGACTTAAAAAATTAAACCAAGACGAATCTAAAAGGTTTCCATATGTAGTAGATGTGATGTCATAAACAGAAGTTTGGCCAGCTGTCAATGCGCCATTGCTCTTATCCCAACCAAATAGAATGTCATAAGAGCCGTCACCATCGGCTTTAAAATTGTTGACCCCAGTTGTGACTAAGTCTGCATCATTGCCAGAGACAAAGGCAAAGGTTAAATCAAGAGTTTTAAGAGGATCAAAATTGAAGTACCATCCTTTGCCAGTAGATTTAAAATCTTTTGCACCAGCGACAAATTCATCATCTGATAAACCTGACGCATCCATAGTCAATCTTACTATTCCTGATTCTAAGTCAGTGAATGTTGCTGTAAGCCACGGTGCACTGCCAGTTGGAGATTCCGCTCCACTAAATTCGTAATCCAAATCAAATGACAGCGCTAACACCTCATCGGGACTAATCGCGAGGCAAAACACCAAAAGGATGGCCAAGCTTGGTAATAAGATTAGATGTCCTGAACGGAACTTGAGTTGACAGTGGTCAGAAACCTTCTGGATGTGTCAACGACAGTTATGCAGCATTTATTTTTTCCAGATTCTTTTCTTTATATCGCTGCTTGCCTTCAATGAATGTTTCCATTGGCGTACGACCTTTGCAGCGTTTTCCCTGATGGGTTCGTTTTGTATTATACTCGTCCATATACTCATCCAGGTCGATCTGTAAAGTCTCAAGATCACGATACAGCTTCTTTCGAAATGCCACACGGTAGAACTCATTCAGCACGGTTTGGTGGAAACGCTCGCAAATACCATTGGTTTGAGGGCTTCTGACCTTAGTTTTGGTATGGTCGATTTCGTTGAGTTGCAGGAACAACTCGTAAGGGTGTTTATCCAGGCTGCCACAAAACTCGGTTCCCCGATCCGTCAATACCCGCAATACAGGGACATTGTGTTCCTCAAAGAAAGGCAACACACGGTCATTGAGCGTATCGGCAGCGGTGACGGGGATCTTGGCCGTATACAGCTTGGCAAAGGCCACCGACGAATAGGTATCGACCACCGTTTGCTGATAGATCCGGCCGACACCTTTCAGATACCCGACATAAAAGGTATCCTGGCTGATCAGATAACCCGAATGTTGGGTTTCGATTTCATCCGGGTGAGATTCCCGACTGCGCTTGGCTGTTTCCAACGCCGTCAATTGGGCCTCGGTGTAAACAATGCCTTCTTTGGCTGCCCGCTCTTCAAGCGATGCCAGACGTTTTTTGAAAGTTTCCAGATCGTGCCGAATCCAGATGCTTCGAACACCGCCGGATGACACCAGAATGCCCTCTTTACGCAGTTCATTGGCAGCTCGTGCCTGACCATAAGCCGGATATTCAAATGCCATTTTGATCACGGCCGCTTCAATTTCAGGAGCAACCCGATTTTTGATACACGGCTTGCGCCGGCTTTTATCCTTGAGGCCTTCAAGGCCGTGCTCTTCATACGCTTTTTTAATGTCGTAGAAATGTTGGCGGGAAACGCCGTTGATGCGGCAGGCCTGGGAAACATTCTTGAGGTATTCGGCCAGTTCCAGTATGCTGAGTTTAGCTCTTGCGATTTTGTCTTGGGTGGTCATGATGTGCCTCCTGTTTTAGATTGTTTGGCGACAATCCAGAAGGTGGAGGTGGACCCCATCGGCTGGACAGCCTGAGGGGTAGAATAAGCTATGAGCCGAGAGCTTTTTAAAAGATAAAAAGGCATCAGGCAGCCTCGGCGAAAGGATGGGGCAGACCGTAATAAACCTCATCCGGGGTTCTGTCGTCAAGGGCCGAATGGCCCCGTTCGTGATTGTAATAATCGAGCCACCGGCCCAGACCCTGCCGCAGCGCCTTACCGGTGTCGAATGCGTGCAAGTAAATGTATTGGTGTTTGAGGGTCCACCACAGCCGCTCGACGAATATATTGTCCTGGCAACGACCCCGACCATCCATACTGATGGCGACCTTGTTATCGATGAGAACCTTGGTGAACGCGTTGCTGGTAAATTGAGCCCCTTGGTCGGTATTGAAGATTTCCGGTGGCTCATAGCGGCTCAACGCCTCTTTAAGGGCATCGATACAAAAGGCGCTGTCCAGGGTGTTGGATATCCGCCAGGCGAGCACCTTGCGGCTGTGCCAGTCCATGATCGCCACCAGATACATGTACCCACTGGCCATGGGGATGAAAGTGATGTCGCTGGCCCAAACCTGATTGGTGCGACTGATGGTCATACCCCTTAGCAGATAAGGATATACCTTATGCTGGGGATGGGGGCGGCTGGTCCGCGGTTTGGGATACACCGCCTCGATACCCATTAATCGCATCAGCCGCTGAACCCGTTTGCGATTGGCTGTTATGCCCTGACGATCCAGCTGGCGGCTGATCGTTCGGCTGCCCGAGGATGGATTGGTAAGATACAGTTCGTCGATCTTGCGCATCAGTTCCAGCTCTTCTTGGCTTATGGGTATGGGTTGGTAGTAATAGGATGACCGGCTAAGATCGATTAGTTCACACTGCCGGGAAACGCTCAGCTGCCGATCCAACGGATCGATCATGGATTTACGCTGTTTGCGATTCAGCTGCTGAGCTTGCGTGCTAAAAAATCGTTTTCCACCTTGAGTTGACCGATCTGGCGGTACAGTTCGGCGGTTTGGGCATCGGCCTGTTTTCTGGATCGGTGGCTTTTATCGAAGATATCGGCTGCACCGTCGAGCATCTGCCGCTTCCAGGTGGAAATCATGGTGGGGTGAACACCAAATCGACTGGCCAACTGTGCTGCGGTTTCTTCGTTCTGAATGGCAGCCAGAGCGACCTTGGCTTTGAACTGTGGACTGTGTGATTTGCGCTTGTTACCCATCGTCAGATCCTCCTCATTTTTGGTCTGACTCATAGCTTAGCACATTGTCCAGTTTTTGGGGTCCACCGCCGGTATCTGACCACCCATTTTTTAGCAAGGTGTCAAGTCAAGTCCGTCCTCATACAGATTAGACGATTCTTCATTAGTTGTATCCTTTCCCCTTTTTTAATATCTTTAAAAATATATTCCCCCACAATTTCAAACGATTAAACTTAGGCAGATTATCCCCCCTTTGATTTCCATTAAATTATTTTAATTTTCCTGTTTTGAAATCTCAATTTAGTCCTCGCATCAGCTTAACGGTGGGCACCTAATTTTATTGTTAAAACCCAATAGAAACCGAAGAGCGCCTGTATTGGCAGAGTAACTGCAACATTTCGATATTACTTCCATTAACCTCATAAGAAAAGAAAGCAGGGAAAAACTTCCCAAAAAACTTACCTCATACAAAAGCAATTTCCAAGCCAATCAAAAATGAATTAGAATAAGTATTTTAAGTATCAAATAATATTGAAGTATATAGAAAATCTAATTTGTCGCTCGATGCGAATTTCTCGAAATGTGAAGCAATATCTATATAAAAAATTACATAGATATGGTAAGAAATTCCCAAAAATTGGGTTAATCGACCAGTAACCCTCTCTCGAATCGAGATCGATTGAAGCTGACCCCAGGCATCGGATGCTACAGTATGTCTTGTCTCGGGAAATCGGGTAGGCGGGGCGTGGGTTTTTAGAAACTATCCCGGCAGGTTAAAACCAAAAAGGCAGGACGACCATTCGTCCTGCCTTTTCGGTTTATCCAACATTAGCGGGTTCAACGCTAAACTCAGTTCATAGATTTTTCCTGCGACTGACACCGGCCAATCCCACCAGTCCGGTGGCAATCAGCAATATGATGGCGGAATTGGGTATGGACGTTGTCGTCGAGTCCTCCTTGGCAGAGGGGGCATCCTTTGCTACGGCAACCGCCTGGGATCTTGAATCGGCAATCAATTGAGTCATGCCGTCACTGGCGCTCGATGACATTCCGCCCAGCACTACAAATACAACCAGAAATGTCAGGATTGATTTTTTAATGGCAAGCTTCATTTTTCCACCTTGAGAAAGATAAAAGCAAGATAACTGCCAAGATCATAGCTCCGCTCTAAAAAATCAAAATAATAAATTATTACAATTGTTTAAAATTATCTGGGACTGAAGTCGATCGGCTGGCTGGGTTTATGATTGGTAAATTTATTACATAGTTTTTCGTGGAATTAATCCTTGCAATAACTTTTTTTTCATAATTTTATAAACGGCCGCGCCTATTTCGCACAAATGAAATAAGCTTGCGGGGGGCGGGGGTTGCCGGGTTAATTGAGTTTAATGGTTGGACTGGGTTCTTTAGGCCCTGCAAGAGCTGTCCACGACCTTCATCCTGCCCGGCTGCCCTCGAGTTTACAAAGGCGCGGAGGAGCTGATCTCCGCAATGGAAATCACGTCTATGGAAACAGGTGTGCTGCCGGTGCAATCACTCGGAGGGTGGATCGAACGGTGGCAGGTCATCCTCCGCTGCCGGGCCGCCGTCATCGGCTTCGGGCACGTCCGTGGACGTCGGGGATGCGGCGGGCATGTCTTCGCCGTGGTCGTCATCTTCCGGCTGCTCTTCCAGGCGGGACCGGCTGAGTTCCTCGATTTCTTTGGGGGTGGGCAGGTCTTTGAGATCCTTCAATTCAAACACCTCGAGAAAGTGCTTGGTGGTGGCGTAAATCAGCGGGCGGCCGGGGATCTCCTTGCGGCCAAGAACGCGGATCAGCTTGCGCTCCATGAGCATGCGGATGACGCCGCCGCTGTCCACGCCGCGGATGTGCTCGATATCGCTGCGGATGATGGGCTGGTTGTAGGCGATGATCGCCAGGGTTTCCAGGGCTGCCTTGCTCAGGCGCGGGGTGCTGGGTTTAACCAGTCGCTTGATCCATTCGTTGTAGCGACCCTGGGTGCGGAACTGGTAGCCGCCGGCCACCTGTTTGAGCACAAAGCCGCCGTCGCGCTGTTCGTACTCCGCCATCAGTTCATCGATCGCGCTACGGATCGCGGCGGTCTCTTCGCCCTCGATAATGCCCTTGAGGTGGTCCATCGTCAGCGGTGTTTCCGAGACGAAGAGCAGGCTTTCGATGATGTGTTTAATATTTTCCGCCATGGTGGATATCGGTCGGGGTCGGGGTTCCTGTGTTTATTGTGTTCATTGAGTTTATTGGGCTTGTTTACAGCTCACGGGGAGCTATAATTCTGCTTTTCATTCGATGTTGGACGTTGGACGTTCGATGTTCGACATTCAGCCCTTGACCTTCGCTGTTTCCCGCTCTTCCCAGCTTCTGAACTTACCCGCTCCCTCAGCAGCTTTTCGGCTATCAGCAAATGCAGTATCCTGATGCATTTTCCTACAGCCTACAGCCCATAGCCTTTTTCCTTATCCGGCTGCATTTTCCCATATACCTGCAGTCTACAGCCTATCCTCCTAAACACCTACTGATAAAAGATGCGGATAATCCCCGTGGGCACATGCTGGGCGATGCGGATCAGGCTGAGCTTGGCCATTTCCAGGATGGCCAGAAAAGTGACGATAATGTCCGACCGTTGGTGGTCATCGGCAAACAGCTCGTCAAAGGTCATGGATTCCTTCGTCTCCAACATTTCCGTCAACTGGGCGATGCGTTCCTGAACCGAGACCCGGTCCCTGGTCAGATCGACCCGGTGGCCCGGCGTCACCTTGTCCAGAATCCTCTGAAACGCATCGATCAGTTCGAACAGGCCGATGTGGATCACTTCATTTTCTTCCACCCGTTCCAGGATGTCGGTGTCCGGCTTCCGCGTAAAGGTTTTTTCCCCCAGCAGATTTCGCTCCGCCAATTGTTCGGCAGCCGATTTGATCCGAAGGTACTCCAGCAGCGGCCGGGTGATCTCCAACCGGGGATCCTCTTCATCCTCCTCGCCCACCTGGGGTGGCAGCAGCATCCGGGATTTGATATGGGTCAGGGTGGATGCCATCAGGACGAAATCACCGGCAAGGTCGATATTCATCTGCTTCATCCACTCCAGATAGTCCAAGTACTGTGCAGTGATCTGTGAGATGGGGATATCGTAAATATCCACTTCCGCTTTTTTGATCAGATGGACCAGAAGATCCATGGGACCTTCAAAAACGTCCTGGAGTTTAACCCGGTATCGGTCATCGTCGACATCATCGGGGTCCGCATCCGTCAAGTTGTCCTGCATCAATGACATGTTAAATCCCGCAACCATCATTGCCTGCGCTTTATCTTCCTTGCCGGCGGTAATGAAGGTGCATGAAAGAGACGTGGAGTTATCCTATCTTTTCCGCGGTTCCGATGAGCGGGATCTCTCCTTCGCTCAGACAAGCAGCGGGGGATGCGCTCTCTATCGCGGATCACAACCCAGAAATGGTAGATTTTGGTTCAGGCCAAGGCCGAAGCGATGTTGAAACCGCAGGCGTAGCAGTGCTACGTCGAGGAATTCAGCCGAGCGAGAACGCCGGCATGGGCCAAAAGATGCCGTTTCTGATGAACACGTTCTAATCTTTGATCCGTATGGCCGCCCTGACTTGATCCATGGTTTGCTTAGCCACCTTGCGGGCCTTTTCGCTGCCGGAAGCGATGATCTCCTTGACCAGTTCCGGCTTGGCCATGAAATACGCCCGCCGTTCGTGCAGGGGGTCCATGGCTTTGATCAGGCTTTTAGCCATGATTTTCTTGCATTCCACACAGCCGATCTCCGCATTTCTGCACTGGGGATCAATGGCCTCCCAGATTCCGGTGTCCGAATAGATTTTGTGAAATTCGAACACATTGCAGACATCCGGGTTGCCGGGGTCCGATCGGCGCATACGCTGGGGGTCGGTGATCATCTGGGATACTTTTTTCGTGATTTCATCCGGCGTATCGGAAAGGTAGATGGCATTGTTGTAAGACTTGCTCATCTTGCGTCGGTCCAGACCTAAAATTTTGGAAGTTTTGGTCAGGATGGCTTCCGGTTCCGGAAATACGTTGCCGTATAGAAAATTGAAACGCCGGGTAATTTCCCGGGTTATTTCCACGTGGGGCACCTGGTCGATGCCCACCGGTACGCCATTGGCCTTGTACATGATGATGTCCGCCGCTTGGAGGACCGGGTATCCCAAAAAGCCGAAGGTGGAAAGGTCTTTGTTGCTGATTTGGACGATCTGGTCCTTGTAGGTGGGGTTTCTTTCGAGCCATGGCACCGGCGTGATCATGGAGAGATAAAGGAACAGTTCGGCATGTTCCGGAACCAGCGATTGAACGAACAGGGTACTTTTTTCCGGATCGAGACCGGCGCTGAGCCAATCGATCATCATTTCGCCGACGTAACCGGTTATCGCGCCGGGAGCTTCATAGTCGCTGGTCAGGGCATGCCAGTCGGCAATAAAGAAAAAACAGTCGTATTCGTCCTGCATGCCCACCCAGTTGGCCAGCGCGCCGTGCAGGTTCCCCAGATGAAGTGGGCCAGTGGGCCGCATACCGCTTAAAATCCGTTTTTTGGAACTCATGAAGACATCTCCCGATCGATTGTTTGGCCTCCGCCGGTTTGCCGACCGCATGCGGTCAGCGTCAAAGTAATAAAACCCGTTATACTAAACAGAAGGCGTCATGCAATCAAGAAAAAAAAGGAGGTAAGGAACGGAAAAACAATCAAGGGATCAGCTATCGGCTAAGCGGCTTGGATACGGGAAGGTTGAAGTGGTGGGGGTGACCTTCAAGCCACATGGAAAGGAATCATGTCTCTTCGGGGCAAAGTAAACTTCTTCTGAATTATTGCTTAGATTCTTTTGTTTCCGATCCTTACTGCACACCGTCGTTACCCCTTTAACCTTGAAATTTTATTTCTTATGAAGGTGAATTCATCCTCCCTGGTTTTGACCCATCCGTTGAGTTTTGCTTCCAGTACTGCCTGCAGCGTTTTGCTGAATACGGGGCCGGATGGAAATCCCATTTCCAGGAGATCTTTTCCGGAAATGGTGATGGCCACATGGCGCAACCGGGTGTGGTATAGAGAGATTCTTTTTTTTGCCATTTGAGAATCGGCGCAAACCATCATATACAAGATCATTTCTGTTTTGAACGCTTTGAGCAGGTTGAATACTTCCGCGTTGTTCATTCGCTTACGCCGTTCCAGTCGAGCGAGTTGTTGCTCCGCATAGATGCGATTTTCACCGAACAGCTTTGAATAGCGCGGAGCGACGGTCAGGTGTTCACAGATTTCAAGGGTGGTTTGCAGATCGCAGTGGCGGATCAACGTCATGAAAAAAACGGTCCATCGTTCATAGGGCTCATCAATAAAGAGCAGGTCATGCCAGTCAGTAACCTTCTTGGTGGTATCGAGCAGGTGCTTCACATCGTTTTCTACTTTTATTCCCGGATGAATGACTGTTAAAAGGTTGTAATCCATTAATCTTAAAATAGTCGGCGCGGGGTTTTCTTCCTTCAAAATCAACTTGAGCTCCGTATATACCCGTTTGCCGGCAAGGCGTTTGAAGAATTCCATTTTTACGGCATTGTCGATAAGGCTGGAGGTGAGTTTGCCGATAGAGAAACCAAATCGCTGCTCGAACCGCAGGGCCCGAAACACCCGCGTAGGGTCTTCCACAAAGCTCAGGTTGTGCAGTACCCGCAGGACTTTATCCTTGATGTCCTTCTGGCCGGAAAAGAAATCGATGAGCCTGCCAAATTTTCCCGGGTTGAGCTGAATAGCCAGCGTATTGATGGTAAAATCCCTGCGAAACATGTCCATTTTGATGGAACTCATTTCAACCACCGGCAGTGATGCGGGAAACTGGTAATATTCCATGCGCGCAGAAGCGACATCAATTTTAAAGCCGTCGGGAAAGATGATGACGGCGGTTCCAAATTTCTGATGCGTGTGGGTTCTCGCCCCAAATGCCTGGGCGAAAGTCTTGGCGAACGCAATCCCGTTTCCCTCGATGACCACATCGATATCTTCATTGTTTCGGTACAAGAACAAATCCCGGACAAACCCGCCTACTACATACGCGCTGCAGTTCATCTGGCTGGCGGTTTCACCCAGCTGAATAAGTGTTTCAATCATGTGTTTGGGAAGACGTTCCCGCATGAAATTGTTCACCATCCTTAAGCGTTTGTTGCTGAACTTGTCATCCAATTTTGTAAATTCTTGATTTGCCGGCCGATTCTGTTGAACCAAGGTATTTAGCAGGTCTGTGCGGGTGATGACTCCAACGACCTTGCCATCTTCCACGACCGGCAGAATTCGTTGTTTGTTCCCGATGATTGTGTCCTGAATTTCAACAACATCCGCATCCGGATGCACGTGGGATATCTCTGTGCTCATATATTCGCGAATCGGAATGGTTTCGAGGTGATGAAACAATGCCTTTTCAATGACTTGCCGGGTGATGTAACCGGTGAATCCCTCGTCGCTCGAACTGCTTTCGCCAACCAGCAGGGCGTTGATGTTATAGCGAGTCAGCAGGTCTTTGGCATCCTTACAGCTGGTGTTTTCGCTGGCCATGATGGCCGGGGAAGACATCAAATGCCGGGCTTGGCGTCTGGGGTTGATTTTTGCGTAAAGGGCCTCGAAAAGAAGCTGCTCAGTCTGGGCGATGGTTTTGCCCTTGACCGTTGCCGCTGCGGCTGACGGGTGCCCCCCCCCGCCGATTTGGTCCAGAATATCACCCACGTCCACATCATCCGTTCGACTTCTGGCAACGACATAGACTTTATTTTCCATTAGTCCCAGGGCAAAAACTGCGTCGATGTTCTCCATTTTGGCCATTTTTTGGACCAGGAACGAAAAATCGGGGAAATAGTTATCCGTGGTCACACTGGTCAATACAAGATCAACCCCGTTTATCGTATAGTGCCTGGACGCCTGAATCATATCGTTCAGCAATCCGATCTGTTCGGGATTGAATTCCCGGGTGATCATGCTTGAAATGACGTTAAGGTTGGCGCCCTTTGAAAGCAGATATGCGGCAGCGTTGAAGTCGTGTTCAGTCGTCGAAGGAAAAGAAAATGATCCGGTGTCTTCGTAGATTCCCAGGCACATGATGGTGGCTTCTTCGGGTGTGATGGGGATCTTTTTCTTACGGAGAATGTCCGACAGGATCGTCACCGTGGCACCCGTCAACATATGATATTCTTTGTCCGCGGGAATATCATCGTCGTTTTTGGGGTGGTGATCATAAATATGGATTTCCAGTCGGGGATTGCTCAGGACCCGACGCAACTCACCAATCCGGGTTTTTCGACGGGTGTCAACCAATACCAGCCTGGTGACTGCTGAGAAGTCGATTTTCCCCAGTTCTGCAATGTTGAAGAGATAGACCATGGATTGAATGAAGAAATTTCTCAGATTCTTTTCCTGGGATCCGGGAAAAACCACCAAGGCCTCTGGGTAAAGCTTTTGAGCTGCAAGCATTGAGGCCATGGCATCGAAATCTGCATTAACATGGCTGGTGATAATGGTCAGGGATGGTTTTTTATTTGTGTTTTCGGCGGTCATCGGTTTATGGGGCGTTGCCTCTTAGTGGAAGACGCGTGAAGGTCAAGTTAAGGTGAAATTTAAAGTGATACCCATTTGGACGAAAAGGAAAATGCGAGGATATTACGCTGTTGGTTCCATTTTTGCAAGCCAGGTGAACAGTTTATCCAATTTTCAAAGGTCAACCGGCATAACACCAATGCCCCGATATTAATAAAGTTATTGTTGTTTCAAGCAGTTTATGGTAGCAAGTTGACAACCAAATTCACTGATAAAAACGATGAACACCCATAGCACATTTAAATACAAGACACTGTTCGGGCCGGTTCCATCAAGACGCTTGGGCATTTCTCTCGGCGTGGATCTTGTGCCCCACAAGACCTGCAGCCTGAATTGCGTATATTGTGAGTGCGGTGCAACGACCCATCTGACCCTGAAAAGAAGAGAATATGTTGGGGTGGACCGGGTGAAAAACGAGTTGATCACCTATCTTTCCCAGGATGAGAAAATTGATTATATCACCTTTTCCGGGTCCGGAGAACCCACTTTGAACGAGGGGCTCGGCGACGTGATTCAATTTCTCAAATCCGACTATCCCCAATACAAGGTGGCATTGCTTACCAACAGTACACTCTTTGACCAACCTGAAGTAAGGCGCCAGATTAAAGATGTTGATGTTATCATGGCCTCTCTGGACGCCGCGACCGATCCCCAGTTCAGGCAGGTGAATCGCCCCCATCCGGAACTTGATCTTAGTTCGATCATCGATGGTATCGCCCGATTCAGAAAAATGTTTTCCGGTCGACTGTTAATGGAATATTTCTTAGTGAATGGATGCAACGATTCAATTGAGGAACTGACTAAACTAAAAATAATCCTTCGGCGGATTGATGCAGATGGCGTTCTTCTGAACACCCTTGACCGGCCGGGTACGGAAGCCTGGGTGCAACCGACGGGACCGAAACGGCTTAAAGATGTTTCAGATTTTCTTGAAGGTGCCGAAATTGTCAAATATACATCCGCTCCGCCCGAAACGACCGTGCGGAGTGAAGACTTGATGGCGCGCCTGGTTTCAACTGTTCGAAGACGACCTTACACCGCCCAGGATGTGTCACGGATCATGGGATGCGATGTTGAATCCGTTCAGCCTGTACTGGATCAATTGGTCGCTTCCAACCAACTGGCCTTGAAACAGATGGATCGAGGCTGCTTCTACATGGCTTCTCAAGCCAGGCGGCCCTGTTGAGAAAACATTTCATCAACGTTGTATTATAGCGACAACTGATCATTTACGGACATAGGGGGATGTTATGTCGATTTATCTGTGGGAAGGAAAGAACAGGAACAATATCGTTCAGAAAGGTGAGATGGAAGCATCCAGCGAGGATGTGGTTCGATCCAATCTCAACAGACTTCGGATAACACCGACCAAAATTAAGAAAAAACCCAAAGATCTGTTTGAAAATGTCGCTTTTCTTCAGCCGGGCGTGACCCAAAAAGATGTCATTTTATTCTGCCGGCAGTTTTCGACGATGATCGATGCGGGGCTTCCCATCATTCAATGTATGGATATTTTGCATGCTCAGCAGGAAAATGCCACATTCAAGAAGATGCTCAAAAGCATCAAGGAACAGGTGGAAAGTGGCTCGACATTGGCGGACTCATTGAAAAAATATCCCAAACAATTCGATGATCTGTTTGTAAACATGGTGGCTGCCGGTGAGGCCGGTGGTATTCTCGATACGATTTTAAGGCGCTTGTCCGCCTACATGGAAAAGGCGGCAAAGCTGAAGAGCCAGGTTAAAGGAGCAATGACTTACCCGATTGTGACTATGGTGATCGCTGTTGCGGTTGTTGCGATCATTCTGGTGTTTGTCATTCCCGTATTCCAGGAAATGTTCGCGGATATGGGGGGGGCGCTTCCTGGTCCCACCCTCATCGTCGTTGCCATGAGTGAATTCGTGAAATCCAAGATCCACTGGATTATCATAGGTGTTGTCATTTTTATTTTCGCATTCAGAAAATACTATAAGACTGAAAAAGGCAGGAAAATAGTTGATGCCACGATGCTCAAACTACCGGTATTCGGCATGTTGATTCGAAAAGTGGCTGTCGCCAAATTCACCCGGACCATGGGAACGATGTTGTCCAGCGGGGTGGCGATTTTGGAAGCATTGGACATCGTGGCCAAAACCTCAGGCAATAAAACCGTTGAACAGGCAATCTATACTGTCAGGAGCGGTATCGCAGAGGGTCGCACCATGGCGGATCCGTTGGCCGAAAGTGGGGTTTTCCCGGCCATGGTATGCCAGATGATTTCCGTTGGCGAGTCCACCGGTGCCCTAGACGCCATGCTGGAGAAGATTGCCGATTTTTACGAAGAAGAGGTTGACCAGGCGGTTGAAAATTTGACGTCGCTGATCGAACCCTTCATGCTTGTTTTCTTAGGTGTGGTAATTGGCGGTCTGGTTATTGCCATGTATCTGCCAATCTTTAAAATGGCTGGAGCGCTTTAACCTTCTTACGGGTCCAAGTGGTTTTCAACGGAAATTGCCGATATAAAAGTTGACGATGCTGAGCGTCGCTCGTTTTTTACGCGCACCATTGTGGGGGAGCGCATTCACATGAAAATAATTAATACATGGGCTCGGGTGCGTGCCAGTAATCCCCGACATCCAGATATTATGATATTCTGTCTTGACTGAATTCCTGCCTAATTACCAACTCGATAGAGAGACGTTCAACCGTAAACTCAACTGGTTGATGTCCATACGCTTTTTATTCGCTTTATTGCTGCTGGGGTCAACCATAGCCTATCAGATCGCTAACCAGTTCGATTCACAAGAAACACCTGTCGGTTTTCTATACGGATTGTCTGGCTCAATAATAGTTTTATCTGCGGTTTATGGCATTCTTCTGCCAATCCTAAAGCGGTACCAACTTTTTATAATATATGGCCAGATCATTATCGATACCTTGTGCATCACCCTGATCATTTTTGTGACGGGAGGGTATTTCAGTGTATTTTCATTTTTATACCTTGTGGTTGTTATCTATTCCAGTGTGTTTGTTTTTAAACGGGGGAGCCTTCTGGTAGCAGTGTTCTGCAGTTTCCAATTTGCCGTGCTGCTGATTCTGGAATTAAATGGTTTCTTTAATTCTTTCGGCTACAGTGGCTCCACTTTCGGTTCAACCATAACGGCTATTCAGGTTTTTCAAAAATGTGTCATTATGACGGCTGCGTGTTTTTCGGTGGCATTTTTGAGTGGTTATCTGTCTGACCAGGAACGACAGTCCAAGGCCGAGCTGGTAGCCATGGAAGCCCATCTCGGCAGGGTTCAAAACCTGGCGCAGATCGGTGAGATGGCTGCCGGGCTGGCCCACGAAATCAAAAACCCGCTGGCTTCATTATCGGGCGCCATACAGATCCTTAAAGGTGAAATGGAAAACAACAAGGACAATATGCGGTTGGTGCACATTGTCCTCAGAGAAACTGAACGATTGAGTAGTTTGGTCAACAATTTCCTTACTTTTGCCAGGCCGTCGGCCGGCCAGACCGAATGTGTCAATTTGGGGGAGGCCTTGGCTGAAATTGTAACGCTTTTTGAAAAAGACAATTCAGTCGGTCAACGGGTAAAGGTAGATTTAAACATAATATCAGATGCATATATTGAGATTGACCCCCTTCAGCTTCGTCAGGTGGTCTGGAATCTGCTATTGAATGGGGCTGAATCCATTAATAACGGAGGCAGAATAAAGATATCTGTACAGAAGCTTAAAAACGAAAGGATCATGGTTGAGGTTGCCGATAATGGTTGTGGTATGGATGAACGGACGGTAAAATTAATGTTTAATCCATTTTTCACGACAAAACCCAGCGGAACGGGTCTCGGTCTTTCCATCGTATATCGAATTCTGGAAACTTATGACTGCCGAATGGATGTGCAGAGTAAACTGGGCCAGGGCAGTATTTTTACCATGTACTTCAAACCGGTTGATCCCATCTTGAGGCCGCAATAAAAATCGTTCAATGATTTAACCCTATATCCCAAATGTCTATTTGCTTCCACCCGTTATTAGCTCTTCGCCTCAAATCCTCGACATGTTTCAGCCTGCTTTCAGCGGGTAATTCGAATCCGCAGCGATCCTGGAAATAATCGTAATTTTTTGAAGCTGGCATCATTTGTTTACAAAAGTGCATCACCTTTGTTCTATGGTGTGTACTATATTTTGTACATTTTTTTCGTAGTTCAATTTTTTTTAAAGCCTAACCTAAGATGCCAACAATAAAAGAACGACTAAAAAATATTTAATTACGGCAACCTAAATCGTAACCATGGCATTCGGAATATTCAAAATGGGGTTCCTTATTATTTTGGTATGGTATGTGCTTAAAAAATTTTAACGTTTTTTGAAAAGTAAATTGCTCGATAAAGGCAAAACATCCGAAAGGGTGTGACGCAAAGCCAACGGCCTGAAACCAGAAGCTCTGGAAATGGCGGCAGGGCTGCCGAGCGAACACAGCATCTCTCAAATCCGCTGTTGGTCGCAAGGCATATCATAGTTTGGGAGATGCAAAATGAAACTATCCACGCGATCCTTTCTGAAGATCTTATTCACTTCGGTTGCAATCATTACCTTCGGTGTTTCGTTTGCTCTCAGTGCAAATGTAACCCTGATGTGGGATGCCAACGATCCGGCACCGGAAGGATACCGGGTTTTCGCCCGTGAAGGCAGCCAGAGCTACAACTACGATTATCCTCTCTGGGAAGACAACCTTACCACCTGCACCCTGACCGGTCTTACTGAAGGGGTCACCTATCATTTCGTCGTTCGTGCATTCGATGGCGATCTGGAAAGCGCCGACTCTGAAGAAGTTTCCTACACTCCCGCCGCTGTTGTACTCAACCAGGCCCCCATGGCCGTTGCCGGACAGAATCAATCCGTCGATGAAGGCACATCGGTAACCCTGGATGGCTCCGGTTCCAACGACACGGATGGTACGATTGTCGGTTATCAATGGGTGCAGACCGGTGGAGCGGGAATATCCATTAATAATGCCGCCAGTGCGCAGGCATCGTTTACCGCACCGGTTGTCGGCATCGATGGCGACACGTTGACTTTCAGCCTGACGGTTACCGATGACGACGGAAGCAGCTCGGTTTCAACCACGACTGTCAGCGTGCTCAAGTCCTCGAGTACCGATGTCGACGGAGACAATGTGCCTGATGTCCTGGACCGGTTCCCCAACGACCCCAATGAATGGGCGGACAACGATAGCGACGGAACGGGCGACAATCAGGATCCGGACGATGATAATGACGGGATGACCGATGTCTGGGAAATCACCTATGGGCTGGATCCGCTCATCAATGATTCCGCACTGGATGCGGATGGCGATGGCGTGACCAATCTGGCTGAGTTTCAGGCGGATAGCAATCCGACGACCGCTCCGGCCAACACGGCTCCGGATGCACCGGTTATTGATGGGGTTGCCCAGATCGAGCGTGTTGGGCTTACGCCCGTGCTTGTTTCCGGGGCTTACTTTGACGTGGACAATGATGACCACTATCAATCGCAGTGGCAGATCAGTACGGATTCAGATTTTTCGACGCTCATTTTGGATGAAACCAGCGAGACGCAGCTGACGGCTTATACCGTCGGTGAAATGGTGCTGGATGCCGATACCGTTTACTCTTGGCGGGTAAAATTCATCGACGCCCGCAATGGCGCATCGGATTGGTCCCAAACCTCAACTTTTACGACTATCGCTGCCGACACTGCGGGTGATGCGAATATCGATGGTATCCCGGACGCTCAGGAGGTCGATGGGTCGACGGATGTTAACGAAAACGGAACTCCCGATTCCCTTGAAGACAACATCATGAGTGTTAATACGATAGAGGGTCAAACCATCGTCGGTGTCGAAACCGTTTCCGATAATGTCACTCTGGTTTCGATTAAATCGCTGTCTACTGAAGCGATTCCCGACAAATCGGTGAAGATGGGATTCGGCCTGATTGGTTTCAAACTATATCTGCAAAATGGGGCAAAGACCGCGACGGTGAAAATTCATTTTTCAACCAGGGTCCCCAAAGATGCGCAGTTGTACAAATACGTCACCGACAGCGGATGGCAGGTATATGAGAATGCGGCTTTTGCCAAAAACGGAAAAAGTGTAACCGTATTGCTCGAAGATGGCGGCATGGGCGATGAGGATGGAATCGAAAATGGGGTGATTGTGGACCCTGCCGGCATTGCTTACACTGATTCCGAAACTTCCGACAGCGCCTCTTTGTCAACGGGGGGGACTTCCTCATCTGATAGTGGCGGCAGTTGTTTTATCTCAACAGGAACCAACGATTTGAGAGCTCTTGATTCTATTTCGTCACATGCAGTCCTGTTGCTGGGTGTTTTACTGGGTGCGGGAATCCTTTTCGCCGCAGCCATTTCTGACAAATAGAAAGCAGCTACTAAATTAGTCGGTCCTGAAAAAGCGTTTATCTAATAGAAATTATTGGTAAAAATATCTGTTTTGTGCTATATGATTTGCAGGATTTCAAGCAGTTAAACCCACTTTCCTTGCAAATTATAGCCATGAAACCCAGACAATCTCCCCACAAAAACAGGCAACGGGATTTGTTTCGTCCGGAACTCGTGAAGATTGTCGATCCCAGCCATGGTCTGGTCAAACTGGCCAAGTTCGTCGATTGGGATCGCATGGACGAACTGTTCGGCACAACCTACTGCCCGGATAACGGCCGGCCGGGCGTCAATACCCGTCTGATGGTAGCCCTGCACTACCTGAAATTCTCATTCAACCTAAGCGATGACGATGTCGTCGCCGGGTGGGTGGAAAATCCCTACTGGCAGTATCTGAGCGGGATGCAGTTTTTCGAGCACGATCCGCCGATCGATTCGTCCAGCATGACCCGGTGGCGCAAGCGCATCGGTGAAGCCGGTGCGGAAGAACTGCTCAAGGAAACCATCGCTGCCGGGTTGAAGCTTAAGGTGGTCAAGTCCCATCAACTCAAACGGGTGAATGTGGATACGACGGTCCAGGAAAAAGACATTCGTTTTCCGACCGATGCCCGTTTGTATCATCGCGCCCGGCAGCGACTGGTCGATGCGGCCAAGCAGCGTGATCTCCCGCTGCGCCAGAACTACAACCGCAATGCCAAACACCTGTTGGCCCAGCAAAGCCGCTACGCCCATGCCCGACAGATGAATCGCGCCAGACGCTGCACCCGAAAACTGAAAACCTACCTGGGGCGGGTCATTCGTGACATCGAGCGTAAATGCCCGCACCCCGATGAGCAATTGCAGTCCCTGTTAGCCATCGCCTCCCGCATTTTTCATCAACAGCGCAAAGACAAGAAAAAGATCTACAGCGTCCACGAACCGGCAGTCGAGTGCATCAGCAAAGGCAAAGCCCACAAGCGGTACGAGTTCGGCTGCAAGGTCAGCGTCGCGGCAACGAGTCGCGGGGGATGGTTCGTGGGTGCCAAGGCGATTCACGGCAACCCTTACGACGGTCACACCCTGAAAGACGCCCTCAGCCAGATCGAACGCATTGCCCGGCCTCCGGAGCATGTGTTTGTAGATATGGGATACCGCGGCCATGGTTACACTGGAGAGGTCAATGTCCACGTGGACAAGCGCAGGCGTGGTCGAACCGCCAAAAGCCTGTGGCGCTGGATGAAACGTCGAGCCGCCGTGGAACCTGGCATCGGGCATTTGAAACAGGAACATCGCATGGACCGATGCCGTCTCAAAGGCACTGTTGGCGATTGCCTCAACGCAATCTTCAGCGCCGCCGGCATGAACTTCAGAAAGCTGCTGCGGCTGGCAGCCGACATTTTGCGCCTGATTTACTTCTGGGTTTCATTTTGTCAAAGATCAGAGGTTCCAGTAGGTATGGCCGTGTAGCGGCTTTTTCAGCACCGACTAAATTATCGGGATCAGAAACGAAGTTGAAAGCATCCCCGCCCACCAATCGATCAAGGACACCTCTGATGCACCGTTGTCAGGGGTGTCGCATTCTTACAACACCTGACAGCTGGGTTACCCGAAACACAACGGTCAACATGCTATTCATCCCAAAATCGTTTCAGCGTATAGCGGGTGATGTATTTGATAGCGAATAAAGTTTTTGTGCAGGCGATTTTCCGGTTGTAACGGGAGGATAGTGAACATAGTCCGTCAGATTAGATCCAATGCAATTTGGGCGACCCGGTCTGAGGCTCCGGCACCGCCAAGAAGGTCTCTAATGCGAACCAGTTCCTTTTCTATCTGCTTTAACCTGTCCGGATCGTTGATCATGGCGGTTACCTTATCTGCGATGATTTGGGGCGATGCATCGTCCTGGATCAACTCTGGCTGAAGTTCTTTTTTAACGATGAGGTTGGCGATGCCGATATGCTTTACCTTTATGAGCCGTTTGCCAATCCAATAACTCAATGGAGAGACTTTATATATGATGACCGTTGGAATGCCATAAAGTGCGGCCTCCAATGTGACTGTACCTGAAGCCGCCACCAGGATCCGGCTCTGTTGGAATACCTTAATAATTGAGCCGTTCACGATCTCTGCTTCAAGCGTCGGCGCATATTGACTGACGACATCCAAGACCAATTCCATATTAATGGATTCAGCACATGAAACCATGAACCTTGAAGTCGGTAGGAATTGCTTTATAATTTTGGCGGCTTCGAGCATAACGGGAAGCAGGGTAGACACTTCTTTTTCTCTCGACCCGGGAAGCAGACCAATGACCGGTTCGTTGAGATGTGTCGTCGCTGATTGACGGTCAGGTACCGGCAGAATCCCGTCCAACAGAGGGTGGCCCACAAAAGTGACCGGTACATGGTGCTTACAGTAAAACGCTGCTTCGAATGGAAGAATCACGGCCATGTGGTCGACCAACCGTTTGATTTTATGGACCCGGTTTTGGCGCCATGCCCAGATTTGGGGGCTGATGTAATATAAAACCGGAATGTTAAGCTTCTTCGCGACAGCGGCAATATGAAAGTTGAAGTCGGGAAAATCGATTAAAATCAGAAGATTCGGTTTAAGCTTGTTCAGGGCTTTTTTTACGATTGCCATGGCCTGGTAAATCTTCGGCAGTTTGGCAAGCACCTCTGTGATCCCCATCACGGAGAGCGTCTTGCAATCGACAAGAATCTTGACGCCTTCTGTCTTCATGGCGATTCCGCCGACGCCAAAGAGGATCGTGTCGGTGGATCGGTTATTTATGGCATGGGCCAGTTTTGCACCGTGCACGTCCCCCGATGCTTCACCCGCAATGATCATGATGGACTTTGGAGACATTGGATAAAATTTTTCGCCTCAACACGTAAGGTGATGGCTGGCTTATTGAATTTGCGCCACGATTTTCAGCGGTTTTCAGGTGGTCACGATCCATCTGCCCTGTTACCAGGTGCCGGTGGCGCTGCTTTACGGATAGTATTAATGAATTCTGTTCATCAACGAGCCCATCGCCTTTTTTAACGTTCAATTCCGAAGCATTTTTTACATACCCTATTCGCAGATGATTGCAATATTGTTTTCGTTGGCCGCGCGGATCATTTCGAGACGATCAAAAACAACGGTCCGGTCGGCCTCTATGGCAAGGACGCCAACATCGTATTGGCTCATGGTTTCGATTGTTTTCACCCCTACCGAGGGAACATCGAAACGAAAATCCTGGTTCGGCTTGCAGACTTTGACCAAGACAGCCTCACCCTTACCCAACTGACCGCCCCGTTGGATCGTGGCGTCGGTTCCGTCGATGGCCTCAACAGCGAGGATCGATCCACCGCCAACAACCACGCTTTGTCCGATGTCTAAACGGCCAATTTCCTTTGCTACGGAAAATCCCATGGCGATGTCTTTCTTTTCTGATTGGGACGGTTTTCTGTTCGTCCAGACACCTTTTGTGGCGAGCAATTCCGGCAAGAGAAAAGTTGAGGGCTCGATTTTGATATGTTCCTTTTCAAGACTGTCCGCAAAGGCGCGCATAATGGCATCATCGTGGGTGTTTCGCATTCCAGCAATGATAGATATGGCTTTCATATCTGGCTTCACATCAGTAAATAGTCGCGTCTTGCGAACGGCGCCTAACATCACTGCGCGGTTGACGCCATTTTGCTTGAAAAACTTGATGAGCCGTTTCACCTGACCCAGATGCAGCCATTGAATCTTTTCCGACAAGCGGGTGAGTTCTTGGTCTGCTTCGTTAAGGTATGCGACAGTGTATACAGAGAACCCATTTTTTAATGCGGCTTTAGAAAAAAGTACCGGGAACTGGCCGCTTCCCGCTATGAGTCCAATCTTTTCATTCATTGAATGGGCAGACTTTTATTTGAGACCTGATCTATTGAAAAATAGAATTATCGTGTCACTCCTCGGGAGGATGCTTTGATAAATCCGATGAAGGTTTCAACTTCAGGCACCATTTCCACTTCAGCATTTACGCGTTCAATGGCTTCGTTCAGGGTCAACCCATATCGAAACAGTATTCGGTAGGTCTTTTTCAATGCGGAAAGTGTTTGGTCAGAAAAACCATAACGTTTGAGGCCAACGCGGTTGAGGCCATGTAAAATGGCCCGATCACCGGCAGCAATGACATAAGGCGGTACGTCCTTGACCACGGCTGATTTACCGCCTACAAAGGCATGATTGCCAATTCGGACAAACTGGTGGATGGCCACCAGGCCACCGACAGTGGCATGATCGCCAATGGTGATATGACCTGCCAATGTGGCATTGTTGGCCAGAATCACCATTTTGCCGATGCGGCAGTCGTGGGCGATGTGGGTATAGGCCATCAATAATGATTTTTCACCCACTTCCGTGATTCCACCACCCGGCTCCGTCCCGCGGTGGATGGTAACAAACTCCCTGATGGTAACGTTTGGTCCGATTTTTACATAACTCTTTTCCCCGCCGAACTTCAGGTCCTGTGGTATGGCGCCAATGGCAGCAAATTGAAATATTCGGCATCCAGGGCCGATGATCACGTGGGGGTCAACCACCACATGAGGTCCTATCCATGTTTCTTTGCCAATAGTGACATCTTCGCCGATAATTGAGTAGGCACCGATTTTGACACCTTCTCCTATCGTTGCTTCGGGACTGACGATTGCAGTGGGATGAATCATATTAGTCTCCATAGGCGGCCATCAACTTCGCTTCGGCGACGATTTTCCCGTCGACCTTGGCAACGCCGGCCATTTTTACGACTTTGGATCGCAGTTTCAGCATTTCAAGTTCCAGGATCAACTGATCACCGGGCACGACTGGTTTTCTGAACCGCACGTCGTCAAATCCCATGAAATAGATCAGCTTGCCTTGATTTTCCGGTGGCAGTGACTGGGTGACCAGAACACCGCCGGCTTGTCCCATGGCTTCGACAATGAGAACGCCTGGCATGATGGGGGTATCGGGAAAATGCCCCTGGAAAAAAGGTTCATTGATCGTTACATTTTTTAAGGCCACGATTCTCTTGTTTTTGACGAACTCAATCACCCGATCCACCATTAAAAAAGGATATCGGTGGGGAAGGTTCTGCATGATTGCCTTGATATCAAAGACCATTTCCATGAGTGGACCTCCGCGTTGTTTCAGCGTCCCCCAACGATTTTTTCGAGATCAGCGAGCTTCTTCTCCAAGTCGGCAATTTTTTTCTTCATTTCCGGTAAGGTTGGAATGACGCGTTGTACTCTCAACCACGTCCGGTGGGGCATGGATGTGGAGCCGGATGAGACCACTTTTCCGTCTGAGATGGATTTGCCTACCCCGGTCATTGGACCTACGGTGACATGGTTGCCGAGGGTCAGATGGCCGGAAATACCTGCCTGACCGGCAAGAATGGCGTGATGGCCGATCTTGGTGCTGCCGGCAATGCCCACCTGGGCGACAATTACGCTATCCTCACCCACAACTACATTGTGTGCGATGTGGACCAGATTGTCTGTCTTGACCCCGCGTTGAATCCATGTCCGGCCGAAAGTTGCCCGATCGATGGTGTTGCATGCACCGATTTCAACATCATCATCAATCTGAACGATGCCTATCTGTGGAATTTTGTGGTAACGCCCACCATCCGGAACGAAACCATAACCATCACTGCCAATTACCGTACCCGGATGAACCGTTACCCGGTTGCCGATCCGGCAACCGTTCATGATGGTCACATTGGGATGAATCATTGCCTTATCTCCGATGCTTACATCATCCCCGATAAAAACACCGTTTTGAATGATCGAATCTGAACCGATTGTCACGCGATTACCTACCGTCGCAAACGAACCGATAAATACCCTATCACCTGCCCGGAGATCACTGCCGGTGGATGACAGGTTGCTGATACCCCAAGCCGGTGGAACCGTCGGATGATACAACTCCACCACTTTGGCAAATGCCAGTTGGGGGTTGCTAACACCGATCAGGTTTTTTCCGGAGGCCTTAAACCCTTTGGGAACGAAAATGGCCCCAGCCAGGGAGTCCTCGATCCGCTTTAAATATTTAACGCCTCCTGCGAAGGTGATTTGACTGGAATCAGCTGTCTCAAAGGGCGCGACGCCGCTGATTCTTTTGTTTTTTTGGCCAACGGCTTCACCATTGGTCGCCTCGGCAATCTCTTTAAGGGAATAGTCAGTGGGCACTGTCGATACCTATGCTTACTTTTTCTTATTTTTGGCGTACCGGGCATTGTATTGTTTAATGACTTCATCGGTAATATCGATAGTCGTTGGTGAATAGAGAACCCCGCGTTTGTCCATAACCAACAGGTAGCCTCCTGATTTACCGATCTCATCTATGATTTCCAGCGTTTCAGATTGAAGTTCGCTCATCAACTTTTTCTGGACGCCTTGCAACTCCACCTCATATTTTTTCTGCAGGGTTTTGATATCATTGACCTTGATCCTGAACTCCCGCTCTTTCTCTTCACGCATTTCCTTGCTCATGACCAAGGCTTCACGCTCCAAGCGTTTTTTAAGTTCCTCAATTTCAGCACCTTTTTCCTTAAGTTCGGCTTCCATTTTTTTGCCATGCGCGGTGATCTCTGCCTTTATATCTTTTCCGGCGTCTGAATTTTCAAATAGGCGTTGGAACTCTACAACCCCAATTTTAGCCACATCTGCACAAAAGCCTGATCCTCCGTAGAAGAAAATAGCTATAATCGTCAGGATTATCAATTTGCTTGCAGATCGCATACATTCCCCTTTCCACGTCTTAAATGTGAATTTTGCCATAACATATATCATTTTATAGCGGTTATAATCAAATGGTTGTTGGCGCAGGTTGTTTTCAATCATTCCTACGGAGCTTCGGTTTAGAATGCCCCCCCCATGGAAAACTCCCAGTTGACCCCGGAATCTTCTCCATTTTCTTCGCGGGGATCCAGGATGTGGCCACCCTCGATGCGAATCGGTCCGATGGGGGAGTACCACCGAATGCCGTATCCGGCCGCTTGGCGGAGCGTACCAAAATCAATCGTATCACCATGTCCAAAAACATTGCCGGTATCATAGAAAACAACACCGACAATGCCCAGATCTTTAAATAGTGGATAGGTGAGTTCAAAATTGAACTGGACAAACGATTCGCCACCTTCCTCTGAAATTTGTCCGGCACTGTTTACAGTTTTGATATTGATGTCCTGAAAACCAAAACCACGGATGGAGTTCATGCCCCCTAAATAGAATTTTTCATAGTCGGGTAATGTGTATCCGTTTATCTCACTCACATAGCCGGATTTTCCATGCAGAAAAGTTACCAGCCCCTTGTAGACCGGGAGATACCAGCCGAGTTCACCCACGACCTTGTTAAAACCGATATCACCACCTAATCCCGCATAAGTGTAAATGAGGCTGTGATCCTGACCCTGTGTGGTGTTGAAGGCGCGGTCCCTTGAATCATAGCTTAATCCCGTGGTAACGGCGCTGGTGGCGTTTGACCCTTCCAGTTCCTTGATGTTGTCCGATGCGTCCGCAGTGATTTCTGTAATGTCGGTAACATCGTATCGATAAGACAGGGATACCCGGGTATAATCAAAAATGGGGTAACTGACCCCAAGTCCGCCACCCATGCTGGTTCTGTCGTAGGTGTCGTAGTCACGATTGGAGCGGTAAATGTTGATTGTACCGGACAGGGGAATGTCGAACATCCATGGTTCCGTGAAGCTCATGTTGTATAGATCCGACGACCCGCCGATCTGGCCGCTCAGCTTGAGAATCTGGCCGCGGCCGAAAAGGTTTCTTTGGGAAACGGATCCGGTAAAGAAGACGTCGTCCACTGTGCTGTATCCCGCACCGAATGTGAAGGTGCCTGTGGGTTTTTCCACGACGCTGATTTTTACATCCATCTTGTCTTCAGCACTGCCTTTGGGTGTATCTACTTTGACATCCTCAAAAAAATCCAGGCGATGGAGATTACGCACACTTCGTTTGAGGCGGCTGCCGCTGTATAGCTCCTGTTCGTAGATGCGAAGCTCCCTGCGAATGACTTTGTCCCGGGTACGTGTGTTGCCGGAAATATCGATGTTTTCAAAGAAGACCTTGTCTTTTTTTTGAGCGGAATAGGTGATGTCGATCAAGTGGTTCTCGGCATCCTCCTTCGTCAAAGGAGAAATATCCGCGTAGGCATAGCCGGCATCCGCATACAGATCGGTCAGCCAAAGGATATCTTTTCTGACCGTTTCCCGGTTGAAGAAGGGTTCCTTTGAAATCTGAAGCCCGGGCATCAAACGCGCCTTGGGCAGAATCAGGTCCCCATCCATGTCAATGGTGCCTACTTTGAACCGCTCGCCCTCTTCGATTTTAAAGGTGATAAATATCCATTTGTCCTCGAAGTCGACTACTGGATCGGCAACTTTGGCATGGATGAATCCCTCGGTGTTATAATAAGCCATGAGACGGGCTGCATCTTGATTCAGATCTTCTCGATTCAATTCACCGGAAGAAGTGATCCATGAGAAAAAGCCCTTTTCCGAGGAACTGATCAGTTTTTTCAGCTTTTTGTCCGGGAAAGTCCGGTTGCCCTGGAAGGTGATTTTTTTAATTCTGATCTTTTCCCCTTCTTCAATAACAAATTCAATGTCCGCCTGGTTATTGTCCCGTTCATGAACAGTGTAGTTAATTTTAATATTGTGATAATTCTTCTCCTTATACATGGCTTGGAGTTGCTCGATGTTAGATTTGATCGTAAAAATATTCAGAATGGAACCCGTGCTGACGGTTAAATTCTCCCGAAGTTTCTCATCCTTGAAAACCTGGTTGCCGCTGAAGGAGATTTTTCGAATAGTAGGTTTCTCCTTGACATTAAAAATGATCAATTTCCCGCCTTCGCTGTCTTCAGCTTCGACGCGGATATCCTCAAAATAACCCATTTTGTAGATATTTTTCATGTCTTTGGACAGTTCGCCGGCACGCAGCACATCGCCTGCTTTCACCCGTATCACCCGCTCGATGGCATCTGCTTCGATCCGTTTATTCCCAGTGACACGGATGCCGGTAATCAGTTCCCGCCGGAACAGTTGTCTCGCCAATTTTTCCGCGGACTTTTTGGCAACGGCTCTCAGGTTTTCCATACCCGAGCCGGCCTCATATATGGAGAAGACCGGTTTGGTGCCCACTGTTTCAACCATGTTAATGTCAAGGCTGATGTTATCGCCGATACGTGTCATACTTCCCCAGACCACACTGTCTGCACCGGCCTTCAGGCCTACCTGCTTCAAGGTTTCAACATCGGAGGTGACGTCTAAAGCGGAAGTTGATTGTGCGTTGTCCATTTCAACAGCAACTGCCCCTTCGGTTTGCAGATACTCTTGAATGACTTTGGGTATGTCTTCTGCCAGATAGGACAGGCTCTGGCTGGCATGAATTTCAAAAGGCAACACCAGCACATGAACCGTTTCAATGGCAGCAGCGGTGTGGGCCACGAGAAAAAGGGAAAAAAACAACACCGGAAAATATCGCCTCAACATCGAATCCCCCTGAACAATTGCGGTCCTGTCAACGTTTAATCCATTTCAGAATCGGCCGGTATTGGCAAAATGTTTTTTTCGGCAACCATGAGGCAACTTATAAGGGTCTCTTTTTCTCGCATGCCAAAGGAAAATCAACTTGGCAAGAAATCAATGAAATTCCTGCAGTGCTCCATTGGCGATGGTTACCTGCCGGGATACCAGGGCAGCCAGTTCCATGTTATGGGTCACCACAACCAGCGCCATTCCCATTTCCTGGTTCAATTCCATCAGTAGGGTGTGGATGTGGGCACTGTTTTTTCGATCCAGATTGCCTGTCGGTTCATCTGCCAGAAGAATGGCCGGCCGCAGGACCAAAGCCCGGGCCAGGGCCACTCGCTGCTGTTCACCGCCGGATAATTCACCGGCCCGATGGGTCAGCCGGTCTTTCAGGCCGACACGAACCAGAATTGCTTCTGCAGCCGTCGTTGCCGTTTTTTTGCCCTCACCGCCGATTAGAGCCGGCATCATCGTGTTCTCCAATGCCGAAAATTCGGGCAGCAGGTGGTGGAACTGAAATACAAAGCCGATAGTCCGGTTGCGAAAACGGGCCAGTTGGCTATCATCCAACTTCAGAACATCTTTTCCCGAATATTCCAGGATGCCGCTATCCGGTCTGTCCAAGGTCCCGAGAACGTGAAGTAGGGTAGATTTGCCGATACCCGATGCCCCCACGATTCCTATCGTTTCCCCGATGCCCAGTTTAAATGACAACTGGTTGAGGACCACGATGCGGGCCCCACTGTGGTTATAGATTTTGCTGATGCCCGAAGCCTGGATCAGCGGACTTCCGTGAGGCTGCTGATCGCGGGTTACCTCCCGCTCTGACAGTTCAGTGCCATTATCCATGACGGATGGCCTCCACCGGATCGATGCCGGCCGCCTGCCGGGCCGGATAAAGCGTGGCTGCAAAACAGATGATCAGTGCACACAACGCAATCAAGATGACGTCCGATGTCTTCATGTTCACAGGTAATGTACTTATATAATATACATCTGCCGGTAGGTGGATAAAGGAATATCGCTTCAGCAGGGTGCACAGAACCAAGCCTGCGGAAGTTCCCAGCACGGTTCCCACCAAGCCGATCATCAGGCCTTTGATTACAAAGATGCGTCCGATGGATCTTGCCGTTGCCCCCATGGCTTTCAGAATGGCGATATCCTTTCGTTTTTCCATGACCATCATGACCAGGGAGCCGGCAATATTGAATGCGGCAACCAATACGATCAGGGCAAGGATGATGAACATGACGGTTTTTTCCAACCGAAGGGCTGAAAAGAGATTTCGGTTCATCTGCTTCCAGTTTTCGATGGTGTAGTTTCCGTCCACCAGTCGTTCAATCGTATCGGAAATTTCTTTGACCTTTTCCATATCGCGGAGGCGAATCTCAATCCCACTAACGGAAGCGGGCATTCGGAGGATCTTCTGGGCCTGCTTCAAATCGATGAAAGCGAGCCTCCCATCAAATTCATACATCCCGGATTCGAAAAGGTCGGCGACCTGAAATTTAATCATGGCAGGAATATGGCCGGCCGGTGAGAGCATACCCCGCGGCAAGATTAGGTACACCGTGTCACCTCGGATTACACCCAGGTTGGCTGCCAGTTCCTTGCCTAAAATGATGCCGGGAAGGTGATCGTTCCCTTTTGGGGGCTCTTTCGAGGCAGTCCGCGTCACTAACCGGCTGTTATCCATCCTGGCGCTGACGCTTTTTCCCTGAACCGCATCAATGCCTTTCAAAACGGCGCCAGCCGCCCGCGTTGTCGTGCGAATGACAACCTGCGTGGTGATGTAGGCCGATGCCGTTTCGATGCCATCAACGGGTTTGATTTTTGCCAAAATCTGATTGTAGCCGGTAAAGTCCCCCTGTTTTTTGGTGAGTACCAGGTGGGGCCGGATTCCCATGATCCGAGATTTGAGATCGCTTTCAAAACCGGCCATGACCGCAATAACCACGATCAGCGCCATGACTCCCACGGTGACTCCGGCAATGGACAGGACGGTAATCAGCGAAATAAACGCCCGCTTCTGGCGAGTCCGGAGATAGCGCCCTGATACAAATGTCACAAATGACATGGCATTTCCGGTAATGGCTGAGGTTGAGAGTTCTCTGCGATAGGTCTTGCCCGATTCTATTGAAACTGAGTCAATTGTCTGTTTTTGAAACTCCTGCCCGGGGCTTCATGTGGGGGAACAGGATAACCTCTCGGATGGACGGGGCGTCGGTCAGCAGCATCACCAGACGGTCGATTCCAATCCCCTGACCGGCGGTGGGGGGCATGCCATACTCCAAAGCCTCGATATAGTCGTCATCCATAAAATGGGCTTCGTCGTCACCGGCTTTTCTATCTTCCACTTGCTGCAGAAATCTTCCTCGCTGGTCTTCCGGGTCATTGAGTTCGGAAAACCCGTTGGCGATTTCCCTGCCGGCAATGAACAGTTCAAACCGTTCGGTCAGGTCCGGATGGGTGTCGCTTCTTCTTGACAGCGGGGAGACTTCGGCCGGATAGCCGGTGATAAAGGTGGGCTGGATTAATTTGGGTTCAACAAGGGCATCGAACAGTTTGGTGATCACTTTTCCCAAACGACCGGTTTTCGTTACCGTAATACCCTGGGACGCCGCAAATTCAAGCAAACGGTCTTTGTCGCTCAACAATGACGAATCGACTCCGCCGATCTGTTCCAGGGAGTCGAACAGGGATATTCGTTTCCACGGTCCTCCCAGTTCGATTTCATTACCTTGATAGTTAACGACGGTACCGCCGGTTATTGCTTGAGCAATTTGCGCAAACATTTGTTCGGTGAGGTCCATCAAGTCTTCATAGGTGGCGTAGGCCTGGTAAAATTCAACCATGGTAAATTCCGGGTTGTGCTGGGTGGAGACGCCTTCGTTTCTGAAATTGCGGTTGATTTCAAAGACCCGTTCAAACCCGCCCACCACCAGGCGCTTGAGATAAAGTTCCGGAGCGATGCGAAGATAGAGATCCATGTCCAGCGCATTGTGGTGGGTTTTAAAGGGAGTTGCCTCGGCGCCGCCCGGTATTGGCTGCATCATAGGTGTTTCCACTTCCAGAAAATCACGGGACAGGAAAAAGGAGCGCATGGCCTGGATGATCTGGCTACGTTTGATAAAAATTTCCTGAACATCCGGGTTCATGATCAGGTCGATGTAGCGCTGTCGGTAACGCTTTTCCGGATCTTTAAGCCCGTGAAATTTTTCCGGAAGTGGCCGGGTTGATTTGCAGACGAGATGAATGCGGGTGGCCAGAAGGGTCCATTCGCCGGTCTTGGTACGAAACAGGGTCCCCGCAATTTCAACGAAATCCCCGACATCAAGGCGTTTGAACAGATCATATGACCGATCCCCCACCCGGTCCTTGCGCACATAAGCCTGCATGAGGCCGGTTCGGTCCTTGAACCGGACGAAAGCGGATTTCCCGAAACGATTGATGGCCATCATCCGTCCTGCCACGTTGAACTGGGCCGGATCCTCTTGTTGTTCATCCGACAGGTCTTGAAGATGACACTGGATATCCCTGATGGTATGATCGACGGCCAAGCCGTTGGGGAACAGATTGATTCCGTCTGCCTTCAGGCCCTCCGCTTTTTCTTTTCGCTTGCTCAGCAAGTCTTTTGCATTGTCCATGGTAACCCCGATTGAAATTGGTTCCGCTTCTATTTCTATTATTTGCTGCTGTCGATCTCTCTTAATCGTATAGCCCATCGGCTGTTGACTGATGCCGGATTAACCGCCCAGCCTAAAAATCGTAAACCCCTTCTGCTATCTTATTTGGTGTATGGTGTCAAGGATAGGCAATTTATGGCGAATGTCGGCGAGTGTTTTATACAGTACGGCGAACGGGGATTCTATTATTTTGCCCTGCTTCAATGATCCAAGAAAAAATCGGTTTGTCGGGCGACAGGGCGTCGAGATTGACAAAAACCGGTTAACACGGTTTCTGCCACCTACACCGATATCCTTGCGCCAATGGGCAGGAATGACCCATAGACTTTGTGCAAGGCGCAAAATAAAATTGAGATTATTGAACAATGACTTCTGGCGGGTCTCGGACGCGTTTAATTTTCGGACTTCCGTCGCTACCCTTCCGTCAAACGGCTCTGGGGGGGACAGGATCATGTCGCGAAAACCGCTATCGGGAAGTGTCCGCCTGTCACAGGATACCGTTCCCCCCTTGAGAACCGGAAGCCGGGCAAACGATTGGTCCGGGCCGAAAGTAAGGGCTTGCAGCAATGGGATCAGCAACAGCCGGAGTCCCCGCAGCCGCATCCGCCGCTGGAACAGTCGGAGCTGCATCCACTGTGCTGTTGCGTAGCGGTTTTGCTGATGCCCACCACCTCGATCTTGAAGGTCAGGGATTGGCCGGCCAGGGGATGGTTGAGATCGAAAATAACTTTTTCATCATCTATGCAGTCAACCCGGGCAGGAATCTGCTGACCCTGGGGTGTACTCAACATCAATGTCTGGCCCACTTCGGGTTCCATTCCGGCGGGGATATCGGATTTGGGAAAGTCGTGCATCCGGCTGTCATCCCGATGGCCATAGGCTTCTTCCGGAGAGAGGGTGAAGGTTTTGGTTTCGTTGATTGACATACCCATGATCGCTGATTCAAAACCGGGGATGACCTTGCCGGAACCCATTTGAACTTCCATGGGCTGGCAACCTTCACTGGAATCGAAAATTTCTCCATTGTCCAGCGTTCCGGTATAATTGACGCTTACGAACAATCCGCTTTTAGCTTTTTCCATTTGATAACTCCTTCACTTTTTTTGAATAGTTTCAGACAAAATTGGGACGAATCCTTTAAAGTCAAGGCATTATTCAGGAAGGGGAGATTCCGGTGTTTTCGTTTTGGCCTGATTCTTTGCGACAGAGATATCGCCCCCTGTCTTCTTGACAGATACCTGGTTTGCTGTAATGTCAGTCATAAATTTTTCAACCGCCCGGAGGTGAAGCATGCGAATCGAAAAAGACTCGATGGGGGAAAAACAGGTTCCCGAAAACGCCTGGTACGGGATTCATACCGCTCGTTCCCTGGAAAATTTTAATGCTGCCGGTGAACCGGTGCCCCTGGCGATCGTTCACGCCATCGTTCAGTTGAAAGCGGCTTGCGCCACGGCAAATGAGCAGCTCGGACTTCTTGATCCTGATCGTTCACAGGCGATTCGCAAGGCCTGCGCAACGATACTCACCGGGGCGCACGATGACCAGTTTTCCATCGATATCTTTCAGGCCGGATCCGGCACGTCCACCCAGATGAATGTCAACGAGGTGATCGCCAATCTGGCTGCTGTGGAACTTGGAGGAAAGCGTGGAGACAGGGATTTGATCCATCCCAACGATCATGTGAACAAAGGGCAATCCACCAATAATGTATTTCCCTCGGCCATTCGATTGGCATCTGTTCAGTTGGGCCGTCGGCTTGAAGCGGTAATCGATGGACTGATGGCCTCATTTGGAGAAAAGGCCGGACAGTTTGTCATGATTGCCAAGAGCGGACGCACCCATCTTCAGGATGCGGTCCCCGTCACATTAGGCCAGGAGCTATCCGCATACGCCCGTGCACTGGAAAAGGCGAAAACGCGAGTGGCTGCCGCCAGTCTGAACCTGCTGGAGATTGGCGTCGGGGGCAATGCGGTGGGAACCGGAATCAATACCAAGCCGGCTTTTCGATCCCATATCGTAAAGGCGCTCAACGATTCAACCGGGCTGTCATTCAACGTGGCGGACAACGGCGTCGAAATAACCCAGTTCTTGACGGATATGGGTCAGATGTCCGCGGTCCTTCGATTGTTGGCTCTGGATCTTCTAAAGATCTGCAACGATCTGCGTCTGCTGGCCTCAGGGCCCAACACGGGCATCGGCGAAATCCGGCTGCCGGCAGTAGAGCCCGGTTCTTCCATTATGCCGGGAAAGGTCAATCCCAGCATCTGCGAGGCTGCCAACATGGCCTGCATCCAGGTGATCGGATATGATACCGCCGTGGCCATGGCCTGTGGGCTGGGTCAATTGGAGCTCAACACCCATATGCCGCTGATCGGCGCAAATCTGGTGAAGTCATTGAATATCTTGATTCGCACCTGCACCATGCTGGATGAGAAATGCATCCAGGGCATTGGTGCGGATGAAGAGAAATGTCGGCAGAACTTCGAATCCAGTGCCGGTTTGGCCACCATCCTGAACCCGGAGTTGGGTTACGACAGGGTAGCGGCTTTGGTCAAGGAGGGACTGGCCAGCGGTAGAACCCTGAAAGCTGTAGTTCTGGAAAAGCGCCTAGTGTCAGAAACACAGCTGGAGCACCTGCTGGCCGGTGCCTTCGGTCCGAACCTCTGATTCGGCAACCACCATGACTTGATGGCGAAGTGCCGGATGGGTTTTCCGCGATTGCGCATCAAAGATCCTGTTCGTGCTATGCAATAAGGAACTATACCGTCAGGCGTTTGTCGAACAAACTCCGGTTTTCCTCCAGCATGGTGCCGGACATGAGATCCGCCATGGCGGCCTGGTAATGCTTCCGGTTGATACCGGGGATCAGCCCGTGGCGATGGATTTCCGACAGCACGGCCATATTCTGCATGCGGATATCCGGCAGGTCCGTTTGAAATACGGATATGACTTGAATGCCCCGCCCCCGGCAAAGATCCCGGATGTCATTTTCGGTGACTTCCGCCGCTTGGTTCAGTCTGACGGGAAGCGGCTGCCATACGGTATTATAGTAGATCAAGCACGCCCTGTCCTTCAGGACCGTTCCTGCCGCCCGCAGGGCTTCGTGGCGCTCCAGTGAAATCACCAGATCCGCCTGCCCGGATGGAATAAGGGGTGAGAAGACGGTATCGCCCATGCGTATCTGGGATACGACGATTCCTCCCCGCTGGGCCAGTCCGTGGGTGTCCACGCTTTTTACCGGATGGCCGGCGTGATCCGCCGCCCTCAGGATGATTTCACTGATCAGGCCGATGCCCTGGCCGCCCACACCGGTCAGATAGATGCTGAAGGCCTTCATGCGGCACCTCCTTTATCCTTTTTGCCGGCCGGGATGATGGCTTTGGCCGGACAGGTTTGGATGCAGGAACCGTCGCCGATGCAAAGGTCGGTATTGATGGTGACGTTGCCCTCGGTGTCCCGGGTGAAGGTGGGGCAGCCGAAGGTTTCGATACAGGCGTGGATCCGTCCGCACACCGCTTGGTCGATCACGACATGTTTCTGCTGATAGCTGGGATTTTTTCTTTGCTCACGGGTAAACTTGAGCATGCAGGGATGCCGGGCGATTACTACACTGAATTCGTCGATGGATGTCGCCTCGATAACCATTTTGGCCAGCTTGGCCTGCTGGTAGGTATCCACCTCGAAGATGTGTTTGACTCCCAATCCTTCCAGTACCTGCCGGACAGGGATTTTATCTGTCTCCTCGTTGAAGTTTTTTCCGCTGGCCGCATGGTCCTGATGGCCGGTCATGGCTGTGGTGCCGTTCTCCATGAGAATCAGGGTGATGGGGTGACGGTTGAAAATGGCATTGATGATGCCGGGCAAGGCGGCATGAAAAAAGGTGGAGTCGCCCATGAATGCCACCACCTTTCGGCTGGTGTTGAACAGACGCAGCCCGCTGCCTATGGCCGTGGATGCCCCCATGCACATGAGCAGTTGGCCCATTTCGTATGGAGGCAGAAAGCCCAGGGTGTGGCAGCCGATGTCCGCCACGGTGATATCGGTGGGGGCAAGCGCCTGCTTGATGGCGTGAAAAGCGCTGCGGTGACCGCATCCCGGGCACATCTGGGGCGGCCGGTGGGGCGCCGGATCGTCGGCTTCTGCAGCCGGTGAAGGCTGGATCATATCCGGCCACATTGCGGCCAGCAACCGATGAACCTTGTCGGGTGTGTATTCGCCGATCCAATCCTCCGGCCCCGTTTTCCCGATGATCTTCACCGGCAGTTGTTGATCGAAGGCCAGGGCCTTGATCTGGTTTTCCGCCACGTCGTCCAGTTCTTCGAGAATTTTGACCTCCTGATGACCGGAGAGAAATCGGATGATTTTTCCACGGGGCAGGGGATGGACATAGGCCAGCTTCAGGATGTCCGGCTTGGCGGCTGCGCCATTCAACGCTTCCATCAGCGACAGAAAGGGCAATCCCATGGTGATGACACCCCGCGCGGTGTTGCCGTTATCGACGACACGGTTCAATTCCGTTTTTTCGGCCCATTGGCGGACCTGTTCCAATCTGGCAAGAGCTGCGCGTTTTTGCTCGATGGCCTGAGTGGTGAGGGGAATGTAGGCGCCGTTGGCTGGATCGAACCGGGGGGTGTCGTCCGGCGGTACCGGATTCCAGGGGCCGAAGGCCACCCTTTCTTTGGCGTGGCAGACGTGAGTCGTGAGCCGCAGGATCACCGGCATGCGATGCTTTTGGGACAGGCGGGCGGCTTCCAGATAGAATCGGTAGACTTCAGCCGGATCTGCCGGTTCGAGGACCGGGGTGTAGCTCATCCGGGCGTAGTGGCGGTTGTCCTGCTCATTCTGAGAGGAGTTGGCTCCCGGGTCGTCGCCAAGCACCACGACCATGCCGCCGATGATATTCATCAGGCTCAGTTGGACAAAGGTGTCTGCCGCCACATTGAGGCCCACGCTTTTGAAAAAAACCGTAGACAGGTGTCCGTTGACTGCCGCCCCGTAGGCCAGCTCCGTGGCCACCTTCTCGTTGGTGGAGAATTCGAAGTAGAAGGGTCTGTCGCCTCTGGGAATGGACTGGATCGCCGAGGCGATTTCCGGTGTCGGGGATCCGGGGTAAGCACTGACGACCCGGGTACCGGCTTCCACCATGGCCCGGACGATGGCCGTGTTGCCCATGACGATCTCTAAAAAGGCTTCGCGCTTGAGCAGCATGTCTCCCATTTTTTTCATGGCGTTTCTCCTGAAGGGAACCGTTGTGCACCGAGAAGAAGCGTTCGGGCGAATGGCATATGCCCGGTGCCTGTTAACGCTTTGATACCTTTACTCTATGTTCACAGAAAAGACTTGTCAATTCGTGGCAGAAAGCCAATCCTCGATTGAACTTACCAGGCCACTGGCTTGCGGCGGATGGGCATGGTCATGCACCGGGCGCCGCCACCGCCGCGGGGCAGCTCCGAACCGTCAAGGGTGATAGCGCACCGTCCCAGTCCTGCCAACTGCCTTCGGCCGGTGATAATGTCGTCGGCGGGAATGATTTCGAAACCGTTTTTGTTCATCTCCTCCATGGTATGGACGTTGCGGGCATACCCCACCACCTTTCCGGGGGCCAGGGCAAAAAAATTGGCACCGGAATGCCACTGCTCCCGCTCCTGGACCCACAAGTCCTCCTCGCCGCCACAGCACACCGGTGTCAAGTCCATGCCTATACATTGCAGGGCATCGATGAGACCTTTTTCCTCCCGGATGCTGGTGACCCGCCCGTTTTCGATGAGGATGTGGATGGTCTGGTACTTGCTTGGCCTGAGCAGAAGTGGCTTGAACACCATGCAGTGGCTCCGGTCCAGTAAGGTGAATACCATGTCCAGGTGGATAAACGATTCGGGGCGGTGGGGCAATTCCTGGACCAGGATGTGCCGTTCACGGTCTTTTTGGGCCTTGAGTCGATCGATGATGAAGTCGATGCCCTGGGTGGAGGTGCGGCTGCCGTTGCCGATGACCAGGATGTCGTCCCGGGCAACCAGCACATCACCGCCTTCGACCGTGGCGGCGGGATCAGGATGCTTCTGCGCAAGCAGGTTGACCGTATCGGCGGAAAACGGGGGTGCATGGTTGAAGATGGCTTCCATGATGATGGATTCGCGGGATCTGACCGGCTTGGCCATCCGGCCGATGAGTATTTCATCCATGATTGCCATGGCTGCATCGCGGGTAAAGAAAAAGTTATGCAGCGGGGGCAGGGAAAACCGTTCCTTGGAAAGGAAACGGGTCAGGTTGTCCAGCGGCTGAACCACCCCTTCGATGAGTCGCTGGGCAAGTGTTTTTTCCGGCAGGGCCAGTAGGTCGTCGCACAGGTCGAGACATCCCTCGGCCTCGCAGATGTGCAGCACCAGCGGTGTTTTTGCCGCCGGTTCCGCCAGAACCGATTCGAGCAGATCACGCACCTGGTAAGTGAGGGTAACCGTATTCAACAGGTCTTCAAGCTGCGCGTATTCTTTCTGGGCCACGGACAGGTTGAGGATGTCGCTGTAGAGGGCCCGTTCCGCATTTTGGGGGGTCATGTTTTCGACTTCCGGACCGGGCGTGTGCAGGATCACCCCTTCCAGTTCGCCGATTTCAGATTTTATTTCGATTTTCATCTGTTCGATACCTTTTCGGGTGGCAGGCTGATGATGGTGCAAAACATATTCCGGTGGTGGCTATCTACCAAATAAAACGGGAAAAAGAAATGCTTGCAATACGGGTACACCGGCTCTATTAAAGCCGGAAAAACAGAAACCCGTCCGCGGCTCAGTGGGGTGTCAAATGGGAAAGCAACGTCCGGCTTCCTGCTGGAACGAGATGATTTCGGCAAATCTGGCCGAGTTCGGTGATACTGCAGGCGAGTTGAACTGGGTTTCTCCGGCCGGGGCGATGGCCGCGGAGCGGGAGCGTGCCGGACGACTCGAAGCCATGGGTGGACAGCTCGAACTAGCCTTTAAAGGAACCAAGCCGCATATCGGTCCTCTGTCCCCCGGTTGCCGCATCTGCGGTGAAGGGGATTGGTCCTGTCTGTTCGTCAACGGCAAATGCAACTGCCGGTGCTTTTACTGCCCGAGTTCCCAGGACGAGATCGGCGTGCCCACCACCAACCGGGTTCCCTTTGCCCGACCTGCCGATTATGCCGCTTATGTGGGCCATTTCGGTTTCAGCGGCACGAGCATCAGCGGCGGCGAACCTTTGCTGACACCGGCGCTTACCCTGCGCTTTCTGAAGGCGGTGCATCAATCAAGAAATCGTCCGCGCCACTTGTGGATGTACACCAATGGTACCTTGCTGACGGCGGATCTTGTGAAAAAGCTCCGCGACGCCGGTCTGGACGAGATCCGATTCGATCTCAGTGCCGTGGATTACGATCTGAAAAAAGTCCGGCTGGCGGTCGGGCAGATCCCCACGGTCACCGTCGAGATTCCTGCCATTCCCGAAGATTTTCAGCGGCTGGCCGAATTGCTGCCCCGAATGAAAGCGACTGGCGTCGATCATTTGAATCTTCACCAGCTTCGTCTGAACCCTTTCAACCGGGTCCAGTTGGATAAACGAAAATATACGTATCTGCACGGGGAAAAAGTGACCGTCCTGGAGTCTGAGCTGACGGCATTAGCGCTGATGCAACATGTCGTCGACAATAATGTCGGACTCCCGGTCAACTATTGTGCCTCCGTCTTCCAGCACCGCTTCCAGCGTGCCGCTGCGCGACGCAGGAGTGCCCGATTGATGGCAAAACCCCATGAGACTATCACGGAAAACGGGTATATCCGATCCCTTGCCGTGGTCGGTGATCCGGAAGACCTCTCCCGGCTGGCTGACCGGTTGACCAATAGTGGAGTAAATCCCCAATTATGGACCATCGGCAGTCGCAAAGACCATTTGCCCTTTCATCCGCAACTATGGGCGCACGTGGTTTCCCCTGGGCTGAAAATGGCGGTCTTCTATTCAGAAGCGTTGCTGTGTCCCCACATCTCCTACCACCGCACCTTCAAGGAGGTCCGCATCAATTCAGAAATGCGGCTTTTCATCGAAAAACAGCCGGTCTGCCCTGAAATTTATCTGGATGAAGTGAAGCGAACGCGGTTTATTTCCATCGTGGACCATCCGGACAGGCAGGTCGTGGAAAAACACAATACGTCCGACGACCGGTTTCTGGATTATGAATTGATTCAACCCGGGCTTCAGGATTATTTCTGAATGCTTTTCAGGCCAGGGTCCGTTGTTGAGATTCGACCGACCTCATCGACTTGACATCCACCGCCGCGGGAAATATTCTGGTACCCATAATCAACAACAAAATTAGCATGCATCAGGAGGATGCCATGGAAGAAAAAGCCAGGGCGCACCTGATTGTTTCCGGGCGGGTTCAAGGGGTATGTTTCAGGGCGGCAACCCAAAAGGCGGCAGCGATTTTCGGGCTGTACGGATGGGTCAGAAATAAACACGACGGCACGGTTGAAGCGATCGTTGAGGGCTCAAAAAAGGATGTGATCTCTATGATCAACTGGTGCCGTGAAGGTCCTCCCATCTCCAGGGTGGAAAAGGTCGATGTCACCTGGCAGGATTATCACGGCGAGTTCAGCGAATTCGGTATTCACTATTAACCCCACGCCAATTCTCGGAGGAAGCCATGCCCGCGAACACTTCCCTTCAAAAAGCCGAAAAATTCGAAATTGAAAAATATAAAACCCCCAAGGATATCCGATCCCTTTCCAAGACGCATGTGCATTACACGGGATCGCCGCAGAAACATCCTCTGGACCCGGACCGAATTATCTTGTTGCCTGACCCGTATAACGAGAAAAGCCCCTACCTGGAATTCAGTAAAAATGACATCACCCACGTGGAGAAGCTGGCCAACATCGTCAACCTGGAGGGTGCAACCGTCAGCATGGTAAGAATCTGGGTGAAAAAAGGCAGCATCGCCATCCAGTGCACGCCGTTTAAGGTAACTTCAATGTAGCTTCTCGGTTGATCCGGTAGACGGATCTATTGGGTTCATCAGTATGGTGGAGGCTGTTTTTTTCCACCACCGGCCCGGCTGCGCTATGGCGATCAAAGGTGATGGCCGTGCCGCGAAATTCTCCTCCCCGCCCCTGATTTGCAAAAAGTCGTGAGATAAGGCATTATAGACTATCAAGGATCGGCGCACGCGATCACCTGTCGCTCAATCTACAGCAGCACTTCTCATTCAACTCTAAACCTGGCGGCAGGTCGTTGAAGTCATGCGCACTGGAAGAAGAAGGCTTTGATCCGGCAGACATTCAGATTGATTCCCGGCCTGCCACGGGAACGCTGCGAGTGGATCTGAAAGAATAGGAAATTATGCATTTTGAAATCCGTCCAAATTCAACACACGTTTAAGAGGCCATACGTCCAGTTGTTCAGCCTTCACGGACTGATTCGATCGAAAAACCTGGAAATGGGAAGAGATGCGGATACCGGCGGGCAGGTCAAATATGTCTTGGAATTGGGGACTGCTCTGAGCTCCCGGGAGGACATCGGTCGCGTGGATCTGTTCACCCGCCTGATTGCCGACAAACGCGTTTCTTCGGATTACAGTCAACCCGTCGAGGTTATCAATGACAAGTTTCGCATCGTTCGCATTCAATGCGGGGGGCGAAAATATATGCGCAAAGAGCTCCTCTGGCCCCATCTCGAAGAGTATGTGGACAAGACGATCAAGTTCATCAAGCGCTCCCAGGCCATGCCGGACATCGTCCACGGCCACTATCCCGATGCCGGATACGTGGCCATGCAACTGGCCGAAATCTTCGGATTGCCCTTCGTATACACCGGCCACTCCCTCGGCCGCGCCAAACTGGCCAGGCTTGCGGAACAGGGGATGAGCGAGGCGGAAATCATCAAGAAATTCAAAATCGATCATCGCATCGATGCGGAAGAGCAGATCATAGCCCGGGCGGACTTGGTGGTTACCAGCACCCGGCATGAAATCGAGGAGCAGTACGGCCTTTACCACAACAAGGATGTCCCCGACTATCAAGTGGTGCCCCCCGGCATCGGCATCGACACGTTCTATCCGTTTTATCATGATATGCTCGACGATGCGGAACGGTCGGAGAACGCCAGATATGCCCAGGCCTCCATGCTCAAGGAATTAAACCGTTTTTTCATGAACCCGGAGAAACCGCTGGTCCTGGCCCTGAGCCGCCCGGATAAGCGCAAAAATATATCCGGGCTGGTCAGGGCCTATGGGGAAGATCTCGAACTGCAGAGCATGGCCAATCTGGCCGTGTTCGCCGGGCTGCGCAAAGATATCGATGCCATGGCGGACAACGAACGCGAAGTGCTCACCGAAATGCTTCTGGCCATGGACAAATACGACCTTTACGGCAAGATGGCTATCCCCAAGAAACACGATTTCGAATACGAAGTGCCGGCCCTTTACCGGATTGCCGCTGAGCGAAGAGGGGTATTTATCAATCCGGCCCTAACGGAGCCCTTCGGCTTGACCCTGCTGGAGGCATCGGCAACCGGATTGCCCATCGTGGCCACCGATGACGGTGGGCCCAACGATATCGTCCACAACTGCAAAAACGGTATTCTGGTTAATGTTGCCCATACAGAGCAGATATCGTCGGCACTCCGCAAAATTATCGCGGATAAGGAGTTGTGGGAACGTTACTCGAAAAACGGCATCATGAATGTGCGCAAGCATTACACCTGGCAAACGCATACCCATAAATATGCCGCCGCTGTCCGCAAGCTGACCGCCGCCAGTCGACGATCTACGCTGGACACCGTCAAACCCTCAGATTCAGTTGGTCGTCGGCTGATAAAGCTCAATCATTTCATGATCACCGATATCGACAATACACTGGTCGGTACCGACAACGCTCAACTGGAAAAACTGGTGCAACTGCTGAAGGAGAACCGGAGCCGCATGGGATTCGGGGTGGCCACCGGAAGGACCGCCGATTCAGCCAGAACGATACTGGAAAAATACCGCATTCCATTCCCGGACGTGATCATCTGTTCGGTGGGCAGCGCCCTTTTCTATGGGAAGAGCGATAAACCCAGCCCGGGATGGGCCAGCCACATTGCCAGCCGATGGAACCGGGATAAAATCGTCGAACTGCTCAAAGACCTCGATTTTCTGGAATACCAGGAAGAAGAAACCCAGCGTCGCTTCAAGGTCAGTTATTACATGGATCCGGCCAAAGATCGATTGTCCACCATCCACCACCGCCTGCTTCACTTCCGCTGCCGGTACAACCTGATCTACTCGCACGATCGCTACTTGGACATCCTGCCTTACCGGGCTTCCAAGGGAAAGGCCATTCGCTACCTGAGCTACAAGTGGGAAATCCCGCTGACAAATTTTCTGGTATGCGGGGATTCGGGCAACGATGAGGAGATGCTTCGTGGAGAACCCCGCGCCGTGGTGGTGGCCAACTACAGTCATGAACTGGAGCATCTGAAGGGCAGCCGGAATGTCTATTTCGCAGAGAGCGAATGTGCCGGTGGAATCATTGAAGGAATGCAGCACTACGGTTTCATCGATGAGGCGAATGGAGGTTAAGCGATGACGCTAAAAAATGAAGTGCAGTTGATTGTCTATCCGGACAGCCTTGGCGGAGACCTCGTAGAGCTGCATTACGTGCTACGCCGCTACTTGAGCCGGGCCATCGGCGGCGTTCACCTGCTGCCGTTCTATCCTTCTTCCGCGGACCGCGGATTTGCCCCGTTGACCTATGATGAAGTGGACCCGGTCTTCGGCACCTGGAGGGATATCGATCTGATCGGGCGGGAATTCGATCTGATCATCGATTTCATGGTCAACCATATTTCCAGGCTGTCCGTCTATTTCCAGGATTACTTCGAAAAGGGACCGGACTCCGAATTTGCCGACATGTTTCTGAGTTTCAACAAACTCAGCCCGACCGGTGAAATCAGCGAAACGGAGCTGGCAAAGGTTTACACCCGCAAACCCCGGCCGCCGTACACCATCATCCAGCGCGCCGACGGCTCCAAGGAAAAAGTCTGGTGCACGTTTGACTATGAGCAGATCGACCTGGACTGGAATTCACCCAAAACCCGAGAGGTGATGCGGCGCTACCTGATCCAATTGTCGCGGACCCCGGCGAAGATGATCCGCATGGATGCCTTTGCCTATTCGACGATGAAACTCGGCACCAACTGTTTTTTCCTGGAGCCCGAGGTGTGGCAACTGCTGCAGTGGCTCCAGGATTATGTTTCCCCCTTCGGTGTTGAAATCCTGCCCGAGGTGCACGAGCATTACCGCTATCATCAGAAGATTTCCGCCAACGGGTACTGGACCTATGATTTTTCGCTGCCCATGCTGGTCCTGAACACGCTATATCATCACACCAGCCGGGTGCTGAAACAATGGCTGGCCATCTGCCCCCGTAAACAGATCACCACCCTGGACACCCACGACGGCATCGGTGTGGTGGATGTGCAAGACCTTCTGACTTCTGAAGAAATCCAGCTTACCCTGGATGGTCTGGATGAAAAGGGTGCCAATACCCGAAAAATATTTTCCGGTCCCGAGTACCAGAATCTGGACGTCTATCAGGTGAACTGCACTTATTATTCTGCGCTGGAGCGCAACGACGATTCCTATATTGCCGCACGCGCCATCCAGTTTTTCACACCGGGCATTCCCCAGGTCTATTATGTGGGCCTTTTGGCCGGCGAAAATGACATCGAACTGGTCCAACAGACCAAAAACGGCCGGGACATCAACCGTCACAACTACACCCTGGACGAGATCGCTGTCGAGATTCAAAAGCCGGTGGTTCGGCGTTTATTGCGGCTCATGGAATTCAGGAGCACCTGTCGGGCTTTTGGCGGCCAGTTTACCATCGACGATGCGCCCGACGATCGCCTCAAACTGACTTGGACCCATGGTGTCCACCGGGCCACCCTCCGGATCGATCTGGTGAGCTACGAAACCCGGATTGACCATTTCGACGAAGGGAAACAGGCTATTGTCGAATTTGTTGTCTGAGAGAACCGTGGCCGCCGACCGGAAGGGGTGTTCCTCTTTGGCGTGAAACCGTGCCGGAAAAAGACCATCCGACGGAGACCTGTCCCTAAAGCCGTTATGGAGAATATGGCTTTGCGTCTGAAGCTGGCGCACAAATGCATTCGCAGGTGTCATCCGGTTTCTGTGCAACGGCCTTCCCGGATGATGCCGCGTCGCTGAAATCCATGTGGAGGGTCACGTCGCTGCCTCCGGGGGCGGTGGTTTTGGCATGGGGATAGCGTTTTTTGAAGACGTGGAGCATGGCGGTGTTTTCGCGCAGGACGGTGGCGGAAAAAGACTTGAAGTTGTTCTCCTTGGCGATGCGCTCCAGGTCGGCCAGCAGATAAGAAGCGATGCCCATCCCGTGAAAGTCCTCGCGAACCACAAATGCCACCTCTGCCTGGGTATCGCTTTCCTCCGCATAGGAGCCGAGGGCAATGATTTCCTGGTGGCCGCCGATGCGCACCAGACCGATCATGGATATGTTCTTGCGGTAGTCCACGCTGGCCCATTGCTGCTGGACCACTTCGTGGGAAAAGAGCTTCATCTTATAGAAAAACCTGAAGTAGATTGTTTTTTCCTGCAGCGAGTAAAAAAAGTTCCGGTAGGCGAATTCATCGGAGGGCAGGAGTGGCCTGAATTCCACCGTTTTTCCGTTTTTCAGGGTTAGGCGGTTCTTGTAGCCTTCGATGAAGATCAGGTCATCCTGTGACGGCGGCAGTTGGTCGGAGAAGATATAGTGCCGGGACTTGGCCACATCGATGAGCTCTTCACGGAATTTGGGGTGGGCGATCTGGGCCAGCTCCATGACCCGTTGGTAGATGCTTTTGCCGCTGAGCTCGGCAATGCCGTATTCGGTCACCACGAAGTTCACGTCGCCGCGGGTGGTGGCTACGCCGGCACCTTCGCTGAGATGCGGCACAATTCTCGAAACGGTGCCGTTCTGGGCTGTAGAGGGCAGGGCGATGACTGAAAAGCCGCCTTTGGACATGGCGCTGCCGCGGAGAAAATCCACCTGATCACCGATTCCGCTGTAAAACATATAGCCCATGGAGTCGCTGCACACCTGGCCGGTGAGGTCCACCTCCAGGGCGGAACTGATTGAAACCAGGTTATCGTTTCTGGCGATAACGGTGGGATCGTTGACGAACGCCGATGAGCGGAAGTAAAACATGGGGTTGTTGTCCACGTAGCGGTAGAGCTTCTCCGATCCCATGCACAGCGATGCCACCACCCGTCCGGGCAGCAGGGTCTTCTTGCGGTTGGTGATCACCTTTTTCTCGAACAGGGGCAAAAAACCGTCGGTGATCAGTTGGGTGTGGATGCCCAGGTCTTTCTTGTCGGCCAGTTGTTGCAGGATGGCATAGGGAAGATGACCAAACCCGATCTGAAGGGTCGCTCCGTCGTCTACCAGTTGATTGACATAAAACCCGATACGGCTGGCGGTTTCCGAATTCTTGATGCTGGGTAGGGCTTCCACCAGCGGCTCCTCATACTGCACCAGAAAATCGATGTCGTCTATGTGAACAAAGCTGTCTCCCGAGGTTCGCGGCATGCGTGGGTTGACCTGGGCGATGACTATCTTGGCATTTTGCATCCCGGCCCGGGTGATGTCGATGGATACGCCGAGGCTGCAGTAGCCGTGCTTATCCGGTGGGCTGACCTGGATCAGGGCCACATCCAGGCCGATCCGACGGTTGGCGAAGTATCTGGGGATTTGGGACAGGTAGGTCGGGATGTAGTCGATCTTGCCTTCGAATGCCGCTTTCCTCATCGAACTGCTGATAAAAAAGAGCTTAAGGGAAAATCGCCTTAAAAACCGGGGATCGTCTACATAATCGGCAAAGGTCCAGGAGAGCATCTGGTAGACCATGATGTCCTGCATGCTCAGGTCTTCCACCATGGTCCGGATCAAGTGCTGGGGTTCGCCGCACCCGGTACCGATGAACACCCGGCTTCCGTTTTTTATTTTGGATATGGCGGTCTCAGCGTCCATCAGCTTGTCCGGACATGCCGTCTTCAGATCCATCCCCACCCCCCCCTTCATGGTATAAACGTTAACGGTGAGCATCACCGATCGACAACTGGAAATTGAACCCTCCCCGCGACAAGCCGCGGGGAATGTTCCGCCTGTAACGGCGGTGCTGCGCAGCAACGTAAGGATGAAAATCGATTTATAGTTCGCTTGCTGACCCCGCCGCAAGCGGCGAGGAATGCGCTCGCTATCGCGGTTCAAAAACGCGGCCATTCCATCGTAAATTCGTCGGATAGTCAAGCAGACAGTACAAAACAGTTGACAGGACCCAAGCCGATTCATAGTTTCAATCATTCTATTCGGATCAACCCTGTTCTCACAGAAAGGCAGAAAGCGAACCATGAAAGTGATTGAATACAGCCAAGAACCGGCAGTCCGTTTTGAAAATGATAGTATCAAAGGCGTTTCCGGCCGGGTGGTCATCGGCAAGGCCGATGGCGCCCCCAACTTCTGCATGCGCGTGTTCGACCTGGAAAGCGGCGGCTTTACCCCTAAGCATCGGCATGACTGGGAACATGAGATTTTTTTTCATACCGGTCAAGGTGAGGTGTGGCAAAACGGTAACTGGGTACCGGTCAAAGCCGGCAGCGTGGCCTTTATTCCCGGCAACGAAGAGCACCAGATCAGAAATTCCGGGGACAACCGGCTGACCTTTGTCTGCCTGATACCATCCGGAGCACCGGAGCTTTAGCATGGCCGAAACGTACAGGAATCCGCTGCCCACTGTCGACATCATCATCGAAGTCAAAGGCGGAATAGTATTGATCGAACGCAAAAATCCACCCCATGGGTGGGCCATCCCCGGCGGATTTGTGGATTACGGCGAATCCGTTGAAGCCTGCGCCGTCAGAGAGGCCCGGGAGGAGACCGGCCTGAACGTTCGCCTCAAGGATCTGCTTTACGTGTATTCCCGGCCGGACCGGGATCCGCGGCACCATACCCTCACTACGGTATTCATTGCCACGGCCGACGGAACGCCCGTCGCCGCAGATGATGTCCAATCAGCCGGTGTTTTTTCCGCCCAGACCCTGCCCCTTCCGCTGGCGTTTGATCATGCAGACATCTTGGCGGATTATTTTAAATGTCAGGATGGTGTCGATCGGAAGACCGTTTTTCAACACTACTTCTGACCTGACGGGTTTTTAGCGGGAACCCTATTCGCACATGGCCAACTGATCTGCCGAATCCGCGGTATGGATCATGACATATCGTCGATCATCCATCGGAAACCGACCTTTCAACTCCCTGGGCAACCTGCTTGCCGAGAAGAATATTCATCTGCCCGAAGTCTGCCTGCCTGAAGCGCCGGTTCGCCGGATGACGCCACACGAAGAGAGACGCCTGTTTCGACAAGCCATGGCCGATGTGATTCCGCTATCCGGCAGACGAAGGATTGCACCGGTTCTGCCGAGGCGGCGTTACGGTGAACCGGTGCCGGAAGATCCGGATGCCGAGGCTTTACAACAGCTCAAGAAACTGGTGGAGACCGGTGACGGGTTCGTCCTCAGACACACCGCTGAATATATTGAGGGTTCGGCAGGATGGATTCCTCCTGAGATGTTCCGACGGCTTCACCGCGGTTATTTTTCAATCCAGGACCATGTGGATCTTCACGGGTTGAGCCTCACGGCGGCAAAAACGCATGTCGACCGATTCCTGGAACAGGCCATCGCCTCGGGCAAGCGGGCCGTGCTGGTGGTTCATGGCCGGGGGAGATGCTCACCGGGGCTTCCAGTGCTCAAGAGGAATCTGTTCCGCTGGCTGATCAGCGGGCGTTGGAAACGCTGGGTGATTGCATTCACCAGCGCCAGAGCCTGTGACGGGGGGACCGGGGCCACCTATGTGCTGCTGAGACGAAGACCGAAGCAGTGATCATCCGCAAACGGCATTTTTAAATGGAGCCAAACGATGCATGCCACCGATGTAATGACCACCCGATTCATGACCTTGAAACCCGGCAACACGATTACCGAGGCGGTCAACCGCTTCCAGGCCGCCAGTCGGGAGCAGGGGAAAAATGTTTTTGGATTGATGGTCACCGATGACACGGATCGGTTGGTGGGAATGCTCTCCATGTACGATATATTGCTGTTTGTACAACCGCGCCATGCCGACATCTGGCCGGAACTGGAAGATGAGGAACAGGCCAACGCGTTCGAAGCGCTGTTGGGACGGGTGAAATCCATCCGGGTCGGCGATCTGATGACCACCGACGTGGTGACCATCACGCCGCAAACCCATCTGCTGGCCATTGTGGATATCATGATCAAACGCCATATCCGGCGGCTGCCCGTGGTACGTGATCAGGAGGTGGTGGGCATCGTATACATATCCGATCTTTTCTACCACCTGCTGCAGCAATACCTGGGATAGGGAAGGAGAGGCAACCATGCCTGTAGCCAGAACGAGAAGCGTGCTGAGCGGGATGCGGGTCAAGGAGGCCATGCGGCGCCAGATAATTTCACTTGACGGGACGGCCTCCATCTGGACCGGAATCGGCCGGTTGATCAAATATAAGGCGGACGCATTGCTGGTGATGGATGCGGAGGGAAAGCCTGCGGGAATTGTTTCGAAGACGGATATGGCCGCTGCCTACTACGCCGGAATGCCCTCAGAAACGCCTTTGGAAGCTGTTATGGCAGGGCCTCTGCACACCTGCTTTATCGACGACGGGCTGGAACATGCGCTGGACAGGATGAGCAGCAACGGCATTCACCAACTTTTCGTGGTGGGGGCGGATGCCGGCCGGTTTGAGGGCATGTTGAACTACGGGGACATCCTTGGCTTGGTGTTTCAGATCTGTCGCAACTGCCGGAAAAACAGGTTGCGGCAATCCGCAGCCGGGGTTGGTGACCATCATTCAAGCGAATCTACGATATCCGAGGTGATGACATCGGCGGTGCTCACCTGCAAGGTTACCGATGATCTCTATGAGGTTATGGATTCCCTGTCGGCATGCCGGATGAGTGCGATTTTGGTCACCGGTGAAAGTGGCCGCCCCGCCGGCGTCATCTCAAAGACCAACCTGATCGTGGCCTGGCACCGGGGGGTCTCACCCGATGCCGAGGCCGCTGCGGTGATGAGTAAACCGGTGATCTCCTGCGACCGGAACGAAACCATCAACCAGGCCCTTGCCCGAATGCTCCTGGGTGACATGGGGCGTATTTTCGTTCACGCCGGCGACCCTGGAACGATTGTCGGCGTGCTGTCCCTCTCTGATGCTGCCAACCACCGATCCGGCACCTGCCGTGCCTGCGTCTCCAGCAGGATGGTCAACTGAAAGAGTGGCAATCCATTTTACGTGATCCGTTATCCACAGAAGACATTTTTTACGATTGCCCTGAGTTCGGGATGAAAAACGCTTGACACACGATGCCGAAACCCATACATAGTTGTATATACTAGTCATAAAAACGTATAAATTACAAATAGATATAAAATTGATGATGCCGATTGGATTCCTCCGTAATGAGATCTTTGATGCCACCCCCTGATTTCCCTGAAACGGTCGACTCCCTGTGGCTGGACGCCCATTTGGCCACCCTGGCCGGTGGGACCCCGTATGGCATCATTGAAAATGGCGCCATGGCCGTTGACGGGGGCCGCATTGCCTGGATAGGGCCGCGTGACCGTCTTCCAAAGGATGTCGAGACCAAAGCCCGGTCAGTACACCGCCTTGAAAATTTTTTGATCACACCGGGCCTGATCGATTGCCATACCCATTTGGTCTACGCCGGCAACCGTGCCAGAGAATTTGAAATGCGGTTGAACGGGGCCACCTATGAACAGATCGCCCGGGCCGGCGGTGGCATCATCAGCACGGTTACGGCGGTGAGAACGGCCACGGAAACGGCACTCTTTCGTCAGTCCGCCGGCCGACTCACGGCCATGCAGGCCGAAGGGGTGACCGCTGTGGAAATCAAGTCCGGCTATGGCCTGGACACCCCCAGCGAGTTGAAGATGCTTCGGGTGGCCAGACGGTTGGGGCAGGAATTCCCGGCCACCGTAATGTCGACATTTCTGGGTGCTCACGCCCTGCCGCCGGAATATGCGGGACGATCGGATGCTTACATCGATCTGGTGGTGGATGAGATGATCCCTGCCGTTGCTGCCGACGGCCTGGCAACGGCGGTGGATGCTTTCTGCGAACGGATTGCTTTCACACCGGCCCAGATCGAACGGGTTTTCACTGCCGCCAGACGGTACGGATTGGCGATCAAATTACACGCCGAACAGCTCAGCGACAGCAAAGGGGCGGTTCTGGCAGCTCGTTTTGGTGCCCTGAGTGCCGATCATCTGGAGCACCTGAAGGCGGACGGTGCGGCGGCGATGGCCCAAGCCGGCACCGTGGCGGTGCTGCTGCCCGGCGCCTATTATTTCCTCAAGGAGACCTGCAGGCCGCCGGTGGATCTACTGCGTCGGGAAGGGGTGCCTATGGCCTTGTCGACCGACTGCAATCCCGGTACGAGTCCGACCACATCGCCGTTGCTCATGATGAATATGGCCTGCGTCAATTTCGGGCTCACCCCGGCCGAATCACTGGCCGGGTTTACCGTTCATGCTGCCAGGGCGCTGGGCATGCAGGCTCGCTGGGGTACTCTCGAGGTCGGCAAACAAGCCGATTTTGCGGTGTGGGACATCGCAGAACCGGCCGAGCTGTCCTACCGCATGGGAGGCAATCTTTGCCGCATGACCGTTAAGGGAGGAGAACCGGTTAACACTGGTGCTGCCGGTATTATGTCGGTCTGAGCGGAATATTGATTAACGCGACATTGATTGAATGGAGGAGAACAGATGAAAAGTAAAATTGCAGTCTGGGCGCTGGCATGTTGTCTCTTGGCATGGCTGATCGGTCCGGCGATGGCCGCCGATACCATCAAGATCGGGTTCCATGCCCCACTGACCGGATTTGCCGCCAGTGACGGTAAATCCGCCACCGAGGGCGCAAAACTGGCTGTCAGTCAGATCAACGCAGCCGGGGGCGTTTTGGGTAAAAAGCTGGAACTGGTGGTCTATGACGACGAGGCCAAACCGGCCCAGGCCATTCCCATCGCCAACAAACTCATCGGCCAGGATAAGGTCGCTGTGGGCATTTCCGGCTCTTACTCCGGTGCCACTCGGTCGGCAGCCGGCATTTTTCAGGAATCCAAGATTCCCTATATCAGCGCTTACGGCATCCATCCAGACATCACCCGGGCCGGCGAATACGTTTTCCGCACCAGTTTTCTGGGGCATGTTCAAGGCAAGGCCGGTGCCAAGCTGATTGGCGAGATGATGGGCAAAAAAAAGGTGGTCATGATCACCCTTCAGAACGATTTCGGTCAATCCCTGGCCGCCGGTTTTGAGGAGATGGCTCCCACCTACGGCATCGACATCGTGGGATCCTACCAATACTCCATCAAGGACCGCCAGTTCGGGGCCATCGTGGCCAAAGTCAAGGCTGACAATCCCGAAGCCATCTACGCCAGCGGCTACTACTTTACGGCCGGCCCCCTAGTCAACCAGTTGCGGGCGGCTGGCGTCACTTGTCCCATTATCGGCCAGGAGGGCTACGATAGCCAGAAATTCATCGAGATTGCCGGTCCGGCCGCTGAAGGGGTCATCATCACCACCAGCCTGGACCGCGACTCCCAGGTGCCGGAAACCGCCGATTTCATCAGGGCGTTTGAAGCCCAGGCCGGTTTCAAGGCCGACATGGTGGCTGCCAGCGGGCATACGGCCGTGATGGTGGCGGCCGATGCGATCCGGCGTGCCGGCAGTACCGATCCCGGGAAGGTGCTTGCCGCGATGAAAACCACCGACCTGAAGGTCTCCACCGGGACCATCCGGTTCAATGCCTTGGGTGAGGTCATGAAAGCGGTGCAGGTCCAGGTGGTCAAGGACGGCAATTGGCATCACTACGCAGTGATAGACGATCCCGAACTACTGGCACCGCCTGAGAAATAGGGGTTTTTCATCGGTGTTCATCCGCAAAAACCGAGGCATTTTCTGTCGACTATCTTGTGAACACGTTGAAGATCCGGCCCTTTTGCCATGCTCTATGTTGAACTGCTCATTCAAGGTCTGATTTACGGCTGTATGTACGCCATGATCGCCGTGGGCCTGACTCTGGTTTACGGACTCCTGCGCATCCTTCACGTGGCCCATGCCGGTCTTTTTGCGCTGGGCGGCTATTTGGGACTGCTGCTGACCAACGCCACCGGCAGCCTGTTGCTCGCCATGCCCCTGGCTGCCGGTCTGGTTGGGCTGCTGGGCATGGTAGTCTACCGGCTCTGCTATCAACCTATCCTGGACCGTCCCCCCTACGTGGCCCTGATTGCCTCCATCGGTCTTTTCATTGCCATGGAGGAACTCTTTCGCCTGATTTTCGGCCCCTACGGACTGACTTACACCCACGCGCCGCTGCAGCAGCTGTTCCGGTTCTCCGGTGTTACCCTGCGGGCCGTGGACCTGGCCATTGTGGTCGGCAGTGTGTCCATTCTGGGAATGCTGGCGTGGCTGGCCCAAAACACCCGCATCGGCATCGCCTGGCGGGCCACGGTGGACGATCCCCAGATGGCGGGAAGCTTCGGCATCAGTGTGCTGAAGGTGCGCTACCTGAACTTTTTTATCGGCAGCGCCCTGGCCGGGGTGGGCGGCATCTTCATTTCACTGCTGTCCAACCTGGTGGAACCCACCATGGGCGGTGTACCCAGCTACAAGGCCCTGGCCATTATCGTTCTCGGCGGCCTGGGCAATGTGGGCGGAACGCTGATCGCCTCCCTGGTGCTGGGGGTGGTGGAGGCCTACGGAACCATCTTCATCGGCGATTACCTGGACCGGGACGCCATCGCCTTCGGCTTTCTGATCCTAGTGCTGATGATCCGGCCCCAGGGGTTGTTTGCACGGAGTTAGCATGCTCATTTACGAACTTTCACTGGCCACCGTTGTCTGCATCAACATCATCCAGGCCATCGGGCTTAACCTGATCACCGGCTACTGCGGGCAGATCAGTCTGGGGCATGCGGCTTTTTACGGCATCGGTGCCTACACGACGGCCCTGATGGCCAAGGCCGGGTTTCCGGGGCCGCTCAACCTTCTGGCTGCCATGCTGCTCAGCGGTGCGGTGGGAGCCATGGTTGGGCTGACAAGCCTGCGGGTGCGTGAAGACTTTCTGGCCATCACCACCATGGGGGTCGGCTTCCTGTTTCTAGGCATCGTTCGGCAGCAGGAGCGCTTTCTGGGCGGAGAACTGGGGATCAGTTCCATTCCCTCCTTCGGTTTGGGCAAGCTGGGCTTTTTCATGTTGACGCTGACCTTGATGATACTTACTGCCGCCTTCAGCCTGTACCTGAAAAAAACCTGGATGGGATTCGCCTTCGAAGCGGTGGCCGACGACGAAGACACGGCGCGGGTCCTTTCCGTTAACGTGTCGGCCTACAAGCTGGTTGCCTTCGCTTTAGGAACCGCAATGGCTGGACTGGCAGGCGGTCTCTACTGCTATTTCGCGCGTTTTATCGTACCCGATGACTTCGGGTTCATCACTTCCATCAGCGTCCTGTCCATGGTGGCTGTGGGCGGCATCGGCAGCGTTTACGGCGTCATCCTAGGTACTGTGCTGTTGACCCTGATGCCCGATTTTTTCCGTTTTATCAGCGATTACAAGCTTTTTGTTTACGGTGCCCTGCTTTTTACAGTCATGCGCTTTGCTCCGGAAGGGCTGGCCGGACTGCCGGCCTTGGTATTGGCCAAAAGCGCCCGGACCGGAGGCGCTCCATGAACGTGCTGTTGGACGTGGTGGATGTGACCGTAACCTTCGGTGGTGTGAATGCACTGCAGGGTGTCTCCTTCCAGGTTCGGGACGGAGAACTGCTCAGCTTGATCGGTCCCAACGGTGCCGGCAAGACCACCCTGCTGAAGGCCATTATCGGTGTGGTCACCCCCCAAAATGCCAAGATTCGGCTGAGTGGACAGGATATCAGCCGGATGCCTACCCACCGGCGGGCCCAGCTGGGGCTGGCCCTCACCCACCAGATCGTACGACCCTTCAAATCCATGACCCTTCTTGACAACGTCTCCCTGGCTGCCGGCCACCAGAGGACCCGAAGTGTTTTCAGGTCCATGGTTGCCGTTAACCGCGACATCGAGCACCAAAAGGCTGCGGTATTGCTGCATTTGGTGGGAATTGGTGACCATGCCGGCCAACGCGTGACCGGCCAGCCCCTGGGTGTTCTCAAACGGCTGGAAGTCGCCCGGGCGTTGGCGCTGGAACCCCGTCTGCTGCTGCTTGACGAACCCCTGGCCGGCTTGAACCACATTGAAGCGGAACGCCTTGCCGATACCCTTGTGCAAATCAACGCCAAAGGAATGACCGTGGTGATGATCGAACACAATCTGGGGGAGGTACTGCGGATCAGCCAGCGCCTGGTGGTGCTGGACAATGGTCGCAAGATCGCCGATGGGGTGCCCGATCAGGTGATGCGCCTGGACGAGGTGAGGGCCGCTTACGTGGGCAGGGAGAAACAGTATGCTGCGTCTTGATGGATTCAGCTGCGGGTATGGTCCCATGCGGGCCGTTGATCAATTGCAGCTTCAGGTGGCCTCCGGGAGCGTCACCGCACTGCTGGGTGCCAACGGATCCGGCAAGAGTTCAACCATCATGTGCATTGCCGGCCATGTGGAGATGCACGGCGGATCGATTCTGTATGAAGAGGCGGATATCTCTGCGCTTTCTCCCATGGCCCGGGTGGCGGCCGGGATCGGCCTGGTGCCCGAAGGCCGGCGTCTTTTCTCGAGCCTCACCGTTCGCGAAAATCTGGTCGTGGGCGGGTATTGCCGTCCCGGGGAAGCGACGGCACCCACCATTGAAAAGGTGTTGGCGACCTTTCCCCGACTGGGTGAACGGTTGCATCAGCGGGCCGGGTCTCTTTCCGGTGGCGAGCAGCAGATGCTGGCCATCGGTCGGGCCCTCATGAGTCAGCCCAAGCTGCTGCTCGTCGATGAGTTGAGCCTGGGGCTGATGCCGAAGATGATTGACGCCTGCTATGGGGCCATTGACGATCTGAAAACAAAGGGCATGGCGATCCTGCTGGTGGAGCAATCGACCCAGCGGGCGTTGGAGGTGGCCGACACAGTCACCGTATTGGAAAGCGGCCTTCAGGTCTGGACCGGTACCGCCCGCCAAGCCCGCCGCTCCACCGACATGATTGATGCCTGTCTTGGGTTGAAACATAAAAGTAATTGAAAAGGAAAATGGACATGACCATTCAAGCGCAGGTAAAATGGATCGATGAACTGCAATTTGTGGCGCGGGCGGGCAGCGGGCCGGCGGTGGTGATGGATACGTCGGACAGTGGCGGTGGCGCCGGCCCCATGGAACTCATTCTCATGGGCACGGCCGGATGCACAGCCATGGACGTAATCACGATTCTGAAGAAAAAACGCATGAAAGTGACCGGATTCAAAGTCAATATTTTTGGAGAGCGTGCCGAGGAATACCCTAAGCGCTATACCGACATCAATATCGAGTATGTGGTTAATGGATCGGATCTTAAACCCAAAGGCGTCAAACAGGCCATCGACCTGTCGGAGAAAAAATACTGCGGGGCCATGGCCTCCCTCAACGCCCGGATCACCCACTCATTTAGGATTGAATCATCCTAATCGATAGATGCAGTAAGCGCCGGTGAATGCAAAAGCCGGTTGAGACCTTTTGGTTGATGATGTATGAACACGTTTTCCCCGGATTCATCAATTGGAAAAAACGGAGACAAAATGATTACCTTGCTGGATTATGGTGCGGGAAACGTGCGCAGTGTGATTAACGCCATCGAAAAGATCGGCGAACGAGTCTCGATTGCCGCAACCGGACGGGATATCCTTGACGCCGAAAAGTTGCTCTTTCCCGGAGTAGGCAGCTTCGGAAGCATGATGAGTATCCTGCGGCAAAAGCAGTTCGTAGAACCGCTGTTGGCTTATCTAAGCTCCGGGCGGCCGTTTTTCGGGATCTGCCTGGGAATGCAGGCCCTTTTTGAGGGCAGTGATGAAGCACCGGAGGAGAAGGGGTTGTGCATCCTGAAGGGCCGGGTGAAAAGGTTCGAGATCGATCTGGCCGTTCCTCACATCGGATGGAACGGCATCAGCGTCAAGCAGCCCACCGACCTGTTTTACGGGCTGGAAGGCGACGAGAAGTTCTATTTTGTGCACTCCTACCACGTGGTGGCCGACGATCCGGAGGTGGTACTTACCACCACCGATTACGGGTACCCGTTTGTCAGTGCGGTCCAGAAGGGAAGCATCCAGGGCACCCAGTTTCATCCGGAAAAAAGTGGTTCTTCCGGGTTGACCCTGCTGGAGAATTTCATCCGCAAGGACCGCCGGACGGTGATCCCCGACAAGTGCCCGTCACAGACCCGGTTGGCCAAGCGCATCATCGCCTGCCTGGATGTGCGTGCCAACGACCGGGGCGATCTGGTGGTGACCAAGGGCGACCAGTACGATGTGAGAGAAGCGGGCAGTGTGCGCAACTTGGGCAAACCGGTTGATCTGGCCAGCCGCTATTTTCAGGAAGGGGCCGATGAGGTGACTTTCCTAAACATCACCGGGTTCCGGGATTTTCCCCTGGAAGATATGCCTATGATCCAGGTGCTCAAGGAAACATCCCGGAACGTGTTTGTGCCGTTGACCATTGGTGGGGGTATCCGGGATTTTACCGACAAAAACGGCCGCACCTACACGGCCCTGCAAGTGGCCGCCGAGTACTTCCGCTCCGGGGCGGATAAGGTTTCCATCGGCAGCGACGCGGTTTATATCGTCGAGGCATACCTGAAAACCGGCCGGAAGACCGGCCAGAGTGCCATCGAGCAGATCTCATACGTATACGGCAACCAGGCCGTGGTGATTTCCATCGATCCCCGCCGCGTTTACGTGGATTCACCGGATCAGACGACGCATGCCACCATCGAAACGGCCATCCCCGGACCAAAAGGAGAGCGGTACTGCTGGTTCCAATGCACCGTGAAAGGCGGAAGGGAAGGGCGGGATGTGGACGCGGTGACCCTGGCTCAGGCCTGCGAACAATTAGGGGCAGGGGAGATTCTGCTTAACTGCATCGACCGTGACGGTACCAACATGGGCTTTGACGTAGAATTGATCAACGCCGTCAAACAGGCAGTCCGCATCCCGGTGATTGCCTCCAGCGGCGCCGGTTGCGAAGCCCATTTTGCAGAGGTGTTCGAAAAAACCGATGCCGAATCGGCCCTGGCAGCCGGTATCTTTCATCGGCGCGAAGTGCCCATTTCCGCCGTCAAGGCCTATCTCAAAGGCAAGGTGGAGATTCGATGGTAGCCGGGTGTTGAAAACCTTCATGCAGGTTTGACATAGCCAGCAAAATTCGGTGAAAAAGAGCGATCTATGGTTTAACCATGAACATATAGTTATTTCATCCCTATATAGCACCCCTCGTAATCCAGCGTACAAAGGGGTGTTTTTTTTCCATTGAAAACGGCATTGACTACCTCGCCGACAAACAGGGTGTGGTTGCCCGGAACCAGGGTTGTCTGAATACGGCACTCCATGCTGCCGATGCAGTCAGATAGAACAGGGCATCCGGTTATACCGTCGCGCCAGGATAGGGAAGCAAATTTCGAATTGTGGTCCGGGCTTTTGAATCAGGCCAACAGATCCTTCTGCTCCCTGGCGAGGATATGCAGCGCAAAATAACCGCTTTTCTCCAACAGATGGTGGGAGTAGCGTTTGGGATGAACGGCCACCAGGATCAGCGGCGGGTCGGAGGATATTCAAGCAGAATCAGATAAAGGGTGGCCGCAAGGTAGCCTAAAAGCGTTCCCCAGCCGATTCCCAAACCTGAATAGGATGAGGCAACGACAATGGTGTAAATCAGCAGTGAGCCCAGGCCGCGGGGAACATTTTTGATGATTGTCCTGACATGATCCGGTTGATAAGTGAACTGGATAATGGCCAGCAGCGGCAGCATGGTGATGGGAAAAGCGGAAAAAAGACCAGCCCAGCGTGGGCCGACCACCTGGGCGGCAGAGGTGATGGCCAGGATAATCAGAGCGGCGAATGCGGCTCGGAGAAAGGTCACGCGAAAACGCAGACGGATTTTTTGAAGGATTTTAACGTTGGGAATTCTGCGGAAGCCTCTGGCCGCCAGGACCATGCTTGTGATGGCGATCAACAGTGCACTCACCCAATTGATGGGCATGAATGACAGCATCCAGGCTACCAGTCCGTAAGCGGCGATGCCCGGCAGAATGGAAGCTGCCAGCGATGGCAACCGGCGGCGGCCTTCCGCAAACCGAATTCCCAGCAGATATCCCCCCACAAAGGCTACCGTGGCAGCCAACCCGGCGGCGGTAAAGAGCGCACTGCGGGCGGCGAATCCGGGTCCGTTTTCCAACCCGATGAAATACAGGCTGATGGCGGCGCCCAATGGATAGCCTGAAACAATCCCGGCGATCCGCGGATTGGCCCGTTCGGCAATCAGGCTGAGCAGGACAACCACCAGGATCGAAACCACAACTTTAATTACCGTGAAAAGGCCGACACTTATCATACCCGAGACCTTTACGGTGAATACAGGCCGGCCTTGATCGGCAGGTAGAGGGAAAGAACCGGCAGCAGCGAGAGAACGATCAGGACAACGACATCCATGAGGACATAGGGGATGGCTTCCTTGGCCACGGCGTCCACGTCACTGTTGATCAGGTTGGCGGCGGTAAACAGATTGACGCCCACCGGCGGAGTGGCCTGACCGACCGCCAGGGCCGAAATAAAAATCACACCGTACCAGACCGGATCGATCCCGAAGGCGTTGAGTACCGGAATGAGAATCGGCATCAGCAGATAGGAGATGCTGATGGCATCCAGAACCATGCCCAGCGCGAGCAGCAGCAAATCGATCAGAATGATCATCACGACGGCATTGGGTGAAATCCCCACGATCAGTTCAGCGGCCCGATCGATCACCCCGATGACCGAGGCGGTCCAGGTGAAGATCCCGGCGAAGACCACGATGAACATGATTACCGAACTGGTAACTGCTGCATCCACCAGCATATCGACCATATCTCGCCAATGGATGGAGCGGTAGATGAAAACGGCCACGAACAGGCTGTAGAAAACGGCCACAACGGCGGCTTCGGTGGGCGTAAAAATGCCCGAATAGATCCCGCCGAGAATAACCACCGGCGCCAGCAGCGCCCAGATGGATTTTCTGAATGCCTCCCAGAGTTCGACGGCATTGCCCCGGCGGGCGATTCCCCGGTAGCCCCTCTTTCTGGAAATCCAATATGCCACAAGGACCGTACCTGCACCGGTCAGCAATCCGGGGATGATGCCGGCTACGAACAAAGCGCTTACGGATACGCTGGTGATATTCCCGTAGATAATAAAAGCGATGCTTGGAGGCAGAATGATCGACAGGTCGGCCGCATTGGCAATGGTCGCACCGGCAAAACTTTTTTTATAGCCGTGCTTGATCATGGGGGCCAGCAGGATCATGCCCACGGCGGCGGTCGTCGCCGGTCCGGAGCCGGACAGCGACCCCCAGAAGATACAGGTCATGACCGCCACCATGGCCAGTCCGCCGGTACTTTTCCCCACCAGCAGTTCGAAAAAGCGGGCGATGGTTGCCGCCAGGCCGGCCCGGTCGAGGATGACACCGGCCAGCACGAAAAAAGGGATCGCCAGGAGAGGAAAGGAGGCGATACCCGAGGCGAAATTTACGCCGAGCATCTCAATGCCAAGGTCGAACTGATATACGGTCACCACGCCTGCCACGCCCAAGGCGGTGCCGATGGGAACCCCCAGGACCATCAGGACCAGGAAAACCGAACTGATGAGGAGAATCTCCATCAGCGGGCTTCCCCATCGAGCGAGGCCAGACGGGTCAGCGTGCCGCGATAGATGCCCCTGAACACAAATATTGAAAAAAACGGCACTCCTGCATAGTACAGCCACACCGGGATGCCCAGCGCCGCACTGGTGGCGTGAAACAGGGTCAACTCATCGTAGATCGCCTGAATCATATAGCCGCAGACCAGAATGAAGAGCCCGGCACCCAGCAGGGCGCTGAAAACCACCAGCTTTTTTCTCAATTTCAAGGGGAACAGGTTGAAAAACGTCACCATGCCCAACTGTGCCCCACGTTCGAAGGCGATGCCCGTGCCGACCACTGTCATCCACACGAACAGGTTGATTGTGATTTCCTCGGTCGCGCCGATGGAAAAGTTGATGAAGTAGCGGCTCAGGACATTGACGAAGGCAATCAGGGCCATCGACATGAGCAAGACCGCTGCGATCCAATAGTCCACGCGAATCGGTTTTGTGGATCTCAAAAGTGCTCCTCCGCCATGCGTCGCAATGTTCCGTTTTTGCTTGGGGCGGCTACAGGGACCGCCCCGTTGAGGTTATCTGGCCATGTCGGCTCTGGCTTTGTCCACTAAATCCACTCCGATTTCCTTGGTCCATTTTTCAAGAACGGGGGCTGTGGCATCGGCAAAGGCCTTTACCTGTTCGGATTTCAGAAAGGTGACGGTCATGCCTTTGGATTCCATGAATTTGACAGGATCAGGAACCTCCATAGTGTAATTGAACTCGTTTTTGAGAACGTTGATGGATTTGTCGCCGTCCAGACCGGCGCGGCAAAGCGCGATTTCAAATCGACCGGATGCTTGGGCAGCATCCTGGATTGCCTTTTGGATGTCGGCCGGGAAGGCTTTCCACTGCTTCTGATTCCAGTAGATGACCAAGGGGTCCACCAGGTAGTTCCACATGGTAGCATAGCTATGGTACTGGTGGATCTGTACCGGGATCAGCACGCCCACCGGGTTTTCCTGGCCGTCGACTACGCCCTGTTGAAAAGCAGTCTGGGCGTCGCCCCAGTTCATGTTGACAGGGTCTGCCCCGAGCTGGCGGAAGGTGTCCATAAACAGCGGGTTTCCGACGACCCGGATGCGCAGCCCCTTGAGATCTTCAGGTTTTTCGATGGGCCGCTTGCTGTTGGTAACCTGCCGGAACCCGTTTTCCGCCCAGGCCAGAGGTGTGAGGCCCACTTTTTCCATGGCCACAAAAACCGCATGACCGGACTGGCCGGCCTTCATCTTATCCAGGTTCTCGAACGTGTTGATAAAAAAGGGCAGGTGGAAAATATTGGCTTCCGGAATGACCGGCGAAATATTGATGGTCGACTCATAGGCGCAGTCGATGACCCCTTTGGCTACCATCTGGGCGGATTTAAGCTGAGCACCCTTTAACAAGGCACTGCCGAAATAAGGTTTAACATTGACCTGTCCATTGGTTTTTTCCCTGACCAGATCGGCGAATTTGGTTGCACCGATGCCCCAGTAAAATGATGGGCCGACGTTTACCTGCAGTTTATATTCCTTCTTGAAGTCCGCGGCCATTCCGGACGGTACGATGACAATGGCCACCATCATTATCGCGACTGAAAATACAAATCCAATAAACATGCACCTTTTGATTGTCGACATCTTTTCCTCCTTTGCGTGTGGGGCCGATCGGCCGGATGCATTCTCCATACAGTTGCATTGTACCGGCTTCGGCAGATGATCGGTCGTCCGAATAACCCATCCGTCCTGTTGCCGCATGGAACCGGAAGGTTATACTTCACAACCGGGTAGGGTCCGTCAAGACGATTTAAGCTAAACCGGGAATCAAAACAGCCGAATCTTTCCGGGTGTCGGGATTGAGGCGCTTATTTGGTCGTGTCTCCTGATATTCTCATCGAGGTCCTGACGAATTTTTTTATAGTTGATGATGATTATCGCCCCTGTTTTTTTAATTTCATCGAGGGCCTGAACGGAAAGGTAATTTTTAAAATTAATTGCAGCCACATTCTCTCCACGGTCAGCGGGAGACTTGAGCAGGATGAAATCGTGGGGTTCGCTGCAGATGGATTTGACGATTTCATTGGCATGCCGTTTGGTCAATCCGATGGAGTTGAGTTGATAGAACAGTGACATCCAAGATATTTCCTGACGGGAAAAGACAGTTCGGACGGTTTTGCCCCATTTCACTTTGGAACCGGCCGGCAGGTAGCCCTGTTTCATGTCGTTGTTGATGACGCTCCGTTTAACCTTCAGAATATCGGCTGCTTCAAAAGAGCCGAATACCTCCTGCCCAGGCAAGAGCCGATTGTAAAATGCCTTCTGTTTAACCATTGAAATATCCCGGTACGGTGAAGGTGATTATAGTAATATAAACTATAACTGTAGTTAAACATGCAATAAATGACCGAGTCAAGATATAAATGATTTAATTCCAACAATATGTGAATCCACTCGCCTGGCAACCATTTCAGGCGAGCTCCACGAATTGGAGGCCCAATGAATGCCATCTATTCAGGATCTGCCTGCCCTATCGATATTCCCTGTGGCACCTAAGTACTCATATTTATAAATACAATATCATTCGATCACCGATGCAGCCCGACTCGCCGTGTTGCTCGGCGCCTCAATAGTGCTGCTATTGTCGCTTTTCCCGCCTTGCGATTCGGACGCCTCGGCAATCATGGGAGGTAACCGTATTTACGAACAGGGGCGCTTAGGTTATCTTGCTTTCATTTGCGGTATCGGTTAGGGTGATCCCGGAAATCAATCTGAGGCAATTCTCACGAAAAAACACTGAAAGGGATTGGATCCATGGCGGGAATCTCATTGCTGGAAAAATTCAAACAGGCGGCTGGAGTCATCTGCAAGCAAGGCCTGATTCAATTTCCGGTTGCCGACACGGCTGTCACCATTATCCAGCGTGTCGTGGGTAACAGTGAAGACGAACTGGACCTGATCTATGCTTTCCGTGAAAAGCCTTCCCAGACATTGGACCAACTGGTCGCCTCGAGCGGATTCTCAGAAGAAAAAATCATGCGGCTGACCGCCAGTCTGGCAAAAAAGGGGCTTATTTTCAACCAACACAGCTCCAATGGGATAATGGTCTATCGGCTCCTGCCACTGATGATGGTCGGTCTGATGGAGTATAAATTCATGGGTGAACTGACCGGCAGCGAAGCGGAAAAGGAACTCGCCCGGCTGTTCGAACAACTGCTTGCAGAGCTTCGGGATCAGACCCAGGGCCATTACGATATGCTTGCGCCCCTCTTTGCAGCGGCTCCAGCCGTGGATCGGACCGTGCCGGCCGGAAAAACTGCCGATGGAAAGGCGATCCGGGTCATTCCGGTTGAAAAACCGTTGAATTCTTCAGAGGAGTTCGTTCTCCCGAGCCAGACGGTCGAAGCGATCATTAACAAGTTTGATGATATCGCTGTCGGGCACTGCTTCTGCCGTCAGCGGAGGAAGTTGCTGGGAGACACATGCAAAACGAATGCGCCGGTGTTGAACTGCTTTTCCTTTGGCAAATCGGCGCGCCATACCAGCGCCCAAGGATTTGCCAAAAAAGTTACCCGCGAGGAAGCCTTGAAAATTCTGAAAGAAGCGGAGCAGGCCGGGTTGATCCACAAGGCCTTTCACCCGGGGTCTCGGGAATCCAACCCGGAGACCAGCATCTGCAATTGCTGCAAGGATTGTTGCGATACCCTGAGAATCTGGCGGGACGGAACGCTGCCGATGATCAATTCCACCTATCATCTCTCCGTGATTGATATCGACGCATGCACGGGGTGTGGCACCTGTCTGGATTGGTGCCCTACCGATGCCATCGTCCTGAACGAGGACGGGGTGGCGAATAGAGATGAAAACGCCTGCCTTGGTTGCGGGGTTTGCGCCCGATTCTGTCCGGAATCGGCAATTTCGCTCAAAGCGGGTTTGAGAAAGGTCTTTATCCTGCCTCCCCGCTTGCGCAGTGCTTAACAGCGAAAAAGTGCCGCAGATTGTGATTGGAACATTGAAAACGACGAACAGGGCAACCCTTAAGGAATCTTGCGATACCCGACATCATCGTAATACTTCATTTTTGCCGGCGGGCTGTATCCATTTGTTTCAATCGCCTGGGCTAAGGCGTCCTCATTGTCGGTGGGTTCCGGACCGATAGTGGTCACGTTCCGTAATTCATTGGCTTCCGGTTTCGTTGCGCCAACCAGTTTATACTCGTCCAACGGTTTGAGAGACAGGCCCGCCGGAGCTTTCGGTACATGCAATTGGTAGGGTTCACCAATGATGGTCATGTCCGATTCATTGCCATCTTTATCCACCGCCGTTACGGCGAACATAACCGGACCCTCTGACAGGGTAACATCATCGGGAAGTTCGATCTCCGTAACGTTTCCGACCTTGATGTATTTGGAATCGTAGCTTACATCCATAGTCTTTGACCAATAAAGCTTATATCCGATCACATGGTCGGAATCTGAAGCCCCCCAGGACAGCTTGCACTTTCGAATCTTTGCCATTTTGCCTCCCGCTGCATCAGTTTGTTGTAATACCCAGCGCTGGTAGGATGAAATATAAACGTGGGGATTTCATCCGGTCCCCGTAGAGACAATCGAGATGTAGTATGCCGGTATTACCTTGTCAACCATGTACCGTATCCAAAGTCATTCGGTTGATAACCGGCCTATTGTTCCTGCGAGGCGATATGTGTATGGGGTTGGTTCGAAAAGGCTGGTGGGGATTTTTCAAGGTCTAAAGTTTGTTTTGGCGAATGGTCGGGGACTCAATTGTACAAAAAAGGCATCCTCTCAATTTTGAAAGGATGCCCTTTTCATTTAAAACATTAACTTAAATTACAGTGACATTCGTAGCTGAAGGGCCTTTTGGACCTTGCTCGATATCAAATGATACTCGGTCGCCGTCATTGAGGGATTTAAAACCGGTAGCATTGATTGCAGAATGATGAACAAATACATCTGCTCCGTCTTCCTGCTCAATGAAACCAAAACCCTTTGAGTCATTAAACCACTTAACTATTCCATTAGTCATGATAACATCCTCCTTTCTTAAAATTTTCAACGTCGCAGACTGGAGGGTGCCACTTTTACAAATGGAATTTTCCTACAGAAAGAAACTATCCCACAAACCACATGGGACTTAATTGATTGGACGTATAGTAATCCTAATTAAAAACAAATCAAGCTAATTATTTATTTTTTTTAAAAATAATGGAGATTATGGAATTTGATGTGAAAAAAGAAAAGCATGAAAACATAAACGTCCCTATTACACCCGGGAATGACCGATGCGTGTGATAATGACTACATATTGTGTGCCAGGCCAATTGCAGGCCGGTCGATGGTCGGACGGGTTCGAGCGGGGGAAGATATTGCAGCGCCTCGGGTCGTTACCAACGCGCGGTGGATTCTATTCCCATTTTGATTCCCAGGGCCTATATGCCTTCCAGTACCGGCTGGCAGCGTTTTTTTTGAAGGGAATCAGCGCACCGGTAAGATCGATCTTGTTCTCCGGCATGAGGGTGATTTCCCCGGCTAAAGGCAGGTTGACGGTGCGCGCCATGGAGAATCCTGCATGAGGCATTCGGTCCTATTGGATTTGTCAATCAGATCAATTCTCATTTATTTCACGAATTAGCCTCCGGCCTGGGAGAAGTAGAAGTTCACGCCGTCTTTGAAGCCGCCCTCGAAGCCGCCGAGGTCGATATCAGGTTCCTTGAGCTTGTCGTACATGCCCTGGGAGAAGTAGAAGTTCACGCCGTCTTTGAAGCCGCCCTCGAAGCCGCCGAGGTCGATATCAGGTTCCTTGAGCTTGTCGTACATGCCCTTGATCGCGCGGCCCCTGTCGATGACGCTTGAGCCCGGTGTAGCTGCCCTCCAGGTCGGAACCGCCCACGCCGCGCTTGACCTCGAAGTCGCCCACCTTGACCGAGCCGGAGAACCGATCGGCCAGTCCCAGGGTGAACTTCTTGGCCTCGGTCATGATCTGCTTGTAGTCGTCCAGGATCAGGGAGAATGCGCTTACCGACCAGATGGACGAGCTGACGCCCACCAGGCCGCCCGTGACGTAGTCCAGGCCGTCCTTCCACAGGTCGCTGAAGACCCGCTCGACCATGGCTCCACGCTCGCCGGTGTCCAGGACAGCGATGGTTTCGTAGGTGTTCGGGTTGACCTCCAGCCAAGCCCAGCGCTGAACCCCGTTGATCACGGCGGGATGCGACGGAAAGAGCACCGTTGCCGGGTTGTCCGTGAGCAGTTCCAGGACGTGCTCCGGCATGGCCGCCTTGAGCCGGTCTGCCATGCGATAGCGGGCGTCTGCGGTCAGCCACAGGAATTCCGTGTCCGCGGCAAAGTAAGACAGCATCTCGAAGAAGCCCATGGAGCCGGGCAGGATGCCCGCCTCCAGCTTGGAGGCGAAGATGCCGCTTGCGATGTTGAACCCGTGCCGCGCTTGGTCCGTGGCCCCGGAGGACGGGTGGATCTGGTTCGCCGTCTGCCGCAGGTCGATGGCGGTGCTTACCGGGCCGTCCTTGGCGGCTCGGCTGACCGTGACCACGATGCAGCGCGGTTTGGTCGTCCGTCCGACCACCAGGTTCATGGTCCTGGCCAGGTCTGATTCGTATTCGCTCTGGGCGCAGACGAATTTGTACAGCGCGTTGCGCGCATACCACTTCAAGGCCGAGAGGTTGTCCGGCGCATCTTCGCCCCTGTGGACGGTCTGCATGGCCTTGTCCAGCCGCCTGACCGCGTCCAGGCGCATGTCCGGCAGGTTCAGGCCTAGGGTGTGGAACCGGTCCACGATGGATTCCCCTTCCTGCAACCATCGCTCGAAGGTCAGCTCGCCGAAGCCCAAGTCGATCTGGATGCGTTCGCCCACGATCTCGTATTCGCCGGTGTCCAGGGTCTCGCTGCCGATGGTCCGTTTGTCGTTGCCGTCGAATATCGCTTTGACCACGGGTCCGGCTTTCTGGCCGACAACGGTGTAGCCGATGTCCACGGCTCCGCGCGATAACTCGGGCAGGGTCGGGTTTGCGGTCAGCAGGAAGAAGGGTTCCACGCCCGAGGTATCGGTGTCGCCGGACAAGGCGTCGGAAAGTTCGCGGCTTGACTTGCTCTGCCCGCCTTTTTTTGCCTTGACGAGGAGGTTGACGGTCACGGTGGCGGTCATCTCTGCCGGGGAGACATCGTTGGAGAGGACCTTTTCGACTATCCCGCCCAGTTTGGTCATGGGTTCGAGGAACGGGGCTACGAGCACGTGCCGGTTGCCCTTGCCGTCGTGGTAGAGCAGGGCGGGGAGCGAACTCATGGTGGCCTCGGACAGCCCGGCCATGGTGGACAGCCGTGCCAGTCCCTTGTCCGTGACCGCCACGGTCACGCGCCGGGTGGTGATGCCTTGGCGGGCCAGCACGATCTCGGCCATGCGGGCCAGGTCGCCTTCGCTGCACCAGTTCTGGGTGAGCACGGCCTGGGGCGCGAACAGGTGTTGCCAGCCCATGCCGACGGTGGGTAGGTAACGGACCGTCGCCAGCCGCTTTTTGAGCGTGGCGAGGTCCTTGATGGCCGCAAAGTCCTTGAGACCGGGGCCGGTTGCCTCGGGTACGGGCACGCTGCGGGCGGGCGGCGTCTTGCCGTTGCCGTCCAGAACTTTAGGCCGGTAATGGCCGGGCCGCTTGAAGTCCCGGGCCTCGCGCTGCCGCCTGATTTTGGCCACGGCCGCGTTCAGTTCGGCCAGGTAGCTGGAATTGTAGTCGTATTCCACGTCCACCCGGCGGATTAACAGCCGCTCGTGCTTGTATTTGTTGGTATCCAGGGGATGCGCCAGAGAGGGGAAGAGACTCGAGGACAGTTGCCAGTCGTCGGGGTCGGTGTCGCCATAGGGCAGCTTGAACACGATGAGGCCGCGCAGGCTGGTACCGTCAGGGACCACGGTGGCGTCCGTGATGCCAAAGACCAGGTCGTCGGTGGTCGAATCGGGCGGCATGGTCCCCACGGGGATCAGGGCGTTGCCCGTGGCGAACCCGGCCAGCCCCTTGGTCTTCCCGAAATCCGGCATGGCCGCTTCGACCTGCGTCCCATCGGGTTCCTTGTACCCTTTCTTTTTCAGGATGAACGCGTCGGACATGGCCGTGGATTGGCCGTCCTTGGCGTCGAAGATCGTGATGTCGGCGACGTACATTTCCTCGTCGTCGCCGTAGCGCTCCAACGCGTTGACCACGAGGTTGATGCCGTTACCCCGCATGGAGTCGCCCGGTTCGATCACCGCTGGGGCCTTGGCCGCCCTCTCATCCAGGGGAATGACTACCCCGCAGCCCCTGACATCCACTACCAACTCGCCGATCCCGGCCTCCTTTGCCGCCTGTTTCGGCACCCTGAAGGCGAGCCGGATGCGGTTGTTGGACCCGGGTGAGAGCATGGTCGGGGCCAGGAATCCCAGTGGTAGCAGCCCGGTAACGTTGTGCAGCCGCACTCCCAGGGCGCCTTCCTTCGTGTTCAGGCGGAGCGAGAACCGCTCGGTCGGGTTGAGGTCGAGCAGGGCCTGGACATTGGACACGAAGTCCGCCTCCACGATGCGGAAGACGGCGCCGTCGCCAGCTTCATGCGTGCCGATCTTCCTGACATCCTTCACCTCGCGGATGGCGAGGGAGAAGGCGTCGGAGAGCTTAGCCGGTGGCTTGGCGGGCAGGGTGCTGGCGCGGTCGATCCCGGCGGCCATGGTACCGACCAGGGGGATGTCCGCGTGCCCGTAGTTGGTGTCATAATAGTGCAGGGACATCTGCTTCATGATCCCCTCCGGGACCAGGAAGACCAGGGCTCCGGCCACGGGTTTGCCGGGCGGGATGGCCACGGCGTCCTCGCCCGGCATGATCAGCGGGGCCTCGGTCAGCCAAGTGGCCGGGGACAAGGGTGTCATGGTTTGGTTGTTCCAGCGCAGGAAGAGGTGCCGCTTGAGGTCCGGGATAACATAGGTGGGGACCATCAGCACTTCCTTTCCCGTGGTGGCGGCGTCATTGCCCACCCAGGAGGCGGGATGGTTGCTTCCGTCGGGATAGACGAGCACCCTTTGCTCGGACAGGATATTCTTCATCTCCATGGTCAGGACCAGGTAACGGAAGCCGGTGGGCGGGTTCAGACCGCGCAGCCGGTGCATGAAGAACGCCTCGCCCACGGTGAAGGACGCGGCCTTGTTGCCTCCGGTGACACCCATGGGAATGCGTTTGCCGATCTTGGCGTCGCGGATGGGGACCGAGTCGCCTGTGACCATGGCGGCCACCATGGGGTCGTACCGCTCCCTAAGCTCGGTCAGGGAGTGGGAGATGGCCGCCGGGATGGCCACGGAATTGTCGGTCGGGCGCACGGGCATGACCGCTTGGGCGGCGCTGGCAAAGCTCAGGTTGCGGCCCGACTTCTCGCGGTGCTTGAGGGTCACCTCCACCAGGGACTTCACGTCTTTTTGCGCAATTGACGGCTTTTTGATGTCCTGGATCATCGTCTGGAAGGCCTTGGCCAGTTCGGCCGGATCTTCGGTCAGGATGGAGTTGCCTCCCGAAAGCTCGGCCGCGTGTTTGAATGGAGCGGGATTCAGGGCCCCGATGCCCACCCAAAGGCAATAGATGCCTTCGTCCTTGAGCTTGGCGAGGGTGGTGTCGAACCGGAGCTTGTCCTCGCCGTCCACCTCCAGGGCCGCGTCGGTGATGAACAGCATGTAGCGTTTGTTTGAGGGGATGGCGGCCTGAATCTGGATCGCGGCATCGACGGCGCCCGAGATGTCCGTGCCGCCGTCCGGGTCGAGGTCGGTGAGCGCGGCCAGCACTTCGCCCATGTTGGCGGTCGTCACCTGCTCGATGGCATTTTCGTCGCGGAAGCTGACGGCCTGGGCCAGCACGTTGTCCGGCAGGGCCGTGAAGAAATCGTGCAGGATGGTCTTGACCTTGTCGATGCGGTAGCCGCAGCCGTCCATGTCGGGCGTGGTGTTCATGGACCCGCTGATATCCACCATGCAGGTGACCACGGGTACGTCCGAGGGCCGCCCCTTTGCCGGGCGGGCATACCGGGCGGTGAAGGTGTTGCTCAGGTTCGACTGGATGACCGCGAATGCCTTCTCCAGGGCGGTGGGATCGCTGGCCGCGTAGTAACGCCCCCCCGAAAGTGAGGCGATGCGGTCCAGGGTGTTGACGTCGTGGTCGGGTCCGAAGCCGATGGTGAAGACCGGAATCTTCGCGCCGCCCACTGCCTTGAGGACGTCCTCCTTGGTCGCCTGGCTGCCTGGGCCGGAGTCGTCGTAGTTGGCGTCGAAGCCGTCCGTGAACAGGAGCAGGGTGGGCCGCTTGGCCTCTGTCAGCATGCCCAGTCCGAGAAGTACGGAGTCGTTGAGACAGGTTGCGCCGTTGGCCTTGATCCCGGCCAGTCCCTTGAGGGCTTCGGCCTTGGTGGTGCCGGGAATTTTCTTTGGCTGGGTGTCGAAGTCCACTACCCGGACCCTGGCGGTGTCGGGAAGGGCCTCGATGAATTTTATGGTGGCGGCCAACGCGTTCTGCATCTGCCCCTTCATGGACCCGGAGGAGTCCACCAGCAGGACGATGTCCAGCGGGATGGTTGTTCGCCGGACCGAGATTACCGTTCCCCGGTTGCCGCCCTCCTTGATCTCCAGGGAATCGGGTGTGGGAACAATGGATTTGGTCTCCGAGCCCTGGAGCGAGAAGATCACTTCGGCCTCGCCGTCCTTGGGGGTGATGGCGTTGATCTTGATGCCCGAGCCGCTTTCGTCGCCGAACACGGTCGTCATGGCCAAGGGCCAGTCCAACACGGTTTCCCAGCCGGCGTGCACGGGCACGAATTGAGCCCTGACCGCGGTCGCCTTGTCCTGGCTGACGGGCATGACCTCCACCTGCCACAGTCCGGCGGGCAGCATGAAGTAGGAGTCGCCCTCGGGGGTGACGTCCCCGGTCTCGAATCCTGCACCGGCCGGGAATTCCGGGTGCTCGATGTAGATCACGCCGAACCGGTTGTCCGTTTTGATCCTGGCCAGGCCGTAGGGAACGTTCTTGATGCGCAGCGCCCCGAGCTTTTCTCCCATTTCCACCTTGGGGATGGGGAAGGGATGTTCGATCAGTTCCACACCAATGTCCGTGGCGGGCGTGCCGGGATTGGTGTAGAGCGTGTAGTAGCAGGTGCCCGCCTCCTGGGGAATGGCGTCAATGGAAAATCGGGTGGCCCGGCCGCCGTCCATGAACCATTTGCCGTTGATGGTCCGCTTGTAGGCCCCGGTCTGCATGATCTGCTCCGCGCTTAGGGATACCTCCCCCTGGGGTACGGTCACGGACAGGCTGCGATATTTGCCGCCGGGATTGTCCGCGAAGAACCTAACCTCGTTGCGGCCGCCTTCGCCCAGGGAAAAGGTCACGGGCTTGCCGGGGTCGATGCGGAGAGTCTTGACCACGGTGAGGCGCATGCCGTCTTCCAGCACCGCATTGCACCACCAGACCTCGCCGTTGCCCATATCCTTTCTTAGCAGTGCTGTTTCAGCGTCCCAGCGTAAAAACTCGGCACCGATGGATTCGCCATAAACCTTTAGCTGCCGGCGAATTTCCTCCTGGTCGCCGCCGGCATCCTGGTTCATGTACCAGATGTCTCCCTTGAGTTCCTTTGTCCGCATGTCTTCGCCTTCTGGGATGTGCACCTCAAGCACGGTATTTTTGGATAGTTCCGAGGTGGTGTACGCAGAAATGTCGCCCAGTGGATTGATTGCCGGGGCAGGCACATCCTGCGGATATCCGAAAGAAGAGAATATAAGGTACGATAAGAATGCGAAAAGTGCGATGCGATGCTGCATGAGAATTCCTCGGTGCAAGAGTGAGAGCGTATCCGACAAAATCAATCTCGGAATATGAAAATTGTCCGTTCATTCCAATATCACAGTCGCGGCCTCAGGCACAAACGTCTATCTTGAGTATTAAGATCCATTATGGGTCAACCTTCTGCGTGGCTGCCTCCCTCCTCTCGACTCGTTCAAATATAAGTCCGGCCTATTTCAACGTCAGCTGGGCCAAAGTTCCATCTCCATTACGGTGATCGATACTGTTACTGGTTTTCAGGCCAAGGGCGGGGGGAGTTGGAAGGGGCGTGACAGGGGAGGGGACGAAAATCAAACGGAAAATAACAAATGACAAAAAGAAAGGGCTGAAACAATCTAAGATTACGACCCTATATTTGTTGTTGATGCCGAGGGCGGGAATAGCCTGATGGTGAAAGATTTCAGTAAGTTACTGATTTTAATGTTAGTTTATGCGAGTTTAAACGAGTTTTGGAACGGTTCCGGCTGCACAATCGCATATTTATCGCATGTTTTTGGTCAAAATCTAACTTCCACAAGAAGCGGGATCTAATGGAGCGGAAGGTCATTCGGCTATTGGCTTGCGGGGTAATTTAGCGGTAAAATTTGGATTAAAAAATGTAATGATATCTACAAAAAAAGGCGGAAGTACATGGGAATCGAACCCTGTGCGAAATCCGTAACCAATTGAATAATAAGCAAAATTAACTAGAGATTTCAGTTTCGGGGTAATCTTGGGGTAATGCCCGCCTTATCCCGGACTCGCCAGCGCTTCAAACTACATTATTTTTGACAGTATTAAGAGGCTCAATTTTGGGGCCCTTTTGTTTTTGGGACATTCTCCCTCAGTCAGCAAAAGTCTCGGTATCTGATTCAAAGGGTTGGAAAGCCACTGGCCTGAGAGTGGGTGATCCCTGTGATCTCCTTCACACCTTGCCACTGTTATGCTGATGTTCCCATAAAAGACCCTATCATTATCATTTAATCTCCGTCACCGTAACTGAGGTTCTGAGTCTGAAAAAGACAGGGAATACATCAAATGTAATCGCCATCATTTATTCTTCGTTAATTCATAAAATCGTCAGGAACATATACCTGAAATCCATGTGTCCTTTTGTCATCAAAAACCGCAAGGATTGTCTTAGGCAAAATGGATAATAATTTTTAAACTAAAGGAAAAAACAGTTCAACTAATTGAAAAATAAAATAAAAAACTTGTGAAACGTTAAATTATTTATCTATCCTTCTTGGTGGTTGGAGCAAGGTCCGAATTTTTCTTGACCCGGGAGAATTGATCTGATTATAAATGTAAGCGTCATCATTTTAATGGATAATACGCGTATGGGCCAAATAACCATTGAAGAAGTGGCTAAACTAGCGGGTGTTTCTCCAGCCACCGTCTCCAGAGCGATTCGTTCACCTGAAATGGTGCGAGATTCAACACGCAAGCGTGTGTTGAAGATCATCAAAGAAAAAAAGTACGTCTATCACGCCTTAGCCGCCGATCTTTCCCGACAGCGTTCGGCAAACATCGGATTGATCATCCCCTCTACGATAGGCTCTATCTTCGTAAGAACAGTGTTTGCCATTCTGGAGAAAGCCCAGGAGCATGGTTACACAGTCACCATTGGCAATTCGAAGTACAATCCCGAAATCGAAATGTCAGTGTTGCGAACCCTAAATGAACGCCATCCGGCTGGTCTATTGCTCACCGGTTACTGCGTTCGTAAAGAGGAACTACTTGAAGAGATTAATCGGAGCGGAATCCCAACGGTGATCATGTGGGAAAAACCTGACGACCCGCAGCTCAGTTACGTCGGCATTGATAATTATAGTGCGGCTTATACGATGACTGAGTATCTGATTGGCCTCAAACATCAACGTATCGGTCTTATTCTTGGCCCCTATTCCAAAGTGGATCGGGTTCATAAGCGATTTGAGGGTTATCGGGATTGCCTATCCGACCATGGGCTGCCTTGGGACGATTTGCTGGTGGTGGAAAAGGAACCAACCTTGGCCGATGGGATGGAAGCCATGAATCGTCTTATGTCTTTGGCAAATCGGCCGACTGCCGTTTTTGCCGCTAGCGACGTTATGGCATTCGGTGCCATGGCGGCAGCTAAGGAAAAGGGATTGAAAGTGCCGGCCGACGTTTCCATTGCCGGCTTTGACGATATTGATTTTTCAGCCTACGCCGACCCTCCATTGACGACCATCAGGGTCAACGGTATCGAAATCGGCGAAATGGCGCTCAGCTGCCTCCTGGATATGATTGAAAATCCCTCCCCGCAGCCTCGACAGATTTGTCTCAAGACTGATTTGGTAGTCAGGAACTCATGCCGTGCATTAGAACAGGGAATGGCGCCTCAGGCGAGGTTTTCGAAAGGACCTGGAACTGAGGGAAACATTAATCGTTTGACGGTTAAAAAAGGAGACGAGAAATGAAAGTTGCCAAGTTAGTTGTATTAGTAATGGTTTTGGCGATGGTCCTGGGCTTATCAGGCCCGGCAGCAGCAGAAAAAGTCAAAGTGGGCTACCTGCACACCTTAGCTGTGGATGGTCAATTCTGGATTGCCATGGAAAAGGGATATTTCAAAGACCAGGGACTTGAAATGGAACCCATTAAATTTACCTCCGGCATCCCGCTAATGCAGGCCTTAAGCGGCGGCAGTGTGGACGTGGCCATCATGGGGGCGGTGATTTCCAATTTTCCCGCCCAGGGTGTGGGTAAAGTTTTTCTGGTAAATAACATTGAATACGATACAGCGATGCTTTTCGCACGGCCTGAAACTGGTGCAAAAACGATTCAAGATGTTAAAGGCAAAAAAATTGCCACGGTAAAAGGTACAACTGCACATGTCTTTCTGCACACCGCTTTGAAAAACAACGGGATCGACTCAAGCAAGGATGTTGAGATCGTCAGCATGGACATGGCTGGTGCGGTCTCGGCCTTTATCACCGGTGCGGTTCCTTTTGTAGCCACTTGGTCTCCGTTCCATGTCCTAATTCGGGACAAGGTTCCAGGTGCTATCCTGCTCAGTTCTGCTTCAGACTTCTATCCGGATTCGGCTATCATGGGTGGATGGGTTGCCACCAACAAGAACTATGACACCAACAAGGATATGCTCAAGAAGATTATTAAGGCTTGGATTCCGGCCAATGATTACTTGATCAACCATTCGGACGAGGCTCTCAAACTCATCCACACAAAGGCCTACTCGGAAATTCCCTTCGCAGATATTCAAGCCGGTTGGGAGGCAGAAAAAGTTTTCACCTCAAAAGAGTGGGTCAAACTTTACAAGGACGGTTCCGTGGCCAAATGGATCGGGCAGGTTCAGAAAGTATTTGTTGAAATAGGATCGATCCCGAAGGTAGTGCCGCCTGAAAACTTTTTTGATCCAAACTTATACTTGTCAGTTGCTAAATAATAGTTCCGGAACGGGGGAGGTGAGGGCTTCACCTCCCTCGCAGATTCAGAAGGGAGCCCTAAATGAAATCGCAGAAAGAGGGCGGTCTCATGACGGACCATTCGAGTCGGGATGCCGTCATCCAAACATTCAAGGCTGTTAAAAAACGGCAGCAAATAGAAAAAGTAGGTTATTTTATTGCTTCGTTCGTCCTGGTGCTTGTGGTTTGGGAAGTGGGGCGTGCGACTCACTTGGTCAATCCCAAGCTATTTCCCTCTTTTGCCGCCGTGTGTAAGGCCTTTGTCCAGTTCCTGAAGGACGGAACGTTGCTGGGCCATATGTACGCTAGCTTTGTGAGGGTTCTTATCGGTTTTTCGCTGGGAATCGTCGGCGCTGTCATCCTCGGGTTTTTGATCGGATGGTTTAGGGTTGTTCGGTTGATCGTCGATCCTCTGGTGAGTTTCTTTCGCGCATTGCCGCCTATTGCTCTTATTCCTTTAATGATCATTTTTTTTGGCATCGGCGAAACGTCAAAAATAATTGTCCTGACATATGCTTCATTTTTTCCAGCCCTGGTGGTCATCTATCAGGCTTTGATCGGCATAGAGCCTATTTACGGCAGGGCCGCTCAAACGCTTGGGGCCAACAACTGGGAGATGTTCCGCAAGATCATACTCCCCCAACTCTACCCCCATATCATCACCGCCTGCCGGGTTTCATTGGGCGTCTGCTGGGCTACGCTGGTCGCAGCTGAACTGATTGCCGCCCAGAAAGGCATAGGTGCAATGATGGTGGAGGCACAAAATTTTTTCCAGATGGCGCCACTGGTCCTCGGTGTGCTGCTCATAGGCGTAATTTCGCTGGTGATGGACAGCATCGTCCGAGCTATCGAACGGCGAGCCACGGCGTGGCAGGAGAAGCGCACATAAAGCCGGTCGGGTAGGGGGCCTCGAGAGGTCTAAGGTGGCATGGGTAACACAACCGAATAATAATTGAACGGAAAAGAGAACGTATCGGGTTGAGACAATCATGGAACAAGGGATAAAAATAGAGGGGGTAGGCGTCACCTACCAATCGGCCTCAGGGACGTTTGAAGCCTTGAAGGACGTGAACCTTAAGATAGAACCTGGAGAATTTATCTCCATCGTCGGTCCATCAGGATGCGGTAAAACCACTTTGCTCAACGTTCTGGCCGGATTCCTCAAATCAAATACGGGACAGGCCTGCCTGGATGGCAAACCTATCAATGGCCCTGGGCCGGAACGTGGTGTTGTTTTTCAGCAGTACGCCATTTTCCCTTGGTTAACTGTGGTAGAAAATGTCGCGTTTGGGTTGAAGCTGTCTGCCAACAAGACAGCGCATGATCGAATTGGTGAAATCGTAGATCATTTTATAGAGTTGGTAGGGCTTCAAGATTTCAAAAAATCTTACCCCAAGGAACTATCCGGAGGTATGAAGCAACGTGTGGCCATCGCCAGGGCTTATGCGGTCAATCCGCAGGTTTTGCTCATGGACGAACCCTTTGGGGCGTTAGATGCCCAGACACGACAGTTCATGCAGGAATCATTACTGGATATTCTTGAAGAAGAAAAGAAGACTGTTGTCTTTATCACTCACGGTGTCGAAGAAGCCACTTTCTTATCCACTCGCGTGGTGGTTATGGCATCCAAGCCGGGACGCATACGCGAAGTCATCCCAATAAATATTCCCTATCCTCGCAAGGCATCGGTCAAAACAGCTCCGGAATTTATTAAGATTCGAGCCGAAATTGATAAGGTAGTACGGGAGGAATTTCTAAAACAGCGGCAATAACCAATCTTTCAGGCTAATTTTGTGTTTGTTGATGATGAGAGTAGTTTGTTTATTGAATGCAAGAGGGATTTTTTGGAGGTGAGTCGTGAGAGCATTAGTGACCGGTGGTGCAGGATTTATAGGGTCATACTTAATTCCTGAGTTGCTGCGCAGAGGATTTGAAGTAACAGCATTCGATCTATCCAGGGACCCGTTATCTTTGGCCCCGATTCTTGACAAAATTACTTATATTCAAGGGGATCTGAGTTCAGGACCGGATTTGTACCGTGTTATGGCGACCGAGAAAATTACGGACGTGTTTCACCTTGGATCGATTCTGGCTGGACCGTGCGAAGAAAATCCGCGTCTGGGTTTTCAGGTCAATATGGAATCAACACTCCACTTGCTTGATGCTTCCGTGGCCATGAAGGTGAATCGGTTCATCATGCTCAGTTCCATTTCGGTTTTCGGGCGCGATGTAAGCGAACCGGTAGGCGATGATGCGGTCAAGAATCCGGAAACGATTTACGGTCAAACCAAACTGGCCTCAGAGCATCTTCTGAAATGGTTTTATCGCAAGCATGGACTCGATGCTCGAGCGTTGAGATTCACTTGGGTTTTCGGACCGGGGCGGACCAGAGGCATTACGGCCCTGTGGTCGTCGGCTATTTTAGATGCCGTTGCCCGTGGCGAGTCCCTGGTTGTTTCCAACCCCGATGAGACCGGGGACTGGTTGTACGTTAAAGACGCAGTTAAAGCGATTATGACGCTATATGATGCCAAAACCCCCACACAACGAATATACAATGTTGCCGGCGGTGCTTATTCGATACGGGATGTCGTAAAGGTTGCTAAGACATTTAAGCCCGATGCGAAAATTACATTGGTCGAAGACGGAGGCCGGCAGTCTCCATATCCAGCGGCGTATGACGACAGTGTCGCGCGTCGGGAAATTGGTTGGCATCCCTCATACAGCATCGAAGACGCTGTCAAGGAACATATTGAAATAGTATCGAAAAAGTAATCAATCCGGCGCTTGACCAAAATTTGGATATGGTAGCCCATGTATGACATTGAAAGGATAAATGAGTTATGAGAGAAGTCCAGTTAGATTATGGTGACGGCAAAATGGGTATTGAACTGCCCGATTCGGCAACTGTTTTCAACCTCGGTCGTTTGGATAACGATCCGCCTGAAGTCGATCCGACCGAAGCCGTCCGTCAAGCGCTGAAGAAACCACTCGGATTTCCACCGCTTAAAGAATTGAGTGGACCGGACAAAAAAATCGTGATCGGTTTTCCGGACCGGGTCAAAGGTGGCGCCCACGCCAAAGCGCATCGCCGCATCGCTATTCCCATCATCGTGGAAGAGTTGCTGAAAGGTGGTGCCAAGATAGAAAATATTACCCTGCTCTGCGCTATGGGACTCCATCGTCAGAATACCTTGGAGGAATGGTATTGGTATCTTGGTAAGGAAATCGTCGATCTTTTTTATCCCGGCCGAATCGTTAATCATGACGCTGAAGATCCAGGCCTGCGTAACTATGGTGTGGATGAGATGGGCAATGTTATCCAGTGCAACCAGCTTCTGGCCGACGCCGATCTTCCAATTGTTATCGGTCATTGCGCCGGCAATCCCTATGGCGGGTATAGTGGTGGCTATAAGATGCTGGTCACGGGCCATTCCGGTTGGCGTTCAATCGCGTCCCATCACTGTCCCGAAACCATGCACCGCCGGGACTGGCTCGGCGCTTCGACGAAGTCCCATATGCGCCGTCAGTTCCATTCAATTGGGCTGGCAATGGAAGAAGGCATTGGAAAAAAAGTGTTTGGCGTGGACGCTGTTCTCGGACGAAAGGCCCAGGTTTTGGATGTCAAGGCCGGACGTCTCGGATTGATTGAAGAAGCCACCTGGCCCTTGGCCGATCAACGGACCAATGTCTCCGTTGATATGGCTGAACCGGCGGATGTCCTCATCATCGGTGTACCTAGAAATTTTCATTATGGTCCGGGAATGGGAACTAATCCTTGTCTGATGAGCCTGGCAATTGGAGGACAACTGTCACGTTGCTGGAACGCCTTTCGCGAAGGTGGGGTGGTCATTGCCGCAAGCATTTGCGACGGTTGGTTTAATGACAACTGGTTCCCGTCTTACAAAGAAACCTATGAATCGCTTCAGAAATACTGCAGTATTCCGGAGTTCCTGGCTTCAGACGATATGATTCGTATCGCCGAAGATACAGAATATTGCTTCAAATACTCCAACTTCAACACGTATCATCCATTTCATGCGATGTCCATGATCAGCGGTGGCGGCGTATTGGCGCCCTATACCAGCGCCGTATTTATAGCCGGAGCCAAGGCACCTGCCTATGCTCGTGGTATGGGTTTTATTCCAACATCAACCTTCAAGGACGCTATGGAAAAAGCAAAAAGGTACGTGGGTGCCAATCCCAGAATCCTTTGTACGCCCGACTGCTTTACCGGTGGTGTTGGTGTTAATATTAATCTCAAAAAGAATTAGAGTTTCGGATAGAGAGAACCATTTATTCTCGAAACGAGACTCTCTTTTCCATCCAATTTGATAGGGATTAAAAGTAAGACAGAGACAGTCGCTCTGATCGGAGGTAACTATGGAACCGGTTGGGTTAATTGGATTTGGGGTGATGGGAAGCGAGGCAGGTAGCAAAATCCTCGAAGCTGGGTACCCCTTGTATGTATATGATATTACGAAATCGACAATTGACAAAGCGGTAACAATGGGCGCGTCTCCCATGTCGAGTCCGGCCGATCTGGCAAGAACGTGCTCTATCATCCTGATGTTTTTACCCGGTCCAATACAGGTAATTGATTGCGTAAGCGGAGAGGAAGGCCTGTTACAGTTTGCATCTCCAGGTGCAGTCATTGTCGATCACAGTACAATTGACCCTGGAACTACAGTAGCGATGGCAGCTCTGGCCGCGAAAAGGAAGATAGGCTATCTGGATGCACCGGTATTGGGCCGTCCGTCCGCAGTTGGTCACTGGGCTCTGCCGACCGGAGGCGAACAGGAAACCCTGGAACGCTGCCGCCCGGTTCTTGAGACCTTTTCAGGTAGGATTATTCCCGTGGGCGAATCAGGAATGGGAAACAAAATCAAACTTCTCAACCAACTTATGTTTTCAGCTATCAATGCCATGACAGCGGAAATGATGGCTATCGCAAGCCACGTTGGGATTTCGCCCAATTTGCTCTACGAAACCATTATTGATAGCAGGGCGGGGACTGTGAGCAATCTATTCATAGAATTGGGTCGGAATATAGTTAACGAAAATCATCATCGTCCAACTTTTTCAATTGACCTGCTCTGCAAAGACGTTGGTCTTGCTGTACGCATGGCCAGTGAAAACGGCGCTCCTGCCATCTTGGGACAATTAATTCAGACGATCAACGAAATGGCCCGGGCCCAAGGATTCGGCTCTAAAGATACCTCTGCCATGTGGCAGGTCTACAAACCCTTCTGGGACAAAAACCCTAAATCATCCTAAAATTTTCGATCCGCATCATTTCCTATTAATCGCATTTCGAAAGGAAAAGATCCTTAAGGGTTAGGGGCCTAATACCCACAATATAATCAGTAGCGGCGCGGTTGCCCGTTTGCCACGAACTTTTCATAGATCCGCTTAAACAAAGCCTCCAGAACCATAAAGTCTTCCAAGGCATCGTGGGCCTTGGCATCGACATCCAGCCCCAAGTAATAGTGAAGATCCTGAAAGTTGTTTTTTGAGATAGCACCGGGACTGTCGAGATATCGAGCCAGTTTGAGTGTGCAGATCACTTTTTGTGGATGGATGCCCTCCATGGAGTGCGATCCCGGGCTTGGCCGCGAAGGCGACAAAATTTGTCGAATACAAGGGTTCGTCCACGCGAATCGGGTTTGGATGCGCCGCCTGATATTCAAAGACTAAGCTTATCTCTCCGTCAATCAACCCAGCATCGGACATCATACTCGCGCGAGCCGCCGGGTATCCGTCGTATTTCAGCTCATATCCCAACATGCGAAAGGCCTCGCTAAAGATCAAGGTCAAGAATTCTCTTTTGATTTTCGTGAAATGGCGGATGAGTTCGGTATTTTTCGAAGCCTGAAGGAAAAACCAGTCGCTTGCGGCGGTAAAAATATGATTCCATCCTGTTCTTAGAAAGAGACCGTATACAAAATAATACAAACGTGAACAAAAAAGAAAGGGTTCCCCCGCTCCTGTCGCTATCCATGCGACGAGCCTATGCGGCGATAAAAAATTTTTTCATCCCAATTGGAGTTCAATGCGTTTTGGGTAGAAATCTGAAATCATAGGAGATTGTCGCTATACGCGTTGCGAAAAATGCCCTATCAATACCATAAAACGATATAAGCATAACAATTATAATTGGTTATGCGCAAAGCAAAGACTTTCTCATTGCTCAATGGGCCGATATATTTATGCCACAGTTCCGACTGCCTTATGCGAAGGCAATGAGAAAAATTTGCAAATTGCAGTAAAACGGATACCAGCTAAAAATTTTCTATTGAAGTAATTATCGAAACCACATTAATTTTCTCATATAATTCTCAATAGAACCTTTCTATTACTATAAGCTACATTCCGTTTTTTCATATCTGCTAAAGGGTTGATGATCGGGTTCGTTGTCCACACTTTTTCCATGTCAGGCATCCGATTAACTATACAGCGGCGGCGAGGATCATCAAGGTTTCTATGTCCAAAGCGAACATTACAGATTCGTTGTATATATATAAAAAAAACAGTAAGAAAAGAGCTATCTAATTGTAGTTTTATGCAACCAGAAAAATCTCATTCGACGTCAATAAATACGAATTATTTGGTTATTCTTTTTAACCTTTCTTCATCACTTCTATCCGGTCGTCTTGATTGACTCACAAAAGGAGACCTACTGACAAACCATAACAATTGTCACATCTTTTTCTGACATTTCAATTGAATATTACTACTTCCAAAAACTGATATCTGATCTCTAAACAAGTCATAACTATAACAATGTCTTTTGGTTGTTCTTATGACGAGTAAATCATTGCTGCGCTGATAGGCGGGGCATACCTTTATCTTTTCAGTTGATTGATGAACTGGAAAGCAATGGAGATCAGGTGTACGCTTGGCAAGGCCTCAGAACATCAGGAAAAGATTGTTAAAACAAGATATTACAAAAATACTGCGAAAATATTGCAAAAATACAAAAGCAACGTGGCCACTAATACTTACTTGCCTTTTTATTCTGCAAATTAAAGTACTTCAGCAATATTATAAATGAGTAAGAGGAGAGAAATTAATTTTCAAATAGCATCTCAATCCGAACTTTAAACATGGCATTAAAGTTGCTATCGCCCCTCTGAGAAAATACGTTTATTTTTTCCTGATACGATTCACAAAAGAAAACAATCGGCCACATGCCGCCCAAAGCCAGTGGGAAAAGTGCCGTAGATCGAAAGTTCTACCACTTAATGCGATTATTAATGCTGAGCGGTGGGAATTTTTGGAGATGTCATGCAAAAAATCCTTTTTCTTCACAGGTTCACTCTAACGTGCTGTTGTCTTCTCAATAGCACCGGTGGCTCAGGAAGCACCATATGCTTTTGAAGAAAATCGGATTAAACAAGTTGGCTGCCTTGTTAACTCCAGCCTTCAGCCTACTGATGCTGTTAATGGCTACCGGCACGTCATTTTCCGCTCCCTGCGATACCAAATCCGGTATTCCCTTCATTCGTCACGACCTGAGCGAAAGTTACTGCGAACTGTGCAACTTCGGCTATGTAACGGTCGTTATCTCCAATCCCTACATATACACCTACGATACGACTTTTCCGTATACCGACCCTCCCATCCCCGGTGCAACCATGACCAATATGGTGGTTGTGGAGAACCTGGGGAGTTCGGGGCTAGTATACGATCCATCAGCGCCGGCGCCTTTTACCGCCAGTGTCAACGGCACGCCTGTAGCCGTCAATCCGCCTCCAGGTGGCAGCGGCAGCACGGTGACCTTCAGTTCAAGCCAAATTCCTGCGTTGGCATCCTTATCGGCGCATCCTTCAGGCTCGCAAGTCAATTTCATCACCATCAGTTTTGCCGTCAGGCGTACTTCCAATCCGGAAGGGTTGGTAAGCGCAAACCGTAGCATTCAGGCGACATTGACTTTCAACACGGATTCGAGCTGCACCGATTCGCCCGAAAGCGATATCGACACACTTCCCCTGCGCGAGCCGGATCCCGTTATCTTCAAGCGCGGGCGCAATGTGGATGCGAGTCAGACTAGCTGGTCGCAGACAGTTTACGGTAACGAGTTCGACGACGTGATTTGGCGCATTCAGGTGCGCAACGACGGCGACGCCGACCTGCAGGATCTGCGGTTCGACGATCTCATGCAGACCGGCAACCTCAATATCAGCTACATTTGCCCCACGGCGGCCGGTGCTGCGGCCGTAGCCGTCAACAACGGCGTAAACCCGGGAGGTACAGGGTGTCTGGCCGCCGGCAATAGCATCAACAACTTCGATGTTGACAATCCTTTCGGCAACCCCGGCAACGATTCCCCCGATCTTGTGGACGTGACCGACGGTACTTCGACATATGTTTACCTGGTCGGCAAGGTTCCCAATTCCGGTTCCGGCGTGGGTTCCTGTTCAGTCAACCGCACCAACACGGTCTCGGACGTTCAATGGGGCTGCGAGGCAGTATCACCAGCCGGCGGCATCACCACCACCTCCGACGGCAGCTCACCGGGAACCGCCACGGCTACCCTGAGCACCCTATCCAATAACAATCTGAACATCAGTGTCGACATTACCGGTGTGGATCCAGGCCAACCCGCCGGGGCCAGGGGCAGGGTCCGGATCACCATCCGGAACAGGACCGGCGGCACGGTCAAGAATATCCGGCTGCGCGATGTACTACCTGTCGAGTACGTCATGGACCCGACGTTTGCGCCCCAGGTGGCCATGGATTCGGCCTATGGCGCCTATCCCGGTATGACCGACAATATCACCTGGAACAACTCTGTCGCCGGCACCTATCCCACCCAGACCAGCAATTCGGCTGCCGACTACCTCAACAACAGGGCACCGGAATTCGCCCTGAACTCCAACACTGTCCATCCCATCTATGGGGACCAGGTGAACATGCTGCGCCACGGCGATGATCTGACCATCACGTTCGGCATCATCATGATCGATTCCAGTTTTTATGACCGGACGGCCAATCTCGATGTCCGTCAGGAAGCACCTGGCGCTGCGGCTCAGGACACCGACCCGGACAACGACACGCCATATGCCTCGCCGCCCCATCCCAGCACGATGCTGGCCAACCGGCTAGAAGTCCAATTCGAAAATTTCTGCCAGACCGGCGTCACCATTGCCCCGCCGGCCATCAATACCACCCACGACGCTGATCCCGAGGACTTGGATCTCGACATCACGGGTTCCGAACTGGTTTTCATCCTTACCGGTGACCCGGCCCAGCGCCTGCCCTTGACCGTGGACCTGACCAACCGCGGCGGACACGATGCCGAGGATTTCACGGCTTACATCACCTTCGGACGGACCATGGAGGTGGTGACCGTCCCCGCCGGCTGCACCCTGATCGCCAATCCGCCCCTGCTGGACGAGTGGCGGCTGCCCGCACCGATTCCGGCCGACGCCACCATCTATCGATATCAGTACAACGGGACGTCCGTTCCGGGCATCGGACCCGGCGGTACGAGATCCTTGACTTTCGAAGTGGTCAAGAGCACCGATCCTGCAGACATAGCCGCCGACGACCTGTCCTTCCGGGCAGACGTTATCGGCGAGATCACCTTCAGCAACCCTGACAGCCAGGGCCGGACCCTGTTGTGGTATCCCACTGTGGTCAACCCGCGCAGCGACGGCGGCAATGACCGCGCCAACAACTACAGCCTGGACGGCATCCGGGCCCGGGTGGTGGGCTTCAACCTGCTCAAGTCACAGCTCGGCACCTGTTCGGAGAACAATCCGCCGGTGCTGTCCCAGATTCCCCCGGATACCCGGGATCTCGATCGGCACGTGCAGATTGGCGAGGAGTGTTCTTTTCACATCGACACCGGCGGCTGGTTCGGTTTTCAGACCCCCGGGTTCACCTATATCGCGGTCCAGCGCATCCAGGTGGTGGACGAACTGCCCAACGGCCAGGGGTATGTCTCATCCACCAACCCGCTGCCACCGGCAGGTACAAGCACCAGCGCCATCATGAACCCCGTCCTCAACCCCGTCGGTGTGGCGCCGGTGGACGAGGGCTGGATCGACTGGACATTCAACCAGGTCGTGCCGGCCGAACGCATCGACGAAAAAGACCACTGGTTCCGGGTGGACATGACGTCGCGCATACTCAACGATCCGGTCGACACCGTGGCCCCGCCCAATGCGCACGCCGTCCTGAGCACGAACACGTTGAACTCCACCTTCCAGGCCGTGTTCTTCAACGACAGCACCGGGATGGAAGAGGTCTACGATCTGGGTCCCGACACCGTGGGCTATCCGCGGGTGGAGGTGCGGCGCATCGCCCTGAGGGTGACCGAGCCGGAAATCACCGTGGTCAAACAGGTGTGCAACGAGTCCCTGCACGGCGTCGGAACCAGCTGCGATACGTGGGTCGACCTGGCCGACGACGGCGATGCCTATAGCAACTACATCTACCGCATCACCCTGACCAACGAGGCGGCCGACAGCGGCGTGGACCGCGCCCCGGCCTACGACGTGACGGTGACCGACACCCTTGACGCCAGCGATCTGGCCTATGTGATGCCCTTTGCCGCCGACGGTCTGGACAACGACGGCGACGGCGGCATCGGCGCAGGTGACACCGACGGCGAAGGCGCGATCAGCGACAACATCGTGGACAACGCAACGCCCGGGGTGATCACCTTCTCCTACACCCACAGCACTGCCCTGCGGCGCATCGATCCCGGCGCTTCGGTGCAACTGTACTACCGTGTGGATTACGACGATGACGCGGCTCCGCTGCAGACCTTCACCAACTCGGCCGACAGCACCTACGACAGCCTTGCCGGCGTTTCCGGCAGCCAGACCGTGGACCCTCGTCCGAACAGCGACATCGGCAGCGCCCGCGTGTACACCTCTAATACGGAGACGGCCTCGGTTCAGATCATCCCCGTGCAGACCCAGCCCAAGCGGATCACGGCCCTGTCCAACACGTCACTGGCCGGGGACCCCCAGAACGTCTCCATCGGCGAAGAGATCGAATACCGGCTCAACACCCTGCTGCCGGTGGCCCAGCTGCGGCAATTCGTGATCCGCGACGAACTGCCCGCCGGCCTGAGCTGCAGCGAGGCACCGGCGGTCAATCTGAATGCGGCGCCATACGCCGCGGCCGGCTTCGATCCCGGCGGGACGATCACGCCCACCTGTACGGACACCCAGGTGGAATGGAATTTCGGCGACCAGCGCCTGACCATCGGTACGCCCGGTAGCCGCTTCGATTTCGAGATCGGATTCATCGCCGGGGTCGCAAACACCGCCGGGACCAACGACGGTGACGTGCTCTCCAACGGCAATCCGGCCACCGCGGCCACGGCCCGGTACATCGATGACTCCGGCAATCCGGTGGTCCTGAACTTCGATCAGGTGGATGTCCGGGTCCGGGAGCCGCGCATCGAGCTGACCAAGAGCTTTGCCGTGGCCAACGCCGATGCCGCCGATGTGCTGGCCGTAACGGTGACCGCCACCAACTCCGGTACGGCTGCGGCGTACAACCTGCGCGTGCTGGACGACCTGACCGGCCTCAACATGACCTTCACCGGTGCGGTGGGCGGCGCCAACCCGCCGGACATCGTCGATACCGCGACGCTGGGCGCCAACCGACCGATTTTTAGCTGGAGCGCACCCAACGGCATCGCCCCGGGCAACACCGTCAGCTTCACGTTCAACGTGCGGGTCGATGATGTCGTTCAGCCTCACGAAGTGCTGGACAACACCATTCAGGCCGACTGGACCTCACTGCCCGGGCAGACCACCGCACTGAACAGCTCCGGCAGTATCGGTGCCGACGGCAGCGCCACCGGTATGCGTAACGGCGCCCTGCCCAATGCCTCGGACCCGGTGAACGACTACGAAGCCACCGCCACGGACGATGTGGTCGTTCCTCCCGTGACGATGACCAAGACCGACCTGGACCCGGCCGTGATACCGGCCATCGGCGCGCATAAAACCTTTCAGATCGACATCCGCCCGCCCGAAGGGGTCACCCACGGCGTCGGCGTCACCGACAGCCTGAACGCGGCCGGCATCAGCTATCTGTTGGAAAACAATGCCGGATTCGACATCACCTATACCTTCCAGGGGATCGCCACCATCAACGGCGTGGCTCCTTCCGAGGCCGCCTTCACCGCTTTTCCGGCGGACGGCACCACCGGCAGCGCCGTCTGGGATATCGGTACGGTGATCACCCAGACCGAGAACGACGCCAGTGTCAACGCGGTCAATCCGCTGATCCGCATCACCTATTTTGCGCGCATCAACAACGACGCCGACACCGATGCCGGCGATACCCTGCAAAATTCCGTGGCGGTCACCTACAACCATGGCGAAACGGCCGCCACCGAGACCCTGACCGCGTCAACCGCTGCGGTTGCAGTGGTGGAGCCGTCCATCGGGCTCGCCAAGACCGTGACCAATATCACCAATTTCGGCACCCCGCTTCAGGCCGGGGACACGCTGCGCTATACATCGGTCTTCACCGCAGCCGGCGGCACCGGGGGTGATGCGTTTTCCGACGCCTTTGACCTGCGCATCGACGACAGCTTGAGCCTGGGGCTGATCTACAGCGGCAATCCCACCGTGGATGGTGCGGGCAACACCATTGGTGCGCCCATCGTGGCCGGCGACGGCGTCACCACACCCCAGACCCTGCGATGGTCCCTGGCCGACGGCAATGCCGACATCGACGTGCCCGAAGGCACGACAGTCACCGTCACCTATGACGTGCTGGTGGACAACAGCGTGCTCATCAACCAGGTCCTGAGTAACAGTGCCACCGCCCAGTGGACAAGCCTCGACGGTCCCAGCGGAGTAGAGCGCAACGGTACCGGCGCGCCGTGGAATGCACCGCAGGGAACCGCCTACAACGACTACTTCACCGGACCGGCCGCCGCCTCGCTGGTGGTGGGCGACAACAACACCACGGTCAAGACGCGCCTGCAGGATACGTTCGGCGCCGGTGACGATGTCGTGCGCATCGGCGATATCGTCGAATATGAACTGCGCCTGGGATTGCAGGAAGGCACCCTGGTCGCTGTGCAGGCGGTGGACACCCTGCCACAGGGATTAATGTTCGAAGAGATCGTCAGCATCAACGGCGACGCCATCGCCCCCTACACGGCCGCGGCGCCCTTCGTTCATCCGGATATTTCGGTTAGCGACATCGTGGTGGCAGGCAATGCGGCCGCCGGCCCCACCACCCTGACCTTTACCCTGGGCACCATCGTCAACCAGGCGGACGGCAATCTTGCCAACGATTTTTTTGTCATCCGCTATCGCGCGCGGGTGCTCAACCTGGTCCATCCCCAAGTCGACAGCATCGGGCTGACCAACACGCTGACCATGGAGTATACAACGGCCACAGTCACGGTCACCACCGTTGCCGTGACCGAGAGCGTCGATGTGCGTCAGCCCAACCTGGCGGTGGCCAAAACTGCAGTGGCGGCCGGCGGTGATGCCGTACTGGACGCCGACGAGCTGGTCACGTACACCGTCGACATCACCAACAGCGGTACGGCGCCGGCCTACGATACGGTGCTGCGGGACATCATCCCCGTTGGCATGCGCAACGGCGCCGGTACCATAACCGTGTTGAGTGTGGGCCTGCTTTCCGGGGGCGCCCTGCCGAACCTGGCGCCGGCCTACGATGCGGCCACCGGCGTAGCTACCTGGGATTTTGACAGTGGTGCGGCCGACCAATATGCCATCCCGGCCGGCGATACCCTGCGACTGGTCTACCAGGTCCGGACCGATGCGGGACTGGCGCCGGACATGACCCTGACCAACCTGGCCCAGGTCCAGTTCTACTACTCTTTTGACGACGATGCGGTGCCCACGGCAGGCGGCGCCGTCGGCGTGCGTGAGATTTACGGGCCGACCAATACGGACAGCGTCACCTTCACCACGGCCGGTGCAGCCGGTTTGGAGAAGGCCAGCAGCGCTGCGACGGCGGCCATCGGCCAGCCCTTCACCTACCGCATTACCGTGCCGGCGGCACCCCAGACCACGGCCCTGCACGATGTGCGCATCCTGGATGACCTGGGCGCCTCGGCCGCGACCCTCGAATTCGTGCGTCTCACCAAGGTATCCGGTTCCTGGACACCGGTCAACACCGGCACCGCCACCAGCCTGGTAATCGAAGACACCGCTACGGGCATCGACATCCCGGCCGGCGAGCAAATCGAGATCGACATTACCGTACGGCTGGCGGATACCCAGCCCGCAGTGAATCCGCCGCCGGCGCCCAATGACAACGGCACACTCTTTGTCAATACCGCCGCATACACCTACAACCAGGTGAACGGCGACGCCGGAACCCGGCAGAGCGGTGGGGGCGACACGACCGCCGACATGACCATTGTCGGCCCGGACATGCTGGTTATGGACAAGAGCGGCCCCGCCAGCATGAGCGTGGGCACCCCGGCCGGCTTCGTGCTGGATATCCACAATACCTTCTCCGGTGCGGCCTGGAATCTCACCGTGGCTGACCGCCTGCCGGACGATCCGGTCAACGGCGGCACCTGCGGCGCCGGTCCGAGCAACATCGTCGCCCAGTTCTTCGATAATGGCGGCGCACCGACCTCTGGTGTGCTGGCGGCCGGTACGGACTATACGGTGAATTTCGACGCCGCCACCTGCGAATGGACCCTGCAGCTGCTGTCGGCGGCAGGTCCGCTGCGATCCACCGAGCATCTGGTAATCAACTACGACACCGAGCTGGATGGGGACACCGTGAACGCGGCGGCCTTCACCAATGTGGCAGGCGTCACCCAATGGTACGGATATGATCCGAATGCGACCGACGCCGCCCCCCACGTTTACACCTACGCCCTCACCGACGGCACCCCCGGCGACGACACCGATCAGGAGGACGCTTACACCATCAATGCCCAGGCGCCCGACCTCGATTTTTTCAAGCATGTGCGGAACATCACCACCGGCCAGGATCCCGGCCTCAACGCGAGTCCCGGCGACACCCTGCACTATACCCTCGAAGTCATCAACAACGGCCTGGGCGGTCTGACCGGCTTCTCCATCACGGATGAAGTGGATGGCCTCAACAGCCCGGCGCTGTTCATACCGGGCAGTCTGGTGCTGACCAGCGTGCCTGCCGGCGCGGCTACCGGCGGCACCGATCCTGCGGGTGGGGCCAACGGCACCGGACTGGTCAGTATTGCCGATCTCGATCTCGGAGCCGCAGGCAGCGGCACCGAGCGGCTGGTGGTGGAGTTCGAATTGACACTGACGCCGGTGATCTCCAGCGGCACGGTGGCGCTCAACCAGGCCGGATTGAACTCCATCGTCCCAACAACGATTTTGAGCGACGACCCCAATGTGGCGGGCGACACCAACCCCACCGAAACCCTCATCGATTCGGCCCCCCAGTTTCGCGTGGAAAAGATCTCCACGGATCTGACCGACGATCCGGCCGTGCTCATGGCCGGCGACACCCTGCGCTACACCATCACCATCAAAAACATCGGCGATGAAGATGCCGTCAACGCGAGTCTGCATGACTTCACCCCGGCCAGCACCACCTATGTGCCCCATAGCACGCGCCTCAACGGCCATGTCGTGTCCGATCCGAGCCCCGGCGTCAATCCGCTGCACGGCGGGATTCCGATCAACGCGCCGGAAAACCCGACCCCCGGCACCATGCGGGCCGACAGCGATCCGGCGGCCGACAACACGGCCACCGTGACCTTCGACGTGGTGGTGGACCCGGCTGCAATGGACGGGCTGATCATCGCAAACCAGGGCTTCGTGAGCGGCGACGGCACCGGCAGCGGAACCCGGCCCGACCAGCCATCGGACGACCCGGATACGCCGGTGTCCGACGATCCCACCCGTGACGTGGTGGGCAATCTGCCCCTGCTCTATGCCCTCAAAACCGTGGCCCTGACCGTGGACAACGGCACCATCGGCATCGTGGATCCGGGAGATGTGCTGCGCTACACCATCGTCGTCAGCAACCAGGGCGCCATTCCGGCCACGAGTGTGGTGCTCACCGACGCCGTACCCGTCAACACCACCTATGTGGCCGACTCCCTGCGGTTGAACGGCACCTTCCTCGGTCCGGACGGCGGCGTATCGCCCCTGATTGGCGGCCTGGCCATACAGTCTTCCGATAATCCGGGGGCTGGAATCGTTACCGCCGGCCAGAGCGCCACCATCACGTTCGAGGCCGCGGTCAACCCGGGTGCGCTTACCGGCACCATCATCAGCAACCAGGGCGACCTGACCGCCGATGAGTTGCCGCCGGGCCTCACCGATGCCGACGGTTTGCCCGCCAACGGCTACCAGCCCACCGTCGTCGTGGTGGGGGATGTCCAACTGCTCACCATCACCAAAACGGTTACCGTGGTGGACGGCGGCCCGGCCGTTGCGGGCGGCCAGCTGGAGTACGTGGTCCGGGCCGCCAACGCCGGCAGCCTGCCGGCCACCAACGTGGTGCTCACCGACGATCTGGGACCGCCCATGGATACCCTGGTGGCCTACGCGGCCGGTTCGGGCACCCTCAACGGCGCCGCAGCCGGTGTGAGCTTCGCCGGGTCCGTGCTGACCGCGGACTATGCCGCCACTTACGGCGACCTGCCGGTCGGGGCCACCGCCGAACTGCGGTTCCGGGTGCAGATCAACGCCGCCGTGGCCACCGGCACCGCCATCACCAATATCGGGGTCGTCGCCTGGAACAGCCCGGTCGAAAGCGACTCTGCCGGCGTCTCCATCGATGTGGGCGGCACCCCCGGCAGTGCGACCCTCAACGGCAGCGTCTGGCACGACGCCAATCTGAACGCGGTCAATGACACGGAAGAACAGCGCCTGGCGGGCTGGACCGTCCAGCTGTACCGCAATGGCACCCTGGCGGCCACGGCCACCACCGATGCCGGTGGCGCCTACCGGTTCAACGGTCTTTTGCCCAACCAGGGTGCGTCCGATCAATACGAGCTGCGCTTCATCGCCCTGGGCGCCGGACCGGGTGCAGCCACCCTGGGTGTGGCCGACTCGATCTTCACCGACGGCCCACACCGCATCAGCAACATTGTCGCGGCCTCGGGCGACAACCTGGTGAATCTGAACCTGCCGATCACGCCCAACGGCGCCGTCTACGACTCGGTGGCGCGCACGGCCATCGCCGGCGCCCGGCTGACCATGCGCAATGCCGGCACCGGCGCCCCCCTGCCGGACGCCTGCTTCGACGATCCCAACCAGCAGAATCAGGTCACGGCCGCCGAGGGCTTCTATAAATTCGATCTGAATTTCAGCCAGGGTGCCTGCCCGGCCGGTGGGGCCTATCTCATCGATGTCACGTCGCCGGCCACCGGGTACAGGGCCGCGCCGTCACAGGTCATTCCGCCGTCCAGCAACGCCGCCACGGCACCCTATGATGTTGTGACCTGTCCGGCCGATGCGGTTCCGGGGGCCCCCGGTATTTGTGAGGTCATTGCTTCACCGGCCATTCCGCCGGTCAGTGTGCCGCCCAACACGGCCGGCACCACCTATCACCTGCACCTGCTGCTGGGCGACGGCGTTGTGCCCGGTCAGAGCCAGATCTTCAACAACCCCATTCCCATCGATCCGGAAATGGATGAAGCCGTGGCCATCACCAAGACCTGCTCGGAGATCAACGTGACCCGCGGCAGCCTGGTGCCCTACACCATTACCGTCACCAACGTGTTCGGCGGCCCCATGTACGATCTGAGCGTCATCGACCGCTTTCCGGCCGGATTCAAATACGTGGCCGATTCGGCCCGCCTCGACGGCAATCCCAACGAACCGGCGATCAGTGGCCGGCAGCTGACCTGGGGCGGCATCGACCTGCAGGTGAACGAAAAAGCCGTCATCAAGATGCTGCTGGTGGTGGGCTCGGGTGTCTCCGAAGGCGAGTTCACCAACCGTGCCGTGGTGTTCAGCAGCGCCATCGGTGCCACGATTTCGGGTGAAGCCGCCGCCACCGTTCAGGTGGTTCCGGATCCGGACTTCGACTGCACGGATGTGATCGGCAAGGTGTTCGACGACCGCAATCTCAACGGCTACCCGGACAACGGCGAAACCGGACTTGCCGGCGTGCGCGTGGTCACGGCGCGCGGCTTGACCGCCACCACCGATCGCTACGGACGATTCCACATCACCTGCGCGGCCGTGCCCGACGAGGACCGCGGCAGCAACTTCATCCTGAAATTGGATGAACGCAGCCTGCCGTCGGGCTATCGCCTGACCACCGAAAACCCGCGCGTCCAGCGCGCCACCCGCGGCAAGATGCTGCGATTCAATTTCGGTACCACCATCCATCGCGTGGTGCGCATCGATATCGCTGACGGCGTGTTCGAGCCCGGCACCAGCGATCTGCGCCTGCAGTGGACGTCCAAGATCGATCAGCTGCTGGTTGAACTCAACAGAGCCCCGTCGGTCCTGCGTCTGGCCTACCTGGCCGACGTGGAGCGCGAAGGACTGGTCAAGCGGCGACTCAAGGCGTTGAAAAAATCAATCGCCAAACGATGGAAAGCCTCCGACGGCGGCTATCCGCTGGCCATCGAGACCGAAGTGTTCTGGCGCCGCGGTGCGCCGGCCGGCAAGTGATGATAAACCCATGATGGAACGAATGCCCTCAGTCCCAACCCTGTCCATGCGAGCGCTGTTAACACGCGTTGTCGCAGCTTTATGCCTGTGTTGCGTTGCCGCCGTCGGGGCCGGGGCGTCTTCACCCGCAACCCGCGCCGCCAGCTCCAGCGGAGAGGGGGCGGAGGCCCACCTGCCGGCCGACGAAGCCGTCACGTCCTGGATTCACGATCCCGCCGTCTTCAGGGAAGCGGAGGGCGACCGTACCGAGATGCGCGAGGGGGTCGCCCGGGATGCGAGCACCGTCAAGCTATACAACCTCGTGCCGCCGATCCATTTCCGGCTGGGCGAGGCGGAAATCCCCGCAGACACTATCGACCTGTTGCGCGGCGTGCTGGAGCGCATGCGGGACCGCACCAACGTACGCCTGCACTTCATCGGCCATACCGATACACTGCCTTTGACCGACGAGCTGGTGCGCCGATACGGCGACAATGTCGGGCTCTCCCAGGCACGGGCGGCCACCACGGCCGAATACTGCCAGCGGGCCCTCGGACTGCCTCCCGAGGCCATTTCGTACGAAGGCATGGGCGACACCCAGCCAGTGGCGGACAATCTGACCGATGCCGGCCGGCAGCACAACCGCCGGGTCGAAGTGCAGGTCTGGTACGACGAAATCAGCGAGCGGCCGGTGGCAGAGGAGGTCTATGTTCCCCGCGAGGTTCACCGCATCAAGGTCTGCCGCACCGAAACGGTCTGCAAGCTGCGCTACAAGGACGGCCACGCCCACCGGGCGCGAGTCAAAAACATGGTCACCCCGCTGCACTATGACGAAGGCATGGCCGAGGTGCCGGGCGAGTTCCTGCGCCAGATCCAGGACGCCATGGCCAACTTGCACAACAAGCAAAACCTGGTGGCCAAATTCATCGCCTACACCGACAATCTTCCGCTGATGGAGCGGGACAAACGGATTTACGGTGATCACCGCGGGCTCTCCAAGGCCGTGGCCCGGCGGATCTCCCTGGCTGTCCAGGAAGGATTGCACCTGCCCAACACCGCCGTCGAAAGCGACGGTATGGGCGTCATCCGGCCGGTGGCCGCCAATGATACCCAACAGGGGCGAGCGCTGAATCGGCGTGTGGAGGTGGAGTTCTGGTACGACGATCCGCTCAAGGATCTGCCCGATGAGCCCCAGCTTTGCCCGGAAGCCGCCGGCGCCGACACCGTTGCGCGTGTCTACGACGCTTCATCGGGCGGTATTGCACCGATCCTGTTCGAGAAAGGCCAGCCGGTCATCCCGCCGGGGTACACCGACACCCTGGGGCGGGTGATGGACGAGATCAGCGACAAGGCCAACGTTCGCCTGCGTTTTGTCGGCTTCACCGGCAACCGGCGCCTGGACCGCCGTACGGCCATGGTCTACGGCGATGACGTCGGTCTTTCCATGGCCCGCGCGCGGCGCGCCATGGAAGCCGTCAAGGCGCAGATGGGATTGCGCGACGAGCAGGTGGAGGTCGACGGACGCGGCTACGTGCAGGCCGACGACGTGGTCAATGCCGGCTTCATCGAATCCGATACCTCCCGGGTGCAGGTGCAGGTGGTCTACGATGAGCTGATCGTGATGGACGCTTATGACGGGGTCGAGGTGACCCCGCTGACCCGCGAAGTGACGCCGGCCGATCCGTTCGCCCTCAACCATATGCGCATCACCGTGGACGGCCAGCCCATCGACGATCCGGGCAAGTGCAGCTCGGATATCCAGCGCTGTACGGACGTGGCCCTGGAGCAGGCCCGCATCCAGTTCAAACACGACAGCCTGACAATGGAACCGCGGCTCAACATCACCGCCTGGCCGAACACCATCCGCTACCAGGATCTGGCCGAGACCCCGGCCCCGGAAAACCGGGTGCACTTTCGCATGTACTGCAACTACCGCTCCTTTATCCAGCGCGCCGAAGTCCGGATCTTTGCCGAAGATCAATCGGTCCGCGACGCGCCCCTGGCCGTGGTTCCCCTGGATGCCGACGGCATGGCCCATTGGCAGGCCGAATTCGAGACCTACGCGGCGCCGGGGCGCCAGCTGCAATACCTGGTGCGGGTGGTTGACCGAAACGGCCGATTCGACGAAACCCTGCCCCAGCCCCTGTGGGTGGTGGACCGGATTGAATCACCGGACGGGGAGGGGGACTGGCGCACCGAGCTGCTGGCGGGCTACGGGGAAAGCCGCCTGGCCTATCGGAATATCCCTCTGCGCGGCGGCACGGTTCAGGCATACGGCATGGCCATTCCCCAGGGCCACAAGGTCTGGATGGCGGGCTTTGCCGTTCCCGTGGACAGCCAGGGCCGTTTCATCGCCGAAGAGATCCTGCCCGAGGGCATTCACACCGTGGAAGTGGCGGTCCTCGATGAACGCGGCAACGGCGAGCTCTTCCTACGGGATCTGGCCCTGAAAAAATCGGACTGGTTCACCGTGGGCATCGCCGACATCACCGCCGCCGCCAACCGGACCAACGGGCCGGCGGACCTGCTGGCTCCGGACCGGCCGCAGTACAGCGAAGACATGAGCCTGCACGGCCGGTTGGCGTTCTATACCAACGGCAAGTTCAAGAACGGCTGGACCCTGACCGCCAGTGCCGATACGCGCGAAGGACCGCTGGACGAAATCTTCTCCAACTTTATGGACAAATCCCCGGATGCCCTGTTCCGCCGGATGGATCCGGACTACCACTACCCTACTTTCGGCGACGACAGTACGGTTGCCGAAGAGGCGCCGACCTCGGGCAAATTCTACGTCAAGGCCAAAAAGGATGAGACCTACGGCCTCTGGGGTAATTTCAAGGTGGGGTATACCGACAACTCCCTGGCCCACGTGGACCGCGGCTTGTATGGCGCCAACCTGCACTATCAGCCCCTTGAGACCACCAGCTTCGGCGAACCGCGGCTTTCACTGGACGGCTTTGCCGCCGATCCGGGAACCGTGGCGGGTCGCGACGAATTCCGCGGTACGGGCGGATCCCTCTATTTCATGCACCGCCAGGATATTCTGGAGGGTTCGGAGCGGATGCGCATCGAGGTTCGCGACAAGGATTCGGGCATGGTGCTGGAAGTGAAAAACCTAACGGCGCTGCTGGACTATGACATCGATTACCTGCAGGGACGCGTCCTGCTGACCCAGCCGTTGCCCACGACCGCGGATGACGGATACCTCGTGGATTCCGGCGCCACCGCCGGCCATCCGGTGTACCTCGTGGTGCGCTACGAATACACCCCCGGATTCGACGAGCCCGACACCGTGGCCACCGGCGGCCGGGTGCATTACTGGTTCAACGACCACATCAAGATGGGGGTGACCGCCAGCCAGGAGGAGCAGGCCGGGATCGAAAACAGTGTTTCCGGCGCTGATCTGACCTTCCGCAAATCGGCGTCGACCTGGCTCAAACTCGAAAGCGGCGCCACCACAGGGCCGGGTGTGGCCTCGAACACCTCCCTGGACGGGGGCTACAATTTTGGAACTGGCGATATTTTCGATGACACCGAGGTCGATGCAGCGGCCCTGCGGGTGGACGCCAGCATCAATTTCCAGGACTTCTTCGAAGGGGTTCGCGGCCGGACGACCCTCTACCACCAGGAACTCGAAGCCGGCTATTCGGCCCCCGGCCAGACGACCGACACCGATACCACCAAATATGGCGGCACCGCCGAAATCCCCGTCACCGACCGACTGCAAACCCGCTTTAAAATGGACAAACAGGTCAAGACCGCCGGCTTAGAAACCGAGGCCATGGAACTGGATGTGGACTACGCCCTGGGCGAGCGTTGGTCGGTGAGTTCCGGGGTCCGCCAGGACAGCCGCCAGGACAACTCCCCGGTGGTGCCCGCCACCCAGGAGGAGGGCGACCGCACCGATGCCAATGTCCGGCTCTCCTACGATTCCCGCGCCAAATGGACCGCCTACAGCTTTGTCCAGGAGACGGTCCAGACCAGCGGCAATCGCGCAGAGAACAGTCGGGTCGGGGCCGGCGGCAGCTGGCGCCTGACCGACCGTTTCAAGGTGGTGGGCGAAGCGTCGGGCGGCGACCTCGGCATGGCCGGCCTGCTCGGAACGGAGTACCTCTACTCCGATCGCACCACCATGTACACGAACTACACACTGGAAAACGAACGTTCCGACGATGGCGTGCGCGCCCGCAGGGGCAACATGACCTCCGGATTCAAGACCCACTATTCGGACAGCGCCAGCGTCTATCTCGAAGAGCAATACGCCCACGGCGATGTTCCCACCGGTCTGACCCATTCTACCGGCGTGGAGCTCGCGCCGGTCGATCATCTCAACTTCGGGGCCAATCTCGATTTTGGCACCTTGCAAGACCCGGAGACGGCCGCCGAAATCGAGCGCAGGGCGCTGGGCGTGAACATCGGCTACGGATTGGACGACTTCAAGATTTCCAGCGGGTTGGAATATCGGGTGGACAACAGCGAACAGCCGGACGAGAGCGTTTCCGAACGCACCACCTGGCTGTTTAAAAACAGTCTCAAATACCAGGTGTCGCCGGACTGGAGAGTGCTGGGCAAATTCAATTACTCGGAAAGTGAAAGCTCGCTGGGCGAATCCTACAGCGGCGACTACACCGAAGCGGTGGTCGGCTGCGCCTACCGGCCCGTGAACCACGACCGGCTCAACGCGCTGCTCAAATACACCTATTTCTACAACCTGCCCGCCGCCGACCAGGCGTCGGGCACCGCTTCGGAGGTGATCCAGCGCAGCCACATCTTCTCAATGGACATGATGTACGACCTGACCCGGCGCCTGACCGTGGGCGGCAAGTTTGCCTACCGCCTCAGCCAGGTGGCCCAGGATCGGGAAAACCCGGAGTATTTCGACAGCAATGCCCGCCTGTACGTACTGCGGGCCGATTACCATATCCTGGAACGCTGGGATGCACTGATCGAGGCCCGCCAGCTCGATCTGCCGGATGCCCAGGACCGCCGCAGCGGCTTTCTGGTGGGCCTGTACCGCCATCTGGGCAAGTACATCAAGCTGGGGGTGGGGTACAATTTCAGTGATTTTTCAGACGACCTGACCCAGATGAGCTACACGCATCAGGGCTTTTTCGTCAATTTGATCGGAAAGTATTAGCGCGGTCGCAAAGGCTGCGGTGGAAATAAATGCAAAACCAACGGAAGGGGGCAACAACCATGTTCGGTCGGTTGAAACAAATCATCCCGGTGATGTTTGTGCTGGTCCTGACGACGTCGGCCCACGGGCAGGAGGTCTCCAGGGAGGAGTTCAAGGGCCTGGACGAACAGGTCCAGGAGATCAAGTCGGATGTCCTGGCCATTGCGGCGGAGCTGAACCAGCTGGAGGAGAAACTGCTCTACCCGTCCAACACCCAGTTGGCGGTGTTCGTCTCCATGGCCGCAGATGAAGATTTCCGCCTCGACTCCATGGAGATTCAGCTGGGCGGCCAACCGGTGGCCTATCACATATACACCTTCAAGGAGCTCGAAGCCCTGCGCAAGGGCGGCGTGCAGCGTATTTACACCGGCAACATCCGGACCGGCGCCCATGACCTGCAGGTCACGATGGCCGGCAAGATTCACAAAGGCAGCTCCTTTACGAAATCCGGACGATTTACGGTCAACAAGGATGTGGGCCCTAAAATCGTCGAACTGTCTCTGACCGACCAAGGCATCAATTTCAAGGATCGCTAAACCATGTCCAGGCTTGTCGCAATCATCATCATCATCTGCATCGCCGTTTCATCGGCGGCGGCCGCCGAGATCGCCACCACGGCTCCCGAGGAGCTCAAGGACCTCTTTTTCGGCGAAGCCCTGTACAGCGCCTTCCAGGATGAGTGGTTCGACGCCATCGCCCGGCTGGACACCGAGCTGACCCTGTTTCACAGACTGGACGAGCCCGAGCTTGACACCCTCTATTACCACATCAATCACGCCGAATTCGCGGTGGGCGATTTCGAGCTGGCCTACCGCATGCATCAGCGCGCCGGGCGCGCCATCACCGCCGTGATCGAAGGCAATGTGGCAGCAGAGACCCGCAACGAAGCGATCTATCGACTGGCCCGCATCTATTTCCAGAAGGACCAGCCCCGCAACGCCCTGTTTGCCATCGAGCGGATCAAGGGCCAGCTGCCCTCGGGATTGCGGGACGATGCGGCCTTCCTGCACTCTCAGATTCTTTTGTCCAACGGGCGCAACGGCGACGCCGTCGAGCTGCTCAAAAAGCTCCAGGGTGTCAAAAGCCTTGAAGGCTTCACGTCATACAACCTCGGCATTGCGCTGATGCGTGACGGCCGGGCTGTCGAAGGGCTCACCTACCTGGACCGTACCGGACAGATCGACAGCGGCGACGAACTCACCCTGGCGATCAAGGACAAGGCCAATCTGGTGCTGGGCACCAAACTGATGACCGCCGAGAAATACCCGATGGCCAAAGAGATCCTGGACCGGGTGCGCCTGAACGGGCCGTTTTCCAACCAGGCGCTGTTGAGCTCCGGGTGGGCCGACGCCACCGAAGGGCGCTTCGAGCGGGCGCTGGTGCCTTGGAGCCTGCTGGTTCAGCGCGAGGCGACCGACGCCGCCGTGCAGGAGGCCATGCTGGCGGTGCCCTATGCCTACGGCAAGCTGAACGTGTACGCCAAGGCGGCCATGTTGTACGGCAGCGCCCTGGAGAAATTCAATGCGGAAGCGGACAAGCTGGAGGCCTCCGTCAAAAGCATCCGCGAGGGCCACTTCCTCAAAGCCCTGGTGCGCGAAGAGCTCAAACAGGACGCCAACTGGGTAGTCAAGCTGCGTCAGCTGCCCCAAACCCCGGAAACCTATTATCTGCTGACCCTCATGGCGTCTCACGATTTTCAGGAAGGCCTGAAGAATTACCTCGACCTGGAAGGGTTGCGCAAACGGCTGGAAAGGTGGGAAGGGGATCTGGACGCCTTCGAAGAGATCATCCTCCGGCGGCGGGTTTATTACCAACCCCTGCTGCCCGGCCTCGACGCGCAGTTCCGGGAACTCGACTCCAAAATGAAGTTTCGCCTGGAGCAGCGCGACCGCATCGACGAGCGCCTCAACGCCATGCTGACCGCACCGCGGCCCGATTATCTGGCCACTTCCCGGGAGCGGATCGTCTTCGAACGCCTCAACCGCCTGGAACGCCGCCTGCCCGACGGCCCCGCAAACGCCGTGGCCGAAGCCGGTGCGCGCATCAAACGCCTGCGCGGCCTGCTGACATGGGACATCCGCACCCAGTACGACCAGCGCTTCACCGAAGCGCACAAGCACCTCAGGGATCTGAACCGTGAAGTGGACCGGTTGAAGCAGCAGTACGCCGCTTTCGTGCGCACCCGCCAGGCCGCCACCCAGAGCTACGCAGGGTATGACGAATCGATCCGGCGCCTGCGGCACCTGATCCGCGAGGGCGGCCAAAAGGTCGATGTGTTGATGGCGCGCCAGGGCCACCTCCTGGAAGTGATGGCCGTCAGCGAACTGACCCGGCGGCGTGACCACCTGGCCGAATTTCAGATCAAGGCGCGTTTCGCCCTGGCGGACAGCTACGACCGCGCCGCCCGATCCCAGACCCAGGAGACACCGGAACAATGAAGTGGATCCGATTCCATATCGTGGCAGCCGCCGCCATGCTGATGGCCTGCCAACCGGTCAGCGACCGGGGGACCATCGGCCGGCTGCGCAATCAAACGATCGAGATCGAGGACGTGAAGGTCGAAGGCGGTCTCGAGAAGGCCATGCAGAGCTACCAGCGGTTTCTCCAGGAGACGCCCGACACCAAGCTGGCGCCCGAGGCCATCCGGCGCCTGGCCGATCTCAAGATCGAGCAAGAGTACGGCACCATCACCGGAGGGGCCCAACCCGTGGCGGACAAACTGGCGGCGCCGGAAACGGCCGCACGGGCCACGGCGGCCCCGGCCGGACCGGCCGCCGAACCGCCGGCGGCTGGCGAAGCGGACGACGCCTTCGAACGCCGGGCCACCCAAAGCCGGCCGCTGCCGGCCGCGCCGGCCGAGGCGCTGGATCTTCCGCCCGGCACCGACGAACTGGATCGCGCCGGCCCGCGCGAAGCCCTGGCCCTGTACCAGAAACTGCTCGACGACTACCCGCTTTACGACCGCAACGACCAGGTGCTCTACCAGATGTCCCGGGCCTATGAAGAGCTGGGCCGCAACCCGGAGGCCCTGGCGGTCATGGAGCGGCTGGTGCGCGAATACCCCGATTCCCGCTACATCGACGAGGTGCAGTTCCGGCGGGCCGAGCATTTTTTCAGCCGTCGCAAGTACCTGGACGCCGAGGACGCCTATAAATCCATTGTCGATATCGGCGTGGGGTCGTCCTACTATGAGCTGACCCTGTACAAGCTGGGGTGGACGTTTTACAAGCAGGAGCTTTACGAGGAGGCCCAGCACCGCTTCATCGCCCTGCTGGACCACAAGATCTCCATCGGCTACGATTTCGAGCAGATCGCGGACGAAGCCGAGCGCAAACGCACGGATGACACCTTCCGGGTCGTCAGCCTGAGTTTTTCCAACCTCGGCGGCGCCGGCGCGGTGGCGGAGTACTTCTCCCGTTACGGGCAGCGCAGCTATGAAGACAAGGTCTACGGCAACCTCGGCGAGTTTTACTTCGACAAACGCCGCTACGCCGATGCCAGCGCTACTTACAACGCCTTTGTCAGCCGCAACCCCTTCCACAAGAAGGCGCCCAATTTCCATATGCGTGTCATCGAAATCCACGCGGCCGGCGGTTTCCCCAGCCTGGTGCTGGACGCCAAGAAGGCATTCGCCACCAACTACGGCGTCAAGGCCGACTATTGGAAAGTCCACGATCCCAATGCACGCCAGGATGTCATGGACAACCTCAAGCAGAACCTGACCGACCTGGCCAACCACTACCACGCCAGCTATCAGCACCCGCGGCACAAGGACAAAAGGGCGGACAACTTCAAGGAAGCCTTGCACTGGTACCGTGAGTTCATGGTCTCTTTTCCCAAAGACAAAAAATCGCCGGGGATCAACTACCAGCTTGCTGATCTGCTGCTGGAAAACAAGAATTTCGGCGACGCCGCCGTCGAATACGAGAAGACCGCTTACGATTACCCGTCCCACACCAAGGCCTCCGCCGCCGGCTATGCGGCGGTCTATGCGCACCGCAAGCATCTCGAGACCACCGGCCCGACCCAAGCGAACCCGGTGAAACGCGAGGTGGTCCGTAGCTCCATGAAATTTGTGGACACCTTTCCGAACCATGAGAAAGCCGACATCGTGCTGGGCGCGGCCGCCGAAGATCTCTACGCCATGCAGGCCTTTGAAGAGGCCCTGGGCGCAGGCAGACGGCTGCTCAACGACTACCCCAAGGCCGATACCGAGGTCACCCGTACGGCCTGGCTGATCGTCGGCCACGCCTCGTATGAAATTGAGAAGTACCCGGATGCCGAACTGGCCTACCTGAAAGTGCTGGAGCTGCTTCCGGCCGGCGACAAGAGCCGTAAGGGGTTGATGGACAACCTGGCGGCATCGATCTACAAGCAGGGCGAGCAGGCCAATGCCGGCAAGGACTACCGCGCGGCCGCCGACCATTTCCTGAGGGTGGGCCGCGTTGCGCCCACCTCCCGGATCCGCGCCACGGCCGAGTACGACGGCGCCGCGGCCCTGATCCAGCTCAAGGCGTGGGAAGCGGCCGCCAGCGTGCTGGTCGGGTTCCGCAACCTGTTCCCCGGGCACGAACTGCAGCCCGAAGTCACCAAGAAAATTGCCTATGTTTATAAAGAGGATGGCAAGCTGTCCCTGGCGGCCCGGGAGTTCGAGCGCATCGAAACCGAAACCCGGGACGACGCCGTCCGTCGCGACGCCCTGCTGGTGGCGGCAGATCTGTATGAAAAGGACGGCGATAAGGTGCGCGCCCTGGCGGTCTACCGGCGCTATGTGGGCTATTTCCCGCAGCCGGTGGATTTGCAGTTGGAGACGCGCAACAAGATCGCCACCATCCTCAAGGCCCAGAACGATGTGAAGACCTACCACCAAGAGCTGCAGCAGATCGTCGCCATCGACGCGGCGGCCGGGAAGGAACGCACCCCGCGAACCCGCTACCTTGCCGGTAAAGGAGCCCTGGTGCTGGCGGAAGTCGATTACGCTGAATTCGAGGCGGTCCGACTGGTCAAACCCTTTCAGCGCAATCTGAAGAAGAAGCAGGAGCTGATGAAAAAAAGCATCAAGGCGTTCAACCGGTTGGTGGACTACGAGCTGGGCGAAGTGACCGCCGCAGCGACGTATTATCTCGCCGAGATCTACATCCATTTCAGCAAAGCACTGATGGCGTCGGAGCGTCCCGTACTGGGCTTTGATGTCCACCGGGTGCAACCCGGCGAGACCCTGTCCGGAATTGCCAAGACCTACGAGGCCGATGTCGGCAGGATCGCCCGCGAGAACAATCTGAACAGCGCCGGAACCATCGTCGCCGGGAAAAAGCTTAAAATACCCCGCGGGTTGAGCCCGATGGAGCTTGAACAGTACGAGCTGGCCCTCGAAGAACAGGCGTATCCCTTTGAAGAGAAAGGCATCGGGGTGCATGAGAGCAACCTCAAGCTGATCGGCCAGGGCGTATACAACGAGTGGATCGACAAGAGCCTGCAGAAACTGGCGAAGTTCATGCCGGCCCGCTACGCCAAGCCCGAAACGCCCGGCAGCATCGTCACTTCCCTGGAGCGCTTTAACTTTCAAGTCATCCGGGCGGCCCCCGTCGTCCCGCCCGCGCCGGATGTCCCGGGTGCGGCCGAAGCGGAAGCCGCTGCAGGACCGGCGGAGCCGACAGCGGCGGACGATGGGAGCGGCGCCAGCGCTGACGCGTGCGCCGACCCCGAGGGTGCAACGGAGGCGACGCAACAATGAGAACAATCAACACGGGAGTAGGAAGGATGCGGACCAATCCACGGCCCTGGCAAACAAGACGATCCTGCCTCGCATGGCTGCTGCCGGCCCTGATGCTTGCAGCGCTTTCCGGGTGCGTCACCGGTGGAAACGTAAAGCCGGAGCCGGCCGAACCATTGCCGCCGCCTGCTGAGCAAACCGCCGCAGCAATACCCGCGGAAGCACGTGCGCCGGAGCCAGAAGGCATCGTCATCGCAGAGTACCCCGACATGAGTCCGGCCGCGCGAATGGATTTCGTCCGCGCCGTGGCCCTGCTCAATGCCGGCGACGACAAGGGCGCCATCGGTTTTTTGGAGACGGTGATGGAAGCATCGCCCAACGTGTCGGCACCCTATATCAATCTTGGCATTGCTTACGCGCGCACCGGCCAGGCGGACAAGGCCGAAGCGCAATTCAAAAAGGCCCTGGAGCTGGCGCCCGGCCACCCGGTGGCCTGCAACGCGTACGGCCTGCTCTGCCGCAGGGCCGGGCGCTTCGACGAGGCCCGCACCCTGTACGAACAGGCCCTGGCCAGATATCCCCTGTACTACCCGGTGCATAAAAACCTGGGCATCCTCTGCGATCTCTATCTGAACGATCTGGCCTGTGCCCTGGAGCACTACGAGCAGTACAGCGAGGCCAAGCCCGATGACAAGCAGGTCGACGCCTGGATTGCGGATTTGCGCAACCGGATGGGGGTGCAGTGATGGGTTTCCGGTTTCTGGTTTCCGGTTTCGGGTTGGAACGGATTCGGACCTGCATGGGCCGCGGGCTTTGCATTGGGATGGTTTGCCTGGTGCTGCTGCTGGCCGGCACGACTTGGGCCGAAGACGGGGAGAAGATCTCCTCGAAAAAGGTGGACCCCACGGCCAAGGAGCTCTCCGGCATGTCCATTGTGGGCAACGACGAAGCTCCCAAATCGCTGTACATCGTCCCCTGGAAGAGTTCCGAGATCGGCGTGGAGACGAGCCTGAACGCCATGCTGAACGACAGGGAGATGCCGGTGGACCGCGATGTTTTCAAGCGGCAGCTGGATTTTTACAAGGTCAGCACGGCCAAGCAGCGGCCGTCGGAAGACCGCTGACGGGGCCTGTCGCGCCGGACGTCAACCCACCGGCGCGACAGCCCGGCGCGAATTGAAGATAACATCAGTAAACGGCAAGATGTCCGGTTTAGGAGGATCATCATGGGATTTTACTCACTGGTGGCTTTTTTTCAGAAGGGCGGAACGTTCATGTACCCGATTCTGCTCGTGTTTGCCATTGGCCTGGCCATAGCGATCGAGCGCTACATCCAGTTGAAGCGCATCCGGGTCGCCAACAACAACATGTGGAAAAAGCTGCACCCGGTGCTGACCAAAGGGGAGTTTGAACAGGCGCGCCAGATGGCCAACAAGGACAAGTCCCGCCTGGCGCAGATGCTGAGCATGGGCCTGGCGCGCCAGGGTGCGGTACGGCGTCGCGAAGACATCGAGATCGCCATGGAAGAGAGCATGATGGAGATCATTCCCCAGCTGGAAAAGCGCACGCCCTACGTGGCCCTGCTGTCGAACATCGCCACACTGCTGGGACTGTTGGGAACGATCATGGGGTTGATCGAAGCCTTCACGGCCGTGGCCAACGCCAACCCGGCCGAAAAGGCCGACCTGCTGTCGGCCAGCATCTCGGTGGCCATGAACACCACGGCCTTCGGCCTGATGGCGGCCATTCCGCTGCTCCTGCTGCACGCCAAGCTGACATCCACCACCGGCCAGATCATCGACGGCCTGGAGATGGCGTCGATCAAAGCCTTGAACACCATCTCCAACTTCGCCAAACGCCAATTCGAAACGGATGAATCATGACCAGACGAAACCGATTTAGAAACCGCATGGTGGAAACGCCGGAGCTGAACATCACCACGTTCCTCAACCTGATGGTGGTGCTCATCCCGTTTCTGCTCATCAGCGCCGTTTTCTCGCGGGTGACGATCATGGAGATGAGTGTTCCCACGAGCGCCGGCGGCACGGCGACGAACACCCCCAACTTCGCCATCGAGGTCATCGTGCGCCAGGCCGGCTTCGAGATCGCCAACGGCAACTCCGTGGAGGCGGCCATCCCCAAAAAGGACGGCGAGTACGACATGGAGATGCTCAACAAGATGCTGCTGCGCCTCAAAGCCCGGTATCCGGAAAAGGAAGACGCGACGGTGCTGATGGAGCCGGACATCGAGTACGACTACCTGATCCGCATCATGGACGCGGTGCGCGGCACCGAACTGAAGCCAGAGGGCGCCCAAGGGTCAGGGGACGCGGCCCAAGGAAGTGAGAATGCCAATGAACCGGTTCAAAGAGTCGTGCTCTTTCCGGACATATCCATAGGAGATGCGCCATGAGAAACAGCCGACGCATGCGACGAATGGGGCGCAACAAGAAGAAGGTGCCCAATCTGCCACTGACATCCCTGATGGATGTATTCACCATCCTGGTGTTCTTTCTGCTCTTCCATTCCGGCAGCAGCGAGATCATCGAAGCGCCCAAGCAGATCAAACTGCCCGAGTCCGTGGTGGAGGCCAAGCCCCGGGAGACCGTGGTGATCATGGTGAGTCCCGAGGTCGTGGTCGTCCAGGGCGATGCCGTGATCCCAACGGTGGATCTGCTGAATGTCCAGGCGGACACGGTGGATGAGATCACCGCGCGCCTGAAACAGCTCGAACGCAACATCATCGGTATCCGCACCCAGACCGCGGTGGAAAGCAAGGAAGTCACGATCCTGGCGGATAAAACGATACCGTTCCGGGCGCTCAAGAAAATCATGTCAACCTGCACCGGCTCGGGGTACGGCAAGATCTCCCTTGCCGTTACCCAGAAGAACGGAGAAAGCTAGTGGGGACGCTGTGAAACCATCTTTGTTAGCAGAAGAATTCGTGCCCCTGAACGCGCAGATTGAGCAGACTCAGGCGCAGCTTGAGACGCTCAGGGCGGAGATGGGCGCTGTCGACGCGGAGTTGGAGAAGCACGCCACGGCCAGACAGCGGGTGGAGGCCTTGAAGGAGGTCTGTGCCGCGCTGGACAAGCTGGAGGAACTCAAGGCCGGCGAGCTTTTCTGGAAGGGGATCACCGAAACCGGTGTGGCCAACGGTCACCTGAAACACGTGCGCGCACGGATCTCCCGGTTTGAGGAACGGATCAGCGGCGTCCTGGAAAAACAGGCCTCGCTGCAGGAGCGGATCGACCGGCGCCTGGAGGAGCTGGGTTTCCTCCACGACGAACTCAGCGAAGCCCACGAGCGTGCACAGCGCCGAAAAGAAGAGTTCGTCATCGAGCGGGAGATATCGGAAGTTCCCTTCCGCGAGATGATCATGCCCTGGACCAAGGAGGCCGAAAGCGAACGGCGCTTCCGGCGTGCCCTTCTGGTGGCCCTGCTGGTTTGTATCATCCTGGGATCTTTGGTGCGGTGGATCACGGTGCCGGTGCCCGATCGTTCGGTCGAAGTCGTCGAGATACCGGAACGCCTGGCCAAGCTGGTCAAGAACGAGCCGCCCATCCCGGTGCCGCCGCCCAAACCGAAGCCGCAGCCCAAAGAAGAGGCGCCCCAACCCGAGGATATCACCAAAACCAAACCGGACAAGCCCAAGAAGGATGCCAAACCGGATACGGCACCCAAGAAGGTGGCCAGCCAGAAGTCCGGCGACGGCCAGAAGCCCGGGGGCGGCAAGAAGGCCGCCCGCCAGCGTGCGGAACGTTCCGGCGTCCTGGCTTTCAAGCAGTCTTTTGCCGACCTGATGGATGAGACGCCCATCGCCAAACTCGGCACCGAGGCCCGCATCAGCAAGGAGAGCCCGCGGGTCGCCGGTCAGGCCGTGGCCCAGCGATCCCTGGTGGCCATTCAGGCCAAGGGAGGTTCGAGCGGCGGTATTCGCAACGCCCGGGTCAGCCGCAATGTGGGTAGCGGTCCGGGAAACGGTCTTGGCGGAAGCGGTATCGGCCGCGGAGGCGTCAGCGGCACCGGTGCCGGCTTTGCCCGGGTGGACAGCAACATCGCCGATCTCCAGGAACAGGATCGTCCGCTCAGCGATGGCCCCGGTCCGGGACGTACCGACGAAGAGATCCAGATCGTGTTCGACCGTTACAAGGCGACCCTGTACCGCATCTACAACAAAGAGCTGCGCAAGGATCCGACCCTGCGGGGCAAGATCCTGCTTCGGATCAGCATCGAAAGCAGCGGTGCGGTCTCGATGTGTTCAGTGGAATCCACCGATCTGGCATCGCCGGAACTGGTGGCCAAGATCGTGGACCGTATCAAACGGTTCAATTTCGGATCGAAAGAAAATGTACCCAAAATGACAATCCTGTACCCTATCGACTTTTTGCCCGCGGGGTAGGATCGTCAACAGGATCAATGCAACCTAAGCTGTTGGAACGATAGATCGCCAGATTTCAGGAGGAAAACAATGGGATTTTATTCAATGTTGGAATTTTTTCACAAGGGCGGGATGTTCATGTATCCTATTTTGCTCGTGTTTGTCATCGGCCTGGCCATCGCGCTGGAGCGATGGTTCCGCTTGACCCGCATCCGCAGTGTGAACCGCAAAATGTGGAATCAGCTCTATCCGATGCTCATCAAAGGTCAATTCGACAAGGTGACGGACGTCGTCGGCAACGACAAGTCCACGATCGCTCAGATGCTGGGTATGGGGCTGGCGCGGCAAGGGGCGGTGCGGCGTCGCGAAGACATCGAGATCGCCATGGAAGAGAGCATGATGGAAATCATCCCCCGATTGGAAGCGCGCACGCCGTATGTGGCCCTGCTCTCCAATATCGCCACCCTGCTGGGGCTGCTGGGAACCATCATGGGGCTGATCGAGGCCTTCACCGCAGTGGCCAATGCCAACCCTGCCGAGAAAGCCGATCTGCTGTCCGCCAGCATCTCGGTGGCCATGAACACCACGGCCTTCGGTCTGATGTCCGCCATCCCGCTGCTGCTGTTCCATGCCAAGCTGACTTCGACGACGGGTCAAATCGTGGACAGCCTCGAAATGGCATCGGTAAAGGCGCTCAACAGCATCTCTACGTTTCAACGGCGGAGATTGGAGACCAAACAGGCACATTCCGGCGACAACCCGCACGATGCCACCCGTGCGTCGCAGTAACGGGGAAGGGTACTTATCGCAAGGTATCTGGCGTTGTACGAGGCTGCCCAACCCGTGGCCGATGCGCTACTTTGGGCTGGATCCCCCGGCCCGAATCGCTTGGCGTGGATATATAACCCGGCACCATGAAATGAGCTGTCAACGCTAACTGGGGTCCGTCCAGAAAATGGATGGGCACTAAACAAAAGGAGAGGAAAATGAAAAGAAATCTGGTAGTGGCCCTTATTCTGATGATGATTGTTGCAATGGTCTTCTTGACAACTTCGTGTGCCAAAGAAGCGGTGCAATCCCAACCGGAAACGATTAGCCAACCGGAAGCTCCGGTTGCCTCCGAAGAACCTGCACAGACCGCCGAGCAGGCCGAACCTCCGGCCGAGGTACCTGCCCCGGTAGTGACCGACGCTGCCGTTGTGAACGAGAAGATCTATTTTGGCTTCGACAGCGCGGCGTTGTCGGATCAGGCCCCGCCGATATTGGCACGGATGGCGGATTACCTGCGCACCAATCCCAACCTGAGCGTTACGGTTCAGGGGCACTGCGATGAGCGGGGGACGAAGGCCTACAACATGGGCCTGGGTACGCGGCGCGCTGAAGCGGTCAAAACGTACCTCGTGGATCAGGGGGTTCAGGCCGATCGGCTGGCAACGATGAGTTATGGCGAAGCACGGCCCGCTGCCATAGGGCAGAACGAGACCGCCTGGACCCAGAACCGCCGGGCTGAATTCGTGGTCGACTGATCGCCTGGCAGTTTTGATAAAGGGAGGGGATTTCGATTCGGCAAGCTATCGCCAAAATTGAACCCGTAATCGCATTAAATCGCGTATGCAAAAAGAAGGGGTTGTAACCTTTTATGGTTATAACCCCTTTTGTATTGTTGGTGCCGAGGGCGGGACTCCGGTCAGCTGTAAAATCGCTGTAATCAAGGGTCTCGCTAAGTCTTAGTCAACTCATTGAAAACACACTGCTAATATCCAGAGTACCCACCGGGTTAGTGCTAACAAGTGACACAGTCAGCTGTAAAAAAGCTGTAAAAAAGCTGTAAATACCTTATCGCCTTGAACCCACATTTGCAAGCCTGAAGTCACCACTCGTTTCATCACATCAGCAGCCCCGGAAGTTATCTTTGTGTGAAGCTGGCTCCACTGCTGTTGCGGTTGGGGGATGTCATGTTATTAATAGGACTGCGTTGCCGTAGGATTATAGCAGGGTGTTTGGTTTGGTAATATCAGGTTTTGACATGAACCTATGCAGTGATGTACTCTCAATTGTCTGAAATCGCGTTTATTCTCTTCTTAGATTGTGTCATCTAATTCAATAATTGATTGCGATAGGCTATTTTTTTGTCTTAAATAAGGGACTTAATAAGGCGGCTATTGAAAAACAATTTCATAAGCAAAAAGAAGGTTGCATATGGATAGCTGGTGGCAATTAGGCGAGGGTATCGGGCAACGCGGCGCAACACTTGCCGTATATCAGATTACCTGTCCTTTCTGCATGGAACGGGGCAATTTCAAAACAGCGTTTCACGCAGAAAAGAAAAAGCCGGCCTCTGATAAAAAATTAAACTTCGAAACACTTGAGTGCGGAAACTGTGCTGGGTATGTAATGGTGCTGTGGTCCGCAAATGAGTTCAACTATGGAGGCGGCATTCATAACTACAAAGTACTACCGTGGCCTCTGAAGTTCGAAAAATATCCTGAGCACTGGCCTGAGGCTATCGGGAGATATTGGTTACAAGCAAAGCGTAACATCCGTGATGAAAATTATGATGCAGCCGCTGTTATGGCACGAAGCGCTTTACAAATAGCGCTAAGAGAATGTAAGGCTAAGGGAAAAAATCTAAAACAAGAAATAGATGATCTTGCCGAGAAAGGTATATTGCCACCGATCATGAAAGATTGGTCCGATCATGTCCGGGAGTTGGGCAATGATTCAGCACATCCGGATCCACTGCAAGGACCAACAGATCCTCAAGATGCTCGAGACATAGTACGTTTTCTCGATTTCTTGCTCGAATTTTTATATACCCTTCCTCATCGTATCCAACAATATAGGGAACGAGGAAAGAAAGGGACATAAGGAAGCAGCTCATAAAAAAGGCTTTCAGCGTATGCCTATCGGCGCGAGCTGAAGTCGGTCGTTCCGTATAGCCCCAACTAATTCCCAAACCGAGTCAAAAGGAAAATTGACTGCGTACCCCAACCATCGTAACCACACCAACATACCAACTTATTAAGGCCTTGCTTGCTGAAGCTGTCTTGGAGCCTACTGGTAGCGATCATCTAAGCCCCGAAAAGCTAACCTCTAAGATCCGGTATGCCTTCTCCATTCCAATCTGCTTTGCCTTCTTGTCTGCATCCTCGATGGCCAATCTCATCTTCTGAGCCAGCAGGTGGTAAGATTCCGGTAAAACCATTCTGATCGCCTAACCATGGTTCACAATTCAACCCATCGTTCATTGACACCCTACAAGCATTCGCTTACAATCATTTTTGCTCCAAGTTTTCAGGTTCCAGAGTGTTCTCAATTCCCAAACTTCATGAATATACGGTTACATCGGAAAACCTGTGACCTCATCTGTCACACCTGCATGATAATGGTGGGTTTATTAATACCTTTCAATCTTAGGGGGAGTCCTGATGGTACAAGATTTCAGGCGGTTCTTCAAAGCCGCCCTTGGGGATTCATATACGCCTTATCCTTTTCAATCTAAGTTGGCCTCTGACCAGTGGCCGCATATCGTAGAGATACCCACAGGCTTAGGAAAAACAGCAGCTATCGTATTGAGCTGGATGTACAAGAGGCTCCATAATGACCCCACGACACCTCGTCGCTTAGTTTACTGTTTACCTATGCGCGTCTTGGTCGAACAGACAGCAAATAACATAGCCACATGGATTGAGAGGCTGTCTGAATCCGGTATACTGCCAGAGGCCTGGGATCTGACGGTTTATTCCCTCAAGGGTGGTGAAATCGAAAACGATTGGGACAGGTATCCTGAAAACAATGCCATTGTGGTCGGTACTCAGGATCAGCTCCTATCACGAGCTCTTAACAGAGGATACAGCATGAGCCGCTTCAGGTGGCCCATTGATTTCGGTTTTCTGAATAATGATTGCCTCTGGGTCATGGATGAGGTCCAGCTTATGGGTGTGGGGCTGGCGACAACCGCACAGCTACAGGCTTTCAGGCAGAATCTTGGAACATTCACTCCTGTGCACTCTGTCTGGATGAGTGCTACGCTTCAGAAAGAATGGCTCAATACAGTGGACTTCAAGCCGCATTCGGGTGGCCTGAGGGAGCTAAAACTAACCACAGAGGACAGGCAACAACCATCGGTGTCCAAGCGTATCAAGGCAAAGAAACCACTTCAGAAGATTGCAGCTGATGATAATGCCCCTGGAAAGCTTGCCGGTGAGATTCTCAAGGCTCACAGAGATGGGACTCGCACACTGGTTGTCGTCAACACGGTCAAGAGGGCAGTTAATATCTATAACCTGCTCAAAAAGAAGAAACCAAAGGCGCAGCTGTCTTTGCTCCATTCCAGATTCAGACCTGCTGACCGTGAGAAAGCCTTGAAGAAGGTCTTTGCTGAGCCAACTGGTAATGGTTCAATCTGCATTTCCACACAGGTTGTCGAAGCTGGCGTCGATATATCTGCTACCACCCTGCTGACAGACCTTGCTCCATGGTCGTCTCTGGTTCAACGCTTTGGAAGATGCAACCGTTATGGCGATGATGGGAAAGCTCAAGTCTATTGGGTCGAACTGGATACGAACAATAAGGGTTCGGAACTTCCATATACAGAGCAAGCGCTGGTTGAATCAGCGTCAATCTTGGAATCATTGAATGATGTGGGGTCTGGCAACTTGCCTCCTGTATCCTCTCAGGAGAGCTTCAAACATGTGATACGCAAGAAAGACCTGATCGATCTGTTCGATACAACCCCAGACCTCTCAGGCATGGACATTGACATATCAAGGTTCATTCGTGAATCAGATGACATCGATGTGCATGTGTTCTGGAGGGACTTCGGGGCGCAGGAACCTGACACAGATGTCCGTTCTCCGGCACACAATGAGCTTTGTTCTGTCCCTATTCGGTCGATTCGGGCTCTGAATGGGATAACTCCGCTTAGCTGGGACCATTTGGATAAGGTATGGAGCAGGCCTGCCAGCATCAACCCTGGAATGACTCTCATGATGGCCGTCTCTGATGGTTGTTATGACCCTGAGATAGGATGGACTGGGGACAAATCTGATATACCTGAACTGATTGAACCAAATACAAAGGTCAGTGAAGGTGACGATGATGACCTTTATGTAACGGGCAAGTGGCAGACTTTGAGCGATCATACAAATGAAGTGGTATCGAGCCTCATGAATATTCTCAAGAGCTGCACATTCGACGGAGATGGTATCAGGGATGCTCTCATTGATGCTGCCCACTGGCATGATGTCGGTAAAATCCATGAGGTCTTTCAGTCGGCGGTTCTGAAAGATTGCCCAGCAGACGTTGATAAGTCCACACATTGGGCAAAGACATCAAACAACAACATTCGTTACAGCCGAAGAGGGTTTAGGCATGAACTCGCATCCGCTATCGCAATGATTGTAAATGGCCTATCAGATTTGTCAGCTTACCTTGCAGCAGCCCATCACGGAAAGGTAAGGTTGTCCATTCGGTCCTTACCACACGAAAGCCTCCCCAATAATCCCGATATAAGGTTTGCCAGAGGCGTCTGGGAAGGTGATGTCCTGCCTGAAACGGTTCTTGAAGGTGGTCATAAGGTGCCTGAAACGATTATGGACCTTTCTTATATGGAGTTTGGAGACGGCCCTAAGGGTCCGAGCTGGACTTCACGTATGATTGCCTTGAGGGATGACAAGAACCTTGGCCCATTCCGATTGTCCTACCTTGAAGGTCTGCTAAGGGCGGCTGACTGGAGAGCAAGCGCAAAGGCAGGTGATTAGCATGAAGCATCAACACTACCTCTCAGGATGCCGACCCAAACCATTGGCCAGTTACTTGAAGGCAGTTGGACTTTTACGACTCTTATCCGAGCAGAAAGACCCCGATGCTAAGGGATGGTGGGAAAATGAAAAGTTTGTGGTCCAGACCTCGCTTGACCGAGAAGAGCTCATGGGTTTCTTTTGCAAAGAGTATGTTCCTACCCCTGTCATAGCCCCTTGGAATGGTGGCAGCGGTTTTTACCTTGGTGACAATCAAGAGGGTATGAATGCCATACTTGAAAGCTCTGATGGAAGATTCAACAACTACAAAGAGGTCATATCACAGGTGCAGTCATGGCCTGAGATACCGTCATTTCAGACTGTTGAGGACATATATGGCCTTCTTAAGACAACCATGGCGTCCATGGGTACAGGAAAGAAAAGGGATGACTTGGGAAAGATGTTGAACAGCATTGAGGGCGATGCACCTCCTCTCGAGCTTCTCAATGGTCGTAGCGTCCTTGAAATACCACTCGAAGAGGTTGAAGAAGCTTCCAAAGCTAACGATGCCCCGGACAAATCCAAGTGGCAAAAATGGTGGAAATCGCTGAAGAAGGCTCGGACAAATTGCAATACGATAAAACGCGCGGAGAATAAGACCGCCATCATCCCATTGTGCAGAGCACGGTTACCTGAATCCTGCCTGCCTTGGATAGATGCTGTCTGTGCGATAGGTGACCATGAAGGGTTTTCCTATAACCCAGTTCTTGGAAGTGGAGGAAATGAGGGGCGCCTTGATTTCAGCAACACTTTCATGAAACGTGTTTCTGATCTGTTCATCAGTGGCTGCATGGAAAACACCCTCCGCCTGTTCGATTCAGCTGTGTTTGACACAGTGATACCCGAACTTGTTTACGCAAAGATTGGTCAGTATGACCCTGGAAAGGCTGGCGGTTATAACCAAGGTATGGAGATTGAGACCAAAGAGTTCAAGATTAACCCTTGGGACTTCATCCTTACCATTGAAGGGGCATTGCTCTTGGGGGGAGCTGTGGCTCGTCGTAACCCAACCAATGAAAGGACGCACTTTACCGCACCGTTTACAGTCAGCTTCTCACCAGTCGGCTTCTCTTCAAGCTCATCCATAGAGTCTGGACGCTATGAAACCTGGCTCCCACTATGGAACAACCCCGCGTCTTTTCATGAGGTGCAATATCATTTCGGTGAAGGAAGGGCTAACCTCGGGCGCAATATCGCCAAGACAGGTATTGAATTTTCACGCGCAGTTGGAAGCCTTGGTGTAGACAGGGGCATCAACGCCTTTGAAAGGTTCATATTCCTTGAGCGACGAGGGCAGAACAAGGTCGCCTTGCCTGCTGGGCGTATCAATGTAAAGTTCAAGCCTCAACTGTACCTGCTTCATGAATTGGATACTGTGCTCAGACCTGTGTTGGCCTTCTTGAGGGCAACCAAGAATGTTCCAGCCACGTTCGTCAGCGCCCAGAGAAACATTGATAACGCGATATTCGCTTGCACTCAGAAACCTGACCCATTCGCCTTCAACAACTTGATACGAGAGATAGGCTGCCTTGAAAGGGTCATATCCACCCACAATCTTTCCGCAAAGCCGGCAAAGCCGCTTCTGGGGCTTTCACCGAAATGGGTAGCCCACTGCGATGATGGAACCGTTGAGGTCAGGATAGCAGCCGCTCTGGCATCAATCAGTTCTACAGGCAAGGTGGGACCAATCAGAACCAATGTGTCTTGTGTCAACCCCAGCAAACCTTGGCTGTGGGATGACACCCGAAAGAGCTGCTGGTTTGGTAACAGCCTCCATGAACGGATGTGCAATGTTTTAAAGTATCGTTTGATGGACGGTGAAAGAACTTCTGCTGACAGCATACCCTTCGATTCCTTCTTGTCCATATCCCCACACGATGTGATGCTGTTCCTTGGCAAAGAGTGCGATGACACGAAGATTGAGGAACTGTTTTGGGGATTCATGCTCGTTGACTGGAAAAAAGAAGGTCTTCAGGAGCTCAGGAAGAGCTGGTCAGAGCCTATAGATGAAGAACCGCTATCAAGAGCGTGGTGTCTTCTCAAGCTATTACACCTGCCCAATAAGATACGAAACCCAAAGACAGGTATGCCAATAGCAATCAAGTCTGAGCCGAGAATCTCCCAACTCCTTTCAGCTAATCGTCTCAAAGAGGCTTGTGATATTGCAGTTCGCAGATTGCGTGTCTCTGACCTGAACCCCTTTGGCGTGACCTACGATGAACCCGCAGATGCAACCCGTATGCTGGCAAGCTTGTTGTTGCCGATATCAGGTCAATGGAAACTGGAATCACTGGTGATAGACAGGAAAACCAACAAACAAAAATAGGAGATGAACATGTTTGAGAACCTGAAGGATGCAAAGCGCCTATTGATTGAAGCCAAACTTGTCCCTATGCAGGGGAGCAGGTTTCAGCCTACCGGCTTTCCAGACCTTGGAGCTGCTACGTATCAGCTTGCAGATGGTACAAGGATGTTGCTGGTCGAGTCGGCACAATCCATTGCCAATCGTTTGGAGAATACGATAATCGGTCCTGACAGCGAACTTGTAGAAGAGTTAGCAGGTCTTTCATACATCAGGGTTAAACTGACCGAGGGTTCCGACACAAAGACAAATTCACTCATAGAAGCCCACAGGATTAACTCGCCTTTCATCATCTCCGACGAAAACTTTCAGAAGGCTTTTGTTGAAGCTTCAAGATACGAGGCGAACAAGCCGCTTGACTGGCAAAAAATAGCGACAGCCCTGTTCAAGTTTGATGTCAATTCATTGCTCCACGGTGTGTTTCTTGCCAACTTGGGAGATGGTCGTATCAAGATGCCGAGAGCTCTATCAGGCTTTATTGAAGCGTCGGATGTGCAGGAAGTCGTCTCTGGAGGGGTCAAGAACAACCCGATAGATCCCACAGGCACTTTACGGGCAAAGAACTACGATAAAGATGTTTACAGCAATGTCCCGTACCAACGTGTTGAGTACACCGCTGGCAGCATCAAAGCTTATTTCAACCTGGATATCGGGCTTCTGCGGAGCTACACGAATGGTAATGGTGACGCTTTCGAGCTGCTGGTATCATTGGCTCTTTACAAGGTTCTTACGTTCCTCGAAGACGGCACAAGACTCAGGACAGCATGTGACCTGAAACTCGAAGGTCCTTTGAACATAACTGAACCTGAGGGGTTTGCCATGCCCGAAAGAACAATAGTCTTGAGTTTTCTCAAGGGAAAAATCGCTGCATGCAAGTCACTGTTTGCAGACCCTGCTGTTACTCAGCTTGAAACAGCGACGGTCATAAAGAAGAAATCATCCTAACAGGGGGATGCTGAGATGGTCATAATAGAACTCGGATTCCCAAGTGGGCGCTTCCATGCCACACCTTGGGGACACAATGTAAATGAGGGTGTTGTTGAGTGGCCCCCGTCACCATATCGTATAGCCCGTGCGCTGGTGGATGTTTGGAAACGCAGGAGACCAGACTGGCCTGTTGAAAGGGTTGAGCCTATCCTTCAAGCCTTATGCACGTTGCCATCGTTTTATTTACCACCGGCCTCTGCATCCCATACTCGTTCATATCTGAACAGCAATGAGCGCAATACCTTCGCACAGCAGTTGATATTCGATGCATTCGTTGCTGTCGGCAAGGAAGAGAAGCTATTGATGGGGATCGATTCTGATCTATCTCCTGACGCCGTCGGTGATTTGAATGAACTCCTCAGCGAGCTGAACTACTTGGGGCGGTCTGAATCATGGATATCGTGCAGAGCGATCACGGACCACCATGATGTTCAATGGAACTGTGTCCCTTTGACCGAGCAGGAGTCAAAAGGAAGGACAGAAACGGTTCAAGTATCATGTGTGCTTTCGCCTGAAGACCATGCAAGACTTCCCTACAAACCAGAGTCAGAAACATGGCTGAATGCCTTGTGCATGACCTCCAAGGACATCCTGACCAAAGGCTGGAGCGCACCTCCTGCAATGCTGAGGCATGACTACGCTCGTCCTGTAAATGCGTTACAGCCCTCACTCAGGAAGAAACGAAAGGCGCCAAAGCGACAATTCAGATGCGTGAGGTATCAGCTCCAATCCAGTGTCTTGCCAAGAGTGCAGGAGACTGTCCAGTTTGCTGAGCGCATTCGTGGCCACCTGATGGGCATTCACAAGAAAATCCACGATGACGACCCTTCACAGGTTTCTCAGATATTCAGTGGTAAGGGAGATAATGGAAAGAAGCTTGAGGGGCATAGGCACGCCTTTTACCTGCCCTTGGACGAGGATGGTGATGGTCGGATAGACCACCTGATGGTTGTGGCAGCAGAGCCTTTCAATGTCTCTGAACTCAAGGCAATGGACAGGCTACGCGCAGTCTGGCAGTCTAAGGGGCGACCTGATGTTAACATTATCCTGCTGTCCATGCTTAATGAACCAGAGGCCAAACTCTCCAGAACATGGGTAAGTGCGACACCTTTCGTGACTGCAAGACATTACAGGAAAGGCCGAGGGAGCTACGAAGAGTGGGTTGAGAATGAGATTGTAAGAGAGTGCGCATTTCATGGCATCCCTGAGCCTTCAGAGATACAGTTCATCGACCGTTCTATTGTTGGGCGTCCAATACGATGGATGGAGTTCTGTAGAAGCCGCAAGAACGGTTCTACGCTTAGGGGTGTCGGTTGTATTCTTACCTTTGATAAGCCTGTGCCTGGGCCCTTCCACATAGGTGCGCTCTGCCATTTTGGGCTGGGGCGGTTTGTTGTGATGGATGAATAGGGCCCGTTTCCGCGAACCTGAAGCTTACATGAAAATGCCGTAGGTTCGCGATACAATGAAATCAATGGATTGGTGCTACTGCTGAGGTTTTGGGGAAAATTGGGAGGGGTGATGGCTTATGGTTCGCGGGTCCTTGGTTTTATGCTTTGTCATATTAGCGGGTTGTGGCGGAGCCGTTTACCGAGGTTTGATTCCTCGGCCCCATTGAAGCAGGTACAGGCTATGCTACTGGTGCATCTGGCAATGTTTACCGAGGTTTGATTCCTCGGCCCCATTGAAGCCCGCTGTTTGGGTTGTAAGTCTCCGACCGGTCAGGTTTACCGAGGTTTGATTCCTCGGCCCCATTGAAGCATATATAAAGTAATTCCGTGGCCTTGGCTGTTGCCGTTTACCGAGGTTTGATTCCTCGGCCCCATTGAAGCCAATCCGTAAACGGCGGGTATGCCCAGATAGGCTGTTTACCGAGGTTTGATTCCTCGGCCCCATTGAAGCAGGCAAAACGCCGATGCGACGTTGCCAAATACGGTTTACCGAGGTTTGATTCCTCGGCCCCATTGAAGCCTGAAATCGAGAGCCTGGTGGGAAGAGGACTGCGTTTACCGAGGTTTGATTCCTCGGCCCCATTGAAGCAGCGCCGATTGTCGTTACCCTATACCTAACCATGTTTACCGAGGTTTGATTCCTCGGCCCCATTGAAGCAACGAATTCACCTATGACATTGATAACGGTATCGGGTTTACCGAGGATTGATTCCTCGGCTCCATTGAAGCTACTGGCCTACTCTGGCTCATCTTGGTGAACAAGCCGTGTACCGAGGTTTGATTCCTCGGCTCCATTGAAGCGGCTATCAAGAACGCTTTGCCGAATATCGCTATAAGTGCACCGAGGATAGATTCCTCGGCTCCATTGAAGCTTCGAGGAACATGGCATTGTCATGACTCTTATGTCGTGTACCGAGGATAGGTCTCGGCTCCATTGAAGCTACACAGCGACCGTTTTTGGTGATATCAATAATACGTGTTGCACCGAGGCTTGCTTCCTCGGCTCCATTGAAGCTGGTCCATGTAGATTTCCATGTTGGCAATCTTAGTGCACCGAGGACAGATTCCTCGGCTCCATTGAAGCTGGAAAAAATAAACCGCGTTGGCCCCTTCACCCGGTTTACCGAGGATGAATTCTTCGGCTCCATTGAAGCTGTGGAATGTCGTATGTTCCAACCGTATCAATTAGTGCACCGAGGATAGATTCCTCGGCTCCATTGAAGCTACGAATGTCACGATGACTTTTACAGAATCGGTTAGGTATCCTGGGGTATAGCCCCCGGCTCCATTGAAGCCCGTTGAGTTTCGCCAGAATCCGCGTGATGTTTGTGTGTACCGAGGATTGGTTCCTCGGCTCCATTGAATTATGATCTTGATTAGTTTTCGAATTCTTGGATCACAGGCCATCCAAATCTAAGGCCTGTAACATTTTTGATCGAGAATTTCGTTTTCTCAACTCTATCTTTTCAGAACTTCGGCAGATATTGATGAGCAGAGGCCCGATACCCTGTCTAACCTGATCTCCGACTTGCCTGTAAATCTTGGGAGGGACATATTTGATGCCATTCATCTTAGCAAAGCGAATAACTGTATTTCCAGATAGAGCCGTCAGATGGTTGTCGTTCTTGATGATTCGCCGTATCTCATCCTTCTGATCAAATAACCAGAGACCTGCAAGCCGACTTAATAGCTCACCAGGATCTACCTCTTGGTTATGCAGGTTCGCCCAATACATTGAACCACGAATGTTGCCACCTTTGGCCGCAGCTGCCATCATTTTGGCTAACCAGTCCCGACCATATTGAATGGCTTCATGGTCAGCATTCTTGGCCAGCAGCCTGGTGACCGCTTCGATTTCATCAGAGTAGACATGAGATTTTACTGCGCCTGCTTCTGGGTGGCCCCATGTGTAAGCGCGCGCCCTGTGGCGTCCGCAGTAGTTGCTTTTCCCGGTCCGCTTTCTGTCACAGCCTCTGACGTTGCATTGGAGGCTTTTGTTCGTGGTCAAGAACTCATTGAGGCTCTTGTATTTCGGCATTCAATTGATCTCCTGGCTGGCTGTTCCTGTGTACTGACAAATTCGGTTGCTGTCTCACCGTTTGAGAAACAAGGCCTTCTTAGTCTGGCCACTACCGTCAACTCTATATACTACCTCCAACGATTCCAATGCCTTGCGGATATCAGAGTCTCGGTCCTTATATTTGGCTATGATGTTGTTTATTGTTCTAACCGACATCCCAATTTCATCAACCAAATCTGACTTGAGGTATGTTCCACTTGGGGCATCTTCGAAGAACTGAATAAAGTCTTCTTCCTTTTTGCTGGTCTTAACGCTCCTTTTTTGATGAACATAGTCCCAGTCATCCCGAACTGTCACGCCTGGCATAATCGCTTTGATATCCCTTACAAGTGCGTTCGCAAGTTCATCGTGTGGGAGCAATAGATAAACATCGGTGGTCTCACAGTTGCCCTTGTCATCAATCGTTTTGCGGCATCTCACTCTATTGATTGCCTGAATCACATTGGTTGCTATTTGTCCCCACCAAAGGGCCTGACGAATATCCTTGTGTACGCCATTGTCACGTTGATTCGTGTCCTGCAACCATGCTGTGGTACGTCCCCCCTGCAGAGCCATGAAGACGTTCGGGCTCCACGAAGGCGGCAAGTAGGGCAGCCCAAAGATTACTACGGAGTCACAGTTTTTCCACTCGTTTGAACCGTCGACTTTTCCCCAGTGACCGGTTCTCAATTGAAAGCTTGTCTTGAGTTTCGACAGCTTATCTTCAACACCCATGTGACAAACCACCAAAACGTCCTTTCCATTAAGGCGGCCGTTCAGGTCATCAACAAGCTGTCTCGATAGCGTCTTTGCTTTGGCTTCCATGTACGTTTTGCCAACCGAGTGTCCAAAGGAGGTGTGAATGGTCACGTTAGAATAGTCTCGTGAACCGGAAGGTGGCTCAACCAGCCGACATTCTTCATGTAACTCGTATACAAGGTTGGTATTGGCTGTCGCGTCCATAACAACACAGCCCTTTGTATTCGGTGGCACCAACAAACGTGCAGAATGGAATGTGTGAAAACCCCTGTCCTTGGCATAGTATGCCCACGACTGGAGAACATGGCCGAGAGAGAACAACAAGTCCGCATGTTTTCTTCTTAGCTGTCTAAGCACAGTAGGATCGTATTTGCCGAGCTGCAACAAATCAAACTTGATTTTCCCAAGCGCTTCGATGAGTCCAGAAAAATCGGGCATCTGGTCACTGTTCAACCTGTTTTCGAGCAGGGTGCGAGCGTGTTCCATCACGTGCATCAACTCTGGAACGGGGCCGTCTTTGGTCGCTTCATGAAAAGTTTCGGTAAAAAAGATTATCGTCTTTATTGCTTCGCGCTGGGATGGAAAGTCATCCCATACGGTTTGGGGTATCGCACCCAGTGTCAGCCTTAGGTCTTCAAGGGTAAACTTACGATGGTCTATTATGTCCAGACACTCATCTATGACAACCAGCCGCCTGGTGGAGGTGAAAGGGTTCTGCGTGGGGTAAGATTTGGTGCTGGTTTGTGGTAGTTGACCATTTCTAATGTATTCATGATAGTAGGGCCACGTTTGCACGATCCTGCCATCTTGACCCAGATAGTCCAGGGCCATTATATATGCTCGGTGGGTCATCAATACCACTGGCCAATTTTTCAGATCGGCAAGTTTAATGGTGCTGGAAACGTCAGAGTGGTAGGCAACAGCAGTATCCCTACCTCCGAATCGATTGATCCTCTCAGCCATCGCGTTGCAGTCGTCAATCAAACGAGTTACCACCAGTATACCTGGATGATCTTCATCAGCCCGCTTTGATAGCATAGCACCATAGATGACGATGGATTCAGATTTTCCCGAGCCTGTTGGTGGGCTTAGGATGGTCCACTCATGGGCCTTCTCCAAGTCATCATGGTGTTTGATATGGTGTTCAAACTCAGTGGCTATCTGGTGCCATGATTCTATCAGTGCAGGGTTGGGGGCGTTATTGAGCTCGTGTCTCCAGTGATCTTCCATCCGTTGAACAAAATCCGCAGGAACAATACCCATTGTTGCCTTCAACACCTATCCTCCTTCAGCTGGCCAAGAGTTGGCGTATATGCTGCCTGTATAGCATTCCAGGGTTGTGATTTTCTGGGTACCAGAGTCGATGCCAACTGAGCAGGTTCTATGCCACTATCGGCTGTTGATGGTGCATGCATAAGGAGGATGGTCAATACAGGATAGGTCCCCAGGATGCAAGCATTAGTGAGAGGCCCGTATAGCCAACGTTTGTGTACCGATGAGCCAGACCAAGCCAGCTGGACTTATTTACACTGGGAAGAAGGTCCGTAACATTACATTGTGGAATATGGTCAAGGGCAGATCAAAAGAAAGGATTTCAGTGAGCTTTTAGTATACACCCCCCACCATACACGAACAGAAACAAAGAGGCCTGCTGACCTGAGCTGGAATGTGGGCCAAATTATCAGTGCAAAATAACCCTATAGAGAGAGATAACATACGTTGCACTCAAAAGGTTGGCTGATGGCCAGGCATATAGTCTGCTTTCTAAATATGATTTTGATAATCAATATTTAGTTGTAAACTGGGTATACCTGGCTGCGAGCTGACCGAGGATCAGTGCCTACGCTTAGCCAGAGCTGACCAAAGCCACTCGGTTATTCACTCAGCGTCAGAAGAGACTCGCTCCGCTCGCTTACTTCTGCCACTGTCCCCCCGGCTCATACCCTACGGCCACGCATTCAGCCTTAGCTAACCGTATCCACTCCAAGTCAGCGGATTGCCAGCATTGGAGTTTGCTTTCCCCCACAAATTATTAGTTTAAAATAACCCAATCACCATCCGCAAGGGGCTCTGTGCTTGCCAGCGAAGTTGCGAACCAATCGATACACTGGAAAAAGGCTCTCAGCTAACGCAATATGAAACGTATTCCCAAGAACACGTAACAAATAAGTTGACTGAAGCTAAACCAGTGTTGTATCTATAGGCATATTGAAAAACACAGGAATCATCGTTTTTTGGATCAACAAGGAGAGGATGCGCATGAAGGTTTACGGGTATCTTAGGGTGAGCGGTAAGAGCCAGATCGATGGCCTTGGGTTCGATAGGCAGGAAGAGGCTGTGCGTGCTTACTGTGAGCGGAATGGATGCGAGCTGGTAAAGGTTTTCAAAGAACAGGTCTCTGGCACAGTTGATGAAATGCACAGGCAGGAATTTGCTTCAATGGTCTCTGCCATCCTCAAGAATGGTGTGGATACCATCATCGTTGAATCCCTGGATAGGCTTGCCCGTGAATACCGGATTCAAGAGCAACTCCTGATCTATCTGGCATCGAAGGGCATCACCTTAATTGTGGCCAGCACTGGAGAGAATGTTACAGAGGCAATTACAGCAGATCCTATGAGGAAGGCCATGGTCCAGATGCAGGGTGTGTTTGCCGAATTGGATAAGTCCCTGCTGGTAAAGAAGCTGAGGAAGGCCAGAGACCGTAAAAGGCAGGAGACCGGCAGGTGTGAAGGTCCCAAGCCATTCTATCCCAACTCTGATGTGGTGAAGGAGATCAGGCGATTGAGGCGCAGGAAAAAGGGCACCAAGCAGCTTACCTTCGATCAGGTGGCAGACAGGCTCAATGAGCAGGGCTTCAGATCAGCCAAGGGCCAGCCCTTCAATAGTGGGAGTGTCAGGGCGATACTGCACAGAGCTATGGCTTAGTTCACAGTCATGCCGGAGTAGAGACCGCTCATTGGCGGCTCCACCTTCGCCCATACCGCGATATAAATTAGTGAAGTAGGGTTCCAGTCATCAGCTCGGCCCATACCGCTCCCAGAGAGGCCTTAACAGAATGATCACCATCGGGGCATACCAGTGGATAGGCTGGAAGAGATCGTCTGGAAAAGTGCGCCTATGCAGGCTATTTTGGGCGGGAGGGCGCCAGATCCTCTGGCGGTGTGCATTTGGTTGGCTGGTGAGCTGGGATCAAGCCGCTCTCATGTAATAAGGAAGCCAGCAGCCGGTGGATGTCATGCAGCTGTAAGGTAGCACTGGCCAGCTGGGATTCTGAAAGGTAGGGGACCGATGGGGGGAAAGTGGACGGGGGCACGTATAGAAGGGGTCTCACGAATTTATATTATATTTTCCACCCAGCCAACTTTGAACCATCATCGAGCGATCTCTGAGGCACCTCATCTGTCAGCACCGGAGAGAGCTGTGGATTCGATCCCCTTGCGTCAGAGATTCTCTGGTCTTGCGTGTGAGAAACATAGTGTGGTAACGAGATAATGTTTGTTTCCTTTCCGTTTGTTCTACGCAGAGTTCCATTAAAAATCCATATTCGATAGTATGAGGGTGAAAATGGAATTATCCCGCATAGGTTCTATTTTTACGGTAATCTTCCTTTCCATCATTTGTGGATGCGCTTCCAATCCAAGTATTAGCTCTCTGAAGCCTGAACAGCGTGCCCGCCTAAATACAATTCAGGTCTATAAACTTGGGGTTGATAAGCCGTATAAAATTATTGGAACTGTAAAAGGGCTATCCTGCCATCGAAATGCATATCAAAAACAACTGCTCACTGAGGAAGAGGCGATAGAGGGTGTGAAATTAGAAGCTGCTATTCTTGGTGCAGATGCTGTTATTAATGTTGCATGTCAGGTCAATTCTGGCACTGATTGGGTAAACAATTGTTGGTCTTCTATTGTTTGTGTTGGTGATGCGATAAAATATGAATAAAAAAATAGGTGGAAGAATTTCCTAAAAATCAGAGAAGGAGGATACTTTGCCGTTTGAGAAAATTTTGAGAGATAGAATTGTTAGTCTCATTAATGAAGGTGAGCATCTCAGAGTCGGCGATGAATTTGGTGATGCAAAGTCTATTGAACATATTCAAAAATGTTCAGGCTACGTTGCTGCTGCGAATCATGCGGTTCAATTAGCAATACCAGATCCTAAAAATGCATATCGTAAACGCGCCGAATCGATTGAAAGCAGCTCGGAAGGCTTCTCAATAGCAAGAAATGTTGGTGAATTGAGGTTTCTTTTACATCAACTTCTTGGGGACATTGATGCTGGCCTTTTGGTTTCATTTGCCGATAGAATAAGGGCCGAGACGTTTGATGATTTCCTTGATCATGCGAAGAAATATTTGTCAGATGGAAGAAAGAATGAAGCTGGTGTAATATCCGGCGTTGTCTTTGAGGACAGCTTCAGAAGAATATGCCGAAAGTATAACATAGAAGAAAAGAATCAAAAACTTGATAAGCTCATTTCTGTAATGGCAACAAATAACATAATTTCTCAAACGAAAGCAAAGCGTGCACGAGTGGCGGCTGATGTAAGAACAAAAGCCACTCATGCACAATGGGATGAATTTGATAAGGATGACGTTAAAGTGACCATCGATTTTGTAGAGGAATTAATAATGTCACATTTCGATAGTTAGCAGGTTTGAAAGAGTCCCTAAAATACATACCCCAGAACAGATCGTTGAAGCTCAGAAAGTGGCTGCTGTGTTGTGGGAAAGGATTCAGAAGAAGCAGGACAAACAATAGCAGGATGATAAAAGCACCACTAAAACCATATACCGCAGGCCATGAGCTTTCTTAGGAGCTATCGGGAAGCTGGCATTGAGGTCACTGGGTGTGGGCTATGTGTGGGCTTTAGATTTGAATGATGTTGATTCTGGTGGGATCGATAAATCAGATTTGAGAGAAACGAGAAGCGATCCTATCAAACCCTTGCACTGGCATCGAAAAGCTCCCCATAGACAAAAAATTCAAAGTCATTCCTAAGTAGGAGGGTGTGTGGTTGAATATTTGAAATATCACTCAAAATTAAAAAAATATAACAACGACATAAATTCAATTAATGAAAGTTATGCTACGGAAATAAAGAAGGCAGACAGTAAAGAGGTCCGTGATGCACTAAGAGCCCAATTACAGAAAAAAGAGGAAGATATAGTACGCCTAATTAATGCGATGAAATCAAAACGTATTGAAGCGTTAGCACGCAAATATGATGTGCCACTACCACCCCATACAGATAGAAAAAGTTGGGAGAGTGACTGGCATAGTATAAGATTGACAACTGAAGGCAGATTTACGGTAAATAGAAATATCAGACAGGAAATTAAAGAGCGCTTTGAGCCCTATGTTATGATTTGTTCTATCCTAACTGGCCTCGGTGGTGTCATTATCGGTATTTTATCTTTATGGTAGTGGGAACCGTGCCCAACATAGGCGAAGCATACAGATTTGTCACTTTAACCTTGCCAGAGATCAAAAAGCCCACTATACAGCCCACTCCAGCGATCTTCAGCCAGCTCCCGTACTCTCTGCGGCATGGCTCCTGCCCCATCTCTTTGGAGAAGGCTCCTATAGAGGGGTTGGCTTGACGGCCACGTTGATGTTATCAAGAAATGTATAGCTACTTGTTCGGCAGGAGAGACAATGGAACACGAGGAGTATCTGAAACGTCGTGATGAGCTGCTCGGGATCCGGATGGATTCCTTCAGTTCATTCGACAAAGCGATTCTCTCACTCGCCACCGGTAGCTTGGCGCTGTCCATTACCTTTTTGGAAAAAATTGGTGAGCCGTTCAGTGGTCTAACCTTCGCACTGATATTAATAGCTTGGGTCGCATTCTTCTTGGTTATCTTGTTTAATCTCGCCAGCTACTATTTCGCGCGAGCGAACATGGACAAGAAGATCGCCGATCTGGATGACCGCTATCGCAAGGAACTCAAGACAGAGAAGCCGGACGAGAGCCCGGAGCCCACCTTCTGGCAGAACCGAGCAACCTCTATGTGTAACACCATAGCATTTGTCGCATTCTGCACTGGTGTCCTGTTCTTCGTTATTTACGTTGTCAATATCCAAGCTCGAAACTACCGACAGATGCAACACTCACTGACAAAGGAGGCCACCATGGCAGATACAAAAAAGATCCTGACCGAAGGCAAGACCGAGGCACCTCAAGCGGCGTCTAAGACCACTCACAAGGTCGTTCTCCCGGGGGATGTCAACACGCACGGCGCAACCGAAGCACCGCAGGCGGTATTACGCCCTGGGAAGCCAAGTGGCGGGTCGGGAGGGGGCTCGAAGAAGTCAGAGTAATTCCAACGACTTCCGAACAAAAACCTGAACCCTACAAATGGAAGCCGCCACGGACGGTGCCCTTCGCCTTGCGTGTTGGGTTCGGCGTTACAGATTACGCTAACTCATCAACGGTGGGGATGGTTTCTGTGAAGTGATGATACCATACAGTCAAGCGAGGTCTTAACCCGTTTTCAGGCTCTGCCAATTCAAACATAGTTCAGGACAATTCAAGGAATCTTGTTGATAGCCTCCCACAAGATCTCCATGAAGTGGCCTTTAAGGTATACCTGCCCGCCAACTCCCTGCTGCATTCGGCCAAGCAGCTGGTCAGCCACAGAGATCCTCACGCCCCTCTTGATCAGCTTCAAGCCAACTTAAAATCCAACTTCAAGACAGCCTCTCGGTACAGGGTCTCAGTCCGATAACCTTTGGCATAGCGGCGGCTGGTTTCGCTCTTGCCAGCTCTACCCAGAAGCTCCTCGATGATTGATTCCATCACCTGAGCTTTCCAGAGGTGGTCAGTGACCGTGTGCCTCAGCGAGTGGAAGTTTTTCTTAGGATCAGTGATCTTGCATGTAACCCTCAGATAGCGCATGAAGGCCTTGGAGAGGGCATGGGAATACCTCCCGTTGGCTTTGGATAGCTCTGGGAACAGTCGGCCTGTGGGAGGCACGCTGTCTGCATAGGCCTTGAACTCCTTGGCTATGCTCGGGTGCAAGGGAATGGTCCGCACAGCGTTCTGATTCTTTAAGGTTCTCCCTCCATCAAGGTTGTGATCGATGCAAATCAGCTGGCCTTCTGTTTCAGTATCAACCACCATCACATCACAGGCATTTAGGTTGGACAGCTCCTCGAGCCTACCTCCTGTCCACAGAGCCAACTTAGGCACCCAGAAGCGGGCAGGGGAGTCCCCAGCCCACTTGTTGAAGGTCTTTGGATTGAATATTACCTTAAGATCCTCTGCTGTGTAGGCTGACCGCAGGCTCCGTGTGTTCCCCTTCTTTGGTGGGATCAACCCGGGGATCATCACCTGCTTCTCAATGTATTCATTCTGGAGGGCGTAATCGAACAGGGAGCGGGCAAGGTTTAGGTACTCACGTTTCGTTTTTGTATCGAGCGTTTTGGTGTGCTTACCTGCCATCTCACTTGAGCTTAACACACCCAAGTCCTTGTAACCCTTCAGAGAAAAGCTCGGTGGTAACCCTTCCAAGATCCTTGCGAACTCCCTGCACTGATCCACTGTGATCTGGTTTACCAGGGTCTCTCTGCCCAGCACCTGCATCAATGCCTCCAGTTTTGGCTTGTGGTTCATCACCGTGGTTTCACGCCACTTGCCTGCATCAACCTTCATCCTCTGGAACTCATCCACCAGCTCGCTGAGGGTAGGGCCTGCAGGGCTATCAGTGACCGGCATGGGGACAGCTGGTAATCCAGCGGCAGGGGAGGGGTTGACATCCAAGGCTGGCTGCTGGTTGGCCAGCGGCTGCAGCTGTTGTTGGAGCCCAAGGTCTTTAAGGATGGTCTCCACGTCATGCCCGCTGAAGTGCCCTGTCAGTTGCTCTATGTTCGCCTCCACCAATCTGATGCGGGCTCTGAGCATGTCGTAGCACAGCTGGGCCTTATCCATGGCCTGCTCTCTTGGATCAGTCACCGTGGCCAGTTCTTGCAGCATACCGGGGCTCAGGTGCGGCTCCATGAAGCTCACGTGCCTCCTCATGGATAGCGCCTCCCTGCTGTGGCTGAGATCCACATCGAGGGCCTCAAGCTCAACATCAACGGTATCTGAATCACCAACCTTGCCAAGGGACTGCGCCAGCTCGAAGTCAGCAAGATCATCCTTCACATAATCCCTGACCAACTTCTTGATATTCACCATCGATTTTAGGTCCTTTTTATTGGCAGCCCTGAGCTCACGGAATGCCAGCTGGTAGCGCACATTGGCGAGCTCGGCCAGCTTCCCGGCCTTCCTCTTGTTACCCGTTCCAAGGCTGATGCTGATATCCCCACTCCCGAGGGTATCGGTCAGTTCGCTGGGCACCTTAACCTGCAGATGGTATATTCGGTTTCGCTTCCGTATAAAAGACAAAAGCACCTCCATTTCAGCTGGCAAAAAGCTGGCAAATAGCAGGTGCTTAAGATATTGTGAATGATTTCAAAGAGTTGGTGCCGAGGGCGGGACTTGAACCCGCACGACCGTAGGTCACTACCCCCTCAAGATAGCGTGTCTACCAGATTCCACCACCTCGGCATGGATACCATTTTCCTTTACTCGGATTTCGAACCGGCATCAGCAGCATTAGTTCCGGTCTGCGACGACTGTTCAATGGGCGCCTGAGTATCCGTGACCACCGATTTCGTGACTTTGCCGCCGGACATATAGGCTAACGTCAAAGACGTGAGCATGAATACGATGGCGGCCACCGTGGTTGCTTTGCTCAGAAAAGTAGACGCGCCGGTGCTCCCGAAGAGGGTCTGGCTGGAACCGCCGCCGAAGGCCGCACCCATGTCTGCACCTTTGCCGGTTTGAAGCAGAACGATCATGATCAGGGCGATACACACAACTACGTGAGTGACTATCAACAATATGGACATTTGGTTATCGTCTTTTACGGTTCAATCAATGATTAAAAAAAACCAGCTTGCTGAATGTTTCCGGATCCAAGCTGGCCCCACCGACCAAGGCGCCGTCAACATCCGGCATTTCCATGAGAGCCCGAACATTGTCCGGTTTTACGCTCCCCCCATAAAGGATGCGAACGGCACTGGCGAACGGCTTTTCAAACAGCGTGTCGAGCAGTGAACGAATAAATTGATGGGCCTCTTGAGCTTGCTCTTTGGAGGCGGTTTTTCCGGTACCGATGGCCCATACGGGTTCATAAGCAACAACGAGACCAGATAGCTCATCAAAAACAAAATCTTTTAGACCATCTCGAACCTGTTTGTCAAGTACAGAAAATGTCTCGCCGTCTTCGCGCTGGGCCTCTGTTTCGCCAATGCAAAACACCGGGACAAGACCTGCCGAAAGGGCGGCCTTAATTTTACGATTAACGTTTATATCGGTCTCGCCAAAAAACAATCTACGTTCTGAGTGACCGATTATCACGTGGCTGCAGCCGGCATCCGCCAGCATCTCCGCTGATATTTCACCGGTGAAAGCACCCTGTTTTTCCCAGTGTAGGTTCTGCGCTCCCAAACCGATCGTGCTGCCTTTTAGTGCTTGGGCCACCTGGTAAAGGGCGGTAAAAGGTGGGGCGATCATTATCTCCACGTTCGTAGCCTTTATGACAAGGCTTTTCAGTTGACTGGCGGCCTCCACGGCTTGGAAACCATTTTTGTGCATTTTCCAGTTGCCTGCAATCAGTGGTGTTCGACTGCTCATCGGTTATTTTCTCCTCTTGGCGGGAAGCATTCGAATCTTTTTTATATCCACTCAGCCAATACGCTTAATTTGGGGAACCTCGCGTTAACACCGATACTACAATTGTTTGCCAATCATGGCTGCCAGATCGACCATGCGGTTGGAGTAGCCGGTTTCGTTGTCGTACCATGAGAGCACCTTTACCATATTGGCCACGACATAGGTGGTCGGCGCATCAACGATCGATGACAGGGGACAGCCATTGAAATCAGTGGAGACCAATGGCAGATCGCTGTATCCCAGGATGCCCTTGAGTGCTCCTTCGGCAGCCTCCTTGAGTGCTTCATTGACATCGGATTTCGTGACGCCCGCTTTTTCCACGTTGACTACCACATCGACGATGGAGACGTTGGGGGTGGGTACGCGGATAGCCAGGCCGTTGAGTTTGCCCTCCAATTCGGGTAGCACCAGGGCGACTGCTTTGGCCGCACCGGTGGTGGTCGGGATCATGGATAAGGCAGCGGCTCTAGCCCGGCGGAGATCTTTGTGGGGGAAGTCCAGCAGGCGCTGATCACCCGTGTAAGAGTGGATGGTCGTCATAAGCCCGCTATTAATGCCGAAGTTTTCCAGCAGTACTTTGGCCACCGGCGCTAGGCAGTTGGTGGTGCACGACGCGTTGGAGATAATGTGGTGCTGCGTGGGGTCATATTTGTTGGCGTTGACACCCATGACGATGGTGATGTCCGGGTCTTGGGCGGGAGCGGAAATGATCACCTTGCGGGCGCCTGCGGTCAGGTGTTTAGAGGCGTTATCTCGGTCTCTGAAAAGGCCGGTGCATTCGCAGGCGATGTCAACACCGTAATCTTTCCATGCCAGCTTTTCGGGATCTTTGACGGCAGTGTAGGCGATGGACTTGCCGTTGACTTCGATGGCGCCGTCTTTGGCCTTGATCTCCATATCCAACTTGGCATGGACCGAATCATATTGCAGCAGGTGAGCCATGGTTGCAGCGTCGGTCAGGTCATTGATTGCTACGACTTCCACGTCCGGATTGTTCATGGCGGCCCGAAAAACCACCCGACCAATTCTGCCAAAGCCGTTGATGCCGATTTTTATGCTCATCTTGCCCCTCCTTTAAGGTTATTACGCTAAAATTCGATTGTGAAGCGAACACGAAAGACGCGATTATCTGAGTAATACGCCAAACATGCCTGAACGCAAATCAATATGACGCTTTTTATGGAATAGATGGGGGCATCTGCTGAAGAATGAGTGCCGGTGTAACGAAAATAAAAACAATTAGAGGCATCTGTCGCCTTGTTTTCCGGCCGATGGTCGTCGACGTGTGCATTCCCCACACCGGATGGTGTCTACCCCCTTTTATTTCCTTTCAATATGCCACTGGCCAGGGAGATGCTTTTTTTACCGAACGATTCAAGATTGGTTGCCAGTTCCGAAAGGGTCTGATTTTTCCGGGCGCTGGCCGCACGGATCAGAATGGGCAAATTTACCCCGGATATCACCTCGATGCGTCCCTCTTCGAGAAACGAATAGCTCAGGTTGGATGGGGTCCCACCGAACATGTCCGTTAGAATTAAAATCCCGTCGTCGCTTTTTAATTTTTTGATGCCGTCGGCAATTTTTTTGCGCAACTTGTCCGCGTTTTCGTTCAGGTCGATGGAAACGGCGGTCATGGCCTCGGGCCGTTCGCCAAGGATGAAATCCGCCGCCTCGAGCAATGCATCTCCGAGCCGGCAATGGGTAACCACTAAAACGCCAATCATATCTGCCTGTCTTTCATCGGGTAAACGGGGATAACGGAACCAGATATCTTCCACACGGTTACGAGGATTTGTCAATATCGCGATGGGTCAGTTCCGTTTTACGACCCAATGCCGTAATGTGGTCACACAATTGTCTGGCGATTACAACGGAGCGATGACGACCTCCTGTGCAACCGACGGCAATGGTGAGGTATGACTTTCCTTCATTTTCATATTGGGGAATCAACATGTCCAGCAGATCAAAATATTTGTGTAAAAATAAACAGGTTTGGTCAGTATTCAAGACAAAAGAGCGAACTTTTTCCGTTTTCCCGCTCAACGGTCGAAGCGACGGTTCAAAATAGGGGTTTTTTAGAAAACGGACATCCATGACCAAATCGGCATGAACCGGAAGTCCAAACTTGAATCCAAAAGAGATCACCTGAACCTTCATCGGTCCGTCTTCAGTGCCTACGGCGGCCAGTTTCCGGATAATGGCTTTGAGATCATGGACAGTCAGATCCGATGTGTCGATGATTTGATTGGCCTTGCGACGCAAGGATGTCAGCAAGGTTTTTTCTGAGCGAATAGCTTCGTTGATGCCTTTATCCATTGCCAGGGGGTGCCGCCGGCGCGTTTGGCTGTAACGTCTCAGCAGGGTCTTCTCGTCCGCTTCGAGAAAAATGATCCGAAAGTTAAATCCCATACCTGTCAACGTATCGAGGATGGGTTCATATTGATGGATAAAGCTGTTTTCCCGAAGATCCATGCCGAATGTCAAACCGGAAAAAGCGTCAGCCTTGTTCAACGATAAATTTAGGAACCCGGGCAACAGGGCGACTGGCATGTTGTCCACACAATAGTAGCCCGAATCTTCAAACGCGGCCAGAGCCGTACTTTTGCCAGAGCCGGATCTTCCGGTGACAATGGTGATGGGCGTCTCTTTCACAGTGCGGTTCTCACATGACTATGGAAAGTGGAGACGGTGGAGAATGACCGGTATGCGACTAAAAATCATCATCATCCTCACCGATGATGTCAATGATTTGTTCGGCACTGGTGGCCTTCATCATCATCTCTTTTAGCGGCTCTTTTTTAAGCAACCGGGAGACGCGGGCCAGCAGTTTGAGGTGAAGGTCGGTTGAGTGTTCGGGTGTGATAAGCAGGAAAAATAAATGGGTGGGGCGCCCGTCCATGGATTCGAAATCCACCCCCTTTCGGCTCAAACCGAATCCCAGCACCAACTTCTCCAGATTCTTAAGTTTTCCGTGGGGGATACCGATGCCGCCGCCAATACCGGTGCTGCCCAGCCGTTCCCGCTCCATCAACACACGCACCATTTCGTTGTGGTCGATGCCGGTGATGTGGGCGGCTGGGGCCACCAGTTCATTTAATATACCAATTTTGTCCTTGGATTTAAGATCCATAAGAATCGCTTCTTTGCCGAGGACATCTAATATTTTCATTTTTATATCATCCGATCAGGTATCTTCCCGCTGTTATAATCGTTGGTTACCGAGCTGTTTTTGACGGCAGTTGAGAAACGGCGGTGCGCGCAACTCGGTGTTCACAAGGTGTTAAAATGCTGACGCATACCCTCTTCCCGTCCAATTTTACCATTTATTTTCCTGACCGGAGGTCGTCGATCTTTGTTATTCTCGGGGTTGGATCAATCCGTAGTTCCCGTCTTTTTGTCGGTAAAGTACGTTGACGGATTCTGTTCGGGCATTGGTGAATACCAAGAAATTATTTGTAATCAGATCCATCTGCATTACCGCCTCTTCCACATCCATGGGCTTGAATTCGATATGGTGGACCCGTACCCGGGGTTGGTCACTGTCTTTATCAACCACCGGTTCGGATGCCCGGGCTTCGTTTTTCCCCTTGGATCGGTATTTTCTTCCTTTCTGTTTGTTTTTTTTAATCTGGCCCTCTAGCTTGTCCAGTACCATATCGATGGCAGAATACATCTCCTCTGTCTCTTCCTTGCCGTTAATGGTCAGTCGGTCTCCCATGATATTGATGTCAGCGCTGTGGCGAAACTTTTCAATGGACAGGACCACATTGGCTTCGGCCGGCCCGTTAAAGTATTTTTCCATTCGGTTCAGTTTTTCGCTGACATAGGATTTTAGGGCATCGGAGGGCTCGAGGTTCTTGAATCTGACGGATGTGTTCATGGTAGGTGCCTCCTTTTGGTAATGCCTGTCGACAGGGGGCGGTCAGCAGGTTTCAGGTAAGCCGCCTGCCGGTTTCAAAAGCAGGGGGGACAAGAAATCGATGGCCGACACCTGGGAAAGTCATTAAAATTGCTTTCGCTTACTGGAGGATAAAATGCCCATCATTTCCCGGTACTTGGCCACTGTGCGACGGGCGATGTCGATATTGTCCGTTTTGAGCAGTTCGGCCATTTTACTGTCGCTGTAAGGTTTTTTCGGGTTTTCCCCTTCGATGAGCTTTTTGATTTTGGCCTGTACGCTGGCCGAAGCGATGTCTTCGCCAAACACCCGTTTGATGGAGCTGTTGAAAAAATATTTGAGCTCGAAAATGCCCTGGGGGGTGTGGGCGTATTTGTTGGTCGTCACCCGGCTGATGGTGGATTCGTGCATGCCGATATCTTCAGCCACATCCCGGAGCACCATGGGTTTTAAATGGGTCACGCCCTTTTCGAAAAAGTCCCGTTGAAATTTCAGGATGCTCTCCATCACCTTATAGATGGTTTTCTGGCGCTGGTGGATACTGCGGATCAGCCAGGCCGCGGATCGCATCTTGTCGCGGATGTATTCCTTGGCATTTGCGCTGACTTCGTTCTTTCTGGTAATCGCCCGCTTGTAGAAAGGATTAACTCGTAGCTTGGGCATACCGTCGTCGTTAAGAACGATGACAAATTCACCTTCGCTCTTGTCGACATAGATATCCGGAATAATATAATGGGGCGTCTCCTCGCTGAACTGTCGTCCAGGTTTTGGTTCCAGTGCCCGGATGACGGTGACCGCGGCGACGACATCTTTCAGTTTTACCTTCAGGGCCTTACAGATGGCCTTGTAATTTTTATTTTCCAGATTCTTCAGGTGGTCAGAAATAATATCTGTCACCAGGCTGTTTTCCAGATTCAGCAGCCGGGCCTGAAGAAGAAGGCACTCCCGCAGGTCCCTGGCACAGACTCCCACCGGGTCGAAGGACTGCATGGTTTCCAGGACGTCTTCAACCATCTCGATGGAAATGCCGCTCTGTTGGGAGAGTTCTTCGACGGACAGCTGGAGATATCCGTCACGGTTGAGGTTGCCGATAATCAGACTGCCGACCTGCTTTTCGATATCGGTGGGCGACAGCATCAACAGCTGCCATAACAGGTGGTCGCTGAGAGACTCCTTGGAGGAAATGAAGGCCTCGTATTGAGGCGCATCCCGGTTTTCGGACTCGAAATTGACTTTCCCCGGCGAGTTGTACTCGTCAATGTAATTGCTCCAGTCGATTTCGTCATTGATCTTTTCGTCGATCGTAACTTCACGGGCCTCTTCGACGGCGGCAGGCGCCGCATCAGGTTCATTCTCCTTGGTTTTGTCAGGGGTTTCCTGTATTTCTTCTAAGGTGGGATTTTCTTCCAGCTCCTGTCTGATCGTGTCTACCAGTTCAAGACGGGACAGCTGTAACAGCTTGATCGCCATCTGGAGCTGGGGCGTCATGATGAGCTGTTGGGTCAGTTTGAGTTGTTGTCTGAGTTCAATTGCCATCTTAGAGTCTGAATTCGTCTCCCAAGTATATTCGTCGGGCGATGGTGCTCGAAGCGATCTGTTCCGGCGTGCCAGTTTCAATCACTTTGCCGTCGCTCAAAATGAATGCCGAATCACACGCTCCCAAAGTTTCCCGGACATTATGATCGGAGATCAGGATGCCGATGTTCCGGTCCTTCAAGTGGGCGATGATCTTTTTGATGTCGATCACCGCCAGCGGGTCGATGCCGGCAAAGGGTTCGTCCAGCAACATAAAAGCCGGGTCCGTAGCCAAAGCCCGCGTGATCTCCAAGCGGCGACGTTCGCCGCCGGAAAGCACAGCCGCCGTGGATTCCGCCACATGGGCGATGCCCAGCTCCTCCAACAGACTATCGGTGCGGTCATAGCGCTGTTGACGGGACAGGGGTAGCGTCTCCAAAATTGCCAGAATGTTCTGGCGGACGGTCAGCTTCCTGAAAATGGAGGCCTCCTGGGGCAGGTACCCGACTCCCTTTCTTGCCCGAATATGCATGGGGTCTTCCGTGATGTCCATATCATCAAGGAATACCTGGCCGCTATCCGGCTTGATCAATCCCACGGTCATGTAAAATGTGGTGGTTTTGCCCGCACCATTGGGCCCCAACAGACCGATTACCTGACCACTTTTCACGCCCAGGCTGACCCGATTTACCACTTTTCTGCCCCGGTAGATCTTGACCATTTCACGAATAGACAAGTCAGCCATCAGCTGATATTCCTGCGGGGCACGTAATTCACAGGCTACTCCAATCCTGATTCTTCCGGGAGGATTACGGCTTTGACGCGACCGTTGGATCCACCGTCGACGGTAAATCGACCATCTGCCCGGTAGAACGTAATGGTTTCTCCGGTGATGGTGTTGTCGCCGCTGGTCACCGTGGCTCCCGGGCCGGTCAGGATCAGCATGCGCTGTGCTGTTATATATACTGCCTGTCGGGCAACGGCAAGCCTATTATCGAATTTAATTTCCACGTTTCCCGTGGCCACCAGCTTCTCCAGGGACTGTGATGGTGAAGCGGGTCCACTGTCGGATGTGCCGGAAAAAAATATCTTGAGACTGTCGGCGGTGATCAGGGTTTCTCCCTGGCTGGCCCTTACGTTTCCAATAAATTCTGCATTGTGGTCGGCTGTATTCGATATAAGCCGATCCGATGAAATATGGATTTTTTTCACCTCCGGATCGGTCGTTTTTGCTGCGGGGGTATCGGGACCGGCTTCGCCATGGGTGCTCGGCGGGGCCACCAGCATCAGGATCAAGAATATCGGCAGCACGAAGCCGGTGGGGTATCTATAGCTGAAGATCTTCACTGATTATTCCTTCCACGCCACCTTCGAAACGGGTGATACTGGTTTCCAGATTCATGGCCATCGTATCAGCGCGCAGGGTGAACGACTGGCCGGAGAGGATCACCGGTTTATCGGCGCGAAGTTCCCTGACCGCCGGGTCGTAGTCGAGCGATTCGGTCTGGAACCGGTAAAGGCTGGTGTTGGCCGATACCTGCCCCGAGACGTTCATTCGGCTGGAGTCCGTATAAATCGTTCCCTGCTCGGCGGTCAGATGCACGTGATCCCCGTCGTCCATGAAAAACTCCACATCCGGCCCCGCCAGCAGCATGGTTTTATCTTTTTCCATAAGCGTTGCCGAGTCCGCTTCCAGCCGCCACTCCCGAATGCCGTTTTTCATGGCGGTCTGGCGAATCTTGTTGAGCTGCATGTCCGCCCCTTTTTTCACCAGGTCCAACAGCACTTCAGGATTTTGGTCCATCCGTCGATACCCGATAAAGACGGCTATGGTGGTGGCCAGTGCCAGCACCGCGATGGTCAACAACACGCGCTGAATCAACCGGCGACTTTTCATGGAAACAGTCTTTTGATCAGCGGTTCCCAATCGCCCCTGGCTTGAAGAATCCGTTCGCTGATTTCACGAACTGCACCACACCCTCCCATTGCCTGAGTGGTCATAATGGCCGCCTGCTTTACCAGGTCGTGAGCATCACCGACCGCGATGGGCATCCCCACCCGGCGCATGATGGGCAGGTCCGGGAGGTCATCTCCCACAAAGGCCGTGGCTGCGGCAGGCACTCCGGTTTCTCTTAGGATATCGTCAAGGGCAGCGGCCTTGTCGCGGATACCCTCCTTGAGCAGCTTGATGCCCAGGTTTCTGCACCGGTGCACCAATGCCATGGAACGGCGTCCGGTGACGATGCCCACGGTAAGTCCTGCTTCCATGAGCATCCGGATGCCCAAACCGTCACGGACGTGAAACACTTTGGTTTCCTGCCCGGTGTCGTTGTAAATCACCGTGCCGGTGGTGAGGACGCCGTCCACATCCAGCAGGATCAACGCAATTTGTTTCAGGCGGGTGTCGGTCATGGGATGATGTTAATGGGCCAGGGCGGTTTTGATAGCTTTGAGTTGGACCAGCAGACCGGGCAGCTGGTCCAAGTGAAGCGAATTGGGGCCGTCGCAAAGAGCTTTGTCCGGGTTTTCGTGAACTTCCAGGAAAACGCCGTCCGCACCGGCTGCTATGGCTGCCCGCGCCAATACCGGTGCAAACTCCCGCTGGCCGCCGGAACGGTTTCCCGCTCCGCCGGGCAATTGAACACTGTGGGTGGCGTCGAAGACCACCGGACAGCCGGTTTGTTGCATGATTTGAATCCCCCTGAAATCCACGACCAGGTTGTTGTATCCAAACATGACACCCCGTTCGGTGATCATGGGTTGGACACTGGAAACCGAACGAATCTTATCGACGATATTGACCATGTCCCAAGGGGCAAGAAACTGGCCTTTCTTGACATTTACCGGTTTGCCGGTTTTCGCTACGGTCAGGAGAAGGTCGGTCTGGCGGCAAAGAAAGGCCGGGATCTGGATGACATCAAGCACCTCCGCGGCCTCCGCCACTTCGCTGATGCGGTGAACGTCCGAAAGGACCGGTACGCCAAGGGTTTCTTTGACCTTGGCCAGTATGCGCAGGCCGTCCTGAATGCCAGGCCCCCGGTAGGAAGTGATGGCGGTTCGGTTGGCCTTGTCATAGGACGCCTTGAAGGTAAAGGGAATGCCGAGGCTGTTCGTCAGTTCTTTGAGTCGGGTGGCGATGCGCAACGTAACTTCCTCATCTTCAATGACGCAAGGACCGCTGACCAAGAAAAAAGGGTTTTCAGATTTCATTCACCGTTATCTTTCAGGAAGATTGAATTCATGCTTTATTACGTATCCGCAGGCGGTTAAAAAGTCAAGTCGCGAAAAACTTTGCCTTGATTACCGGTGGCTTAACTGGTATTGTCCCCAATTTAATAGACGGCCAACGATCAGCGCCGAAAGGGAAGATAACGTTGAGTAAAAAAGGAATCTCACTCAAACCGATCCTTGTGGTCATCGTGGTACTATTGATCAGCATCCCGGCCGTATGGCTGGCCATCATCCGGATGGAAGGAACGGCCCCTGCCCTTAAAATTGAACTTGAGTCACCTTTTATCGGTGCATCGCGAACCCTTTCCGTGAGTGTTGATGACACCGGCAGCGGCATCCGCAAAGTCTGGATGGGCCTGCTGATTGGGGGCCGCGAGGTGGAAGTCATGCAGCGAACTTTTCCTTCATCCGGTTTTTTCGCGGGAGGCAAGGAAAAAACGGTGCAAGTGAAAGCGCAAATCTCCCCCCAGGCTCTGGGGTTGACCGACGGAAAGGGCGTCATTCGCGTGGTGGCATGGGATTACTCGTTGCGCAAGTGGGGTGAGGGCAACCGGGTTTACCTGGAAAAGGAGATCCAGATCGACACCAAGGCACCGTCCATCGATCTGATCAGCCGCTCCCACAATCTGGCTCAAGGTGGCAGTGGGGTAGCGATTTATCGGCTTTCGGAAGACTGCCCGGTTAGCGGGGTGACCGTAGGTGATCAATTTTACCCCGGATACGCCGGTTATTTTAAAGATCCGTCCGTTTTCATGGCCTTTTTTGCACTGGATTACCAACAGGGCAAGGAAACGCAAATGGTGGCTACCGCAGAGGACTTTGCCGGCAACCGGTCCACGGCCGGTCTGGTTTACCACATCAACGCCCGGTCCTTCAGAAAAGATGCGATCAATCTTTCCGACGGCTTTTTCAACGCCAAAATGCCCGATTTCGAGCGCTACTTTCCTGAATTATCCGGTGGTAGCCGTGTCGACCTTTTTCTTAAAGTAAACCGGGAACTGCGCCGCAAGGACAGCGAGGCGATTTATCGGGTCACTGAACGGACGGAAAAAAAGATCCTGTGGGACGGGGCCTTTCTGCGGTTGCCCCGGTCTGCCAACCGCGCCCGATTTGCCGATCACCGCACCTATTTTTATGGTGGCAAAGTGATCGACCGGCAGGTGCACATGGGGGTCGATCTGGCGTCTACGGCGCATTCTCCGGTGCCGGCGGCAAATCGCGGGAAAGTGGCATTCACGGGAGAACAGGGCATTTATGGAAACACCATCATTCTCGACCACGGATTCGGGCTGTTCACCCTCTACTCGCATTTGAGTCAAATCGATGTGACCGAGGGGCAGATGGTCGAAAAAGGTGAATCAATGGGCAAGACCGGCATGACGGGTCTGGCGGGCGGTGACCATTTGCACTATGGCACCCTCATTCACCAGACTTATGTCAATCCGGTGGAGTGGTGGGACGACGCGTGGATTAAAAACAATATCAGCGCCAAAATCGATGACGCGGGACCCCGATAGGAGCATACAACGGCATGGGACGTTTTAAGGTTCAGAAAACTTACCAGCAGATCAACGATAAAATCAGGTCCGGCGATGTCGTTGTCGTTACTGCCGAGGAGATGATCGACATCGTTGCAGAAAATGGCCCGAAAGAGGCCGCCCACGCAGTGGATGTGGTGACCACGGGGACCTTCGCGCCCATGTGCTCATCAGGTGCGTTCATCAATTTCGGTCACTCGGCGCCGGGGACCAAAGCCGCCAAGGTGTGGATCAATAATGTGCCGGCCTACGGGGGGATTGCCGCGGTGGACTGTTACCTCGGGGCCACCGAACCGTGCGAAGACGATCCCCTGAACAAGGTCTATCCCGGAGAATTCCTTTACGGCGGCGGCCACGTCCTGCAGGACCTGGTGGCGGGCAAGAAGGTCCATATTAAAGCCACCGCCTATGGGACGGATTGCTATCCCAGCCGGGAATATGAGAAGATCGTGACGCTGAAATCGTTGCCCCAGGCCACCTTGTGCAACCCGAGGAACGGATACCAAAATTACAACTGCGCGGTCAATCTTACCAATAAAACCGTATACACATACATGGGGGCGCTCAAACCCAGGGGGGGAAACGCGAACTTCTGCTCCGCCGGCCAGTTGAGCCCGTTATTCAACGACCCCTTTTATCGGACCATCGGGCTGGGCACGCGGATATTTCTGGGCGGCGGTGTCGGTTATGTCACCTGGCACGGTACCCAGCACCGTCCGGGGGTGAAGCGAGCCGAGAATGGCACACCGTTGACCCCGGCGGGTACCCTGTGGGTGATGGGCGACATGCAACAGATGAGCCCGGACTGGCTGGTGGGCGTCAGCATTCAGGGGTACGGGTGTTCACTGGCGGTGGGACTGGGTGTCCCCATTCCCATACTTAATGAGGAAATGGCCAGATTTACGGCGGTTTCAGACGCGGAACTTTTTACCCAGATTGTGGACTATGGCAACGACTACCCCAAGGGCAAATCAAGCAGTTTGGGCATGGTCAGCTATGCGGAGCTGAAAAGCGGCTTCATTACCCTAAAAGGAAAAACCGTTCCCTCGGTTCCGCTTTCCAGCATGGTCAAGGCCCGGCAGATTGCCGAAACGCTGAAACAATGGATTGTGGCAGGCACCTTTGAATTGGGTACCCCCCAGTTCACCCTCCCTGCTGCCTGATGTCCATTGCTGAACCCGGAGTGCAAAGCAGTCGACATGCAACAGACCCTGCGCGCCTTTGTTGCCGTTATGGTCCCTGATGCGGTGGCCGTTTTTATTCGACAGGTTCAGGCGCAGCTCCAATTGCCGGGAATGAACATCCGTTGGGTGGCCGCGAAGAACATTCATTTGACCTTGAAGTTTCTTGGGGATATGGATCCATCCCGGGTTCCTGAAGTTGCCGCTCAGATGGATGCAGCCGCTGGAACGATCCGTCCTTTTTCGCTGGCGGCAAAGGGGGTCGGCGTTTTCCCGAACCTACGCCGTGCGAGGGTGCTTTGGGTGGGACTGACAGGTGATCTCGACCGATTGAAAGCGATTCAGGCAACCCTTGAATCCGGTTTGGAATCGGTGGGCTTCCGCAGGGAGCCCCGTGACTTTGGCGCTCATCTGACCATCGGTCGGATCCGCGAAAGAACGGATGCGAAAATGATCGGCGCATCCATGGACCAACTGAAAGACACCGCGTCAGATGGGTTCCACGTCGATCGACTGGTGCTCTTTAAAAGCATTCTCAAACCCAATGGGCCTGAATATTCCCTGCTGCACACCTCGCATCTGGCGATATAGAAACCCCTTGGCTATTCATGAAACCCGTATCGGTCCGGCAGATCGAACCGCGCATCAAGCAAGCCGAGAATAGTTAATTGTGCCTTTCTTCAGTTCTTCGGGAGAGGCATTCAATGATGATCTTACACCCTGTTACCACATGGGAGGATTGCATGACCATTTCACCGGATAAAACCAAGGCGGTAGAATCCGCCATGGGGCAAATCGAGCGTCAATTCGGCAAGGGCGCCATCATGAAACTGGGGGCACGCCCCGTCGTAAATATTCCCGTGATCTCCAGCGGATCCATTGAGCTGGACCGGGCGCTTGGGATCGGTGGGTTGCCCCGCGGCCGTGTGATCGAAATATTCGGTCCCGAGTCATCGGGAAAGACGACACTGGCCCTTCATGCCGTGGCAAACGCGCAAAAACAGGGGGGCATCGCGGCCTTTATCGACGCCGAACATGCCCTGGACACCAGTTATGCCCGAAAGCTGGGGGTAAACTGCGATGAACTGCTGGTTTCCCAACCCGACACCGGCGAGCAGGCCCTGGAAATCGCCGACATGCTGGTGCGCAGCGGCGCCATCGACGTGATGGTGATCGACAGCGTGGCAGCCCTGGTCCCCCGGGCGGAGATTGAAGGAGAGATGGGTGATTCTCACATGGGGTTGCAGGCCCGCCTCATGTCCCAGGCCTTGAGAAAACTGACCGGCACCATTGGAAAGACCATGACTTCGGTGATCTTCATCAACCAGATCCGCATGAAGATTGGCGTCATGTTCGGCAACCCGGAGACCACCACCGGCGGCAATGCACTGAAATTTTATTCCTCCGTTCGCTTGGACATCCGTCGCATCGGCGCCATCAAGGATGGGCAGGACGTCGTGGGGAACCGGACCCGGGTCAAGGTGGTCAAAAACAAGATGGCCCCGCCTTTCAAGGAAGCGGAATTTGATATTATGTACGGAGAGGGCATCTCGCGGTCCGGCGACCTGCTGGACGTGGGCGTCACTGCCGGCATTATCGACAAAAGCGGCTCCTGGTATTCCTACAATGGTGAGCGGATCGGACAGGGGCGCGAAAACGTTAAAAAATTCTTCCAGGATAATCCCGACCTTTTTGAAACCATCGATGTGAAGGTGCGGGAGGCGGTAGGCCTGCTGATACCTAAGGCAGAAGCGAAAACGGAAAAAGAAGACAAGAAATAGCCGCTGACCCCACAAAGCCAGGCAGGCTGGTTCGGGTACCGCGATTGAGCCTTTAGGAGACGGTTATGACCGGCAACGAGATTCGACAACTCTACCTTGACTATTTTCAAAAACACGGCCACCGGGTGGTCCGCAGCTCGTCCTTGATTCCCCAGGACGATCCGACGCTGTTGTTTACCAATGCCGGCATGGTGCAGTTCAAACGTACTTTTCTGGGGGAAGAGAAGCGGGATTATGTCCGCGCGACGACCTCACAGAAGTGCGTCCGGGCCGGTGGCAAACACAACGACCTGGAAAATGTGGGCTATACGGCCCGGCACCATACTTTTTTCGAGATGCTGGGCAATTTTTCCTTCGGCGACTACTTCAAGGAGAAGGCCGTCGATTTTGCTTGGGATCTCCTGACCAATGGGTACGGTTTGCCGGCGGAAAAGCTCTGGGCGTCGGTCTACCTGGATGACGACGAGGCCTACGATCTGTGGCACCGGCGCATCGGCATCCCCGAATCACGGATGATACGGCTGGGGGAGGAGGAAAACTTCTGGGCCATGGGTGACACCGGTCCCTGCGGTCCCTGCAGTGAGATCCATCTGGACCGGGGCGCAGAGTATGGCTGCGGCCGGCCTGATTGCGATGTCGCTTGCGACTGCGACCGGTTTCTGGAGATCTGGAATCTGGTCTTCATGCAGTTCAACCGCGATGCCTCGGGCACCATGACTCCCCTGCCCAAGCCCAGCATTGACACAGGCCTGGGGTTGGAGCGTATGGCCTCGGTGGTCCAGAAGGTGAACACCAATTATGACACCGACCTGATCTATCCCATCATCCAGCGTACTGCCTCCTTGGCTGAGAAACCATACGGCCGGGCTGAGTCTGACGACGTGGCCATGAAAGTGATCGCCGACCATAGTCGGGCCGCTGCCTTCCTCATCGGCGATGGTGTCCTGCCGTCCAATGAGGGCAGGGGATATGTGCTGCGCCGGATCATGCGGCGGGCCATCCGCTATGGCCGCAACATCGGCCTGGTCAAACCCTTTCTTCACGAAACCGCCCAGGTGGTGTTTGACATTATGGTGCCGGCCTACCCGGAGCTCAAAACGGCCTCAGCATTCATCACCAACGTCATCGAAAATGAAGAACTCCGTTTTTCAGAAACCCTGGACAACGGGTTGAGGGTGCTCAACGAAACCCTGTCTGAAGTCCGTGCCAAGGGTGCTACCCAGGTTCCGGGAGACTTGATCTTCAAGCTCTACGATACCTTCGGGTTTCCTGTGGATATCGTTCGCGACGTGGTGCGTGACGAGGGCATGACCCTGGATATCGACAGGTTTGACCAGTGCATGGAGGAGCAGCGCAAGCAGTCTCGATCCAAAATTGCCTTTACCGGTGTTTCCGATGCCTACCGCCAGTTAAGCGCGACGGGTGAAAAACCCGAATTCGTGGGGTATGGCACCCTGGCCTGCGAAGCGCGCGTGGTGCTGGTGGTCCGGGACAACCAAGGGGTCGACGCTGCCGATGCGGGAACCCCGGTGGAAGTGGTGACGACGGCCACGCCCTTTTACGGAGAAGCCGGCGGCCAGGTGGGTGACCACGGGACGATCACGGCCCCCGGAATGGAGATGATTGTATCCGACACGGTGAAAGATCCCACTGGCATCATTATCCACAAAGGGGAAGTCAAAGCCGGCCGCCTGGAAAACGGCCAGACGGTCATGCTAACCGTGGATGGCGACCGCCGGGCCGCCGTGGCTGCTAACCACACGGCCACGCACATTCTTCATGCCGCGCTTCGCCATGAACTGGGGGATCATGTAAAGCAAGCCGGATCCATGGTGGCGGCGGATCGGCTTCGATTTGACTTTACGCATTTTTCCCAGATCGATTCCGACGCGCTGGAACGCATTGAATCCTTCGTTAATCATCGCATCCGGCAAAATGTTCCCGTGGCGGTTGAGGAGATGGACATGGATCGCGCCATGAAATCCGGCGCCACGGCCCTGTTCGAGGAAAAGTACGGCGACCGGGTTCGCGTCGTCGCCCTGGATACATTCAGCCGCGAACTTTGCGGTGGCACGCATACCGGCCGTACCGGCAACATCGGCTTGTTTAAAATTATTTCGGAATCCAGCGTGGCATCCGGGATTCGACGAATCGAAGCCCTCACTGGCAGCGCCGCTCTGACCCATGCTCAGAAAACCAGCCAGATCCTCCAGCAGTTGAGCCACCTGGTAAAAGAAAAGCCCGACGCTTTGGTTAAGCGTGTCGAGTCGGTCATGACGTCGCTGAAAAGCCTGGAGAAAGAGACGGAGCGGCTCAAGACCCAAATAGCCGAAATGCAGGCTGATGGCAGCGGTGAGCAGGCGATCGAGATCAATGGCGTTACCACGATCGTCCAGCAAGTGACCGTTGACAAACCATCTGCCCTGCGGGAACTGGCCGACCGGTTCAAAGACCGCATCCAGTCGGGGGTCGTGGTTCTGGGGTGTGAAAGCGATGGCAAGGCCCTGCTGATCGTGGTGGTGACCAAGGATTTGAAGGGCCGGTTCCATGCTGGCAAGATGATCAAAGAGGTTGCCAGCGTGGTGGGCGGCAACGGTGGGGGCCGGCCCGACATGGCCCAGGCCGGCGGCACCCAACCTCAACACCTGGCTTTGGCTCTGGAAAAAGCCCGAGAGTTGATCCAGCAGGGATAGTCTCCTGCTGTCAACTAATGATAAACTCACGTGGCATTCTTTCATAGAATTTGATCAAGGGCCATCGTATTAATGAATAGGGGCGCTTAGGTTAGACCACGAAAAAAAACACCCGCGACGGCTTTCATGGCCGGGCGGGTGTTCGTTTTTCGGGTTCTTTTCATTCGGGGTAAAATGGGCCGGGGAAGGAGAACCCCCCCGGTGGTTTAACCGTTTTCTTTCAGGGCTACCTCAATGACCAATTGCCCCTTGTCGGTAAGGCAGGGAATGGCAATGATGGGGAGGCCGGACGGATATGAGACTTTGTGCTTGCCGACCACCACGCTGGGCACGCTGATGGTGGTGCCTGCGGAGGGAAAGTCGGTTTTGGCGTTACCGGCGATGATGTTGGCAATTTCACCGATGGCGTCGGTGCAGTCGTCATCCAGTTCGTTCACCTCATCACCGATAAGTGCCGACACCAGTTGAAGGGCAATTTCTTTGGACAGGTTGATTACCACGCATCCGGTTACGGTTCCCGAGAGGCCGATGATGCTGCTGATCTCATATTCCGGAATGTTTCCCTTCTTCAGGCTGGGGGTGCCCAGCTTGAAGGGTACGTCGATCATGGTGTTAAACAGCTTCTTGACCGCCTTGATAAATGGATTGATGTATTTGACGTCCATTCTTCCCTCATCAAATGGTTGATTGGTGTGCTCGGTTGTTCGATCCGCCTGCTGCCATTCCTCTTTTTACCATTGTGCGGCGTTGGGTGTTGGTATCGGTGTTAAGCGTACAGGCTTATAATCGGCCACTTTCCCGCCAACTTTACCCCAGATTCATATAAAAGACCAAATTGCCGGGAAATAGGGGTCCCCGGGCCGATATTATCCTTTAAGCACATCGATCATGGTAAAGATCCGCCCCTTTTCCCCCTCTTTCAGTTTCCGGTCAAGATAACAGACTGCGTCCATGGTGCCCTCGGCGTAGATTTCGCGACCATTGACGTTGTGCTGGAATTCGAAGACCACGGTGTTGTCCGGCGAGGTCAGCCGATAAGTGTGCCACCCATGACCGGATAGATAGGCCTCTGGAATTCCCCATAACTCGTGTTGAATCGTCGGGTCCCGTTCCTTGACAATCGCTTCCGGCGAAAAGTCAACGCCCATGCGGTTGAAACAAGAAACCACGGCCTTGGCCGTGCCGCTGGTATCCGCTTTGGCGGCCTGGTGGCTCTCCCGGACGGTCAGCGTATAGCCATTAAAAATACCGGGAAAGGTGATAGCCGCGTATTCCATCATGGCCTGAAATCCCACAATCTGCTTGGCCATGTTGGGCGCGATGACGGCGCAGACGCTTGAAGCGAGCACCGTTTGGGTTAGTCTTTTCCGGTCGCCGCCAGTGGTTCCCATGACAAAAGGCAGGCCGCATTTGCAGTAGAAGTCGGCATTGTCGTTGACGGCCGAGGGATGGGTGAAATCCACGCTGATGAATTCGCCGTAACGCTTGACGAGGGCATCCATTTTTGTATCGCGGTCGGCCGGTTGGATGAGTTCGATGACGGTTCCGGAGATGGTGTGCCGGTCTGATTCGATCTCCGGACCGGTAAGAGAATAAGGCAAAAGGGTGATCCGGGGATCCTTTAAGGCATGACCGGCTATAATGGAAGCGACGTTGCCGGGTAGGCCGTTAATCACTATTTTTAATGCTTTCATATCAATTTTATCCTTTTCCTGGTTAATACCATCAGACTGGCAAACGGCGATCAGATTTCATCCAGTTATCCCACACCAATCTTTTTGGCAATGGCGGCCAGTTTGGGAAAGGCCTTCCGATCGGCGTTGCGGATATGGCCGGCCAGCATGGTTGCCGCAGGAGGTATCCATTGTTCGAAGGCGTCTTTTTGTTTGATCCGGGTTAAAAATCCAAATGCTCCCAGTATCTGAAGATTTCGAGTGACCGCGCAATAACGATAGCCCCTGATGAACTGATCCGGGTTGATTTTTAAACGTCCTGCCACCTGTTCGGATGCATACCGCAACAGCCGCTGTTGAAGATCCGGACTCAGTTCCGCATAGGGATCGATCAGCAGCGAAGCCAGGTCGTACTGGATGGGTCCGGTTCGTGCTCCCTGAAAGTCGATAAGATAGTGTCGGCCATCTTGAATCATGATGTTGCGCGATTGGAAGTCCCGGTGAATCAACCCGGTGAAGCCATGGTCGATGGTGCGATGGGCCAGGTTTTCAAATTCCGCTGACAGGTCGTCATAGGCAACTGCCAACTCCAGGTAGCCATTTAAAAAGGCCTCGACAAAATAGCGGCACTCTTTATCCAGTATCAGAGAAATATCGTAGGCCGGGGTCTGGCAGGTCCAGCCCGGGTCAAATCCCGCTGCTGCCTTTATCGTCAGGTCCATCCAGGTGTCGATGATCTTCCGGTAACGCATTTCGACGCCGCTGTCATCCGATGCTTGCCGTACCATCTGCTGTAGATGGCCGTCTCCCAGATCTTCGAGGAAAACCAGTCCGCTGAAGCCATCGTAGGCGTAGATACGGGGTACGGGGAGTCCACAAGTGTGCAGGTGGCTGCCGATCCTGACGAATGCGTTGACCTCGCTGCCCGGTAGCGTGGGGGTAATGCCGTGGTCCGCCAGGATCAGCCGGTATCGGCCGGCGGTCAGGCGAAACCAGCAGCGATCGGAACCATCGCCGGATATTCTGTGGCAATGGATGGCCATTCCCAGATAGTCGGAAAAGGCCGATTGAAAGGCCCCAGGCGACATGGCATGCACCACCGCATCCCGGTACCGGTCCGGGCTCCCCATGTCCTGCCAGTAATGATCCCGAACCACATGGGCATGAAGGGGCACGCCTTCATCGAGCATCTGCCGGTAAACGGATATAATATCGCTGAACCCGTTGCCGGGAATCTGCCGGAGGATGCCGGCATCCAGGACGTGGATTCCGGTAAAGGCCATTTTTCGCTGGCGACCCGGGCCAACCGGGGAGGAAAATCGTTGGAAGCCGGTGATTCGATCCCGCTCGTCCACCCACACCTGGTTGAAGGGGGCGCGGTCATGCATGACCAGGGTTACCTGGGCTTTCTGCTCTTGGTGGCGGCGATAAACGTCCGCCAACTTGATGTCGGTGACGATATCCGCATTGACCACAATGAACGGATCGTCGTCCCAATAGTGGGCCAGGTGTCGGATCGCGCCGGCGGTGCCTAATATTTCAGGCTCGTGGCTCAGGGTGACGGGCATCCCGAAATCGTTTTCGGCCAGGTAGGACTGGATCCGATGGGCCAGGTGGTGGGCGTTTACGGCAACGGCGGTGCAACCGGCCCGTTTCAGGAGGGCTATCATTCTTCCCAGCACCGGGATCCCGCCAACCGGGAACAGGGCTTTGGGAAAGGTCCGTGTGTGGGGTGCCAGCCGGGTGCCAAACCCCGCGGCCAGAATCAGCGCTTTCATGGGCCTAACAGATTTAAGTAGGTCTGGATGAGTGTTTCGAAATGGGAGATGGCCGCTTCATGCTCATGATTTTTAATGCCGTTGGTGGAAAAATAATTCAGCCCGTTGGCATAATTGATTTTGGACACCGATTCGATCAGATCAATCTCCTTGTTTTTAACCATTTGAAGGCCCATGCTCTGGATTTTCTTGAGCTTATCCTTGGTTTCAAGATCTTCTTTGCGATTGGTTCTCAAAAAATGGAGTGCCACCTTATAGGATTGGAAATAGGGCTTTAAAAAAGCGGCAAACAGCTTCAATTTCCGGTATCCTGAAGAGGTGATCTGGTAACTGTCGGGGATGGTTTGGTGGGGCATGAGCATTGCATCATCGATAAAGGATTTGATGGTCTTTCTCACATAATGAACAGGCGGTCGATCCAGGTCAAAGGCGAACTCATATTTGAAGAAATCCTGGAAAAAATGATACTCGATGTGCAGGTCGGAGGCATTGAACTGGAAGGCGTCCTTTTTCAGAATGGCCATTGCGGTAAAGGCGGCGGGTACAAAATAGGAAATACAATTATTCTTGTAAAACTCCAGCAGCGAGCGTTTGGCGGAGTTGACCGTGTAATCGGCCTGATCTTCCGACAGGTCCTTGTCCCCGGGCGCTTTTTCAATCAGTTTGCGTGACAGGTAGCGGTCGATGGCATATTCCATGGCACCGTCCGGGTTGAGTAAAATCGTGTCGGCCAGCTTGGCGTTCTGGGAGGTGGCGAATGCCAGGTAGGCATTGACCGCCTCCATGAGTTCCTCCTGGGTGAATCGGGGTTTGGAGATATTCAAGACGGCGGCGGCCACCAGCCCATGAGGGGTGACCACGGTCTGCTGGTCGATGGCATTAATAATTCGCCAGCCCAGGTTACGGCACAGGGCATTTATATCTTTCTGGGCCATCCGTTCCAAGGCTACCGGTGCCTCGGCCATCAGATCCCGGGTGGAGATGGGATCGTGGAAATTAATATAGATTTTTCCGTACCGTTTTTTCAAAAAACGCCTGGCGCGAATGACCTGGCTGAGGTTCTCATCCTCTTTTTTACCGCCTTCCACTTCGTGAACGTAGGCGTGCTCTTCGATAATCCGGTCATAGCCGATATAGACGGGAACGAAGATCATATCTTCACAGGCACCATTGCGGTAGGCGTCCAGAAGGATTGAGATCAGCCCCAACTTGGGCATGAGCAGTTTGCCGGTTCGGCTCCTTCCCCCCTCGATGAACAGTTCGATATGGAAGCCCTCTTCCAGCAGTTTATGAATATAAGCGGAAAAGACCCGGGAATAAAGCACCGCCCCCCTGAAGGTCCGACGAAGAAAAAACGCGCCGCCACCTCTAAAAATGGGGCCCAGGGGCCAGAAGGAAAGGTTCTTGCCTGCGGCGATGTGAGGGCATGGCATATTGTTCTGGTAGAGCACGTATGACAGGATCAGATAGTCGATATGGCTTTTGTGGCAGGGAATGAGAACCAGCGGCCCTTTCATTGACATGGCCTTGACCTTTGCCAGGCCGGCTTTGTCGATGACGGCGCCGTCGAACATGGAGTTGATGATCCACCCTACCACCGAGGACATGATGCGGATCACGGCCGGGCTGTAGCGCGCGGCAATTTCATCCAGATAACCATCTGCTTTTTTTCTGATTTTGTAGATCGGTTCCTGTCGGGATGCGGCATGTTTTTTGATGAAGGTTCTCATCCGGTCGCTGGTGAGGATGGATTCTTTCAGCTCTTCATTGGATTTCAAAATGGGCCCGGTGATGCTCTGCCGGTGGCGATTGTTCTGTAGCAGAAGCTGGTGCCGCAGTTCCAGTGCCTGATAGTCGATGGTTTTATCCGTATGCACCGATTGGCTCAGCCACTGCAGCAGGTTGATCGGCTGTGAAAGCTCAACAAAAATTTTGCCGGGATATCGGATCAGCGTGACAATTTTTCTCAACCTCCCCGGACGTTGCGAGGTGCCGAAAAACGTGTCCACCAGACTGGGCACTGCGGGCAGTGGCTTTTTACCGAAAAACATCAGTTGAGGCACCAGGTAAATGGGCCGGTCGATTTTTTTTTGCATCTCGATCAGGTAGCCCAGCGGATCGGTCTTATCTTTCACGAACCGGCGATAAAATCCTTTTTTTTCCACCAGCGAAAGGGATCCACAACCCGACGTGAGAAGGGCCCGCAGGTAGTAATCACTGCGATAGGGGTCCTGGATCCGGTGCCGCTGAACCAGTTCATCCAGGTAGGCGATGCAGATGCGGAAAATCCGTGACAGGGGCTGCAAGAAAAAGATGCCGGAATCGAAGGTCAGTTGCGGTACCGGCAGACGCAATTGTCGATAGCGGGTATGGGAAAAGAGAAATTCAAAGCGGCTCTTATACTTGGTTGTATAGACGATGATTGCGCCATCGGGAATATTTTTAACGATGTCCGCCTGTTCTCCACCCATAAAAACCCCTGAAAACAGACGATCCAGAAAAAAAGCGGAAAGGGTGCCGGTAGGCGACGGCAGGAAACAGAAATAGTGGTCGTGTGAATGATTAAGTAACCGGTTGATCCAATTGTTAATCTTCAGCCTGAACGAAGACATAGGATGTTTCTTTGGATTGTTCATAATTTGAGCGTATCAGACTCCAAAAAGAACGTAGATTGATGATATTTTGGAAAAATAACAGAAGCCCTGACCCTTTGCAACGCCATATTCACCGGATAAAAATATGCTTGCGCTGTTCTGGGTTCTATGTTATTGCCATAGTACTTGATAGCGTCACTATATTGTTGCTATCTAATTGAAATTCCATTGATATTCCAAATTATGCGAATCGCCCGGCAAGCGCCGGAGAAAACGAAGAAAATCGCCAAGCTCGTCGAGCCATCCTAGTGGCACGCGCATTGATGGACCGATGAAGTCATTTTTATCTGTCTAACTCAAAAAGGTTCAAGAAGGAGGATGATTCTTTATGAAAACGTTAATTGGTGGAGCAGTGGCAGCAGTCCTCGGCCTCATCGGCCTGTCGGTATGGTTTGGTGAATTCCTTCAACTTTTGGCAGGCGCGCTTCCGATAATGCTGTTGCTCGGCGGGGGTCTTGCTCTCTACCTGGGATTCGATGAACTCAAGGACACCTGGAAAAAAGACGACAGTTCCACCGATGACGCCGCTGCCGATGATGATGCCGAAAAGTACAAAAAAGAGATTGATGACCTTAAGAAAGAGATTGAGACCCTGAAAACCGAAAAATAAACGTGTCCACATTTTGAATTCAAAAATGTCGCCCCGAACGGCTTGCCGGTCGGGGTTTTTTTTGCGCTTCGAAGTCCACCGCTACGATCGATCAATCCCCGGCCCCGGGTTGACATTCATGGGGCTGCTTTAGGGCTTCATGGCGGTTCCAGCGTTTTTTGTGAAAACGGTGATATCTAATTGTAGATATATATTTCTTTTATCATCTTCGTGTATGTCGATAGCGAGTCTCCCCAACCCGCAACGATGTCCTTCAACGGCGTACCCGCTTCGATATTTGATCGGATTCGGCGGTCTCCTAAGATCAAGTCCATGGGCAGGCGTGTGTATTCGTACTCGTAGGGCGGCTGTTTGTAGGCAAAATTGTCGTGATATGCCTGGAATATGGCCTGATAGAATCCGAGCGAGAGAGCGTAGGGCGAATAGATCCCAGGGTCGGTGACATGGATTTGAAACCCTTTGCACGGATGCCCTCCCCATTTGTGGGATGTGGGCTCGAATTCAACGGGCCTGAGCACGACTCCGCTTAATAACCTTTCGTCGATGTTTTTTATCAGCTGATCGGGCGCTAAAAACGGTGCCCCGAAAAGTTCGAAAGGTTGGGTGGTGCCCCGGCCTTCCGAGATGTTGGTGCCTTCCCAGATGACTTGGCCCGGGTAGACCATGGTCGACGCCGGTGTTGGCAGATTTGGTGACGGTGCCACCCAGGGCAGGCCGGTCTGATCGAAGGTCATTCCTCTTCTCCACCCCCTCATGGAGACTACCTCGAGGTTGCAGTCGATGCCGAAGCGGGTGTTGAACAGGACCGCCAGTTCTCCGATGGTCAGGCCATGGCGCATGGGGATGGGATAGCGACCCACAAAAGAAGAACAGTCGGAGGTGAGCAGATTTCCCTCCACCCGAAGCCCGCCCAAGGGATTAGGCCGATCCAAAACGATGATTTTTTTGCCGTATTGCCGAGCCGCCTCCATGCAGTGGGAGAGAGTGTACATAAAGGTGTAGACCCGGGTGCCCACATCCTGAAGATCCACCAGCATCACATCTATGGGGTCCATCATAGCGCGGGTGGGAACGCGCGTTTCTCCGTAAAGGGAAAACACCGGCAGGCCGGTAACCGGATCCGAGCGGTCGGCGGATTCGATCATATTGTCCTGCCTTTCCGCATAAAAGCCATGCTGGGGAGAATACAGGGCTTTTAGCTGACCCGGAAAGGCCCGCCGAATCCGTTCGCGGGCATGCGCATAACGGCTGTCCACCGATGCCGGATTGCACAGCAGTCCCATACGCTGGTGCTTTAACGATGGGGGCGGCGATTCTGAAAATATTTCGAGACCGGTCTTTACCGCTGTCATTGTATCGATCCTTTGCGGGCCTTGGCGGGGATTGTGTTCCTGGCGATTCAGTCAAACCTCAATAATTTAGCACACGACCGCTGTCAGTAAAAGCCGAAATCCATCGGTAGTTCCCAAATCCCTTGACACAACCGGTTTTTGAAAATATGTAACTCATTTCTCGTTCAGGTATCCCGATAACCAGCCGAATCATCCCGACATCTTCTGGTATGCATACGCCAATTGCCGGCCGGCGCGGTTCAACGATTTAAAAAAGGACCCTTAGTCAGTTGGAACTGGAACTCAGCGGTATCGTCATCATCGTCGGCGCCTACGGCAGTGGAAAAACCGAGGTCGCCATCAACCTCGCCGTTCACATGCATGCGAAAGGTACAGCGGTTCGGCTGGCTGATCTGGATCTGGTCAACCCCTATTTCAGGACCCGAGAAGCGCGGCATGCCCTGAATCGGCTAGGTATTGACGTGGTGCTGCCGCCTCCCCAGTATATGAAGGCGGACCTGCCCATCCTTACCCCCGAGGTGGCAGGCATGCTGAGACATCCGTCGGGGCTGGTGCTGCTGGATGTGGGGGGAGATGACGTGGGGGCAACGGTCCTGGCGGCGCTTGCCGATCCGATGAAAGGAAAAGCGATACAGGTTCTTCAGGTGATCAATCCCAATCGCCCATACACCGATACGGTTGGCGGTTGCCTGAAGATACGGGAAGCGATCGAGGCCAAGGCCAGAATGTCGATCACCGGCATCATCGGCAATGCCAACTTCATGGAAGATACGACCGAACAGGATATTCTAGCGGGCTACGCCTTCTCAAAAAAAGTTTCCGAGGCCGGTAATCTACCCCTTATGTTCATCACCGTGCCGGCGGCTCTGTTGACCCGGCTGGATAAAAAGGATATCCATTGCCCGGTGCTTAAGATGAAGCGGCAGCTGGTGCCACCCTGGAAGCAGGCTGAAGCCTTGGATCCTTCCGGGTAAAATGGCCGAATCAACCCACCGGACACCACGGCTGCCCCGATGCAGCTAGATACCAATTACCGGTGTAACGGAAATTCAGAGGCACGTCATCGGCGCATTTCCAATAGAACATGATTCCAACGCGATAAGGAGCAGCAATCAATGGCGTATCAACACAACATCGAAAAAGACCGCTGCAAAGGTTGCGGTCTGTGCATCACCGTATGTCCTAAAAATGTTCTGGAGATTTCTCCTGATGTAAATGCCAAGGGCTACTACCCGGCATTTCAGGCACGTCCGGAAGATTGCATCCACTGCACCATGTGCTGCATCATGTGTCCCGATGTGGCCATCACCATCACCGAAACCGAAGAACCTATCGCCTAAGGGCGGTAAATGGAGGAGGACCATGGCAAAGGTATTGATGAAGGGAAACGAAGCCATCGGTGAAGCAGCCATCAGGGCCGGTTGCCTGAACTACTTCGCCTACCCCATCACCCCGCAGTCCGAAGTGGCCGAATATCTGGTCCGCCGCCTGCCGGAGGTGGGGGGTGTTTTTCTGCAAGGGGAGAGCGAGGTGGCCGTGGGGTACATGATCTTCGGTGCCGCCGGTGCCGGTGTGCGGGTGTTTACCACATCCTCCAGTCCGGGCATCAGTCTCATGAGCGAAGCCATCAGCTATATTGCCGCGGCCCAGTGCCCGGCTGTCTTTGTGAACATCATGCGCGGCGGACCCGGACTGGGGGGGATATTGCCTTCCCAGGCGGATTATCTTCAGGCCACCAAGGGCATCGGTCACGGCGACTGTCGGCTGCTGGTGATGGCACCGGCCAGCGTCCAGGAGGCGGTTGAAATGGTCATGAAAGCCTTTCCCCTGGCTGAGAAATACCGCAACCCGGTGATGATTCTGGGCGACGGATTGATCGGGCAGATGATGGAGCCGGTGGAATTTCCCGACCAGTTGAAAACCGAGCCGTCCAACAAGGACGCCTGGGCCACCAACGGTATGGATCACCGCAAGAGCAAAACCCGTAACCTGGTCAAATCCCTGTTTCTGGACCCGGCTCAACTCAACGACAACAACCTGGCGCTGAAAGCCAAATATGACCGGATGCGTGCCCAAGAGGTAATGTCCGAGTCGTACCATACCGACGGCGACTACAAGGGACTCATCGTCAGCTACGGCACCATGAGCCGCGTCTGTCGCACGGCTATCGACATGTTGAAGACCGAAGGCATCGAGGTGGGCATGATCCGTCCCCAGACGGTTTTCCCCTTTCCCGAAAAGGCCGTGGAGGAAGCAGCGATGAAGCCGTCTTGCAAGCACGTGCTGAGCATAGAGATGAGCATGGGGCAAATGATCGAGGATGTGGAGCGTAGCGTCAAGGGACGGATTCCGGTGAGCTGGTACGGCAAATGCGGCGGCGATATCCCCACCCCCGAGGAGGTCATCGACGTGGTCAAGGAGCGTATTGCCTGATCGACCGGCAATCCCCAATGGAATTCAGGCTCACAAGCAAGGAGTACATGTAAAATGGGAAAGACCTTCAAAAAACCCGAGGCCCTAACCGAGGCCCACACCCATTACTGCCCGGGATGCACCCATGGCGTGATCCACCGGTTGGTGGCCGAGACCATCGACGAACTGGGCATCCGGGGACGCACGGTGGGCATCGCCCCCGTCGGCTGTGCCGTACTGGCCTACAATTACTTCAACTGCGATTTTCAGGAGGCGGCCCACGGCCGGGCGCCGGCCATGGCTACCGGTATCAAGCGGGTGCGACCCGACCTGATGGTTTTCACCTACCAGGGAGACGGAGACCTGGCCAGCATCGGCATGGGCGAGATCATCCACGCGGCCAATCGGGGCGAGAAATTTACCACCATTTTCGTCAACAACGCCATCTACGGGATGACCGGCGGTCAAATGGCTCCCACCACCATGCCGGACCAGCGCACCAGCACCTCGCCCTTCGGTAGAAAGGTGGAGGAGGTGGGCATGCCCATCAAGATGGCCGAGCTGCTCGCCGCCCTGCAGACGCCGGCCTACATCAGCCGTCAGACCGTGATCAAACCCAAATATATCACAAAGGCGAAAAAGGCAATTAAACAAGCATTTACTTATCAATTGGAAAATAAATGCTTTAGCCTTGTCGAGGTGGTCAGTACCTGTCCCACGAACTGGGGCATGACGCCGGTACAAGCGGTGGAGTGGACCGAAAAAACCCTGCTGGCATATTACCAACCGGGAGACTACAAAGTTCCGGCATGACCCATAGATCCGCAACGCCGGACGTGACTGAAGGAGGCATAATGCAGAGCGAAATCATGTTTGCCGGATTCGGTGGACAGGGCATATTGTTGATCGGCAAGGTTCTTGCCCATGCCGCCATGGAGGAAGGTTTCGAGGTGGCCTGGGTTCCTTCCTACGGGCCTGAAATGAGAGGAGGGACGGCTTATTGCACCGTGGTGATCAGCGACCGGCCCATCGGTTCGCCAATCATTAAAAATCCCCTTCATCTGGTGGCCATGAACGGGCCCTCCCTTGAGAAGTTTGCCCCCACGGTAAAAAAAGGCGGTATTATCTTCATCAACAGTTCTCTGATTGCTTTTGGGGCGAACCGGGACGATGTGGACGAACTGCGTGTTCCGGTGGTGGAAATCGCCAAGGATCTGGGCAGCGTCAAGGCTGCCAACATCGTAGCCCTTTCCGCTTTCGTTGCCCGCAGCGGTATCGTTTCCATGGAAACCCTCAAGCATTGCATTAAAGAAGAGTTCAGCAAGAAACCCAAACTGATCCCTTTGAATATGGAGGCCGTTGCTGCCGGCGAAAAGGCCGCCCGGAATTAGATCAGCTCCATGGAGTGGGCATCCTGCGGCAGGTCGTGATTCATTCTTCAACGGCCGGGCAGAGCGCCCGGCTGTTATGTTCAACCGGTGGTAGACCATGAAATTGACGATCCCCGATTACATTCAGGCCATCGACCCTTACGTTCCCGGCAAACCGCTGGAGGCCCTGGAGCGAGAATACGGCATCAGCGATTCGGTCAAGCTGGCTTCAAACGAAAACCCGTTGGGACCTTCTCCAAAGGCGATGGCTGCCATCCGGGAAAGTCTATCCACACTTCACCGTTACCCGGACGGTGCCGGTCACCTGCTGATCCGCAAGATCGCCGATGCCAACCGTGTTTTGCCGGCCAATGTGGTAATCGGGAACGGTTCCGACGATATCATTGCCCTGCTGGTGCGTGCGCTTGTCCGACCCGGGAACCGGGTGATCGTCCCGCGTCCCTCATTTCTTATGTACGACATCACGGCCACCGCTGCCGGAGCTGTGGTGGATGCCGTGCCCCTGAAAGCCATGGCCATGGATCTCGACGCCATGGCCCGACGGGTGTGCGCCGATACCCGCCTGATATTTGTCTGCAATCCAAACAATCCCACCGGCACGGTGGTCACCCAGCAGGCGTTCGACCATTTCATGGCCCGCTTGCCGGAGGATGTGGTCGTGGTTGTGGACGAAGCCTATATCGAATTTGCCAGAAATGCCGATTGCCTGAAAACCGGGCAGCCGATGGATATTAACCGCCCCCTGGTGACTCTGCGCACGTTTTCCAAGGTATACGGTCTTGCCGGATTGCGGGTGGGATACGGCATCATGCCGGCTACGCTGGCGGAGGTGCTCAACCGGGTCCGGCAGCCCTTTAACGTCAATGCCATGGCTCAGGCTGCGGCGGCCGCTGCCTTGGATGACAGGGCGTTTTTGCAGCAGACGATTGGGTTGGTCCATCGGGGACTGGACAGCCTGTATGGTGCTTTGGACAGGCTGGATTTGACTTATTTTAAAACCGAGGCCAACTTTTTTCTCATCGATGTGGAGCAGCCGGCGGATATCGTTTTCGAAAGAATGTTGCGGCAGGGTGTGATCGTCAGGTCCATGCGCGCTTATGGATTTCCCACTTATATCCGCATCAACGTGGGGCTTGAAGAGGAGAACCGGCGTTTTCTCCGTGCATTGGAAACGGTCCTCTCCCGAATTGGCAATCCATGATCAACTTGGACGGATAGCGGCAAATGGTCCTTCAACCCACCCTGCTGATCACTATCGACGGACCAGCCGGTGCCGGAAAGACGACGGTCAGCAAAATGCTGGCCCGGGAAATGGGGTACCGATACCTTGATACCGGCGCCTTGTATCGGGCTGTCGCCTATGAGGTCCGCGCAGCCGGCATCCGGCCGGACGATGATTCCGGACTTGGACATGTTTGTGATCACCTGCGGCTCAGCGTTGAAGAAAACCGTCTGGTTTCGAACGGAATGGATATTTCCGATCGGATCCGTTCGCCGGAGATCACCATGCTGGCATCCGCGGTGTCTGCCCGACCGGTGGTGAGACAGGCGCTTTTGGGGATTCAGCGGAAAATTGGACGGGCCGGGGGGCTGGTGGCCGAAGGTCGCGATATGGGAACGGTGGTTTTTCCCGAAGCGGATCTCAAGTTTTTTCTCGATGCCACGGTTCGACAGCGGGCGGCCCGGCGCTACGGGCAATACGACAAAGGAAATGGTCAGACCCTCGATCAGATCGAGCAGGACATCCGCCGCCGGGATGAAAACGACAGCAGCCGTGATATTGCACCGCTGAAGCCGGCAGATGATGCGGTCAACATCGACTCGACGACCATGACGGCCCGACAGGTGGTCGATCTGATGATGGCGCGTGTCCGCAAGTTGCTCGAAGCATCCTGATCTGGGGTTCTTGTCATTCGATCTCCCGACGAGACGATCAATGAATCGGGGCAGTCATGCCAAATAAAAGCATTGCATTTTGAGTCACGTTTCTGTAATATCTTTGGGCTATACTGCATGCGAAGGCATTTGCAGTAAAATAAAAAGAGGCTAAGGGGGTAATCATCAGTCAATGGACAACTTTGTAGACAACGAATCAACTGAAGAACCGATCGAGAAAGACAGTGTGACCGGCGAAAGTATGGCTGAACTCATGGATCTGTATGAGGAGAGCTTTAAACGTTTTGCCGAAGGAGAGGTGGTCAACGGAAAGATCATCTCTGTGGACAAGGACCATGTCCTGGTGGACATCGGCTACAAATCCGAAGGCCAGATTCGCATCCGGGAATTCGAAGTGGACGGCGAAGTCAGTGCAAAGGTCGGCGACACCGTCGAAGTGATGGTAGAGTGGTGGGACGACGAGAATGAAGTGGTCGTTCTGTCCAAGGAAAAAGCCGAAAAGGTCAAGGTCTGGGACGATATCAAGAATCGTCACGAAGCCGATGAAACCATCACCGGAACCATCACCAACCGCGTCAAGGGCGGTTTCTCCGTGGATATCGGTCTTCTGGCATTTCTGCCGGGTTCCCAGGCGGATCTTCGGCCCATTCGCAATCTGGATGAAATGGTCGGCAAGGAATTCGATTTTAAAATTCTGAAATACAATCGCAAACGCAGCAATATCGTTCTTTCCAGAAGAGTGCTCCTGGAAGAAGAGCGTGAGAGCAAACGGACCAAGACCCTGGCCACCATTCACGAAGGCAAAGTGGTTTCCGGTATCGTCAAGAACCTCACCGAATACGGCGTGTTTGTCGACCTGGGCGGTGTGGACGGTTTGCTTCACATTACCGATATCTCATGGGGGCGGGTCAAGCACCCGTCCGAATTGTTCAGTGTGGGTGACGAGATCAACGTCAAGATCCTGAGCCTGGACCTGGAACGTGAGCGCGTTTCTTTAGGGATGAAACAACTTAGTGAAGATCCATGGGCCAGCGCCATCGAAAAGTATCCCGTGGGTTCGCGTATCAGCGGTAAGGTGGTAAGTCTGACCGATTACGGCGCCTTTGTCGAGTTGGAAGAGGGTATCGAAGGCCTGATTCACGTATCTGAAATGTCCTGGACGCGCAAGGTCCGTCACCCCTCCAAGGTCGTATCCGTGGGCGAGATCGTAGACGCTCTGGTGCTGGATATCAAACCGGAAAACCGACGGATTTCCTTGGGTATGAAGCAGGCTGCACCCAATCCCTGGGATGTGATCAGCGACAAATACCCGGTGGGCACCACCATCGAAGGGAAAATCAAGAACATTACCGACTTCGGCCTGTTTATCGGAATCGATGAGGGGATCGACGGTCTGGTCCATATATCCGACATCTCCTGGACCAAGCGGATCAAGCACCCCTCAGAAATCTACAAAAAGGGTGACGTGATTCAGGCCATCGTTCTGGAGATCGATAAGGGGCAGGAGCGATTCTCCCTGGGCATCAAGCAGTTGCAGGCCGATCCCTGGGATACGGTCGCCGAGCGCTATGAGGTCGGCAAAGAAATCACCGGTACCGTCACCAACGTAACGGATTTCGGCGTTTTTGTCGAGCTTGAGGAGGGGATAGAAGGGCTGGTCCATGTCTCCGAGATCAGCAAAGAGAAAATCAAAACCCCGGTGGGACAGTTTGAAGTGGGACAGGTGATGACCGCCAAGGTCATGAACATCAACAGTGACGAGCGGCGAATCGGTCTTTCCATCAAACGGCTGGATATGGAAGACGATCAGGAACTGCTGACCGAGTACGTCACCAATATGGGCCCGGCAACCTCCAGTTTCGGCGAAATCCTTCGCGAGAACCTGCAGGAAAAGCTCAACAACGACGAACAATAAAACCATTGACCCAGACAATAAATGCCGGCGGTTTGCCTGACAGGCCCGCCGGTATTTTTGTCATGGACCACGAGGCACCGTTTACACGGCCGCTGCCAACCGCTCCTTCTTTCCCGCCGCGCCTTTTCAAGACACTGCCTGTGGTCCCTTGAATGCACCGGCTGGAGATTTTCAGATCTTTTCCGGGTTTATTCCTACAAGAAGGAACATGCCATGTTTTCAAGACGCCATCCCTATCTTTTTTTCTTGCTGGTCTCCTTTGCTATTTTTACCGTCTTAGCTTTAGGCGTTATGGCCACGGCCGCCTGGATCGGTGGGGCTCCCGGTGATTTCGGCGGTGAGGCGGTGGGGGTCGTTGAAATTGAAGGGGCCATCGCCGATGCGCGGGATACCATTGAAAACATTCGCCGGTTCCGGGAAGATGAAGACATAAAGGCCATCGTGATACGCATCGATTCCCCCGGAGGCGCGGTCGGGCCGTCACAGGAAATTTACCGAGAGATCCGGAAAACCATCGAAACCAAAAAGGTTGTGGCTTCGATGGGTGCCGTTGCTGCTTCAGGAGGCTACTATGTGGCCTGTGCAACTGACGGCATCGTGGCCAACCCCGGTACGATCACCGGCAGCATCGGCGTGATCATGGGATACACCAATTTCCGCCAGTTGTTGGACAAGATCGGCATGGTGCCGGTGGTTATCAAGAGCGGTCCGTACAAAGATACCGGGTCGCCAACCCGGGAGATGCGAGACGACGAACGTGAAATTTTGCAAGCTATCACCAGCGACATCCACGAACAATTTGTCACGGCCATCGCCGAGGGCAGAAAGATGGATCGTGCCCGGGTGGAGCAGGTTGCCGACGGGCGGATTTTCACCGGTGAAGATGCCAAGGCCCGGGGACTGGTGGATCGTCTAGGCAATTTCGAGGACGCTCTTGAATGGGCCGGGACATTGGGCGGCATAGACGGAAAGGTGGTTCCGGTCTATGCCCGTGACGAAAAATTGTCGCTGCTTCGCTACCTGATGTCCTCATCCCTATCCGATCTGATGTCAAAGGTCATTCATCCTGGCATCTATGCCGAATACCGATACCTGCCAGAGGGGCCGTGATCGGGAAAGGAATGCGTATGCGAATTATCGCAGTGGCCATGGCTAAAGGAGGCGTGGGGAAAACCACTACGGCGGTAAATCTCGCCCATGGGCTGGCCCTGGCGGGCAAGCGGGTACTGTTGGTGGATTGCGACACCCAGGCGCAGACCACCACTTTCCTCGGCATCACGCCTCCCCACGGCCTGTATGAGTTTATTACCGGTCACGACGGCAACGGCAGGGCGATCTTAAAAAAAGAGGCCATCCATGCGGCTCGCCAGAATCTCTGGGTGCTGGCCGGTGGGATCAAGCTGGTGGAACTTAAAAACTGGTTGGGAGAGCAGCCCCGTGAACAACGCCATGCCATATTGCATCAGAGCCTCACACCGAAAAACAACGGGCTGGATTACCTGATTTTCGATTGCGCCCCGGGATGGGACGTTTTGAGCGTAAATATTCTCATGGCCGCCAGGGAAGTGCTGTGCCCGGTAGCGCTCCAGGGACCGGCTCTGGAAGGGCTTAAGACCTTCTTCGGATACCTGGTATCCGTCCAGCAGCTGAATAAATCCCTTCGGCTCAAATATATCCTGCCCACCATGTTCGACCGGCGCACCCGTCAGAGCCATGACATCTACAATCGGCTCCGTCGTCTTTTCCGCAAGCAGATCTGCGACCCCATCCACCATAATGTACGTTTATGCGAGGCGCCGGTGGTCGGGCAGAGCATCTTCGAATTCGCCGACAGTGCATCGGGTGCACAGGACTATCGGAAACTTGCAGAAAGGTTGATCGATGACGGCATCAGACAACAAGACCATCCCCGATTTTTTTGACGAGAACCGCATGGATCCGGTTTCCGTGGCTACCGGGCGTCCAGCATCAAGGTCGGCGGCTCCCAAACCGGCGATGCCCAAAAGAAAGGCCGGCTTTTATTTTTCCGAAACCCTGCTCGACCGGTTTAACCGAAAATTTCACCAGTTGAAGCTCGACGGCACGCCCATTCCTAACAAATCCGCTCTGGCCGAAATGGCTCTTCACTTTGCACTGGACGATATGGACCGGGAAGATGCCAGTCAGTTGCTCAAACGGTTTGACCATCCTGAAGTGGAATGAACGTAGATAAGGGGGCTTCGATTGTAGGTAGGGCCGGCTTTCTATAGGAACAGACTGACATCCCCCAATCCTTCACGGATGATTTCAGGTACATCCTGCTCCAGGGAAACCACACTGGAAGGCTTTCCCGATACCGGCCCCCCGTCGATCACTGCTTCCAGCCTTGATCCGAAGTGTTCGTTGATCAGGGAGGCGTCGTGAAAGACCTCGCCGTCGGGTGCGGTGGCACTGGTGGAGATCACGGGGTTGCCCAGGGCCTCAACCAGGGCGAGACAGATGTTGTTCGCGGGAACCCGGATGCCGGCGGTTTTTCGTTTGGTGAGCATGATTTTAGGTACCAGCTTGGATCCAGTCAGAATGAAGGTATAGGGGCCGGGGAGCATCCGTTTCATGGTTTTGTAGGCATAGTTGGAGACCTTGGCATACTGACTGATATTTTTCAGGTCGGCACAGATGAAGCTGAAGGGCTGGTTTTTGTTGCGCTGTTTAAGCTGGTAGATTCTTTCGATGGCCCGCTTATTCATGATATCGCATCCGATGCCGTAATAGGTATCGGTGGGATAAGCGATCAACCCTCCGTCTTTCAATATGTCCGCAACCCGACTGATCAGTCGTTGCTGGGGGTTGTCTGGATTGATGGTAAACAGCATGGCAGTGCCGATGCTCCTGTTCGGTAGAAAAAAGGAGATGACGCCCAGAGCCGATTACAACTCCCTTCAGCGTGTCTCCCATAAAGCAAAGAGAACAACTTATTACGGCCTGCCGGGGGTGTCAAGCCGCCAAATAAAGATTGATAAAGCCCCCTTCATTTGTTAGTTTGGCCGCTTAATCGGTTTCCGATCCGATGTTAATTTGATTTTGATTTCAACGGATCGGTCGCCGGGTCGTGGAAACCTGTAAGACCCCCGCCGGCAGCCATTGCCAGCCCGGCCAACTTCCATTTGGATGCGGAGGATACTATGACCCACCTGATCGCGGAGGACGCGTATTCCTTTGATGATGTTCTGCTGGTTCCCAGTTATTCTGATATCCTTCCCAAGGATGTCGATACCCGAACCCGCCTGACCCGTGAACTTACGCTGAACATTCCCATCGTGAGTGCTGCCATGGATACGGTGACCGAAGCACAGACGGCCATCACCATGGCCCGTGAGGGGGGAATCGGTTTTGTCCACAGAAATATGAGCGTCAAACACCAGGCCATGGAAGTGGACCAGGTCAAAAAATCGGAAAGCGGCATGATTGTAGACCCGCTGACCATCGGCCCGGACCGGCCGATTGAAGAGGTGATGAAGCTGATGGCCCATTACCGCATATCCGGGGTTCCGGTAACCCGGGGTGAGCAACTGGTGGGCATCGTCACCAACCGCGATCTGAGGTTTGAAACCGACATGACCAAAAAAGTCAGCGACGTCATGACCAGCAAAAACCTGGTGACAGTTAACGAGGGCATCAGCCTTGAGGAATCCAAGAAGATGCTCCAGACGCACCGCATCGAAAAACTGCTGGTGGTGGACAAAAACGGACGGTTGACCGGAATGATCACCATCAAGGATATCGAGAAAATTAAGAAATACCCCAATGCCTGCAAAGACGCTATGGGACGGCTGCGGGTAGGCGCTGCCATCGGTGTGGGTGAAGATATGATGCCCCGGGCAGAGGCCTTGCTCAAGGCCGGTGCCGACGTCATCGTTATCGATACCTCCCATGGCCATTCGGGCAACGTCATCCGGGCGGTCAAGCGTCTGAAAGGGGACTTTCCCGCCATGCAGCTCATTGCGGGCAATGTGGGTACCGGTGAAGGTGCCCAGGCTCTGATTGACGCGGGTGTGGATGCCGTCAAGATCGGCATCGGTCCGGGATCCATCTGCACCACGCGCATCATCGCCGGTATCGGTGTACCCCAGATCTCCGCCATTATGAACTGCCGTGAAGTGTCAGAAAAGACGGGGGTCCCCTTGGTGGCCGACGGCGGCATCAAGTTTTCCGGTGACATCACCAAGGCCATCGGCGCCGGTGCCCATACGATCATGGTCGGTGGCCTGTTCGCCGGTGCGGAGGAGAGTCCGGGAGAAACCATCCTGTTCCAGGGCCGAAGCTACAAGGTATACCGGGGCATGGGATCCCTAGAAGCCATGAAAATGGGCAGCAAGGACCGATATTACCAGACCGAACAGGAATCTGACGACAAGTTGGTGCCTGAGGGAATCGTCGGCCGGGTGCCCTACCGGGGAACCCTTTCCGCGAACATCCTTCAACTCATTGGCGGGCTCAAGGCCGGTATGGGGTATGTGGGCTGCCGGACCATCGAAGAGCTTCGCCAAAAGGCGTGTTTTGTGAAGATCAGTGCAGCCGGCATGCGCGAGAGCCATGTCCACGATGTGATCATCACCAAAGAAGCCCCCAACTACCGGTTGGAAAATTGATGCGATCATGACGCCAACGACATCCGATTTTGTCCATCTTCATGTCCACACCCAGTACAGCCTGCTGGACGGCGCCATCCGCCTGGGTGACCTGTTCAAAAAGGTAAAGGCATTCGGTATGCCGGCGGTGGCGCTCACCGACCACGGCACCATGTTCGGCGCTCTCGATTTCTATCAACAGGCCACCTCCGCTGGCATTAAGCCCATTATCGGCTGCGAATGCTACGTGGCTCCGCGTACCCTTTCCGACAAAACTCCGCTTGACAAGACCGGCACCCGCCACTTGGTGCTGCTGGCCGAAAACCAGCAGGGGTACCGAAATCTGTGCAAGCTGGCCACCGTCGCTCAGATGGAAGGCTATTACTACAAGCCACGGATCGACAAGGCGTTGCTCGCCGCCCACGCCGAAGGCCTCATTGCGCTGTCCGCTTGCCTCAAAGGGGACATCCCCCAATATATTCTGTCCAACCAGATGGACAAGGCCGAGGAAGCGGCCCGGTACTATCAGCAGATTTTCGGCGAAGGGTGTTTTTTCCTGGAACTGCAGAACAACGGCATTCCGGCCCAGGAAAAGGTCAACCAGGGTCTGGTCGAACTCAGCAGCAAGCTATCCATTCCGCTGGTGGCCACCAATGACTGTCACTACTTGAATCAGCAGGACGCCAAGGCCCACGAAATCCTTTTGTGCGTCCAGACCCAGAAGACCATAGCCGATGCCGACCGTTTCGTTTTCGATTCCAACCAGCTCTATTTCAAGTCTCCCGAGGAGATGAAGGGCTATTTCGCCGATTATCCCGGGGCCACCGACAATACCGTAGCCATTGCCGATCGCTGCTACATCGAGTTTGACTTCAAGACCTATCACTTCCCCCAGTTCGATGCCGAATCGGGGAAGACGGCCGACGAGCTGTTCGACCAGCAGGTGCGCGAAGGCTATGAACGCCGCATGGCGGTGATGCGCAAAAAGAAACCGGACCTGGATGAAACGGTCTATCGGGAGCGTCTGGAATACGAAATCAAGACCATCAAGGAGATGGGTTTTCCCGGTTATTTTCTCATCGTGGCCGACTTTATCCGCTATGCCAAGGAAAACGGCATCCCGGTCGGACCCGGGCGCGGTTCCGCCGCCGGCAGCCTGGTTTCATTTTCGCTGTTTATCACCGACCTGGACCCCATTGAGCACGGACTGATTTTCGAGCGTTTTTTAAATCCTTCCCGCATCAGCATGCCTGACATCGACGTGGATTTTTGCATCCACGGCCGGGAACGCGTTTACAACTACGTGGTCGAACGTTACGGCGGCGGTGATTACGTGGCCCAGATCATCACTTTCGGCAAGATGAAAGCCAAATTGGTGATCCGGGATGTGGGACGGGCTCTGGGACTCCCATTGGCGGAGGTGGATACCATTGCCAAACTGATTCCCGACAGCCTCAAGATGACCATCGACAAGGCCCTGAAGGAAGAACCCAAGCTGGCGGAAATGGTTGCCTCCGACCCGCGCATCGCCGAGTTGATCGATATCAGCAGGGCACTGGAAGGCCTTTCCCGTCATGCTTCCACCCATGCGGCCGGTGTGGTGATCGGCGATAAGCCCCTGGTGGAGTACCTGCCCCTGTACAAGGGGAAAAAAGGGGAGGTGGTCACCCAGTTCGACATGAAGAAAGTCGAGGATATCGGCCTGGTAAAATTCGATTTCCTGGGGCTTCGCAACCTGACCGTCATCGACCACGCCTTGAAAAGTATCGCCGCTCAGGGAAAACCCGTACCGGATCTGTCCGATTTGCCCTTCGATGATGAAAAAACATTCACCCTGCTCCAGGCCGGAGACACCACCGGTGTGTTTCAACTGGAATCCAGCGGCATGAAGAACCTGCTGGTCCGCCTCCATCCGGAATCCTTTGACGATCTTACCGCACTGGTTGCCCTTTATCGTCCCGGCCCGCTGGACAGCGGTATGGTTGACGATTTTGTGGACCGCAAGCATGGACGCAAGAAGGTAGTCTATCCGGTGGCGTCCCTGGAACCGATACTCCAGGAAACATACGGGGTCATGGTCTATCAGGAGCAGGTCATGCAGGTGGCCGGTGTGCTGGCCGGCTATTCCATGGCTGATGCGGACAGTCTGCGAAAGGCTATCGGCAAGAAGATCGAAGCGCTGATGGCCAAACATCGGGAGAAGTTTGTCAGCGGCTCGGTTAAAAACGGTGTGGACAAAACCATTGCCACGGAGCTGTTCGACCTGATCGAAAAATTCGGCGGCTACGGATTCAATAAGTCCCACAGCGCTGCCTATGCCCTGATTGCCTACCAGACGGCTTACCTCAAGGCCCACTTTCCCGTCGAGTTTATGGCGGCCCTGCTTACCAGTGAAATCGAAACGATCGACGGTGTAGTCAAGTTTATCAACGAGTGTCGGTCCCACAACATCGAAGTGCTGCCGCCGGATGTCAACGAGAGCAGCACGGTGTTTACCGCCGTCGATGGCCGCATCCGTTTTGGTCTGGCGGCGGTCAAGAATGTGGGCGAAGCTGCTGTCGACCTGATCATCAAGGAGCGAGAAGAGAACGGACAATTTTCATCCCTCTTCGATTTCCTCCAACGGGTGGATCTGACCAAAGTGAACAAGCGGGTGCTGGAGAGCCTGATCCGATGCGGAGCCTTGGATTCCACAGGAATATACCGCTCCAGACTCATGGCGGTACTGGAGGAGGCGCTGGATTATGGCCAACGTATTCAGCGGGAGAAAAACAGTGCCCAGATGAGCCTTTTCGACACCGGTACCGGAGAAGACCTGGCCATCAACCAGCCGGCCATTCCCGCCATCGACGAGTGGGACGGCCGGGAAAAACTTCAGCAGGAAAAAGAGACCCTTGGCTTTTATGTCACCGGGCATCCGTTGGACCGTTACAAGAAGACTCTTGAGAAGTTCACCAACGTGGATGCCTTCAGCATCCGGGAAGTGGCCGACAAGAGCGCTGTTCGCATCGGCGGCACCATCAGCAGTTCCAAGGTGATCCGTACCCGCAAGGAAGAACTGATGGGTTTTGCCACGGTGGAGGACCTGCATGGGTCCGTGGAAGTGGTGGTCTTTCCTTCCCTATATGCGGGCTGCGCCGACCTGCTCTCATCGGACACACCGGTGCTGGTGCAGGGGCAGGCACAGGTCGAGGAAAACGGAGTGAAAATCCTCGCCGATGCCATCATTCCCATGGACCAGGCTGAAGAAAACTGGACCGTGGAGGTGCGGCTGATGGTGAATCCCGAGATTACGGACCGGGAAACCCTGACGCGGGTCCACCGGACCTTGAAGCGATATCCGGGTTCCTGCAAGGGCTTTGTGCATATCTGTCTCAAGGATCAGGCCGAAGCCATTGTCTCCATGGCCGAAGCGGTGCGCATTCATTGCTGCGAGGCCATGACCCGGGAGGTCAATGGCATTTTCGGCTATGCGGCTGTGCAGACCCGCTGCAGCGACGCCGCCAGCGCTTTGAAAAACAGCGATCCCAATGGGCGCCGGTCCAACGGCCACCCTTTTACCAGGAATTGATCGGGGATCGGGCTCGACGTGTCCCATGAATACGAAATAACAGGCTTTAAGCCATGAACGTACCGCTGCTGGATCTGAAAACCCAATACCGCACCATCAGGGATCGGTCCCTGGAAGTCACTCAACAGGTCTTCGAAAGCCAGTATTTTTTCCTGGATCCCCAGGTCGAGGATCTGGAGACGAAAATCGCCGGCTATTGCCGGACCGGCCATGCTGTGGGGGTTTCATCGGGAACGGACGCCCTGGTATTATCTCTGATGGCAGCCGGAATCGGGCCGGGAGATCGGGTGATCTCTACTCCCTATACCTTTTTCGCCACTGTCGGCGCCATCGCACGCGTAGGGGCCACGCCGGTTTTTGTCGACATCGACCCGGATACCTACAACCTTTCTCCGGATAAACTTGAAGCCGCCATGGCGACTTTGCCCAACGCTGCTTTGGAAACCGTCAAAGCCATTATTCCGGTTCATCTTTACGGTCAGTGTGCCGATATGGATCCCCTTCTGGAAGTGGCTGCGGACCACGGGTGGGTGGTAATCGAAGATGCCGCCCAGGCCATTGGCGCTGAATACAAGGAGCGACGGGCAGGCAGCATGGGAGATTACGGGAGCTTTTCCTTTTTCCCGTCCAAGAACTTAGGGGCCTTCGGTGATGGTGGAATCGTAACGGCAGGCGATCCGCAGGTTTACGAGCGGCTGAAAATTCTGCGGGTTCGCGGTTCCAAACCCAAATATCATCACCAGGTGATGGGCGGTAATTTCCGTCTCGATTCTCTGCAGGCGGCCATCGTGGCCGGCAAACTGGATTACCTGGACGGTTGGACCACCGCGCGCCAGGACAATGCGGCACGCTACCGGGAGCTGTTCGCATCGGCCGGGTTGACGGACCGTGTCCATCTGCCGGTGGAAAAAGAAAACCGTCACATTTACAACCAGTTCATCATTTTCGTCGATGACGGTCGGGATGACCTGCGGGTCTACCTTGGGGAGCAGGGGATTGGAACCGAGGAGTATTACCCGGTTCCCATGCATCTGCAGGACTGCTTTTCAGAATTGGGCTATCAAATCGGTGATTTTCCGGTTGCCGAACAGGCGGCCAATCAGACCCTGGCTCTGCCCATCTACCCGGAGCTCACCGAATCCCAGCAGGCTTACGTGGTCGAGAATTCGGCGCGTTTTTCAGCCGGGAGGATAATTCCGTGGTCAAGGAACTGACATTCGGCTATTCCCCCTGTCCCAACGACACGTTCATGTTCAACGCCATTGCCGACGGTGAGGTAGCCGTAACCGGTTACCGGATGAAGCCGATGCTCCACGACGTGGAGACCCTCAACGGCCTGGCCATGGATGCGGTGCTTGACATTACCAAACTCTCTTTTTACGCATGGATGGCTGTCAAGGGCAGATACCGCCTGCTTCACAGCGGAGCGGCCATGGGTTCTGGTTGCGGTCCGGTGCTTATTGCCAGAAAACCGTTGAAGCAAACGGAGATCCATCGCTGCCGGGTGGTGCTTCCCGGCCAGTGGACTACCGCCCACCTCTTATTCCGCCTGTGGGCTCCGGATGCCCACCACCGATTGTTTGCCCCCTATGATCGGATCTTCGACACATTGACATCGGGACGGGCCGACTGCGGGGTGATCATTCACGAAAGCCGCTTCACCTTTGAAGCCGCCGGATTCGTCCAAGTGGTGGACCTGGGGGCCTGGTGGGAGGAACTGACGGGCCTGCCCATCCCCCTGGGAGGGATTGCGGCCAGAAAAAGGCTGGGTGAATCGCTGATCCGGGAGATAGATGGGGCTGTCAATGCGAGTATCCGGCGGGCCATGGCCGATCCGGATGAAGCACTGCCCTACATCCGGCAGTACGCCCAGGAGATGGATGACACCGTGCTCCAGGCGCATATCCGTACCTTCGTGAACGATTTCAGCCTGGAGTTGCCCAGCCATGGCCGCCGGGCCATCGAGAAGCTGGAGGCGTTGGCTCGGGATGCCGGTGCCCTCTGATGGTGGGTATCGTCTATGCCACCCGGCGCGAAGCGAATCCGTTTTTGTTAAGGACATCCGCTGAACCGATGGCCCCCCAGCCGTTATTAATGTTCCGGACGGCCGACACAAGGTACACGCCATGCATCACGGTCATCAGCGGCATGGGAAAGGTCGCGGCCACTGTGGCGGCCACTCACCTGGTGCTGACTCATCGGGTCTCGATGCTGGTCAACGCAGGGCTCTGCGGCCGGTTGGTCATGGACCACCATTGTTCGGTCGGTGACGTTCTCCGGATCAGTACCGCCGTTGAAGGCGACTGTGACCGGTTGGGTCATACCGAGCAGGCCGTGGCCTGCGACGACCGATGGTTTGGCATCTTGAAACCGGCGCGACTGGTGACCAATGATCGACCTGTTTTTGACGCCGCCTGGCGCAGTCAGTTGGCCGGTATCGGAGAGTTGGCGGACATGGAGGGCGCTGCCGTGGCACGGGTGGCCAGACTTTACGGCATCCCGTGTGCCATGATCAAGGGCATCAGCGACACCGCCGATGAATCCGGACGGATGGATGTGGCCAGCCATATGGACTGGGTATCGGGGCGTATCGCCGATGCCCTGGTTCGGGAACTATCGATAAGCACTTTAGACAAACAGTCATGAAAACTGAACCAACGTTTCAAAAAATTTTGAATTTCACAAGGATCGAGCATACCGCCTTCAGCCTGCCGCTGATTTTCACCGGTGCCTGGATGGGGGCGGGAAATCGTTTCCCGTCGATCGCGGTGATGCTGCTGATCGTTGTCGCCGCAGTGGGGGCCCGTATTTTCGGTATGGCCATGAACCGGGTATTCGATCGACGGATTGACCGGTTGAACCCGCGCACCGCCGGTCGGGAATTGCCTTCCGGAAAAATGACATTAGCCACGGCCATGGCCGTCGCTTTCGCGGGACTGGGGGTCTACCTGACGGCCTGTTGGTTCCTGGGCGGATGGTGCCTGATCCTGGCGCCCATCCCTGTCATCCCCCTGTTGGTGTATTCGCTGCTTAAACGCTTTACCTCCTTCTGCCATTTCGGCATCGGCCTCTGCCTGGCCCTGGCGCCTTTAGGCGCCTATGTGGCGGCTGCCGGTCAACCGCAATTTTCCTGGGAGGTCATCCTTTTTTCCGGTTTCGTATTCTTCTGGCTGAGCGGGGCGGACATCATCTACGCGCTGATGGACATTGACAGCGACCGGCAGAACCGCGTTCACAGCCTGCCGGCCCGGCTGGGGGCCGACGGAGCCGTAAGGGTGGCGGCAGGGGTTCATCTGATAGCATGGGGCATCCTCGTGGCTGTGGTTCAGACGGTGGGCGGCGGCGCGATGGCGTGGATGCTTCTGGCTACGGCGGCCGTTTTTTTTGTATTGATGTACGTGCCCGCCATTCCCATACCGAAACGGTTTTTCCCGATCTCCACCCTCGCCGGGATTGCCGGTGCACTGGCTCCCATGGTTGCGTGAGTCGGCAAAGCGAACGGAGCGACAAAAAATGGAAAAAGCGGACACGCCCCATCTGATTCTCGGAATCACCGGAGCATCGGGCATCCACGGCGCCCGGTTGCTGGTTGAAAAATCCCCTTGGCCAATTGACCTGGTGGCCAGCCGGTGGGGAAGGAACGTCGCTGGCACCGAGTGCGGCGGTCTTGAAGCCATCGAAACCCATGCGGAACGGGTATTTAGATCCGATGATCTCTACGCGCCTCTCTCCTCGGGGTCGGTTCCGACCGCAGGGATGGTGGTGCTGCCCTGTTCGGCGCACACCCTGGCCCAGATTGCCGCCGGATTGGGCGACAGCCTGATCACTCGGGCGGCCCACTGCCAGCTCAAGGAACACCGTCCGCTGATTCTCTGCCTGCGTGAAGCGCCGCTGACCTTGATTGATCTGGAGAATGCTCGGCGCGCAGCAGCCTCCGGCGCAGTGATCATGCCCATGAGCCCGCCCTTTTTCATGTTTGCCGGTACTGACCCGAAAACCGTGTCCATGGATGATCTGCTGGACGCCTACGTGGATCGGGTGCTTGCCCTGTTGGGCCGCAGTCCTGCCCGAACGTGGGAGGACATCCATTGAGTTTTGTCGATCTGCGTGCATTCCTTGCCCACCTGGAACAGACCGGACAGCTGGCCCGCATTCATGTTCGCGTTGACCCCAATCAGGAGATGACCCTCATTCAACACCGGGTGATGGCTGCCAAGGGGCCGGCCCTTCTTTTTGAAAACGTCGTGGGATCTCCCTACCGCGTTGTCACCAACCTGTTCGGTACCCGACAGCGAACCCGCCTGGCCTTTGGCGGCGATCCGGCTGAGCTGGGCGAACGGGTGTTCCGGCTCTCCAGAACCCTGATGCCGCCGAGTATCACGGGCATCGTCAAATCCCGCCGGGATCTGCTGGCCCTTTCCACGGCTCGGTTGCGCAGGGTAGTCAACGGGCCGATCCTGGAAACCGTTTCCCATTCCCCGAATCTGAACCGACTGCCGGTGCTCACTTGCTGGCCCGATGACGGCGGCCCCTTTTTCACCTTGCCGCTGGTTCACACTACGGATCCGGAAACCGGCACGGGTAATTTAGGCATCTACCGGCTGCAGCGCTTCGATGGTCGCAGCACCGGCATGCATTGGCAGATCGAAAAAGGCGGCGGATTCCACTTCCACAAGGCCGCCTCCATGAACCGTTCCCTGCCGGTCAGTGTGGTACTGGGAGGTCCGCCATCCCTGATCGCCGCGGCCGTGGCCCCGCTTCCCGAAGGCATCGACGAGCGATTGCTGGCCGCCTACATGATGAATCGACCACTGGATGTGATCGCCCGCAAGACCACCGGCCACCGGATCCCCGCCCGGGCGGAATTTGTCCTGGAAGGTACGGTGACCCCCGGAGACATGCAATGGGAAGGACCGTTCGGCGACCACTTCGGCCACTACTCCCATGCCGCCGATTACCCGGTATTCAGGGTGAATTGGATGTTGGCGAGAAAAGATGCGATTTTTCCGGCCACCGTGGTGGGCAAGCCGGTCCAGGAAGATTTCTTTATGGGCGAAGCCCTTCAGGAGATGACCCTGCCGCTGCTGAAGATGATCCGGCCGGCGGTCACCGATCTGTGGGCCTATCCGGAAGCCGGATTTCATTCCCTGGCCGTGATGTCCGTGGCCGAGCGCTATCCCAAGGAGGCCCTGAAACATACCCTGGGGATGCTCGGAGAAGGGCAGGTTTCTCTGACCAAGGTGATGATCACCGTGGACCACCAGGTGAATGTGAGGGATATGGCGGCCGTGAGCCAAGCCCTGTGGCACCACCTGGACGCTAAAACCGGGATTCACCTGCTCGCCCCCACCGCCCAGGACACCCTGGACTTCACCGGGCCGGCCATGAACAGCGGCAGTCGGCTGATCCTCATGGCCACCGACGATGGGAACCCTCTACGCGGCGAAGCACCCCGGCATGTCCCCGACCCCGATGATCTTCATCCGGATGTGCGCGGCACGGCCACCTTGGGGCCGGCCTTTTTAATGGTCCAGGTCAAAAATACCTGCCGGGATATCGAAACTGTCCGCCAGGCCCTGATCCGTGATGCAGCGGCCCGGGATTACCTGTTTCACGTCATCGTGTCTGAAGATGTCCCGTTAAACGACCGGATCCTGATGCTCTGGGGCTGGTTTACCCGTTTCGATCCATTGGCGGATCTTTATCCGGCCGGCCGGACAGTTGCAGGGAACCGGCTGATTTTCGATTTTCCTATTGCCATTGACGCCCGCTGGAAATCAGGGTATCCCAAGCCCGTTCAATTTGATCCGGACGTGGAAAAACGGGTGGACCGCATGTGGAAGATCCTCGGTTTACCCGATTTCTGAACATCAGATTAGGTACCATTTACTATGGGCTATGATTTCTTTGAGAAGGCACTGGAAAAAGGATCCCGCTGTGAGCGGCTTTCCCGGAAAGAGGCCTATGGCCTGGCCGAAGCCATCACCCCGGACCGCCTCCACCGGCTGGGCGTGGCGGCCCTGGCCAACCGTCAACGGCGGTTTGACCGGCAGGCCACCTACGTATTCAACCTGCAGATCAATCCCACGAACATCTGCGGCAGCGGCTGCACCTTTTGCAATTACGCGGCCTCCAAAAATGCCCCCCATGCCTATGTGCTGGAAGAACCGGAGATCTTCGAGCAGGTGGAACGGCTGGGACCCACAGAAGTCCACATTGTCGGCGGGTTGAACCAGATCTGGCCCTTTAAGCGAAACCTGGAACTGGTCCGGTCCCTGCGCAATCGATATCCGGACCTGCATATCAAAGCCTTCACGGCCGTTGAAATCGATTATTTTGCCAAAACGTCCGGTCTGTCGGAATCGACGGTGCTGGATCAGCTTCAGGCTGCCGGCATGGACGCCATGCCCGGCGGGGGTGCGGAAATTTTCTCTGACCGGCTATACCGCCAGCACTGGAAAAACAAGACCAGCCCCGACGGCTGGGTGCGCATTCACCAGCTGGCCCATGGCAAAGGGATACCCACCAACGCCACCATGCTGTTCGGGTTCGGCGACACGTGGAACGAGCGCATCGACCATTTCCTGATTTTAAGACGTGCCCAGGACCAATCGGGTGGATTTTCCTGCTTTATACCGCTTCCTTTTCAGCCGGGCGCAGGCAATTTTATCCAAAACGGGCCCACTCCCCTGGAAACGCTTTCGGTGCTGGCCATCTCCCGGCTGGTGCTGGACAATATCCCCCATTTGAAGTCATACTGGCCCATGACCGGTCTGGAAACCGGCGCGGCCGGATTGACTTGGGGGGCAGACGACATGGACGGCACCATCAGCGAAGAGAAAATTGCTCACCTGGCCGGCGCAGCAACCCCGGTGGGGCTCGCTCGCGACAACATGCTGGAAACCATTCGTACGGCCGGATTCCTGCCGGTGGAACGAGACGGCAAGTTCTCACCCATAGGAGGAGAAAAGTGACCGTTCCGGTGGCCATGATCCCCTATACCAACATGGCTCCTTACCGGCAACTGGGCGCCCCCCGCGGATGCCGGTTCGTGCCATTGGTGCCCAGGGCGAGCATCGAGGCGCTTCTGTCCGGTGAGGTCGTTGCCGCCGCCATACCGGTCGGCGGGCTGGCGGCGCTGGACGGGGTGGTGGAAATGGTAGGACGCTTCGGCATTGCCGCCGAAGGTGAATCCATGAGTGTGCTTTTTTTCTCACGTGTTCCCTTTGACGACATGCACGCTCCAAGAACCATTCGAATCACCGGGGAGTCGGCATCGAGCGTCCGGCTGCTGTACCTGCTGTTGGGGCAGGTCCACGGGTTCAGCCGGCTGCCGCATATTGCCGCCGACGGTCAGGTCCCGGATGGCGAACTGCTGATCGGTGACCGGGCCCTGGTCAAAGGCCAGACGGCGGGGGACTCGCAACGATTATTTGTCTCCGATCTCTCGCGACAATGGTTTGGCCTCCATCGACTTCCCTTTGTCTTCGCCAGGTGGGTGATGAGAAGAGACGCTTCCGAATCCATCAAATCCTCCATCTCCTCCTGGCTGGACGAATTTAAGGTTCGTGAGCCCTCATTGGTTGAGCAGGCCATCCCGGAAGCAGCCGCAACTCTCGATCTCGCTCCAGCAATCATACGGCGTTATTTCCAGGTCATCCGACGGTGCCTTGACGAGCGTGACATCCTCGGTCAGCAGCTTTTTTTCAGGCAAATTGAAAAACTGGGCCAACGCCCGCTTTTTCAAACCGCAACCAACGTGGACGCTCCAGGCTGAAGAAAATGGCAAAAACAATGGCAGGACAGGAAAAAAGAGAACGGTTCGACCGCAGCCAGGCATTGGAACTGCTTGGCGATTTGCCGATGGGGCAGTTGATGAATCTTGCGCACCAGGAGCGGACCCGTCGCTTTCCGAACGATACGGTCACCTTTGTCGTGGACACCAACCCCAACTACACCAATGTTTGTGTCACCGGCTGTGCCTTTTGCGCCTTTTGCCGGAAAAACGGAGATACAGATGCCTACCTGCTCAGCCCGCTGGAGGTGGCGGAAAAAGTGGAAACCGCCGCCGCAAAAGGAGCGACCACGGTGCTGCTGCAGGGCGGCCATAATCCAAAAGTCGGTCTCAGAGACTGGCAGGCCTACATTGCGACCATCCGGAGTGTGTGTCCGCAAGTGCACATCCATCCATTCAGCCCGGCGGAGATCGCTTTCATGGCCGGGAAGGAGAAATGCTCCGTTACCGACGTGCTGGAGATGCTGTGGGATGCCGGTATTCGCACCATACCCGGCGGGGGTGCGGAGATCCTCACCGAACCGGTCCGTAAGATCATTGCTCCCCGTAAAGCCACCACCGACCAGTGGCTCGATGTTTGTGAAAAGGCCCACCGCATCGGATTCAGAACCACCGCCACCATGATGTTCGGCCATGTGGAAACCGATGAAGACATCGTTGAGCATCTCCTCCGGTTGCGCAACCTTCAGGATCTCACCTCGGGGTTTACCAGTTTTATCCCCTGGTCCTTCAAACCGGGCCGGACACCACTGGCCAAAAAGGTGAGACATCAGGCCCACCCGGCCAGATATGTGAGAATCATCGCCGTGGCCCGGCTGGTGTTGGATAATTTCCCCCACATTCAGTCATCCTGGTTTTCGGAAAGCATTTCAGCCGGGCAACTGGGGCTTCTGGCCGGAGCTGACGATTTTGGCGGAGTGCTGGTGGAAGAACATGTCCACAAAGAGGCCGGCCACAAGCGTCAAGCCACTATCGACAATGTCGTCACCATCATTCAGCGGGCCGGTTTTATTCCGGCAAGACGGGATTCCCTCTACCGGATTCAGGAAACATTAGCCCCCCCGGTGCCGGCGGGCGCCGCCGGTTTGTGATCACGCGTGCATTGAAGGCTGCTGACCAAAGGCTTTTTCCGCTTCCGCTTCAAGCCTGTCTGGACAATCCGTGTAGCGGGGGGAGTAGTGAAACAGGCTGTACTGCTTTACCCGGCAGGCACGGGCGAGTTCGCCGGCCTGACGGGCGGTGAGGTGCCGTTTTCGTTTGGCGATGTCCTCATGAACATGCGAAAAAGCCGCTTCGACGAAAAGATGATCCACACCGCCTGCAAGTTTTTTGATTTTATTGAAATTCTCTTCGATCCCGGCGGCGTCGGCAATGTATGCCAGGCTCTGGCCCGGTGTGATGCGTGCAATGGCCGATTTCAGTTCGCCCAAAGCAAACGTCAAGTTGGTGCCGGGATTTTTGGGTGATGGGATGTCCACCGGCGTTCCCGGGTCAACGCCGCGATAGAGCATGGCCTTAAAGTGATTCAGCCAGGGGCCCGGTGCCAGTCCCAGTCGTTCCAGCGGCACTTTCATGATGTTGATGTGAAATTGTTCGCGAAGGGCAAACCCCAAAACGGGGATGCCATGATCGAGATGAACCGCGTTTACCGTCAGGGCCGGTTCAGCCAGGACAATGCCGTCAAAGGGCATTTCCCGGACCGGGCCATCGGCCGAAAAGCCGTTGCGACATGGGTAGCTTTGGACGATGGCCCGGTCCGGATGCAGTTCGACGGAGTGGAGGGTAAACCGGTTTTCGTAATTTTCCACCAGATTCCAGCAATAGCCGCCCAGCTTTCCCTCCAGGTTTGCCAGAAAACCCTGCGGGCCCCACAGGAAAATGTCCTTGTTCCGGCCGAGAAAAATGCGCAGCAGTCGGTCGAACCCCACGAAATGGTCCATGTGGGTATGGGAAATAAAAATGTGGGTGATCTTGAGAATATCTCGGGCGGGCAGGGACGCAATGTCCCCCAGATCAAAGAGCATGGCCCGGTTTTGGTATCGAAAGGAGACGAACAAGGCTGGATCGTCAAAGGGACCGTTGACCAATCGGGGGAGAAAGCTGGGACCCATGATTCCCTTCAGGGAAGAAGCTTGGCAACCTGCTTGTGGACACAGAGGTAGATGTCGGCGTCTGAGCCGAAGATGTCCACCACCGATTTGTGGTTGATCAGTTTTTCGATGACAAAGGCGGTCACAAACAGGCTGACCACATTGGGCTGCTGGACCAGGTTCCTGAAGGGCGCGATCTGGTAGTCCACGTCAAATTCATCGGCATGGCACAGCGTATCGAGGCATTTAAGAATCTGTTCTTCCAGAGCATTTTTATTAGTGGTCTCCACCAAATGTTCTTCCACCAGTTTCATGGCGATAGGATTGGCGAACCGGGTTGGGTCATCCCTCACGATATTGATTGCCGTGCGTTTGGCATGCTCTTTAGAAGATTCGATTCTGGAAAGAATACTTGACTCACGGTTGCTGGGCCTGAAAACTTTTGCCATGGATGTTCACCTGTTGTTAATGGAATTGGGACCCGCCTTCTGACTGCCTCTTTATAAAAAAGATCTCCGGACCATTGCAAGCAAAAAAAAGTAAAGTGTCGATTTAAAAATCAATGCGAAGGGGTTGCAGACAAAGGCGGTTACCAGTTTACCATGGGGATCAATCAACTATCAGGATCCCGGGTCGGTTTCTTCGACAAGGAGTTGAAGGCTTTTTCTTCCGTTCCAGTAATTCCATTGAGGTCGATAGGCGATTCTTTTAATTTGGTCCATCTGCAACTGCTCGCCCGTGGCGTTGAACTGAATGGCCGGGTATCTTCCTCCATTCCCGGACCCGCTTTCCAGAACCATCCGGCGGTGGCGATCACCGACGGTTTTACTATCGTGTACGCGGACCCCGGTATCCATGAACAGGGGGTAAGGATTTCCCTGACCGAATGGCTCGAGACGCTCCAGGTTGTTCATCAGTTCCGGCGTGATATGGTCAAGGGGAACGTGGGCATCAATGGACAGGGTTGGTTGAACATCACGATCTGCCGTCATCTGACCCACTACCAATTCCAGGCGGCTCTTGAAGGCGGCGATATTGGATGTGTGGAGCGAGAGTCCCGCCGCCAGGGGATGTCCGCCGAAACGATCCAGAAGATCCGAACACTGTTTCAAGGCGGCCGACAGGTCGATGCCGTCGATGCTGCGGGCCGAACCTTTGCCCATTCCGTTCCGGGAGCTGATCACGACGGCGGGCCGATTGAACTGTCGGGTGAGACGAGAGGCGACAATGCCCAGTATCCCCTCGTGCCAATGGTTGCCGTCTATCATCAGAACCGGTCGGTCCATCTGGTCAGGTGAGCGCGTTAACCGGTCCTGGATGAGTTCCAGCAGGTCGTGTTCCATGGATTGGCGCCGATTGTTGAGCCGGCAAAGGGCTTTGGCCAGGTGGGCGGCTTTTTGTCTGTTTTCGGTGAGCAGCAACTCGCAAGCCATACGGGCATGAACCAGGCGGCCTGCCGCGTTGAGACGGGGGGCCAGCCTGAATGCGATGGCTTCCGCATCCGTTGGTGTGTCCGTGGAGCCGCTCATGCGCATCAATTCGGCTATGCCGGGCCTTGCCCCCTGGTTGATCTGTTGAAGGCCGGCGGTGGTCAGTACCCGGTTTTCGCTGATCAGCGGAGCGACATCGGCGATGGTACCCACCGCTACCAGGTCGCACAGCTGTTTCAGATTGGGCTCGCGGCGGTATTTCCAGATTCCTGTTTTTCTCAGGTGGGTGCGCAGGGCAATGATCAGGTAAAAGGCCACCCCGACACCCGCAAGATGAGCAAGATGGGCATGGCATTCCGGCCGAGTGGGGTTGATCACGGCGATCGCATCACCGGGAAGTCGGGCAACCGGATGATGGTCGGTGACGATGGTATGGATGCCGGCCTGCCGGGCCAGAGATACGGCATCGTTGCTGTCCGAACCGCAGTCTGCGGTAATGATCAGGTCGACACCGGCCGTTATCGCCCGGTTTTTGATGAAATCGCTGCCCAAGCCGTAGCCATCGACAATCCGGTGGGGGATGTAATAGCTGACTTGTGCGCCGCAGCGTCTGAGGAAGGCGGTGAGCGCGGCTGTGGCGGTAATGCCGTCGGCATCGTAATCGCCGAAGACGAGAATTTTTTCGTCATTCACCAGGGCCCGCTGGATTCGCTGAACCGCCTCTTCCATGCCGGCCAGTTCCAATGGAGAGGTCAGACTGCTTAGGGAAGGGTCAAGAAATCGGATTGCCTGAACCTTGGATCGAATGCCCCGAATGGCCAGAAGCCTGGCGATGAGAGGGCTGCATGGAAGCTGATGGGACAGGGAACGAATGATTTCCGGGTCCGGGTTGAGGAGGTGCCATTGTTTTTCCATGGAGGGGGCATATCTTATTAATTGAATGCGAACAAGGACGAAACACGTTTACGGCCACTCACGGCATCTTTGCAAGTTATGGGTTGTCAACGGGAAAGGCCAGGTGATAGGGGACAGTGGAAACGATTACACGCTTCTACCGTGTGGACCGGCGCCAGATCGGATTTGTCAAATTTATCCTTGAAGCTTATGACAATATGGCCGTTATGTCCACCCTGGACCCCCGACAGGCCGTGGTTCAGGTCACCATCGCGTCGGGCTGTGAAGCCATGGTGGACGGCATCATGACCAGCCTTGCCGGCGACATAGAGGCGACTCCGGTTGGCCCTGCCGGTTCTGACGGCGTAACGGATGATACACGCAAATGGCCGGCCGGTGGAAACGGGTAGATGGCCGGAGAACAGAAGGGAACCTTTTTTTAATGAAGTCGAAACTGCTTCATATCAGCACCATCGGTTGTCAGATGAACGTGTATGACACCAATCAGATTGCCGGTGTGCTGGCGCCTCTGGGATATACCGGAACCGATGCCATCGAAACGGCGGACATGGCTATTGTCAATACCTGCACCATTCGTGAAAAAGCGGAACAAAAGGCCTTCAGTTTATTAGGGCGTCTGGCCAAAATTAAAATCGCCAACCCGTCGCTGATTGTGGCCGTAGGCGGTTGCGTGGCCCAACAGGAAGGTGAGGCAATTTTAAAGCGAATGCCCCATGTGGATCTGGTGTTCGGAACCCATGCGATTTTCCGCCTTCCTGAAATGGTTCGGCGTATTGAATCCTCCCGGTGCCGCATCGTGGACGTGAGGCTGTCGGAAACCATCGACGTTGATGGTCCGGTGACCGGTCCGGTGACCGACGGTCAGGTATCGGCGTTTGCCACCATCATGAGGGGGTGCGATAACTACTGTACCTATTGTGTCGTACCCCATGTTCGGGGACGGGAGTCCAGCCGCCATCCGGACCGCATCATCGAAGAGATCCGGACACGGGTGGCGCAAAGGATCCGGGAAGTGACCCTGCTGGGCCAGAATGTCAACAGCTATGGAAACAAGGAAGGACTCTGCAGTTTTGCCGAATTACTGGCGCGAGTGAACGATATCGACGGGTTGGATCGGATTCGGTTCACTACCTCCCATCCTAAAGATCTTTCCGATGATCTGATGCACGCTTTTGGCCGTTTGGAAAAACTGTGCAACCACATCCATCTGCCGGTGCAGTCCGGTGATGATGGAATTTTGAAACGCATGAATCGCAAGTATACCCGCAGCGCCTACCTTGAGAAGATCGCCGGACTCAGGGCCGTATGCCCGGATATCGCTATCACCTCGGATTTTATCGTGGGGTTTCCCGGTGAAACGGACCGTCAATTTCAGGCCACGTTGGACCTGATTGAAGCCATACGCTACGACGGGCTCTTTGCCTTCATGTACTCTGATCGACCCAGCGCTCCGGCAGCTGCCTTTTCCGGCAAAATTGCCGAATCCGTTAAGAAGGAGCGACTTCAGGCATTGCTGAATCTTCAGGATGGAATCACACGGGAGAAGCACCAGGCCATGGTTGGCCGGACCCTCCGCGTTCTGGTGGAAGGCCCCAGCCGGGGCCTTAGATCTGATGACCCGGCCATTGCTGCCCCTCAGATCCAATGGACCGGTCGTTCCTCATCCAACCACATCATTCATTTTGCCGTTCCCAAGGTCCTTTTGGCGAAGAAAGAACTGTTGACAGGGGCCTTTGCGGATATAATGATAGAAGGTGCATACGCCCACTCGCTGTGGGGACGGCTGATTCGCGGACCGATGAACGACGCACAGGGAAAAGGAGAGACGACCATTGCTGCATAAGGTAAACATCGCGGGTTTGGCCATGGATCCTGCGTCAAATACTCCCATTATCCTTTTGAAAACCGAAGAAGGGGACAAGACCCTGCCGATTTGGATCGGGTTGCTGGAGGCCACATCCATTGCCTCGGCCCTTCAGGATATTCAATTTGACCGCCCCATGACCCATGATTTGTTTAAGAATCTGACCCAGGTACTCAACGTCCATATCAACCGGATCGACATTTGCGACCTTAAGGAAAACACGTTCTACGCGGAGATCCATTTTGCTTCGCAAGAGCGTTCTTTTACCATGGACGCCCGTCCCAGCGATGCCATCGCCTTGGCCCTGCGTTTTCATGCGCCTATCTTCGTTGATGAGCGGGTGATGGAAAAATCACAGGCCGGCCAGGCTACCGGTGAGGTGCTGGATGAGAGTGAAGAGGGGAAGAAGTGGGCCAAATATCTTGAAAAACTCTCTCCCGAGGATTTTGGAAAATATAAGGTTTAAAATAAATAGCGGGATCGGTATTTTCCGGAGACCCCCAAAAAAGCCCGGCAATGACTTGCCGGGCTTTTTTGGCATTCTTACCATTAACACCGGATATCGGAAAACGCCTGGTGACAATTAAGCGACCCTTTTGAACCGAAACAGCGAGCGCATTCCCCGTCGCTTGCGGCGGGGTTAGGGAGCGAACCAAAAAAATAGACAGAATCCCTTACGGTAGAAGATTCCTCGCAGCTTGCTGCGAGGTTCTTCAAATATCGAATTTATACCATATATTGTTTTTAATCAATCAGAAGATACCATATAATGTTGACAAAGGCCTCCTGTTGAGTTACGAACGGATCAATCCGATCCAATCCAATAAATGAAAAGCCCCCATTCAGGTGTCGCCCATGTGCAAGGTTTTGGTGATTGATGATGAACAGATGATCCTCTCACTTGTCGAACAGGCTCTTCTGCGCATGAACTATTCGGTGGAGACCGCGGAAAACGGCAGGAAGGGGATCGATAAGTTCGATGCGGGCAGATACGATCTGGTCATCACCGACATCTGCATGCCGGAAACGGATGGCAACCGGGTCGTCGATCACATCCGTCATTCATCGCGCCATCGCACGCCGGTCATCGGAATGTCCGGCACTCCGTGGAAACTGGTCAACCACATGTTCGATCAGGTTTTGCCCAAACCCTTTCAACTCGACTGCCTCATGGAAACCGCCAAAAAGTTGACTTGCAGGGTTTCCTGAACAGACGCTCTGTGGCCTAATAGTTAAAACATCCGTTTTCATAGATCGTCGTCCGGCGACCGTCAGCCAGGTGCGCCACCACCCGCTTTTTTTCGGTGTTAACCAGGTCCCAGTGAAGCGCCGAATCGTTGAACCCCAGTCGGGCTTTTTTTTCTTTGGTGAGCGATTGTACATTCCCGCGGTAGGTATCGGCATAGCTGGCGCCAAGGGCCACATGACAGTTACCCCAACGGCCGCCGAAATTTTCATCGAACAGGGTGTTGGCCATAAACCGGTTGATTTTTGAAAAGCGCTTGTCGGTCAAAGAGAATTCACCGATCCGTGACGCGCCGCGGTCCATATTCAGTTGTTTTTTAACGAAATCATCGCCGGATTCGGCCTTAACAGCCACAGCCACCCCTTTTTTAAAGGTCAGCTGCACGCCTTTGACCAAGTTCCCGCTGCGGTATGAGGGCTGATCGGCATAATACAACCCGCTGGTCCCCCGCCAGTCCGGAGAGACAAACAACTCAAAACTGGGGATGTTGTGTCCTGAGATGCCGATCCATTGTCTCTTCTCGCCGGGGGTGATTATAAGATCAACCGTGGCAGACTCGATCTGGTAGTATTTTACCGCCATGCTGTTCAGCCACCGTTTAATCTCAGCGGCATTTCTAAATACCGTTTTCCATTGTTCCACCGGATCGCGCCGGTTTAAGAAGCAGGCGTTGACGATTTGTTTGGCATAGTCTTCATCGGCCAGACCGGCGTGGTGGGCCAGTTCAGCAGTGGGAAGCATACACAGGGTCCAACTGAAAAGTCCGGCCTGTTCGCGTTCCTCAAGGATATCCCGCAAAAATTTCTTGGAAAGGGTAAACCGGCTGATTTTTTTCGGATCGACGTTACTCAAATGGGTGATCGACGCCGGGGCGTGGAGAAAAATGGAACCATTGAGATTCCGGTAAAGCTCCGCTTCCCCGGGTGGGTTAAAAACCAGTTGCCGCCGGTTGGCCAGACCAAAGAAATTCTTTTCCATCATCGGGGTCGGGTTCAGTCGGCGCACCGGATTCAACCCCATTTCCATTAGTCTGCTTTCGAGAATTTCCGCCAGAGGAATGGCGTCCAGATTAAAACGGACCAATACCACATCGCCTTTTTTAAAGGGCTTGCTGCGCGCGGTCGACAGTCCCCACAGCAAGACGTCGGCGTAACGTTTCAGTTGGGTGTTAGTGAGCATGTCTTTCCATGGGGTCATTGGTTGGAGTGATCTTTCAAAAAATATCGATGGTATTCAGGTTCCGTGAGGTGCTTTCGCAACAGACCTGAAAGCAAATCAAAGATGGCCTGACATTCTTCGTTCGTTAGCCGTTTTCTGAGCAGGGCCATCAGCTGGTCATCCGAGAATTTCTGGAGATAGTAGGTTATGGCATCCATGTCGGATTCACGATTGAGGCCGAATCCGATAAATCCATCAAAATCTTCGATAAAGCGGTGGGAGTGATCTGGCATCGGTGTCCCCTGCAGGTAAAATGAAAAAGGTAAACCAACCATAGTTGAATGGCGTGGACAGGTCAATACGTCAATACGGGCAAGGCCCCTTATCCGGGAAGGGGAATGGATGTTGTTCACCGAAAGTCATCGCCTTGCCGATTTTTTTTCAATTGCTGGAACAACAGGTGAAATGATTTCGGTTCATCTTTTTGGAGTTTATGAAAAATCATGAAGCGTTGCCAAAGGCAGAGTGACTGAAGCATCTATCCGGATTGCTACCAGCCCCGGGAAGGTTGCCTGCATAATCGGGGCGATGGTTTCGGCCAGCTAAAAACAATGGAATTGGGGTTGATGTCAATTACCCTTTTGGTTTATAGAGAGGTAAATTCATTGGGCATTTATTAAACCCTCACAATCAAGTCAACGGACGCTGTGGAGGCACGGCAATGAAGTGGAAAGATACGGGTGGTGGCGAAGCTGCAAATCCAGAGAAAAGTGATCCCTATTACGAAGATGACGGCTATTCATCCTTTAAGGAAAAAGGCTTGAAGAAGGCGGCCATTCTTTCCGGCAATCCGGTACGCTATCTTTACTGGGGGATAGGCATCGCCGTTGTTGCCGGTGTCGTGCTGCTGGTGCTGCTTCTTTTTTCAAACATCAACGAATCCACTGATCTGGCGCGCATCAGCGCACTGGAACAGAAAATTGAACAGTTGGAGCAGCGGCTGGAAAAGGTCGATGGGGTGGATGAAAAGGTCACCCGCATTTGGGAGCAGGCCAAGTCTTTTGAAACGTTTAAAACCCGGTTTGATCGGTCGGAAGCGTCCATGTCCCTGAGAATGGACCACCTGGCGATGAGTCTGGATGCCCTGCAAAAGAAAACCGACGAAACCTTGAAAAAGATCGGCAGTCTTGAAAATGTGCCCGCATCGCCGGTTGCGCCGGTCAGTCCGTCGCCGGTCAAGAAGGCGGCGGCAACCGCGAAGACCCACACCGTGGTTGCCGGGGATACCCTCTTCAGCATCAGTCGGCGGTACAACCTGTCGGTGGAAAAACTAAGATCCATCAATAAACTGACTGAAAAGGCGGTGATCCATGTGGGGCAGACGCTTTCGGTGAGTTCACCGGACGATTGAACGCACCCCCTGTGCCGTGTATCCCACAGCGATGTTAACCCGATGGAGAAAAAAGTGTGCTATGAATGATTACATTGCCCGTTTCAGGGCATCTCCCGCCAGTTTTAAAAAAAGCGTCGCCATCCTGGTGATAGCTTGGATTTGCCATCCAGTCTTTATCTATTCGCTTTTCTGGGCCGAGGAGGCGGTAGCGGGTTCGGACAAAGATATAATGAAAATGGCGGTTGTCAGTTTAAGTTTATGTTTGTTCCATTTATTAATTAAAAAATGGGCCCGGGCGCTGGTGGTGGTGGGTAACATTTTTATTGTACTCAATGATTTTTTTTATTTTTCCGTTACTCCCCATAATAAAATTTCAACCGTACTTTGCGTGACTGTGGTGTTGTGTACGATCGTGGGCACCTACTGGCTTTTCGTTAAAGATTCCCGTGAGTATTTCACCCGGGTCAACCCCAAATTGGAACCGCCGGAGATTCCTGGCTCGAACGCCGGTCCCAATCGTTCCCGCTGACACGAAAAGCTGAGCGGGGCCGATCACTTCCGCCTGGTTGAAATAAACACCACCATATTGCCGCTTTCAAAGTTGCCGGCATCATGTAACGCTATCGCTCATTGAAAACCTTTGCCGCCGTGGGGAATTGGGAATGGGCCAGACATCGCAAGACGGAAAGAATAACCGCTCTTAACCACGTATATGCTTTATTGGAGGACTTATGGGAAGACCCAGAAAAGACCGACTCGTGGCATTCAACCCAAAAATCAGCTTTTTCAAACCTCGGGGCATCCCCATGGTTGACCTCGAAGAGGTGTGTCTTACAGTAGATGAACGGGAAGCGCTCAGGCTTGCCGATCTGGATGGATTGTCCCACGAGGATTCCGGGCAGTGTATGGGGGTTTCACGGGCGACATTCGGACGAATCCTTCACAAGGCGAGGCAAACGGTAGCTGATGCACTGATTGACGGAAAAGCCATCAAAATCGATGGTGGAAACTACAAAATGGTTGAAGAAAAACGCCATTTTTTATGTCGAAAATGCCAACATCAGTGGGATGAACCGCTAGGTACGGGTCGGCCGGAAAACTGCCCCGGATGCGGGCAGGATGACTTTCACCGTTGCCTGAGTGAATAATTGATCGGACCGGTTCCGAGACGTTTCGACTGAATCGCCTCTCGAAAGCACCCGTCGGGTGCCGGTCTTGTGAATGGTTATTGGCGGACAGGCCGATGCGGAGATAAAATATGGTACAAATTCAAAATAGTATGGAAACAGCGAAGCAGCAGACCAATCCTCAGGCCAAAAGAGACGCCGATATCAAGGGGGCACTGGGCCGCATCAAACATAAATTTATGATCATGAGCGGCAAAGGTGGCGTCGGAAAAACCAGCACCTCAGTGAATCTTTCGCTGAGCCTGGCCAGCATGGGCCATAAGGTGGGAATCATGGATGTGGACCTGCATGGTCCCGATGTCCCCAGGATGCTGGGACTTTCCGGAATGCTTGATCTGGGCCCCAACCGGAAACTTACCCCCATGCGCTATTCGAAGAACCTGGGCGCCGTGTCCATCGAGGCCCTGACACCCACTAAAGATGAGGCTATCATCTGGCGAGGTCCGGTGAAATACTCCGCCATCCAACAGTTTATTGGAGATGTGGAATGGGGTGACCTTGATTTTCTGCTCATCGACGCCCCTCCAGGAACCGGCGATGAACCGCTGACCGTTGCTCAGACGATTTCCGATGCCAAGGCCATCATCGTTACCACCCCCCAGGAAGTGTCCCTGGCGGATGTCAGAAAATCAATCAACTTCTGCAAAATTGTCAAAATGGAAATCTTTGGGTTAATTGAGAATATGAGCGGGTTTGCCTGCCCCCACTGTCAGTCGGTCATTGACCTTTTCGGATCCGGCGGCGGCGAAAAAACCGCTATTGCCACCCGTATTCCTTTCCTCGGAAAAATTCCCTTCGACCAGAAAATGGTGGAATGTGGCGACGCCGGTGTTTCCTATCAGCAGCAGCACAAGGATTCCCCGGTTTCCGAAGCTTTTCGGGCCATCGCCCAGAAAATGACCCAGCTGCTTTAAAATATCCGGATTTGAGCAAATTACCATTCCTCCCGGCGCCATCTAACCCTTTCCGTGGATGGCGCGGGTTCGAGTCAGTTCTCCTTTTTTTCGTTCGGCATTGTTGGTAGCAACTACACACATATCTTAAATTGTTGGCTTGCTGGCAACCCGATGAAGCAGGTCGGCCAAGGCGACCGGAAATCGTTGACACAAGCCTGCGCCGGGTTGCCACTGGTGTGATAAAGCTTGTATAACATCCTTGAATAAAATGATATCACACTATCCGGAAGTTGACATTGACGGGGGTTGATGATTTAATTGTCTTCAACGTCGGCCATGGATTCGCGTTGTGAACGTCTGAAAAAAAATCGCTTCCGAGCTACTCAGCACCCTTTTCTTTTTTCCAAAGGGATGACCCGATGAAACCGGATATCTTTCGCTTTCTTTCAACAATGCCCCATTTTTCTTTTCTTACCAAGGATGAACTCAAACGGGTCGTCTCCAAGGCCGCCTTCATTCATCTGCCCAACGGACATCCGGTTTCGGTTCAGGGAAAAACCAGAATCGAGAATGTGCTGGTGATCATGAAGGGCCAACTCTCGTTATATCAGGAAGAAAAGGGGCAACCGGAACTCGCCGGATACATCAAAAAGGGCGAAGTATTCGGCGGGATATCGGTGATGCTCAACGCAGGCATGTCCCTGAGGACGACAATAGCGGATACCGATGTGGATGCCATTTCCATCCCTGACAGCGTCATCATGGAGGTATGCACCAAAAACAAGGCTTTTTATGAATATTTTCTAGCTAATTTCAGCCAGAACATATTTGACACATCATTAGACGCTATTACCCGGGCCGGTCAGGCGCGCCTCTTTTTGTCCGGTATCGATCCTTTCACCTTTCTGCCGGAAGAAGAGATCGAGCGCGCTGCCGGATCACTCTCCCGCGTTTCCTTTCCTAAAGGAACCGTCCTGTTTGTCCAGGGAAAAACCCGGGTCGGCTATTTGTACATTCTTCAGAAAGGTGCCGCAGAGCGGTATTATGAAGAAAACGGTGAGAAGACCATGCGGGGGATTCTTTCCGAAGGGGATATTTATGGCGGCATTTCCATGCTTTTAAATGACGGGCTGTCGGTACGCACCATGGAGGTGGTTGAAGATTCCACATTTTGTCTGCTGCCCAGCCAGGTGTTTTTCGATATCTGCCAAAAAAATAGCTCCTTTTCTGATTTTTTTTCCGATACTTTCGGGAAAAGGATGCTCAGTCGATCTTATGCGGCGATCATTGCCAAAACCCTGCAGCCCAAAGAAGACAGCCTTCAGTTTTTTAATCAACCCCTATCTCAGATCTTTTCACGCAATCCCATATTCTGTGACGCCGATGTATCCATTCGAGATGCCGCCATTGCCATGGCTCACCAGCAGAGCAGTTATGCCTTCATCCGTTCCACCAATCCCGATCAAACGGGCATCGTAACCGAAAAGGATTTTGCCCGAAAGGTAATTGCGCGCGGATATCCCGTAGACGAGCCCGTAGGCAGCATCATGTCGGCGCCGCTTCGAACGATTTCAGAGAAAGCGCTGGTGTTTGAGGCCATGATGACCATGATGGAGGAGGATTTTCAGCATGTGGGTGTCGTAGACCTGAACGAAAACATCATCGGCATGCTGTCCACCAAGGATATTCTAACCTATCAGGGGCAGTCCCCGTTGTTTTTACTTCGCGAAATTCAGCTTGCACCCAGTATGGATAAGATCATTGAAAAGCACCTTCAGTTGGCCGGACTGGTGCGAAGCTTGATCCACAACGGGGCTACAGCCAGAAACGTGACTCGCTTTATCACGACGGTTTCCGACACGATTTTGAACAAGCTCATGTCCATGACCCTGGATGAAATGGGGCCTCCGCCGGTGCCGTTCGTGTTCATGATCATGGGCAGTGAGGGGCGAGGTGAACAGACCCTGAAAACAGATCAGGACAACGCCATCGTTTACCAGGATCCGCAGCCTGCTGCCGCTGATTCCGTAGACCGCTATTTCCGAAAGTTCGGTGACATTGCCTGCACCTTGTTGAACCAGGCCGGCTACGATTTTTGTACGGGTGGGGTCATGGCCAAAAATCCAAAATGGTGTCAACCCCTCAGCCAATGGAAGACCTATTTCAAGGATTGGATTCACGCCGCCGAAGCCGAGGATCTCCTTCAGGCCAGTATTTTTTTCGATTTCCGGGGCGGGTTTGGAGAAGACTCGCTGATTGCCGAATTGCGACGGCATCTGTTCGCATCGCTTGAGGGGTGGTCCGGTTTTTTTCGGCACATGACCGAAAATGCCCTCAATTTCAAGCCGCCCCTCGGGTTTTTCCGCAATTTTGTCGTTGAGTCCAAAGGTCGGCATCGCAATGCATTCGATATTAAAAGTGCCATGACCCCCATCGTTGATTTTGCGCGCGTGTATGCCCTCAAAAACAGGATTGATGAAACCAATACATTAGAACGCCTCGATCAGCTCAGGATCAAGAAAATCATTTCCTTTCAGGAATATGAAGAGTTGGAGAAGGCATACAGCTTTCTCATGCAGCTGCGGTTTGTAAGGCAGATCACCGCGGTTATGGACGACAATAAAAAACCGGACAACTACATCAATCCCAAAAAATTAACCCACATCGAACAAACCATGCTGAAGGAAATCTTTAAACGGGTGGAGAAGTTTCAATCCAAAATGAATTTCGAATTTATCGGCATCGCCTGACCGGCAACGTCGGTTCGGCGCTATCCAGCAGAGCGGGGATGACATGGCACCAGGAAAGACGATGAATCGAGATGAGTTGTTGAAGCGGATCCTAACCCTCGAGGCGGAAAACCGGCAGCTTGCCCGGTCGGTTGCCCAGCAGCTGGCGGATTACGATGCGTTGGCCAAGCTGATCCGGCGCATTGCCGATAATGCTCCGGATATGATCTGGGCAAAGGATATGGAAAACTGCTACCTGTTTGCCAACCGTGCCCTGTGCAAGCGACTGCTCATGTGTGAGCACCCCGAGGCGGTGGTTGGCAAAAATGACGTCTACTTTGCGAAAATGGAGCGGGCGAACGGCCAGCGCCATACGTTTGGCGAAGTGTGTGAAAATTCGGACGAGATTGTTAAAGCCAAGCAAAAAGCCATGCGGTTTGTTGAGGACGGACTGGTTCGCGGGCAATATCTGGTTCTGGACGTCCACAAGGCACCCCTTTTGGATGAATCAGGGGCGATGATCGGCACCGTCGGTTGCGGTCGGGACATCACTCGTGAGCGGCAAATCCAGAAAGACCTGATAGAAAGCCGTGCCAGCCAGCATCTGCTCATGGAGACCGCTTCTGATTTTGCCGTCTTCCGGCTTCAGGCGAGTCCGGTCCGTCCCCGGCGGTTAAAGGTGATTTTTGTTAGCCCTTCGGCAAAAGATATCGCCGGTATCACACCATCGCAGCAGGTCAATCGATGGTTTATGGTTTATCCGGATGATCGCAAAGCCTTGCGTTACGCCTTCGTCAAAGGATACACAAACTTTAAATTCAACCATCGGTTCAGGATTTTTCATCCCGTTCTTTCCCAGTGGCGTTGGATGCATGTTATCGCTACCTGCGTCAACGGCTCGCAGGAAAGCTACGTCAATGGCATTATGTTCGACATTACCGAACAGATGGAAAGCAAGGAGGCGCTGGCAGCCAAGGGTCGTGAACTGGAGTCTCGAACCGACAGTCTTTCCGAGGTTAACACGGCACTTAAGGTGCTGTTGAAAAAGCGGGACGAAGACCGCAAGACCCTGGAGGAAAAGGTCCTGTATAATGTCAAATCCCTGATTCGACCCTATTTAAACAAGATGAAGCGCAGTGGGCTGGACGCCAAGCAAAAAGCCTATCTCGAGATTCTGGACTCCAACCTCAACGAGATCGTTTCACCGTTGAGTCGCAAACTTTCCTTCGATTATCTGGGATTTACCCCGACTGAGATCAAGGTGGCCACTATGGTCAAACAAGGGAAAAAGGCCAGGGAGATCGCCCGCCTGCTCGGCATCTCTGCCCGGACAGTCGAAGGATATCGATACGCCATCCGTGATCGACTCGGCATCAAAGGAAAGAAGGTAAATCTGCGTACGTATCTTTTTTCCATGCAATAGGCCAGTGTCCTGAAAACTGACGACCGTGGATATTCAGCCTAAGCAAGCAGATTGACATACCAGAAAATAAGGGCTTCGCCGAAAAACAGGTAGATGGTCGCGCCCATGGCCAGAAAGGGGCCGAAGGGAATGGCCAGTTTCATGCCCTTTCCGGATCGGATCATGGCCAGCATGCCAACGAGGGTGCCGATGGCCGATGCGGCGAAAAGGGTGAACAGGATACCCTGCCAACCGATCATGGCGCCGATCATGGCCAACAGCTTGATATCTCCGCCACCCATGCCCTCCCTTCCTGTAATCAGCTGGTAAACCCAGGCGACAACGAAAAGGCTTCCGCCACCCGCCACTATGCCGATGGCGCTGGCGCGCCAGGTGATGGTGGGGACAGCCATGGCGGCCAGGAAGAAAAGCGGGATCCCGGGCAGTGAAATTGAGTCCGGTATAATCCGGTGGTCCAAGTCGATAAAGGTCACCACAGTCAGGGTCGCGATGAAGGCGAAAACGACCAGCCCATGAATCGTAGGGCCGAAGGACAGGGTGCAGGCCAGGGCGAAGAGCCCGCCCAATAGTTCCACCAAGGGATAGCGGATAGCGATGGAGGCTCCGCAGCTGCGGCATTTTCCCATGAGCAGCAGATAGCTGAGGATGGGGATGTTGTCGTAGAAGGGAATCATCGTTTTGCAGCGTGGGCAGCTCGAGCCCGGATGAACGATGGACAAGGCGGCCGGTATGCGATAGATGCAGACGTTCAAAAAGCTGCCGATGCAGGCGCCGAAGATAAAAGCCAGAATGTATACGGTCAGGGGTATCGCCATTTCAGTCCGTTCTCGAGTGTTGACCAGAAGGAGCGGTTCGTTCTGGAACCGTTCATGATAACGATGCTAAAGCTTCTTAAAAGAACCGGCGTGCCATTGTCAAAGAAAAATTAAGTGTTATTATATAAGACATTTTGCGATACGGTCGTTTGGGCGGGACCGTGAATGTGAATCGGTATTGATATCTTCAGGAGTCACGATGGGCGAAACTGATAAAGACGATCTGATCAGCATTATTGAGGAGGACGACCCGGAAGCGGCCATTCCGGCGATCCTTCCCATGATGCCGGTGCGGGATGTGGTAATCTTCACGGATATGCTGCTGCCGCTGTTTGTAGGGCGTGAAAAGTCGGTCAACGCCATTGAAGAGTCGATTTCAAAGGACCGTTATTTGTTTGTGGCCACCCAGATTGACCCGGGTATCGAAAACCCCAAACCCGAAGAGATATACCAGATCGGAACGGTTAGCCGGATTCTGAGGATGCTCAAGCTGCCGGATGGTCGCGTCAAGGCACTCGTTCAGGGAATCGCCAAGGCCAGGATTGCCAAATATGTGCGTAAGCGATCCGTGTTCCGTGTGAAAATCGACATCATCGAGGAGCCGGAATCCTCCACTGTTGACTTGGAAGCCGAGGCGTTGATGCGCAACGTTCGGGAATATTCCGAGAGAATACTGACCTTGCGCGGCGAATATACCAATGAGGTGGGGTCCATTCTTACCAGTATTGAAGATCCCGGCCGGCTGGCGGACCTGGTGGCCTCCAACCTTCGGTTGAAAATCGACGAGGCCCAGGCCATCATCGAAATCATCGATCCCTTTCAACGTCTCAAAAAGGTGAACGATCTGCTGTTTCACGAAGTGGAACTGTCTGCCATGCAGGCCAAGATCCAGTCCGAGGTCAAGGACGAAATCTCCAAGAGTCAGAAAGACTATTTCCTCCGGGAGCAGGTTCGGGCCATTCATAAGGAACTGGGAGAACTGGACGAGCGCACCCAGGAAATAGAGGAGTATAAAAATAAGATCAAACGTGCGAAGATGAGCCAGGATGCCCGGCAAGAAGCTGACAAACAGCTCCGCCGACTGGAGCAGATGCATCCCGATTCAGCAGAGTCATCGGTGGTTCGAACCTATCTGGATTGGATGGTGGAACTGCCCTGGAGCAAGTCCACGACGGATGTCATCGACATTAAAAAGGCTAAAACGGTGCTCGATCAGGATCACTATGGCCTGGAACGGATCAAGGATCGCATCCTGGAATTCCTCAGCGTTCGTAAGCTCAATCCTCAGACCAAAGGCCCCATCCTTTGTTTCGTGGGTCCTCCGGGAGTGGGAAAAACGTCTCTGGGCCGGGCCATCGCCAATGCCATGAAACGAAAGTTCGTCCGAATTTCTTTAGGGGGCATACGGGATGAAGCGGAGATTCGGGGACATCGTCGGACGTACATTGGTGCATTGCCCGGAAGAATCATCCAGGGACTGAAACAGGCCGGTTCCAACAACCCCGTGTTCATGATGGATGAAATCGACAAGCTGGGTGCAGATTTCAGGGGCGACCCCTCTTCGGCGCTTTTAGAGGCATTGGATCCCGAACAGAATTCCGAATTCAGTGATCATTACCTCAATCTCAGCTTTGATCTGTCCAAAGTCATGTTCATCCTGACCGCGAACATCTCTGACACCATTCCGTCTGCACTGTTGGACCGTATGGAAGTGATCAACCTGTCCGGCTATACCGAAGACGAGAAAAAAACCATTGCGAAAACGCATCTGATTCCTCGGCAGGTCAAGGAGAACGGAATTAAGCCCCGTCAGATAAGCTTCAGCGACGGAGCGGTTGTCCAGGTTATTAATGAGTATACCTCGGAGGCGGGGTTGAGAAATCTCGAACGCGAGCTGGGAACTCTTTGCCGGAAAGTGGCTCGACGAATTGCCGAAGGAGCGAAAGGACCCTTTCAGGTAACCCGGCAGTCTCTGGAGAAATACCTGGGACCGCCCAAATATTATCCGGAGATGGACAAGGAGCACAGTCAGGTTGGACTTTCCACCGGCCTGGCATGGACCCAGGTTGGCGGGGAAGTGCTGTATGTGGAGGCTTCGCTGATCAACGGAAAAGGGGAGATGATTCTTACCGGCCAGTTGGGTGAGGTCATGCAGGAGTCGGCCCGGGCGGCATTGAGTTACGCCAGGGCTAATATTGCGCTGTTCAAGGTGAAAGATGAGATTTTCGACAACCGGGATATTCACATTCATGTGCCGGCCGGCGCTATTCCTAAAGATGGCCCCTCTGCGGGCATCGCAATGGCAACGGCCCTGATTTCGGCGTTGACCGAACGGCCAGTCAACAAGGATGTGGCCATGACCGGCGAGATCACTCTTCGAGGGCGGGTGCTGCCCATCGGGGGGTTGAAGGAGAAAGCCCTGGGAGCCCTTCGCGCCGGTATTAATACGGTGATCATCCCCGAAAAGAATAAAAAGGACCTCGTGGAAATTCCCAAGAACGTCAAGCGCAAAATCAAGTTTGTTCCCGTTCGGAACATGGACGAGGTCTTGGAGATCGCGCTGGAGCCAGCGCTCCCTAAAATGTCCAGTGCCTCGAAGGTTAAAAAAAAGACCGCGGACAAACCCCGGTCATGAACCTTCTGGCCGTTGACACCTCCACCGCCAGCTGCAGCGTGGCCCTGTTCAATGGCGACCGGTTGCTTGAGGAAGCGGTGTATACGGCGGGAAAAACCCATTCCCGCCATCTGATGTCGATGATTCGCAATGTCCTTGAGAATTGTCGATGTGATCCTGCGGATATTGGCGGTATTGCCGTCACCCGAGGGCCTGGAACCTTCACCGGACTTCGGATCGGCATCAGTACGGTAAAGGGGCTTGCCGTGGCCACGGGGGCACCGGTGGTCGGGATCAGCAGCATGGCTGCGCTGGCTTTTCCGTTTTCTCTCCAGGATTGCCCCGTGGTTGCCATGATCGATGCACGACGGGGAGAGGTTTACTACGCCCAATTTTGCGGCGTCACAGGTGGAGTTCCCGAATTGGCCATACAGGTATCGGTGTGCGCACCGGAAACAGCCGCTGCGCGGTTGCCTGACCATGCAATCCTGGTAGGCTCCGGTGCCATTCTTTATCGGAAGGTCTTTGAAGCCCGGTGTCCGCGCATTCGGTTCGCCGATACGACTCAGCATCTGATCCGGGCCTCATCAGTGGGCATGCTGGCCCGGGTACGGTTCAATCAACAAGATGTCGATCCCGTTGGTGACCTGATTCCGGAATATATCCGCAAATCCGACGCGCAGATTCAGGCGACCGGCCATTAACCGGGTGCCCAAACGGCCAGACGTGATATTTAGTGGTCATTGAACAGCAAACGCACTGGTCTATGGATTGCACCTGTCTGGTCGCCCGGCAACCCCGTTTGACCATTTTTCATGGGCTGTGGATCTGTTTTGAAATCGGATGGCGGGTAGCTGTTGACACGGACGCAGGCATTGGATATAGGTAACCCTTTAAAAGGGTTGAAGAAAGCCTTTTGCCGGCAGCTATTTGCGCCGGGGAGCATGAAATGACGCAATTTAACTGGTCCGATCCGCCCAGTCAGATAGCCTTTCCAGTGGCAAAGGCCGGATATCCGTTTATATTCGCATCTGCATTTGCCACCGCTGTTTTTGCTCTGCTTGGTGTTGGATTCCTGGCTGTTTTAGGGCTTTTCACCACCGGTTTTATCTGCTATTTTTTCAGGGATCCGGATCGATTGGTCCCGACTGGCGAGGGGCTTGTGGTTTCGCCGGCTGACGGCAAGGTGATCAACGTGGAACCGGTGGATCAGACGCCTTTCTTTGAAGGCGGCTGCATCCGGATCAGTGTTTTCATGTCCATTTTCAACGTCCATGTCAACCGGGTGCCCCACGAGGGGACGATCCGGCAGGTGACTTACCACCCGGGGAAATTTTTTTCCGCGAACCTGGACAAGGCGTCGACGGACAACGAACACAATGCGTTGCTGTTGGAAAGCCCGGCCGGTAAGCAGGTAGGATTTGTCCAGATTGCCGGTCTGATCGCCCGGCGCATTATCTGTGCGGTCCAACCCGGCGATGTTTTGAAACGGGGGCATCGTTTCGGTATGATCTGTTTTGGTTCCCGGCTGGACATTTACCTGCCTCCCGAGACGGATGTCCGGGTTACGGTCGGGGATAAAGTCCAGGCCGGCAGCAGCATTCTGGGTAAGTGGTAGCACAATTATCCAGAGGCGTAATGTTAACGCTGTATCGCCACGTGAATTAGTTTTTCACATCCTGTTAGAGGAAAACAAGCCGGCAAAACCGTTGCTGTAAATTAAGTCCGGAACCCCTTATTTCCCCAATGGCCTGTGCCGTGGGGATCTGTTTTTCTGTAACCGGGAAAAAAATAAAAACGAGAACCATTTAGGAGTCGCCCATTGGAAAGAATACCCATGACCAGAAACGGTTACCAGACCTTGAAAAAAGAGCTGGAATACCTCAAATCCACCGAAAGGCCGCGTGTTATCCGGGCTATTGAAGAGGCACGGTCCCATGGAGATCTCAGTGAAAATGCCGAATATGATGCGGCCAAAGAGCGTCAGGCCTTTATTGAAGGTCGGCTCAGTGAATTGGGATACAAATTAGGAAATGCGGAAATTATCGACGTGGACAACCTTCCCAAGGATCGGGCGGTGTTCGCCTGCACGGTGATGCTTGAAAATGTGGATACCGGCGAAGAGGTGGAATACCAATTGGTGGGTCCCGAAGAATCCGACATCGAAAAAGGCCGAATTTCGGTTACCTCGCCGCTGGGAAAAGCCATTATCGGGAAAAAGCCCGGAGAAGAAATTGTGCTCAACGCGCCGGCCGGCAAAAGAGTCTACGAACTGGTGGAAATATTGTAACGAGGAGGAATTCCGTGGCACGAATTACTGTTGAAGATTGTCTGGAAAAAGTACCGAACCGCTTCAAGCTGGTTCATATGGTTGCCGCCCGGGTACGGCAGATCCGAGAGGGATCTGAATACTTGGTCAGTTCCCCGAAAAACGAGGACATTGTCGTCGCCCTGCGGGAAGTTGCCGCCGGAAAGGTTGTGGAAAAGATCGAATCCGATCAATAGCCGGTCGATCCAGAAGCGTTCCCATGCCCCGGCACAGCTACACCTACAAATCGCTGAACAGCCTGATTGGAAAGGCTATTCACCGCTACGACATGATCGAAGACGGTGATCGCATCGCAGTGGGGCTGTCCGGCGGCAAGGACAGCCTGACGTTGCTGTGGGCGCTGGCTGAACGGAAAAAACGGGTGCCGGTTCGCTACGACCTGTTTCCTGTTTATGTGGATCCCGGTTTTCCGGGAGGTTTCTCTGATGAATTGATCGATACCTGCCGACACCTGGGGGTTTCCCTGACGATCGATCGAACGGACCATGGGTTGGTCGCCCACAGTGCCATGAACCGGGAAAACCCCTGTTTTCTGTGTGCCCGGCTCCGACGCAAACGACTGTTTGAAATCGCCGATGGGCTTGGGTGCACCAAACTGGCATTGGGGCATAACAAAGACGATGTCATTGAAACGTTCTTTCTAAATATATGTTATGCGGGAGAGATCAGCACCATGGTTCCGCGACAGGAATTATTCAATGGTCGGTTCATCGTGATCCGCCCGTTGGCGATGGTCGATGAAAAAAGCATTCGGCATTTTGCAAAGGCCCAGCAGTTTCCCCAATTCACCAATCCATGTCCATCGGCCGGAGCCACCAAACGTTCGGAAATCCAGGCGATGCTGGAAGGGCTTTATCGAACCAATCGCAAGATCAAGGGCAATATCTACCGGGCCATGAGCCATGTGAATATGGATTACCTGTTAAAATAATCAAAACGAGCAACTCCGCCGTCAAATAGGCCGATCATGAAAGATGTACAAAATGAGCGGGATCACCGGAATATCCCTATCGACAAAGTAGGCATCAAAAACCTGCGATACCCCATCCGTGTCAAAGATCGCCGCGATGGCTCCCAGAGTACCATTGCCTCCATTAACATGTACGTGGACCTGCCCCAGGAGTACAAGGGCACCCATATGAGCCGGTTTGTCGAGATGCTTCACCTCTTGAAACCGGAGATTTCGCTGAAGAAATTTTCCGTGCTGCTGGAGACCATGAAAAAGAATCTGGATGCCGCTTCGGCCCATATTGAGGTGAGCTTTCCTTATTTTATCGAAAAGCAAGCCCCGATAAGTCATGCTCCGGGTTTGATGGACTACAATTGTCGGATTACCGGATCCAGTAATTCCCGCAACGAAATTGACCTGGTCTCCGAAGTCAACGTACCGATCACCTCGGTCTGCCCCTGTTCCAAGGAAATTTCAGATCACGGCGCCCACAATCAACGTGGCATCGTTCAGCTCAAAACCCGCTTCAAAAAGTTCATTTGGCTGGAGGACATGATCGAGCTGATCGAATCCTGCGCCTCCTGTGATGTATTTTCAGTGTTGAAACGGGTTGATGAAAAGCATGTGACGGAACAGGGATTTTCCAACCCGAAATTTGTTGAGGATGTCGTCCGGGACGTCTCCGAACGCCTCATTGCCGACGACAACATCACCTGGTTTTCCGTCAGTGCCGAAAATTTCGAATCCATTCATAACCACAGCGCTTATGCGCAGATCACCAATGGCGTCGGGCCAGCTATTTGAGGCCACAGGGCCGAAATGGGAAGACGGCGTGCAGAGGATCGTTTATCGGCCCGCCCTCTTCTGACCGCAGACGCCTATCGGGCGTGGCTTGCAGCTCGCACCCGTTAAGCGGCGCGCAGCGCCGCTTAACATCAGTTATCCGTCCTGGCTATCTGACGCTGGTTTCGATTTTCAGGTCGTATTTGTCGATCTTTGCGTGGAGGGTGGGGCGGGACATACCCAGCAGTTTGGCGGCCTGGGACCGGTTACCGCCGGTCAGGTTCAGGGCTTCCCCCACTAGCACGCTGCCGAAGTGGTCCATGCAGTTCTCGAACAGGTTCTCCTGTACCCCTTGGGACAGCAGGTTGCGAATCCAGGACCGGATTCTGTCATCGCAGGCATCTTCACCGGAAGGGTGGTTTTTGGCATCGCCGCCGGTGGCATGGGTGATGTCCGCCAGGCTCAGTGGAGCGCCCCGGTTGAAGATCAGCGCTTTCTGAAGGGTGTTGGACAGTTCCCGGATATTTCCGGGCCATGGGCTGGAGACCAGCATGGACATGGCTTCCCGGGTGATTCCCGGGTTCTCGATGCCGAGTTCAGCTGCAAAGCGGGTCATAAAATAATCGGCCAGCAGCGGGATGTCCCCGGTGCGTTCGCGGAGGGGGGGCAACCAGATGGTGATCACCTTGAGTCGATAATAAAGATCCTCCCGGAACTGGCCTTTGGTAATCAGATGCTCCAGATCCCGGTTGGTGGCGGCGATAATTCGCACATCCACGGGGATTGTTTCCCGGCCTCCCAGCCGTTCGACGCTTCTTTCCTGGAGCAGACGGAGCATCTTGGCTTGCAGATTAAAGGGCATGTCGCCGATCTCATCCAGGAAAACCGTACCGCCGCTGGCTTGCTCGATTTTGCCTACCCGCCGGTGGGTGGCACCGGTAAAGGCCCCTTTTTCGTAGCCGAACAGCTCACTTTCCAGCAGGGTGTCGGGGATGGCCACGCAGTTGATCACCAGAAAGGGCTTCTCCGAACGGATGCTGTGCTGGTAAAGCGCACGGGCCACAAGTTCTTTTCCGGAGCCGGATTCGCCGCGGATGAGCACGGTGGCATCGGTGGCCGACACGCGGCCGATGGCTTTATACACCTCCTGCATCGCCGGACTCTTGCCGATGATGGCCTCCCCCTGGTTCTTGTCCGGTGAAGCGTCCATATCCACGGGTGAGCGCATGAAGCGGCCGGCCTCCAGGGCCTGTCGGATGGTGGATAGCATTTGGGGGATGTCGAAGGGTTTGATCACATAGTCGAAGGCGCCGATTTTGGTGGCTTCGATGGCCGTTTCCGTAGTGCCGAAGGCAGTCATGATGATTACCGGGAGCTTCTGCTCGATGCGGTGGATCTGCCTGAAAGTCTCCAGACCGTTCATCCCCGGCAGGCGCACGTCCAGTACCACCAGATCGGGAATGGTTTCGGAGACCATGCGCAGACCGGCTTCGCCGGATGCGGCGGTGCGGACCGCGTAACCCTCTTCTTTCAGCAGTCGCTCGAAACTGATGCGAAGTTGATCGTCGTCATCGATGATCAGGATGGTGTTCACAGGTTGCCTCCTATCGTGGGAAAAACGATGCAAAAGGTCGTTCCCCGGTCTTCCTCCGAGGTTAGATCGACGCTGCCCCCGTGCTCCTTGATGATCCGGGATACAATGCTCAGCCCCAGCCCGGTGCCGTCTTCCTTGGTGGTGTAAAAAGGATCGAAGACCTTTTTTACTTCGGAGGAGGCAATGCCCGGTCCGTTGTCCGAGATGCAGATCTCGGCCTGCCGGCGGTTCGGGGGGGAATCGATCACGCGTTCATGGATATCGATGGTGCCGCCGCCGGTCATGGCTTCACAGGCGTTGACGATCAGGTTGACCAGCACTTCCTTGAGTTGGTCCGGGTCCGCGTCGATGGCTGGCAGCATTTCGTTGCGATGGATGGTGGCCTGGACATTGTATGACTCCAGACGGTATCGGAGCAGTTGAATGGCGGTGTCCACCACCGTGGAGGGGCTCACCGGCTGCATCTTCAGCTTGGGGGGGCGGGAATATTCCAAAAAGTTCTGCACGATGGTGTCGATGTGGTCGATCTCTTCGGAGATGACGTCGAAGTCCTCCTTCTGGGTGCCGGACAGCTTCAGGGAACGGTTCAGGGAGAACAAGCGCATCTTGACCGAGGTGAACGGATTGCGCACGCTGTGGGCCATTCCCGCCGCCAGTTTGCCCACCATGGCCATTTTGTCCGCTTGAAGTAGGGTTTCACGGCTTTTTTCGAGTTCCACCTGGGTCTGGCCTACGTCTTCAATGAGTCCCCGTACACTCTGGCTCAAGGTCTTTACATCATTGCCGGATTTTTCGATGTTTTCATTGCGGCTGGTTTCCCGAATCAGAGCGCGCAGGGGATTGAGAATCTGGTAAACCAGCAGGTAGGCCAGCAGCATTACCAGCAGGATATGGGTGACGATGACCGCCATGGCCGTGTCCCGCAGCCGGGCCGCTTCGATCAGGGCCTCTTCTTTGGCGGCCATGATGGATTGCGTATGCTCGCGCTTGTATTCCTCGCACATCTGGAGGATGTCAAAAAAACGGCTGCGAACCTCCTGGTGCAGCTTGGATCCGAATTTGACCTCACCGGCCTTATAATAGCTGATCACTTGGTCCTTTTCCCGGATATAGTGAGCATATTCGTCGGCAATATGGTCAATGGCTTGCTTCTGCATGGGGGATTGGGCCAGTACCCGGGCCTGACCCAGCTGTTCGCTGAACAACCGGCGGTACTTCTCCAATTGGATCAGCCAGTCCGGGTTGCCGTCGAGGAAATAATAAGAGACAAACCCTTTTTGGTTGACCAGGGTGATTTCCAGCGATTCGGCACTTTGAAAGGCCACCAGGTTCTCATCGGTAATGGCGGTCAGTACGCCTTCGATGCTGTAGGAATACCATACCATGATTGCCGCCCCGGATAAGGTCACCAGAAAAATGGCGACCAGATGAATGAAAATCCGGTTTTTAAGACTGATGCGCGTCCACATGAGCGTCCCTTTCACCCAACGGGTGCATGAGATACGGAAAAAATGGCGTCGATCTGTTTCTGAATCTGTACCCGATAGCGTTCCACCATTGCCGGATTGGCCATGATCATGTCCAACTGGCGTGTGTGAATGCTCAGGTATCCGAGAATTTTCAATTTGGCAACCATGATTTCGGCATCGTACTGCTCAATGCGCGCACGCAGGGCATCCTTGGTCACATCGGTCCGGAAACCGTGGATATCCAGGATCTCTTTTACGAACCGCACCCGCTTTAAGCGCCTGTTGAAATCCGCTGCACCGCCCTTGAACTGAAAACTGACGTAGTTTTCCGTGGTTCGATCCCCCACCAGGGCTTCGGTGATACAAAAATGGAATCCGAGCCGGGACTGAAGGCTGCAGTAGTTTTTCGAGATCATAAAATAGTTCCGGTTGGCCATGGTTGTCCGCACCGTGGGCAAAAGGGCCTGGTTCTGGGTGGCCTGAAACATTACCGAAACGAATCCTTTCCCGTCCACCGGCGGCGGTCCTTCCCAGGGAAAGGCGGTGATGCCGGCCCACAGGGCCAGCATGGGAATGGAGGTGATGTTGTCGATATCCACATAGCGCTCCATGGACACATCCGTCTTGAACCCGTCATCCAGATTGAGCACCCACCACTGCATGGGGATCTGGGCTCGCAGCTGTTTTGAGGAACGCTCAGGAAACCGGTGGGCCTTGCCGAAACGGAACATCTCATGCACACTCTTTTCGTGGCAAAACCGGGTGATGTCGTGAAGCGTCCGACAATTGGATGCTTTGAACGTCGGGCTGTCCGGATCCAGGAGATTCAACGGGGTGATCAGTCCGGCCGATTTTTCGAGGAGGCCGAAAATCGGCGTTCCTTCCATTAAATTGGTGGGGGGCCGCCGATGGGAAAGGGCCAGCAGCGACCGAACCTGACCCGGATAGATGCGGCAACCGTCAGCGTCCACCGTGATCTGTTCCTGGCCGGACAGGCGATCGATGACGCCGGATGCACCGAACAGGGCGGGAACGCGGAATTCTCTGGCCACATTGGCCAGGTGTCCGGTGAGGCCGCCCTTTTCACTGACCACCGCCGATGCCCGGGGCAGCAGCGCGGCCCAGCGTGCCAGGGCACGGTCGGTGACCAGCACCGCACCATCGGGAAACTGGAGGGCATCGACATCTTTCATCACCCGGTGGACCGGCCCCGATGCCACGCCGGGAGAGGCGGTAATGCCACCCTGGAACAGCACCGGCGGAAGATCGTCATGCTCGCCTGATGCGGATAAGGGGGCTGGGGCATCGGTGTTAACCTGCAGAGGGCGGCATTGCAAAAGGATGATTTCGCCGGATTGATCGAGGGCCCATTCGATGTCCTGGGGGCAGCCGAAGTATTCTTCGATCCTAACGGCCAGTGCGGCCAGCTCGAGTGCCTGCCGGTCCGTGAGTGATGCCCGCATCATCTCCTGTCCGGTGTCGTCCAGACGGCATACCCCTTCTCCCGGATAACAGACATATTTTTTTTCTTTGGCGGCGATGGTCCGGTGCGTGATTGAAAGGGCAGGGGACTTGGTCACCTGGAACAGATCCGTTGCCGTGGTTCCATCAACCACCGCCTTGGGCAGTCCCCAGGCCGAATTGATGATTACCGATTGATCCCGGATGTTCATCGGGTTGGCCGAATAGAGCACCCCGCCGCTGACGGCATCCACCATCTCCATGATCCCCACACACATTTCCGTATCCTCGTCGGCAAGGCCCCGGCTGAAGCGATAGGCCATTACCGCCGGAGAATAGGCGGCAGCCACGATCTGCTTGTAGGTGTCCGCCAGATGATCCCGGGAAACGTTGAGCGCACTGTGATAAAGGCCGGCAAAGGAGGCGCCTTCACGGTCCTCATTCAAGGCGCTCGAGCGAACGGCCATGTTGGGTTCCCGGTTACGGCGGGAAGCCAACGCCTGGTAGGCGGCCATGATGGCCTCTTCCAGATCCTGCGGAAGCGGTGCATCCTGAATCACCCGGCGAATGTCCGCGCTGGTGGTGTAAAGTTGATGATGCCCTTCTTCTTCCGCGCTCTGGATGCGTCGCTGGATTTCGGTTTTCAGGTCGTTTTGCTCCAGGAAAAGACGAAAGGCCTTGGCGGTGACTACAAAGCCGTCTGGAACCCTGAGATTCAGCCGGTTGGCGATTTCCCCGATGCTGGCCATTTTCATGCCTGCCTGGTCGGCAAAGGTCTTGTCCAGGACGGAAAAGGGGAGAACCAGAGGTGCTGAGGAATCGACCGGCCGCTGTATGATCAGCATCGATTCGAGAGACAGGCGAATCTTTTCCAGCCGCACCGAAAGGGCCTTGTATTTGCCCGGGGCCAACGCATGCAGGTGTTTGACGATCTGATAGACCCGGGTATAGGCCCCCATGGTGCGGGATCGGATGAATTTCATACCGAAGGGAACATTGCCCGTCATCGCCTGTTCCAGTTCGGTCATGATTTCCAGGGCTTGGTTGTTGGCATTGAGCAACAGCTTGAACTGGTGGTAACGCGATTGAAATTCAAGCCGGAGGATCCGGGCATCGTCTTCGTCAATCGGCGCCCCGTCGGATTTGAACCATTTGAAAAAACGTTGAAGTCGGCCCATGGCGCCTAACCGTGTCTGCTTTTGCAAATCCAGTGAAACCAAAAAATACCCCTCACCCTGTCCCTCTGCCCAAGGGCGAGGGCCGGGGTGAGGGGTAGCGAAGATCCGATTATCGTTTCAGCCGCCCCATCGATGATCAATGCTCCAGGAGCAAGCCCCAGCCTTCGAACAGGTACATGATGCCGAATCCATACCACAGGGTGTAGATTACGTAAAAGATCAGCGAGAAAATGACCACACCAATACGGTCGGAGATATTCTGACCTTCAATACCATAATAATTGTAGGCGGTCTCCACCGCTTTTTTGTTGACCAGTTCGGCCATTTTGGCCGAATTGAATTTTTTCTGCTTTTTCAGGTCAAAATCCATCGCCTTGAGGGCACTCCACCAGTTGTAGAGCGCCATCTTCCCGTCATACCCGTATTTTGCGGTTACGGAGGCCCCGTCATTGTCGTACATGTGCTGGGCATCATCCAGACAGTGGTTGAGGATCTGGATCATGTTGCCCGTCACGGTCAGTTGAGCGCCGTCCTGGCCCACCTGTGCCCCGGTTTTCATGAAAATCGGCACGGTCTGTTGTGCCTGCATTTCGCTTTTCATGGTCAGGGTTACGGTCAGATCCGGCGTCTGAAGCGTCTGCACCTCCTTGCGTACCGTATCGATATAATAAGCCGACCCCTTGGAGATGGAGTTGTAAAGGTTGTCAAGGAATTCCAATCCGTTTTTTCCGCCAAAAAGGGGCAGGAATATGGCGATGAAGACGGCGGTGAACAGGACCATCAATGTCAGACCGGTCATGAATTTGGGTTTATTGGCGATCATACGTGTTCTCCTTCCCCTTTAAGCTGTCCGATGTTTTTCAAAAATGTGCCGATGACCCAGATGCCGAAACCGCCGATAACGATGAAAAAGGCCCATATACCGATGGTATCCAGCGTGGCGCCCATGCCTTTGGAGATCTTGATCACCCCCATTTCCCCCAGTTTGGCAGGCAGGGCGAAGAACCGGTTGACAAACCCCGCCAGCACGGCCATGGCGTAGAATCCACGAATAGTGATGCCCGGCACCACCTTGGTGACCATGGCGCCGATCTGGATGCCCAGCAGGGATCCCAGCAGCATCCCCATGGCCAGGGTGTAGAAGATGAATCCGTAGATGGCATACTGGCTGATGGACGCGTAGCCCGCAGTAAAGACGATCTGGAAAATGTCGGTGCCCACCGTGGTCATGGAAGAGACTCCCAGCATGTAGACGAAGATGGGGAAGGTGAGAAAACCGCCGCCCACGCCCATGATACCGGCCGCCAGCCCGACCAGGGCACCGCTGAGAACGAGAAACACCCAGGAGATGCTCCTGCCGCCGGGGGTGAAGTCGAAGTCGAATTTGACCATGGGGGGAATATTGACCGATTGAAGCTTTCTGGGCAGCCCGCCCAGCTCGGCACCTTCAGCCTTGCCACCATGACCGCCGCCACCGTGGGCATCGCCGGTGTCGCTGGATTTCCTGGCCTTGAGAAAATCATACATGGAATAAAATCCCAAAAATCCGAGCATGAGGGCGTAGATGGTGGTTATGAAAGTGTCCGAAAGCACCGGGTTGAATTCGTATAGCACTCTGTTGATGATCCCGCCGGCAGTGGCTCCCAGAATGGCGCCGAGGAGAAATACCACGGCCAGGGGGACAGACACATTGCCCAGTTTGCGGTGGATGATGCTGCCCATGATGGCTTTGGCGAAAATGTGAAACAGGTCCGTTCCCACGGCCAGGATGCCTTTGATGCCGGCGCTCATCAGGGCTGGGGCGATGATGAAACCGCCGCCTGCGCCGATGCAGCCGGTGATCAGGCCGGCACCCAGGCCGATGAGAATGGAGACGATAAAAATTCCGGTGGAGTAAAAAGCCGGGCTGTAAGCTTTATGACCGCCGAGAAGGTCGGGTATGGCGCTTCCCATCTGTTCTGCGAAAACCATGCCTCCCAGGATGATCGGCACCAGCAGCATCAGCAGGAGCACCACCCGCTTCCGGCTGCCAAGAATATTGGTGGATATCTGGATTTCCCATTGTGCATGGGCCTTGGCCCCTTCCATCATGAAACTGCCCCACTGTTTGAAGAAGTTCATATCCTCCCCCGCTTTTCAATTTAAAGGTTGATCGTCAATATGCGTATTAAGTGTGGCCGGTCTACCGCCTCAGGCTGCCGGGATCACCTCAGTTGCTCGGCCATTTGTCGGATCTTGCCCTCATGGATCTTTTTTTTCTTGAAGGCGTCCTCGGCCTTGTAGAGCAATTCATCCATGTCCATGGGCTTCATCAGGTAGTCGAAGGCGCCCATTTCCATGCCTTCGATAGCCACTTCCATGCTGGCGTGGCCGGTGAGCATGATTACTTCGGTCAATGGAAAGTGTTTTTTAATTTCACGGAGGGTTTCGATTCCGTCCATGCCGGGCATGCGCACATCCAGAATGACCACGTCCGTTGCGTGTGTCTCCAACCACGCCAGGGCGGATTTTCCACTGCCGACCCCCTGCACATCCACATTGCGCCGCTGCATGCGTTTGAGCAGGGTGTTGAGGAAATCCGTCTCGTCATCAACAAGAAGCAGTTTCATCGGTGTCATCCGTTTTCTCCCTAAAGCGGATCGCTTCCTTGATTTTAGCCACGAGTTCCGCCAACTCGTGTGGTTTGGTCAGATAGTCAAACGCTCCATAGCGTATACCCTCGATGGATGCTTTTTCGGAGCCGTGCCCGGTGAGCATGATTACCGGCATGTGCGGATCCATCTTTTTGAATATTTTCAGAATTTCGATGCCGTCCATGTCTTCCAGCTTCAGGTCCAGTACGGCTACATCAAAGTCGGACCGCCTGAGCAGCCGGATCCCTTCGCTGCCGGAAAAGGCCTGGGTTGTATGGATGTTGCGTTTGGCCAGCCGTTTTGACAACACCTCGACAAATCCCTTTTCGTCATCCACCAGGAGCAGGCGAATGGGTGCCTGACCGCGATGGTTTGGACGGTTGGGGTCCATGGTGTCCCTACGCTCGCCGCGCGGTGATTTCCTTGATCCGGGCATTGATGATCTTCTCCTCGTGCTGGCGTTTCCTGGCGGAAGCCTCCGTTACCTTGGCGATCAGGTGATCCATGTCGCACGGTTTCATCAGGTAGTCGAAGGCGCCGAGCTTCATGCCTTCGATGGCCGACTCCACAGTGGCATGGCCGGTGAGCATGATCACCTCCACCAGTGGCACTTTGCGCTTGATGGCTTGCAGGGTTTCGATACCGTCCATGCCGGGCATTTTTACGTCCAGGATCACCACTTCGGTTTTGCTGTCGGCGAGCAGTTTCTCCAGCGCGTCCTTGCCGCTGAAGGCGGTGCTCACCTCCAGATCCCGTCGGGTCAGACGTTTGGTCATCGCCTCCACAAAGGGAACCTCGTCGTCCACGAGCATGATGGTTGCTATTGCCATGGGGTGATCTCCTTTCTTGGGTGTTTTTTACTAATTGCAGGCATCGGATGCCGATAGCGTATGGTTTCCCTCGGTTTCGTCGGTTTTAACCGGTATGCGGATCTCGAAGGTGGTCCCCACATCCGGTGCGCTTTTCACGGTGATGGTTCCACCCATTTTTTGAATGATGCCGTAGCAGATGGAAAGCCCCAGACCGGTGCCGCTGCCCACGGGTTTGGTGGTGAAAAAGGGATCGAAGATTCGGGCCAGGTTGGCTTTGGGAATCCCCGGTCCATTGTCGGAGACGCCGATGAGAATCTGCCCTTCATCCTGTCTGGCGCTGATCTCCAGGGTACCGCCGGTTTTATCCATGGCATCCAAGGCATTGTTGATCAGGTTGAGAAACACCTGCTGCAACTCCGAATGGGAAGCGGAGATGGCCGGCAGTTTGGGCTCTAGGTGAGTCACCAATTCCACATTGCTGTATTTGGCACGCTGGGCCGACAGGGCAACGACTTCTTCGATGAGGTGGCCGATTTCAAAATCTTCGATGCGCGAATCGGTTTTTCTGGCAAAACTGAGCAGTTTATGAGTGATCTCCTTGCAACGCTTGCCCTGGGTGCGAATCTGGTTCAGGGCCCGTTCGAACTCCTCGATGTCAGCTTCATTTTTATAGGCTCCGTCTTCCATCAAATCCTGAAGCCAGCCGGCCTCCTCCACCATGATGGCCACCGGATTGTTGATCTCGTGGGCAATGCCGGCGGCGAGTTCGCCGACCGAGGCCAGTTTGCCGGTCTCGATCACCTGTTCGTTCATGATCTCCTTTTCCTTGTCCGATGTGGCGATGCGGCGAACCATTTTCCCGGACATCCAGACCGCCATGGCGACGATGGCGACTCCGCCCAGGATGAAAAAGACAAGGGCGATAATCTGGGCGTCGTGAAGGTCGGAAAAGGCATCGCTGCTGGCCTGTTTATATACCAGCAGCCAGTCGCCGCCCTTGAGCAGGGCGGAAACGTACAGGCTTTTCACGCCGGCGCCATCGAGTCGCTCTTGGATCTCCACCTCCTTTCCCATACGCTCTAAGGTGGCAAAGTAGCGGGAGTAAATGTCCAGGGTGGGGGTGAAATCAAATATGGGTTTGGTCTGAAACTGGCCCTCACGATTCAGGATGTAGGCAAAGCCGGTCTCTCCGACGCGCACCTTTTCCACCAGACGGTTGAAAGAGAGAAAATCGATGGTCGCCCGAATGATCCATTTTTGGCCCTGCCAGTTCTTTCGCACGGCGATGATGAAGTGGGGCGAACCCCGAAGCCCGAGAAATACGTCGCTGGTGAAATAGTTGCTCTCGATGGATTTCTTAAACCAATCGGCATCGGCATAGCGGGCATTTCCCAGGTTGAAAGGCCCGGCATAGGCTACCTGCTGACCCTGTTCGTTGATCACGCCAAGATCCACGAATACGCTTCCGTAGGCGCTCTGCAGGCGGGAGAGGTCTTCAGCGATCATCCCCGGCTGGCTGATATGGCCAAAGTCGATGGAATCCACCAAAAAGCGTATGTTCTGGACCTTCTCCTCTAAAAAACTGTCGATGTTCTGCTTATGTTTGAGGACCAGTTCTCCCAGGTGGGCAAATACCTTTTCATGGTAGGAAGAACTGAAAAGGTTCAGGATGATTCCGGTCACGAGGACCATCGGCGTGAACGAAATCACCATGACCAGCAACACCATGTTGCGGGCGAGGGATCGGTAGTATGGACTCAGGGGTGGGGTATTGCGGTTCATGGACCTTCCCGTCGTCAAAAAAGGGTGGATAGTTGCTAAAAACATCCTTCCGTCTGATGATTATCAAGTTCAATGCCAATTCCAAAATGTTTCAATAGTTTGTTAACATTAAGAAATAATAATAAAAAAATAGATTATTAAAGGCTGAATAGAGGTGTAAAAGAATCTGACTGTCAGGATATTTTACAAGATGTAAAAGGCGAAGGCATCGAATTCAGTCGACGTATAGTTTAAATACAACTGGACAGTGGAAATCCAGATCACGTAAAAACGGTTATTCCCCTTTTTTGTGTGATGGGGTTAATTGTGTTCCCCTATTTGAAGAACCAAAATTATGTTAACAGAAAACAAAAGATCAATGTTCACCAGACTGGATTGCCGTCATGCCTGAACTCCCCGAAGTCCAGAGCGTCGTTGATACCCTGTGCATGAAAAAAATTCCGGGGCGACGGATTACCGGTGCATCGGTTTACTGGGGCAAAACCATTGCCGATATGGAACCGGTGGACTTCTGTAAAAAAATCAAGGGCCGGACCATTCGACAGATCATCCGTCGGGGCAAATATATCGTGTTCGATCTGTCCGGTGGCCTGACCCTGATGATCCATCTGCGAATGACCGGAAGGCTGAATTGGGAGTTTAGAGACAGGCCACGCAACAAACATGAGCATGTGATCCTGAACGTTGGTGCAACAGATACTCTGCGCTTCCAGGATACCCGTAAGTTCGGTCGCATCTGGCTGACCGGTGAGCCGGAAAAGATACTGGACCGACTGGGGCCCGAACCATTGGAAGAAAGTTTCACGATCAGACGGTTTTTGACGATGCTGCACACCACGAACCGCCAAATCAAACCGTTGCTGCTGGACCAGCGTTTTCTCGCCGGCTTGGGCAATATATACGTCGATGAAGCCCTCTGGGAATCGGGGCTTCACCCGCAACGCATCAGCAGTTCGCTCACCCGTCATGAGGTCAAGGCCCTGCATCGGGCCATTCCTCATGTCCTGCATAAAGGGCTGAAGAATCTGGGCACATCCTTGGGCACGGGCAAGAGCAACTTTTACCTGCCGGGCAACCGACCGGGCCGCAATGCGGAAGAACTCAACGTGTTTCGCCGTACCGGCCTGGCTTGCCCACGATGCCGCAGCATTATCGCCCGCATTGTCGTCGCCCAGCGCAGCAGCCATATCTGCCCGACTTGTCAGAAGAAACAACCCTGATGCCTAACGCGCACACGTGAGGTGCCGGATTATCCTTTTCGGTCGGACCGCGGACTACGGTTCTATTTTTTTTCCTGCTCGAACACCCGGCTGGGATAGCGGATCAGTTCCTGAATTTTAGCATCCCGAATCTTTTTATCATGGGTGGCTTTTTTTTCGAAAGCCTGGGCCATTTTGGTGAGCAGGTCTTCGAATTTCATGGGCTTGAGCAGATAGTCGAAGGCGCCCTGTTTCATGCCTTCGATACTGGTCTCAACGGAGGCGTGCCCGGTGAGGAGCAGCACTTCCACCAGGGGCTGGATACGTTTGATTTCCCGCAGGGTTTCGATGCCGTCCATGCCGCCGGGCATTTTGATATCCAGCAGCACCACGTCGTAGAGTTCCTCCTTCAAGACATCGATGGCCGCCTCGCCGCTGGTCACTCCTTTGGCATCCAGCTTGCGTTTGTTGAGCCGGTTGACGATGGTTTCCAGAAAATCGGTTTCGTCGTCCACTACCAGAATTCTGAATGTATGCATGCGCATTCTCCTTTATTTCTTCTCGGGTAGCACTACCGGCAGGGATACGATGAAGGTGGTTCCTTGACCTTCGATGCTCTCCACGGTGATCCGGCCACCCATTTTTTCAATGATGCTGTAGCTGATGGACAGCCCCAACCCGGTCCCTCTACCGTTTGGTTTCGTTGTGAAGAACGGATCGAAGACTTTCTTTTGAATCGCTTCGGGAATCCCCGGTCCGTCATCGCGGATAATAATGTTGATCAAATGTTTGTCCAGTTTGGTGGTAATATCGATAACGCCGTTACTGCCAATGGCGTCGATGGCATTGTTGATCAGGTTCATGAACACCTGTTGAAGCTGGGATTGGTCACTGGCGATCACCGGCAGCCGGTCGGTGAAGTGTTTTCTGATTTCGATGTCGTTGATGCGGGCATGGTTGGCCATGATATCGATGGTCTGATCCAGCACCCGGTTGATCTCCACGTCGTCCAGGCGGGGTTCCATGCGTCGGGCAAATCCCAGCATGGAGTGGGTGATTTTTCTAGCCCGGTCCACATGCTCTTCGATTTTGGCGATAGAGGCAGCAAATTCTTTAACGTTGGCGCTGTCCCGAAACTCCTCTTCGGCCAACAGATCCTCCATCCACCCGGCCTTTTCGCCGATGACCGCTAACGGGTTGTTGATTTCGTGGGCGATTCCGGCGGCCATTTTGCCCAGGGCCGCCAGTTTGTCCTGCTGAATCAGTTGGCTGTTGAGTTCGTTCATTTCCTTGTCGGTCTGCTCCAGGTGGCGGACCAGGATATGGGAGATAAGCACGATGGCAGAGCAGATGATCAGGCATCCGACCGCGATGATGAGGATTTCCGTATTGCGGGCCTTGACCAACCACCCTTTTTCCTGGCCGGCAATCTGGCTGATTACCAGGATCCAGTCGCCGTCCTTGAGCCAGGACCCGCCGATGTAGCGTGTGTCGCTGCCCGGTACTTTCTTTTCAATGACGGTGGTGCCTTCCCCGAATTTCTGAGTGTCGATCTCGGAATCGCCGAGAATAACACCTTCAAAGCGGGGGTCGGTCTGAAATATCCCTTGACGGTTGACGATATAGGCATCTCCGGAAGTTCCCACCTGGGCGCTTCTCACCAGTCGGTTGAAGATGTCCGAGTCGATGGTGGCCCGCAGGATCCAACTGCTGTTGCCGGCTTCACCCTTCACGGCGATAATGAAGTGGGGCACCTTGCGAAAACCCATGTAGACATCGCTGATATATTTACCCCGGCGCATAACTTCATCGAACCAGGGCTGCTGATAGTAGGTGAGTCCTTTGAGGCTGTAGGGTCCGGCATAGGCCAACTGGCGTCCTTCTTCGTCGATGACACCCAGATCCACCAGCCCCAGCCCTTCGGCCCGCCTGTTGATCAGCCTGAAGAGCCGGGACAGGGTGTCCTGATCTTTAAGGGATTCAAAGGTGTGGGTCTCCACGATCATGGCCAGGATGGTGGTTCGCTCACGCAAAAAGACATCCACTGCATTGCTCTGGGAGCGGGCCAGGTGCCGGATCTGGTCCTCGATGCGTTCCTTGTAAAGTTTGCCGAACTGATAGTAGATTGCCCCTCCCAGCAGGATCAACGGGCCGATGGACACCACCAGGGTGATGCTGATCAGTTTCAGCTTGAGGTTCTTGTATAGGGTGCGTTTCATGTTGACCGCCGTATTACCAGGAGATGAACTTCCAATAGCCCAGCACGGCCCAGAACCAGAGCACCAGCCATGCTAGAATCGTTACCGGCAGCCCGTATTTGACAAAGTCCATGACGTCGAGGAGACGTTCACCGGTTTCAGGATCCTTGCCCATGCCGAAACAAATGGCGTTGTTGGGCGTACCGACCACCAGGAAATTGGCAAACGAAGAGGAAAAGGAGGTGATCAGGCCGACTTTCCACACGCTTACGTTAGCCAATGTGGCCATGGGCAGAACGATGGGGCCCAGGGCCGCCACTGTGGCACCGTCGCTCATGAAATTGGTCATGGTTCCGGTGAGCAGGCTGACCCCGATAACCAAACCGTCTCCCTTGGTGAGAAAATCCGGCAGAAAACTTACGAAACTGCTGGCCAGCCACAGGGCACCGCCGGTGAATTTCAAGGCCACGCCCATGGCGCAGGCCGCGGCATAGAGTCCAACCACATCGAAGGCCACGCCGTTTTGGATATCTTCCCAGTTGAGGATTTTAAACAGGAACATGGCCATCACCGCATACAGGGTGGGGCCCCCGAGGCCGGCATGTTCGCCGATGAGCACCCAGGCGGCCACCAGAAGGACCAGGATAACCGCCATGGCCGCTTCCCGTCCCCTGAATTTAGGCATGTTTTTCACTTCGTCCCTGACCACCTTGCCAGGGTCCACATTTTTGACCTTGAATTGGGGTTTCAGCCGAAGGTACATGTAAAGTCCGATCACCCAGGACATGACCGGCACAAAGGGAATGCCGGTTTTCATCCACTCCAGGAATGTGATCGGCATGCCGTAGTCGGCCAGGTAACCCACCATGATCGCATTGCGGCCACCGGCAGCCGGTGAACCCGGACCGCCGTGGTTGGCTGCAAAACAGACACCCAGCAGGAGAAAGATAGCCAGAGCCCGGTCTTTTTTGACACCGTACATCTTGCAGGTCACCTTGTAAACGCCCATGAGCACGGGAATAAGCAATGCCACCAGGGCGTGCTCGGACAGGAATCCGGCCGACAGAGACAGCATGGGCAGGAAGATGAAGGCGAAGGCCTTGGCGCTTTTGATTCGGCTGAGCAGGATCAGGCCGATGCGCTTGTCCAGGCCGGTTTTGGCTACCCCCACGGCCACGGCCAGAATGCCGAATATGAAGAATACCGCATCGGTCATATAGGCTTTGGAGATGTCATTGATGGGCAGGATGGCAAACAGGTAAAGCATCACACCCACCAGGATGTCCGTGGCCCCCAGCGGCAGGGCTTCGGTGCCCCACAGGAAGGCAGCCAGAAACAGGATGCAGACGGTCAGCTTGGCCATCTGGGCAACTTGGTAAGGGGTGAGCAGGGGCCTGATCTTGTTGTGGCCGCCTTCATCGGAAACCTTTGCCTTGGGGGACTGTTCGGCATTGAACGCCTCGGAACGCAGTTTTTTGTTTACCGTATCGGTAATCGTCTTGGCACCCTGAGGCAGTTTGTACCCGGAGGGGTTTTCCGTTTTGACCATGTCCAGCATGCCCTGCGTCGGTGGCATCATAACGGCAAAGGTGAACGCCAGGGCAGCGATGATAAAGAACATGGGTTTGTATCCGGGCCTGCTTTTCCACGTCCATTTCCGGTCTTCGATCTCTTCTGCCAGCAATGGGTCGAAACCATGGTCCACTGCGGTTTGATGTGACATGGGTCCTCCTTCATCGATCACTGTTTAACAGGGTGTTGAAACCGCCCCTTGGCAGTCTTCCATCACTCGGTGGTTGCCGGCCGGTACCGGTCAGTCATAGCGTCAGCAATGGGTATGCCATCGGCAAACAGATGTGAGAATTATTATAATATGAAGAAAATAAAGGGAAAAAATGTCATGTGGAAACCGACTTCATTTTTTTGGAAGGGTTGTCGTGTCAGTATGTTTTACAATTTGTAAAAGGCGTTATGTTAATAGGATCGGGTCTGGGAAAAATAAGGAGGGTTGGATATGGCTGCACATTCACGAAGTCAGGGAATGATCGCAAGGGTTCAAGGCAACCGGAAACGATGCACGGAGTCATGGGCGCTTCCTTTCCGGACGGCAGTTGCCAGCGCTGAATATCCGCCCTGGCGCGTGTTGGGTTCGATGACCACCCTTGGACCGACGCGGAATTCGGTGCCTGCATCTTAAATCCCGCAAGGGTTTGCATCAGCAGCGGAAAGTGAAGTTCAACGGGAAGATTGAACATTTTCCGGTCCACCTATTTGTCGTATCCGGTGACTTTTTTTATTTTCCGGTCAATACAAATCCTCTTGTCCCTAAAAAGTCGTTCATGGATTCAACCGGCAAGCCTATGCTCAGCCGGTTGTCGTCTCCATTTTGTCTGGCTGCCTGTGATTCATGTTCCGGGCAGCCTTCAGGGATACCTTCGATCAGGCGTTTTTCAGCATCTCACGAGGGGATTTCATCAAGCCGCGCATGCGTGCCACACGGATTTTTTCTTCGATGTTGACCCGCCGGTTAAAGGCATCCTCGGCTTTTTCGACGATTTCTTCCAGATCCGCCGGCTTCATCAGGTAATCCACCGCTCCTGACTTCAACCCTTCGATGGCCGATTCGACGGTGGCATGGCCGGTGAGCATGATCACCTCCACCATGGGAAAATTCCGTTTGATCTCACGCAGGGTGGCGACGCCATCCATTCCCGGCATCTTTACATCCAAGATTACCACGTGCACCGGGTGCGTCCGCAACTTTTCCAGTGCCTCGGCACCGCTGGAGGCGGTCTGCACGTCGAAATCTTTTCTCTCCAGAAGTTTTCGGGTCGTGGAGAGAAAGCGTTCCTCATCATCCACCAACATCATTTTCAGTTTTTCCATGTCATTTTGCTCCTGTTTGGCTGAAATGGACGCATCGTCGCCCACCGGGCCCCGGATACGCCGTTATTGAAGACTTTCCATGTCATTTTGCGGAAAGGGTTTTGTCTGACGGTGGTGCCAGACTGCAGCATATGCCGATCACCCCATTATCCGCATGCGGTTATTTTCGTCCGATAGCATCCGCGAAAGCGATCATCCTTCCGGGTCCAGTGCAGGTTGGGTCAAACCGGTAGCCGTGATGCGGGCAGCACAATTGAAAAGGTGGTTCCTTTTCCCACGGTGCTGGCCACTTCCATTTTCCCGCCCATTTGCTGAACAATGCCAAAACATACGGAAAGCCCAAGCCCCGTTCCTTTGCCTATCGGTTTGGTCGTAAAAAACGGGGCAAATATTTTCTCCATGTTTTCGGGCGAAATGCCGGTGCCATTGTCACTCACGTCAATAGTGGCCGTGCCGTTTTCCCCAGTGGAAAGGTCTAACCCGATGGTTCCGCCGGTGCTCCCCCGCTGTTCGATGATAGCGTCTAAAGCGTTGTTGAGCAGGTTCAGCAGGACCTGTTGGAGACGGGATGCATCGGCGGTCACCCTGACCGGCGTGTCCGGCAGGCGGGGTTCCATCCGGACGCCGTGAACCTCAGCCTTTTTTTCAACCATCTGAATAATTTCCGGGATGACGACGGTAAGATCCAGGTCTTCGGATCGGGATTCACCCTGTCGGCCGAATTTGAGGATGGATGCGGTGATGCGGGAGCATCTGTCAATCTGAAGTTTGATCTGGTCGATGCTGTCGGTGACCTGTTCTTGGGGTTCCCCGGGTTTGAGCTGACCGGATTCAACCATTTCCGACTGAAGGACCCGTATCAATGACAACTCTGTGCTGATGATCTGAAGCGGATTGTTAATTTCATGGGCAAAACCGGCGGCCATTTCCCCCAACTCAGCCAGTCGCGATGCGCCAATGAGCTGCTGGCTCAACAGGGCTTTTTCTGCATCGGTTTTTTCCATTTTTCGTACGATGGCGCCGGTCAGCGTAAAAGCAGCCGCGACGATGCAGGCACCGCCGGCCAGGCAGATGAAAAGGATCGGCATCCGGACCTCCCGCAGGGCCATGAATGCATCGGACTTTTCCTGTCGGATCACCAGTACCCAGTTCTGGTCCTTGAGCCAGGTGGTGGCATAGAGGAATGTCTCTTCATGGTCCTCCCGGTGGATAAAGGTGTGGATTTCGCGACCCTTCAGCGGCAGAGGAATCTTCTCACGGGGCGTTTCCATCAGGTTGCCGCCGCTACGGCGATCCGTCTGCAGGACCCCGCTCCGGTTGAGCAGGTAAGCTTCACCGGTTTTTCCGATGCGGATTTGCCTGACCCGGTTGTTAAAACGCTGGGAATCCACGGTGGCTCTGATTATCCAGGTTCTTTGGCTCTCCTTTTTGGCTACGGCAATGATGAAATGGGGAATGTTGCGATAGCCCAAAAAAACATCGCTGATATAGATGCCGTTTTCCAGGGTCTGCTGAAACCAGGGTGTGTCTCGGTAAAGTTTGCCGGTGAGATCATAGGGGCCATGGTAGGCCACGTGGACGCCGGTGTCGTCGAAAATGCCCAGATCCACGAATGCGCTGGATATGCGCTGAAGCTGCAGGAAGATGGAGGAGAGCCGCTCGGGCCGGACCAGTTCAACGACGCTTGCGGTGTTAATGATCAGTTCCAGGTCGTTTTTGCGTTCCTGCAGAAAAGATTCAATCATCTGCCGATGATCGTCCGCAATCCGTTTCATGGTGGCGATGGTGCTGTTTTCAATGGATTCCGAAAAAGAATGGTTGCCGATGCCCAGGGCCAGTAGAAAGGGAATGAACGGTACCAGAATCATGTTGATCAGGACAAATCGTCTGACACCGGTATATGGGTTTTTTTCCATCGGGAAAGACTCTCTTTTTGCGGTTAGTTTCGATAGAGCAAGGTGGATGCCAAGGCCGGAGGTGTTGATGGATGGCATAACTATATTTAATTTAAGGTTTTTTTTATGTCTGCCCCAACATGGAATTTTACGGTTCTGTCCGTATTCTTTACAATCTGTAAATATCGGATCATCCGGGGTTGCTCGGATCGACCCCTTCATTCCGATTTTTTCCATGAGGCATGCTTTATTTCGTGGAAACATGGATCCAGTCCCGCTGCACTGAAAAGGTGAGGTGAAAGAGATTTCTTCGGATTTATCATCCTGAATGATGCGTCGGGCGCGAATGGAGATGACAGAGGTGGGCGGGTCAGCCTTGCTGTTTAAGGGAAAACGGTGGATGGATGATAGCACCGATGAGAATAGCGTGGATGACTTCTTTTAGAATTTCGATGCTCTGGCCATTTTTTTCAACATGAAACACGTTACCCGCGATAAAATCGGAGAGATCGTCGGCCCCTCGAATACAATAGAGCACCACCGGCAGTTGAGGAACCCGGTCAACTATTTTTCGGGCCATAACGTTTGGATCCACACCCGGAAAATCGGGATCCAAAACGAGCAGATCGATCCGGATGCGGCTATAAATAAGCTTCATAAGCTCTTTCCCGTTTTCGGCCAGCCGGACATTGTATCCACAAGCCGATAGTTCCCGCTTGAGAAAACCTCTGATGTGAGGATTTCGATCGGCGATAAGAATTTCCTTGGCATTTTCCATTGCACTTCTTTCGCGTTGGCGGTGGTCTCGATTTCCCGGATGGTTGCATCTCCTGCTGCGATCCGCAGGAGATGCCGAGGTCAGTCAAAGACACCGTTTCGTCATGGACAGGTTTTGTGGGATCATTTGGTTCAATTGGCGGTAACGGTCACGGTGTCGCTGACCCCACTGGAGACAACCATGCCGCCATCAATGATGAAAAAACGGAATGCGAAGGCCGTGTCTGCAGGCATCTGGAGTTTGTAGGTGCGTTTCTCCAGCCCTTTTTTCGTTTTCTCAATGAATACCGGTTTTCCCCACGTCGCTTCCACCGTTTCAAGGGTCATGGGATGGCGCGTATAGTAGAGAGCGCTGATTTCATTGATTTCTATCCCTTTGTATTCATGCTGTTGGGAATCGATGCTGAATGCCTGTTTCGGGTTGAGGCTGCTGGCGACGACGACCCCATCCTTGAGGATGAATTCCCGGAAGTTGAAATCCGCATAGGGGGCGGTAATCTTATATAGGCGAAACTGTTTTCCGTCCTTGGCATCTTTGACCAGAAGGGGTTTGCCCCAGGTTTGATCTAAATCGGTAACGGTTGTCCGGTGCTTTGCGTAAAACGCTACGCTCAGATCACTGGGAACAAAACCGTCGGTTTGGTGGTGAACTTCCTGTTCGATCTTCTTTCCCGTGTCGGTGATCCCACTGGCCAGAACCATGCCGTCCTTGATCAGAAAATATCGGTATTTGAGATCCGTGTAAGGGTTCTGAACCGCGTAGGTGCGTTTTTCGATGCCGCCTTCCAGTTCGGTAATGTCTGTCGGTTGCCCCCAAACTTTTTCAACATCCTGAGCGGATTTTGGGTGGTGGGTGTAAAATTTCCTGCTCAACGTGTCCGAGCATCCAACGATGGCAAATATAAGGATTATGCTGATTCCAATACTTGTTGAAATCCGATTTTTCCGCATGGGTCTTTCCTTTCTTTAAAATGAGAAGTTTTGGGTAAATGGTGTTTCAGGCCTCTTTTGACCGTTCTCCTGGAAGATTTAAAAAATGATCGCAGGCGGTCATTTTTGACTCAGTTCGAAACGGGTGCCGCGGGCGGCAACCTGGACATGTCTAATGTCAATTCGAATTCGCCGGACTGGCCGCCACGCTTGATGGTAAAGCCAAGCTTGCGGCACAATGCCAGCATTCCTTTATTCTCGGCCAGCACGGTCCCCCAGATGATTCTGAACTGGCGGTCCCTGGCGATGTTGAGGCAGGTGGCCAGCAGATGGGCCCCGATGCCCTTGCCGTGCCAGGGGTCTCCGACAAGCACGGCAAATTCCGCATCCTTCATGTTGTGCTGCAGAATGACGCGAGCGGCCCCCAGCATTTTTTCCGAAGGACCCGATTCCAGAATGGCCACCAGTGCGATCTCCCGGTCGTAGTCGATCTGGGTGAAACGGGCCAGCATGGTGGGTGAAAGCTGTTTCATGGGAGAGAAAAACCGGTAGTAGATGCTCTGGGGAGACAGGGTTTCGAACATTTCCACCAGCAACTGGGCGTCATCGGGGCGGATGGGGCGAATCAGCAGTTCGCCGATGTCCGCCAGTTGCACCCGGGATTCGTACTGGGCCGGATAGGGGCTGACCGCCAGATGCATCGGGGCGGGGAATGACGACGGCGTGAGAACCACGCGGGCGTCTACGGCGATCGGCTGACCGTTTTTGATGACCACGGGGTTGATGTCCAGTTCGGCAATCTGCGGAAAATCGGTGATCAGCTGGGACAGGCGAATCAACATCTCGTCCAGGCGTTCACGCTCGGCCGGCGGGTGGTTGCGGTAGCCTTTGAGCAACTGATCGATGCGCGTGCCCTCCATAAGTCGGGAGGCCAGCAGGCGGTTCAGAGGGGGCAGGGCAATGGCGCGGTCGTTCAGCAAGTCGGCCAGTATGCCTCCCATGCCGAACAGAATCACCGGACCGAAGTCCGGATCCCTTTTGGTACCCATGATCAATTCGCAGTCCGGTTTACTGATCATGGGCTGTATGGTCACACCGTCGATCTTCGCTTGAGGGACGGCGGCGCCGGCTGTGGCGATTAAATCCGTATAGGCTTTTTTCACATCGTCACCGGTCTTCAGGTCCAGAATGACACCACCGGCATCCGTTTTATGAATGATGTCCCGGGACAGAATTTTCATCACCACCGGAAATCCATAGCCTTTTGCAATGGACACCGCCTCGTCAGCAGAAGCGGCTGCCGTTGTGGGATTCACCGGAATCCCGTAAGCCGCGATCAGGGATTTGGCATCTATTTCCGTGAGGCGGCCGTCGGGTGATGACAGACCGATTTCGACCAGGCGGCCTGCGGTTTCCCGATCCACTTGAATCCGTTTGGACAGGCGCGGTGGAATCTGCTGCAGCATTTCGATGCCGCGGGCATGGCGATGCAGGTTCATGAATGCGCGAACGGCCCGTTCCGGGGTGTCGAAGGTGGCGATACCGGCCTGGTTGAATCGTTCCCGTCCTTTTTCCACATCAATGCCGCCCAGCCAGGCTGTGAGTACGGGCAGGGTGGTTTGACTGAATTGATCGGCAAGGGTCTGGGCCACGGTGACGGCATCGGTCAGGGCCTGGGGGGCCAGCATAACCAGCAGTGCCTGTACTTCTTTTGCCCGGGTGAGGATCGAAGCGGCGGCTGCATACCGCTGGGGAGTGGCATCCCCTAAAATATCCACTGGATTCCCATGACTCCAATGTTCGGGGAGGATGGCATCCAGCGCCTCCAGGGTTTCATGTGACAGCCGTACCGGCTCCATGCCATAGTCTGACAGCGCATCGGCAGCCATGACCCCGGGGCCGCCGGCATTGCTGACGATGGCCAGACCCGGTCCCTTGAACCGGCACTTGCGCGAGAGAATCTCCGCGGTATCGAAAAGTTCTTCGAAGGTCCTGACTCGAACGATTCCCGCCCGTTGGAACGCGGCATCGTAGACTGCATCTTCTCCGGCCATGGCTCCGGTATGGGATGCGGCGGCAATTGCACCGGCCCGGCTCCTTCCGGCCTTTAAGGCAATGATCGGCTTCACTCGGCTCGCTGACCGGGCAGCACTCATAAAATTGCGATGGCGGGTGAGGCTTTCCACATACATGACGATGCTGGTGACTGCGGGGTCGGCGCTCAAGTAGTCGATGATGTCGCCGAAATCAACGTCGAGCATCGATCCAAGGCTGATGAAATGACTGAAACCGATATGCTCTTTCAAGGAGAAGTCAAGAATCGCCGTGCAGATGGCGCCGCTTTGGGAAACAAAAGCCAATTTGCCGTCAAGGGGCATAGGTCCGGCAAAACTGGCATTCAGGCGGGCCGGGCCGTACATGATGCCCAAACAATTAGGACCAACGATTCTCAACCCGGTCAAGGCGGCGGCATCCCGGATCTTGCTTTCCAGGGGCCGGCCCGACAGGCCGGCCTCCTTTCCATCGGCGGAAATGATTACCACCCCGGCTGCCTTGATCCGGCTACAATCGGCGACAATACCCGGCACCGTTTCCAGGGGTGTGGCCACCACCACCAGATCCACTGGATCCTCAATCCGGCTCAAGGCGGTATATGCTTTTTTACCCATGATCGAGGCGTCTATCTCGTTAACCGGGAAGATCGGTCCTTCAAATCCACCGTCGATCAGATTGCGCAGTATCGCCCGTCCCACCGACCCCGGTCGTGCCGAGGCCCCGACTATGGCAATGGATGCGGGGTGAAAAATAGTATCCAGTCGGTCAATACCCATGGTCCGCTTCGTCCTTCATTCTTGACAGCATCTTCCCGGTGATTTCTTTGAGCTTTGAGCTTTGAGCTTTGAGCTTTGAGCTTCGAGCTTCGAGCTTCGAGCTAAGTCACAATCCACACCGTATCCTTGCGGCCCGCATGGACGACCTTGTTGCTCACCCGACCCATGAAGAAGTCACTGACGCTGGATAACCCTCTTCTGCCGACCACAATCGTGCCCCAGCCGCCTTTTTCAGCTTTGTTGACGATAGCACCGGCACGACTCAACACACCGGTAATGATTTTGGTCGAGATGTTTTCCGGAGCGAAACCGGCAGCGGTCAAAATATCCACGGCCGGTTTGAAGATGCCTCCGGTATCCTTGATGCCGTTAGCCGTTACTGCGTCCGCATCCGACGTGCTGCCGCCGCGCACCACATAGACCAGTTTTACCTGATAATTACCCAGTTGCCCCAACATATCGGCAACAAATTGTACGGCCTTGATGGCACAGGGAGAACCGTCAACCGCGACCAGCACTTTTTTGTTGACTGGCTTGCGGCCGGCGATGAGCACCGGAATGAAGGAAAGCTTTTCCAGCAGCTTGTTCGTGACACTGCCGACGGTGACGTTTTTCAAGGCGGTGAAGCCTCTGCGGCGGACCAGGACCGCATCGTAGCCTTTCTGAGCCTCGATGATGATGTCACGGGAAACTCCTTTTTTGCGGTTTTGAATTTTAATTTCAACCGCCGACTCGGCGTGTCCGGCCTCCAGCAGCATTTGTTTGGCATCCTCCATGTATTTGCGGATGTTTTTTTTCTGCTGGGCTTCCCAGCTGCGCACGTGGCGGACTACCTTGACGCTCTTGGGTTCCTTTTCCAGATCGTAGTACGCTTCCGGAATGCTGTTGAATACATGGAACAGGACGATCTTCATGCCTTTGAAGGCATCTTCTTCTCCTGCGTACCGAACGGTCTGCAATGCCCGTTCAGAGCCGTCAACAGCCAGCAGCAGGCGTTTTTGTCTGGGTGCCATAGGTTTCCTCCTTCTATCGTTGGAAGCGCGATTTTTTAAGCGCTCATCATTGGTTGTCGAACAGGGTTCGCCGATTTTCGCGGTGATCGACCATGTAGCGCAGCTTGGCCTTGTTTTTGAGAATCTTCAGCATATCATCGATTCTATCCCGGGAAACATCATAGAATCGAAGGTAGACATTGCGGTACCCTGTCGGTGCGCGTTCGTAAGTGGAAAGAATGCTGGCCATTCGTCCACCGAATTCTCTTATCACATTGACAATTTCCATGATTGATCCGGGGGTATCTTCCAGGACGAAGGCCAGGTGAAACCCCCTTTTTTTCAAACCGGTAATGTACAGGGTGGCCTTGAACAGGTCCGTCTGGGTGATGACCCCGCACAGTTGGCCACCGTCATCCACCACGGGTGCGCCGGAAATTTTACGGCCCAGCATGAGGTCTGCGGCCTCCTCCACCGTCCAGTTCTGGTTTACGGTGACCACATCCCGGGTCATGATGTCGACCACCTTGATTTTTGAAATCAGGTAAAGCAGTTCGTGCACATCCAGGCTGGTGGCATCCGAAGCAGAAGCCCGTTTCAAATCGCGGTCGCTGACGATTCCGCAAAGTTTCCCTTTGTCGACCACAGGAAGCAACCGGATGTGGTTTTCTTTCATCAGTGCGGCCGCTCGTTGCATGGAGTCATTTTTCTCAACGGTAATCACCGGCTTGTTCATCCAGTATCTGATTAGCATGGTTTTCTCCTTTTTCCCTTTTGTATACCCGATTGAGCGTACAAAGAGATAAATGGTCTTTTTACTTTTTTTCAGGGCAGTTCGTTGAAACCCGCCGGTATCGTGAGCAGCGGTATGGGCGACCGTCGGTAAAGCTTGCGCGCCGTCGAGCCCACTACCACGTCGGCTAGGTTGCTGCGGCCCTTGGTGCCCACAACGACCATGCTCGGTTTTTCGTTTTCAATAGCCGTGAGCAACTCCCGGTAAGGAATGCCGGTCTGGACGAGATAACTGCAGTTGACCATATCCGGATAAACCGCCTCGATGATTTCCTTCATCTTGGTTTCGCGGTATTGAACCTGTTCGGTGAGATAGTTCGGAAAAGAGAATGCCTCATAACCGGTCATGGTTCGTTGAACCATATCCAGATCACGCTGATTGATTACATTGACCAGCACCAGTTCCGCATCCAGCTTCATGGTCAGCCACACACTGTAACGGACAATCGTTGCCGAATAGTCGGATAGATCCACTGCCGCCATGATTTTCATTGTTTGTGCCATGGGGTGCTCCTTTCTGAGGCCCTATTGAATTTTTAATGGTGTTTTCTCACTTTGAAAAACCATTGAGCAATGGACATGCCACTTCACTTCTGTCTTAAAAAAGTTGGTAACTCATCAATATTATAAATTATTATGAAAAATGCCGAAGGGTCGAAAAATCTATAAAAGAAGAAGGGGTGTCGGGCTTTTTGCCAGTGTGTAAAGAGGGAAGGGAAAAGGGATTTCGTGATATAAGGATGGGCTGTCGGAAGACCGAAGACGGATGGCGGAGGAGCCGGTGGCCAGAGACCGTAAAGAACAACGCGTGGACGGGTTGACATCCATCCACGCGTTGCAGGCAGGGTTTCCCGGTGCTGGCCGGTGACGGCTTCAGAGGTTATTTAAAATGCGCTGCACAGATGATGACTATCGTGTGCGGGCAACCGTGTGAAACAGCCGCCGGTGATTTTTACGGGGGCTGGTTTCGGACTATTTCAACAAAATGGGCATGCCCATCATGGGCCATAGTACGAATATGGCAAAGCCGGTCACGATCATCAGCAGAATGCTGGCCGGTATGCCATAGAGAAAAAATTCACCGGTGGTGAACTGTTTGGAGTCGTAGGCGATGGCATTGGGGGCCGCTCCTACCAGCAGCAGGAAAGGCATGCCGGCAGTGATCAGTGAGGCAAAGAGAATGACTTCGCCGGCCACGTTCAGGTAAGGTGCAATGACCAGTGCCACCGGCAGGGAGATGGCGATGGCCGCCACGTTCATGATGAAGTTGGTCATGATCAGCACGAAAAAGGCGATGCCCATGACGAAGACGAACCAGTTGGCATTCTGGAACATGACCAGCCAGTTGATGGCCATCCATTCGGCCGCACCGGTGTCCCAGAGGCAGAAGCCGATGCTCATGGCGCCGGCAAACAGCAGGATGATGTTCCATGGAATGGCTTCCAGGTCGTTGATGTCCAGGATCCCGGTGATGAAGAACAGAATGGTGGACAACAGGATCAGGGCGGTCTTGTGGGGCGGCACAAATCCAGGAATGTAGGCCTTCATGATGGCTGATGCAGCCAGAGCCAGTATGCACAATCCCACGATGGATGCGGCGGTCACTTCCTTGCGGGTGATGCCCCCCAGTTCCGCGTAAAGCCGCTTGGCCCGATCTTTGAGGCCGGGGATGGTCTTTTTCTCCGGCTTGCAGAAGATCATGAAAAAGCCCCACAGCAGGAAGGTCATCATCCATCCGATGGGAAGCATGTAGTAGGTCAGCTCGAAAAAGCCGACATCCTTATTCATGACATCCTTGAAAAAACCGATCGCCACGGCACCGCGGGCGGCTCCCAAGAGGGTGACGATGCTGCCGGCGCCGGCCACATAAGCCATGCCGATAAACAGGCCTTTGCCGAACTTGGTGGGTTTGTCGCCTTCGCCATAGAGGGCGTAGATAGCCACCAGCAGGGGGTAGATCGTGGCGGCCACGGCCGTATGGGCCATGATGTGAGTCAACGCCGCGGTGACGACGAAACACCCCAAGTAAATCATGCTGGTTTTTTCCCCCACGATGGCCAGCATCTTATAAGCCAGACGGCGGGTGAGACCGGTTTTGGTGAATACCAGGCCGATGACGATGGAGCCGAAGATAAACATGACCGACGGGTCCATGAAATCCTTGAAGGCTACTTTGGCCGGGCGGATCAGGAACAGGGCCTGGAGCACGCCGATGGCCAGACTGGTCACGCCGATGGGCACCACTTCGAACACCCACCAGGTACCGGCCAGCAGGAACACGGCGATGGCGCCCTTGCCTGCCGTTGACAGGGCAAACGCTTTGCCCGTGGGATCGATGGCGTCCGGCCAGGGCGGCGAATAATAGGTAATGACAAAAAGGAAAACACCCAGAAACAGCCAGATCAGTTTTTTATAATTATATCCCGCTTCGGCGGCATCGAAATCGACATCGTTAGCCATTCAACAACCTCCTCGTCTATCTGGTTTCGGATCGGTATATCCCAATATCCCATAAGTCTTTGACGATAGAAAACACGCTTGCTATTCGCAGGTTTTCAGGACGTGAAAAACAGATGCGAATACATCGGTGAGCCTGAGTACACCGACGACGTTGCCGTCTTTCTTTACCAGCAGCGATTGATGGTGCCCCATGACGAGCAGGTGGATGGCCTGATCTAGAGACGCCCCCGAATCGATGAACTCGCCTTCAGTCAGTTTAGTCATGAAGTTCTCGACTTTCATTTTAGCGGCCTTCTTGCATATATTTTCCAAGGGGCCGTCCAGCAGGCTGTACTGTTCCTGGAGATCCTTCAAAAAGGGTACACTGAAGCCGTAGTTGGCTGCCGATGAGTTGGAAGCCATTTTCAGATACTGCGGCTCCAAGGCTCTCAAGGCCGCATGCTGGCTAATTTTACCAACGACTTTTCCGGTTCTATCCAGCACCAGAACAGCCCGGTGACGATATTTGGTCTGATCGAAATCTTCCTGGGCTTTTTCCAGCGCCAGAATGGCTTCGTAAAGCGTAGCCCCGACGGTGACCGTTGCATATTCCGACAGCGGCACCATCAGGTCGTCAATCGGGTAATTTTTCACGTCTTACCTCCCATCTCTCTTTTTATCTGGTGGGTTATCCAACCCATTATATTTATAATTTTATTTTCGCGTGGGGATTTTATTTTGAAATGCCAGCGGTTGTCTATCACAGGGGCTGGGTAAGATCAAGAAAATGGTGTTCACTTTTGATACGTTGGCGGTACAGCCGGCCTGCTGCTGCCTACGGCGAGACCTGGAAGAAAAGGAAGGCAAACGAAGCCTCAATGACCAGATTTCCGGACTTATTTAGGGATTATAGGGGATTCGATTGATTTGACGACATATTCATGATAGTTACGTCAAAACTACCCCCGCATTTGGACAAGATTACGAAGGCAGCTTAACCCCTACGCCGGAGGCTCCTTGTGAAGAACTATTTTGTCAAAGATTTGATGGTACCGATCTCGGAGTACGCCACGGTTTCTGAGCATGCGACGCTTTATGAATCGGTGCTTGCGCTGGAAAAGTCGCAGGAACAATTTCAGCAAAGCCGATATGCCCATCGGGCCGTTTTGGTTCTGGACAAGAACAAACGGGTCATCGGCAGACTCAGCCAGATGGACTTTCTCCGCGCCCTGGAACCCAGGGATGACAATTTGGATCAAATCAGGAAATTCAAACAATTCGGGTTTTCCCGCAAAGCCGTTGCGTTGCAGCAGGAAGAATACCTCAAGAATTCCCCTCCGATTCTGGATGTTTATTCCAAAGCGGCCAAGTTGAAAGTGACGGAGTTGATGCAGCGCCCCACCGAAGGCGAATATGTAGATGAAAAGACGTCCATCGATATGGCCCTTCATCAGTTGACCACAGGTTCGAATTTGTCGTTGCTGGTTTCCAGAGGTGCGGATATCGTCGGCGTGTTGAGACTGGCCGACGTGTTCGCTGCAGTTTTCCATGCCATGAAGGACTCCGAATCCAAGCCAATAGACGGGGCGACAAGATGAAAGAAATAGAAAAACTGTATGATCGAATCATCCAACGCGTGAACATTAATCTCCGGGAGTTGGAGTTCGATGTCAATCCGCTGGTCGACAAGCTCATTCCAACGCAGCAGATGACCAAATTCTATGCGTTTTACGGCATTACCCCCCATCATCCGTTGAACCTGGTGTTCAAGCACGCCAACCTGTCGGGCAGCTATTTTCTGGGAAAGGTTCGTGTGACCAACTCCTTGCTTTATAAAAGCGACATCCGGGGCGACGAATTGAAAAAGAACGGCGATCTGTTTCAATACCAGGAGTTCAATATCCCGGTGGACCAGGATGAAGAGATTACGATTGACGACAGTTTTTTGATCAAAACGCTGGTTCATAACTTTTCCCACGATCCGGAAACGTTGGAGACTTTTTTCATTCGGGACACGGTCTCCACCCATTACGCCAACATTCACGGGTCGCCGACTGACGGCAGTTACCTGGGACCTTTTTCGACTGTGGACCTGACCACGATGCGGGACTGCGTCATCGGCGCCTATTCGTATGTTCGTGCCGGGGAGATCAGCCATCTGAAGATCGAACCGGGAACGGTCTGGGTTCGCAAACCAGGCGATTTCAATTTCATGTACCGTTACCCGACGGGCCAATTGAACAACTACATCTATTTTCCCGGCGGCAGCCCGCCGCAAGGCGTGTTCATGGATTTTGTGGAAGATCGCAAGGAGGCCTTTCAGCGGGTGTTCAATGTGGTCAACATCGAAAACTCCATACCCGTTCCCCGGAATACTTCCTTGGATCGCTTTGCGGTGATCAAGCCCAAAACCAAAATCGGCGAAAACGTGCTGGTGGCGCAGCGAGCCTTCCTTCAAAATTCGGTGCTTGGAAAGGGAGCCAATGCCCAGGAAAACTGCTACATCATCAACTCTAAACTCGAGGGCAACAACGTTACGGCCCACGGTGCAAAAATCATCGAGGCCGATCTGGGAAAAAATGTATTTGTGGGATTCAACTGCTTTCTCAGAGGGCGTCCAAACGGCAGGCTCACCATTGGTCAGGACAGCATTATCATGCCGCACACGATCATTGATATCCGCAGTCCGATGACCATTCCCCCTGACCACTTGGTGTGGGGATTGATCAATGATGCCAAGGACCTGGAAATAAACAGCATGTCCCTCAAAGCGTTTTCAAAAATCGATACCCGGGTCTGCAGGGGCAGTATGCTCTTCGAAGGCAGCGGAGGCAGTTTTGTGTCGTCATTTCAGGAGCGGATTCACCATATCCTGGAAGCCAACGGCGCCTTTTACGATGGAAATCTGAACCGCGGTCACGCCCAGCGTAACCAGAATATCTCTTTTAATACCATTCAGCCCTATCCCAAAGGGGATAAGGAAGGATTGTACCCGACCATAATAATCCAGCCGTAAAAGCGGCGGGGTTCTGTCCGTGAGGACAGGACTCCGCCGTTCTTATCCGCTTTTTCCTGATGAGCTCGTAAGAAGTAATGATTCCTAAATCTATCCATTCTCGCCGTAAATTGCCTTTGTGTTAGTTTAGAAAGAGTAGATTTCGGTTCAGGCCAAAGCCGCAGCGAGGTTTAAGCCGGAGGCGTAGCAGCGCTACGTCGAGGATTTCAAAGGAGCGAGAACGCCGGCCTGGGGCGAAATCTACTCTTTCTGGACTGACACTACTTGAAGAATGTAAGCAGTGCATGCAAATTGGTCATGGGGTGCGGCGGGCAGCCGGGAATGAACAGGTCTACCGGCAGCAGGGTGTCCAGCCCTTCGGTGATTTCCGGACTGCCCCGGAAAGGGCCGCCGGTAAGGGTGCAGCTGCCCACGGCGATGACTACCCGCGGTTCGGGGGTGGCCTCGTAGGTCTGCAGCAGGGCGGTCTTCATGTTCCTGGAAATCGGGCCGGTCACCACGATGCCATCGGCGTGGCGCGGGGAGGCCACGAAATTGATACCGAAGCGGGCCAGGTCGAAAAACGGGGTGGCCAGCACATTCAGGTCGGCTTCACAGGCATTGCAGCCGGCGGCCGATACCTGACGAAGCTGGAGCGATCGGCCGAATAGTTTTTTAAAGTGCTGCCGGGAATGCGCGGCGAGGTCCGGGATATCACCCGCGGTGGTCAGGTGCTCTTTTTCGGCAACAGCGATGGAAAAATCCTGGGTGAATGTTACGAACCGGCTTTTGGAGATACGTTCGCAGGTGCCACAGAAGACGCAGCGCCCCATGTCAATGGTTTTGGCTGCAGGATCGATGGCCTCCTGAGGGCAGGCCGCCGCACATGCGGAGGTTACTTCTATCGGTGCATCGGGGTTGATTCGCGGGCGGCCCCGATAGCGGGGTAGCAATTCGACCTTGGCTTTGGGGTAGCGGGATGTTTTGCATCCTTGTTCGAACCTGTTTTTAAGCACATTTAACATAATTTATTTTCCAAAGATTTTTTAATTTTCATAATAGCAAGAATCCAGGAGCCCCAATTCAGAATGGCGTTGCTGTCGCTTATTTTAAATTGTGAACCGTGAGTTCCCCTATTAAACGCGTAACAACCTATAGGTCGAATCCGCAATAGGAGAGGTTGTAGCTCTTATTGTTGAGCGGGAAATCGGAAATTCCCGCGTTTCTCAGCGACATGGACAACCCATTCCAGTTGTGAAATGAGGGATCCTTGACCTTGTAGCGAAGAATCCCGCCTGAGGCATCCGTTATTATGCAATGAGACAGTTCTCCTCGCCAGGCTTCGTTGAGGGTGACCACGAACGAATCGGGCGCCATGCGGTTTTCGGAAACGTCGACGATCTCGGTTTTAACGGGATTGGGCAGCAAGGATTCGATGATCTCGATGGACTGCATCACCTCGTCCGCCCTGACCTTGGCACGGGCCCACACATCTCCGGTGGGTTCGGAATTTTCCGGAATGTCCAACTTTCCGTAATGCTCGGTGGGGAAGCATCGCCGCACATCGTAAGGGATTCCGCAGGCCCGCCCGGCCGGTCCCACCAGTCCCAGCCTTTCCGCATCGGATCGACTCACAACCCCGCACCCTTCAAAACGGGAGCGGACACTGGACGTCGATAGCAGCAGTTGGATGACATGCTTGACCTGGGGTTTGAGTTCGCCGATGCGGGCGGTCAGATCGCGGCGGTTGTCTTTGTCGAGGGAGAAACGAACGCCGCCGGGACGCACCAGGCCCTTGCCGAAACGGTTGCCGCACATCAACAGGGACATGTTGAGAAAATCGCCACGCATGCGGCCGCAGAAGTTGGCCGGCGGCAGAAAGGCCACATCGCCGCTCAAGGCACCCAGATCGCCCACATGGTTGGCAATACGCTCCAGTTCCAGGCCGATGGTGCGGATGATCCTGGAACCGTCATCGGTCCCGGTGCCGGCAAGGGCTTCCATGGCCTGGGCGTGGCAGAGGCTGTGGCCCACCGAGGTGTCGCCGGCAATATTCTCGGCGATGAAGGGCAGCCGTTTACAATCCGCTCGTAGAAGCAGATCTTCCGCCCCCCGATGCTGGTATCCCAGCTGGATTTCCAGGTTGAGTACCCGTTCGCCGATGCAGTTGAAGCGGAAATGGCCGGGCTCGATCACACCGGCATGCACCGGACCCACGGCTACCTCATGGATCTCATCTCCTGCCACCGAATAATAGTTGAATCTGCCGGGGATGTCCTCGCTGTAGTCGTTGCCGAAGACATCATCGACATTGCGGCAGTTGGCATGGTAGCGGACCATTTTCAACCACGGGTGGCCTTCTGGACGGATGCCATATTGCTCGGCGATTTCCCGCTCGAACATGTGAAAAGGGGAACATCGGGCTGTCAATGCCGGGTAGTTTTCCGGCGAATCACATGATGCGACCAACAGGTCGTCGGCGCGCAAGACAGCCATCAGTCGAACGGTGCCCTCGATTTGGAAAGCGAAAAACTGGACCACCTTGCCGCCGCCTGAGACGATCTCTGTCGCCTGGGTCGAAAAGTCATCGAAGGGGAGATGGGGTATGCTTTCGATGGGTATGGCTTTCCCGTTGGAAATGGTTTTAAAATTCATATTCATTAAAATCCTCCACCGATGGCGTTCACCGCATGGATTATCGTCTGGTACAAGGTGTCAGGCATCCAGAAACAGAGAACCAGGGAGGTAAACAGCAGTGCGTATTGGGGCCAGACCAGGCTGGGTGTTTCTTTGATCCGGATGTCGGCATCCGAGGTGTCAAAAGAGATTTTCATGACGTTGTTGGCAAATCCGGCAAAGATCACGCACAGGCTGAGGATGAAGAGACCGACGCTCACATAGTTGCCGGTACGAAACGCCCCCATGATAATCAGCAGTTCACCGATAAAAATACCGAATGGCGGAAATCCGGAGATGCCGGCGAAACCGCCAAAAAATGCCACAAAGGTTTTGGGCATGCGGCCCACCAGGTTGCCGGTCTGGTCGATGAGCCGGCTGCCGAAGCCCAGCAGAATATTGCCGGAGGTGAGAAAGAGGCTGGATTTGATCAGGCTGTGATGGATCAGGCAGACCATCGCGCCGTAGGCGCCCAGGCCGCCGATGCCGGTGCCGAAGGCGATGATGCCCATGTTCTCGATGCTGGAATAGGCTAGCATGCGTTTATATTCGGTCTGTTTGAGAATGAAGGTAGCGGCGGCCAAGATCGAAACCAGACCGAAGACGATGAGAATGGGCCCGGAAAAATCGGCCAGACCGGCGGCGTGCATGATCTTGTTGGTTTTGAAGATCCCCAGATAGGCGCAGTTGAGCAATACGCCGGAGAGCAGGGCCGACGCCGGGCTGGGAGCCTCGCTGTGGGCGTCGGGCAGCCAGGTGTGCATGGGCGCCAGTCCCATTTTGGTGCCGTAGCCGACCAGGATGAAGACGAAACCGGCCTTGAGCCACATGGGATCCATATGTTTGGCAACTTCGGTCATGGCTGAAAACGAGATGGGTGCATCTACCTTGCCCACGTCCATGGCCACGGTAACCAATACCGACCCTAAAAGGGCCATGGCAATGCCTACCGAGCAGATGAGTACATATTTCCAGGTGGCCTCCAGGGAGGCCGCTGACCGGTGGGTATAGATCAACGGCGCGCTGGCCAGGGTGGTGGCCTCGATGGCGATCCACATCACCATGATATGGTCGGACAGGGTCACCATGGTCATGGTGGATAAAAACAGCAGCATGGATCCGGTGAAGATGTTTTCTGAATGGATGTCTGAAGCCTTGAGATAGGCGATGGTGTAAATGGAAATCAGGAAAAAGAGCAGGGAAATCACCAGCAGGGAAAGCAATCCCTCAGGCGTCACTGCAAAATAGTCGGGGAATATCGGCGTCAGGTGGCCGGCCCAGACGATCACGGACAGGATCAGATGAATGGCACCGGTGAGAACCAGCAGCGGTCGCCCGATTGCACGCGGGAGAAAGAACGCGGCAGCGCCGGTCAGAAACGGTATCAGAAAAACGATCTCAAGCATGAAATGACCACCTATTCCTTTAAGGTTCGCAAGCGTGCCGTGTCCACGTCATCAAAGGTCCTGGTTATGTTCTGCAGGATGACGGCCATGATCATCACGCCGGCCAGCACGTCCAGAAGAATGCCGAACTCGACAATATGGCGGGCCCTTACAGAGAATGTGGTGCCTACCAGGTAGATGCCGTTTTCCATCATGATGTAGCCCAGAACCATAGCGATGGCGTTGCGTCGGGCCATGAGGAGAAACATGCCGGCACCCAGCAGGGATATGGCTGTGGGCAGCAGCAGGGCGCTGACACTGCTGTAGGGCACATCGATGTAATGGCCGGCAAAAGTGGCGCCGACGATGAGCAGAAGTCCGGCCAGTACAGAGGCGTGGTAGCCGACGATTGGCTCCACCTCGCGCTCGATGGCGACTTTTTTGATGGCCAGGTAGATGCATCCTGGAATGATGATGCCGCGGATGGCCAGGGTCACTAGAGTGAAGACGAGGCTGCCGGTGGACATGTCATGGCCAATGAAAAGCGGTACGATGCATACGACCACGCCCTGGAAGGCCAGTACTTTGATCAACGGCGGCAGCCGGCTGGAGCCGAAGGAGAAAAGGATCGACAGCAGGGCAAGGGATAAAATCGTATCGACCGGATGAATCATTTTAAAAACTCCAGGGTGATAACCGTTGCAAAAAAGGCCAGGGCAAAGGAGGTCAGCACAAATTTGGGGACTCTGTCCATGCGGTAGCGCGCCAGAATGGATTCCACTACACCCACAGCCATGTAGACGATCAGGACGCCAAAGGAAAACAAGGCCAGATTCAGTGCCGGATTGCCCAGCTCAAAGGGGAAGATCAGGCGAGCGACAATGGATGCGTAGAAAAACATTTTGAGAAACGCACCCATTTCGATGAAACTGAAATCAGGACCACTGTGGTCCAGAACCATCACCTCGTGGATCATGGTCAATTCCAGGTGCGTGGCCGGATCGTCCACCGGCACCCGGGAGTTTTCGGTGAGCAGTATGATGAAGAAAGCGATGACCACGAAGAGGATCGGCGATCCGGCGATCTGCCAGAGGCCGAAGGGTTGACCACCGGAAAAGTAGGCGGCAAAACTCAGATCGCCGGTCAACCGGTAAAACAGGATCAGGATCATGAACATGCTGGCTTCGCAGATGATGGGAAAGTAGGCCTCCCGCGCAGCACCCATGCCTTCGAACGGCGAGGCAGTGTCCATGGCGGCGGCGATGGTGAAAAAACGGGCCAGACCCATCAGGTACAGGATGAAGATCACGTCCCCGTTAAATGAGAATACCGGGAAGTGGCCGGCGATGGGCAAAAAGAGAAGCGAGGTGGCTGACGCACCCAGAGACACCATGGGGCCGAGTTTGAAAATAAAGGTCGTGCTGGTGCTGTACACCGATCCTTTTTTGAACAGTTTGATGAGCGTATAGTAATTGATCAGGACCGGGGATCCTTTGCGGCCGCCAAAGAACGCTTTCACCTTGAAAACAATTCCGGCGAATAGCGGTGCCGTCAGCAGGGCGAAAAGCCACAGCAGTATGGATTCAATCATTAGTTCCCCCCACGATAATTAGGGTAAAACAGCATCACTCGATTCCTTATGTTATCCATTGCGGTTTCTGCATTTCAGGGTTTAACGAAAAACAGCAGCACCACGATGGCCAGCAGGATGTAGCCGATATACAGGTGAATGTCTCCATGTTGGATCCAACGCAATTTATCGAACAGCCACAGTAAGGGGTTTACAACCAGGCGATTCAGGTGAAGCTCGACGATATCGTGGATGTGACTGCGGTAGTGGGTCTGCCTGGGAAATAATCCGTTCACCGGCGGGTGGTCTTCTTCGAGCGGTGCCGCCGGTTTGAAAAATTCGAGGATCGATGCGGCATAGGAGGATCCGGTATACTGCATCCGGGTGGTAGGCTGAGAAAACCCGCAGCCCCAGGTACCGGCGCGTCCGATGGTCTTTCCCTGGTACAGGAATCGGCGAAGGGCCAGCAGGGCCAACAAAACGGCCAGAAAAAGAGTCGCCCCCAAGGTAATGTTGGCGGACATCCGGGCAAAGGGTTCCATGGGAATGCGGCCGTAATCAAGGCCCAGGGCCGCCACCGCTTTCAGGACCATGAACATGAACGCACCGGGATAGACGCCGATCACCGCACAGGCACCGGCCAGGATGACCATGGGCAATAGCATGGCCGGGCCTTTTTCATTCACGTCATGGGCGGCCCGGCTTCTTGGTTCGCCCTGGAACACCACGCCCACGACCTTGGTAAAACAGGCCAGGGCCAGTCCCCCGATGACGGCCAGGCTGACAATGGCAAGCAGGCTGACCGCAAAAGCCGGTGACCCAACCGCGATGCCTCTGAAACTGCCCACATAGATGAAAAACTCACTGACGAACCCGTTAAAAGGCGGAAGGCCGGCAATGGCCAGGGAGCCGACGAGAAAGGTCACGCCGGTGATTTTCATATTTTTAAGCAGGCCGCCCAGGGCGTCGATGGATCGGGTGCCGGTTTTTTGAAGCACCACTCCGGCGCCCATGAACAGCAGCGATTTGAAAATGGAATGGTTGAGTACATGCAAAAGCCCGCCCGAAAATCCCAGAACAGCCATGATCGGGTTCTTCGCTTCCACGCCGATCATGCCGATACCGATGCCGATAAGGATGATGCCGATGTTCTCGACGCTGTGATAGGCCAACAGCCGCTTGAGGTCATGCTGGCCAAGGGCGTAGACGACACCCAGGACGCCGGACACCATACCGAAGACCAGAACCATCGTTCCCAAAACCGGCGTATGCAGGTTCAGGATGCTGTATAGCCTGAGTATGCCGTAAATACCGGTTTTAATCATCACGCCGGACATGACGGCGGAGATGTGAGAGGGTGCCGCCGGGTGGGCGTGAGGCAGCCAGATATGAAAAGGAAACACACCGGCCTTGGAGCCGAAACCGATAAAGGCGAGGATAAAAGCCAGCATTTTTGCGGCATGGGAGAGCCCGGCCGCGTCGAATCCGAAACTGCCGGTGTGGCTGTATAGAACGCCGAAGGCGGCAAAGATACACATGGCGCCCACGTGGGAAAAGATAAAATAGAGGTAGCCGGCTTTTCTGTTTTCCGGGATCTGATGATCGTAGATCACCAGGAAGAAGGAGGATAGGGACATGATTTCCCATGACAGCATGAAGGTGATCATGTTGCCGGCGACCACCACCAGGACCATGGAGGCGGTCAATAGGCTGAAGAAAAAATAGTGGGTGGCCGTACGAATGGCTTTTCCCGTGTTGCTCATGTAATGGTAACTATAGATGGCGGCCAACAGACAAACGGCAAAGATGGCCAATAGAAAAAATGCGGACAGTCCATCCATTTGAAAGGCGAGCGAGAACGTATCGAGGTAATCGAAAGAGGCGTTGACCGATTCACCGTGTGAAAGTGTGGACAAGGCATCGAGCATGCCTATACAGCAGCCGGCGCCGATTCCCAAGACCCCAAGGGTTTTCATCAGGGGAAATAACCTGAACGTCAAAAGGGGGAGTATGCCTCCTGCCGAAATGATCAGTATTGACAGAAAAAATAAATTCATACGCTCTCTTTCAATCCTCTTGACCTTGTTGCCGGGCTATATCCTGGTGCTTGCAGCACCCGGCTGCCGATCATGTAGGCCATTTTTCGCAGGGTATAGAATGGGTACTTCTAAGGTGAACTATTACAGGATAATTTCCGGGAACCTATTTCAAAACAGTGCATCAAGTCAATATCGGAATCAAAGAAATCCGAGAGCGGCAATCTAAATCTCAATGGGCGAGGGGTTGGTCTGCATCCACCATCCATGTTATATTATTTTTTTTCCCGCTTCCCTATAATCAGGGAGTAGATGAAATGCCGGAGAAAGAGAGACTCTTTCTGAAGATCGACGAAGCCGTGGAAGCCATTCGTGCCGATTTTGCGCAATATGATTCCCAGTTTAATCTGCTTTCAGTGATATGGCCCATGGTTTTTGGTGACGAAACCTATATTATGCGGAATGCTGGCAATCCCACGGTCTGGGCTAAAATTTCCGGAAGAACAAAACTGATTTCATCCAGTGAAGATGATTTGAAACAACGAATCGTGGATCAGTTGAAGCGATTGCCACCGGATCCGCAGCACCTGGCAGGCATTTGCGCCCATGTATTCGGCGCGCCGGCCACCGCCGGTTCGGGACCGGAACCGGATTTATTGCCCGGTATCTGGGTCGACACCGACATGGCCGACTTTGTCTGCACCCAATGCGGCCGCTGCTGCCGGACGTTGAACTACCATGACGGCTGCAGCCTGCGTGATTATCAACGATGGCTGGATCTCGGCAGAACGGATATTCTCGACTGGGTGGGCATCATCAAACAAGATGGGCAGGTCACCGCCTGTCGCATCTGGGTGCTGCCGGGAACCAACGATTTTGCCGAGACGTGTCCCTGGCTGACCATGTCACCCGACCCAAATCGATATGTCTGTGCCATCCATGACGTCAGACCCACGATCTGCCGGCAGTATCCCGGCAGCCGCAAACATGCCCGGATGACCGGGTGCGGTGGCGTCTGAACCCGTTTGCATACCGCTGAAAAATGTCGTATGCAAACAGTGGCCCACGGCCGAAGCCCCCTGACCCATTGGCTGCAGTTTTCCTCAATGACACAAACGGAGTTTTTAAATGACAGACGGTACTTTCGAGAAGGTCCGGCACTCCGACAGCCGCATGTATGGCACCCCAAAGCTTCTCCTTTGCGGGTTTCCCGCCCCGGCTCAGTCTAAATTTGAGGCCGTTTTAAAAATGGCCGGTCTGCAGGACGTTGGCATCGTATGGGCCAATCAAAAAGACGGAAAAGAGACCCTGGCCACGCTGCTTGGCTGGCCCGATGATACCGGCGCAGGCACGGGGTCTGAACTCCCTCGGGCCATTATCGTGTCCGGTATCACGGAGAACCAGCTTCACGGACTGATGACCCTCTGCCGAAAAACAGGAATGCAGCAGTCCCTGTGGGCAGCGTTGACCCCGACGTCCGAAAAATGGCCACTGGCGCAACTCCTTACCGAATTGCAGGCCGAACGAAAAGCCCTTTCCGGACGCAGGAAAAAATAGCCCGATGATTTCCGGATACGCCACGCCTGACGGCACACAGAAGTTTGCCGACCAATTTTCAGACTATTCATTTACTCCGCTGGGCGGCACCGGCCTTTTTGTCAGCAATGCCGGATTTGGCTGCTATAGGGTCAATGCCGGCGTGGCTGTCCATGAAAAAGCCCTCGAAAAAGCCCTGACCGGTGGCATCAATCTGATCGATACCAGCGCCAATTACGCCGACGGGGGTTCGGAACAGTTGGTCGGCCGGGTTCTCAAGGATCTGATCGAATCGGACCGGATTACCCGGGAGCAGGTTATTGTTGTCTCCAAAGGCGGTTACCTTCAGGGAAACAACTATGCCCGGAGCCAGCAGCGCAAAAGTGAAGGCAATCCATTTGAAGCGGTCGTCGAATATGCGGACGGCCTGGAGCACTGCATTCACCCGGGATTTCTCGACGATCAGATCGGACGGTCCCTGGAACGACTAGGTCTGGAGACCCTTGACGGATACCTGCTGCACAACCCCGAGTATTACCTGGGGTGGGCTCACCGGCAGGGGATGGGCCGTGAGAACGCTGAGGCGGAATACTACCGGCGGATTGATCAGGCCTTCCGTCACCTGGAAGAAGAGGTGGATAGGGGGCGTGTCCGTTTATACGGCATCAGCTCCAACACCTTCCCCGCACCCATTAATGATCCCGAATTCACCGCGTTGCAGCGTGTATGGGAGATTGCCGAATCCATCGACCGCGACCATCATTTTCGGGTCATCCAGCTTCCCTTCAACCTGTTCGAAACAGGAGCGGCGGTGGAAAAAAACCAACCGGATGAAAAAACGGTTCTGGATGTTGCCCGTGAGAAGAGACTCAGCGTGCTGGTGAACCGCCCCCTCAACGCCTTTACCGGAAGACGCATGGTGCGTCTGGCCGGCATCGATGTGCGCAGCCGGCTGGACTACAGGGAAATTATTCAGCGGATTAAGGATCTGGCCCAAAGTGAAACCCGGCTGTGGCGAAAGATTCTTCCCGGAATAGATTCCATTCCCGCTGGACTGCGAATCCGGATTAAACAACAGGGATGCTTTGCCGAAACGCTCAAGCATCACTGGCGAACCTTCGGCTCCTATGAACGGTGGCGGGAGGCAAAAGACGGTATATTTCTCCCCCGCATTCAGGGGGTGATGGATTTTTTAGCCCCCTATGCTGACAAAAACTCAGACTTAACCGCCTGGATTCCATCACATGAAGAAACCCTCGACCACGCCTTTCGTGCCGTGGCGTCTATTTATGCCGACGAGGCGGTGGCCCTGGAAAAACGGATTCTCACCATGCTTGCCAATGCTGACGAAGACTGGACCAAATCCGGTACCTTGAGCCAGAAAGCCATTCGGGCATTGGTATCAACCGCCGGCGTTTCCACCGTCCTGGTGGGTATGCGCAAGGAAGCGTACGTCTCTGACGTACTGGCCGAACTGCACCATCCGATCGACAAGGCTGATCGAACCGACGCGTGGAACCGGCTGCGAAAAGATGCAGAGCATATTTTTTCCAACGGAAACCCCTTGTGAACTGACAACCCATCGATTCCGCGCACAATCCCTCCAAGCCATCTTCCAGCGCTTATGGGCTGATCAACGACCGCCTGATGGTTTGCCCTGCGTATTCGTTTTTGATACAATATCGCTATTCTCAATATTTAAAGTTGTCCCCTAAACCCGTGCGGTGGAGAAAATCCAATGGAAACTGAAAAACATACGATCACCATGCTGGTGGAGAACGAACCGGGGGTCACCGCCCGGGTGTCCGGACTCTTTGCCAGTCGCGGATACAACATCGAGACTATCTGCGGCGCTCCCACTGCCAACCCGGATATGTCCCGCATCACGATTACGACCAATACGACGCCGGACCAGATGGAGCAGATCATGAAACAGGTGCGGCGGCTCATTAACGTGATCAAGGTCAGGGATATGACCGGGGATGAAGCCGTAAGACGGGAGATGGCCCTGATCTGCGTCAAGGCACAGGAGTCGCACCGATCTGAAATCCAGCGTATCGTTGAGAATTTCAGGGCTCGCGTCGTGGATACGGGACTGACCCACTACATTATCGAGGTGACGGGGACAATGGAAAAAATCGAGGCATTGCTGAGGCTGCTGGCGCCTATGGGCATTAAGAAGGTGGCCCGTTCCGGAATACTGGCCCTTTACCGGGAACCCGGATGAAGGGTCGACAGTTGTATTTCCCTGATTGGTGACCACGGGGCGTCGTCAATACCCGGCATCAACGGACAACACACAGGCCGGTTGGGATTCGGCCGGGATTGATACTTTCAAAAGGCAAGGGATCCAACGATTTGATTGATTTCAGGGCTTGCCGCCGATATTCTTATTCCATTGACATTGGTTATAAAACATTGCAAAAAAAGAAAAATTCAGCTTTTTCGGTTTGGTAGGCGTACTCAAATACATTGATGGCAGGTGAGACGGCCCAGTTGGAATACCCTTTGCTTTGTCAATACGGATTATATTTGTACCAATTCCGAAAGGACCGCGTTTAAATGGGGACCGGTGAGTTCAGAAGGCGCTATGAACGCAAAAATTATAACAGCGATATCGTTTTTTCCTTGAGAGGAAAGGCTTTTGCCGGAACACTCAAAGACATCAGCATGGGCGGCGCTTTCGTGATGGCTCTATCGGTAAACCAGGTTCACCCAGGCGATGTCGTTACTATCAGCATCCCATTCACCAGTGGCACGAAGAGCATGAAACGCCGGGCCAGAGTGCTGTGGACCAGCGGGGAAGGGTTTGCCGTTGAGTTTTTCTAAGCGGCAGGCATCCGCTTTTAAAGCGCCATCGACGGTTCTGGGGTGTTGGCAATCGGTAACAGTTTCTCCAGAATCTGATTCAATAAACCCATATTTCTTTGGATTCCATCCCGTGCCCGATTCAAGTCTTCGGTGACGGCGTCGTGGGTAATAAAAGATCCGTAAATCGTTAAGAACTGCTCATCGTACTCAATTTCCTGGATGGCCGACGTCAATCCCTTGGCACGCAAGGTCAGATAGTCTCTCATCATTTCCGGACGGATGTAATGGATCACGGAAAACTGCTCCCACTGGTGGCGGATCCTGACAGAGGCATCCTGAACATAAAGTCCGGCCTTCTGGATGTAACCCAGTTGCCGGTCATCCGGATCGAATAGAAAGCCTCTTTCAAGGAATTTGATGTCCTTGTAAATCTGATCCAATTCGTGCCAGGAGAGGTAAAGGGATTCGATCTGCGGAGTTAGGTCGGCGACGACCTGATCGGTGTTGAACGTCTGCGTTTTTTGCCTGTCCGCTTGATTCAAGATGGTACAGCTATTCAATGTGGTTATCAACAGGACCATACCAATTTTAATGATGACGCCGAGAAGGTACTTGGATTTCATCATTCACCTCCTTTATGCTGGTTTAATGCCACCCCAATGGTTACCACACCGGATAAAATAGATATGGTTGACGACAAAGCAACTAACGGATGTATATCTGTTTAAGGATTAGATTTTGTGGGAACGGTTTGATGATTTACTGGAGAGTAAAACAGGACGCAGAAATTACGCGGTATGGGCATCCATCTTTCGGGGATAATTAGTTTTTTGCGGCTTTTCGTCTCAAACGCAGTGGCGGAGAAAGAGCGGTCTTTCAAGCGTCGTTGACTACCCGATAAAGCTTTTGACTGAATTCAACCATTTCGTAAGGTTTGGCCACCACTTCGCAAAACCCGTACTTAGCGTAGTTTGCAATTACGGGATTGTCGGAATAGCCGCTGGAAACGATCGCCTTGACCGTGGGGTCGATCTCCTTCAACATTTTTATGGTTTCCTGTCCGCCCATGCCGCCTTTGATGGTCAGGTCCAGGATAACGGCATCGTAAGGCACGGACGCCTCAAGGGCGGCCTGGTATTTCCGAACGGCGCACTGCCCCTCTTCGGCAAAGTCCGCTTTGTACCCCAAATGGCCAAGCATATTGCCGGTCAGTTCGCGGATCATGGCCTCATCGTCCATCACCAGAATTTTTCCCTTACCGAAGACCGGCTTTTTCGACATTGGCTGCATCTTTTTGACACCAACCGGTTCAACGACATCAGGCTCCGCTTCCGAGGCGGGAAGCAGAACGTGAAAGGTGGTGCCGACGCCAACCCGCGAACAGACCGTAATCTCCCCGCCATGATTGGAAATGATCGAATGGGAAATGGAAAGACCCAGACCGGTCCCTTTGACGGCGCCTTTTGCCTTGGTTGAAAAATAGGGGTCGAAAATTTTTTCGATGTGTTCCGCGGGGATGCCCACACCCTGATCCTTGATGGCGATATCGATGTATCGGCCGGGGGCGAGGATGCTGTTGGGGCTCTTCACGGTCGTATTTTCAAAGCTGATGAATACCGTTCCTCCGGAAGGCATGGATTCTGCCGCATTGATCATCAGGTTGTGGATGGCCTGGCCAATTTGCTGCGGATCGGTGTAAGCGGACCAGGTGCCATTTGACGGTCCTAATTCGCAGCGAATGTTGGATCCGCTGAGTGAAAACGCGGCGGTATTTTCGATCAGGCTGACGATATCCGTGGGCTTTTGGGTTGGCTGTCCGCCCTTTGAAAAAGTGATCAAGCGGCGGGTGAGGGTTTTGGCTACACGCGCCGCCGCCAGGGCCTGTTCCAGCAGACCGGAAAGTTTGGAGTCGGACTCCACATGCTCCAACGCCAGGGAAAGGTTGCCCATGATGGCTGTCAACAGGTTATTGTAGTCATGGGCGATGCCGCCGGACAAAGCGGCGATGGACTCCAACTGGCGGATCTGCCGCTTCAGATCCTGGCTGTCTTCCGGGCGGTTGGGTTTAACGTTCATTATATGGCCATTTTTCAGGGAAAAGTTATCATTCTTTGGTGTTAAAAGACATATCGGTCAGCAAACAGGAAACTTGAGGAACCATATCAGGTGTGGATGGTGAATTCCCTTTCCACAAACAAAGAAGACCTGTCGCCGGCCAACCCTCTTTTTTATGAATTAATCTCAAACAATTATCGCCTTGACAAGCAAACCAAAGGATGTTTTATTTATTTAACCATCCATACAGTGTATGGTCGTAATCAAAGATCATCAGATTCCTCTCTTTTCGTAATGTCCTGCAGCTCTCTTCTAATGGTCAAATTACGCTGATAAAAATTGACATAATTGTCAAAAGCAAAACCGGAAAACGGAAAATCTGGACCCTATCTACCATTTTGTCTGGAATCCCCACAAATGATTCAAGCCTCTCAGCTCAAGTTCATCAGGCCGACAAAACAGTCCCGGCTCCTTTCCGTACTGTTTTCCATTTACGAAGAGCCCGATGGCAGCCAACACAAAATCGCGGCCAACACCAACTTGAGCAGTTCGATGGTCAACAACTATATCAAGTGGTTGAAACAGGAAGGCTTTGTCAACGTATCGGGAAAAACCAATCGTACGCAGCAGTATCATCTGTCCGATGCCGGCCGCATTATGCTCAGGAAATCGCTGCTGGATTATTCAGCTGAGATCGTTCGGCTGTATGGCACCGTTAAGGAGGAGATATCAAATATCCTAAAGGGCTTTTACAACGAAGGCATTCGGACCGTCGTGCTTTTCGGCGTGGCGGAAACCGCTGAAATCGTTTACGCGGCAGCCAAACGCACTCCGCTGGTGATCATCGGCGTCGTGGACAGCGATGGTTCAAAACAAGGTCGCATTTTCAACGGCCTGGAAATCAGGTCGCCGGAAGATATCCGGGAAATACGGCCGGATGCTGTAATTATAACTTCTTTCGGCCGGCAGGAAGAGATTTATAGGCAGGTGAGGGCAATATCAGGCGATAAGATAAAAATAAGAAAGTTGTCTGACATTTGATGAAGACTACGGCTAACTGACAACACAACGATTCCAACGAAAGAAAATTGTGGCGGAGCTAAAACCATATACGCCCAAAAAGGATACCGGACGAACCGAAATAGTGATCGGTCGCCGGAAAGTAGGAAAAGGCCATCCCGTGTATATCGTTGCCGAGGTGGGGATCAATCACAATGGCTCCCTGGACACGGCACTGGACTTGATCGATATTGCCGTCGAAGCTGGCTGTGACGCCGTCAAATTTCAGAAACGCTCGCCTGAACACTGTGTCCCGGAACGGCAGCGTGATGTCATCCGCGACACCCCCTGGGGAACCATGACCTATCTTGAATATCGTCATCGCATCGAGTTGGGCGCCAAAGACTACGATAGGATTGAGAGTCATTGCCAGAAGCGAAGGATCGCCTGGTTTGCTTCCTGTTGGGATAAAGCTTCAGTGGATTTTATGAACCAATACCACCTTCCATGTTTTAAAGTGGCCTCAGCATGTCTGACCGACGACGATCTGTTGAAATATATACATGTTCAGGGAAAACCGGTCATCCTGTCCACCGGGATGTCGACCATGGATGAGATTAGAAAAGCTGTTTCGGTTTTCGATCCTAAAAAACTGCTGATCGTGCATACCACCAGCGATTATAAAGGAAATCCGGAAGAACTGAATCTTTCCATGATTCATACTTTGAAGAATGAATTTGGCGGTGCCATCGGTTATTCCGGCCATGAGGCGGGTACCCTACCCACCATCGCAAGCGTTGCAATGGGTGCGTGTTATGTGGAACGTCATATTACCCTGGACCGAGGCATGTGGGGCAGCGATCATGCTATATCCCTTGAACCGAAGGATCTGGCGCAGATGGTTCGCGATATACGTTTGATTGAACAGGCCATGGGAGATGGTGTAAAACGAGTATATGACAGTGAGAAAATATCTTTGGCCAAATTGAGAAACAGTTACTGATCCAATTGAGAGTCGCTGTCTTTGCTGAAGTCGAAGCGTTTATCTGAACGCAACCCGTTTGGTAAGACGCTACCGGAATGCGGGAAATTTTAATTTAAAGTCACGGATTAACGTGACGATATCAATTATAACCATTCAGTGAATGGACGGTTGAGCCAGCCAAGCCTAGCTTCCTCAGCTCTCCTTATTATTGAAAATGATCGGTTGACCAAATTTCTTGTTGAAGGAAAACCATCAAAGCCTCTTCGATTTGTAATCGAAAAAGCGGAGCTATGAATAACGCTAAAAAGAGGAAACAGACCAGAACGCCCAATTTTGCCTATTTTACCCTTGTTGCTCGGGATAAATATGTCGATGGTGCTGTCTGCATGTACAAATCCTTGAAGGACAAGACCCATTTTCCTCTTATCGCCATGACCTGTGAACTGTCAGATGAAGGCAAAAAGAGACTCACTGACTTTGGCATCATCTGCAGGCCTGTCAAAAAAATCGTGTCGGCCAAAGCCGGAATCGGCGACAACAAGCCCCGCTTGAACGATTTTACATACACCTACACCAAATTTCACATTTTCAGTTACGACGATTATGAAAAAATCATATATCTGGATAGCGATTTGATTGTGGTTAAAAGCATTGATCATCTTTTTTTTGAAGAAACCGATGACTTTGCTGCCTGTGCCTGCACACCCTACTGGGAAGATCGTTTTAACAGTGGAGTTATGGTCATTCGGCCGGACAGGGCCATTTACGAAGATATGATGGCTCAAAAAGACACCTTATTTACCTACGACGGTGGCGATCAAGGGTTCCTAAACTCATACTTCAAGAACTGGAAGAAACTGGACATCAAGTACAATGCCGGCAAGCGTATCTACAGCGAAACGCCAGAGCATTGGGAAAAGATCGATCACCATGTGATTCATTTTGTTGGGGGGAAACCATGGTTAGGGGGAGAAGAGGGGTACGAAGAACTAGAACGACTTTGGTTTGACTATTTTTATGAACGATATTCATGGCAAAACAACTTGAAACCATAGCCATTATACCTGCACGTGGCGGGTCGAAAGGGATACCGCGGAAAAACATTGCGGATTTAGGGGGTAAGCCCTTAATAGCTTATTCGATTCTGGCTGCTTCGAAGGCAAAATCAATAAACCGTATTGTTGTCTCTACTGATGATGAGGAAATAGCTGAAGTAGCCAGACAATGGGGTGCGGAAGTACCGTTTCTTCGCCCAAAAGAACTGGCAACTGACACATCAGGTCTTGGAGAGGTTTTTGCATATACGAAATCCAGGCTTGGTAATGAAAATAAAAAAAACATTTATGTCAGTCTTTATCCCACGTCTCCATTTCGCACTCCCGATTTTATTGATGAGATGATGGGGATTCTCTATAAAGGATACAGCAGTGTTACAACCGTAAAAGAAGTTTCTTTTGATCCCTGTCATACGTACATAAAACGAGATAGCCAATTGATTAATCTGCTTGGTAACGATCCTGTCCCTGCATGGAAAAAATACTACAGGCCATACTCCTTGTTTCATGCATATTTACCCCAAAAAAAAGAGAAACATTATTATTATGTTCTAACTGATAAATGTATGCTTATAGATATTGACACCCCCATTGATTTGTACTGGGCAGAGGCTGTTATCAAAAACAAACTCTTTGATTTCGGTTTCTGATATGCTGACCGCCATTCTCCCAGTGTATATCAAAGAAAACGCTTTCTGGTCTGGATCCCGTGGACTCAAATGCATTGACGACTTTTTAAATAATTGCAGTCAAATAAAAGAAATTAATAATTATATTGTTGTTTCACGAGATGACGCAGTGTGTAATTTGACTGTAAAATATGGCATGGAAGTTCATAAAACATTGATATGTGAACAGATTAATCGTCCTTATACCTTTGAACAAACCTTGGCTTTGGCTTTAGGCTTTAAAAATTACTGTAAAAAAAAATCAGATGCGTTGCTTGTTCTTGATCACCGCAATCTGCTTCTTGATAAAGATGATATTACAAATGCTCTTTCTTTAAAAAATTGTAATCCTGAGTCAGGTGTGATCAGTCTTGCTTTTTGCAAAGATTACCCATGCCAGTACAAGTCCTTTTATAATTTCCTGGGTTGCATAATTTTTACTTTTGATAAACAGGTAAAAAATGGCGAAAATTTTTATAACTCTCATTTAGATTTATCAAAAAAGAATGCATGCAAAACCAGGGGATATGAAAAAATATACATTGAAATATCGGTTAAACACTCTCATTACAAGTTTTTTTTCAATAATGCAAATATAAAACAGTGTGCCTATATTGCCCAGGTTATTCCTTTTAATTTGGATGGTCCCCAATATGATGAATGCCGGACAATTTATGTGTCTGAAAATAAATTCCAGGTATTGCTGGAATTCGACAAAGTAAAAATAACTGGAATGATCGTGATTTTAACATCACCCTCCTGGACAGGAGAATATGATACCGTGGAAGTATTTACACCGGAAAATGCGTCCTGGGAATTAGGCGGGAAAGGTGCTACTGTCATCGATAAAAAAAAACATGAACCTATGTACAGCAGGCAGCAGTTCCCTGAAATGTATACTTATGATGGATCCCTATGTATATTAGGTAAAGATCAATTAAAAGAAAATGCAAAAATAGATCCCACCCCCCTGATATTGAAAGATTCCTGCATCGTGAATGATTTAGTGGATTATTATTTCGCCATTGCAACTCAAAGTACTGGTGATGAGCTAAAAACGAAAATTAATGCTTTTTCTATCCTCTAAAATTGGCAACACTGGTATTATCGGTATTGCATCAATGTTGCTCCAATCTACGCCGCCTGCAATACAGCCGTCCTATGAACTGATAAGCTTGATTCCTCCAGGGGCTAACTCATGGGAGGTTCGACTTCGGTTGGTCCTTGCACTTCTTGAGCATGATCAAGTCCTCAAGGCAGAAAGAATCTTTGAAAACTTTAATGCTACCGAATTCATCCGGAACGTACAAAACGTCGCTAATGTCAAATCGCTGTTCAATCTGCTTCCATATATCCAACAACCAGAAATAACACTGGAAACACTCGATTTTATCGCTTCAAATAACATTTTTGACGAGTACAGTTTGATTGAATTGAAGCTCAGGACAGCAAATCTATTTATTTTGATAGGGAAAAGTGATGTCGCTGAATTGATTCTCGATAGTATCTCTCCTGCAGAGATAACCAACCAAAATCACCTAATCGACCTAAGCCTTTATTATATCTATTTATCCAAATTTGAATCGGCTATGAACATATTTGATTTCGCCGAGCAGAAAGGGATGTTTCATCATCCTTACTTTTCAGTTTTCAGGGCTATAAACCAGTTTTGTTTGAATGATATTGAAAAAGCCAAGACAACCATCGATAACGACATCGCCTCCAATAGCAGCGCAGTACTTAACATGTTCTGGAAAGCGAAACTGTTCAATTACACAGGACAACATGATGAAGCCTCTTTTTGGATTGAAACGCTACTGAATGGTTCTTCAGACATTCCGTTGGTGCATAAATGTTTTTACTTGGTAGAAAAAGGGAATACGCTGCGGTCATTGGGAAGAATCGATGAATCGATTAAATGTTATCAGAAAGCGGTAGAAAACGATATTGGAGCACTACATTGGTTATGGATTGCCTATTTTGAATATGCCATGACACTTGTCTATCTGAGAGAGCTTAATGGTGCCTTATCCATTGCAATTAAGGGGTATAAATGTAAATCTTATAAGTACAACAGTAAATATAATCCTTGCTCGATATTAAGTGATTTCCTGTCACTTCGCCTCAATCAATTGCCGGAAACGTCTGTTCACGGATGGGCTGATTGCGCTTGCCTTTGGCCTTATCCGTTTTTTCCTTATAAAATCTGGATGCTGGTGCTCACAGGAATTGCCCTCGAAGAGAAACGTTTCTACGATGAGGCAAGGAGCGTTTACAACAAAATTCATAAAACGTATATATGTGCAAGTGAGGTTAAGGTTAATGGTCTTTTCTTAATGAGAGAAAACGAGATTATTTTCCGCAATCGCAATAGAATGGATATACTGCAATCAAAGTTTTGGCCCAACGATTTTAATTGGAAAATTTTCAGGCAATTATCAGATCTTGCAGGATAAACAAACGATACATTTGGCATAGAAATGAACTCTACCGAATTTAGAAAGAAATACCTTTCAGATTTATTGAAAAACTCATTTTCCCAACATGTCGGAAATTGGCCGAAATACAGATTCGGTGAATCGCAATACGGGGAAGTTCACAAATCCGCAAATGTTCGATATATGGAAGCCGTGTTAGACAACCTTGATAAACATGCCCGTGCGATTGCCCTTTTTGAAGATGAAAAAAGCAGAAAAATTTATCATGAACTTCTGCAATACGGATCTCTGGGCCCGGAGCATGTCATGCTGTATACGCATGACGATGTCTATGAACGATACGTAAAATGCATGGAAACTGATCCGATCGGTATGCAACTGATAGAAAAGGCAATTGTGGACACCGGTCGATGGGTACTTAATCTGTACTTTCTGCCCGAGTATCGCTTCAAGATTATTTCGTCTTCAGCTTTTTCGTTAAATTATATGCATTTCCGACAATATTTTTTTTCACGTAATGGAGTAACAGTTGCGCCAACAGAGAACGATGTCGTGCTTGATTGCGGTTCCTGCTGGGGGGATACTGCGCTCTTATTTGCAAAAATGGTCGGACCCGGTGGCTATGTATATGGATTTGAGTTTTTGGAAGATAACGCAGCTGTGTTTGAAATGAATCGGCGACTGAACCCCGGGGTTATTGAAAATATCTCCCTGAGCCGCCAGGGAGTTAGCGACACTGCTGGCCAACCGATGCGGGCTATGAAAAACGGACCCGGCACTCGGGTCCGTTCTGATGGGGACCTTATTGCGACGTCAACCACCATCGATGATTATGTGCATGATAACAAATTGGATTCGGTTGATTTTATTAAGATGGATATTGAAGGTTCGGAAAGAAAAGCTCTTGTTGGCGCCGCACGGACAATACAAACGTTCCGGCCAAAACTTGCCATTTCAGTTTATCACGGGTTTGAGGACATGTTCAATATACCACTGACCCTGAAGGAAATGTTTCCCTGGTATCATTTTTACCTGGAGCATCATTCAACCTATGGTGAGGAGACTATCCTATATGCTACTATTGTTGAAGATGAAACTATCTAAAAGGAAGAATTAAACTATATGATGTGCTTGATAATATTTTTTTAATTTTCTGAGTATTGCAATTTGGAAGAATGAATTTAATTGGAAAGTGATCCGGAAATTAGTATGTCAATAACTGTTACCAAGCCATCTCTGCCTGACCTCTCAGATTTTACAGAGCTATTAAAAAAAATCTGGGAAAGCAGGCAATTAACCAACATGGGCGTTTTTCATGCCCAGTTTGAACAAGCGCTTTGTGACTACCTTAACATTGAGCATATCAGTCTTTTCTGCAATGGGACTACCGCATTGCAAATCGGGCTGAAAGCCCTAAGGGTAAGCGGTGAAGTTATCACAACCCCGTTTACTTTTCCGGCGACAGTTCATTCAATTTACTGGAATAATTGCAAACCGGTTTTTTGTGATATTGAACCTGATTCTTTCAATATTGATCCAAACAAAATTGAACCGCTTATTACATCTACAACAAGTGCCATAATGCCGGTCCATATATATGGTCGTCCCAGTAATATTGATGCTATCCAACAGATTGCCGATCTGCATGGGTTGAAGGTTTTATACGACGCCGCTCATGGATTTGGGGTAAATCAAACAGATGGAACATCATTGCTTAAAGCAGGTGATTTATCCATGGTCAGTTTTCATGCAACGAAAGTTTTTAATACAATAGAAGGTGGTGCTCTTGTTATTCCGAACAGCAAACTCAAAAAGCGTATCGACTACTTAAAAAATTTCGGGATTGCTGATGAAGTAACCATAGTGGGGCAGGGCAGCAATGGAAAGATGAATGAACTGATATGTGCCTACGGTTTGCTGCAACTTCAGGAGATTGATAACCAAATTATTAAAAGGAAACGGATAGCAGAACGTTATATGAAAAACCTTGCAAATGTAAAAACGATAATTATTCCACATGAACCAAAATGTCAGCGGTATAATTATTGTTATTTTCCTGTTTTAATAGATAAAAATGAATTTGGCATGACACGGGACATGCTCTATAAAAAATTGCGCCGTTTTAATATCATGACCCGCAGGTATTTCTTCCCGTTACTAAGTGAAATTCCATGCTATAGGGATATCCCGTCTGCTTCACCTGAAAACCTCCATGTGGCAAAAAGGATTTCGAGACAAATCCTTTGTTTACCTCTTTATACAGACCTGACAATAGACCAGGTTGACAGTATTTGTGAAATAATCGGCAAATAATCCTGGTTCCTCGCTGTTTCATGTGGGTAAATCGAACTTCAGTTTGCCTGCAATAAGATAAATCATGGTGATAAGTGTTCGCTCAGTTCGATACCCTCGGGCTCTGGCTTTGGCAGCTTGAATCAGACTGTTTATCCCTTCTAGGATTCCGTTATTGATCCTGGAGGTAAACCAACGCAGGACGCCGTCCCAGTGGTTCTTGATGGTGTATGCGGCTTTTTTCATGGGCTCCAGGCGGCTGTGGGTTGCCCAGAAATACCATTTCTTCAAAAAGGTTTCGACGGTCCGGGCGGTCTGATTGTAGAATTCCTGAAAGTTGAGTTTGATGTGGTACGCCCGGCTGGTTTTGAGGTTGAGCTTTTTGATCGTCAATTGTTCAAGCTGTTCGGCCTGGGACGCCTTGAGGTTGGATGGGTTCTTCAGCCAAAGATAGCGGCTGCCCTTTAGCACCGGCCGGCCTTTGGATTCTTCCCGGCGAACCTGGTCCACCGCTTCGTTGAGGACTTTCAGCACATGGAACTTATCGAAGGTGATATGGGCTTCGGGAAAATGTTTTTCGACACCGCTGATGAACGCCGGAGACATGTCGCAGCACATCTCCTCGATAGCGCCGGGATTGCCGCCATGGTCGGTGAGATCTCTTTTGAATCGATCAACGGTTGATGCATCCTTGCCGCCGGTGGCGAACAGAACCCGGGTTTCGTCAAGATCGACAAACAGGCTGACATAGTTGTGGCCGCGGCGTCTTGAGGTTTCGTCCATGCCGACATGCTTGACCTGACTGTGGTCGGCGGCCTTACGCGCTTCGCCCACATAGTGATGCAAGATACGCCATAACCGGGTATCGTGCTCACGGACAAACTCGGCGACGGTTTTCACCGGCATAGCCTTGGCCAGTATCATAATCATCGCTTCAAACAACAGCGTGAAGCCGCTGCCGGGTCTGGCCCAGGGCACATCAACCAGACGGATGCCGCATTTTTTGCAGTCGATTCTGGCAACCCTGGCGGTCAGATACGCTTCGTGCTGGAAGAAGTTCAGATGCCGCCATGTTTTCTCGACGGTATCGTGGGCCTTGACTCCCGATAGCCCACATTTCGGGCAAGTGAAGGTGCTCCCTTTGGGAAAATCAAGGCGGATATCCAGACGCTTTTCATCGGGGTTGAAATCCGCTGTCGAAACCTGCCAGGGCGGTTTCAGACCAAGAGCCATTTGAAGGAGTTCTGTATCTTTCATAGTGCTTAGCGATTATCACTAGTGCGGTAAGTCAATCAACTATCTACCCATACGAAACAGCGAGGAACCATAATCCTTTTCATGAAAATAGCAATAATGCAGCCATATTTCTTTCCTTACCTCGGGTATTTCAATCTTATGGCTGCTTGTGACGTTTTTATCTCCTTAGATAATGTCCAGTATATTTCAAGAGGATGGGTAAACCGTAACAGGATTTTGCAGTCAAACGGTGTTTATACCTTCACCGTACCCTTAACTGCTGCATCCAGAGATCTCTGGATAAATCAGAGAACGATTGCACCTGAGTTTGAAGAATTCAAGCACAAATTCATAAAACAACTAGACGCCGGGTATAGAAAAGCCCCTTTCTATCCGAATATATTAGCAATTATAGAAGAAAATTTAAACAATACTGGGGATAATATAGCGCGTTTATGTGAATCAACTTTGATGGCAGTAATGAATTACCTCGGATTGACCAAAAAAATGTATATTGCGTCTCAATTAATGAATCAAGAAGATGCCTGGCAGTTATGCGGCAAACACAAACTTATAAAGCTGTTGCAATTATTACACGGCACACACTACCTTAATCCGGTTGGAGGCATGTCACTATATCAAAAAGATGATTTTAGCAAATATGGTATTAAACTTTTGTTTGTAAAACCGCTTTTACCATCATACAGGCAAGGCAGCAGAAAAAAATTTTATAATAGATTGTCTATTATTGATGTTTTAATGTTTAATTCGCGGAAAGAGATATCAAATTTACTAAAACAATATAAGTTAATTTCATGAATGCTTCTGATGAACATAAATTTTGTTTGATCTTAAAAAAAAGTAATATCATACCCTTGGAAGGTTTACTTTCATGATCGCAATTTTGAAAAAAATCGTACGCGTTCACGGGATATTCCAGTTTGAATTAAATCCAGGAGAGATTGGGCGTCGACCTTCGAAAATAGGAAGTAATACATTCCACGAGGAACGGGAACGTCGGTTTTGCATTTAGACGGCAGGTTTCTTTCAGGGATAATATCCTTTCGACCCACCGGTTTCCCTTTTCGCTTTGGGTGCCCAGGCTGCGCTTTCGCCATAGCACCCCAAAGCGCAGTGCCCGTTCGGCACGGTTGTTGGTCGGTTCAATGCCATGGTGATCGAGAAAGGTCCACAGACTGTCCATTTCGCGAACAATCTGCCGGGCGAGTTTTCCGGCGTCGGTCTTGTCCTTCTCCCAAACGGAGACGGTAAACAAAAAGAACGTATAAAAATCCGACCACATTTCCGGGTCGGGAGGTTCTTTGGCAAACGATACCAGTTGCCTCAGCCAGGCGGCGACGATTTCTCCGAAGCGGCAAAGATCGGTTTTCTTTCGTTCCGCCAGGGCATCGGCTTTGCGGATCAGATGGGCCAGGCAGGTTTGGCGGTTAACCCATTTTCGATATAGGCCGTAACCATCGCTGACCAGAATCCCGTCCCAATCCCGGACCAGTTTTTCGAAAGCTTCCTTGGAGCGATGCGGGTCGATGCGATAAAACGCCACCCGTTCGTTGGCCATGGCCCACAACCAGTGCAGGTCGTTTTCCTTAAACCAGGAAGTTTCGTCGATGTAGTTGCACCAAAAGCGTCGGGCGACCCGGCCGATGCGTTCGTAGGCCGGCAATAGCGCATTTGACGTGCGGTCGACAAGCTTCTGGATGGTTCCGGTGGCAATCCCGATGCCCAGAACCGACTCACACAACTGCTTGACGTCGTTGCGGCTCATGGCCTTGATCCCACTCAATTCTCCGATAAGCGCGGTAAAGCGCGGCCCATAACCGGTGGATACGTCAGAAGGTAGCGCGGCCTTGACCGTCCTGCCGCAGTTGGGACAGTCACATTGCTGGAGAATATAGTGGCTGATTTGCATTTCGATTTCGGGTAGCTCGATATGCTGATGCGCATAAAACGGCTGCATCTTTTGCGGATCGAACTGCGCATGCCCGCATGCGCAGCGCGTCGGCATCAACCAATGGCTCTCGGTCGGATCCAGCATCTGCCGCTGATGCGGCTTGTGGCCTTTCTGACCGCCTTTTGCACGTGTACTCTTTTTCTGTTTTCTCTTTTGCCTGCTAAAGGGCGGATCGGATGACGGCGGCTTACTGGAGTTATGAGAATTTTTGCTGGACCGAACCTCAAGCTTCTCCAGCCGCTTTTCGTGGGCTACAATCCGCTGTTCCATATCGAAAAGCATCCGTTCCAGAGCCATGATATACTGTCGCACCGGCTCTGGTGTCAGTTGCCAATCGAGTTCCGAAAAGGGTCTTTTGAGTGCCATGAAAAGCACTCTACCATAGTCAAAAAGAAAAATCTAGATTTATTTTGTATTATTTCGGTTAGTTATGATCTATTTTTTGTGCTTTGATTTCGGGGGGTTGCGAGACCAGTTGGATCCTCAAAGTACCCCGTGAATGCTTACAAAAAATATTTATACGAAATATTCTAAAAAATAGGGGAAAGTACTATTTTCCTGTTTATCGAGTGGGTGAGTGGATTTAAATAAAGAAAATTTTTATAATCAAAATAGATCCTATTATGATAGAAACGCATATCGTTATGAAGCTGCGTCATGGTATTATTTCAACAAATATAAAAACAATGCTATATATTCTGAATTAGAACGAAGCCTTCAGACAATAAAAAAAAAATCTGTGATTCGAGTTCTTGAAATTGGAGCTGGTACAGGCTATTTGCTTGGAAAGCTGTTGACAATCTCAAGCGTAAAAGTTGATTACACAGGAATTGAGCATTCGATAGAGATGTCAAATATGCTTAGCCAGCGGTATGCTGCAAGGTGCAATTCCTTTAGAGTGATTAATACGAGTGTGATGGTTGAAAATTTGCGTGCATTGAAGATGGAAAAATATGATTTGATTATTGGGAGTTCTATTTTACATCATTTGCTTGACTATAAAGAGGTGATTATAACCCTCTCGAATATGCTTGTGCGGTATGGCGTTATGTATTTTGTAAGAGAACCAATTCATGAAGATGAATGTCGACCAAACAATTTTTTTTCAGATGTGTTGGATCTTTTTTATAGTTATGCAAATTCAGTTTTGATGCTACCGTTAATTAGACATTTGATATGGCCGAGAAAAGTGAAAGCCGAAGATGCAACATATATTGCGTATCATATGTTCAAGAAAGGTGTTTCGACCAATGTATTTAAGGAGTTGGTACAAAACGAATACAAAATTATATTTATGAGAAAGTATAATAGACGTGTGTCTTCATTACTTTCTTATTTTGAAAACTCCTGGCTCAGAAAGTTCAGAAAAGATATTTATGGAAATACATTGTGGAGTATTGGTCTGCAGCGTCTTACCACTAAAGGTTAATTTTCTATATAATTGGTTAATATTATGTTAGAGCCAATTGAATTAAACAAAAATATACCCTCTTTATTTTGTTTTGATGAAAAGCATTTTCAATTACTTGAAGCGACAGGCCAACGCCCTGAAGTTTGCATTCTAATGCCAACATATAACCATTCAGAATTTATTCCAAAGGCCATTGAAGGGGTTTTATCGCAAAAAACAAAATTTCCAATCCAACTCTGCATTTCAGACGATTGTTCAAACGATGAAACTTTAACAATTTGCATTGATTATCAAATAAAATTTCCAAAACAAATCGAATTAATCTTTGCACTTGAAAACACAAAAAGTAAGATTATCAGTTTTCTATATCACAGAGGTTTGGCAAGTGGTTCAAAATATATTTCTTTCTGTGAAGGGGATGATTATTGGATAGATACCTCAAAGTTACAGAAGCAAGTTGATTTAATGGAAAAAAATAAAAATTATAGCGGTTGTTGCCATGATGCTAAAATCCTTGACGAAGATGGAAAAATAGTAATGCAAAGCTGCAAGGAACGACCACATTTTCATCAAGTAGTTAATTCTGATCATATAGTAATGGAAAAAGGCATTGTCAATTCAGGGTTTAAATCACAGGCGCCTACGGCCTCATTTCTATTCCGAAAAAAAGTGATTGAAAGTACATTAAAACGATTTAACGGTATTACAAGTGATGTGCATTTGATGCTGACGGCCGTCGATATGGGCAAATTTTTTTATATCGATGAGGTGATGTCTGTATATAGACATCATCCGGAGTCATGGAGTTTTTCTCCTTTAAGGAACAGGATGCTTACTCATTTGAACCGGTTTGAGTCATATTATAAAGATGAAAAATTAATGAAACGATATAAAAAAATAATTGAAGAAAAATTACTTAATTGTATCGATTATTTTCTTAGCGATTCAATAGATGAAGATCAAAATTATCAAGATAACGATAATTTTTATTCAGATCTGAAAAAGCAAAAAGACAGAATATTGAACAATGAATTGTGAAATACAATCACAACGAATAAGACCTAAGAACTTGGGATTGTATTTAACAAGACAATGTAATCTGTCATGTCCAAGCTGTCTTTTTCGTCTGCAAAAGAGAAATTTTCACAAAGATGTAAATTTGCCTTTTAATCAGGCTGTAAAAATCATCAATTATTATAATTCTTTAAATGTTCAGAATGTGGCTTTGCAGTCTGAAGGTGAACTTTTTTTATATGAACGATATTGGGAGTTGGTCTCTTTCTGTCAGAAAAATGAAATTTCTCTTCAAAATACCGTGACAAACGGGATTTTAATTGACAAATTCCTGTTAAAAATCATTCAAAATTTCAACTCAATTTCAATAAGTGTTGATGGATACGATACTGACTCTTATAGGAAACGACGCGGCGGGAATGTCGATATTTTCAACCGAATAATATCAAATACCAGGCTTCTTTTACGAGAATCCAAAAAACTTAAAAAAGAGTTTAAAGTAATTTATAATTGTGTGATAATGGCAAACAATTACATGATCATGCCGAAAATGATCGAAATGGCCGAAACATTAGGCATTTATAAAATACAATTCAGGAATATGCATCGATATGATCCTTCAAATGACTTATTGTCTCCAATATATAATACACCTGAACTTATTGAGTTTATAGAAAAATTAAAAAGCAAAAGATATACAGTGCATATCAAATGGCCTGAGATTTATGGACTGACCACTCAATTTCATTGTAGTATGTTATTCGGTACGGTCACAATTGGATCAGATGGTTTTTTCGCACCTTGTTGTCATATTCCATCAAATCCTTCATACGGGTACTTTTTTGATGATCCCCTGGGGTTCAACAGTAAAAACATGGCGATGTTCAGACGTACATTCATAAACTCTAAAACGATTAAAGAGCTTCCAATGCAATGCCGTGAATGTCCTAGGTTGACGAATTGCAATGATAAAAAATAAGATGTATTATTTTGATAAGATGCTGAAAGAATTTCAGGGACTCTATCGTCATATATATATCTATGGTGCTGATAAAAGAATGTTTAAAGAAATTTATGGCGGTCGATCAAATTTTCCAGACAATTTTATAAAGGAATTTGTATTTAATGATCTAAAAAACAATACGTCCTGTGACCCACCGACATTGAAACAAAGCAACAGTAAGGTGAATATAGATGAGGCGGTCGTTATTGCGCCAACATCATTTGAAAAAGAAGCATATGAAAATGCAAAAGCTTTCTTTGGTGAGCATGCGAAGATCTATATGCCATATCATCAGTTCTTTCTTGAACCACATAAAAAAATAAAAGGAGAACGTAAAGAAGATTTGTTTTTTGTACCTATTGAAGAAAGTGAGCTCAAGTTCTGGTGCCCTTCTAATATCTGCAAAAATAGAGTTGATACTTTTTTTACCAAAGAGCCTGAGACGATTGAATGGATCGATACTTTCCCACAATGCTCAACTTTTTGGGATATTGGTGCAAACATCGGTCTATATTCACTTTATGCCGCACTGAAATCCCATAAAATCTTTTCTTTTGAGCCGGAAGCCTCAAATTATTATGCCCTCAACCGGAATATTAATGTGAACAAGATGCAATCAGTTAATTCTTATTGTCTTGCCTTTACAAACAAAGACACCCTTGGCAGCCTTTATTTGTCAGCGTTTGGCATAGGCAAAGCCCTGCATAGTTTCGATGATCGAGTTCCAGTTGATGGCAACAAAAGTCAATTTGATGGAAGACAGGCATCAATTGGGTTAACAATAGATTCCTTTATGAAGTTGTTTTCGCCTCCGGCACCCAATTACATTAAAATTGATGTGGATGGGAACGAAGAACAAGTGTTACTTGGCGCAAGGAACACACTAGAACGTTCAAATGTAGACGGTATTATGGTCGAGCTTGATATTACGCAAGAAGAAAAAAACGATCGCATTTTTCAATTGCTTTCGGACTGTGGATTAATCCTTGATGTAAAATTGCGCTCCCCAATGTTTGATAACCACCGTTTTTCAAACAACTATAATCATTTTTTTTATCGTAAGCATTTGATTTAGTTCATACATAGTTTCGAAACAACCTTATCAATAAATGGATAGGTTAATGAAAGTTTACGGAATTATACCTGCTCGTATGGCATCTACAAGATTTCCAGGAAAGCCTATGGAATCCATTTTGGGGATACCGATGATTGGCCATGTGTATTATCGAAGTAGGTTTAGCGAACTACTAGATGAAGTTTATGTTGCCACCTGTGACCAGGTTATCTTTGACTATATTACCGGAATCGGCGGTAAAGCAGTAATGACATTGGACAGCCATGAACGTTGTACAGATCGAACTGCGGAAGCCCTTTTAAAGATAGAATCCGAGAAGAGAGAGCGTGCTGATATTGTGGTCATGATCCAGGGGGATGAACCCATGATAATTCCGCAGATGATCGATGACGCAGTCAAGCCGATTCTCGAGGATGAGGATGTATTGATCACCAATTTAGCCGGAGAACTAAAAGATGAAACAGAACATGATGATCCAAATGAGGTGAAGGTCGTCATGGATCAGAGCATGAATGCATTGTATTTTTCCAGAGAACCCATCCCCTCAAGAAAAAAATTCACTGGAGATTTGCCGCCGGTTTATAAGCAGGTATGTATCATACCTTTTCGGCGTGATTTTTTAATTGAATTTAACAGGATGAAACCCACCCCCCTTGAAATTGTTGAATCGGTCGATATGCTAAGAATTTTGGAGCACGGATATAAAATTAGAGTCATTCCGACTGACAACAGGACATATAGTGTCGATACTGAACAGGATCGTAACCGAGTTGAAGAACTTATGATTAACGACACACTCATTTCTCAATACCATTCATAAAAATTGCAAACATTAATTATTTTTCTTCGCCACCCGAACGATATTGATCATTTAACGCCTGTCATATGGAAATGGCTGCAGGCGGATGACCATTTCGCTACGGCTGTTTTCCCTTGGGGCATACCCATAGCGAAAACGGATTTCAGAATTGCCCTGCTGAGTCATCTTGACCGATTCCAGATGGTTGAATTGGCGGCATCCGATAGTGTGGGCTGGTCAAAAATTAAAATTTTAGATTTTATTGACGGTATATTGCCAGATAGAGGGAAAATCTGTATCGCTTTTGACTGGTTGCATCAAAAAATGCATAAAGAGAAATTCTGGGCGAAATCGTTGGCATTCTTTGCACGAGAGCGTAAAATTCCAATGGTTTGTCTACCCCATGGTGATCATTGTCATACCGGAAACATGCTACGGGCAAACGAAATCAGCCCGGAGGCAACTTCGGTCTATTCTCCGGTCGGCATGTTCGATACGCTTGTCGTACCAAATCACCATTGTGGGCTTCGGTATCAGGAATTCCAGCCTGCGGATCGAATCCAAGTTCTTGGATCTCCGAGGTACAATTCAGAATGGCTTGAAATCATCGATAAACTAGCTCCAAAATTCATCATCCCCGAGGCCGAGAATAGAAATAAAATTGTTCTTTTTCTCCGCAATAGCGCTTATCCAATCTTTTGGGAGGAGATTTTCTGGGCTGCTAAATTGATTACCCAGTTTGAAAACCACTATCTGGTTGTTGTTCCCCACACAAGAGGGGAAGGGTGGGAAACCCTGGTGGATTGCTATCCGGAACTGGGTCGGAAAACGTCTAATTATACCTGCATCGAAGAAAATGTATATTCAGGTTCCATTGTAAAATGGGCCGATGTTGTCATCGATATCGGTACAAGTGTTGTTTTTGAGTCAGTAATGCGCGGGAAAAAAATTATTTGTGCTGAATATCTTCACGCCACAAGATCAATTTTAAGCAAATATTTTGCAAATTCAATAGTGCTATGCAGAGATGAGTTATATGAAAAACTTGCCTCTTTAAACAGCGATCCATCTCAAAGATTTTACTCCTTAGATGAGGCTGAATCGTTTATCCGTGACATGGTGCATGTGCCGGATGAAAACGTGTTGGATCGCTATGTAAACCTATTATCCAACGCGAAAATCAAAAAAGATGCTTTTGCGAACCTTCTATCTTCGGACAACGAGGAAGCTGATCTGCATTTGAATCATTATGATTCTCTTCTGAAACGATGTTCCGATCTAACTAAACGTTGCGATGAGATAGAACAGCTTGTTATTAAATGTGAGAAGGCCAATAAGTTTCACCTTGATCAAAAAAAACATTTTCCGAGAGTACAAGATGGTGAAAGTCCGGACGCTGAATATTATAGAGCCAGACGCGATTTTTTTATGAAATCCGATGATATCGACAATGCATTGGTATCGTCAAATTTGCTATTAGAGATATCACCAAATGATTCCGATTTCGAGAAACATTACTGGTTCGGATTAAAACTCGATAAAATGGGTGATTCGAATAGAGGTTCACTTATATATCAGCAAATCGCAGATGACAGACGGGTTCAACCGGAACTTGCGGCATGGGCATTGTTCAAACATGGTGAAATTTTTCTTGATAACGGGGATGAGAATACTGCAGAAAATTATTTTAATAATGCATTAAATTTAAATAATAAGCACATTAAAGCCGCTATATATTTGACACCAAAAAAAAGTAAACTCAGAGTTTTAGTGGGAAATCAGGAATCTTGTTGTCAAAATTGTATTGAAATTCCGATAAAGCCTTTAGACGAAAAAATGTGGGAATATTATTTTTCCCGGCGTAAAGCTGATTATATTGAATTAAACATTGGCGATGCGTCAGCAGATTATGATTTAATGAAATTAGGAAAAATATTGAAGGACAACCTATCGGCAGAAGGAGAAGCACTAATTAATATTAATAGCGCGAACGATTTAGAAAAAATAAAATCACTTGCGATCAATATCCAATCTTTGGGATTATATGTTGAAACAATCAGTGAGTTTTCATTACAGGTGAGGAATCATCGTCATTAACTTAGTTCATCGTTTCATAAAAATATAGTGACGAATCGTTTTTATGCTTTACCTTCGTGCTCTTCGTGTTCTTCGTTGTGAAAAGTCTTTAATTTTTGTTTTAGACACTTATACGAGTACGCTTTATTGTGATGAACTATAAATAATTTAAATTTTAAATTAAAATTGTGAGAGGTTGAACGGTAATTCGAGATGTTTTACGAACAGAACAAAGAAAATAAGAGGAACCGTCCAAAAAGCTCAGATATATTATTAAGTATTGCAATTCCAACCTATAATCGTTCAAAGCAGTTGAAATATGGATTAAATAGATTTTTATCACAAATAACGGACGACATAAAACCTTTAATTGAAATATGTGTCGCTGATGATTGTTCAACAGATGACACCCCCGCTGTTATGAAAAGAATTGTTAGAGATAATTTTTTTATCCACTATGAAAGATATGAATATAATATCGGCTTGGAAAAAAATTTAATTGCCTGTACCCAAAATTGCAGAGGAAAATATCTTTGGATATTTGGTGATGATGATTTTCTGGAATTTGATGATTCTTTAGCTTGTATTATTTCATTACTGAAAGAAGGCTGTTACCCTTTCTATATTCTCAATAGAACCCGTAGAAGTTTTGATTTAAGCAAAAAAATTTCTGAAAATTGGATGGGTTTAGATTTTTCGAATAATAAAATCTATCCACGGTTACGGGATTTTTGTTCTAAATGGGGAATCATCAGCATTATCGGGTTTATATCAGTCAATATTTTTGAAAGGGAAAAATTCACGGCCGTTATTCCGGATAAATACTGGGGGATTATGTATCCTCAGCTCGGGATGATGCTTGAAGCTTTTGCAAATCATCCATGCTTGCTTGTTACACGGCCTTTGATTTGTCATCGGACTCAGACCCAGGAAGAAAAGCGGGCCGCACTAGGGGAAAAATCAACTGAAAAAGATTTTATGTCAAATTACCAACGTCGGAACGCTATTTATTTCAGTTTCAGGCTTATTCGTTTTATAAACGCTTTGATAGATTGTGGCGCGATTTCTTATAATGAATTGAAGACAATGCGAGAATTCACATTCTCTAATATATTATTAATAGAATTTATATTAAAAAATATTGAATTGTCGGTATTATTAAAATTGGGAGATGATACCCGCGACTGGCAAATGGCATTAACATTTTATAAACATATGTTTTTAAAAGATAAATATCGAGGTATTTATTTATATCGTTTGATACGAAATTTAAAATTAGATAGAGGAGATTTAGAGGGTGCAATAAAAATCGGAGAAAAAATATTAATTTCTTTCCACGAAAAACAGGATTACGAAGCATTTTACAGGATAGCGGTTGAATCCCAAAAAAAAATGAAATTTGCACTTGCTCATACGGCATATATAAGAATTGCAAACGATAAATATGCAGGTTATGAACTACATGCGTGGGCATTATTTAAAAGCGGTGAATTAGCTTTGGAAAATGGAAATGAAGAGGAAGCATCAAATTATTTTAAAAGTGCCTTGAGGCGAAATCCAAATCATACTAAAGCTTCCATTTTTACCACCTCCCATGATAAAAAATTAAAGGTATTTATTTCACCAGACAGTTCTTATGCAGAAGATGATTGTATTCCGGTAAAAATGGAACTGACAAATGAAGAGCTTTGGTCGTATTATTTCAGTTACAGATTTCCCGATTATGTAGCTTTTTATTTGGATGAACATTTCCAGGAAGAAAATATTTCAAAGCTTTTGAATCTGGTAGTAAATCATATTGCACCGGACGGGGCGGTGAATATAAATATATATAATAAAGATTTGTTCTCTTTTTACTTTGAAAAAATTAAAAAGCTTTCGATAATCTTAAAACTTCATGTAAATGCTTGTGATAGGAAAGAATGGATTTATATAAAAAAAAAGATGAGAAAAAATTTTTTATGATCAATTATTCTAAAATAGATGATTTCTATAAATATTTAAATAGATATGAAGAATATGAAGAACTAATAAGTCCGGAAAAATTAAGAGGAGATTTAAAGGATTTCCAGAATTTATTTGCCCTTGATTTTATTTTAAATCACTATCCAAAAGGTGCAAATCTGTTAGAGATCGGCGGTGGTGATTGTAAAATGCTTTCTGCTTTACTAAAAAAACATCCCCAAAAATATAAATGCTGGTCGCTTGATCCCTTGTTGGGTGCAGGAGGGGGGCTTTTATTTGATGATATTCTTCAGCAAAAAAAAATTAATCCAAAAATAACGTTAATTAAACAAGTAATTGGAGACTTTTCGGAGGACGTGCCAAACAATTTTTTCGACTGTGTGTTTAGTATATCCGTATTAGAGCATATACCAATAGATTTATGGGGTAGGTCATTTAAAGATATGAGAAGAAGTTTAAAAGTCGATGGCGGAAAGACCTTTCATTGTATTGATGTGCCAATAGATTCAGAAATTTCAAAAAAGCGATATGAATTTGTTAATAATATTGAAAATGAAAAAGTTGGTTTCAAAAAATATAATGATATAAATATGCAAATAAAATATTCATTGAAGGATCCGCAGACTTATTTTGTATCTCCCATAACGTATTTTGGCTGGCTAAAATATATGAATGAAAATAAAGATTCTAAAGAAGAGCAGCGATGCTATGCAAGGATAACTTCTATAAATTGTGTTTTTAAAGTTTCTTAGCAATAAAGCTTCTAAGAAATATTAAAAAATGTTCTATTATTAATGAACCCAGACGTCTTGTAACCACAGGATATTTTCAGCGTGATGTTAATGTCGAAGAGTATCAACGGTAACCGGTTGCAGTGTCAACTTACCTTTAGATGTGTCCCAATCCGAGTTTTTTCCAAATCAAAATCGAAGTCGAAATCAATATTTTAACGTTTTTTATTTCTTTTATTTTGCTGCTATAAAATAATGGACCGCTTTAAATTACGAATTCGAGATAAATCTATTTCGTGATTTTAAAGTTTACGTAGAAATATTAAAGATGGCTTGCAGTAAAATATTTGAATTTAAATATCAGAGATGTAGACATGAAACTAAATGAAAATATAAAATTTTCTGTAATCACGCCATGTTTTAATTCCGAAAAATATATAGAATCCGCTGTAATTAGTGTTTTAAATCAGGAAGGAGATTTTGATATAGAATATTATATTATTGACGGCGGTTCTGAAGATAGAACAATTTCAATTGTTGAACGATATAAGCGATTAATTGATAGTGGTCGATTTAGGATCAATTGTAAGAATATTCAAATTAAAATTATCAGTGAAAAAGATAATGGCATGTATGACGCATTGGTCAAGGGATTTAAATTGATTACTGGAAATATCGTCAGTTATATTAACAGTGATGATTTTTATCTTCCAAATGCGTTTAAGACTCTAAAACGTGTATTTGAAAAATATCCTAAAATATCATGGTTGACCGGAAACGCCACAATATCTAATGAAGATGGAATTATTAGCAATATTTGCACTCCTTATTTTTATTATAATAAATTCATTCGTATGGGATTGTATAATGGAAAAATTTTGCCCTTTATACAGCAGGAATCAACATTTTTTAAAAGAGAATTGTTGAAAGAAATAAAATATATAGAATTAAAAAAGCTAAAATATGCCGGGGATAGTTATATTTGGGTTTGTTTTGCAAGAAAGGAACCTCTATTTATTATTCTGGCGCTATTGGCCAGCTGGCGGCGTCATCCAAATAATTTATCATCTGATTTAGATAAATATAGATATGAAATGCAAAATTTTACTGAAAAAATTAACATAAATGAAGAAGATAAAAAAATATTATTATACTGCCAAAAAAGGTTGAAAGACCCAATAAGCACTTATGGGAAAAATAATAATAGAATTATTTGGTGGGAGCCAAAAATCAACAATTGGATGGGAAATTTGTCATATGAAGTAAACTGCAATGTTCTTAAAGGAGAGGTTTATTGTTAAATCTAAATAATTTGAAATTAATTGATTTAAAATCATATTATGAATTATTTGATGCTTTGGGAAAATATTATAATTATGTCCCTATAAATTGGCTGATTAAATTCAATGATTTTATTAAAGAGAACAAGATAAAATTTGAGATACCCGTTAATTATTTAAAAAATAATACTATCGAGGACAACGATAGACTAAATTATTTGCTATATATCTATAATTCTTCTTTGGACGCCATTAATTTTTTATTAGAAAACAAAGATGACAAGAAACATTCACCAACATATGAATATATGAAAAAAATGAATTTTAGTTTTCAAAAAAATTCACAATATGTTGAAAGAAATTTTAAATCCACCGAAAACCTGACATGCTATTCAATTCCAGGAGAAGGGGGGAAAGATATCGCATTTAAGAGGGATTTTATTAAAAAAAGATTGAGTTTTTCAAGAGATTTGGTGTCAAAACTTAAATCTAGAAGGGAAAGAGATCTATGTATTATTGTTGGTAATGGCCCTAGTCTAAAAAAAATAAATATTGATTTGCTAAAGGGCGAGGATGTATTTATTTCAAATAATGCCTTTTTGGATACTAAGTTGAAAAAAATATCAAAATATTTTGCGGTTACAAATTTTTTAGTGGCTGAACAAGGGAAATTTGAAATTAATCAGCTGAAGATGTATAAATTTTTTCCCTACTGGTTAAGTTATACAATTCTTGAGGATGATATGACTTGTTTTTTAAATGCTGATTTAAAAAGAGAATTCAGCATTGACGTGGGCGAAAGAATATCATGGATGTCAACCGTAAGCTATTTTATGCTTCAGATAGCATATTCGTTAGGTTACAAAAAGATAGTAATGATCGGATTTGATAATAGTTATAAACAGAAGCCGGGCGTAAAAGAGGGCGATATCATAATTTCAGATGAAGACGATGAAAATCATTTTGATAAAAGCTATTTTAAAGGAAAAAAATGGCAAGCTGCAGATACTGATCATATGAATGAAGTGTATAAAATATCAAAGACGGCATTTGAAAATGATGAAAGAGAAATATTCAATGCATCCATAGGTGGTAAACTTGAAGTGTTTAAACGTGATTCACTAGAAAATGCCTTAAATAGATAGTAAAATATTGGTTAAAACACTCTAAGAAAAATTTTATTTCCATATCTTTTTTTGTATCTACCACAATCAATTAAATGATTATAAAGAAAATTAAAATGCAACTATTTGTTTACTCACCACGAAGATTTATGTTTAATACCCCCTTAAGAGTTACACTAAGATCAAGAAGAAATACTTAAAACATATAAAAAAAAGCATGTAGCTTTTACTGATAAAATTTTGTGTGTTTTAAGTTTTTGTGCAATCTTGCTTTCACCGTCGTGCTCTTCATCTTCTTCGTAGTGAAATAGTCCTTTATCTTTAAAAACTAAAATAAGAATGCCCAAGCAGGATGAAATAAAATATTAAAAAATGAAAAAAAATCAGGCAACTATTGAAACAATTTCCGTACTTACTCCAAGTTTTAACCAAGCGCATTTTTTGGATGAATGCCTTTTATCTGTAAAGAATCAAACTGTTCCTCCAATAGAGCATTTTGTGTTTGATCCTGGTTCTACAGATAATAGCAGGAAAATCGCAAAATCTTATCCGCATGTCTCCATGATTACAGAAAAGGATGATGGCCAAAGCGATGCCGTAAACAAGGGATTCAAGATGGCCAAAGGGGATATTGTGGCTTGGATTAATTCAGATGATTGTTTTGAGCATTCAAGGGTTTTTGAAACTGTTTTGAGCAGATTTAATCAACATGACAGACCGGATATTGTATATGGAAAAGGGATTTATATTGACGAGAATGGCAAAAAGCTGAGAGATGTTTATGTTAATAATGATTCAGATTCACTTTCCTGGCGGCTTCAGCAAGAATGCGGGATACTTCAGCCGGCCTTATTCATGCGTAGAGAAGTCATTAATAGAGTGGGGCTATTAACTTTACATCTACAATATTGTATGGATTATGAATACTGGATACGCTGTGTAAAAAAGAAAATTCGATTTGTATATTTTGACGAAAACCTTGCTGGTTTCAGGTTTTATAAATTCAACAAGACATATGGTTCACGAGGAAAAAGCTATGGCGAAGTGTGCGATATGCTTTTGGAACATTTCGGCTATGTTAATAGCCGCTGGCTAAGAGCATATGCAGAGTTCAATGTTGAAAAAATTGATGGTGTTTTAAAAACAAGATATAATACGAAAATAAATAACCCTGATAATGTCGAAAAGGAACTTTGTAGGCTTTTACATGCCTACAATTCAAACCCTGACACATTAAATGTTTTGCGGACCAATAGTGACCAACCCGGTTATAGAGATACTTTTATAGACATGGCTGAGAGAAATATTTTTTAAAAGAAAAAACTAAAACATATGTATAAGTCGAATAATGAAAGCCTGTATTTACTGCCATTAGGTCTTATTAGAAAGCATTCCAGAACTGTTTCTATGATTATAGAAAAAAGGATAAAGAAAAAAATAGAACTTGGATGGCATTATATGCTTGATCTTGTATGGATGATCGAACAGGTTAAAAATCTGCCCAAAGGGGCAACCATTTTAGATGCCGGTGCAGGGGGCGGGCTTCTTCAATTTATACTGGTTGATCTTGGATTTAATGTTATCTCAGTGGATTTTGCTCCACGACCTAGTCCTTTGGATATCCCTAGCATAAAAATTATGCATCAAGCTGAATTTAATCATGCGTATATAGATCACCTGAAATCGAACTATCAAAATGCACGCCAGGAAAAAAGCAGGCCGATTATTATTCGATCACAAAAGAAGTTTGTTGGATTATTAAGCAAAAGAATTCCAATTATATTGTATCAGGCAGATTTGAAGGATATGTCTCTTTGCCCTGACAATTTTGTTGATGCTGTTGTTTCTGTTTCAGCTCTTGAGCATTTAGGAAGGGAACATACTGAGAAGGCGGTTAAGGAATGTATTAGAGTGTTGAAGCCGGGGAGGGCATTCCTAGCGACTACCAGTGCTGCAGAAAAAAAAGACTGGTATCATCATAATTCCATGGGGTGGTGTTATACAGAATCAAGTCTTAGAAAAATTTTTCAGTTGCCACCGTCAGTGAGTTCAAATTTCAACAGCTATCGACAGATTTTTGCAGAATTACGAAAACCTGGCAATAAACTCCATGTCGAACTGGCACAGTTCTATTTTGATTCGCCACATAACGGGATGCCGTGGGGCGTCTGGAATCCATCGTATATTCCCGTTGCTATACGAAAATTTAAAACAAGCTTGAGCAATATCTAACTAAATTAGGGAATTATATATTACTTGAATTGAGCGATATTTACCGAAGAGATACGCCGACTTCTTGATGGCGTAGGGTTCTTGAAAAAGCTTAGGCAATACAATGAATATGTCGAAAATTCTCGCGAACCCTTTCGTCACAAGAGATAGGTGCAGATCAAGCGCAAAATCGTTAAAATAAGGCCTTATTCGAAAGGACCTGCAACTGTGTCCATGCGTTTCTCAATTGTCATCCGAAGCTACAATGAAGAACGTCACATAGGACGATTGTTGGATGGCATCATGCAGCAGAGTGTAAAGGATATTGAAATCATCTTAGTGGATTCAGGTTCTACAGATGGGACCATTTCCATTGCTGCAAACTATCCGGTGAAGGTCATTATCATAAAGCCGGATGAATTTACTTTCGGGAGGGCTCTCAACAAAGGCTGCAGTGCCGCCAAGGGCGAAATGCTCGTCTTTGCCAGCAGTCATGTATACCCGTCCTACAATGATTGGGTTGAGAGGCTTGTCACACCTTTTCGGGATCCAAAAATTGCTTTGGTTTATGGTCGGCAGATCGGAAATGGAGAAACCAAATACTCCGAGCATCAGATATTTTCAAAGTGGTTCCCGGAAAATTCGATATCATCACAAGACCATCCATTTTGTAACAATGCAAACGCAGCGATTCTGCGCTCGATGTGGGAAAAACTGCCATATGATGAAACCTTGACCGGTTTGGAGGATATCGATTGGGCAAAGCGGACCATTGAATCGGGCTATCAAATTGCGTATGCAGCCGATGCTGAGGTTGTACATGTGCACAATGAATCTCCACAAGGTATTTACAACCGGTACAGAAGGGAAGCTATCGCCCTAAAGCGCATTTTCCCTCATGAGCATTTCAATGGTCTGGATTTTATACGGTTATTGCCTGCCAATGTAGCCACTGATTGTTACCATGCATATCGAGAAAAGTTGTTGCAAACTAACTTTACGAGCATTTTGATGTTCCGGTTGATGCAGTTTTGGGGAACTTTTCAAGGCTTTTCCCAACGAGGCCCGATTACCAGCCGGCTTAAGCGGACCATGTATTATCCCAATGGAAGGAAGCATCTTGATCATCCCAAAATACCCATACGTAGGAAACGATCGATCAACTACTTGAAAACAGGGAATTGAGGAAGAATTTGACTGAGCTCTATGATATAACGGTACCCATAAAGCGTGGTATGCCGATTTGGCCCGGAACCGTTGAACCAAAACTATGGAAAACAATGAGCATGAAGAATGGCGATTCCGCCAATGTTTCAAGAATTGATATCGATGTTCACACGGGAACGCACGTGGATGCGCCGAGGCATTTTCTGGAGGAGGGCAAAACTGTTGATCAATTGATGTTGGAAGATCTGATAGGCTTCGCCATGGTAGCTAATATCCCTCATGTGACCGCAATCACGGAAAGCAATTTGGATAATTTGAACATGCCTGTGACTACGGAACGAATCCTGTTGAGAACACGAAACTCCGATCTTTGGGCAGCGGGAGAAACGGAATTCAAGAAGAACTACGTGGCACTCACTGCCGATGCCGCCCGGTGGTTCGTAATGAAGGGAATTAAGCTGGTCGGTGTGGACTATCTTTCGGTTGAGTGCTATGGCGAAAGTTATCCGGCTCACGAAATACTCCTGGAAGCAGGTGTCATTATCGTGGAATGCCTGAATTTAAGTGGCGTGAAGCCTGGAACATATGAACTGATATGCTTACCAATAAACATAGTCGGTGCCGAAGGAGCACCGGCCAGGGTCCTTCTGCGCAGCATACCTGATAATAGAGACAGATTGACGGAATCCGGGGGGGGCTTGTGATGCCAGACATTGTCGCCTTGATTCCTATGCGTCACAAAAGCGAGCGCATTTCCGGAAAAAATTACCGTTTGTTTGCAGGAAAACCCCTTTATCATTACATTATTGACAGTTTGTCCGCTTGCTCATTTATCCGTGAGATAGTCGTCGATACCGACAGTCATATCATCAGAGAGGATGCCCAGAAAAATTTTCCTGATGTTCGGCTCATTGAACGACCGTCGCATCTAAAAGCAGGCACGGTGCCGATGAATAACGTTTTGCTGCATGATATCAGTTGCGTAAAAGCGGATTTCTACATACAGAGCCACAGCACAAACCCGCTTTTACGCCCTGAAACCATTACCCGGGCCGTCCGTTTGTTTCTGGAGAAATATCCTGGAAACGATTCCCTGTTTTCTGTCACCAGGCTTCAATCCAGATTCTGGACCGGTTCGGGTGAGCCGATCAACCATAACCCGGAAAAACTGTTGCGCACCCAGGACCTTCCCGCTCTTTACGAAGAAAATTCATGCCTCTATATTTTTTCGCACAAGACAATGGAAAACAGAAGGAACCGGATCGGTGAGAGTCCTATACTTTTTGAAATTGACCGTCTCGAGGCGTGCGATATAGACGAGGAAATTGATTTTCATATAGCCGAATTCCTATACAATAAAAGCAAAGAAGGAAAACTGTCACATGGCCTGGAAGATTCTGGTAACAGCGCCTTACCTGCAGCCGGCGATCGATCGGTTTAGGCAGATTTTCGATGAAAATGGCATAAAGCTCGTATTGCCGAAAGTTGATGAGCGTCTCGAGGAAGACGAATTGCTAGGATTGGTGGGCGATATCCACGGTGTTATCTGCGGCGACGACAGATTTACCAAAAAGGTCCTCGAGTCAGCTCCTCAGTTGAAGGTCATTTCAAAGTGGGGCACCGGGATTGACTCCATTGATCAGACAGTCTGCCGGCAGTTGGGGGTCACCATTTGCAACACACCGAATGCATTCAGCGAACCGGTGGCCGATTCCATATTGGGATACATTATCTGTTTTGCCCGCAAGCTGCCATGGATGGATTACAATATCAAGCAAGGCGTATGGGATAAAATTCCCGGCAAGGCACTGAGGGAATGCACATTAGGAGTGATAGGCGTCGGCAACGTCGGAAAGGCCGTAGTGCGCCGGGCAACGGCATTCGGCATGAAGATAATCGGCAACGACATCGAATCAATGCCTGCAGCGTTTCTCGAAAAAACCGGTATCGAAATGATATCTAAGGATGAATTGCTGGAGCAAGCCGATTTCGTCAGCCTCAACTGCGACCTCAATCCAACAAGCTACCATCTCATGAGCCAAGAAGAGTTTGCCAGGATGAAGAATTCATCGGTGGTAATCAACACCGCGCGCGGGCCAATCATTGATGAGAGCGCCCTGACAGAAGCATTACAGAAACAGCACATCGCAGGGGCGGCATTGGATGTGTTCGAGACCGAACCGTTGCCGGCAGACAGTCCTCTGAGAAATATGGATAACGTCCTCATGGCTCCCCACAATGCAAACAGCAGCCCGGAAGCATGGGAGAACGTGCACAGTAATACCATCAACAACCTTATCCATCACTTGTCAAAAGGGCAGACATGAAGCCGTCTGTGTTGATAACCGGTTCAGCCGGTGGTATTGGCCGCGCTGCGGCAGAGCTATTTAAAAAGCGAGGCTGGACCGTTTTTGGTGTCGATCGAAAACCAGTCATACATGGTGACCTGGTAGATAAATTTATTAACGAAGATGTCTCTGACCCAGATGCTGTCCTCAAAATAGCGTCTGAAGTTTCAGAACGTACCGACAGGCTGGATGTTTTGGTGAATAATGCTGCAATTCAAATCTGCAAACCCCTGCTAGAAACGGCGCCATCGGAATGGGATGAAGTCATGGCCATTAATGTACGCTCTTGTTTATTAATGGTGCAGGCGGTCTTTCCCCTGATGAAAAATCATGACGCCTCAATAATCAACGTGAGTTCGGTGCATTCTCTGGCTACTTCTAACAATATTGCGGCCTATGCTGCCAGTAAAGGCGCCCTGCTGGCTTTGACACGCGCTATGGCCATAGAGTTGTCGTCCTATCAAATTAGGGTGAATGCGATTCTGCCCGGTGCCGTGGACACGGCAATGCTGCATGAAGGGTTGAATAGAGGGCATTTGGGAAGCGAAAACACAGGCGAGTTGCTTAAAGAGCTTGGTTCACGTTCATTGCTGGGACGGGTCGGCAGCCCTCTGGAGATAGCCCATGCGATTGTGTTTCTATCCGACCCCAAACAGTCCTCCTTTATCACAGGTCAAACTTTAATTGCCGATGGTGGTGTGCTCTGCAGGCTCGGCAGTGAGTGAATAAATGACGAATGTAAAGAGGCCATACCTGCGAAAGTTGGATAAGAGCCGGAATCGCGCCATGATAGCGACATATCATAATAGACATAGAGGTGAACGCTGTTTCATTATCGGAAATGGTCCCAGCCTGAATCAAACAGACCTAACATTGCTGAAGAATGAAATTACATTCGGGATGAACAAAATTTATCTAAACACCATAAAAATGGGATACCTGCCGACGTATATGGTCACGGTCAATCCTCTGGTTATCGCTCAAAGTGTTGAATGCTTGCTGCAAATGGATGTGCCAAAGTTTGTCGGTCACGAAGGGCTTAAATTTTTGCCCATAAGAGATGATATTATCTATTTCATGGCGTATTCTCAGAAACACCACTTCGCGGATACGATTCAAAAAAACATTTGGCAGGGCGGCACAGTTACCTACTGTGCCATGCAAATTGCGTACTTTATGGGATTTGAAGAAGTCGTTTTGGTTGGCGTCGATCACTATTATATGTGCAATGGAAAACCGAACCAGACGGTTATCTCGGAAGGCAAGGATATGAATCACTTCCATCCGGACTATTTCAGCAAGGGAATGCGATGGCAGTTGCCTGATATAGAAGCATCTGAGGAAGCTTATGCATTAGCAAAGGAAGCCTTTGAACGAAGGGGAGGTAGAATCATAGACGCGACCATAGGTGGCAGGCTGACGGTCTTCGATAGAATCAGGTATGCCGACGTATTCAAGCAATGATATCTTAACATTCCTCAATTATTATAAGAGATAATGAGATCAAAGGTTAGCATCGTTATTCCAACGTTCAATCAGGTACGGTATCTTCCCTCCTGTTTCGACCATTGCATTTTTCAAACCTATCCAAACTTGGAGATCATCATTGTTGATGGGGGATCAGCGGACGGTACCAAGATGTTTCTTGGTGGTTTGGAAAAACAAATTAGGGAAAAGCAATTCAATCCTGTTTTAAGAATGGACGAACTCGGTAACATTGTTCGTGAAGACATTCAAATATATCCGCAAAATCGAAAGGTACGAATCGTTTGTTTTGATAAAGACATCGGTGCTACCCAAACATACAACGAAGGACTATCGCGTGCAACTGGGAAATATTGCACTTATATTGTAGGCGATGATTTACCTCACCCCCATATGATCGAAGAAATGGTTGACGTTATAGAAAAAGAAAAGGTTGACTTCATTTATTCGGATATGAACCTAATTGATGACGATAGTCAAATTATTCGCCAGATGCGATTTCCTTATTATGATTTTAAAAAATGTTTTGCCGATTGGTTCCATTTGGGCGTCAGCAAACTCTACCGCACCGACTTGCACCAACGCGTAGGACTAATGGACGAGATTTTCACAGCCGCTAACGATTATGACCAATACCTTCGTTTTGCCATGGCAGGTGCCAAATTTTATCATCTTCCCAAAGTGCTGTATTCTGTTCGCTGGCACGGTCCTGAACGTAAAACTGGCCAGCACACCCCCGCAAGATATAAAACTCTTTTAGATGAATCAAAGCACTGTGCGCGTAGAGCACGCGCTTACCTAAAAAAAACTATCTGGCAAGATGCTGATGGACAGCATCTGAAGAGCAGTTGAACAGCGATTTGCTTTTATGTTTGCAAAAAGACTTCTTTTTAAGCAAAAAGACCATGCATTTTATCATGTTCCTTCCATCGTCATTGCTCCGGACGGCAGTGTCTTGGCTTTCTGCGAGGAGCGTTGGCGATCGCCGTGCGACGATACGGGGGAATGCCACATCGTGATGAAAAAAAGCACGGACCATGGGCAAACATGGGGTGATCTCATTCATCTTAGAAAGAAAGCTGAAGAAAAACATCATATGGGTTCAGCCGTCACTGATCCGGCGACCGGCAATGTCATGTTGATGTGTGGCGGTGGGTGGCTGAAAAGCGGCGACAACGGTGAAACTTGGCAAGAATGGCGGCCAACTGTCAACATCATTGAGGGAACCACCGGCAATAGCACCCATGGCAGCGGGCCAGGCATCGTCCTATTACATGGCAAGAACAAAGGCCGGATTGTCTGGCCAGCGCGAACCATCGTCTCCAAAGATGGTTACAACGACAGTTCCATCCCAGATCGGCAGGAGAAATGTTTCAGCTCGGCGATGTACAGTGACGATTGCGGTGCTACCATCCATTGCTCCAATTATTTTCTACAAGGTACTGGGGAAGCATGCCTGGCTGAACGATTAAACGGGGAACTCTATTTCAATACCAGAGCCTATTTCGACGATGGACGGCGCTACACGGCCATCAGCCATGATGGCGGATCTCATTTTTCGGAAGGCGTCCCGGATGGCCAACTGCGTGAAGTCCAGCAGGGCTGCAATGCGAGCATGGTCCGCTACCCGCAGGACCTGTGTGGCGGGCGTGATATCCTTCTTTTCGCCAACCCGGATAGTTCAGGAAAAATTCGGGAACATGGCGTGGTGCATGTCAGTTTCGATGGGGGAAAAAGCTGGCCATTGAAAAAGGCTGTCACCCGTTGGGGAGAGTGGTTTGATTATTCAGCCATGGCAGTATCCCATGATGGAACGATCCTGCTGATGTACAAAACCACACCCGACATGACGGGGATGCCTATCTCCGCAGATGGATGCTGCTCGATGGCCTTAATCCGTTTCGACCTTGATTGGCTGGAGGTACCGAGTTAAATGCGGTTTTTCGTTGATTCTATGTATTGAATGCTACATGTTGGAATTGCATTGTCGTTGCCAATAAATGATAAACCCCAAAAAGGAGGTCTCAACTTTGCCCGTCAGTGGAGAAGTCTGAATAACTGACTGAAACTAAATATTAAAACATCTTTAGCGTATTTAAGAAGATATTTAAATGGCCACACCTCGGTGTGGCCATTTTTTTTTGGTATGCTTATTGCGAAAACCAGCGGGGAGAATGAATGAATGAGGATTGGGACCCAAAATAGGTTTTTTTGTCAATACTTCAGCGGTCGCACGTCAGAATAGTGACGGGTTCGGTTTGGAGAGTTAGGGAAAAACGCCTGGTAAAAATTCTTTATAGTTGAATGGGTGATGGTTAAATGAATGTTACCGCACAACTCAAAATGGGCACGCAGCTTCATCTGGCCGGGCAGCTGGACGCCGCCGGGGACGTCTATGAGGCGATACTTCATGATTTACCGGATCACCCGGATGCACTTCATCTGTCGGGGCTGGTAATTTTCCAGCAGGGAAACGGCGACCTGGCCATCCAGAGAATCCAACATGCCATCGATCGACAACCGCAAAACATCGTTTTCAGGAAAAACTTGTGCTTGATTCTTTTTGCCGCCGGCAAAGTTCATGACGGCATTCAGTGTTGCAGAAAACTTATCGACGATTTTCCAGACTCAGTCGACATGCTTGTTTTGCTTGGCAACACGTACATGCAACAGCGGGCATTTAAGGAAGCGGTAGGATGCTTTATCAAAGCTGTTGAGATCGAACCGAAATACGTTGAGGTTATTCAAAATTTAGGTGTTGCATACCAGGAAACGGGGCAGCTGGAAAAAGCGATTTCCCAATACCGGCAAGCGCTTCAACTGGATCCGGATATGGCCGAGGCCCACTACAATCTTGGGAATGCGCTGCGCCTGTATAGCGGGGTGAATGAATCCGTAGTCGCTGCCTACCAGGACGCTTTGGCCATTCGACCCGACTACGTGGATGCCAGATTCAACCTGGCCAAAGCATTCGACGAACTGGAGCGGATCGATGAAGCGGTTTTCAACTATGCACATACTCTTAAGATTCAACCGGATCATATCGATGCCTATAACTGTCTGGGCAACGCCTACTTGAAACAGGGCCAGTTTCAGGCGGCCGCGAAGGCCTACGAACAGACAATCCGGATCAACCCCAATCATCACGAAGGATATTTTAACCTGGCCCTTGCCGCAAAACTGCAGGGGCACCTGGGCCAGGCGGCCGCATATGTGAATCAATCCTTGGTATTGAAACCCGACTTCGGTGACGCCTTAAGCCTGACGGTTCAAATTTTCCAACAGGCATGTGCATGGACTGATCTGGAACCGATTGGCATTCATCTGGACCGCATCACGGAAAATGAGCTGGCAGACGGAAGGTGTCCGTCGGAACAGCCTTTTCTCAATTTTACCCGGCATGCCGATCCGGCATTGAACCTGCGGGTTGCCCGAGCATGGAGCGATTGTGCCGAGGTGCGAGTTGCCCGCATGGGTGAGAGGTTTACCCACAACCGCCGCAAGCGTGAAGACGGAAAACTGGTGGTCGGCTACGTGTCGGAACGCTTCCGCAATGCAGCCACAGCCCACCTGATGCGCCAACTTTTTGCACTGCATGACCGGCGTCGATTTGTGGTTTACGCATACTCATTCGGCACGGATGACGGCAGTTTCTACCGTAAACGCATCGTTGAAGATGCCGATCGATTTGTCGATATCCGGCATCTTAGTGATATGGATGCCGCTATGCGAATACAGGCTGATGGTGTCGATATTCTGGTCGATCTTATGGGGTATATGAAGCACAACCGCATCGGTATTTTTGCGTTTCGTCCGGCACCCGTGCAGGTCGAATACTTAGGCTACCCCGGAACGACCGGTGCCGGCTTTATGGATTACCTGATTGCTGATTACGAGGTGGTCCCGGAGGGGGAAGAGCGTTGTTTTTCCGAGTGCTTGGTCCGGATGCCCCACTGCTATCAGGTGAACGACAACACCCAGCCTGTTTCGGAAAGCGTATTTAACCGTGGGGTGTGCGGCCTCCCGGACAACGCTTTCGTGTATTGCTCGTTCAATACGGATTATAAGATCGATCGATCCATGTTCCGGACATGGATGAGAATCCTCAATCAAGTTCCCGATAGCATTCTGTGGCTTTTGGTGAGAAGCCGGGAGACCAAGAGCAATTTAATCGATGCAGCCGTGGGTGACGGTGTCAACCGAAAGCGGCTCGTATTTGCCGAAAGCCTTCCCAAGCCTGAACATCTGGCCCGCATTAAACTGGCCGACCTCGCGCTCGATACCCGTATTGTCAACGGGCATACTACCACCACTGATTGTTTGTGGGCAGGGCTTCCGGTGATTACCCTGAAAGGCACTCACTTTCCTTCCCGCGTATCGGCCAGCTTGCTCAAGGCCGTTGAAATGCCCGAACTGATTTGCAACAGCCTCGATGCCTATGAATCCCTTGCGGTAAACCTGGCCCGGGATCGGGGGCGATTGGCAACGATTCGCCAACAATTGGCCGAGAAAAAAATGACCGCACCGCTATTCGATTCGGCGCTTACAGTTCGCCACCTCGAAAAAGCCTACTTGGACATGTGGGACAACCATATTCAAGGCCGAGGCCCGCAGGGGTTCACCGTCGAGAATCTTCAACCGGCAGACGGAAGATCGAATAAATAAAGGAATGATATGAAACCTGCGTTACCCACAGATATCTTCGATGGCAACATGAAACGGTTGAAAATGCATTTTCCGGAGGTGCATGCGCAATTACTCGGTGTTCATACAACCACGCCTTTCCAGGTTCAGCCGTTTGCAACGCCCCATGGTGAAATCAATATTTCGGCAACGCTTCCTGGCGGGGACACGGTCGATTTTTACGAAGAAACAGACATCACCGGCAATGTCAGGGCTAAGATGGCTGATTGGCAGTTGGAAACTGAAGATTTTCTTTTCTGCGTCGGCTTCGGACTGGGCTATGTCCCCCTGTTGGCCAGCCAGCAGTTTGCCGGCAAGCCCCGAATTGTTGTGATCGAGCCCAATCCCGAAGTCATGCGACTGGCGCTGCAGTTTGTTGACCTGCAGCCTCTTTTGGCGTACGAGCGTCTCGACATGCACCTCGGACCCGATTTGCCCGTAGCCGATATCATCGGCAAGTATGGGGAACGGGTATTTTTTGGGAAGAATCGGCTCATCAGCCATGGTGCTTCCCGATTGCTTTATGGCGAATCTTTTAAACGGTTGGAACACGACATTATCGACAACATCCGGGTGGTCAGAAATATCGGCTATACGGCCAAACATGCCGGCAAAAAGATATTTGCCAACACGATGGACAATCTTCCCGGTCTTTTCTCAGGCCCGGATCTGAGTCATTTGAAAAACCGCTTCAAGGGCTGTCCGGCCATATGCGTAGCGGCGGGTCCGTCACTTGACAAAGAATTGGAAAATCTTAAAGCGGTGGGCAATCGGGCGCTCATCCTGTGCGCCGATTCTGCTGTCCGTTCGCTCGTCAACGCCGGTATCCACCCTCATATGGTGGTTACCACCGATATGAATCCGGTGAATTTTGAAAAGCTGCGTACTTCCATCGACCACCTGAGAGAATCGGTGCTGGTCTTCAGCATCGAAGCCAATCCGGACAACGTAAGGACATTTCTCGGCCCGCGCCGAATTGCAGTAACATCAAAAAATGCCATTCTGAATCGATGGTTGGGACCGAAATGGTCTCTGGACTGGCGATTGCCGGCGATGACGTCGGTAAGCCACACGGCGCTGTTTACTGCCCTCGCCCTGGGTGCGTGCCCGATCATTCTGGTGGGGATGGATTTCGCATACACGGACGGTAAATCACATGCCAGCGGATCCGTGTTCCGTTATCCGGTCAACCGTGCAGCGGCCATTCGTGTTGAGGGGGTAAGGGGATTTCCCGTCAACTCGCTGCCGCAATTGATTACCGACCGAAAACAGATTGAGAATGCCATGGCGGCAAACCCGGTTCGGTTCGTCGATGTCAGTCTGGATGGTGCTTTGATTCATGGGGCCGAGAACAGGTCATTAAATGAAGTGATGGATACCATGCTTCCGACCGACCTCGACGTGTCGACTATTATAAGAAGCATTGACTGGACACCACCGGTTCCCGGAGGGACGGTCATCAAAGAATTCAAAGCCATGGCGGAAACAATAGACCGGTTTATATTCACTTGTCAGGCCAACACCGAAAAATGCCTATTCGATCATACGCTGCCGGAAGCAAACACCGACAGTCAATTTTACGAGCAACGTCTGGCAGAGATCAAGATCGTGCTGACCGCTTTTGAAAACAAGAATGGCAAACTGCTCAGCCTATTGAAACTGATCCGATACGGGGAGGTAAAAGAAATCACCCGGCGATTGGACGCCATCCGCGCCATGGGCCAAAATATGAATGATCCAGATTCAAGAACGGCGGAGGAGCTTGAGATTTATTTCGACCACTATAAATCTCTGGAAAATGCCGCCCGAAGGTTCAAAGAATCACTCTCGGCCGTCAACAACTACTTGATGAAAGAATCGGAAAAGCTACAGCGCGTTGCAGTCGCACCGAACGATTTTGCGCTCATTCTCGATCTGGCGAATTACTATCGACGGCATGATCTTTTCTGGAAAGCCGAACAATTCTATCTCCAGTATTTTGAAAATCGACCGGACGATATTCATGCCTGGATTCAACTGGTGCGCATGTTTGCAAAAAAAAGATTATGGTCGCTTGCCCAAAAATATGTTCGTCAAATGAAAGTGCGTTTTCCTAACGAGCAAAAAGTGACGTCATTGGAAACCGAAATCGATAGTGAAATAAACACGCTTTGCAATGCAGCGGCAGCTTCAATGGAAGTGGGCAACCCGGAAGAGGCCCGCAGAAAAATTTACGAATACCACACTGTGAGTGACGAGGACGAATCCAGTCGGCGTATTTTGGAAAAAATCAATGCCTATGACCGGGAAAATGCGCTTACCATGCTCCAATCCGAATCCATCCACCTGTCTGACGAGCAAAAGCGGACATTGGCTCAACGGATACAAACACTGACGGATAAAGGAGCGACTGAAGATGCAATTGGTATTCTGGAAGGTTTAGTGCAGGAAAGCGATACCGATGCCATTAAAGCGCATGAGAAAATAGGTGATATTCGACTGTCTCAGGATGATCCTACAAGTGCTGTGTGGCATTATCGACAAGCCCTGGATCGATCACCGGAAAACAACGAACTGGACTCAAAGCTTAAAGAGGTGCTTCAGCGCGAATCACAAAACCACAATCAGAGGACAACGATGACAGAATGCAGCGACCATCAAACGGATACACTGTCGGTGTCGGATACTCCAGAGGCGATATATCGTCAAGCCCAGACAAGGGTTGAACAGCAGGACTACCCGGAGGCAATCCAAATGCTGGAAAGACTGCTGGCGCGTTACCCGGATTTTGCGGTGGCGCACAATGACCTGGGTGCCCTATACTTCAACGAAGGCCGAACCGAGAAATCGTTTTTCCATTACTGCGAAGCGACACGAATAGAACCGGAACATACTGTATTTCAAAAAAATCTGGCAGACTTTTATTATGTCGTCAACGCAGAGCTTCAGCCGGCGCTTCAAATCTACGTCGACCTGCTTGCCAAAGATCCTGAAGATACGGAGACGCTCCTGGCGCTGGGACAGATTTGTACCGAGCTGGAGAAATTCGATGAAGCAGCGGTTTTTTTCCAACGGGTACTTGAACTGGATCCGATGAACAGCGATGCCAGCAGAGGACTCGAAGTCCTGTCAGTCAGAAAGACTTCTTCGCAAGAGAAACCATTACAGGAGAACCGCGTCAAATCGACTTCCCAAATAACCGGACAAAAAAAAATGCCAACTGCGGAAGATTCTCCATCGCCGGTTATCCAAACGGAAATCGTCGATAACGATCGGCGCTACGTCGTCAGGATTCCCGAACAGGAAGTGTTCAGAATTAAAAGCATTTTTGAACTCAACGAATACGCGATCCTGGCAAAACGACGCGGAACGGGTGTGTTCACTGTTTTTGACGTTGGCGCCAATGTGGGGATTTTTTCGCTTTCGGTTCACGCCAGGCATCCACACAGCAGGATTTTTTGTTTCGAACCCAGTCCGTTCGCCCAGACGCTTCTTGAAGCCAATGTCGGCGAACTGGCCGAAATGAGCATCTGCAAATATGGACTTTTTAACCGGGATATACAGACAACCATGCACATCCATCGGTTTAACACCGGTCAAAATTCAATCCGTTTTGTCGGACAGCATCATACCGACGCGGTTTCCGTTCAACTGATGGATGCCGGCAGGCAATTTGATGCTTTGGGGCTGTCACACCTGGATATTCTGAAGATCGACACGGAAGGGTGCGAATTGGAAATACTTGAAAGCATGGGCAACCGTCTGGACATGGTGGACTATGTATTGCTGGAATACCACTCTGAAAAGGATCGCAGAGCCATCGATGAGTTGTTGAAATCGTTTTACCTGTTTGGATCAAAGGCCGTCATGCCGGGCATCGGTACGGTAAAATATATTCACCCGGCCCTGGTTTAGCCGAAATTAATCCCTTTAAATAAGACAAGAATAAAACCGACGCCGATCATCACCGGCTATATGATTATAAAACTTGTATTCGTGACATCGAAAACTTTTTTCCGGCAAGTGTTAGAAGCGCGTCAGACTGAACTGGAGAAAACAACCATTGAAAAAAAAGAAGAAACGTATCGCCAGTAATGTCGCCACCCAAAGATCTGTCAGGGGCCAACGGACAGACAGATTGCAATTTGATCCCAATCGGGGAGATGAACTTCGCCCTTTTGGAGACCGGCCTCCATACGTGGATACGGAAAAGGGAGGCCGACTGGCCAATCTAAAGGTTTATAAGGATTCTCCAGAGTTGGACTCTATAGGCTACCAAAACGACGAAATTACAAGCAATGGTGAGCTCTCGGTTCTTCAAGCATTTTTACGATCAGGAGACGTGGTTTTTGATGTGGGAGCCAACCGAGGCGATTGGAGCTCTCTGGCGTTGGCAGTAACTGCGGCCGAAGCACCGGGGTACAGTGTAATGCAGAATCTAACGGCACCGGCGATGGACGCAACCACAACCCGATCAGGCTCGGTAACCGCCGATAAGCGTCAGGACGATTCGATAGTCGCGGTGGTCTTCAGTAAAGACCGGGCCATGCAACTCGAGGCCATGCTCAGATCTTTCCAACGTCATTGCCGAGACAATGAGGTAGCTCGGGTCGCCGTCCTGTATACCACCAGTGACGAGCCCCATGAAAATCAGTATCGGCAATTGCAGGCCATCTTTGAAAACATTGCGTTTGTGCGTGAAACCGACTTTAAAAATGATCTGCTGGCGCTGATGTCCGATCACCGCTTCGTCTTATTCCTGGTGGACGACAACCTGTTTGTAGCCGATTTTGCATTGGCCGATGCGCAGCACCATTTGGATCATCAACCCCAGGCGCTCGCTTTTTCCCTACGTCTGGGGCGTAATATCACCTATCATTACATGTCTGATAGGCCGCAAGCTGTTCCTGTCTTCGCGGCGCTGGGGTCGAATGTCCTCACATTTGACTGGACCTCGGGGTCTCGCTATTTTGGCTATCCTCTTGATCTTTCCAGTTCGGTGTATCGTACCAGTGACCTGCGACCACTTTTACTGGCGCTTGATTATTCCAACCCCAACACCTTGGAAGCGGTTTTGGACTTCAGCAAAGCCCATTTTCGGCCTGAACGCTGTCGCCTGCTGTGCTATTCCCGGTCAGTGGCTTTTTGCAATCCCATCAACATCGTGCAACGCACCTATAAAAATCGAGGTGGTCAAGCAACCCGTTATTCAGTGGTCCACCTGGCCCGGCAGTTTGACTCGGGTGAGCGTATCGACATTACCCCCTTTTCTGGCTTCACGCCCCACTCTGCACACCAGGAGGTGGATTATGTCTTCGAGAAGAGCGACAGTCGGTTGGCACGAACCGCAGCGAAGACACCGGCCGTGATAAAACCGGTGGCTGATTTTAATGTCAGTATCGTTATCGTTACTTACAACCGCTGTAAGTGGCTGGGCGAGGCTATGCAAAGTGCCCTGGCTCAGCGGTGTTCGGCCACCGAAATCTTGGTTATCGACGATGGCTCTACCGACGATACAGAAGCAGTGGTTCACTCTTTTGCTGATCCGCGCATTCGCTACCTGAAAAAGGAAATCAATCGGGGGCGGCCATTGGCCCGAAACACTGGTGTCCGAGAGGCAGCGGGAGATTATATCCTGTGGCTTGACGATGATGATCTGCTTTCCGACGATACCCTGGAAAACTATGCCGCGGCGCTCAGCGAAAACAAGCGCTACAACCTTTTGTATGGTAAGCTGCAATATTTTGATGGCAACAGCGGCGTTGACGGACGCCTTTTTGATCCCCCGGACTGTTCGCACCAAACGATCCGTTTGCTGAACGGATTGTTATGGGGTTGTGTGATTCCCAATCCGGGGACGATGGTGAAAAAATCCCTTTTCACCCAAGCTGGCGATTATGACCCGAAATATTTAAGAGCTCAGGATTACGAGTTTTGGACTCGTGCGGCCCAGTTTGCCATCCCTAAAAAGGTGGATGCCGTTGTATGTCGCTACCGCGTTCACGACCACAATATTTCCTATGGCGGCAGCATCGACACCTCCTATGAATCGGTCATCATGCGGAAACTGCTGCAACACCACAAGCTGCAGGAATTATTTCCGGACCAGATCTGGCGAGAGCCGGTCCCGGCCAGGACTGCGGTGTGCCGTACACTTGCCGCTAAGCTTTTCGAATATAACGACTATTTCAATGCACGCAAATATTTGCATCAAATTTCAGTCACCGATTTAAGTTCCGGAGACGTGTCCCAGCGCATCAAGTGCGATCTCTACATGGGTGATTTTAATCGTGCCCTGAGTGAATTTCATTATCTGGCCGCCAGTTCTCAACTGAAACCGTCGGTGGCCCAGGAAATACGGGAATATATGAGGGCATACATTGGGGATGTTAACGCCGTAAAGTCAGATTTCGACGTAAAACTTCCAGAAGCCTGGAATCGATGTCTCAAAGAACTCATCAAGCGTTATGATACCACATTCGATACAGTGATGTTGATGGGCCGATGGCTCGAAAGCGCGAACCTTCCCGCGCGCGCCTACATATTCTATAAAACAGCGGTTCGTTGCAACCCGGAAGATAAGGAAGCTCTAAGGGCGGCCAGAAGGGTCTCTCGCACGGAAGATGAAAAGCGAGAACTACTGGCGGTAAGAGATAGAATTCTGTTTAAGGAGAGATTTTACGACGATCCAAATTCAAGCGATCTGAATGATGCTGCCTCGCAGTTGGCTGACCCGGTCTTTCAGAACAATCGAATGGAGCAGGATTGCCAGTTTCAGACCGAATCTATTATCAACGAGGGACGACGCTGGTATCAGGCTGAGAAAACCGATCGTGCCGTGGATGTACTCATGAATGGCATCAAAAGCAGCCCTGATCAAGTCCAGTTGTACTATACCTTGGCAGAGATTCTGCGCGACAGCCATCAATATCATGCCTCCCTTGGCGTTTTAGAGCAAATTCCCTCCGGGAACGACGAATTGTTTACTCTGGAACTCACCGCCTTATGCCATGTGGGGTTGGGTCAATACCAGGAAGCGCAACCCATAGTTTCGCGAATGTTATCTTTGCAGCCTTCATCCGCCCCGGCGTTGAACCTGAAAGGCCAATTGGCCTTTCAGATGGGAGAAATAAATTCGGCTGAAGAGTGTTTTAAAAGGGCACTGGTCACCGCCCCGGGTGATGGCCACAGCTATTATTATCTGGGGACTTTGAAATGGGCAACCGCACAACAGGAAGAAGCACTGACATTATTTGAAAAGGCGTTCTTGCTTGACCCGACCACTGACGATATCAGGCATGCCTATTATACCGCCGTCAAGACGCTGGGCGTTACGGAAACCTTTCTAAAGGTATTTGAAAAAGCGACAAAAACCCACCCCCTAAATAAAAAACTGAGATACATGCACATTGAATTTCTGCTGGATTTGGGGCATAGGGAAGAGGCCATGTCGGCTATCGAGGCGGTAATGGCCGCTTTTGGCATCGATGATGGGCTGCTAAAGGCCGCTATCGCCGTTCGCGAAAAAATAGGTCCCCTGCAGATTACCCCTGAAGCTGTCCGGCAGGCAACGGTTTCGCTGTGTATGATCGTGAAGAATGAAGCCGAGCACCTGGCCCGTTGTCTTCAAAGCGTCAAACCCGTAGTCGATGAGATTATTGTGGTGGATACCGGTTCGACGGACCATACTCCTGATATTGCGAAAGCATATGGTGCAAAGGTCTTATCCATTGAGTGGCAAAGTGACTTTTCCGCAGCTCGCAACTACGGTATTGACCAAGCCTCCGGGGCATTTATCCTCATTTTGGATGCCGATGAGATGCTATCGTCTCAGGATTATGAAGGATTCAAGGCCTTGGTTGGCGAAGCCGTATCATCAACAGCCGCTTATTCCATCAAAACCCGCAACTATACCCATTTGATGAATCCCATCGGCTGGGTACCCAATGACGGCAACTATGTCCAAGAGGAGGCGGGTTCTGGCTGGTGGCCCAGTGAAAAGGTCCGGCTTTTTCCCAACGATCCCCGATTTCGTTTCGAATATCCCGTTCATGAGGTGGTGGGGCCGGCCTTGCAGCGTGCTGGTTTTGAGATTAAAACGTGCGCCATCCCGATCCATCATTATGGCAAGCTCAATACTCAAAAAAATAGCTTGAAAAATGAGGCCTATTTCGATATCGGCCTCAAAAAACTGGATGAATTCCAAAATGACACCACTGCCTTGTATGAGCTGGCCATACAGGCAGTTGAGCTGAAGCGCTACCCGGAAGCCCGAGAAATCTGGCAGCGCTATATTGAATTGGTCCCAGATACTCCAGTCGCTTTCATCAGTCTGGGCACGGTCTATGAGCAATTGGGAGACTACCGGCAGGCTTTGGCCGCTGCTTTCCAGGCACTGAAACTGGACCCCAAACTCAAGGAAACCCAACACAATTGTGCTTTGATGGAATTGTTCACGGGTGACGCGCCGGCAGCTATTTCCCGACTGAAAAACCTGCTTAAGCAGGAACCGGCCTATGTCGCAGCTCAATTCAAGCTGGCTGCTGCCTGTTGCTGTGATAAGCGTCAAAAGGAGTGGCGCCATGGTATTGATGCATTGCGCAACTCTCCACAGGGCAACGGTTTAGGTGCGGCCTGCAGGGAAATGGCCGCTGGTTTGCTGGCTGCCGGTCAGAAAGAATATGCACGACGACTTGTTGAGGCCACCCTGACAGATATCGGCGATGACGATGAGTTGCGGTCGCTGCTTGAAGCCTAACGCATTAACGCAGCTGATATACTATAAGCGATCAGAATGTAACTAAACCCCGACAATTTGACGGGGTTTTTAGTTGGTAGGATTAAACTCGAAACGTTTTTGCTCACCCGCAATCATGCTGGTCCACGAAGGCCGGCGGCAATGTTTTGATTGATCTTGATTATGATGTCCAATTTTTCAGGCGATGGGGAAGACATCGTTTCGAAGATGCGGCGATCAATGAAGCCCGCCAGCTTCAAGAGGTCGCGTTTTATCTCGGTGGGAAGCGGATTGTCGTTCTTTATCAGTTCGCTTTGGAAGATGCTCCAGATTTTCTGGTTGTATTTCAATGCGGTGTCCAGTTCTTCAAAAATGCCATCCTGCCAGTTTTTCTGGCATACCTGTAATTTAATCGCAGCCTGGGTAAGCACACGTGCTTCGGTTTCCCGACCCGAAACGGTGGCTTTCTCAACATCCTGATAGTTCTTGAAGGCGTTCTTATACACTTTTGATGACCTCCTGCTCATATTCAATCAATTTGCCGGCAAGTTTAAGCGCCATATAATACCTGTTGCTGACGATGTGATCACTGATTTGCTTGATCATCTCGAGAGCACTTGGGGCTGCCTGTATAAATGAAGACACCAGGTCCCAATAGGCTTTATGGTGGGTCGTCAGATTTTCTTCGTCGATGTACATCAGTTGAATGACAAAGTATATACGGCGGCCGGGTGTGTTGGCTTCCTCTTCCTTAAGGATGTTTTTTTCTCTCAACAGAGGGACTTTATTTTCAATGATCAGATCGCATTTGGAATCCCCATTGGTGATAACCGCGCCGCCAATAATCATTCGCTCTTTTGGTTTTAGTGTTATCTTTAGGCCCATAATAAGATAGAAATCCTCTCCGTGACGTAGGATAGGTGGTGCGCCTTCCGTGGATGCTGATTCAGATGCTTGCTGGTAAATCTATCAGTTTTTCTGTCATCTGTCGAAACTATAATCATTTTATCGGCATCAATGCAAAAAAGTGAAGGGGAAATCGACGGTTTATTCCTATTTTTTGTCCTCAAATCAGCACTGAAATCAACGATGAGCGATGCTTTCAACACATGTGGTTTGTCCAGTGAAAGCGTTTTATATTGGCCTAAACTGAGCGATTGTCGAGCTTGCCACAGATTCAAGGCAGATGTCGTCGCGCTATAGTGGACTATGTACGGCAACATCTAACGCCGAAGATGTGTGAGATCGTCAATCCCAACGGGTTTCTCATTTTTCAGGATAGTATTCGGAAAGATTCAATTAAATTAAAACCATATATCATCCTAAAAAATTTGAAACGCTCAGTTTGGGATCGGGAAACAGGACGGGCTGTGGATAATAGTCGAGGTAGATATGACTGTTCACCTTGTGAGCAGCCAGGCAGTGGAAGGGGAGAAGCTCCCCTTCCACTTTGTTTTGGCTGGTTATGAGAAAGGCTAATCAGGTTTGAACCCTGTTAGAACAATCTCAGAACAGACTGGGCAGCCTGGGAGGCCATGCTCAAGGAGGTGGTACCCAGTTGCTGACGTGTCTGCAGCATCAGCAGGTTGGCGCCTTCCTCGTTCAGGTCGGCGTTGGTCAGATTTGCCGCGCCATCTTCCAGGGTATTGATCATGTTGTCGGTAAAATCCTGGCGAATGGTAATGGTGGAAAGCTTGTTTGACAGTGCGGTAGAATCGATACGCAGTTGATCCCTGGCATCATCTAATTGGGTGATGCTAGCGTTGATTGCGTCTGTGCTGTCCCCCAGGTCGACAGCGCCCCAATCTGTGGCACCATCAACTGCCCCACCGGTCCCGTCGACACCGGTAACGGTCAACGTAGAGTCGCCGCTTTCGTCAAAAGTGATGTTAAGTTCCTGACCATCTACCAGCAGGTTGGTCCCCTTGTAGTTGGAGTCTGCCGCCACAGTGGCGATCTGGGATATCAGGTCGTTGTACTGGGCGGTAAGGTCGGCCCGTTCAGAGGTGCTCTGGTTGGCCAGGGCCGACTGGGCCAGTGATTTGGCCGAAGAGATCAGGTCGAGTACGGCGGTGATACCATTGTCGGCCGCCTTGATGGTCTGGATGGCCTCGCTCATTTCGTCCTTCCGGATGGCCAGGTCGCTGGAGCGTTGGGTGTGGCCCTGGGCTGCAAAGAAAGCGATGGGGTCGTCCAGTGCAGAATTGACCTTCTTGCCAGTAGACAGCCGAGTCTGGGTGAGGTCCATGGACTTGGCAGTTTTCTGAAGGCTGAAAAGATTCTGACGCATGCCTGACGTTAAGGTGATGTTGTCCATTGCCATGATATTTCTCCTTTTCTAGGGTTGGTTGATTTGGCATTTCTTGCCAAACATGTTGGTGATTCTTTAGTTGTATTGCGTTTGGTTCAGTCCGTGTTTTATCTCGCCTCCTTCCAGGACCGTCGTCTGTGACTTTCAGATTCTATATCGGTTTATCGGTGATGAACTTTAGCTTTTTTAGAGTAATTAACAGAAAATTTTTCATGCAACCCCATCGAATCCCCTAAATTGATCTCCGGAGGGATTCATCTTGTGACCAAACGCGTCCTTGCCGGTAAAGGTGAATTCAATGTGCGAAGGGTCGATGGTACCGTTGGCCGCTGCATTTTGGGTCAGGGAAAAGGTGACCACGGCGGTCTGGGCTTTTGCGTCATAGAATACGTGGTCCGGATAATTCGGGGGCATGATTTCAGTGTCAGCCACCGGTAATCCAAAGTTGTACATTTCCCCCGGCCCACTGCCGGTTGATCGGCCGATCCCCCAGTTCAAAATATTTTCCACCGACTCCCGATCCATCTCTTTGTCGAAAACGAACTTCATCGTAAAAGTTTTTGAAGCATTGGGATTAGCAAGGTAGGCATCCATTGACGCCACCGTCGTGTTCATGGGTTTCGATTTGAAAAAATTGGTGGAGTAGGCCAGGGAAAATTTTGGCGGATCGACTTCGTACATATAGCTGCTCAAACTGTCGGCGAGACTGGAAGAATTTTTATCCAAGAAATCGACGATTTCCTTGGCCTGATCCATTTCGCCCAAGTCAGCGTGGGCATAGCCCATTTCGGCATAAGCGTCATAGAAATCGCTCTTTTTACCTATAGCGGTTTTGAAACTCTGAATCGCGTCTTCGTAACGTTGCTCACGACTACGCACCAGGCCGATTCCGAATTCGCCGCTGCCGGATTCCGGTGCCAAGCGTTTGACAACATTGAATTGATTTTCCGCTGAACTGTATTGTTCCAATTCTAAATAAGCTTGGCCAAGCGAATAATTGTTCTTGGCACTGGTGGGGTTGAGCTTGACGGCCGCCTTGTATTCTTTTTCTGCGTCCTTTGGCCGACCTAAGGAAAAATAGAGGTTCCCCAAGGTAAGATGGGTGTCATCCCTGAACGGATTGAGATCCACGCTCTGCTGGTAGGCGTCGATGGCTTTTTCGGTCTTTCCCTGTTTCAGGTAGGCGTTGGCCAGATAATTGGAGGCGTCCGAGGAATATTGCCCTTGGGGTGAAAGCCCGACTGCCCGTTGAAATTCCCGAGCAGCTTCTTTGTAGTGCTTGTCCATATATAGATCAATCCCTTTGGTAAGGGCCCGACTGGACAGCTCGTCCAATTGCGATTGCTGCTGAATCGTAGCTGAAAACATGAGGTCGGCGTTGGCAGCGGAGGTTGAAAGTAAATCCATTGTTATTCGTCCTTGTGGTGCCATTGGAGACTGATCAATCTTAACGTGCTCTAAATCCATTATCGGATAAAGGTGAAGGGCACTTGAGTCTTTTTTGATAGGGATAAGTTATTTTGATCTATTAAGGCGGAAAAGTAATTTCAAAATGCAAAAAAATTGCAGATTGCAAAATTAAATCTGTTCGAACCGGCAATAGCGTCATTCACCTCAGAAATTGACCTCATTTTGATACGGAATAAGAAGATATTCCTTGTAATAAAAGGAGTTACGTACTCGCAAAGTGATGATTCCAGTCCACGTTTATTGGCGACCAGGCGATATTCCATATTTGCAATATGCAAAAGAATAGTAAGTTTTGTCTTTAACAAAACCTGCATGCTCAATTTGCCTTGATGGAAAAAAGAATTTTTTTTAGGAAGGCATCCCCCAATTGATAACAACCCCTGTGCAAGGCAATCTTTCCCTCAACTACATATGGTGGCTGCTGGCCAATAAAAGGAATGCCCTTTGCGGTAAAATAAAAAAGGAAGGGATCAAATATAAATGTCGGCAACAAAATTGCTAGTGCACATAGCATCGTTCAATTCCTTTAAAAAATAAAATTGAAAAAGCAGGAGGCGTCTACGTGCAAAATTCAGCAATGATCAACGACCCATGCATGGATGTGATTGTTGAAGATTCAGCTCCCTTATACGATGAGAGCGACGCATTTAAAGGAATCGTCGGTGAAAGCGCGAAGATGCAGGAAATTTTTCGTCTGGTTGAGCGGGTGGCCGACAGCGACAGTACCATTTTGATCAACGGCGAAACCGGGACGGGAAAAGGGTTGATCGCCCACGCCATTCATAAGCAGTCTTATAGAAAGGACCAGCCCTTCGTGTCGATCAATTGTGGCGCCATTCCCGAAAACCTGTTGGAGAGTGAGCTTTTCGGCCACCTGAAGGGTGCGTTTACCGGTGCCACGGCAAATAAAGTCGGCAAGTTCGAGGCCGCCAACGGCGGGACTATTTTTCTGGATGAAATCGGCGATATGAGCCAGGACCTTCAGGTGAAGATTCTGAAAGTGCTCGAAGAACGCTGTTTTGAACCGGTCGGTGGGTGTAAAACGGTCAAGGTTAATGTCCGAATTGTAGCCGCCACGCACCGAGATCTGGAAGAGGAAGTGCAGAAGGGTAACTTTCGGGAGGACCTGTTCTACCGGCTATTTGTAATCCCGATCAAGCTTCCTTCCCTACGGGAACGGCGATCGGATATTCCCCATTTTGTTGCCCATTTTTTAGATTGTCTCAACCAGACAAAAAAGACCCAAGTCAAATCCATTTCCGATGATGCATTGAATGTGCTTATCCAACATTCATGGCCCGGAAATGTCCGAGAATTGGCCAACCTGATGGAGCGGATGGTGGTAATTAAAGGGGATGGGGAGATCGGAATCGATGATTTGCCTGAAAAAATGAAAAATGATGCGCCCACAAACAGTTTTTGTGCTCCGGAAATAACCGGTGATGGGCTCTGCCTCAATACCGCTGTCAGCGAATTCGAAAAGCGGCTGATCTACCAGTCCCTGGAAAAGACCAAATGGGTAAAAAACAAGGCCGCCCAGTTGCTTCAAGTAAAGCGGACCACGCTGGTGGAGAAAATCAAACGGTATGAACTGCAAAAATGCGCATAGAAGAGGTTCCAAAATCGCGTCTACCAGCCATTGGCCGCGTTTCAAGTTGTTTCAAAAGGTCCGCCTATAATTTGCAGTATGCGGCGCTTTTTCATCTGCCTGCGTCTTGCTCCTGAATGCCATCCCAGCTTTTACAACCATTTCTAATCATAAGTACCCCAATGAAGGCGGTTTGAAAATTCGCCTTCATTTCCCGCGGATGTCAATGCGGTGACACTGATTAACTGGATTGATATCTCCGTTTCCCCGCCTCTTTAACCCTTCCGATTGTCTTAAACTTCTGCTTCAGATTAAAAACGTAAATTAACAGCTACTTATCGGTAGGATGGGATTGGTTCCGATCATCCTGGTATCCCTGGCAGCCAATTTGCAGTTTAACGTGAAACGGCTGTTAGGAGAGACCGCTTTGGGTTAGATTGCTAAGGTAATCGGCCAATCCGGAAGATTCACCAACTGCTGGATTTCTGCCTCCGCCGGAAAGACAAAGTTGATTTTAAAGAGACACGATGGAAAAGATTACCGCCTTACTTGTTGTTAAGGATTCGAATCTTCGAAGACATTTGTGTGGTGTCCTCGAAAAAAACAGTGCGTTGCAGTTCGAATCCTGCTCATATGCACAAAAGGCACTGGAGATCCTCAACTCCCGGCCATATCAGATCCTATACTCGGATCTGAGGCTGGATGATATGTCCGGTGTCGACCTGACTCTACAAGTAAAGCAGCAATTCTCCTCCATCCATATCCTGGTCGGCTCGTCCGTGGGTACTGCGCAAGACGTGATTGCCGCCATGCAGGCGGGTGCCTCCGATTTTATTATCGATCCGTCCGAAACCGAACTGATCGAGAATGCATTTGAGAAAGCCGTCCGGGATATCCTGAAGACCCAAACGCCCAGCCCCGTCAGTCGAAAAACCGACAAAGCATTCATCACCCGGGATAGTGCGCTTCTCGGCGTTCTTGACATCGCCAGAAAGGTCGCTCCGAGTTCGGCCACCATACTGGTTACCGGCGAAAGCGGTACCGGCAAAGAATTGCTGGCTTCCTTCATTCATTCAAACAGCAGCCGGAAGAATGAACCCTATGTAGCCATCAATTGCGCGGCCTTGCCCGAACAACTGGCGGAAAGTGAATTGTTCGGTCACGAGAAAGGGGCGTTTACCGGAGCGATTTCACGAAAGATCGGCAAATTCGAAAGTGCCGGAAAAGGAACACTGGTCTTGGATGAAGTCACTGAAATGGCCATGCCCCTTCAAGCCAAATTGTTACGAGCGCTTCAGGAGAGAGAAATAGTAAGGCTGGGAAATAACCGATCGATTCCAATTGAGGCACGGGTGATTGCCATCAGCAACCAGAATATGAAAGCAGCGGTCAAATCCAATGCATTCCGCGAGGATCTTTTTTATCGGTTAAACGTCATTCCTTTGACGATTCCACCGTTGCGGGAACGAAAAACCGACATTCCCCTGCTCGCCGACTATTTTTTTAACCGCTTCAGCAGCCAGAATTCCGGGACAATGCATACCATTTCCGATCAGGCGATGGATCTGCTGGTGAAACAACCCTGGCCGGGAAATGTTCGCGAGCTTGAAAATACCATCGAACGCGGTGTCCTGATCGGCAGCGGCGAAACACTCCTGCCTGAGCATTTTATATTGGAAGAAACCTTTGCTTCGGCCTCCCGACAGCCTTCGTTAACGGCGGGCCTGACCGTACGGGAAATGGAAAGAGATTTGATTCTCAACACGTTGAATGAAGTTAACGACAATCGGACGCATGCCGCAAAAATGCTGGGAATCAGCATCCGCACCCTTAGAAACAAATTGAATGAGTACCGCGAAGAAAAGGAAGGCAAGACAGTTGAGCAGGATGGTACATAATTTGCTCACCTCTCCATCAGAACCTAACAAGCGAGGCTAATCATGGATAATCAACCAGTCAATTTATTCGGCGGCGCCATTTCAACCTTGTCCAGGTCATTGGATTTGCGGGCACGCAACCATGAAATGATCCTCAACAATATAGCCAACGCGGACACGCCGAATTTTAAGCCATTTTCGATGAACGTTGAGGAAGCGCTTCAAAAAGACCTGCCGACGGCGGTTTCGACGCGGTTAAAACAGACCGATGAACAACACCTGCCGGGCTCAGCAATGTCCGATGATCCATCCGCTATCGCAACACAGTCAGTCGATGACCCGTTGCTGTTACGCGGGGATCGCAACGGGGTCGACATCGACCGTGAAATGACCGCCCTGGCAAAAAACAGCCTGCTTTACAAAGCTTCTGCTCAGATTGTCGCCTCTAAATTCAGTGGGTTGAAGCACGTTATAAAGGGAGGGTCTAACTAAAATGAATTTTCTCGACAGCCTGGCCATCAGCGCGACCGGATTGAGCGCCCAGCGTCTTAGAATGAATCTCATTTCGAGCAACATGGCCAATGTGAACACGACACGGACGGAAACCGGGGAACCCTACAAACGTAAAGACGCCATCTTCGAAGCGGTTCAAACCGGTGGTTTTAAAGACGTGCTGGATGAACGGCTGGGTCAAGCAAGCGGCGGTGTTAATGTGGCTCGTATCATCGAGGACGACAAGCCCTTTGTTGAAAAATATGATCCCGGCCATCCGGATGCCGACGAAAACGGTTATATCCGACTGCCGAATGTCAATATCGTTGAAGAGATGGTCAATATGATTTCCGCCAGCAGAAGCTTCGAGGCCAATGCCACGGCGATACGCGCCACGAAGGACATGACGGCGATCGCACTGGAGATAGGGAAAAACGTATGAACGATCTGACGATTTCGAATTTGCAGACGATCCTGCCGGAAATGGATGCCCCCAAAAAGCAGGCCATTGAGGAGTCGGCATCACCGTTCAGCGATTATGTCAAACGATCGTTGACGGAGGTCAACGGGCAAATGCTGAACGCGGATCAAGCCATCAACGATCTGACCACCGGCAAGAACCAGGATATTCACAACACGATGATCTCAATGCAAAAAGCCGAAATTTCCTTTGAGTTGGTGCTGCAGATCCGCAACAAACTCATGACCGCCTATGACGAGATCCGTAGGATGTCCATTTAAAATCAGTTGCAGGAGCAGCATCTTGCCGCGGTATCGTATAACATTAATCGCGGCTGGAAGCCGCTCCTGCATCAAGCCTGAAAGGTGAGTGAAGAGATACGATGGCCTTTTCATTATCTACACTGCCGCAGCAATTAAAACTGGCCCTCAAGGGCCTTTCTACAGGAAAACTGGTGGCCATGGCCATAATGGTCGGCGGCACCATCGCCGGGCTTGCCTTTTTATTGACCTGGTCGGAAACCGGCGACTTGCAACCCCTTTACAGCAATCTGGCGCCGGAAGATGCTGCCGCCATCGTAAACCATCTTAAAGAAAAAAAGATACCCTACCAGCTTACCATGGATGGTACGGGTGTGCGCATTCCCTATGAAAAAATCTATGAAATGCGGCTTGAAATGGCCTCGCAGGGGTTGCCGCGGGGCACCGATATCGGGTTCGAGGTTTTTGACGACACCCAACTGGGAATGACCGAGTTCGTCCAGAATGTGAATTACCAGCGGGCGCTCCAGGGGGAACTGAGCAGGACCATCAATACCCTGATGGAAGTGGAAACGTCCCGGGTGCATATCGTCATGCCCGCCCGATCCCTGTTTATCGAAGAAGAAGAACCGGCCACGGCATCCGTCATTCTCAAACTGAGGCGCGGCAGGCATCTAAGCAAAGACCAGATCCAGGGCATTGTCCACTTGATCTCCTCAAGTGTATCCCGTTTGAGTCCGGAGGACGTCACCATTATTGACAACAGCGGGAAAATGCTTGCCGGTTTCAAGGAAAAATCAACCGTCAGCCAAATTACTTCCAACCAGCTGGCCTTTCAGGAGAAAAAGGAACGGCTGCTGGAAAGTCGCGTCAAAACTATGCTGGAGAGCGTTCTGGGACAGGATAAGGCCATTGTCCGGGTATCCTGCCTGCTCAATTTCACCCAGCAGGAAAAAACGGAAGAGCTTTTCCTTCCGGAAAGTTCGGTGATCCGGAGCGAGCAGGCATCCAGCTCGGTTTCAAGTGACTCCGTTGGAACCGCATCCGGCGTTCCCGGTCTTCAGTCCAACGTGGTTCCCACCAATACAGGGACGGTTGCGACGGGAGGTGCCGGGAAGAATCAGAAGCAGCAGTTCACTAAAAATTATGAAGTGGGGAAACTGACCAACCGCCAAATCATGCCCATCGGCAGCATCCAACGCCTTTCCGTGGCCGTGGTGGTTGACGGCACTTACCAGCAGCCTGAAGAAGGTGCTGAAGGGGAACAGGCACAGTATGTTCCCCGCCCAACGGAAGAGATGGCCAAGCTCGAGAATATCGTCAAAAGCGCCGTCGATTACGATGCAGCCCGGGGGGATAAAATTGAAGTGGTCAATATTCCTTTCGAAGTGGAGCCGGCTTCCGATTTGACGGCTCTGCCGGAGTCTCCAGGGTGGATGGAGATGGTCAAGACCCATCAGACCTTGATCAAGTATGCAGCGGCGGCCCTGTTTTTCCTCTTGTCTTTCATGATGATCATCAAACCGCTGGCCCGCTGGCTGACATCCACACCGATTGAGGAAATCCAAATGCTCGAGCAGCTTCCGCAAACGATCAAGGAACTGGAACGCCGCTATGCAGAGTCTGACAAAGAAAACAGCTACACCCGGCAAATTGAAAGCGCGATCAATGAAAACCGTGCCGGCTCCACCCGACTCATGAAAGCCTGGCTCAAAGAGACGTGATGTAAACCATGGACCCCAGAAATCTTATCGGATCGATAAAAGCGGCTATTCTTGTTCAGGCACTGGGATGGGATGTCATCTCACCGGTAATGGATCAACTCAGCAAAGCCGAACGGAATTTGATTTTCAAACTCCAGTCCAAGCTGGGGTCGATATCTCCGGCGCTGGTTGAAAGCGTTGCCAGGGAGTTTCTTGAAAAGGCACAACCACCCAAACAAATTGAAAACAAGGAGAAGAACGAGGGAGCCGACTCAGCCGCTGATGGTTTGGATGTGAAGCGGGAGAACAATCTTAAAGCCATCCAATCCATTGCACCGGATTTGTTGATTCAGCTGATTCAGAATGAACATCCGCAGACGATATCCTTGATCATCGCCCACCTGAAACCCCACATTGCCAGCGAGGTGATGGCGCTTCTGCCCGACGAATTGAAATCCGATGTCGCCTATCGCATAGCCAACCTGGATAAGGTGGCCTCCGGGATGTTGGAGGAGATCGACCGCACGTTTGAAGAAATCCTGTCCAACAAGGAAACCTCCTCCACTCAAAAAGCCGGTGGTGTGCCTCGTTTAGCTGAAATATTGAACATGATCGATGGAACGGCTGCGGAGCAGATAATCGAGGAGATCGAGGAGAACGATCCCGAACTGGCTGAAGAAATCCGGCAGAACATGTTCGTCTTCGACGACATCATTCTTGTGGATGACCGGGGGTTGCAGAAAGTACTGCGTTCCGTTGAATCGCAGGAACTGGCCGTTGCGCTCAAGGCCGCAACGAATGAAGTCAAAGAGAAAATTTTCCGGAACATGTCTGAACGGGCGGCTGAGATACTCAAAGAGGAAATGGAAGTGTCCGGTGCGGTCAGAATCAAGGATGTTACCGATGCGCAGCAAAAGATAACCAAAATCGTCCAAGATATGGAAAGAAAAGGCGAATTGGTTATCAGCGGGCGGGGAGGGGAGGAATTTGTTGGCTAATTTTCCTAAAGATAACCCGTTGTTTTCAGCCGAGTCATGTGCGCTCTATTATTTCCCGGAAATCCCCAGCAGCATGGAAAAAGGATGTACAACGGGATCTATCCACGGGCAATTTGTCGGTGGCGCCCATGACCGAAGTGGTGACAGTTCATCCATGAGTGCGCAGCCTCAGGAAAAAGAACAGATTCAGGAACTGATTGAAGAGGCTTTCAACAAAGGCATGGAGCAGGGTCGTGCCGAGACGATTGCTGCACACCAGAAAGAGGTCGAAAAAAGCGTTGCTGCGTTCAAGTCTGCGGTAAAAGAGATGGTCCGTATCCGACAGCTGGATGTTGACCGGATGGAAACGGAAACGGTTCGACTGGCGCTGGCCATCGCCAAGAAAGTTATCGGGCATGAAACCGAGCATGGCCCGGTCATTGGTCACGTGCTTAAATCGGCCATGAAAAAGGTGGTCGACCCCCGTCATCTGACGGTAAGGCTGAACCCCAAAGACATCGATACGGTCAACGGGTTTAAACAGGAATTGCTTCTGTCGGATGACTTTGGCGGAACTTTGCAACTCGAAGCGGATGAAACCATCCAGCCTGGCGGCTGCATTATCGAAACCAAACTCGGGGATGTGGACGCAAGAATCGATCAACAGGTCAGGATCATGGAAGAACTGCTGAACGACCATCTACCCAAGCATTCAACGGAAGGTTGAGTCCACCATCATGTTCCAGCCCCTTTCCATCGACAAATACACTGACATGATCGAGTCCGTAGTCCCCATCCGGGCCAATGGACGCGTCCAAAAGATCGTTGGACTGGTTATCGAAGCCAGCGGCCCGGCATCTCAGATCGGATGTGTATGCGATATCGCCACCGACGGAGGAACCGGCACGGTCAGTGCCGAGGTTTTGGGATTCAGGGAAGACTCGGTATTGCTGATGCCATTGGAAGATATTCGAACCATTGGCCCCGGGTGCAAGGTTGAGGCACGCAAAGAAAAGGCCCATGTGGGGGTGGGCAAGGCACTGCTTGGCAGGGTGATCGACGGGCTGGGCAACCCCATCGATGGGAAAGGGCCGATCAAGATTGACGATGAGTATCCCATATACGCCAATCCGGTTAACCCGCTGCTCAGAAACCGCATTCAGCAGCCCCTGGATCTGGGTATCCGTGCCATTAATGGTTTGCTGACTGTGGGCTGCGGCCAACGGATGGGGATTTTTGCTGGTTCCGGAGTCGGCAAAAGTGTCCTGCTGGGAATGATCGCCCGGCGAACCTCCGCGGATGTGAATGTCATCGCGCTGATCGGTGAGCGGGGCAGGGAACTCAACGAGTTTATCCAGAAGGATCTTGGGGAGGAAGGACTTAAAAAATCCGTTGTGGTTGTTGCCACGTCAGATCATTTGCCGTTGGTACGTCTGAGGGGGGGATTCATTGCCACCACCATCGCGGAGTATTTCCGTGACCAGGGCAATCACGTCAACCTGATGATGGATTCGGTTACCCGGCTGGCCATGGCTCAACGGGAAATCGGCCTGTCTCTGGGTGAACCCCCCACCACCAAAGGCTATACGCCGTCGGTATTTTCATTGCTTCCCAGATTGCTGGAACGGGCAGGCACGTCGTCCCATCGGGGCACCATTACCGGGCTTTATACCGTTCTGGTGGAAGGCGATGACATGAACGAGCCCATCGCCGATGCGGCGCGTTCCATTCTCGATGGCCACATCGTGCTCACCCGGGATCTGGCTAATCAGAACCACTATCCGGCGATCGACATTTTAAAAAGCATCAGCCGGGTAATGGAGGATATTACCGACCTCGATCACAAACACCATGCCGGCCGAATCAAGGAAGTTCTGGCCACTTACCGAAAGGCCGAAGACCTCATCAATATCGGCGCCTATGCAGCGGGCAGCAATCCCAAAATCGACTATGCGATCCAGATGATCGATCCCATCAATCGCTATCTTCGACAGGGCATTAACGAAGAAGTGACTTTTGAAGAGAGCACCGAAGCCTTGAAGTCCATGTTGGGATGATGACTTTTTTCCAGAAACGGAAAACAGGGATTCCAATCCATTTCCTTTAAGGTCGGGCCACAGGTATTTTTCTCATGACTTCAAACGAACGAAGCGACCGTGGATTCCGGGAAAAAAACTCCAGCAGCGGTAATTGTTGCCCACTCATCGTTGAAAGGAGAAAAAAACAAATGGGGAAAAACGGAAAAAGAAACGTAAAAACAGAGACATGAAAACTTATATAAAGCTGGCATAATGGTTGCTGTTAACAAAGTCAGACCGATCTCCCGTCCGACTATCACAGGGGCAAGCGCAGTCAGCAGGGTAACGATGTACACTTTCAAAATGCAAACGGTTCTCGATCATCGGCAGTTTATCGAAGACAACCTGAAAAAAGAACATGCCGAGATCCGTCAACAGGTAATGGCGGCCCAGCAACAAATGGAATCGTTGAAAAGAAAAGAAACCGACACCACCACCGCATTGAAACGGGAACAGGCAAAGGGCATATCCAGCGATCAAGTGGTAGCTTATCACACGTATCTCAAAAGGCTTTCCGATCGCCTTGCCAGGCAGATGACGGTAGTCAACGAGATCAAGGACCAGGAGTTGAAAAAACAGGATGAGTTGCTTGAAGCCATGAAGAAACGGCAGATTCTGGAAAAACTCAAGGATCAGGATCTCGAACGATATCGTCAGATGATGCTGAAAAAGGAAATGAACTTCATCGATGAAATTGCGGTCAATCAGTTTGTCAGAAAAACTATAGAAAAAAGTGGAGAGGGCCAATGATACCATTCGGAGGCTTCATGCAGTCCATCAACGGTTCAGCACCCGGGTTTGGAGACAAAACCACCAATACCGGCAAGGCCGTTCACGGACTGCCAAAAAATGAAGATGCCATTTTGCTTTCCGATGATGACGCCCGTTCTTTTCTGGAATGGGTGCAAAAGGCGACGAACAACACCGGCACAATGGCTACCGAAGGTGAAGGCGGTTTCAATTTTCAGCCTGACGACCTCGAGTCGGATCTGCCCGCCCTCGATCAGTTACAGGCCCTGATAGCCGACGCCATGGGGCAATCTTCGGCAGACCAGACAGTTTCCCACCCACTGGATCCCGAAAGTATCGACAATGGGCATGTTCAGTTTCCACAAGGGATCATTGCTGCCATCATCGCCTATAATGAGAGCAGATATTCTGCCGACAATCCCATACAGGAATCATTGATCGACGTTCCGGAGATGATGGTCGCCAAGGGAAACCCACCGGAAGGTGGACAAGCCAGACCCGGGCTTTCAGGTATTGCTACACAGACCGGTCAGACAGATGTGAGTCAGATCAAAGAAAATACCACGGCAACAGGGCAAACCCAAGCCGTTTCCAAAGACCAACTTTTTCAGACGGCTATCTCAGATTCACGCACCCCGACCGGGACAGCAAATGAGAGTCCGATTAAAGAAAATCCGCTCGATTCGGTGATGAAGGGAGACAAGCCAGAAGCAGGGGCTGAAAAGGGGAAAACACCTTTTTTGCTCAACCCCATTGTTGCTGACGGCGACGAAGGAAAAACCAACCTCAACCGAGTTATTCAGGAGCGTTTGCCATCCGGAATGGGAACCCCTGAAAAATCGATCAAACCCGCAACCGCCCAATCACAGAATATTATCGGCCAGACCAGGGATCCGGAATCCATGGCGGTGGCATTCACGGATCAAAAAACGGCTTCCTCCAATGAGGATATGGCCGATTCCCATGGCAAAGGCAAACACACCCTCAGCCCGCGAGCCGAGTTGGCGGATGTCAATGAAGAGGAATTGCAACAAGGTCAGTCATCGGATTCAGTGAAAAGCACCGTTCCCGAACAGAGCAAATCACACGCATCTTTTCAGGACACCGCTAAAGCACTGTCAGGGGATCAATCGACAAATATGGCGCTCAAGTCAACCACCGGTCAGGCCGCCGCATCGGCGAGGCCGGAAGAACCGGCGTCAAAATCGTTCCAGACCACGGTGATGGATCAAATCGTAGACAAAGCCGCCCTGCGTTCCATCCATGGCCGTTCCGAAATACAGATTCGACTGAAACCTGAATTCCTCGGCAATGTGCAAATGAATATCGCCGCGGACAAGGAACAACTGGTGGTGCGCATCATGACGGATCGGCCAATGGTCAAGGAGATCATTGAAACCCATCTGCACCATTTGAAAACGGAACTACAGAGCCAGGGATTGACCATCGACAAATTCGAGGTCATGGTTAATCCGGATGCGAATCAACAACACAGTCGCGAACAATTCGCCCAGATGTTTAAGCACCATTCATCTCAGAACGGTCAGCGGCAGTCGCCTGGAAAGGATCCGGAAGCGTTGAATCGGGCAGGCGGCAATGTCGTCGATGATGATCCGCCCAACCGTGATGGTGTCAATTATTTCGCCTGATTCACGTGCGGGTGACCATCACGACGACAATATTTTTCACGGAGGTGAAGGACAATGACGGTCATGAGTGTATCCGACGTCTACAGTCAAGCCAGCACTCCCCAAACGCAGGACAACAGCGTGATGGGGAAAAACGATTTTCTGACGTTGCTGGTGGCCCAACTGAAGAACCAGGACCCGTTGAACCCATCGGAGAGTACCGAGTTCACCGCGCAGCTGGCTCAGTTCAGTTCCCTTGAGCAGCTTCAGAACATAGACGCCACCCTGAGTGGATTCGAAGTCTATCAATCCACCTTAAACAACATTCAGTCTTCCGGATTCATCGGTAAAACGGTTACCGCTACCGGCAGCATGTTCGGCGTCAACAACGGAAACCCGGATCCGATCCGGTTCGATCTGGCTAACGACGCGGACAGCGTTTACATCCAGATCTATGACAATTACGGGGGATTCGTATCGGATATCCAGGCGGGATCCCGACAAGCGGGCGAACAGCAGGTGGCGTGGGATGGACGGGATTCAAATGGCGCGGCCGTTGCCGACGGCCCCTACACGTTTACCGTCATGGCCATGGATGCCGATGGCGCTATCGTCAGCTCCAACAGTTACACCACCGGTGTCGTCACCGGCGTCGATTATAAAACCGGCGCCACGAATCTATTGATCAATGAGCATGAAGTTCCGATTTCATCCGTGATCCGCATCGAGGAAACCGGGAACCTATAAAATAGTCAATAAGCAAAACCGTCAGAAAAGGAGAGCAACCATGATCGGTTCATTGTATTCAGGTATTTCAGGATTGAAGGCCAACACCAGCGCCATGGCGGTCATCGGCGACAACATCGCCAATGTCGATACCACTGGGTTCAAGGCATCACGCGTATCCTTTGCCAATATTTTCAGCGCATCCTTGAGCCAGACCAATCTTCAGATCGGGCGCGGCGTGACATTAAATGGGGTCAATCCCCAGTGGCAGGCGGGTTCCCTGGAAAACACCAATAGCGCCACGGATCTTTCCATCAACGGTTCAGGGCTTTTCATGGTTGACGACCCCACCAACGGAATCTCTTATTACACGCGAGCCGGGCAGTTCGAGTGGGATAAGGATGGGAACCTGGTCACCCCGGACGGTTTTATCGTCCAGGGTTACGCTCTCGATCCAACGACCGGGGCCGTCGGCAGTATTGGTGATGTCGTCCTGCCCAACGGTACCAGCGCACCCAATCCCACACAGAACATTTCTTTTGGAATGAACCTGAACAGCGACGCTGCTGTCGGGGATACGTTTACCAGCTCCATCACCACCTTCGACTCCCTTGGGTCGGAAGCGGTTCTGGATGTCGTTTTTGAGCGCACCCTTGCGGGGTGGGACTGGGATGTGAACGTGAGTCACGCCAACCCCCTCGCTGCGAGTGTATCCTCCGGGTCCATTGTATTTGACGCGAGCGGCAACCTGGACCCGGCCGCCAGCACACCTGCTGGTGCGAATCCCACCATCGTGTTGACCGGCATCGATCCGGCAACGTCGCCGATGACCATCACCTGGAACTATCTGGACGCTGCCGGCGCATCCGATGGCAGCGTTACCGGGTACAGCTCCGAATCCAGCAAGACCGCCCAGAGCCAGGACGGATATCCTTCCGGAAGCCTGCAATCGGTGGCTGTCGATGAAGACGGGTATTTTACCGGCATTTATTCCAACGGCTCGATGATCCCCTTTGCCCAACTCGCGCTGGCGGATTTTGCCAGCTATTCGGGCCTGGCCAAACAGGGCAGCAATCTGTATGCGGAGTCTCTGGCCTCCGGCCAGGCCCTGATCGGCCCCCCCAATTCGGCAGGGATGGGTTCCATCGCTCCCAGCACCCTGGAGATGTCCAACGTGGACCTGGGTACGGAATTTGTTGAGATGATCACCACCCAGCGGGCGTTTCAGGCCAATTCCAAAGTCATTACCACCAGTGATGAGATCCTGGCCGAGTTGCTGAATATCAAACGCTAACTTCTTAAAAAATAACCGGCTGTGAACAATAGACCTGGTCAACATTGTTCACAGCCGGAGGCCCTTTTTTTCACCGGAGTTGATTTCCCGCTTTCGGGCCGCCGGCCGCGTTCTGTCAACCCCTTGACTCTTTTCAGCGATTATTGACACTCCCGCGGACTATTACGATTGATTTTTAATCCCCCTCTTTATTTTCACGCCGGGATTTCGCCTCAACGTTAAGGACTTTTGAGTTTTTCCGCCCCATAAAACAGGTGTGAATGGCCCAAAGGACCCGGATTTCATTCCTCCGACCCATTCCTTAAAGTTCTGAAATTAAGTGGCATGCAACATGCTACTTCCCCTCTTTATTAACTTTTCATTCTGTATTTTCGAATTTTTTAAAACCATTCGGCGGAGGGTGACGAATGTCGAAAACAGTGTTGATCATCATTATTTCGGTAGCCGTTCTCTTTATGGGGATGGTAGGCGCAGGTTTTTTCATCCTTTGGAACAAGATTTCTCAGGTACCCCAGGACCCGGCGAAGGTTGCCGAGATGCCGGTTGAAGAAGAGGAGAATGTTATTGGCCCCCTGTATTCTCTGGATACCATGATCGTGAACCTGGCGGACCACGGAGGCAAGCGGTATCTTCGGGTCACCATGGCCCTTGAACTCAGCGATCCGGAGTCGGTGGCCACCATTGAAAGCCGGCTGCCCCAGGTGAGGGATGCCGTTTTGATGATCCTGCCCACCAAGACCTATGATGATGTCAGTACCACCGACGGGAAAATTGCCTTGCGGAACCAAGTGATGGAAAAAATCAACTCCCTGATGACCAAGGGCCGTGTAACCAACATTTACTTTACTGAGTTCGTCGTTCAATAGGAATCGATCATGGCCGACCAGATCCTGTCACAAGAGGAAATTGATGCCCTGCTTTCGGCAATGGACAGCGGAGAGATCGATGTCGTCGAGGAAAAGCAGGAAGTCGCCGTCCAGGTCCGCTCGTATGACCTGACCGCCCAGAATATCATGCAGCGCGGGCAGTTCGATGCGCTGGAAGAGGTTTACGACAAGTTCGTCAACCTGTTCCAGGGATCCCTGTCCAGCCTGTTTCAACGAACCATTACCGTCAAGGCCGTCTCACGGGAGACCGTCAAATTCGGGGAGTTCATCAAGGCTTTCTCCAATCCCACCGGGTTTATCATTTTCGGCATGGAACCGTTGATCGGTTCTGCGCTCCTGGCCTTTGAACCCAACCTGGTTTTCTCCCTGATTGACTGCATGTTCGGTGGCGAGGGAAAACCGATGGAAAAAATCCGTGAATTCACCATGATCGAACGGCGGATGCTCCAGCGGATCGCCATGGCCGTGTTAAAAGATCTGGAAACCGCATGGGAAGCCGCTTATCGCGTTCGTCTGGCCTTGCGGAAAATTGAGACCAAACCGGAGTTCGTTTATCTGGTCAACCCCAGCGATCAACTGGTCATCGTTGTCTTCGGGATCAGTACGGAAGGCTTTTCGGGTAATATCCACCTGTGTCTGCCATATCTGATGCTCGAACCCATCAAGGACCAGCTGAGTTCCAGCTATCTTCGGGAAAAAGACCGGGCCAGTTCCTTTGGCGACGAGATCCGCAAGCTGCTGGGACGCACCGAGGTGAATATCGTCGCGGAATTGGGAAAAACCGTCTATTCGGTGGAGGATATTCTAAATTTTGAAGTTGATGACATTCTTCGATTGAACACCGGCCCTCAGAACAACGTGGTCATTAACATTGAACGTGTTCCCAAATATTTAGGGATGCCCGGTGTCGTCAAAGGAAGCAAGGCCGTTCAAATTACCGAAGTGATCGATCAGGACCGGGGAAAGGGATAAACGATGGCAGAAAGAAAGAATCATCCACCGTCCGGAACAGCCAACGGGGGAAAACAAGCGGAGCAGCCATCAGGAACGGCTGGATCTTTTGAGATTTCCAACATCGGCGCCAGCGGGCATGCCGGCGGCACAGACAATCTGGACCTGTTGCTGGATATTCCCCTGGAAATCACCATCGAACTGGGGCGAACGAAAATGTTGATCAATGATCTACTCAAACTGGGCCAGGGGTCTGTCATCGAACTTCCCAAGGAGGCCGGCGACACGCTTGAAATTCTGGCCAACAACCGGTTGGTTGCCAAGGGTGATGTGGTGGTGGTGAATAAAAAATACGGCATTCGTCTTACCGAAGTGATCAGCCCCGTCGAACGGGTGGAGAAACTGGGATGAACGGGACACCGGACATGATTGCCGCCGGGTTGAAAATGATCGCCTCGCTCGGGGTGGTGCTGGCCATGATCCTTGCCCTTTTGTACGGGGTCAGGAAACTGACCAGCCAACGAACGGGCGCAGCCGGGGGGAAGCGAATACAGGTGCTGGAAAGCCATTACATGGGCGTCAAAAAAACCATTTCCCTGGTACGCGTACCGGGAAAGGTCTTGGTGTTGGGCATTTCCGGTGATCGCATCAATCTGCTGGACACCCTTGAGGAAGACATTGTCCAGCAGGAGATGCCGCCTGGCGAGTCGGGATCTTTCGGGCCGATGCTATCCGATCGATTAAAAAAAATAGGCAGCGGGTTCAAGCGAAAGGAAGACCTGTGAGAAACTTTGGCAATCGACGGCAGGTCTACAATAGCGATCGGAGAAAAAAAATAGCGATCCGGTTTGGCCTGTTGGTCATCCTGCTGATAGGTTTTGTCTCCATGGCAGGCAGCGCCTGGGGCCAGACGCCGGCACCGCTGATCAGCGTCGGTCTGGACCAGGAGGCAGATCAGGGGCAGGTGGCGGTGGTCATGCAGCTGTTCCTTCTCATGACGGTGCTCTCCCTGGCGCCATCGATCCTGATCATGCTTACTTCTTTTACGCGCATTGCGATTGTTTTCTCGCTGCTTCGCCAGGCCATGGGAACCAACCAGCTGCCGCCCAACCAGGTGGTGATCGGTCTGTCGCTTTTTCTGACTTTTTATGTGATGGCCCCGGTCTGGCAACAGGTGAATCAGGATGCCCTTCAACCGCTTATCGCCAAGGAGATCAATCAGACGCAGGCCCTGGAAAAGGCGTTGGGTCCCATCCGCAAATTCATGATTTCCCAGACCCGGGAAAAGGATCTGGCCCTGCTGGTTAACGTGGCCAAGATGCAGCGCCCGGCAAATATCGGCGAGGTACCCACCACCGTATTGATTCCTTCTTTTATTATCAGCGAGTTGAAGACCGCTTTTCAGATCGGATTCATGCTTTACGTCCCCTTTTTGATCATTGATATGGTGGTGGCCAGCGTTCTGCTGTCCATGGGAATGATGATGCTGCCGCCTATTATGGTTTCACTGCCTTTCAAACTGATGATTTTTGTGCTTGCCGATGGATGGCACCTGATCGTCGGATCCCTGGTAAAAAGTTTTGCCTGAAGGAGTGTTTTCCCATGACCCCTGAATTCATCACCGGTTTTTTTATGCAGGCCATCAAAACGGCCATTTTTCTTGCCACCCCCATGCTAGCGGTGGGCCTCATCGCCGGCGTGCTGGTGAGCATGTTCCAGGCGGCCACCCAGATCAATGAAATGACCCTGGTATTTGTACCCAAGATGTTGGGCGTCGCGCTGGCGCTGCTGTTTTTTTTCCCCTGGATGCTGAAGGTCATCATCGGCTATACCCAGAACCTGTTCATCAACCTGCCCATCTACATCCGATGACCACGGACAAAAACCATGGCGACGCTTAATATCCCCCTGGATGCATTTTACGGGGTGATGCTGATTTTTCTCAGGGTTGCCGCCATCGTTTTCAGTGCTCCGGTTCTGGATACCGCTACCATCCCGGTCGTCTTCAAAGCCGGGCTTGCCTTTGCAGTCAGTATACTGCTGCTCCCGGTGGTGGATGCGGTGGTTAGCGTGAGGGATCTGAGCCTGATGGCTTTTGTCATCGGCGTGTTTTCCGAAATCGCCATCGGCGTGACCATCGGGCTTTCGGTGAAGCTGCTGTTCACCGGCATTCAGCTGGCCGGGCAGATCGTCGGTTATCAGATGGGATTTGCCGTGGCCAATGTGATGGACCCCGCTACCAGCGCCCAGATTCCGATTTTGGCGCAGTTCTATAATTTGACGGCAATGCTTGTCTTTCTATCGATCAACGCCCACCATATGTTCTTTTCAGCGCTGGTGGACAGCTATACCATCCTTCCGCCCTTGTCTATCCATATCAGTCCGCAACTGGTAGGGATGATGATGCGGTTGGCCACGAACATGTTTGTCGTAGCCATTAAAGTGGGCGCCCCCCTGATCGCGGTCATGCTGATGGTCAGCGTCGCCCTTGGCCTGGTAGCCAGAACCGTTCCCCAGATTAATATTTTCATCGTGGCCATGCCGATGAAAATTGTCATCGGACTGGTTTTTATGGTGATCGTTACCCCGTATCTGACGGCTTACCTGATCGATCTGTTTTCGTCTTATCAGGTGACGCTGTTCGATCTGATACGGTTGATGGCAGCGGCCAGGTGATTCATGGCCGGTGAACAGAGTCAGGACAAAACCGAACAACCGACCGGCAAGAAGCTTTCGGATGCCCGCGAAAAGGGCAATGTGGCACAAAGCCGGGAGATTCCTTCCGTATTGATTCTCTCCGGAAGTATCGGCGTTCTTTTTTTTGCCGGCTCCTGGATGCTCGGGCGGCTGACCGAGATGATGCGTGTGATGTATCAACGGGCCGGCACCCTGTACATGATGCCCGAAACCATGCATACCCTGTTTTGGGAAGTCTTTCTCAATTGCGTCGTTGTCCTGATTCCCCTGATGCTGGTGGTCATGACCGCCGGTGTTTTTGGCAATGTCGCTCAGTTCGGGTTTCTTTTTACCGGTGAAAAACTGACGCCCAATCTGGCCAAGCTGAATCCCATCAGCGGGCTCAAAAAGCTGGTTTCCCTCCGGTCGCTGGTTGAACTGGCCAAATCCATCATCAAGCTCGTCATTATCAGTGTTGTCGCTTATTTCGTCATCCGTCGTTATCTGGATCAGATTCCCGGTTTGATGCAATTGAGCATTGGCAATATTATCCGCTTTATCGGTCAGGTGTCATTCCAGATCTGTTTTTATGCCTGCATGGTCCTTTTTCTCATGGCTGTTCTTGATTTTGCCTACACTCAATGGCAACACCGGCAGGATTTGAAAATGACCAAACAGGAGGTCAAGGATGAATATAAGCAACGGGAAGGTGATCCGTCCGTAAAGGCCAGGATCCGGTCCGTCCAGCGTGAAATGGCCAGACGGCGGATGATGGAGGCGGTGCCGGAAGCCACCGTAGTTATCACCAACCCCACCCATCTGGCCATCGCATTGAAATATGAAGAGGGGATGCATGCACCCACCGTCGTGGCCAAGGGCGCCGGTTTCATTGCCCAGAAAATTAAAGCCATGGCCATCGAAAATGACATCCCGCTGGTGGAGAATAAACCGCTGGCCAGAACCATGTTCAAATCCACGGAGATCGGTGATTTCATTCCTGCAGAACTGTACCGTGCCGTGGCGGAAATTCTTGCCTATGTCTTTCGCCTTAAAGGCTTGGTTAACGGCTGATCCGCCCTTGATGCCGGTTCACGGCGCCTGCCGGCGTCAAAATATAGACTCCGTTTCATCATCTCTCGACACCGCCGTCTTCCCGGGACAATAAATTGACGCTTCATGGAACCGCATGCCGGTTTTAATCTTCAATTCGAAGGCTGGATCGGTTCCCCAGAAAATTGAGAAGATAAAATTTATAATATAAACAAAATGTTCGATTCGAACGGGTCGTCGTACCAGCAGAAAGCCTCGATAGAAATGGAATAGGCATGGAATGTGCTAATTCCAAGGCATTGATACTTTCCAGTAATCAAGGAGCGCCAAACCGCATCATGGAACTTGCCGAACGCAAACAGTATTTAGACCGGTTCGCCTTTGTTGCCAATAACTCCGATGTCCTAATGGGGTTTGCCGCCATGTCCATTCTCATGGTCATGGTCATTCCCATTCCGGCGATGCTGCTAGACCTGTTTCTCTCCTTTAATATCACGTTGTCGCTGATCATTCTTCTGGTGGGCATGTACATCCTCAAGCCTCTGGATCTGTCTTCCTTCCCTTCGCTGCTGTTGCTGTCCACGCTGTTCCGCCTGTCCCTGAACGTAGCGTCCACGAGAATGATTCTCCTTCATGGAAACGAAGGAACGCAGGCTGCCGGGAAAGTGATCATGGCTTTCGGCAACTTTGTGGTTGGCGGCAACTACATTGTCGGATTTATCGTTTTTGTCATCCTGGTGGTGATCAACTTCATGGTGATCACCAAAGGTGCCGGCAGAATCGCCGAAGTAGCCGCCCGGTTTACCCTGGACGCCATGCCCGGCAAGCAGATGAGCATCGATGCCGACCTGAATGCCGGACTCATCGATGAAACCCAAGCCAGGGAGCGTCGCGGGCAGATCAGCCGTGAGGCGGAGTACTATGGCGCCATGGATGGTGCCAACAAGTTTGTGCGCGGCGATGCCATTGCCGGTATTATCATCACCTTTGTCAATATTTTGGCCGGTCTGGCCATTGGCGTCTTCCAAAAAGACATGAACTTCGTCGATGCCGCTCAGACCTACACCCTGCTGACCGTTGGCGACGGATTGGTAAGCCAGATCCCTGCGCTGATTATTTCCACCGCCGCAGGTATCGTGGTGAGCCGTGCCGGTGCCGAAAAAAATATGGGGCTTGAAATCGGAAGCCAGTTGCTGATTCAGCCCCGGGCTTTCGTTGTCGCTTCAGTTATTCTTTTTGGTTTCGGGCTGGTCCCCGGAATGCCGACCCTTCCGTTTTTAATTTTATCTGCGACGGCAGGAGTGGTGGCCTACCTTGTGTTTCAGACTCAGCGGGCCAAACGGGAAGATGCCCGGGAGCTCGCCCTGCAGCAGACAAAAAAGGACGAAGAGAGACCGCCGGAAGCCTTCAAACCCTTGCCTCCCATTGATGTGCTGGCCCTTGAGGTCGGTTATGGCCTGATCCCGCTGGTGGATGTGGAGCAGGATGGTGAACTGCTCGAACGTATCAAATCGATCCGGCGACAGATTGCCCAGGAGATCGGCATCGTGGTCCCGTCGATTCACATCCAGGACAACATGAAACTCAAACCGGGAGCCTATTCCATTTTATTGAAGGGTATCGAAGTCGCCAAAGGCGACATGATGATCAACCATCTCCTGGCCATGAATTCGGGCAACGCCGATGCGAAGATCAGCGGCATTGCCACACGGGAACCTACCTACGGACTGGAGGCCTTCTGGATCAAACCCGCGGCCCGTGAGGACGCCAATGCAAAAGGGTTTACGGTGGTGGATCTGGCCACGATCATGACGACGCATCTTTCGGATGTGATCCGCCGACATGCCCACGAGCTGGTGGGCCGGCAGGAAGTCCAGAAAATGCTTGACATCATCAAGGGCAGTCACCCCAAGGTGGTTGAGGAACTGGTCCCCAATCTCATGTCCCTGGGAGGGGTAGTCCGGGTGATCCAGAATCTTCTGCAGGAACAGGTGCCTGTGCGGGATCTGCTGACTATCCTGGAGACCCTTGCGGATTGGACCCCTGCCACCAAGAAACTGGAAATCCTGACCGAACATGTCCGTCAGGCACTGGCCCGTACCATTACCCGTTCCTATCAGGCGGACGATGGCAAGCTCCATGTGCTTACCTTGGATCAGCGCATCGAGAAAAAAGTGGCCGAGTCCCTTCAGCAGACCGATCAGGGGGCTTTTCTGGCCATCGACCCCGCTTTTGCAAAATCCATCATGGACGACCTGACCGTTAAGATGGAAGATTATAAATCATTGGGTGTTCAACCCCTGCTCGTCTGCTCAGCCCAGATCCGGAGCCATTTTAAAAAACTGGCTGACCGGTTTATTCCAGGCTTGGCAGTGCTTTCATACGATGAGATCGTCAGCAGTGCCAAGATTCAAATAGTGGGAACCGTGGAGGCCTCAGATGCAGATTAAGCGATTTGAAGCGGCCGATATGACCGAAGCCCTTCGCCTGGTTAAACATGAGTTTGGCGACAATGCCGTGATCCTGTCGGCAAAAGAAATTCGGGCGGGCGGTTTTTTCAGTGCGTTGAGGAAAAAAAGTGTCGAGATTACCGCTGCCACCGATTATCCGGTCGATGATGCCCGGGACAACCATGAATTTTCCGGACTGTTGTCCGAACATCTGAACAGCGAGGGGGAAACGGATCGCGTTTCCCTGTCGTCGTCACCTCAGACAATTATGCCGTTGAGCCTAAAAGATCGGCCCTTTTTGCATCAGCCGCCAGCCCCGAAAAAGAAGCATTCACCGCTGGATGGATGGGATTCCATACCAAAACAGGGATTTATTCCGGACGCGGTAAAATCTGACCTGGAGACCAAGGGCAATCCTATGGCAGATGAGGGTTCACGGTTAAAACGAATGTTGCACTCGGATAACAACCGTCTGATCGCCGAACCCTTTTACCGCGATTTGGCGGCACAGAAAGTCATTGCGCTGGCAGGGCCGTGCGGTGTGGGAAAAACGACCACGGTGGCCAAACTGGCCTGGCATTGCCGAGTGGTTGAAAAGAAACGGATTGGACTCATCAGCCTGGATCGATTCAGAATCGGTGCAAACGGCATGCTGGCACGTGTTGCGCAAATCATGAACCTGCCGCTCATCATCATCCACGACGCCGAGCAATTGCAGTCGGCCTTAACCGATCTTATGGATGTCGATGTGGTGTTGATCGATACCCCGGGAATGAACAGCACGGACCCATCCATGATGGATGACATCTGCGCATTGCTCCGATCCGCCAAACCGGATGAGATCCATCTGGTGGTCAGTGCCACCGTCCGGGACGACGTGTTTGAGGCCACTGTCAACTCCTTTTCACCTTTGGGGGTGAATCGTTTACTGTTGACCCATATGGATGAGCATATCAATGGGGGAGTCGTTTTGGATCTGTTGAAGAAAAGCGGACTACCGTCATCCTTCTTTGGTGATGGGGTGGATCTGTTCGATGGATTGCAGGAATCGACGGCCGATAGGCTGGGCGGGTTTCCCCCGAATCGTAAACCCGTGGGGGGACGGGTGACCGTTTTTTCCGGGAAACGGGAACAGATAAAAACCGGTTCTGTTGGCAGTGATGACAACAGCGATTCAGTCCACTATGTGGCCAACTGCAATTCCGAACTTTTTCACCACCCCACCTGCAAGTCGGTCAAACGGATCAACGCCGAGAATATTACTGCGTTCAACAGCATTGAACAAGCCATGGACGAAGGATTCAAACCGTGCCGGGCATGCTGCGATATCAGCATGATCAGAAAATCGGTGAATGGCTCTTTTGGTTTTCAGCGTGCGAGTGCCTTATAATCGGGGAGACAGACCGTAATGCCAAATTTTGAGAAGACCGGACAGATCATCAGCCTGAACCAGATGAGAAGACAGAGGCATTCGATGATGAAAAAGGGTGAAGCGCAGCCGTCACAGGCCAGGGTTATTGCCATTACCAGCGGGAAAGGCGGCGTTGGAAAAACCAATATCGTCGCCAATTTAGGCTACACCCTGTGCAAGGCGGGCAAAAGGGTGCTCATCTTCGATGCGGACCTGGGCCTCGGAAATCTGGATGTGCTGTTGGGACTGACGCCCCAATACAATCTTTCCCACGTGGTCGAAGGCAGGAAAAAATTGTCGGAAATCATCGTCAGTGGACCGGGGAATTTAAAGATACTGCCCGCTTCGTCTGGAATTCAGGAACTGACCAAGTTGACATCTGCTCAGAAAATAGGGATATTTAATGAACTCAATACCCTGTTGTCCGACTATGACATCGTGCTGATCGATACGGCCGCCGGCATCTCCTCCAACGTACTCTATTTCAATGCGTCGGCCAATGAGATCATGGTGGTCGTCACCCCCGAACCGACGTCCATTACCGATGCCTATGCATTGATGAAAATCCTTTCGGTCAAATACCAGGAGAAGCATTTCCGGCTGATCGTCAATCTGGCAAAAAATGCAAGAGAAGCCGAAGAGGTGAGCCGGCAGCTCTGTCTGGTGGCCAATCGTTTTCTGGATGTCTCGATCGAATATTTCGGGAATGTCCTGGCAGACGACAAGGTGAAAGACGGTGTCCGCAAACAGAAAGTCGTCAGTGAATTGGCCCCCATGACCCAGGCGAGTCGAAACTTCGCCGAATTGGCCCATAAACTGGTCAGATCTCAGCCGATGATTCCCTGCCTGGAGAATCGGCCTCTGATCTGGCGGGATATCGTGTAAACCATGCGGACATCAACAAATCAATGTCTCGATAATAGTGTAACTATCATAATCGAACCTGCCTGAACGGCGTAGCGGAGATCGGCCTTTCCCGGCAATGGAAGGGTGGATGGACAAAAAGCAGAACGGAAGAATTCCTAAACCTGGAGCAAAGACATGGACCTGGCGCAATCGCGAGAAGAAAATTTCGGTAAAGACAGCCATTTGCTGCGAAATCAGATTATCAACGAATACCTTCCTTATGTGAAGCGCATCGTGAACCGGATCGCGGTTCATTTGCCGGCCACCATCGAGGTGGATGATCTGATCAATGTGGGAATCATCGGATTGATTCAGGCCATTGAACGTTACGACCCCTCCCGGGACAATAAATTTATCACCTTCGCCGTATTTCGTATCAAGGGCGCCGTGTTGAGTGAACTGCGGTCACGCGATTTTCTGGGCCGTACCACACGAAGGAAGATCCGCGATCTGGAAAAGGCCTATCTGAAGTTGGAGCAGAAGTTGGGTCGGGAAGTCGCCGACCAGGAGGTGGCCGACGAGATGAACATGGACCTGGAACAGTTTTATAAGGTCAAGCGGATGTCCAGCATTTCCTTCGTCAGCTTCGAAGAGGTCGGGCAAGGATCGCGAAACGATGCTTCGACGATTTCCAGTTCTCTGGCTTATGGCGATGCTGATGACGCGCTGTCCATGACCACCATGAAAGAGATCAAGTCTACCATCGCCAAGAATATCGACATGCTTCCGGAAAAGGAAAAGCTCGTCGTATCCCTTTATTATTCCGATGAATTAACGATGAAGGAGATCGGTAAGGTCATGGATATTACCGAATCCCGTGTTTCGCAGATCCACGCACAGGCCATCATTCATCTGAGAAGCAAACTGCGCCGGGATGGATTGCTTGAGGATTGATCGAAACCGCACGCATCGATCGGCATGCGAGACCGTGTCGACAAGAAGAAAAAGAGGTGAACATGTTACATGCCAGCTATGAAATCTGGGGCGTCGTTGTTATCGTACTGCTGATCGGATTCTGGATCCTGAAACGGGGGCTTGCCCGGAAAAGCCCTGAACAGGGGAACGGATCGAACAGCGCATTGTTTAATTCCTCAAGCCGGGATCACGATATCGAACATCGGGCGCTCATGTTCCTGATGGCCCAGAAAACTGATTCCCTACTGGCTGCACTGGCTCGCACCCTCGAGCAGGAACGACAAAAACTGGGCGGGGTTGTCAGAAAACCGTCGATGACCGATGCCATTGATGCATTGCAGGCCGAAGCGAACCCTGCCTCGACCCATCATCATTCGTCCTACGACCAGATTCTGCCCATGGCCCACGACGGGATTGCCGTCGCGAATATCGCCCGCCAGTTGCAATTGCCCGAAGCGGAAGTCTCCTTGGTCATGCGTCTGAATGCTGCATAACCGCGGAACTGGCGTTGCTTTTGAAAAAAAGGAAAAAAAGACCGGTAAGGCATTTGTTGCCTACCGGTTTTTTATTTTTCAGCCGGTCAACCCTATTCTACAATCGCCTGATCGGCCTGAAATAGAGCCCATTCGGAAAGTTCAGGTTGTGGCACATAGTTTGCGTAATACTGTCTCAGACATGGACAAACCCAATACAACCTATCAGGAGTCAACGCCATGAGTGGTGGAATGTACCTTGCCGCAGCCGGCGCTCTGGTTCAGCAATTGCGACTGGAGGTGCTCGCCAACAATGTGGCCAACATCAGTACCATCGGCTATAAAGGCGATCAATCCATCTTCAGGATCCCGGAAGAGATCGAATCCCAGACATTTCAGACATCTATAGAAGGGATTCAATCGTTATCACCCTATGCACCGCCTTTTTCCACCGTCATCGATTTCAGTCAGGGGGCGATTCGACAGACCGGCAACCCCTTGGATGTGGCCATTAACGGAGATGGCTTTTTCTCCATCCAGACGCCCGACGGTGTCCAATATACGCGTCAGGGAAGCTTTTCGCTGAATGCCGATGGGGTGCTGGTCACATCGGACGGCTATCCGGTGATGGGCGAAGGCGGTGAAATTTCCCTTGAGGAAGGGACCGTTGAAATCGACATGGAGGGGGGCGTGTACGTGGACGGGGACGAAGTCGGACGACTCCAAATAACCGATTTTTCCAATACCGAAACGCTGAAAAAAGCCGGCAACGGTCGATTTGTCGGATCGGATGCTTCAATTTCGGGAAAGCGCCCGGAGAACACCTCTTTGAGCCAGGGTTATCTGGAAACCGGAAACGTCAACCCCGTACGGGCCATGACCGAGATGATTGAAACATCGCGGGCCTTTGAAGCCTATCAAAAGGTGATCCAAAGTGCTGACGAAGCCACATCCAAGAGCATTAATGATGTGGGCAAAGGCATATAAATAATGAACTGACACGGCACCGGTGGACGATCGAGTCTCCACCACAGGGTCCATGCCAATGGTGAAACGCTACAGGAGGAAACCATGATCAGAAGTCTATGGTCCGCAGCCACAGGAATGCAGGCTCAGACATTGAACATCGATGTGATTTCAAACAACCTGGCCAATGTCGGCACCTCCGGATTCAAGAAAAGCCGGGCCGATTTCCAGGATCTGCTTTACCAGACGCTCCGATCGCCGGGGGTGTCATCTTCTGCAGATACCCAGGTACCCACCGGAATCCAGGTGGGCCACGGCGTACGCCCCGCCGCCACCCAGAAGATGTTCACCCAGGGAGAATTCAACCACACCCAGAATCAATTGGACATGGCCATCGAAGGTGGCGGCTTTTTTCAGGTGATCCAGCCCAACGGAGAAATCGGGTATTCCCGGGCGGGCACATTCAAGCTGGACAGCGACGGCCGGTTGGTAACATCGGACGGGTTTCCCATGGAACCGGAAATCACCATTCCGACGGATGCGATTTCCGTTTCCATCGGGACTGACGGTACGGTATCGGTCCTGTTGGCAGGAGAAAATCAACCATCGGAAATCGGCAATATTGAACTGGCCAACTTTGTGAATCCGGCGGGGTTGAGGAGTATCGGCAGGAATCTTTACATCCCGTCCGCTTCCTCGGGAGATGCCACCACAGGGACACCGGGTGAGGACAGCTACGGCACCATTGCGCAAGGGTATTTGGAAATGTCCAACGTGAGCGTGGTAGATGAGATGGTCAACATGATCGTGGCCCAACGAGCCTATGAAACCAACAGCAAGACCATTCAGGCCTCCGATGACATGCTTCAGACCGCAACCAACCTGAGAAGGTAGCTTCGATGATGACACACCGAAGTCAACGATCCGACAATATGAGAAAACTAGGTGTATGCCTTATTTTCATGGTTGCCGTGTGTCTGCTTTCACCGCCAGCTTTTTCATCGGACGGCACCTGCCTCGCCCTCAACGCGGCGGTCCTGGTCGAGCAGGATTCGGTTCGCCTGTCGGACATCGCCACGTTGACCGGCACTTCAAACGGCCGGTTGGAGACGTTGGGGGCAATCGTTGTGGCCAGGGCCCCCCAGCCCGGTCAGACCCGGTTCGTGAGTATCGACTATATTCGCATCCGTCTCAAACAAGCCGGTATAGACACGACATCGATTCTTTTTAAAGGCCCCCAGGATGTGAGGATTACCCGTCAGGCAGCCACGTTGCCCACCCAACGTATCCAGCGTGCGGTCGAAATGGCGATCCGCAGCCGGATGCCGTGGAAAAACGAAGATGTGACCATCAGCGACATCAACTTGGATGAAACCCTTCAGCTGCCTGTGGGGAAACTGACCTACCAGATCCTGCCGTCTCGCAACGAAGATTATCTGGGCCAGACGATTTTGGCGCTGCATCTTTTTGTAGACGGGGAACCGGTGCGTAAGGTCTGGGTGAATGCGACCATTTCCGTCATGGCGGATGTGGTCACGGTGGTCCGGCCCCTGGGAAAGTATGCGGTTATCGAACTGGCTGATCTGTCTCTCGAACGCCGCGACCTGTCGGGTCTGTCCTCGGATACCGTCAGCCGTATCGAAGATGTCCTGGGAAATCGAACCACGCGGATGATCTATCCCCAAACCGTGCTTCAAGCGAACATGGTTGCCTCACCGCCTCTGGTCAGAAGGGGCGACATCGTAAAGATTGTCGCCAATACCGGCCCAATGATCATTACCGCCACCGGAGTGGTCAAACAACAGGGGTGCAAAGGGGAGATGGTAAGGGTGATGAATACGGATTCCAATCGCATCATCACCGCCCGGGTGACCGGACCGGGTGCGGTAGCAGTGGACTTTTAGCGGGCGTTATTCAGAAATGGCATTTTGCGGCCCAGCCCGGCCTGCAGTTACGAAAACGCTGCGGCCGTGGTCTGAACCCCAATCAACCCTTTCCGGGTGGACGCTATCGAGGTACAAAATGAACGGTCGATGCAGAACTTACCTGGCAGGCAGATTTAGGTCATGGGTGATCATTTGTATTTTGGGGATCGGTTTGGCGGGCTGCGCCAACAGTTTTTCCGGAACGGGCCGATCGCTTCAATCCAAGGCACCCAGTTATGAAATCAATCCACCGGCAGCTTCACCGTCCGCGTCGGCGACCCTTCCTGAATCGCACACGGAGGGATCTTTGTGGCAGGATGACGCACCTTTGATCTCCATGTTTGCCGATCAGAAGGCCCGAGCCGTAGGGGACATCGTCACCATTAAAATCGCTGAATCGTCGGCGGCCACCAACAAAGCCAGCACGGCGACGGACCGCTCTTCTTCCTTGAGTGCGAGCGTGGATGCTTTTTTCAATATGGAAAAACGGTTTCCTGCCGATCAACCGTTCTTCAATCCCTTCTCCAAAGTTGCCGGCGGCGTGGAAAGTGATTTTAAAGGCAATGGAACCACCAAACGGAGTGGCGACCTGAATGCCTATATCACCGCCTTGGTGACGCAGGTGCTGCCCAACGGCAACCTGGTCGTCACCGGGTCCCGGGAGGTGTTGATCAACAGCGAAAACCAGATCATCCAACTCTCGGGTGTGGTGCGGCCCCGCGATATCAGTGCAGACAATCAGGTGCTTTCCACCTATGTTGCCGATGCCAGGATTTCATACAGCGGTACCGGTGTGGTCAACGACCGGCAAAAACCCGGCTGGCTGACCAATATCGTCATGAAGGTATGGCCCTTTTAAACCCGAGGAATGAAGGACCCCATGAAAAGGATACGCACAGTCATAATTGGCATGGTCATTGTCATCGGATTGGGGTGGCATAACGCTGCCGATGCGGTCAGGCTCAAGGATATCGCCGAAATCAACGGGGTTCGCATGAACCAGTTGGTGGGCTATGGCCTCGTAGTGGGGTTAGACGGAACCGGGGACGGCAAAAAAGCCACCTTTACGGTTCAATCCATGGCCTCCATGTTGGAGAAAATGGGGGTGACCCTCGACCGGAAGGATATCCAGGTGAAAAATGTCGCTGCGGTCATGGTGACGGCCAACTTCCCACCCTTTGCCAAACGGGGAAACCGCATCGACGTGCTGGTCAGTTCCATCGGTGACGCCGACAACCTTCAGGGCGGCACGCTTATGCTCACGCCCCTCAAAGGTGTTGACGGCAAGGTTTATGCGGTGGCGCAGGGTCCGGTGAATACAGGTGGCTTTGGTGCCGGCGGGGCGGCCTCTACGGTGGTAAAGAATTTTCCCACCGTGGGTCGGGTGTTGTCCGGAGCCATCATCGAACGGGAGGTTCCCAATGATTTCAGGGATCGCGAAAGTTTGCTGTTCAGCCTGCACACTCCCGATTTCAACACGGCAGCGCGGGTGGTTGATACGATCAATGCCCGATTCGCTGAGCCGGTTGCCCGTGCCCAGGATGCCGGCACCATTGAAATAACCATCCCGGAACGCTACCTGGGCAATACGGTCCCCTTGGTGGCTTCGCTGAGCACGCTTGAGGTGGAGCCGGACAATGACGCCAAGGTGGTGATCAACGAACGGACCGGTACGGTGGTCATGGGAGAGCAGGTGCGCATCTCAACCATCGCTATTGCCCATGGAAATTTGAGCATCGTTGTCAAAGAGAACACAGATGTCTCCCAGCCGCTTCCTTTTTCCAACGGACAGACGGCAGCCTTGCCCAATACCCAGGTCAACGTACAGGAAGATGCCAATCAACTGGTGGTGGTCCCAACTGGGGTGAGTATCGGCGAAGTGGTCCATGCCCTCAATGCCTTGGGGGTCACCCCCAGAGACCTGATTGCCATTTTCCAGGCCATCAAGGCGGCGGGCGCCCTTCAGGCGGATCTGGAGGTGATTTGATGACGGATTTTAACCTGATGGACACGAATTCCACCATTTTTCAGCTTCGGTCGTCGAGTGTTGACAAAACCCTTTCTACTGCTGAGTCGGGAACGCGGCGCGACGGTCATTCAGATGCCGATATCGAAAAGGCCAGCGAACAGTTCGAGTCCCTTCTGCTCAATTTCATGATTCGTGAAATGCGGGCAACGGTGCCTGAATCCACATTGTTCCCCCCATCCATGGCTGAAGAGATTTTTACCGGCATGATGGATGAACAAATCGCCGGGGAGATGGCGCAAAACGGCGGCATCGGAATTTCACGAATGATTTTCAACCAGCTCAAAGGAACAAAATAATATCAGCAACGGATGGGTATGAAAATCCGAGGAATCGAAAAGCTAAAGCCATCGCCGTAAGGTGCCGATAATAAGGGAAACCGGACCATGGTCGCTGACCATGGAAAATGAGATCAGTGCTTACCAGGAGATCTTGAATGGAAATTCCCGAAAAAGGCCCCTTGCCCTCCCCGCCCACACCGGATCGGTCCGCTGAGGAACTGCCGCACCCGACAGCGGAAGCGACGACCGGTGTGCAGCGAAAAACAACGGGAAGGGATATCGTCAGCCTGACGGAAAGAGGCCGAGAATTCAAAGCAGCGGCAGAGCTTGTGCACTTATTGCCTGAAATCCGAGAAGATCGGGTAATGCAATTGAAACGTCAACTCGAAGAAGGGACATACCGCGTCAAAGGCCATCGGATTGCAGTGAACATGATCAACGAGACCCTGGAAAATAACTACGTATTGAAACACATCGACACCAAGGCATGACCCCAACCCACAGGACAATACCATGAATGCGAAGATACTCGAACTGCTGACCCTATTGGATGAAGAGACGGCCTGTTACCAGAGCATGCAAAAAGTCATGGTCGATGAGGAAACGTCTATTTCCCTTTCAAGAAAGGAACCTTTCGACCGGGTTCAGTATGAAAAGGAATCTCTGGTTGTTAACCTCCAGCAGCTTGAAGAAAAAAGAAAAACGCTGGTTGGCCAACTATCGGAAGCATACGCGACAGACGGCAAATTAATGACGGTCAGGCAACTGGCCGGGTTCGTCAAACCGCCAGTCAGGGAAAAACTGATGTCCCGTGCCAGTCGCTTGCGATCTATCATCGACGATGTGCGTGACAAGAACAGGCGCAACCAGCTGCTGATCAGCCACAATCTGAAACTGATCAAAGGTTCGTTGAAACTGCTGACCAATCTCATTGAAGACAGCTCGGTTTATCAAAAACCAGGAACCCGTCAATCTGCGGTCGGTTATCCGTCTGCTGGGGGACGGTTCATTTGTGGAACCGTTTGAACACCCATAGTCAATAGCAGAGGCCCAAGCCATGGCAAACATCGTATACGGCATGTTGAACGTCGCCAAGACCGCACTTATCACTCAGCAAAAGGCCTTGGACATCACGGCCAATAACATCGCCAATGTGAACACCGAAGGCTATTCCCGCCAACGGCTCAATATGGAGCAGAATGAACCGGTACGGTACGAGGGGGGCACATTGAGCACCGGCGTTCGGGCCAACCGGACCATTCAGCGGATCTATGACCGGTTTATCAATGCCCAGCTTGCCGATGCCGCCTCCAAGGAAGGCCGCTGGCAGGCACAGGGAGAAACCCTGGAAAAGGCTGAACTGATGTTCGATGAAGTCTCCGGATATGGCCTGAACAATGCCATGAGTCAGTTCTGGGGTGCCTGGCAGCAGCTTTCCAACAACCCGTCCGGGTATACGGAGCGGGTGACCCTGATTGGAGAGAGCCAGAACATGACCGACGTGTTCAATAAATTGACCCGGGATCTCAATCAGGTCCAGAAAGACAGCGACACCAGCATCAATGGTGCAGTGGGCGACATCAACACGTTGACCCGGGAAATTGCCGAACTCAACCTGAAGGTCGCTGAAATCGAAGCCGGAAATGATCACAGTGCCAATGAATTCAGAGATCAGCGGGATCTCAAGCTCAAGGAGCTCTCCAATCTCATTAACGTCAATAGTTTCGAGGATGCCGACGGATATTTAACGGTCGTTACGGCCAACGGTCACACCCTGGTCGATCGTGTCAATTCCTGGGATTTGACCACCGGCTTGAATGCCAACGGGTTTAATGATGTGTTCTGGCAGAGCAGCAGCGGAACCCTTCAAAATATCACCAGTGATATTTCAGACGGAAAATTAAAAGGATGGATCGAGGCGCGGGATACCGTCATACCCGATTATCTGACCCGGTTGGACGATATGGCCCTGACCATGATCACCGCAGTCAACACGCTTCACAGCAGCGGTCTTACCTTGGAGGCACCGCCGGATGACACCGGCATAGACTTTTTTACCGGTACGGATGCGTCGGATATCGCCGTCAATACGGATATCGTCAATAATTCGAACTTACTGGCGGCTGCCCTGAATACCGAAGGGGTACCCGGCGGCAACGGCAATGCCATCGCCATCAGTGAACTCCAGAACAGCCTGTCCATGTCCGGCGGAACGGCGACCTTCGATGATTTTTACGATTCACTGGTCAGCGATGTGGGAAGAAACGTCTCCCAGGCTAAGGTAAATACCGATCATCAATCCATGGTGTCCCTGCAGTTGTCCACCTACCGTGAGGAGGTGTCGGGCGTCTCTATGGATGAAGAGATGGTCAATATGGTCCAGTTCCAGAGTGCTTATACGGCCGCTGCCAAACTCGTCAGTACCGTTGATCAGATGCTCCAAACCCTCATAGATATGATATAACCGACGGCAGGAGGAACCGATGAGAATCAGTGCCAAAATTATGGCAGACAACATAAAGGCCAACCTCGCGAAGCAAAGCACCCAGTTGATGAATACCCAACTGAAGCTGGCATCCGGGAAACGGATCAACCGACCTTCCGATGATCACATTGGCATCGGAAAGGTTCTCGGCTACCGGAGCACCCTCAACACCATCGATCAATATCAGGAAAACATCACCGATTCGCAGACCCGTGTGAAATACACGGAGACCATTTTGGGGCAGATCCATGATTTCCTGCGCGAGGCCAAGGGCATTGCGTCATACCCGGGGACAGAGGATAAAACCGCCCTTGCCGAAGCTGTCAAGGATATCCGCGATCAGACGATTGGCCTGGCCAACAGCAAGTACGGAAAAAATTACCTCTTCTCCGGCAACCTGACCGACACCCCGGCCTTTGATTCGGCTACCTATGCCTACAGTGGCGATGCCGGTTCCCATCGGGTCATGATCGGGGAGGGGATTACGGTTGAACTGGAAGCAGACGGGAGCCAGATGTTCATCGAGGGAGGTGATAACCTGTTTCAGGTGCTCGACGACCTGGAGGCGGCGTTGACCGCCGATGATCCGGTGGCTATTCAGGCTGCTGTTGACCCGTTAGAGCGGATTGGGGACCGCATTCAGATAGCCAGAAGCGGCCTCGCCTCCGATTACAAACGCCTGGAGGCCACCAATGATTATTGGAGCAGTTTTAGCAATGCAGTGGAAACCATGCGGTCAGGTGTGGAAGACGCCGACATCACCCAGACGGCCATTGATATGCAGGTTCAGCAGACTGCCTACGAAGTCCTGCTGGCAACCGCCGCCCAGGTCATTCAACCCACCCTGGTGGATTTTCTCGGATAGACCATTCTGCTGCTAATCCAAACGAAACCGTTAAGTCTATAAGCAGCAACAATCGGTTTCTCTATCCATCCGTCTTTCCGCATGGTCATCAACGGCTGCATATGGACCTGGATGTAAGTTGATACCCAAGAGGGTTTCAGATCCCCATTCCGACCCCAATTTATTCTCAATCAATTCCCGTAGACATCCTTGAGGCAGGAAAACGGATTATTGCGGCAAGGGATTACTCTCGTAATTCGTCATTCCTTCGCGACGGGGAATGGTGCCGACGATGATTTCCACCCGGCGGTTTTTGCGTCGGCCCTGTTCAATGTGGTTATCTGCAATGGGTCGGTATTCCCCGAAGCCCATTGTGGATAAACGCTTGGGGTCGATTGCAGTCTGGTCAAGCAGAAACTGGGCGACACTGGCGGCCCGGGCGATGGACAGTTTGAGATTGGATTGAAAGGGGCCGCCCCTGACTGGCACATCATCGGTATGGCCGGCAATGATGATGTCGCCGGTGGTTTCCCTTGTCAGAATCTGGCCGATTCGCAGGATCAACGGTTTGAGTTCGGGCTTGATTTCTGCCTTTCCCGAGTCGAAAGTGCTTTCTCCCATCATGCGGATGACCACCTGGTCTTTCTTAGCTTCGATTTCGATGTCGTCTTCAATTTTTCCATAGAGCTCGTCAAAGTTCTCTTCCAGTTCTCGACCAATAAATTCTTTTACCCGCGTGGCAATAGCCTGTTGGTCGAAATCCTTGGCGATCATTTTCAAACCATGGCGCGGAGATTCGGAAACATTTTTTTGCCGTTGCATGCCAAACGCTTTTTCCATGGATCCGGCCACTACCTTGTATTTCTGGCGATCAATTTCGGAAAAGGACAGCAGCAGCACGAAAAAACAGAGCAGCAGGCTCATCAGATCGCCGAATGTGCACATCCACATGGGGGCGCCTTTAACACATGGGGGGCATTCCTGGATATCGTTACTCATTGTTTACCTGCTATTCGGCGTTCTTGTTTTCGGTTTCCGACTGCTGCCGCTCTTTGGGAGAGAGGAAGATCTTGAGGGATTCTTCCAGCACCATGGGGGAAACGCCCCTGTTGATGGCAATGGCCGCCTCGACGATGATGCTTTTGTTCAAACGCTCCTGCTCACTTCTCAATGCCAGTTTATCGGCTATGGGGAGGGCGATGAGGTTGGCGATGACCGCACCATACAAGGTCGTCAGCAGCGCGACAGCCATGGATGGCCCGATGCTGGACGGGTCCGACATGGAGGAAAGCATCTGGACGAGGCCGATGAGCGTCCCGACCATACCGAATGCCGGAGCTGAATCGCCCATCCCTTTAAACACATTCTGGCCGGTGGTATGACGCTGCCCCATCAGGCGGATATCCTTGTGGAGCATATCGGCGATCAATCCTTCGTCATAACCGTCAGACAGGTACCTCAGCGCTTTAACGGAAAAGGGATCCGATGGATTCTCCTTCTCCAACGCGATCAGCCCTTCTTTTTTGGCAATGCGGGTAAAGTCCACCATCTCTTTAATGATGTTTTCCGGCGCTTCCATTTTCACCAGAAAGGCTTTCATGGCCACGCTGATGGAGCCGATGACATCGGACATCGTAAACTTTATGAAGGTGGCTGCCAAGGTCCCGCCGACGACGATCAACAGGCCGGGGATATTAATGAAGACCAGGGCGCTGCCGCCAATGACGATGGAGACCAGAATCAGTACGCTTCCACTGACCAGGCCGATGATGGTTGCAAGATCCATTTAGCTCCTCATGGAAGATTTGCGAATCAGCACCTTGTTGGTGATGGCGCCGATATTATGGTAATGTTTGAGTTTGTCGATACTGTGGTCGTCCAATTCGGTATCGGCAGCCATGACAAAGGCTCCGGTTTTCATGCGTACGTTGGCCGCTATCACCATGCCTGGCTGTAAATCATTGAGTTCCCATTCCTCCTCCATTTTTCGTGCCAGGTCATATTGCTGCGCCACATTAATTTCAAGCAACAATTCCACCACTGCCGGCGACAACTGGTAGCCCCTGATCCGCTGCAGATTCTCCGCGATCCTGTCGAGAGTGATTTTGCCCTTGTGGATCATGTTGTCATAAATGGAGGCCGCCGATATGAGCTGCGCCCCGATGGGGATTTCATCACCGCCAATCCCATCGGGGAACCCCTTGCCATTGTACTGTTCATGGTGCATCCGCACCAGAAGGGCTGCCGGCTTCATGATCTCAATTTCACCGATGATGCGTGCACCCGTGGCGGCGTGGGATTGGTACAGCTGCCGTTCGTTATTGACCATTTCCGTGCGTCGTTTGTTCAGGATGGACTTGGGAATGCCCACCATGCCGATGTCGTGGAGCAAAGCGGCCGTCTCGATGATGGGAATTTCCGCGTCACCCACGCCGGGATGCCGACCGGCCATCTGAACGGCCAGGTTGGCTGTTCGGCGGCAGTGCCCACCCAGTTCATCGTCAATGACTTCCATCATCCGGGAGAACATGCGGATGGTCTGGTAGTGGTTGGCGGTGATGATCTCGATTTTGCGGTTGAGCCTGCGCTCCAGGTTGACGATTCGCGCGCCAATTTCAATCCGGGCGTGCAACGCGTCCATGTCAATAGGCTTGGTGATATAGTCGTCAACGCCGCTTTCCAGCCCGCGGACGATATCCGCTTTAGAGTCCTGGGCGCTGATCAGGATCACGTAGATATAGCCGGGTTCATGCCATTCGCGGATACGGCGGCACAATTGAAGGCCGTCCAGTCCAGGCATCATCCAATCGCTGACGACAATCTCGATGGGCGTGCGGCGAATGATTTCCCAGGCCGCGCTACCCTCGGCAGCCTGATGCACCGTATGGCCCCATGCGCCAAGGCGTGATGACAATAGGCTTAAGGTGACCGGGTCGTCGTCTGCAATCAAGATGTTCATGGCTGGGTATGCTTCAATTCACTTTGCATGGGTATGAAGTAATAATATGCCTCATTTCAGATTCGGAAATTCTGCCCGTGGCATTTTTCTGGTCACGGCCGGCAGCTGACGTTGCTGTAAGTTCATATCGGCAGCCCCTTTTAAAACTTAAATAAAGAATTTCAGTGATTTTAATCACATTCGCCGGACGGCTACCCGGGGACGGACAGGTGAATTCCCGGCCGTAAATGTCTGCTTGACAAGCTTGCTGCAGAACCGGTAGGAACAGACATTTTTAAATTCGTTTTCCAGCCACTCCATTTTTTCATTGCTTGTCATGACAGGCGATGTAAGCGCCAACAGGAGACGCCCACCATGGAAAAAGATTGCCTTTTTTGTAAGATTTCAAACGGTCAGATGGGAACCGATTTTTTGTACGAGAACGAGAACCTGGTGATTTTCCGTGACATCAACCCCCACGCCCCCGTCCATCTGTTGATCGTTCCCAAACGGCATATTCGCAGCGTCAACGATCTTACCGAAGCGGACAACGGCATTCTGGCTGAAATGATCATGACCGCCAGACAGATGGCCATAAGGGAGAAAGTCGATGCCTCCGGGTATAAGCTTCTTTTCAATGTGGAGAAAGGCGGCGGACAGGTGATCTTTCATCTCCACCTGCATCTCATCGGAGGATGGGACAAATAAAACCCATTCCCAACGCTCCCTTCCAGCCCATTTTTGAGCTTTGGTAAATTCGGTCATCATTATGGATTAATGCTTTCGACGGTATTTTTAAAAATTGTCGATATTACCGGTGAACTGAAAAAGGATATATAAATGCGGGTTGTGGTGATCATCCCCTCGCGCTACAGTTCCACTCGATTTGATGGTAAACCGCTGGCCAACATCTGCGGCAAGCCGATGATCCAATGGGTCTGTGAACGGGCCATGCAGGCCAAATGCATAAAATCCGTGCACGTGGCAACCGATGACCCCCGGATCCGGGAGGCGGTTACCCGTTTTGGCGGCAACGTCGTCATGACGTCGTCCACATGCCGCTCCGGCACCGATCGGGTGGCCGAAGCCGCTGAACAACTCGGTCTGGATGGGAGGGACGTGGTGGTGAATATCCAGGGCGACCAGCCCCTGGTGGATCCCCGATGCTTTGACGCCGTGGTAAAACCCTTTTACGATGACCCGTCGGTAAAGATGAGCACCCTGGCCTTTGCTATCGTAGACCCGCGCGAGATCACGGATCCGAAAGATGTCAAGGTCACCTTCGACAATAACGGTGATGCGCTCTACTTTTCCAGGGCAACCATTCCCCACGGTAGGGACGGGTCAGACAGTTACAAAACCTACAAACATCTGGGTGTTTATGCCTATACGCAAGAATTTCTGGAGTGCTTTCGGGCGCTTTCACCCGGACGGCTGGAAGAGATCGAAAAGCTTGAACAGCTTCGGGCCATGGAGCACGGCTACCCTATTCGGGTGGTGGTTACGCCCTATGATTCTCCCGAGGTAGACCTGCCGGTGGACATCCAGCGCATTGAGGAAAAGATGGTGGCCATGGGGGTGTGCCGATAAGCGACTTCGCTTTGGCGATAGAAAATACGCAGTGCGGAGGATGCTACGCGAAAGTCAGGGGAGAGAGAAAATTAAATATTTTTCAAAATATAAAACCAGGTAGCCAACGTCCGCTCTATGTCAATTAATCGTCTGTTCCACAATAGAGGGGGGACTGGATTTGGCATCGGACGGGGCCGCAGGCGTCGTCGGGGATGCGATTGCCGACGGTGACGGAGGTGCTTTCTGCACCTGTGCGTTCAGTCGTTGATTCAATGCATCCATCTGCTTGTTCACTTCGGCCAGTTTTTTCTCAATTTCACGAATTCTATCCTTGACCATTTCCTGAAGACCCAACCGCTCAAGGCCCAGGGCCAGATCCAGGGACGCTTTGCCCAACTTTTCAGCGTCTAGTTGCTGGGCTTTCTTTTCGATCTCTGCCAGCCGGCCCTGATCCTTTTTCAGACCCTCTGCCATAAGCAGAATCTGGGCGGCCAGTTCCTCGTCAAACTTGCTGAAGGCCATGTTCAGATCGGCCATCTCTTTTTTCAGGGCGGCGACGGACGATTCTGTTTTGGTGACGACGGTGGTGATTTCCGTCCGGTCCGGCTTGCCGTCAGTGATTCGCTTGAATTCGGAGGTGGTTTTTTTCAGGTTGATCTGCAGGGCGGCGGTGGCGGTTTCCAGGGCTTTGGTGTTCTGGGCAAGCTGCTCCTCGATTTTTGCCTGTTTGAGAGAGAGGTTGGAGAACCTGGATTCCAGATCTTTAGATAGATTCTGGACACCCATGGAGCCGGAATTTTGCGTGTTGATGACCCGGTTTTTAATATCCAAATAGGCGATAGCCAAAACAACCACCAGCAGGCAGGGGATGAGTACGGCCACCAGCGTGACACGGGTGCTCAGCTTCTCGATACGCAAATTCTCCGCATCCGAAATATAGATGGAATCAGGCTCCGCTTCTCCGTCGCGGATGGTGAACCGGGCGGTATCGTCTTTTTCTTTCATCGTTTCGCTATTCCCATTCGATGGTGCTTGGTGGTTTGGAACTGATGTCGTATACGACGCGGTTGACGCCCCGTACTTCATTGATGATCCGGTTGGAAATTTTTCCCAGCAGCCGGTGGGGGAGCTTGGCCCAGTCTGCGGTCATGGCATCCTTGCTGGTGACCGCCCGAATAGCAACGATGTTTTCATAGGTGCGGCCGTCGCCCATGATACCGACGCTCTTTATGGGCAGCAAAACGGCAAAGGACTGCCAGAGTTTACGGTAGTATCCGGCCTGGCGAATCTCTTCCTGGAGTACCGTATCCACTTCCCTCAGGATATCCAGACGTTTCCTGGTGATCTCTCCGATAACCCGGATAGCCAGCCCCGGTCCGGGAAATGGCTGTCGCCAGACCAATTCGTCGTCCAACCCCAACGTCTTTCCCAGCTTGCGCACTTCATCTTTAAACAGATACTTTAAGGGCTCCACCAGTTTGAGCTTCATCTTTTTAGGAAGCCCACCCACATTGTGGTGGGATTTGATCACCGCCGTGGGACCGCCGAAGGCCGATTGAGATTCGATGATATCCGGGTAGAGCGTACCCTGGGCCAGAAAATCCGCATCTGCGATTTTCAAGGCTTCAGCTTCGAACACATCCATGAACTCTTTGCCGATGATTTTACGTTTCCGTTCCGGGTCGGTCACATGGGCGAGGGCCTTGATAAAACGGGAGGCGGCGTTAACGAAGCGGATGTTGATGTCCAGGTGGCTTTTGAGTTTTTCTTTCAACTGGGCCGCCTCGTTTTGCCGCAGCAGGCCGTTGTCCACGAAGATGCAGGTCAAGTTCTTGCCGATCGCCCGGTGAATCAAAAGAGCCGTGACCGACGAGTCCACCCCACCGGAAAGGCCGAGAATCACTTTTTTATCGCCTACCGTTTCCTGGATCTGTCCGATGGTGTCCCGGGCAAATGATTTCATGGTCCACGATGGTTTGCAGCCACAGATGTCAAAAAGAAAGTTGTGAATCATCTTTCGTCCTTTGGCGGTATGCTCCACCTCCGGATGAAACTGAACGCCGAAGAATTTTTTGCGTGTGTTGGCCATTGCGGCCACTTTGGTGTTGGCTGTTGAAGCGATGATGGAGAAGCCTTCAGGCAGGGCGTCGATGGAATCACCGTGGCTCATCCAAGTCACCGTTTCATTGCCGATGCCGGCAAAAAGCCCTTTTTGCTGCCCAGCGGTCAGGGAGGCAAAACCGTATTCCCGTTTATCGGCCTTTTTGACTTTCCCCCCCAGGGTGTCCACCATGAAATGCATGCCGTAGCAGATGCCCAGCACAGGAATGCCAAGGTCGAAAATGCCGGCGTCCACCCGAGGGCTGTTCTTTTCATATATGCTGGCCGGTCCTCCGGAAAGGATGATGCCTTCGGGTGACCAGGATCGAATCTGTTCCGCGGTGACGGTCGGTGGTTCGATCTGGCAGTAGACGCGACATTCACGCACCCGCCGGGCGATGAGCTGGTTAAATTGGGATCCGAAATCGATGATGACAATCATGAGCGGTCTCCAGGCTAAAACATTGCAAATATCCTATAATTCAACAGATTGACAGATTTGGGGGGTCATACCATTATCAATTGAAAAAGGCAACCGGGCCCTTCTGCTTCGCAATTCTCATGGGGGGCGGGGAACAAATCGGTGGCTGTTTGGTCATCTGGAAACGTCTGTCGGTTGGACCGGCAAATACGAAGGTAGGGTCCGGGTTGAAAAATCCGACATCTCCGACTATAAATCACCACGACACCCTCTCGTCGATCAAATACGTGAAACCACCAGACTCACTGGAAGTCAGATGTAAACCATGAAACGGTTTGGCTGAATATGCGTGATGGCAAGCTGCAAAAAATCTGGGGTTGTCTGGTTGGACTGTGCGGGTTTCTAGTGATTTCGGGATGCAATTCTCCTCTGACCCAAAATGATCTTGAAGCACTGCTGTCCCGGGGAGAACTGGTGCTGATTACCCGCAACAATTCCGCATGCTATTATGAAGGCCCCCATGGTCCGGCCGGATTTGAGCACGATCTGGCAAAGGCCTTTGCCGATTATCTGGGAGTTAGCCTCCGCGTAGAGATCATTGAGGAGGAAGTCGAAATGATTGCCGCACTCAGGGCTGGCAAAGGGGATATCATCGCCCCCGGCGTTCCTTTTGGCAGCCAGTCGGCCCGTTTGCTTTCGTTGGGCCCGGGGTATCTGGAGGTAGAACAGCAGGTGGTCGGGCGTCGCGGGGGGCCGGAAATCCAAAACCGGAAAGCACTCGAGGCATACACCCTCTGGACGACCGGCAGCAGCGCCCGCATCGAATATCTGGAGGAATTACGCCGCAACTATCCTGGCGTCAGCTGGCAGATCCTGACCGCATACAGTGACGAAGATCTGCTTCAGATGGTGTGGAACCGTTCCCTGCCGCTTACGGTTGTGGATTCCAACATCCTGTCCATGAACCACCACTATTATCCGGAACTGAAAATTATGCTGACCCTGGGACATCCCCAGAAACTGACGTGGGCCACAGATCAGCGCAACCGCCGATTGAAACAGGCTTTATTCACCTGGTTCGACCGGAAAGAGACCCGGGAAACCATCAAGGGGCTCATTGAGCATTATTATAGCCATTTGGAATCATTCGATTACGTCGATCTGGCCCGGTACCGCCGGCGAATCAAAGTCCGGCTTCCCAAATATCGCCCCTATTTCGAGGCCGCGGCCAAAAAATTCAAACTGGACTGGAAACTGGTTGCTGCCCTGGCCTATCAAGAGTCGCATTGGAACCCTAAGGCAGAAAGCTATACCGGCGTTCGCGGGATTATGATGCTTACCCGCGACACGGCGGCATCCATGGATCTGGATAACCGAATGGATGTCGAGTCGTCGATTTTTGCCGGTACCCGTTATCTGGCCCGTCTGCACCGCCTGGTGGGCAAGGCGGTGCCCGAGCCTGACCGCACCCTCATGGCCTTGGCTGCCTACAATATTGGATTTGGCCACCTGCAGGACGCAAGAATCCTTGCCCGGCGGTTAGGCAAGCCGGAAAACAGCTGGCACGGCGTCCGATCGGTATTCCCGCTGCTGCAGCAGAAAAAATATTACAGCACGCTCGACCATCGCTACGCCCGTGGAAATGAAGCCGTCATGTATGTGGACCGTATCCGGACATATTACAAAATGCTTCGGCCGAATTTGGACCTGATCGCGTCCGATACGGCTACCCATGACTGACCCCCCCGTGTATCAGGGCCCTTAGCGGGTTGGCGGAAAATGGTTGCATGGGACAGCAAGGCATTTCCAACTTTACAAATGCGTTTTCCGTCCAACGGCTGGCGATTGGTGATACGATTTGCACAGAGGCCTTGAATGTGATAGAAACGGCCACCGGCGGTACACGATACTTATGTTTAACTATCCAGAACTGCTCACGATAATGCAAAACACCATCGTTCAGATATATGAAATCCAGACGCCTGATGAAGCCCGGGACATGATCGGTTTGGGAGTGGATCACATCGGCAGCGTGATCACTTCGTGCGATGATCGACACGACCCGGTCGTCCGTGAAACCGTTGCCGTGGTACGGAAGCTGGAGGCTGTCAGCAGCCTGATCCCGTTATTTTCAAACCCCGATGCCGTGTTCGATACGTTGGACTATTACCGGCCGGATATTGTTCATTTCTGCGACCGGCTGGATGGGGACGGAGGCAGTTCGGTTGATGCGGTGCTTCAGTTGCAGGCGGCGGTAAAACGACGGTTTCCAAGCATTCGAATCATGCGCTCCATCCCCATCGGGCAGACGGCGGGAGCAAGCCGTGATGCCGTGCTGGAACTGGCAGCCAGGCTGGAACTGCAGAGCGATTATTTTCTGACCGACACGGAAATCGTGGGCGAGTCGGGTGCCGCCGACGACGATCAACCGGTGGTCGGATTCGTTGGCATTACCGGGCTGATTTGCGACTGGGCAACGGCCGCCCAACTGGTAGCCCGGTGCCGAATTCCGGTGATTCTGGCCGGGGGCATTTCGCCGGAAAATGTTGCCGACGGCATTCGGCGGGTTCGACCCTTTGGGGTGGACAGCTGCACCTGCACCAATGCCGTAGACCAGAACAGGCGTCCCATCCGTTTCAAAAAGGATCTGGCCCGGGTCAAGGCTCTTGTGACGGAAACGCGCCGGGCAGATAACATGGCCGTGGTTGGACATCGAACCAATACGAATTGACCCGGCGGTTAAAAAACTAAGCCGTCATACACCCAATTAACCGAATTATTAATCGAATCCCAAGGGAGGTTGAAAACCATATGTATGAGAGCAGTGATCTACGCAAAGGACTGAAGATAGAGATTGACGGCGATCCTTATGTAATCGTCCAATTCGAGTTTGTGAAGCCCGGAAAGGGGCAGGCCCTTTACAAATGCCGGTTAAAGAACATGATCTCGGGTTCGCAGTTCGACAAGACCTACCGATCCGGTGAGAAATTCAAGGAGGCCAATCTGGAAGCGGTGGAGATGGAGTATCTCTACTTCGATGGAAACACTTACTGCTTCATGAACTCGTCCAACTATGAACAGGAGTTCCTGTCCGAGGACCAAGTGGGCGATGCCAAGGCCTTTCTCAAGGAAAATACCGTGTGCAACGTCCTCATGTTCGATAAAAAAGCCCTTGAGATTTCGCTTCCCAACTTTGTGGAATTGACCATCACCGAGGCGGAACCCTGGGCCAAGGGGGATACCGCCGCCGGGTCCACCAAACCGGCCACGCTGGAAACTGGCCATGTGGTTCAGGTACCGCCCTTTGTCAACGAAGGAGAAAAAATCCGCATCGACACCCGCACCGGGCAATACGTGGAGCGGGTAAAGTAGCTTCCTTCCATGCCGTTTGGGATAGGCTCCCTGCGAGAAGACCGAGGACGGAAAAGGACGACAGGTATCGGTTTACAACCGTCGATGCTTTGTACTCGGACCCCGGACGTCAGCTGTCCGTCTTCGGGCTAAATCCGCTATTCCCCGTATCAACCCACTAATTTCCTTCATATTCCTGATAAATCACATGGCCGCATGATTTGCAGTGGGAGGCGTCATCATCGTGGTAGCGCAATCCGCACTGGGGGCAGATGATATCCCGCTTGCGGGCAAAGCGGATCCACTCCCTGACGATGCGGCTGATTTGCCAGGGGATCAAAATTATACCGGACAGAATCATCAGAATAGTCACCCATTTTCCGCCTTCAGAAAGAGGGGTGATGTCGCCAAAACCAACGGTGGTCAAAGCCACCACCGTGAAGTAGAAGGCATCCGTGAAGGTGGACACGCCGGCGTTGACCGGATGCTCGACTTCGTAAAAGAGGATGGATGAAATAAAAAAAATGATGACGATGGTCAGGAAGAGGCGCAGCACCCGAAGCAATTGGTTGGTGATGCGACCGAAAAAGAAATCCGGGCCGGCCGTGAAGCGAAAGAACCGCAGGATTCGAAAAATCCTCAACGCCCGGAATACGCCGACCGCCCCCAATTCCGCTTCGGCACCCCTTAAGGAAAACAGGAATAGAATCAGTGTCGGCAGGATTGCTGCCAGATCGATGATCGAGTAAATATCGCGCATCTGCTTCAACCGGTCGCGGGAACCATACAGCCGGGCGATGTACTCGATGATAAAAATGGCAACGATGATGATTTCCGCTTGCCACATGAATTTTTCAAGTGAAGGGGAGACCGGATAGGTCTCTACCACCAGAATGGCGCAGACGGCGAGATTCAGGCAGACGATCAGAATGTCGATAAGCTTGCCGGGCAGGGTGGTACAGTCGATCAGGTAGAACTGAAGGGCGGACCTGAAATCGAGGCGACCCACGTGGGGCGGTCCATTAGAAGGAACCGTCGGGGTAGCCATTTATGTTTTATCGGGAGGGGGGAGGGCCTGAACCAGATAGCGTTTGATCCGGTTGCCGTCCATCTCCATGACCACCACGTTATGGCCGTTGACGGTGAACTCTTCGTCCTCCTCGGGAATCCGGCCGATTCTATCGAGGATGAATCCGGAAAAGGTATCGTACTCCCTGGATTCGGGAATGTTCATACCGATCTTTTCGTTGACCTCCTCGATGTCCGATTTGCCGAGCACCATCCACTCCTTGGGCTTTTTGCTGGTGATGTGGGGCTCCTCTTTGTCAGTTTCGTCACGGATCTCGCCCACCAACTCCTCAAGGGCGTCTTCCATGGTAATCAAGCCGGAGACGCCGCCATATTCGTCGACAATGATGGCCATGTGGTTTTTGCGGGCCTTGAACTGGTGAAGCATCCGGTCCAGTTTTTTGTTCTCCGGGACGAAATAGGGCGGGCGCATAATGGCCCGGACATTCACCGGCGTTTCCGATGTTGCCTGGTGCATGAAGATGTCCTTGATATTTAAAATGCCCACCACGTGGTCGATGTCACCCTCGATTACCGGAATACGGGTAAAACCGGATTCGGCAATGGCCTTGAAATCGAGGGGAGCGTCTGCATCCACCACGAACATGTCGGCCCGCGGGGTCATGATCTCGGACGCGCTGGTGTCGTCCAGGTCGAAAACGTTGTGAATCATCTCCCGCTCTTCTTCCTTGATTTCTCCCTGCTCCTCGACCACTTCAACAAAGGTGATCAGTTCCTCTTCGGTGGCGGAGGGCGTCTTGGTCATCTTTCCGGTAATGCGCGGAATAAAATTGAGAAAGATGATGATCGGAAAAAAAAGGATGGACATCCAGTAGATGGGGAAAATCGTCAGCTTGGCGATGAGGATGTTGTTGCGGGTGGCAAAGGATTTGGGAATCACTTCGCCGAACACGAGGATCAGAAACGTCATGACGCCGGTGGACAGGCCGACGGCATAATTGGCGGACATGTTGATGGTCAGGGAGGTGGCGATTGCCGATGCAGCCACATTGACCACATTGTTGCCGATAAGGATGGTGGTCAGCAGTTTATGGGGATCATCTTTCATCCGTTTGATCAGTTGATGAGACCGAATGTTCACTTTGGCCATGTGCCTGGCGCGGGTCTGGCTGATGGAGAAAAGGGCGGTTTCCGCCGACGAAAAGAAAGCGGAGAGCATCAACAGGATAATAAGGAGAAAAAACTGGTTCGCCATCATCCGCAGGCTCCTGAACCAGTGGCGCAGATGGGCAGATGATTACGATTCCGGTGGCTTAAATGACAACGACGAGAAACGGAAAAAAGGCGGAAACTACCCAGGAATCTGGAACCCGGGCCGGGTAAAAATGGGTCGTCCAACGTTATGGCCTTCCTCTTGAAATTGGAGATGATGTCATGCGATAGTAGCCCTTTCCGGTAAAGGTCGGGGCCTTTTTCGGTGAGGTGTTGTCAATCGCTGCCTTAAGATTAACGGATGCAGGCCGCAAATAGCCAATAAATAGTTACTATAGCGTATTTTTTCAGTTTTTCAAGTGAATATGAACTTAAAGATGCGATCCGTGGTCAGATTGTGGTTTTCGAAGCATGACTGACAGCACGCCGATCAATGATTACATCACCGCACTCAAGGCTGCCCGCGCATTTGACGGGCAGGTGGTCTATCACCGTGAGTTTGCGCCAAGTGAATCCACCTTCGGGGAACCCCGAAAGCCTTGGCCGGCGCCGATTGGCCGCCTGCTTGAGGCCATGGGAATCGAACGCCTGTACGACCACCAGGCCCAAACCATCGACCGGGTGCGCGCGGGCATCCATACGGTAGCCGCCACCCAGACCGCCTCCGGCAAGACCCTGGCCTATACGCTGCCGGTCTTCGAGGCCGTTATTGAGGATGCGTCAGCCTGTGCCCTGTTCATCTATCCCCTGAAGGCCCTGGCCCAGGATCAACTCAAAGCCATCACCAGCATGTCCACCTTCCTGCCCGACATCAACCTTCGGGCGGATATATACGACGGCGATACGTCAGCCTACCGGCGCAAGAAAATCCGCGACAACCCGCCGCACATACTGATGACCAACCCGGAAATGATTCATCTTTCCGTGTTGCCCTATCACGACCGGTGGACCGACCTGCTCTCCCGACTCCGGTTCGTGGTGGTGGATGAGGTGCATACGTACCGGGGAATCCTCGGTTCGCACATGGCCCAGGTATTTCGTCGTCTGCGGAGAATCTGCGGCCATTATGGGGCCGCGCCCACTTTCGTTTTCACGTCGGCCACCGTGGCCAATCCTGACGAGCTGGCCAAACAATTGACCGGATTAAGCGTTGAAACCGTCACGCAGAGCACCGCCGGCAGCGGGCGGCGTCACCTGATCCTGATGGATCCGGTGGACGGGCCACTGACGGCAACGTTGATGCTGCTCAAGGCGGCTGTTAATCGGGGGCTGCGCACCATCGTGTACACGCAGTCCCGCAAATTGGCGGAGCTTTTGGCGATCTGGGCCAAAAATAGTTCCGGAGCCTTTGCCGATCGCATCAGTGCCTATCGCGCCGGATTTTTGCCGGAAGAGCGTCGCGAAATCGAGTCCAAACTCGCTTCCGGAGAACTGTTGGCGGTGATCACCACCAGCGCCCTGGAACTGGGCATCGATATCGGCAGTCTGGATCTTTGCATTTTGGTTGGGTACCCGGGATCCATTGTGGCCACCTGGCAGCGCGGGGGCAGGGTGGGGCGCAGCGGACAGGAATCGGCGGTGGTACTGGTAGCCGGTGAAGATGCCCTGGACCATTATTTTATCAGCCATCCGGAGCAGCTGGTGATGCGTCCGCCCGAAGCAGCCGTGATCAATCCCCACAATCCGGATATCATGTCCCGGCATCTGATTTGTGCCGCAGCAGAATTGCCGTTGAAAATCAATGATCCCATGCTGACACCGGAACCGATGAAATCCGGTCTGATGCAGTTGATCGCCTCCGGTGAACTTTATCTGAGCGCCGACGGGTCCACTTGTTTTTCGCCAATGAAAAATCCGCATCGGCATGTGGATCTGCGAGGGTCGGGTTCCAGGTTTGCGATCATCGACGCTGCCGGTAAGACCCCGTTGGGGGAAATCGACGGAATCCGCGTTTACCGGGAGACCCATCCCGGTGCCGTTTACCTGCACCGCGGGAAACCCTTTATTGTGGACTCCCTGGACCCGGAAACCCGTAAAGCCTTTGTCGTTGCGTCCCGGGTCAACTTCCACACCCGGGTGAGATCCCACAAAGATACGCAAGTTCTGAAGGTTTTAGATCAGCAGCCGGTATACGGGACTGTGATGGCTGTCGGCCGCCTTCGGGTCACCGAGCAGGTCACCGGCTATGACCGTATTCAGACCCGAACGGGAAAGGTGATAGAGCGGATACCTCTCGACCTGCCGCCTATGGTTTTTGAAACCCAGGGAATCTGGTTTGCGGTTCCGCAGGCAGTTGCCGCCATGGCGGAAAAGTCGTGGATTCACCTCATGGGCGGGTTGCATGCCATCGAGCATGCGGCCATCGGTGTTTTCCCGCTCCTGGTGCTGGCGGATCGGAACGATCTGGGGGGGATATCCACCCCCTTCCATCCCCAGTTGGAAAGCGCCGGCATCTTTATTTATGATGGACAGCCCGGCGGTTCCGGGCTTTGCGCCCAGGCATATTCAGATGGCAAGGGGCTGCTGGATGCCACCCTTTCGGTCATATCCGGGTGCCCCTGTGAATCCGGCTGCCCCAGTTGTGTCCACTCTCCCAAATGCGGTTCGGGAAACCGTCCCATCGACAAGGCGGGGGCGATCTTTTTATTGAAGGCCCTGATTTCCACCCCGGCGGCGGCCGCCCCCTACTTTTTTCCCGAACCGGCGGTTGTCGAGGAAGAGGAGGCGGCCGATCAAGCCGAGATGGTTCTTAATCCAACGGATAAGCCCATTCGTTACGGTGTATTGGATATTGAAACCCAACTGTCTGCCCTGGAAGTAGGGGGGTGGCACCATGCAGCGCGGATGCGGGTAAGTTGTGTCGTGCTTTACGATTCCCGGTCGGATAAGTACTATGAGTTCGTCGAGGGTCAGGTTCCCATGCTGCTGGACCATCTTCGGGAGCTGGACCTGGTGATCGGGTTCAACATCAAGCGTTTTGATTATCGGGTGCTTTCCGCCTACACCGAGCTCGATTTCCGGCAGATTCCCACCCTGGACATCCTGGAGAAGGTGAAAGACCAACTGGGGTACCGACTCTCTTTGGACCATCTGGCACGGGTAACGCTGGATGCCGGTAAAACGGCCGACGGGCTGGATGCGCTGCGCTGGTGGAAGGAGGGCAAGATGGCCAAGATTCTGGAATACTGCCGGTCGGATGTGACCATTACGCGGGATCTTTTCCGCTTCGGGCGCGACAATCGATATTTGCTGTTCCAAAACAAGGCTAAGCAGATTGTGCGTTTGCCGGTAAGCTGGTGACGCGGGTTCAAGCGATCGTGATATCCCACAATTTCCTACAGTAAGGAGGACTGCTTAGAGAGGAACCCAAGCCGCTGAAAAAGCCAGCAGGAACTGGGCGGAATAATACAGGGGCAACCCCGCAGCCCGATTCAACAGGGCACTGACCACAAAGCGCTGCCGGGCAACAAAAATATCCGAAAGGTAAAACAGGACCGCGCCGATCAGGATCGTGGCGCGCGTGATGCACGGGATTGCCGGATTGGCGGCTAGGCCGGCGGCGGCGCAGACCATGGTGCTGATGATGACGATGTAGGCAAGCACCGGCGTCTGCATATCGCCCAGGTGGGGCTCCAGCCAGCGCCAGACAACGACGCCGGCGGCCATAAACAGGATCATGCCCGCGGCCATGGCCGGTCCCACCTGGCCAAGGGTAAAAAAGGCGGCGGCGTACATCACGTGACCCAGTAGGAAACTGACCAGCCCCAACAGGAAGGTTTTGGGCGATCCCAGGGCCAGCAGGACGTCTCCGCCCAGGCAAAACACCAGGGCGGTAAGAATCATTGCGGCAAAGCCGGGGTTCCGGGCCGGCTGCAGTGTCCAGGCAACGATGAACAGCAGGGATAGCGGTGTCTTGAATGTCAGGATCCGTTTGGGCTGCTCCGTTTTTTCAGCTCCGATCAATCCCACCAGAAGTGCCAGCGCCAGTCCAATAACCGAACCGATAATCATTTTTGGTGTTCCTTTCGATTTATTAAATTGCGATTGAAGATGAGTGCTGCCAGTGCGAAATCAGCGGGGTGCATAGCGGGTCGGGTCGGCAATGCCGGCTTCCGCGAACCCGTTTTTGCGCAGGATGCATGAATCGCAGCTGCCGCAGGCCAGCCCTTCAGGCGTTGGATCATAGCAGCTGTGGGTAATCCCGTAGTCCACACCCAATGCGTTTCCTGCAAGGATGATCTGGGCCTTGGTCATGTCGATCAGCGGCGTGTGGATGCGAAAGCGCCCCTTTCCCTCGACGGCCGTTTGGGTGGCCAGATTGGCCATGGTTTCAAAGGCCTGAATATATTCCGGTCGGCAATCGGGGTATCCACTGTAATCGATGGCGTTTACGCCGATGAAAATATCCCAGGCGCCGAGAACCTCTGCCCAGGCGAGGGCGTAGGAGAGGAAAATCGTGTTTCGTGCCGGCACATAGGTGACGGGGATCGCTTCAGCCATATCGGACTCTCTGCGGTTTTTGGGTACGGCGATGTCATCGGTAAGGGCCGATCCGCCGATCGGCTTCAGATCCACCCGGGATACCAGATGCCGTTTCACGCCCATGGCTGCGGCTACTTTTTGGGCGGCCTGGAGCTCGACATCGTGGCGCTGGCCGTAAGAAAAGCTGAGGTTGTAGAGTTCGTATCCCTGGCTTTTAGCCATGGCCAGCACCGTGGTGGAGTCGAGACCGCCGCTGGACAATACCACTGCTTTTTTTGTATTAATCATGGTTAGTTTCCTTAATTTGCATAAAGTATAGAATAAATATTGATGGATTCGAAAAACGTATCAAGATGGGTCATTCCCGCGCAAGGCGGGAATCCAGGGTTATAAAGAATATATAGATTCCCGCATTGCGCGGGGATGACAATAAAGAGAGTATTTCGACTTTATACGAATACATCAATATTAATCCCGTTGAAAGACCAGCGTTCTTTTTGCGGTTTCCCGCTAAACCCCTCGATCCCGCTCCGGCCAGATCACTTTGTGCAATTGCACCTGCAACCTGGCCTGGATCCGGTCATCCAGCATCCATCGGGCCAGCCGCTCCGGCGATAATCGCCCGGATACCGCCGAAAAGAGGACACGGTCCGGGCCCAGGAATTCCGGCAGAAGGGACGCCATTTGGCTGGCAAAAAGGAAATCATCATGGTCACCGATGACGAATTTCACCTGGTCATGGGCGGTCAGCCGTTTCAGGTTATCCGGATCGTTCTTCGCGTGTTCCCCGCTGGACGGGCATTTGATGTCCATGATCCGGCTGCATCGGCGATTCACCCGATCGATGTCCAGGGAACCGTTGGTTTCCATCAATACCCGATACCGCGCCTGGAGCAAATCTTCCACCAGCACGGATGTGCCTTGCTGAACCAGAGGTTCCCCACCGGTAATTTCAACCAGGCTGCAGTCGAAATATTTTACCTTTTCGAGAATTTGCGGCACGGTCATCGTCGTGCCTTCATCATAGGCATATTCGGTGTCGCAATAGCTGCAGCGCAGATTGCAGCCGGTCAAACGGACAAATACACAGGGCAGACCCGCATGCACGGATTCGCCTTGGATACTGTAAAAGATTTCATTTACCTTGAGGTTCATGGTATTGCATATGTTGTCAATTTTTATTCGCGGAAGATCTATATCAAGGCACCAGCGGTTAGTAAACAGCCCTTTGCCGGGAAGAAATGAGCATGCCCATTTACCGTCTCGAAAACGTTGTCCAGCCCTATGAGTGGGGATCGAGGACCGCCATCGCCGATCTGCTGGGCCAGCCCAGCCCCGCTCCGGGACCCCAGGCGGAAATGTGGATGGGCACCCACCCCAAGGGCCCGTCCAAGGTGGTTGCCGGTGATCAAAAAATCCCGCTTCAGCAGCTGATCGATCGGCAGTCCGTCGGCATTCTCGGCCGGGATGTCTGCATGCGTTACGGCAATGCCCTGCCGTACCTGTTCAAGGTATTAGCCGCCGCCCGGCCGCTCTCCATTCAGGCCCATCCCAGCAAGCGCCAGGCGGTAGAAGGGTTTTCAAGGGAAAATCGCGAAGGAAAGGCCGTAGATGCGCCGGACCGCAATTATCGGGATGACAACCACAAACCGGAAATCATCTGCGCCCTGACCCCATTTTGGGGGTTGAACGGATTCCGGCCGGCAGCAGCGGCCGTTGATCTGTTGACGCCGGTATGCCCAACCGCCCTCAACAATGCATTCCAGGATCTGAAAAGACGGCAGGGCAAAGGGCTCAGAAATTTTTTCGAAGCCATGATGACACTTTCCGCTGAAAAACGGAAGGCCGCGGCCCGGGAGGTCCTGGATAAAGCCGGACCAGTGGCGGACGCATCGCCGCTGTACCAATGGATGGTCAATCTGGCACGTGCCTATCCGGCCGATATGGGGATTTTGTCTCCGGCGCTGTTGAACCTGATCTGTCTTAAACCCGGGCAGGCCATGTTCCTGCCCGCCGGTCAGCTCCATGCCTACCTGGACGGTGTGGGAATCGAACTGATGGCCAATTCGGACAATGTTCTCCGGGGCGGGTTGACCCCCAAGCATGTCGATGCCTCGGAATTGCTCAGCGTTGTCCGGTTTGAGGAGACGTCAATCAAAATTCTCGAGCCCTTTCCGATGGGGTCGGCTGAATCCGTCTACGATTGCCCGGCAGAGGAATTTTCACTCACCGTCATTCGGCCCTCGAACGGACAGCCATACCACTCTCCTTCAATCAGGAATGTGGAGATGCTCTTGTGTACGGCCGGAGAAGGACATATTGAATATAATGATCGGAGGGAGCGCCTGACCGTGAAAAAAGGGGACAGTTTCCTGGTTCCTGCCGGCCTCCATGCGTATGTCATTGGCGGCAGCCTCACCGTTTACAAAGCGGCCGTTCCCCTTTTGCGTCCATCGTCGAAGGCTTCGTAAAATATTCAAGATTGATAGAATCGTAAAAAGTCCCGGATGTGTCATTCCCGCGCAGGCGGGCACACGCAGTGAAGCTTTAGCGCTATCTATAAGTATATGATAACACTGGATTCCCGCCTACGCGGAGATGTCAATCAAGATTAATGGGTGACAATGCAAAGCGAGAAGGCGCGTTTTTTTTCGACACAGTGAGCAGGGATGCCGCGCAGTGTAGAAATCGAGCTGCTGGTGAAGCCGTCGTCAATAATTATCCCCATCCTCGGCAAACTCGTCGAAGCCTTTTTCCCGAAGGAATCTGGAGATCAGGGCGGCCAGTGCATCGGCGGTGTCAACCCGGTACCGGCCCTTTTCATCTGCACCGGCCTTCTTTTTTGAATGGGACACCACTGCCTGGAGGGCGGCTGCGGAAAGTTCAATATTGACGTGAACCCTTACTAACGGGCTGTTTTCCGACATGGTTAAACCTCGCTATGTATCGGCTGATCGGGTCTTTGCTTTTCAATGGTCAGGATGCGGGCGATGGTCAACGTTCCCAGATCAGATCTGGATTGACCATGCTGGGCACCCTGGGGAAGGTCTGAGAGCCGGGTGAAAAAATTGCGGAAAAAACGACCCTGGCGATCAATACCCACCACCACCTGATCGATGAGTTTTTTGGGCAGTTGGGCAACGGCATTTTTTGTGATCCAGATTTCTCCCTTCCCGGCAACGGCGGACAGGCGGGAAGACTGATCAAATGTCCCGCCGGGGACCATGGATTCCATGCAGCCGGTCGGATCCGGTGTGGTCACTTCATCCGTACCGTGACTGATGCCCATATTCATGCGGATCTCATCCGCCCATCCCTCCTGAGCCTTGAGCTTTTCTTCCATGACCCGCATCTGTCTGTTCATCCGGGTCGCGCAGCAGATGGCGCTGAAGATGGGGTTTCTTCCGGCGTTTTTAGTAAACAGGTAGTCGATTTGCGCACCGCTGCAGCCGGCCCGTTTGCCGCCGAAGGATCTGACAACGCTATCGCCTTCATCCCCGATGCGATGCATCAATTTGAAGAAAATCTCGGGGAGCATGGTGTCGGCGATGCGGTGAGAATCGTGGAGCCGTGCTGACAGTACGCAGATTGCTTTTTTTTCGTCCGTGGATTCGATGTCGCCGACTGAAGTATCCGTTTCCAGGTCGGCGGATACGGCGGCATGCCATAGATCCTGCCGGAGCAGAAAGAGGGTTCCTTCCTTGAATTCCATGCCGAAAATGCGCAGGGGTGAATCGGTGGCCTCGTCATTTCGTCCGATGATGCAGCTGTCCACCAGAAACGGATGGATGACTGCGTTTAGGGCGGTCTCGTCGTCGGTGGTGGGGATGTGATCATTGGAGATAAAAACGGTTTCCCTGTCAAACGTATCTTTGGCGGTGGAACGACGCAACAGGATATAGACAAATGAAAAGAACGCCTGCCAGTCGTCAATGGAATCCTTGATGGCCGGCCTGAGCAGCAGGTCGAAGATATTATGTGTGGTTGTGGATTTTAACTCCAGGGCCAGGGCCTGGGAAAAGGAATCTGTGCCGCTGGGTCCCATCCACACGACGGACAATTTTTTATCCACGAAAAACGACGGTGCTTCAATTTGTTCCGGTGAAAGGGATAGCGGACCAAATATCCTTTGAGGGGGTAGGGACGATTCGATTTCAGGTGTGTTGACCTCTGCTGCAGGTTCCAAACGATCATCGGGCGATGCCACGGACCGGAGGGTTTCCAATGGCGGCTGATCCGGCGCGGGTTTGGCAGATGTTTTGAACTGTTCAGCGATTTTATCCATGGGGTGACCGGAGGGTCCGTTATGCTCTGGCATGCTGGCTCGATCCTGTGTGGTAGTGGCCGTGTATTGAGATCCGTTTATCCGGGAAATGGTCAAAATCGTCAAGGGAAAAAGACCGCCGAACGTCGCCCGCTATCGCTGAACAATGGGCATCGCATTGACAATCAACAGGTTATCTCCTAAACACGAAAAGGCAAATATATCGCCGCCTGGATGAACGCCGATAACGAGACCCTGAAAATGAACGAATACCAGCAGGAACAACTCGAAGCACTGAAAATTGTCAGGCTCGGACTATCGCGAATCGGTGGCATGAAACGAATGGAATTAATCAAAACCATTCGGGATTACATGCAATTCAGGCAATCGGTGGATCGTTTTTTAGATCGGTATTTCAGTGATGTGTGCAACCGGACCTGTTACCTGAGCCGCACCAGCGCCTGCTGTTCCAAAGACGGTATCATCACTTTTTTTGCCGACACCGTGGTTAACGCGCTGCACGCCCCACCGGCGCAGTTGGATCGGCTGGAGGCAGTCTTGAACCGGGTGAACGAAGGCCATCGATGCGTCTATCTGGGCAGCCATGGCTGCACGTGGACGGTTCGGCCGGTGGTTTGCGCCATGTTTCTCTGCGACCGGGCTATGGCGGCAGTTTTCGGGGTCGCCCCGGAAGCGAAAAAGGAATGGGAGTCCCTTCGTCGGCAGGAAAAATTATTCAAATGGCCGGACCGGCCGGTTCTTTTTGATCTCCTGGAAAAAATGTTTCTTGATCTGGGCTACCGGTCCACCCTGATGCACCTGAATTTGAGCCCGGGGCTGCTGAGGGTTAAAAAAGAGGCCGGGCTCATCTGACGAGCCTGAATGTGGCCTTCCTGTCAGTCGGCCCGATCCTTAACCGTCGGCTAATCGTTCAGATCCGCCATCATCTTGCGAATGACGCAGGGCAGAATCCCGCCGTTTTCAAAATATTCCACGTCCACTTCGGTATCTAACCGGGAAGTCACGGTAAAATTGATTGCGCTACCATCAGCCCTGACGGCCTTGACGGCCAGCTGCTTTCGGGGAGTCATGTTGTCGAGCCCGGAGATGGTCAGCGTTTCCGAGCCATCCAGCCCCAGGCTTTGGGCGCTTTCCCCATCGGCAAACACCAGGGGAAGCACCCCCATGCCCACCAGGTTGTTGCGGTGGATGCGTTCATAGGATTGGGCGATGACAGCCTTGATGCCCAGCAGGGTTGTGCCCTTGGCGGCCCAGTCCCGCGAGGAGCCGGTGCCGTATTCCTTGCCGCCCAGTACGATCAACGGGGTGCCTTCTTTTTCGTAGGCCATGGCCGCGTCGTAGTTGAACATTTCCTTCTTTTCGGGGAATTTCAAGGTTAAGCTGCCCTGCTTGGGCGCCACCAGCTGGTTTTTGATGCGGATGTTGCCGAAGGTGCCGCGCATCATCACCTCATGGTTGCCCCGGCGGGACCCGTAGGAGTTGAACTGGTCGCGGTCAACACCGTTTTCGATCAGGTACTGTCCGGCCGGATAATCTTGGGGAATGGCGCCGGCCGGCGAGATATGGTCGGTCGTGACCGTGTCTCCCAGCAGCAGAAAGACACGGGCGCCGGTGATATCCCCCGGAGGCTGCGGAGTCAGGGAGAACCCGTCGAAGTAGGGCGGGTTTTTGATATAGGTGGATGCGTCGTTCCAGGCAAAGGTAGTGCTTTCGGCGATGTCGAGGGCCTCCCAGAAGCGGTCGCCGTCGAAGATGCGCGCATATTCCTTTTCGTAAAATTCCTTTTTGACATGGGCTTTGGCCAGTTTGTCGATCTGGTCGTGGGAGGGCCACAGATCCTCCAGGTAAACGGGCTCGCCGTTGGGGTCGATGCCCACCGGTTCCAGGGTCAGGTCGATATCCACCCGTCCGGCCAATGCAAAAATGACTACCAGCATAGGCGATGCCAGGAAATTCGACTTGATATTCTGGTGGATGCGGGCCTCGAAATTGCGGTTGCCGGAAAGCACGGCGGCCACGTTCAAATCGTTTTTCCTGATGACCGCCTCGATGTCGGGATGCAGTGGACCGCTGTTGCCGATACAGGTGGTACAGCCGAAAGCGGCCAGATGAAACCCCAGGGCGTCGAAGTAGGGCACCAGGCTGGCGGCCTCCAGATAATCCATGACCACTTTGGATCCCGGTGCCAGGGAGGTTTTTACATAAGGCGGCACCTTGAGGCCTCTGGCGACGGCGTTTTTAGCGATGAGGCCGGCTCCCATGAGCACGTGGGGATTGGATGTGTTGGTGCATGAAGTAATGGCGGCGATGACGATGTTACCGTCGCCGATTTTCATCGGCCGGCCGTTGAGTTCCATGTCGAACTGGCGTTGGGTCACCGGGCGGCAGCGCCTGGCGCGCACGGTTTTGCATCCGGATTCATCGTGGAATTCCGATATGCGCTTGATCTCGGTATCCCGGTCATATTCACAACCGAGGATGTCGGCAAACGTCTTCTTGAGCGCAGGCAGGGAGATGCGGTCCTGGGGACGGGCGGGGCCGGCCAGGGATGGCACGACCGTCGCCAGATCTAGCTCCACCACCTGGGTGAATTCCGGATCCGTTTCGCCGGTGTAGAACATGCCGGTGGCTTTGCAATAGGCCTCGACCAGTCGGGCGCGGTCACCCCTGCCGGTCAGTTCGAGATAGTCAAGGGTCTTCTCGTCGACCGGGAAAAAACCAAGGGTAGCCCCGTACTCCGGGGTCATGTTGGCAATGGTGGCCCGGTCGGTCACTGACAGGCTTTTCATTCCGGGGCCGAAATATTCCACGAATTTTTCAACGACATTCACCTTTCTCAGCATCTCGGTGATGGTGAGAACCAGGTCCGTGGCGGTGACGCCCGCTTGGAGGGTGCCGGTGAGCTTGACGCCGATCACTTCGGGAATGGACATGTAGTAGGGCTGACCCAGCATGACGGCCTCAGCTTCAATGCCGCCCACGCCCCACCCCATCACCCCGATGCCGTTGATCATGGGCGTGTGCGAATCGGTGCCCACGAGGGTGTCCGGATAGGCGGCCGCATTGCCGTTCTCATCCTGGGTGATGACCACCCGGCCGAGATTTTCAAGGTTCACCTGGTGGCAGATACCCGAGTTGGGGGGCACGACCTTGAAATTGGAAAAGCTTTTCTGGGCCCACTTGAGCAGTTCATACCGTTCGCTGTTGCGGCTGTATTCCAGTGCCACATTTTTTTCCAGGGCGTCGTCGGTGCCAAAATAGTCCACCTGGATGGAATGATCCACGATCAGTTCCGTGGGAACCAGGGGATTGACCCGTGCGGGATCCTTGCCGAGTGCCTTTACCGCATCGCGCATGGCGGCCAGGTCCACCACTGCCGGCACACCGGTAAAGTCCTGCATGAGCACCCGCGCGGGATGATAGGGGATTTCCACCGGCGCCGCATAGGTTTTCTGCCAGCGGACGATATGGGTCAGGTCCGTTTCCGTGACCACCCGCCCGTCGAGCTTTCGCAGCAGGTTCTCCACCAGGATTTTGATGGAAAAGGGCAGTTTTTCAACTGAGGTGCCCATATCCGCGGCAAACTGGTTGAAATCAAAGAAAGTGACTGTTTTTCCATCGACCTGGAGGGGTTTCGCATAGTCCGTGTTTTTCATGGCAAGGTCCTTTTCGGGGTTGAATGGAACTTGAAAATGGTCGAATAAACAAAAAGGGACGAATGGTCCGGAACGGTTTTGTTTTGCTGAACGGGGATCAATTAACAATTTGTCAGGCTTCCCTAAAGTAAAGAAAATCGATTGGCAGGGCAAGCAAAAAAGGAGGATAGACATAACGCAGATATTGGATTTTTACGGGGCCGCCATTATGATCCTTGACAAAAGCCCGGCCATGGACGATGTGGGGTGCCAATCGAAAAGTCCTTGAATTGACTGAAACAGATATGTGTAGACCCAAAAAAGGTTAATCATGACCGTTAAGAAAAAACAGATCGTTGAATGTGAGATTATCGATGTGGCCTTTGGGGGGAAGGGATTGGCCAAAATCGACGGCTTTGCCGTTTTCGTCGATCAGACTGTCACCGGCGACCGGGTAGCCGCCCGGATTATCAGAAAAAAGCGCAACTATGCCGAAGCCGTGGTCCAGGAACTGCTGACGCCGTCGCCCATGCGCGTGAATCCACCGTGTCCCTACAGCGGATTTTGCGGCGGCTGCAAATGGCAGTTCATCGCCTACCCGCACCAGATTGAATTGAAACGTCGCCATGTTGCCGAATCGTTGGAGCATATTGCCCTGATGGGCGGAACGACCGTTCACCCGACACTGGCGTCCGACGATATTTTCGGGTACCGCAACAAAATGGAGTTTTCCTGTTCGGACCGCCGCTGGCTGATGCCGCGGGAAATGGGCACCGACGTGGACGTCGGCTTCGCCCTGGGGCTGCATGTGCCGGGAACTTTCCATAAGGTGCTGGATACGAAAGCGTGCCTGCTGCAGCCGGAAACCGGTAACCGGATCCTGGATGCCGTGCGCACCTGTATGCGCGCGTCGGATCGTCCGGTTTACGGGCTTCGCACCCACGAAGGCTTCTGGCGGTTTCTCATGCTGCGGCACTCGGCGGCCCGTGACGAGTGGCTGGTGAACATCGTGACGGCCTTCGAGGACCGGGACGCGGTCATGCCGATGGCCGATATGATCCTGGCCAGGTTCCCCAAGGTCGTGTCCGTGGTCAATAACATTACCGCCAGGCACGCGGGCGTGGCCATTGGCGAGCGGGAAATCCATCTTGCCGGTGAACCGGTGCTGACGGACCGGATCGCCGGCTTTGAGTTCGAGATCTCGGCCAACTCCTTTTTCCAGACCAATACCCGCGGGGCCCAAAAACTATACGAAACCGTCGGTCGATACGCCGCCCTCAAGGGACATGAGACCGTGCTGGATCTTTATTGCGGTACCGGAACCATCGCCATCTGCCTGGCCAGGCAGGCCGGCGAGGTGATCGGCCTGGAACTGGTGGAAAGCGCCGTGGCCGATGCCCGTAAGAACTGCCGCGCCAACGGAATCGACAATTGTCGGTTCATCCTCGGGGACATCAAAAATACGCTGGAAACCATCAATACGGTTCCGGATCTCCTCGTGATCGATCCCCCTCGTGCGGGCATGCACAAGGAGGTTGTCAAACAGGTGCTCAAGCTGGCGCCGGAGAAAATCGTCTATGTCTCCTGCAACCCGGCCACCATGGCCAGGGATATCCTGGAACTCAAGGACATTTACGGGGTTGAAGAAGTCCAACCGGTGGATATGTTTCCCCACACCTTCCATATCGAATCGGTGGCCCGGTTGATTAAAAAAAAGTGAGTGGAAATGATGGGTTAACGCCTCAATAAGGGCAAATGATCCGACTGGCCGCGGCATGGATTTCCAGTGAAACCGGAAAGATGCTTTCAGTTTTCTGCCATTTATTAAATCTTGTCCAGCAACCGTTGAGCCCATTGGGTAAAGTATGGCTCACCGTTTTCAACCACTTGTTTGAGTAACCCCGTGGCCTCAGCATTATTCTTGTTTCCACCCAGTCCGATCAACAGTTCCGACAGATAAACCCGGGCTTCAGTACTGGATTGGAAATATGCGGTCTGCTGGAATTCACGATAATAGGCCAAGGCCTTTTTTTTGTCATAGAGCGGCCAGGGAAGAATCGCCCAGAACCGGCCAAGCGCAAGAATACTGCCTGCGTCGTCATACATTTTATCCAGTTCATAGACCTTTTCGAAGTTCATCTGGGTTTTGTCTTTCAGCCCTTCCTTCAGTGCGGTAAGGATACCGGTACCGTCGGAATAAATCCCCACGCTCAATCCGAAATAGTAATAGCCGGCTGGATGGCCGGGGTCGATTTCTCTTGCCTTTGCTCCGTATATCATCCCTTTCTTGCCATATTCGGCACAGATTTTTTTCCAGTCATCGACTTGACCTTTTTTTGCAGCCTCTCCATATTCCCGGCAGGCGCGGGCGCATTTCCAGTTGGCTTCGAAAATATCCGGGTTTTCGGCTAAAAAGCGTTCATAAAAACTAATTGCATTTAATAAATTCGTCACTCCGCCTTGGTTGAATAATGCGTCGGCATCGGCAATGGGCTCGGCAAAAACCGGGCTCGGGCTGATTAAGGCTACTACAAGCAGTAAAGCAATTGCCAGAAAGGATTTGTTCACTTAACACCTCCGATGTGCATTGTGGAAAGGGGTCCGGGGATTAGTATTGATGTCTGCCTGTCACCTTCAGAGTGTTCTTTAACAGAACCCGTCAAATTGGAAAAGAGTTGTTAATTCAAGTTAACTGCGTTAATGAGTTTAACTATCCATAGTGATTCGGTTTCCAACATGTTCCTATTTCAGGCGAGGTCTTAGATACTACGACAAATTGAATTCGCAGGAGCCCAACCATGTCGACATTTCAGAAATTAAGGAAAGAAGAACGCGAAACACGAAAAAGCCTGATTATCGATGCCGCAATGGACTTATTTAGTCAAAAAGATTTCCACAATATCGGCATGCGGGACATCGCCAAACGCGCCGGTATATCGGCCGCCGCGATCTACCGCTATTTTCCCAGCCGTGACGATGTGTTCGTGGAGGCCCTGGTGCGCCACATGAAAGTGGTGGAGGACCTGTTTGAGGAGAAGGTCAAAGAGGGCAACACCTCCCTGGAGGAACTGGCCCTGGGCAGCGTGGACTACATGTTGAAAAACGAATCGGTGTTCCAGATGATGGGCCATTTCATGATCACCGGCCAAATTCAGCCCAAGGCCCTGGATCGTTACAATGCCATGCAGCGCCGTTTTCTCGACATCCTGGAGCGGGTCAACAACCAGACCGAGATCGGTATGAACAACCGCCTGGTGACCCATGCCATTTACGCCTCCATTACCGGTGTGGTCATGGCCTTTAAGAATTATCCGGGCCGGTCCCCCGAGGAGATCCGGCGGCATATCTACCGGCTGGTCCAGATCGTCAGCAGCGTCTTCTCGACGGGCAAGATTCCCGAGAACCTGCAGAACCTGCCGGCCCCGGACCTCGCCGCGATGCCTGAACCTAAATGATTTTACCGGTGAACAGTGGCCCGTGAGCGGTGACCGGAACAAGTGATAAACAAACAAGGTGCCTGGATCGCGATTGGAAGGCGCTCCTACGAAAAACCGAATCCCATAAGCCGATTTTCCATGACATTTAAACGAACCTTCCTGACGGCCGTCATCGCGGCGATTATGGTCGCCTGTTCTCCCAGGACGCTGATTGTTCGTCAGATGACCGATATGGTGGACGTCGGCATCACGGCTTTTGAGCGTGACAGTGATCTGGATCTGGTGGAAAGGGCTATTCCGGCCCACATCAAACTGCTGGAGGCCATGCTGGCCAACAGTCCCGATGATCGTCGGTTGATCACGCTGTTATCACGGTTGTATGGCAGCTACGGGTTTGGTTTTGTGGAAACCCGTCTGGAAACGGCCCTCTTTGTGCCCCCCAGCCAGGGCGCGGCCGAACCGGACATCGCTTCCCTGAAGGGCCAGCTCAACCGCACCTACGAAAAGGGCATGGAGTACGCCCTGGACGCTCTGGATAAAAGGGTTCCCGGTGTGCGACCGGCCTTTGCCAAGGTTGCCACCATCGCGCCTTATTTGGAGCAAATGGACAAAGACGATGCCGCTCCTCTGTTCTGGTACGGCTTCAACCTGGGGGCCTGGGTCAACCGCAATCTCGATTCCATCCGGGCCGTCTCCCGGGCGCATGTGGCCCGGAAAGTCATGGAGCGGGTGATCGAACTGGATCCTGCTTATAACCATGGTGGTGCGCATCTGTTCCTGCTGGCTTATTTCGGTTCCCGCCCCCCCATGATGGGCGGTAGCCAGGAAAATGCCCTCGACCACTACCACCGGTTGAAACAGATCGCCGGGAACGACTACCTGCTGGGGGATCTTTTTTACGGCCGTTTCTGCCTGCAGCAACAACAGGATCGGGAGGGGTTTGTCGATCTGATGCAGCGAATTATCGACCACCCTGCAGCCGATAACGATATGGCGCTTTACAATGCCATTGCCGAACGCAGGGCAGGTATTTATTTAGGGGCGGTGGATACATTGTTTGAATGACAGGGATTTGACTGATACTCTGGCATTTTTAACCCAACAACCAAAAAAACCAATGCAACCAATAAAATCGATTCAACGTGCCCTTGGCTATTTGGTCTTCGCCCTCATGGCCTTCATTTTTATCGTCCCGATCATCCAGGCCGCTTCTTTTGAGATCAAAATTGCCGTGGTCATGCCAGAGGGCAGCACGTGGACCCTTACGCTGCATGAATTTGCCGATGCGGTAGGCTCGGAAACCGGCGGTGATGTGGCCATTAAAATCTATGCCGGCGGGGTCAGCGGCGACGAGGTGGATGTACTGAGAAAAATGCGGGTCAACCGCCTGCATGCCGGCGGATTCTCAGGGGTGGGGCTGGGGCTTGTCCTGCCGGAGATACGGGTTCTCGAAGCACCTCTGCTGTTCGACAGCTATGAAGAGATCGATTACGTCAAGGAAAAAATGTTCGATAACTTCGCCGCCCGCTTCGAAGAAAAGGGATATGTCCTGCTGGGGTTTGCCGAAGCCGGGTTCGTTTACCTTTTTTCGAATCAGCCCATCGACAGTGTGGACCGCCTGCAGCAAACCCGGATGTGGGTGTGGAAAGGGGATCGGGTGGCGGAAAATTTCCTGAACGCCTTCGGTGTGCAGGGGTACCCCCTCCAGCTTGCTGACGTCAATACCGGACTGGAGACGGGAATGATCGATTCCTTTTATTCTCCGCCCCTTGCAGCCGTTGCCTTCCAGTGGTACGCGAGGGCGAAGTACATGCTCGATTTTCCCATGGTCAACTCCACCGGCGCTCTGTTGATGAACAAACGCACCTTTTACGAGCTGAGCCCGGATAACCGGGAAATCGTCAGCCGGCTGGTCAGGCAATACTCGGCAAAACTGGTCCAGTTGACCCGCAAGGACAACGCCGAGGCCGTTAAGGTTCTTAGCGAGGCGGGGATTGAGCTGATCCCGCCCACCCCGGTACAGATCGCTTCATTCAAACGAAGTGCCCAAAAGAATTACGAGATGAGCATTCCGTCGCTTTACTCGCAGGAACTGTTCGATCAGATTCGCGGATTGCTCGCCGAATACCGGGCCAAAGGAAATTGAACGAAGGCGTCAACCCATTTTGAATAAAGGCATTGAAATCGATTCATAAATCACCCTTGGACGTTGGACGTCCGACGGTCGACGTTCATCTTTTTGGCTTATGATCCACACCCTCAAACGGCTGGATGATGCCCTGGCGCTTATTGAAAAATGCGTTATCGTCCTCTGCTTTTCACTGCTGGTTTTTTTTATCATTTTCAATATTCTTTCGCGCAACTTCTTTCATCTGCCGTCCCATAAAATCTTTGAGGCAGGCCCCAATCTGGTTCTCTGGCTGGCCCTGCTGGGCGCATCCCTGGCGCTGAAGCAGCAGCGGCACATCCGCCTGGAAGTGGCGCTGCGCTATTGTGGAAACCGCATCCGGCAGTGGGCTGCCGTGGCGGTGAATCTTTTTGGCACTGTGGTGATGGGAATCCTTTTATGCACCTCCCTTGAATTCGTCAAAAATGAAACTGCCATGTTCGGCGCCTTGGGCTGGCTGTCGATCATCTTTCCCTTCTTTTTCAGCGTGGCTGCGTTTCGCTACCTGGTTCGGTTTGCGACCGGACCAACGGGTGCCGCGTCCCAACGGCCCAAGACGGTCCGATGAGTCCGCTGACCCTTGCCATTATTGTCATTCTGATCCTGGCGCTTCTGGAAACGCCGGTATTTACGGTTATCGCCGCGTTGTCCATTGCCTGCCTCTATTTTATGGATCATGACCTGTTGGCCTTCCAGATGATTCTGATCGAGATGAACCGACTGGGAGCCATGCCGGTCCTCGTGGCATTTCCGCTGTTTACCTTTGTGGGTTGCCTGCTTACGGAGACGGGGGCGCCCCACCGGATCATGAATTTCGTGGAAGCACTCATGGGATGGCTGCCCGGTGGACTGGCCATGGCGGCCCTGTGTTCATGCGCCTTTTTCACCGCCCTGACAGGAGCCAGCGGGGTGACCATTGTAGCCATAGGCAGCATTCTCTATCCGGTGATGCGAAACAAAGGATACGGTGAACGCTTCACCCTGGGTCTGCTGACCACCTCCGGAAGCCTGGGGCTGCTTTTCCCGCCGAGTCTGCCCGTCATTTTATACGGCGTCGTTGCCCAGGTGGATATTGGCCGAATCTTCAAGGCCGCACTGGTTCCGGGCATCTTTCTGATCGTTGTGCTGTGCGCTTACGCTTTTTTCAAACAGCTCGCCGCCGGCCGACGGGAAGGCCCGCACGGCATTTCCTTCCAACAGGTGAAATCCACCTTCTTAAGCGGAATCTGGGACTGGCCGGTGATCGTCATTATCCTGGTCGGCGTTTATGGCGGGTTTGTCACCATCGCGGAGGTTTCCGCCGTTGTGCTGTTATACGTCGTCGGGGTGGAGTGTTTCGTCTTGAAAGAGATCTCCTTTTTCAAGGCCCTGCCGGCGATTATTGTTGAAAGTGCGGTACTGTCCGGTTCCATCATCATCATTCTGGGCGTCGCTTTAGGGTTTACCGGATTTCTGGTGGACGAACAGATTCCCAATCGGATCCTTGCTTTTCTGACCGCATTGACCGACAGCAAGCTGCTTTTTCTTGGCGGATTGAACCTGTTCCTGCTGGCCGTGGGCTGCATCATGGATATTTTTTCAGCCATCGTCATCGTGGTGCCCATCATCATACCCATCGCCCTGTCTTACGGGGTGGATCCCATCCACCTGTGCGTCATCTTTCTGGTGAATCTGGAAATTGGGTACTCCACACCCCCGGTGGGAATCAATCTGTTCATCTCCAGCTTGAAATTCGAAAAGCCGGTGACTCTGCTGTACCGGGCGTCATTGCCCTACCTGCTTCTGCTGTTGGGTGTTCTGGTCGTCATTACCTATGTTCCCTGGCTAAGCTTGTTTCTTGTAAAATAGACACGAATGGATCTTTCACGTGATTTCGGCGTTGGATACCAGATTTGAATCCTCAACATAGCCCGCTATGCCTGCGGTTCAAATCTGCTGACCGCCTTGAACTCACACGAAATCTTTCATTCGTGGACGGGCAGTAAATATTTCCCTCAATTTTCCTGAATCCGGGATGGCTTTGAAAAAATGCTGTTTTCATTGGACAACCTGGTTATTCATCCTTGACGGCGGTATGGATTTTTTTTATATGATGAACCATCCAACCTTGATGGGTTCGTCAGCAGCCCGAATTCAGACAACACCGTAAAAAGTTCAATATCGGCGGCAGGAGTCTGCAATGAAAGCGTTCCCTTTGATTCAGCTGTTGATTCAGACGCTCTTTATGATAGGTGCGATCGCATCGGCCATGGCAGGCATGGAAACCATGACCGACCATCAGATGGGACTGGTTCAAGGCCTGAGCGGAACCATCGTTTCAACCCGCCATCTTCAACCCAAATCATTGGAAGCGGTGGATACACCGGGACTCGTCAATACGATCGGCGTTCAGTTGAAGGATAGTGCAAACCAGGTTTTTTCTCCCGGCAGCCTGGCCAAAGACATTCATCCGACCGGCAGCAGTCCGGATGTCCTGTTCGCTATCCATATGAATGTGAGCCGGGTGACCTACCGGGAAAACAATACCCGGATGGTGGAGGCGTGGGACGGCAACCGCGTTGATTTTCAGTCCGTGTTCACGGATATGAATCGCTGAGGCGCGTGCATGCACCACCGATTAATGATGGAAATTTGAACCATGGACATGCAAGACGATCTTGAAAAGAGCCGAACCCGATTGAAAAAAGAGGCTGTGGCGCTCCAGAAAATGGGGGAGCGTCTGGTGTTGCTCTCCGACGACCAACTCGACCGGATGGAATTGCTTCCGGCGCTGGTGGATGCCATCCAGACCGTACGCACGATAAAATCCCATGGGGCCCGACGTCGTCAGATGCAGTATATCGGCACGCTGATGCGCAGCGTGGATGCAGAACCCATTGAGCAGGCACTCTTAGAGATCGAACAGGGCGCCTATCGGCAGGCGAAAGCCTTCCAGCGAATCGAAGCCTGGCGGGACCAGCTGGTGGATGGGGACGATGATGTAATCCATGAAATTTTGGGCACCTTTCCGGATGCGGATCGCCAGCGTCTGGGCCAACTGGTGCGCAGCGCCCGCAAAGAAAAGGAAAAAAACGCACCGCCTAAATCTACCCGCAACCTGTTCCGCTATCTTAAAACGCTGTCTGCCGGGAAGTGATTGCGGAAGCGGGCGGCTGTTCGGAGGTGCCATCGTGAGCCGGGAACTAAAACGCTCCCAACTGGCATTTTGAGATCTTGATTTTCAGGGCCTCGCAGGCCGAGGATACTTCCAGCCTCGTCAGGCTCATTTCTTTGGCCAGCGTCCAGGCGGCTTGGCAGGTGATGCTGTCGCCGTCCATGGCCTTGCGGATAGCGGTCCGGAGGGTTTTTGTCACCATGGCTGCCGGTTTTACCGCTTTTTTCTTTTTCAAACCATAACCGAACAACCCCAGTTGGCACCGGCGGATTCGTTTTTCCAGCAGGTCGATGTTCATGCCCACTACCTGTGGGGAACAGGCCTGTTTTTTAGCAATGGCATGAGCCGCCGCGCAGGTGATGCGTCCCTCTTTTTCCTTGGCGGCGATGGCGTCGGAAATGGCCTTGTCGATATTAGCGCCGGGATGTTTTGCCGCGTAGTGTCCGGCATCCTCGTGTACCATGGAAAGCCTCTCCTCAATTAGATGTTGATCGATCGGTGGCAACGCCCCGGCATCGTCAAATGCGCCGAATTTAAAATGGGCGATGTTTCTTCCTCAATCACCACTTTAGCGCTTGTTTTTAATTCCGGCAAGTACCCACTTGATACTCCATCCGATCACCACCGGTCCCAGACCCACCGTGGCAAATGGAATAACGTCATGCTGCCAGGGCTTGAAGAATAGCGCACAGGCAACCGGCCAGAGGATAGATACAATGAGGGCCAGGCGAAGGGTCCAGGAAAACGTAAGGGCAGGGCGGCGCAGCACCACCTTCGGGGGGGAAGGCCGAGGATTCATCATCCGTGGAACCAGAAATATCCCCGAAATAATGAGCACGATAAGCAGAATTTCCTGTATTCCTGAAAACATGAGGTCCTTTACCGATCCATTCATAGGCGTTGTTTGCAAGGGCATTTTCTGTAGCATAAACTCATGGGTTAGGCAAACAGGGGATAATCTTCTTCGGCGAGAAGTCGATTCCAGCAAAATCATGGTCTGATTCCGGATGGCTGTCCGGTGGTTAGAAAAAGAAATCGCCATGTGCTATAATTTTATTTTAACAATGAACGTCTTGCGAATAATGGAAAATCATGGATATCGACCTATACAACGACAGCCGGTTTCATTCGCGTAGTTATTAACGCACCCTCCGGCAGAGGGGAATTGGCTTTCTTGACGTTTTTCGCAATCGGTTCGATAATCGTGTTGAGGCACCCACCCTTGCTGTATTCCGATGCAGGGAACCCAATTGGGGGACAGCAGAATGGACATCCAATGGTTGTTACCGATGCCGCCGCAGATGACAGAATTGGGCAAAAGCCCGCCTGCACCAATGGCCTTACGGGTCGGGGATCTGTTAACGGCATCGGTGCTGGATGTGGAAAAGGACAACGACGCCCTGCTTTCCATCGGTCAGTTCAAGGCTTATGCCCGTCTGCCCCTGCCGGTTGTCACCGGTCAGGATATCCAGATCCGTGTGGAGGCGGCAGGGGAAAATCTTCGTATGGTCATGGTGCCCAAAAGCGACCCGGCGGCGAACCTCCCGACAGGGGAACGGCTGGAGATTCGCCTCTTCGAACCCATATCCGACAGGCCTTTTCTGTCCGACCCGTCGCGGTCGCTGGTTCCCGGTGAAACTCTCCAGGGACGCATTACCGGATTTGAAAAGAATGGGCTGACGCTGGTGGATTTCGGAAAATTCAAAGCTTTTGCCAGAATTGACATTCCGGTTCGGCAGGGCCAGACCATCCATCTCACCGTGTTGAAAAGTGACAATGGCATCGCCTTGGCCGTGGGGTCAAAGGTCCAAACGGTGGATCCAAACAGTTTGCCCACCACCACGGAAGTTATTGTTACCCCTAAGGGCCAAACCGGAGTGACCCGACAGGCATCGGTTGCACCACCGGCCCTTCATTCTCAGCCGGAAATAATTTCCAACTTGTCTGCTAAATCGGCTGCGGTATCGGTGACCCCGGCTCCTGCGCCCACGGCAGCCGAGGTGACGGTCCTGCGGGAGCGGATTCGACAGATCCTCGATGGGACCCTCCAACCGGTGAAAGACCTTGTGACTCCCCTGTCCACCCCGATAAAAGGCGCCCTGATCAACCTTCAGCAGGCGCTGAATCCTGCATTGCCAACCGGCGATATGACCATGTTGGTGACCCGGGTCAAGGATTTCATCGAAAATTCCGGGCTCTATTTCGAAAAACGGTTGGAGCAGGCAATCCATAGCCTTCAGGCTCGGTCGACGTCAATGACCCCGGCCGAATTGGCCCGGCAACCGGTAATCCGTGATCTCATGGTCAACGACTTGAAACCGAACCTTTTGATTCTGAAAGAATTTCTGGATAAGCAACCCATAGATTCGCAGAGCGGCGACCGGCACCTGCTTGAAACATTGAAAAGCGTGGTTCAACGAACGGTTTCTCACATCGAGCATCAGCAGTTCATGGCCACGGAAAAACCCGTGGACACCGACCTGTTCCAGGCTTTCTCCCACCTGATGTTTCTGACTGACACGCAACGCAATGCCCGGCTCAAGGTCTACTACGCAAAAAAGGGGAGGGCGGATGCCCAGAAAAATCCACGGGTTTCCCTGCTGCTGGACATGGACCGCATGGGAACGGTGCGTACCGATTTGTGGATGGTTGGCAAGGATCTGAACGTCACCTTCTTCGTCAGGGAAGCTGACGTCAAGGCGGCCATCGAAAGCGAGTACCACCGCATCGGGGAGATGCTCCGGGATACCTTCAATACCGTTGCCGTCAGCGTGGTGGTCAACGAGAAAAAAATTGCCGAATTCGACGGTGAAGATCTGACCCTTCCCAATCGTCGGCAGGTGGACCTGAGCATATGAACGACAAACCGGTTAAGAAGGCGGCCGCCCTGAAATATGACCAGGCCAAAAACATGGCACCGCGGGTGGTGGCCAAGGGAAAGGGCCATGTCGCCGAGCAGATCATCCAGGTGGCCAGGGAAAACGACGTCCCTCTCGTTGAAGACCGCAACCTGGCCAATGTGCTGGAAGCCATGGAACTGGAGTCCGAGATCCCCGCCGAATTATACCGGGCCGTTGCCGAAGTGTTGGTGTTTATATACCGGCTCAACGGCAAACTTTAAAGAGTATCAGTCAAACAAGCACAGTTGACCGGGCCCCTTTGGTTGGGACGTGGCCGGGATAGCGGCGGAATCACCGGTGGCGGATGGTTCCGTGATCGTGTAAGACATCCTGAACTGATTTGGCGCCGTTTCAATTACGGCCGTCGGCAGTGGAATCATCAGTTCGACTTCCTGGCGGGTAATCACCGGAAATCCATATACCTGATTGGTGTATTTGATGACCTTGCCGGCAGTTTGGCGGTCGTGGACAAACTCCAGATGATCGTCAAAACGCTCACCGATGCGTCGGCGCCCCTGCTCGATGGCCTGGCCGAACCCCTGGCCAATCATCGGCTGAAAAGCTTTGTCCAACTCGTAGCCCACACTGTTTCGGCCGGTTGCGGCAGCGGCGAACAAGGTAGTCCCGGTGCCCACAAATGGGTCCAGCACCGTATCGCCCATAACGGAAAACATGGAGATCAGGCGGTAGGCCAACTCATAGGGGTAGGCGCCGCTGCGTTGACGCAACTGTTTATCTCCGGTTTTCTGCCGGGTTCCCTTCAAATCCATCCAGACGTCGGAAAACCACTGGTTGCGCTCCTCCCAGAAAAAGGCGCTTTGCCGACGGTTGGTTTTCTCTTCTTGGGTATTGAACAGCCGCTTGCCGCCTTTGCGAAAGATCAAAATGACCTCGTGCTCCAGGGTTACATAAGCGCCGGGCGGCATCATGCCTGATCCCATGAATTTGTTGGGCGCGTTGGTCTGCTTGCGCCACAGGATATTGGGCAGGTTGACCAATCCCAGGCCGATCATGTGGGACAGGATACGGCTATGGTTGGAGTAAAGGGCAAATTCGTTCTTAATGGTCCGGGTGGCGTCACCGATGTTGATGCAGGCGATGCCGCCGGGAACCAGCACCCGGTAAAGTTCATTCCATACCCTGTCCAGCTGCCGGTGCATGAGTTCGAAGGCCTTTACGCCTTTATGGCTATTCAGGGCTTTTTTGATGTTGGCCTGCTGGCAGAACAGCGCGTCCCACATCTCGATCATGGGGTAGGGCGGAGAGGTTACCACCAGGTGAACGCTTTGCGACGCGATATCGGTCATTTTTTTTGAATCGACAAACCGGATGCGATGGTCGGTTTTCATTGGGATGAGAGCTCCGTTATGGCGCGTCATTTACTGTCACCTTGAGCGTTTTTTGACTCGCGCTGCACCCATCGCTTCCCCAAAAATCGCTGGACTTAGGTGTCATAGAAAGCGGCTTTTTTCAATCCTGAGGCCCTATTATTTATAATTTGAGACCTTTTTCATTTAAAAGATAAATTCTGATGAAACCATCAGCCTTTGTTAACGCATGTCTCTAAAAACGAAAAAATAAAATCTTAATATTTGAAAATAATAGATAAAACAGATTGATGGAAAGCGCATGATGTTTCTTGCGCCTTGACTTTCCTCTTTAAATCAATGAAACATACGCTTCGTGCCCGTCCGAAACGGCATGGGACTTCAAACCCAGCCTGATCGACCCACATTCATTATAATTTGCCATCAGTCAAGACGGTTACCCGAACTCAACCGGGTCTACCAACCGGAATGAAAGCGGCCTGTGCCTCATCGGGGACATTGAAATAGACACAGGTGGTTATTGTTTATAGAACCGGATAGCGGCGAAACCTGCAGAAGAAGGAGGAAGGGTGAAATGATCAAGGTGCTTGTGAGCGACGCTCTCGGTGACGCGGGAATTCAGATATTTCGCGAGACCGCGGGAATCGATGTTGACGTAAAGACGGGGCTATCGCCCCAGGCGCTTAAGGCGATTATCGGTGATTACGATGCGCTGGTGATTCGCAGCGCCACACGGGTGACAGAGGAGATACTTGAGGCCGGGAAAAAACTGAAAGTGGTAGGGCGTGCCGGCATCGGTCTGGACAATGTGGATATCCCCGCCGCCACCAAACGGGGTGTGGTCGTCATGAATACACCCACGGGGAACGTGGTAACTACCGCCGAACACGCCATTGCCATGATGATGGCCCTGACCCGGAATATCCCCCAGGGAACCCTCTCATTGAAAGCCGGCCGCTGGGACAAGAAAAAACTGCAGGGCCGGGAGGTGTTCAACAAAACCCTGGGCGTGATCGGTTATGGTAAAATTGGTTCCATCGTCGCTGACCGGGCCAAGGGACTTCGGATGCAGGTTGTGGTTTACGATCCTTTCGTAGCGCCTGAGCAAATCGAGAAAACCGGGTTCGAAAGTGTGACCCTGGAAGAACTCTACCAGCGATCAGACTACATTTCCGTGCATGTACCGAAGATCAAGGAAACCAACGGCCTGTTGAACAAGGCGGCCTTTGAAAAGATGAAAGACGGTGTGATGATCGTGAATTGCGCCAGGGGCGGCATTGTCAACGAAGACGACCTTCAGGAGGCCATGAAATCGGGGAAGGTGGCCGGTGCCGCACTGGATGTTTTTGAAACCGAACCTCCCGGCGAGTGCCGGCTGTTCGAAATGGATCGGATTATCTGTACGCCTCACCTCGGCGCATCCACCCAGGAAGCCCAGACCAATGTGGCCGTGGCCGTGGCCCAGCAGATTGTCGACTACCTGATCAACGGTACCATCGTCAACGCCGTCAATGTTCCGTCCGTGACCGGAGATCTTTTGCAAAAAATCGGCCCCTACATGGCGGTGGGCGACCGTATGGGGTGCTTGCAGGCTCAGTTGGCGGACGGGCCCGTCAAAGCGGTGACTATCGAATATACCGGTGATTTCAAAGGGATGGATATGGATCCGGTATCCACTGCGATTCTCAAGGGATTGCTCACGCCCATGGTCAAGCATGCGGTCAACTTTGTCAACGCTCCGGTGGTGGCCAAAGAGATGGGCATAAAAATCACTGAATCCACCACATCGGAAGCCGAAGATTACACCCATCTGATCACCCTGCGGGTCAGCACGGACGCCGGTGAAAACCTGGTGGCCGGTACCCTCATCGGCCGAAGCGACATCAAGGTCGTAAAAATCAACAACTTCCGTTTGGAACTGGTACCCGAAGGGCATATTCTGCTGATCTTCAATCAGGACCGGCCCGGTGCCATCGGCGGTATCGGAACCACCTTGGGACGGCACAACATCAACATCGGGCGGATGCACGTGGGGCAGGAAAAAGACGGTGACCACAACATCATTTTTCTGCAGACCGATACACCGGTCCCCCCCGATGTTCTCGAGGAACTGCGTTCAGCGAAGATGATCAGTTCCGTGACGACACTGGAGCTGTGATTGTTTAATTCAGCGTTTATTTGATGGGGGGCGGTTTACATCGCAATACAAAAAGGCAGGATTTCCTGCCTTTTTTAACTCCGGTTGAGTTCGTTGCAAACAGGCTTCCAGAATCAGACCGTTTCGTCAATTACCGTGTTTTTTAATACGCCGATGTGTTCGATGTCTACTTCCACCGTGTCGCCATGGCTCAATGGGCCGACGCCGGATGGGGTCCCGGTAAGGATGATGTCGCCGGGCATCAGGGTGAAGTTTCTAGAGACGAAAGCGATGATTTCGGGAATCTTGAATATCATCTGACGGGTATTGCCTTCCTGAACCGTTATACCATTCAGCCGACAACAGATGTTTAAATCCTGGGGGTCGGGCAGGTCACGCGCCAGCACCACCTGCGGACCGATGGGACCGAAGGAGTCGAGGGATTTCCCCCGGTACCATCCGGTTCGGTCTCCGTTCTGGATATTCCGCTGACTGACGTCGTTCATGCAGGTGTAGCCGAAGATGTGATCAATGGCATCCACAGGTGACAGATCTTTACACCGGTTGCCGATAATCAGTGCCAGTTCCGCCTCATAATCGGTTCGCAGCGTCTTAAATCCATATGATTTTAAAAACTTTGGAATGATAATGGCTTTGTCCGGCCCGACCAGCACGTTGGGGGTCTTGGGGAAAAGCAGGGGCTCGGTGGGAACCTCATCGGTGAACCCCTTGACCTTCACTGAAACGCTTTCGGCAATGTGGGCCCGGTAGTTCAACCCCAAGGCAATGAGCTTGGTCGGATTGACGGTGTACGTGTCACGGCTGTTTTTGATAGGCAGTTTTATCATTGTCCATTCTCTGTAATAACAGGATGTAATCTATTATTTTGAAAGGCATGGATGAGTGATTCGTCGATGGTGGCTTCATAGCCGTTCAAGGTAGCAACCACCTGGCGATCGCTGTCCAGAAAGGTGAAATCGGCAACCATTTTTCGGTGACTGGCAGCGGTTACCGACATGACCGCCGTCACGCCGGATGCCGGAAACGCCGGACGATACTGACGGAAAGCGCGGGCGTAACTGGGAAGGCAGACCTTACCGGTCTGCTCGAAGCACCAGACGATGGCCATCTGGAAGGCACCGTCCAAGACCATGGGGTCGGCCATCCAGTGTCCCTTGATGGGATCCTGCATCCACGCTTCGGGTTTCGGTGCACTGGTCAGCCGGGCGGTCATGCCGTGGTCGGAATAGTCGTCGATGGCTTGAATTGCCCGCAAGTGGTCGCCGTGAAACAGGATCGGTCCATACACGGCGTCCAAATTCCGCGGGTAGGCGCGACTACCGTTTTTACCGTTTCTGGTAAAGACCGGGGCGGCGGGAAACCGGTCAACCAGAAGGGCACGAGCCCGCGTGTGGATCACATCCTTGCCGTTTTTCACGCCGTTTCTCAGTTCCACATCAACCTGCCACGCATCGCCGTCTTTTCTGGCTTTGCCGGCCATGAGGCGGACCAGTTTCTTTTCCTGTTCGATGCGAATGCCGCTGAGCAGCCTGAAATCGTCGATGCCGTGCAAGGAAAAGCCCGGGTTTTCCTTCATGGCACCATGGCCGATCCACTCAGAGATCAGGGCGAAAGGCACCACCGGTCTGCCGCCGATGATATGGGAGGTAAGCACCGGATAATGCTGAAGGTCCAATTCGCGACGCTCCAGCAGCGCCATGGTCGTATCCGGGACCTCGACCCATCCGGTAATCTCACGGGGCAGCATGTCGCCGATGAGTACTTCAACGGGGCTGGGATCGGCATTTCTCATTTCAGCCACCATCATGCGGGCACCGGTTTCAATGGGGATCAGTCGGATACCCTTGCCGTCAAAGGCTTTTTTAAGGGCCGGGGTTACCATGCCGCCGTCCCACGGTCCCCAGTTGATAGCGGTAACCCGGCACGCGGGGCGATGCAGGGATTCCGCCCGGGCCATCTTGTTGAGCGCTTCGTTGGCCATGGCATAGTCGCATTGGCCGGTGTTTCCCGTGCGGGCGCTGACCGAAGAAAACAGGACCAGGTGACGGAGGTTGTCCGATCGGGTGACGGAGAGCAGATTTTTCAGCCCGCTTACTTTGGTGGCATAAACCTGCCGGAATTGTTCGACGGTTTTGTCCACGATCAGTCGATCGTGGAGGACCCCGGCGCCGTGAACCAGCCCGGTGATGGGACCCAATTGATTCCTAATGGTGCCGACCACTTCATGCAGGCTCGCCCGGTCGGTTACATCGGCACAGAAATAGTTGGTATTGACTCCCGAGGATTTGATCCCATCGATCGTCCGCCTGATGGAAAGGTTGACCGCATGTTTCCGATAGGCCGCTTCCAGCGTTTGCGGTGTGGGTTTGGAAGCGCTGAACGCATTTTCAAGGATGGCTTTTTTCATCTCCGATTCGCCGTCAATTCCCTGAAGCCAGGACGGAATTTCAAAGGGAGGAGCCGATCGACCGACCAGGGCGATGGAAACCCCGGTAGCCCGCGCCAGGTAAAGGGCGCAAGCGGCCGTTACACCGTGGGCACCGCCGGTGACGACGACGACTTCCTTTTTGTCCAACTGGATTGGACCCTCAGCGGTCAGGGCGGGAACCGGTTTCAATGTCACCCGGCGTTGGGGATGTAAACCGATCTCCACTGGATCGTGGTCACAGACGATCAGCAGCTCCGCAACGGCGTGTTGTGCGGCTTTATCCGGATCGGTATAATCAGGGGAAATGTCAATGGCCCTGCAGATTACCGAATGCCATTCCAAGGCGGCGGTCTTGACCAGGCCTGGCAGTGCGCCCTGTTCGGGATGGTCGAAAGGATTTCCCGAAAAACCAAAGGCGCCATCCATGCAGGTGATTGCGGCAAACAGGGCATCGCCGTGGGTCGACGAACTCAATAGTTCTTGAGCGGAGCGTTTTGCAGCCAGAAAGGCGGCTTCCGGGTCGGTCGACCCACAAAGAATCAAGCCTGCCGCCCCGTCGAAGCTCAGTGCGTTGTCCGCCGCATCGCGGGGAATCAGGCGGGCAGGGATCTTTTTGCGGGTCAATTCGGTGACCATGGATTGTGCCATGGGAGAATTGTCGTTTAAGACACCTATCCAGCGACCCGATTCGATAAGAAGCGTGCGACCGGGCTTTTTCGGGGTTTCGACGATATCGATGATCTGGCGGGATACACTCTCCCATGGCTCCTCATGCGCTGGTGCCGACTGGACCGGCGCACATGCGTCGGACTCGATTGGCGCCTTGTCATCGCCCCCGGAAAGGAAATTGCAGATCTGCCCTAGTGTTTTCAATGTTCCGACCATGTCCGGGGTGACCTGGGGCAGATGGGGCATGCGTGCTTCCATGGCGGAGAGGATTTCGACCCGCTTGATGGAATCGATGCCCAGGTCGGCCTCGATGTCCATGTCCAGCCCCAGCATGTCTTCTGGATAGCCGGTCAGCTCGGAAACCACCGATAATAATGTCTTTTGTACCGTCAGCGACGCTTCGGCTGTTGGACTTCCGGCAGGGGCCGTATCTGGAGTCTCTATTGTTGAAGGTCCTGAATCGGCTGAGAGAAAATCGCAGATCTGGCCCAGGGTCTTCAATGTTCCGACCATGTCCGGGGTGACCTGGGGCAGATGGGGCATGCGTGCTTCCATGGCGGAGAGGATTTCGACCCGCTTGATGGAATCGATGCCCAGGTCGGCCTCGATGTCCATGTCCAGCCCCAGCATGTCTTCTGGATAGCCGGTCAGCTCGGAAACCACCGATAATAATGTCTTTTGTACCGTCAGCGACGCTTCGGCTGTTGGACTTCCGGCAGGGGCCGTATCTGGAGTCTCTATTGTTGAAGGTCCTGAATCGGCTGAGAGAAAATCGCAGATCTGGCCCAGGGTCTTCAATGTTCCGACCATGTCCGGGGTGACCTGGGGCAGATGGGGCATGCGTGCTTCCATGGCGGAGAGGATTTCGACCCGCTTGATGGAATCGATGCCCAGGTCGGCCTCGATGTCCATGTCCAGCCCCAGCATGTCTTCTGGATAGCCGGTCAGCTCGGAAACGATGTCGATCAGCGCCCTGGATATTGCTTCAGCGGCAATAGTTGGTTCGGCATTCAGCGATGCGGTTTCCGGTGTTTGTATGGCCTCTGGCGAATAATCCGGAACAGGAATTTCAGGTTTACTGGCCGGACCAACGTCAGCAGCAATTGCTGCTGCCATTGATGAGAGGTTTTCCATTGCAGGCGGCAGGGAAGCAACCGGTTCCGGTTGAACAGCGGGCGTCTGGATGTCAGCGACATCCGGCATGGAATTACCCAGGGCGGATCCCAGAAAAATCCGGGTGCTTTGCATCATTTCCTGGAGGGTGCGGCTAGCTTGGGACTGGGTTTCCAGAAATTTCTGGTGCGCCTGGGCGGTTTGCTGTTGAAGTGACTGGATCGATTCCAATCCTTTCCGCACAATGGCCAGAGCATCGTTCATGTGGTTATCTGATGTCGGATTCACCTCACTGTGTCGGACGACCGGTTTTTTTATGGGGATTGCCTGAATAGTCTGATTGATGGGTTTATAGGTATTCATGGACGTGGGGGAAACAACCTCTTTTTTTGTTGATATGGCAATAGCTGCTTGTCGGGCTTCCTGGTGCTGTGTAGTGCCCTTTTTGTCAGTCACCGCTGTTGTTTTTTCTTTTCGGGGCGTCCGGTAGTTGGTCCCGGATAAAGGGATGGTCATTTTCTGAGAACGGGTCAACGGAAGCTCATTTTCCCAGCGATTCAGATCAAGTTCGGTGCCAAGTGCCGCCAAATGGCCGATGACTTGGGCCAGATCCATGATCCCGGATTTCCTCCCGGAGGAACGGTCGATGGCAGTGACCGTGACATCCTTGTCCTTGAGCGTGGATCGAACGAGCCCTGAAAGCACCGTTTTGGGTCCCACTTCGACGAACGTGCGCACGCCTGTTTCGTAGAGGTGTTCGACGGTTTCTTTAAACTGGACCGGTGAAGTCAGCTGCCGGCTCAGTAAATCGGTACATGCTGAAGGATCGGCCGGGTAGGGCGCAGCCGTTACATTGGCGTATACCGGGGTTCGGGTGGGGGCGAATGTCGCCTTTCCGACAGCCAGGGAAAAGGGCCTTCTAGCCTCTTCCACCAGCGGGCTGTGAAAAGCGGCAGAAACCGGCAGGGATATGGCCTGGTATCCCTTTTCAGCACATGTTGCTTTTACCGATGCAATGGCTGCGGTTGTACCCGAGAATACGCCCTGGTCGGGGCTGTTGAGGTTTGCCAGCATCACGTCCGGAATTTGATCGGCCAGCGCCTTTAACTGGTCAATCGGTGCTTTTACCGCCAGCATGGTTCCCGCGTCACCGTTCCGGCCGGCGTCGGCCAGCAGCCGACCGCGCGTGACGCTCAAAGACAGCAGGGTCTCCCTATTGATCCTACCGGCTGCATAGAGTGCGGGCAGTTCTCCATAACTGTGTCCGCAGGTGGCATCCGGCCGAACATTGAAGTAGTCCAGAATCGAAAGCATGGCCAGGCTGACCGCTCCGATGGCAGGCTGTGCCACATCGGTCTGCCGAAGGGCTTTTTCCTGCTGCTGCCGCTGGTCGTCGGAAAGGGCGGGGCGTGGAAACAGAAACTCCCAGAGGGGGATGCTCTGATTAAACTGGCGATCGGCGTCTTGAACAGCTTCCATAGCACCGGGAAAACGGCAGACCAGATCTCTTCCCATGTTGGGATACTGACTGCCCTGACCGGGAAACATGAAGGCGATTTTTCCGGCGCGCTGCGGTGCCGCTACGTAGTAGATGCCCTGATCGGACAAGATGGCGTGCCGGCCTCCAGTGACCACTTCGATGGCCTTGTGCAATCGCCCTGTCAGTGCCTTGCCGTTAGAGGTGGTATCCACTACCATGACCAACCGGTGCGGATGGCCGGCTGAAAAATTAGTTCGCAGAGCCCGTGCCGTCCGGGACAGCACCGCAGGGTCGAAGGTATCACCGATGAGTTTTTCGACCTGATAAAGGCTGTTGTTGATTGCCGCTGCATCCGGACCCGAGAATGCCAGAATTTCCACCGACCCATCCCAGGCGATCTCTTTATTGTCACGCGGATACTCTTCGAGCACCACGTGAAAGTTGCTGCCGCCGAATCCGAAAGAACTGACCCCGCTGCGCCGCGGGGTACCCCTTGTGGAAAACCAGGGCCGCGGGGTGGTATTGAGGTAAAAGGGACTGGATTCGATTCCCAGCTTCGGGTCGGGTTTGTCCGCTTTGAGTGTGGGCGGGAGAACCTTGTTGTAAAGAGAGAGGGCCGATTTGATCAGCCCGGCCGAACCGGCTGCCGCTTTGGTGTGGCCGATCATGGACTTTACCGATCCCAGGGCGCAGCGGTTGCCGTTGGGGTTGACTGCGCCGAAGATATTTTTCAGGGCGGCGAATTCCACCTCGTCTCCCACCCGCGTGCCCGTGCCATGAGCCTCTACCATGTCCACCGTTTCTGGGGAAATACCGGCATTTTTATAAGCCTCGACCAGTGCCCGGGCTTGTCCTTCGGGCCGCGGTGCGTAAATACTCTGGGATTTTCCATCGCTGGACGATCCGATACCCCGGATGACTGCATAGATTCGGTCGCCATCCCGCTCGGCATCCTGAAGGCGCTTAAGTACCAGAATGCCAATGCCTTCACCCAGAACCGTGCCGTCGGCATCCGCGGCAAAGGGACGGGCATCGCCGGTGTGAGAGAGAACGCCGGTTTTCGAAAAGCACATGTGCATGAAAATATCGTTTATGGTGTCCACGCCTCCCGTAACCACCATGTTGCTCTTGCCGGCAACCAATTCCATGACTCCCAGATGAACGGCACCCAGACTGCTGGCGCAGGCTGCATCCACGACGCAGTTGGTTCCACCAAGATTCAGGCGGTTGCATATCCGACCTGCCACGACATTGCCCAAAAGGCCGGGGAATGAGCTTTCCTGCCAGGGAACATAGCTGTTGGAGATGTCTGTGATAATGGATGCTTTCTGCTGGTCGCTGAGCCCCTTGTCCTCGAGCGCTTTACGCCATGACGGATGCCCCAGCCGTGATCCCAGGGATACAACCAGTTCCTGAGTTCCCGTAACACCTAATATCACCGAGGTATGCTCACGGTCGAATTCACGGCCATCTCCATATCCGGCATCTGAAAGGGCCATTTTGGCGGCTACCAGACCCAACAGCTGAGAGGTGTCCGTGGCCTCCAAGGCTGCTGGTGGAATGCCGAATTCGGTGGGATCGAAAGGCACCGTCGGAAGAAATCCGCCTCGATTGCAGTAAATATGGTCCGGTTTATTGGGGTCCGCATCTAAATAGTCGTTCAACTGGCGGTGGGTCGCCGGGGGATCGGTGATGCAGTCGATGCCGTTAAGCAGGGTCCGCCAGTACTCCTTGATATTTCTCGATTTGGCGAACATGCCGCCCATGCCAATGATGGCCACCGGTTGCTGAAGAGCTTGTGTATTCGCTGTCATTTTATTTTTTAGGTATCGATTCGGGTTGGTAAATTGGATCGGCCGTGTTTGCAGGACATCTTACGATTTCAATGGCCGCGCATCTTTCTGTAAAAACAGGGACTATATATAATTCATTGAAGCATAAAAAACAAGGGATTGACGACAGACTTCTTACTTGTTAAGTAGACATAACAACTATTCAGGTTAACCACTTATGATTCATTATTATTCCAATCGGGAAATTTCTGAAAAACTTGAGATTAATTTGGCCCGCTGGAAACGCTGGTCCCGATCATTTCTGCCCCCCGACCCCCTGGGGGGAATGCAATCGGGCTATGCCCGGCAGTATTTTTTCAAAGATTTGTTTAAGGTTTATCTGGGCGGTCATCTGCTGTCCCACCTGAAATTGTCCTTACCGGAGAGCCAGCAGGTGCTGACGGACCTGTCGCCGTGGCTGAAAAAAAATGGCTTTTTAGATCTGAATGGCGCCAACGGGACAGCCGCAGAGATGGGTGGGAAATCGAATTATCGAATCTATTTCTGTCCGGTGAGGACAGCGGGCGGTAAAAACGGTAGTGGTTTTTGCTATCTCGTCCGAAAATTCGTCAGTATTCAATCCGTTAAAATGGCCCCCTGTTTACAAGTCACTGAAACCTTTGAAGAGTCCCTTATCCCGGCCGATTCAGGAGAAGGATGTTTTTTTCTTCAGAATCCGGATGTTCACCTGATCAATTTATCACCGCTGTTTGCCAGGTTAGTCGAAAAGCTTAACCACCCGTCCCGTTGACATCTTGCCGCGGAAAAATCAGCAGCGCTTTAGCGGTGGAATAAGGATGATATCTGAGCCTCGGTGAGAGGGGAGACCATTCCCGGCACAACCGAGAGATCGATTCCCTGGATTTTCAGCCCGTTCAATCTCGATATGATGGCCGCCCCATATAGCAGATTCATGCCAATGGTCGCTGTTTTGCGGTTTTCCGGCGGCTCCAGGACAGAGCCTTTGACCCATTCGTTGAAAGCACCCATGGCCGGGCCGCACCAGATCTGATAATCGATGGCCCGATCCGGCACACCGCTTTTCGCCCATAACGACGCCTGTCCCAGATAAGAGCGGAATACCAGTGCCATTTTGTGTTTGGGATCCTTTTCGGCCCGATCGACCTGGGAAGGATCCCGCCGGATGAAAAAGGATCGGGTGTTTTCCCATTCCATTTCGAAAGTGCATTTCAGGAAAGATCCTTCCACCAGTTTTCGCTGATCTGCCGGCACATCTTCGAACCGGTCATAGGTTCGATAGATTTCGTAGAGTTTGGCTCCCCGCATGGAGAACATGGTCCCGCGCTTGAGCACCTGAACCTTGACGCCCATTTCGAACATGTCCGCTGCCGGTGCCATGATGACGTCCGCCTGACGGGCCTCGGCCAGCATCTTTTTGACCAGTGGAGAGGTGTCGGCCTCCACACAGGATTGATTGACGGAACCGGTGAGGATATAAGCTGCTCCCATGGCAAAGCCGGCGGCTGCCGATTCGGGGGTGGCAATCCCTCCGGCCAGACCGACCCGCAAGGGTGTGGCGTAATCGTGCTGCAGGGCCATCTCGTCCCGCAGGGCCTTCATGGTGGGAAACAGGCACAACGCCGGGCGGTTGTCCGTGTGGCCGCCTGAGTCGGCCTCGGCGGTCAGGTCCTGGGCCATGGGTATCATACGGGCCATGTCTGCCTGTGCGTTGGTGATTTTCCCCTGTTCCTTCAGACGTTGAAGGTGTTTTTCCGCCGGTGGTGAAAAGAATTTGCGGGCCACCTCTTCACGCGACACCTTGGCGATAATCCGATTGGGACAGACGATCTCCCCCAAGTCGTTTCTATGGATGCCATGGATACGGTATTGAACCAGGGGCGTGGTCAGATCCAGGTACGCGGATGCCGAAACCAATCGAATCTCCTTGGCCAAGTAGAGGTCCACGGTTTTTTGTTCCAGATCCATATCATTGGGACTGTGAATCAAATTGAAACCGTAGGGTAATTGCCCAAGGTTGTTTTTAAGGGTGTCGATAGCCGATTCAATCTGTTCGATGGAAAGCCCGCCGGCACCGAAAAAACCAATCATCCCGGCCCGGCCGGCAGCTTCCACCAGGGTTGTAGAAGTGATGCCGTTAGCCATAGCTCCGCAGATGTAAGGGAATTTTAATCCATGGTCCGATTTGAATCCCTGGTCACCGAATGACTCCAGGGAAAGGGGAGGCGACCATCCCAACAGCGGGTAGCTGTCAGATGCCGGTTTTTTGAACGATCCGAGGGTGGCGACGCCATTCTGCGCCACGCCGATGTGACCCTTCACGTCCACCACATAAAAAGGTTGTGAAAGATTGCGTAAGGCTTCGGAAAAAGCCTTTTCGCCGGTTCTCGGCAAATGCTGATCCGGTTTCCAAAAGCCGTGGACGGTCGATGTCATATCCGGGTAGGCCAAGCCGTTGCTCCCTCTTGGCGAATCAATGCCAAAATAATGTAATCGTTATCAAATGCCTTTTTCAAAGCATGTTCCCTTATCCAAGCCACCGCTTTCTGTCAACCCAATCGAAATCGGAAAATATGCCGACGCTTCTTTCAGCCTTTCCGAGATGACAGCTATGGCACGGTTCAGGATAGGGTTATCAGGAAGCGAGCGGGCAATAGCGAACAGATCACCTCTTTTCTTGGCCTGCGTGAATGTTTCGGCGAAATTCAGATCAAATATCCAGCTGAGCTGGAGCAGTTTGAAATCATTCAGGCTTTTCATGTCCTGAAATTTTGCCATACGCTTTTCAATGATGGCGTTGACGATCTTTTCCTCCCACACCGGCAGATCCGGCAGGTGCTGGACGATGGCGGGTTCGATGCGTCGATGATGCCGGTAAAAATCGGCAAATATCTTCCAAATGTCCAGTTTGTCTGCATCACGAATCAAACGCATGAAAACCATGGATGCCGGCGGTTTGTTTCCGGGCAGCGCCGGGGCATTGTGAAAGCGGATGGCCTCGATGATCATGGCTTTTTCATCGGCAGGAAGCGAGTCCAACACGGCGGTTTCGTTTAAGACATCAATGCCTAAAGATGCATGGTTGGTCGATTGGCGGTCGTTGAACGTCCGGTAGCGGCGGTACTGCTCAAAACGCCCCAGGTCGTGAAACAGGCCAATAGCCTCGGCGACGCGCATTTGTCCGTCAGTCAAATGAATCGACTTGCCCAACAGGCAGAGGTTTTCACAAACCCTTGCCGTATGGTCGATTTTCAACACAAAGGGGGCGTCAATTGTCGCCTCATTGGTCAGAAAGGAGCGGGTGTACTCAGCGAACCACGTTTTTAGTCGGATCAGTTGATCGTTGTGCATAATAAAATCAATTATCCCCTGGGATGGTATTTCTTGTGGGCTTCCAGCAACTGCCGCTGGGCCACATGGGTGTAAATCTGGGTCGTGGAGATATCTGCGTGACCCAACATCATCTGAACGGCACGAAGGTCGGCACCCCCTTCGAGTAAATGAGTGGCAAAAGAGTGTCTTAAACTGTGAGGGGTTATTTTTTTCTTTAACTTTGCCAGGCGGCCATACCGGCCCACCAGGTTCCAGAAGCTCTGCCGGGTCATGGCGCTTCCCCGTCGGGTGACGAACAGATAGACGCTGGAACGGTTTTTCAATAACAGTGGCCGCGAACGCTCAAAATAATCCCGGATGGCATTCAGGGCCAGTCGGCCGACGGGCACCACCCGTTCTTTGGATCCTTTTCCAAAAACCCTGACGAATCCTGCCTCCAGATTGATGCCGGTCATTGCCAACCGGATCAGTTCCGATACTCGCAAACCAGCTCCGTAAAGCAGTTCCAGCATGGCGGCGTCCCGCAATCCTTCAGGTTTATTCCGATCAGGAGCATCGATCAGGGCTTCTATATCGGCCACGGTCAAGACGTCGGGCAGATGTAAACCGGTTTTGGGCAGGTCTACTTGTTGCGCCGGATTCTTTTCAATGATTTTTTCATTCTTCAGAAACTTGAAAAAGCCCCTCAGACTAACCAGGTGACGGGCCCTGGACCGAGCGCTCAATCCCCGATCTCTCAAGTGGATCAGGTAAGCCAGGATAAGCCCGGTATCGATGTCGGCGGCGCGAGCCGCTTTTTTCTTTTCCAAAAACAGGCCGAATCGCATCAGATCAGTACTGTAGGCCTCGATAGTCTTTTTGCTCAGGCCTTTTTCCATCACCAGAAAGGTCTGGTATTGATCCATGTGCCGAAGGTAGTCCGATGCACGATCCATCGTTTACACCCTTATCCGAGGATCAAAGGGTGTGGGATCGTTGAGCACCTGGGCACCATCCTGGCGGACCACGACCTGGTTTTCCATACGGACCCCCCCCCAGCCTGGGAGATAAATACCCGGCTCCACCGTAACGACCATTCCCGCTTCCAACCGGTCGTCTTTGATCGGACTCAACCGGGGGCCCTCATGAACCGCCAAGCCGGTCCCGTGACCCAGGCTGTGGCCGAATTTGCCCTCATAGCCGTTCTGATTGATATAATTCCGGGCAATCATGTCCACCTGAATGCCGCTGGCGCCGGCCTTGATGGCGTCAATGGCGAGGTCCCGGGCAGTGACAACCGTTTGGTAGACCTTTTTAAAACAGTCATCCGGTTCTCCCATAATCACCGTTCGGGTGGTATCCGAGCAGTATTCGTTCAACCGGGCGCCCCAGTCGAAGAGGATGGGTTCCCCCATGGCCATTTGGCGGTCCGTGGGAACGGCATGGGGCAGCGCGCTGTTAGGGCCCGAAGCCACGATAACGGGAAACGACAGACCCTGGGCACCGTTTTCGCGCATGTTTTTTTCCAGGACCCACGCCGCCTGCCTTTCCGTCATGCCCGGCTCGATGACATCCAGTACCTGTAAAAAGGCCTTTTCGGCCAAGCGCAGGGCGTTAATGGTTCGTTGGATTTCATCTTCTGATTTGAATTGCCGAAGTGCTTCGACCACGTTTTCAGTGGGAATCAGCTCAACCGGAGGATTCTGCTTGCCCAGTACGTCCACGTAGGTTGAGTGATTTTTGTGGGAAAGGCGTACGCTCTCAAAACCGAGCCGGTGAATGCCCAACGATTTGACAATGTCCGGCAGTTCTTTTTCAAGCCCTTTTTTATAGCAGACAATGTCAAATCCGGCGGCCTCGGCCTGTGCCTGGAGTTCATAGCGGCTGTCGGTGGCCAATACCAGGCGACGGTCGGAAATGATCAGCATGCCGGCCGATTCGTCGAATTGGGTGTCTTCACCGGTAAACCCGCTGAGGTAATAGCGGTTCTCCTGGACAGATACCATCAGGGCATCCAGTTCCTTATCAGCCAGTTCCTGCCTGATTTTCGTGATGCGCTTTTGAACAATCGGATTCAAAGCCACTCCTTTCATCCCATTAGGGCCGGATCATTGCTTGCAATGGATTGACACCATTACCCCCTTTTTATTATGATTAAATTCTCTTTTCAAGCCACGCCATCGTCATTCACCGATTTAATTGTCGTTGACCCGGGCAGACCCGTTGCCTGAAACACGTCTGGAGGTCCGGATGAAGATCGACACCCATCGCCATATCGATCAGTCTCTGTGCGGCAAACCCTTATCCGTTGAAGGCGGAAACAGCCAGGTTGAACTTTTGACGACTCCGCAAATGGCAGCCGATGAGCAAGGATTGGTCCACGGTGGATTCATCTTCGGTGCCGCGGATTATGCAGCTATGATTGCGGTAAATCATCCCCATGTGGTCCTTGGGGCATCGGATGTAAAATTCCTCAAACCGGTGCGTGTGGGGGAAACGGTGATAGCGATAGCGCAGGTCCAGGAGGTCAAAGGCAAGAAATACTGGGTTTCCGTGAACGTGACCAAAGACAGTGATGTTATCTTTCAAGGGATGTTCACCTGTTTTGTTCTGGACAAGCATGTACTGGAATGACTATCACCTTAAAATTTTAACAGGCAGTGAAAGGACTTTAAATGGCAAAAAAAATTGGTGTGCTATTGTCCGGTTGCGGCGTATTTGACGGTTCGGAAATCCACGAAGCGGTGTTGACCCTTCTGTTCTTGGATCGCGCGGGGGCATCGGCCGTGTGCATGGCTCCGAATGTGGATCAACTGCATGTAATCGACCATTTGACTCAGCAGGTAGTCGATGAACGGCGAAACGTGCTGGTGGAGTCGGCACGAATCGCCAGGGGTGAAATCCAGGATGTCAGCGCGGTAAGCGCCGATGACATCGATGCCCTGATTATTCCCGGAGGGTTCGGTGCGGCCAAGAATCTCAGCGATTTCGCGGTCAAGGGACCCCAGGCGCAGGTCCATCCCCACGTGCAACGGCTATTGGAAGAAACAGCCGATCGCTCAAAACCCATCGGCGCCGTGTGTATCGCTCCGGCCACCCTTGTGCGTGCCTTGTCTGCACGGTCGCCCCGGGTAACTATTGGCAACGATGTCGGCACGGCGTCGGCCATCGAATCCATGGGTGGAGTTCATACGGTTTGCAAGGTATCGGATATTTGCGTGGATGAAAAGAACCGAATCGTCACGACACCGGCCTATATGCTGGGACCCGGCATCAAGGATGTGGCCACCGGCATTGAAAAACTGGTCACCAAAATTCTATCCCTCTGTTGAGCAACCGCATGCAGCCGGCAATAAATAATGCTTCCAATTTCAATTCCTTCCCTGGATTTCGGCTTTTTGCACCGCTACGTGGGAAAGAAAATCTTCTATTGCCGGGCCGACCACTGGGGCAACGACACCGGGCCGATGACAGTAATTAATCTATAAATTTTAATTATTACAATGAATAGGGCAACTGATCTTACCAGTTGCCCTGATTTTTTAAATGGTATACGGTGTCGAGTCGGATTTGAATTCATAATCGTATTTGGCACTGCTTACAGGCATGTTGCCTTCACGCTAAACGGATATTGCTGCTCCATGCCGTGGAGGCATATACCTGTTTTGCCAAAAAACCGCTCAGTGATGCCCATGCGCTGCTGGCCATTGAATTGATTGGTCAAAATTTGTTGAGTGTGATAAACGAACCGGACAATGCGGATGGGCACCTGGCGCTGGCCGTGGGTGCAACTCTGGCTGGCATGGTCACCCTTTGGTCATGTCCCATACATGGGCGGGAACGCCCCTGGATCGGAACCACGTTAAAAAAGGTGGCCTTCAAATTCAATGACCACTGGTAAAAAAAACGATTATCATCGTACCTATCCCATTTCGTGGGAACAATTGCATCGGGACGCCCGGGCGTTGTCATGGCGCCTGATCGAACGGGGCCCCTGGCAGGGAATTATCGCGATTACGCGTGGAGGCCTCGTGCCCGCCGCTATTATTGCAAGGGAATTGGATATCCGATTGGTTGACACTATCTGTATTGCAAGTTACGCTGGCCGGGATCAGGGGCAGATCCAGGTGCTCAAATCCACCACCGGTTGCGGAGACGGCTGGCTGTTGGTTGACGATTTGGTGGATACAGGCAAGACGGCCCGATTGGTTCGTGAAATGGTTCCCAGGGCTCATTTCGCCACCATCTATGCCAAACCGGCCGGCCGGCCCCTGGTTGATACCTTCATGACTGAGGTAAGCCAGGATACCTGGATCCTGTTTCCATGGGATTCGGAAATACAGTTTGCCCAACCCATTGCGGGACAAAAACAGCAGGATCAAGAACCATGATCCCCGTACTATGGAAGAAGGAGATTGGTGCAATGCGAATCGGGGTGATCGTTTTCATTGCAGCCGTTGTGCTGTCAGCTTGTGTCCATCTGGACATCAATAAAAACATAAATGCATTAAAGCGAATTCAACCCGGTGACTCGCAAGAGGTCGTTTTCGATACCCTTGGCCCGCCGGATCTTCGAAATGACATCAGCGACAAGCATTTTGTGGCCTTTTACCGGACAAAAGCCGGAATTTTATCCGGTCCGCCCGTATCCGCAGCCTTGTGCACGCCGATCTCTTTTGAAAACGGACAGGTGTTTGTTGTTGGAGAGGATCTGACCGAACGCTGGACACAGGAGGAAAAAGAACGACTCCGCCAAGCGGCTGTTACCGAGAGCGAACGACAACAAGCTGAAATGGCCGAAGCTGCGCTGCGGCGTGCAAAGGCAGCGCGTCAGGAGAAAATTAAGGCTCTCGAAAACGAGGTTAAGCCCGTTCCTGCTTCCAATGCGGTCTTGAACCTGAAGCTGTACCGCCAATTGCTGGGACTGGACCCCGACAACTCCCGCTATCAGAAAAAAGTTGCTGTATACGAAGACCGGCTGGCGAAGCAAAAAAAGGCGCGTGAAGAACGCGCCGTCCGTTCTGCTAAAGCCAAACACCGGCAGGCTTGGGAACAGGCCCGTGAGGCGCGCAACAAAAAGCTCAGACAGTATACCGGAAACGGCATCGCAGAGATGGCGGTGCACGATATGGGCAATGGTTCGCTTTACGTTTGGGTAAAAAACGTCAGTAAACAGATTATCACCACCCACCCCGACCATTTTACTCTTATAGACAGTGAAAACAATCCGGTGGCGTGTGAGATCAGCGACAGCTTTGACAGCGTACTGGAGCCAGGCAGCATTTCCCATGGCAAGATTGAATACAGCCGTGAGATCGAACCCAAGGAACTGATCTTTCAGAACCGGGAGTCGGGCCGAATATCAAAATCATTTCAGTAATCAACACGGCACTTCAAATGAAAACCGTACGATCCGGGTATCCGACGTGCGGTTTTTTCTATTCAAATAAGGATCGGTTTGTCTATTTCATCAGTCCAGGCAGGAACAGGGCAATCTGGGGAAAGGGTATCATCAGCGCCACACCGACTACCAGAGCGATGAGCAGGGGAATGACGCCTTTGAAAATCACCTCCAGAGGAACGGTTCGGGCCACTCCGCTGACCACATAGACGTTGACGCCTACCGGTGGGGTGATGACTCCGATCTGGGTGACCAGAACGATGATGACGCCGAACCACATGGGGTCGTAACCCATGGAGACAATCACCGGATAGAAGATGGGCACGGTCAGCATGATAAAGGCCAGGGCATCGATAAAACAGCCGCCGAGCAAATAAACGCCGATAATCATGGACATGATCATATAGGGTGGCAGGTTGAAGCCGGTCACCCACGTGGCGACTTCGAAAGGAATCCGGGTGATGGCTAGAAAATGGCCGAAAATGGTGGCGCCGGCTACGATCACCAGGACCATACAGGAGATGCGGGTGGTTTCAAACAGGGCCTGGATGAAGCCTTTGATGGTGATGTTGCGTCGGACGGCGGCGATGACCAGCGTACCCATGGCGCCGATTGCACCGGCTTCCGTCGGTGTGAATATGCCGAAGAAAAGCCCGCCCATGACCATGGCGAACAGGATCAGTGTTTCCACCAGGCCGGACAGGGATTCCAGCTTTTCTTTAACCGTTGTTCTGGGCCCTCGGGGGGCCAGTTCAGGTCGCATGGTGGCCCAGACAATGACGGTTAAGATAAACAGCGTGGAAAGCAGGATGCCCGGTACGATACCGGCCATGAACAGCTTGCCGATGGATTGCTCGGTCATGATGCCATAGATAATGAAAATGACACTGGGCGGAATCAGTATGCCCAGACTTCCACCGGCTGCCACCACACCGGTGGCCAGACTGTCCTGATAGTGGTATTTTTTCATTTCGGGAAGGGTCACGGCGGCCATGGTGGCAGCCGTGGCATTGGTCGACCCGCAGATGGCTGAAAATCCGGTGCAGGCTCCCAGCGTGGCTACGGCCATGCCCCCGGGCCAATGTCCGATGAAGGTGTAGGCCACTTTGAACAGGCGGCTGCTGATACCTGAATGGAAGGCGATCTGTCCCATCAGGATAAACAGCGGAATGACGGTCAGATTGTAAGAACCGAATACATCGAACAGGTCTCTGGCCATGAGGTTGAGGGCTGCATCCAGGGTCACCAAATAGGCGAAACCGGTAACGCCTAAAAGGGTCATTAAAAAACCCACGGGCATCTTGGTAAAGATCAGGACAAACAGCAAAATAAGGCCGGCAACGCCGGCAATGGTGGGACTCATTGACTATTTTCCCTCAATTCCGTTTCAGATAGAATGGGTAAACGGAGTCCTCGCTCGTCGACGTATGGCCAATGCGACAACCGCTCTCTGTGTTGCCAAAACCGTTATCTGAAGGTTTGAATTTTATCTGCATGATCCTCAACGAATCGGTGTTGTCTTCTTTACAACGGGGTTGAATACTTTTACCCACCAAGATACGGAGCTGGCGTAAAGCACAATACTGAGCATGGCGCATCCCGCAGCAATGCCGAAAACGAATGGGTGAATGGGCATCTGCAACGTCATGGAAACCTCTCCGCTGGCCTTGAGATCCCGGGCATAAATCACACACTGACCGCATACCACCGTAAACAGCAGGGCGCATATACCCGTGTTGATCCCCTCAACGGCATGCTGTAACCGTTTGGGAAAGCGCTGCACCAGAAAATCAACGGCAATATGTCCCTGATCCACGGAGGTGCGAGCCAGGGAGAAGGAAACAAAAACCGCGCCCAGCAGTCCCACAATTTCATACGTTCCTGGGATGGGATAACGCAATAAGCGCAATAGCACATCCAGGCAGGTCAGGACCATCATCCCAACCACGGCGGCCGTGGCAATGCCATTGAAGAACGAGGCCAATCGCCCCACCTGTCGTTCGATCCGATTCAATGCAGCGCTCCTGATTATTGTTGGCCATCAATGGTGCCTGAGAGCATATCGACATACGCTTTGCCATCCAGTCCCTTGGCGGCTGCACCGGAAATATAGGCATCGATGATGGGACGCACTTTCGCTTTCCAGCGAATGGTTTCATCGCTGCCAAGCTGCAGGATTTCGTTTCCCAGACTGGTGGCATACACGCGGCCCTCTTCATCACCCTGATCCCAACGTTGACCGTGGACATCAATCCACCGGTGGCTGGTTGTCTCGAAGACACTTTGAATGGCCGGGCTAAGCGAATGCCATTTGGCCTTGTTCATCACCACAAACATGGCCGTCGTGTAGCCAACGCTGTTGCAGTCGGTGGTGTATTTGACCACTTCGGCCTGCCGCCACCCTTTGAGAACCTCAATGGGGCCGAAGGTTCCCTCTACCACCCCTTTCTGCAAAGATTCATAGGTGTCTCCCTGGGGCATGGCCACGGGTACAGCACCCAGCGCCTCCACCACTTTGGCGCTGAGACCGGTGGAGCGAATTTTCATGTTCTGCAGTTCTGCCAGGGAGCTTACCGGCTTTTGGGTGTGCAGCAGGCCCGGACCGTGGGCGTGCAGGTAGAGCACTTTGACGTCACTGAGTTCGACGGGCGTGAAGGTTTCGTAAAAAGTGTTGGCCGCACGGGTTGCGGCGAGGCCGTTGGGATACCCCAGCGGCAGATCGAGGGCCTCCATGACCGGAAAACGACCCCGGGTGTAGGCAAAGCAGGACATGCCGATATCCGAAATCCCTTTGACCACACCGTCATAGCACTGATTGGCCTTGGTCAGGGTTCCCCCCGGGAAAACGGTGATTTTGACCTTGCCGTCGGTCAGTTGTTCGATCTCCTTGGCCCACTCGATGCCGGCCAGACACTGGCCGTGGGTGGGGGGGAAAAAAATGCTGTAGGTCAGATGGATCGATTTGGCAGCGCCGACAGCAGGGGAAAGGACAATAGTTGCCGCCACGAAGGCAACCAGGCTTAGAACGAACGGGCGAAGCAGTCTCATCGGCTCTCCTTTTGATTCCGGTAGAACTTCATCAATTTACAGTTAACATATTGCAAATAATATCTTTTATAAAGAAATAAAGTCAACGATCGATCCCCCCTGCCTCCGATGCAAAGGTCTATGAAAATTGAACGCAACTTGATATAAATGGCTATCGCTGTCAACCGGTTTTTGGATAAAAGGCCACCGCTTTATATCTTACATCGGTACTTCGATACACTCGACAATGGAGGTCAAATGCCCAGACCCAGATATCCGATCACCCCGGCCATACGCTTCTTGCGGTCCAAACAGGTTGATTTTCATTCTTTGATCTACCCCTATGCCAATCACGGTGGAGCCCGTCAGGCAGCCGTGGAATTGAGTATCCCCGAGCATCGGGTGGTTAAAACCCTGGTGATGGAGACCGAAGACCTGTCGCCATTGTTGGTGCTTATGCATGGCGATCAGGCCGTTTCTACCCGGCAACTGGCCCGTGTCATCGGGGCAAAAAAGGTGCTTCCCGTCCGTCCTGAAAAAGCCTTGTATTGCACCGGATACCAGGTCGGCGGTATCAGTCCTTTCGGCACCCGTCAGAAGATGCCGGTCTTTGTCCAAGCCACCATATTGGAACTGAAAACAATCTATATCAACGGGGGTAAAAGGGGGTTTATCGTTGAGATCGATCCGGCCATACTGTTGAAGACCTTGGCCGCCATTCCTGTCGATGTAGCCGCGTTTTCGTAACAACCCCATTGCGGGAACCGATTCGCTCTTGATAAAAAACAAGGGAATACCAGTTTGGTAGTGCTTGCCAGAGATATGCCTGTTGCTTTATAGTCATTGAGCATCCGAATGTTGACTGGCCTCCCATGACCGCTGCTTTAAAAACAGGGGCAGCGATCGGGGTAGGCAGATATCTGTTTGAAGGGAAAGAAACCCATGCCACGTTCCGATCTCGAAGCCCTGGAAATCATCTGCCAACGCATCAGCCTTAATATTCCTGAAAACTGCCCGTGGCGGTGGGACAAAGAGTTCAATCTGGCACTGGCGGTGATCGACCGTCAGGATGAAATCATGGTCGAGCTTCCGCTGACCCTTGAATTCTCGCACAAATGGGATTTTACCACCATCAATGATGCCGATGCACCCGTTCGAGATTATTTCCAGACCGGGTTCGGTATCGTACCGGGCCAGAAAGTGTTTACCATGGATCCTGTTAATGGGGTGGTGCTCTATGCAGCGTGGTGGCCATGGGGGGACGATGAACGGATTTCCCTTCGGTTGGGCCTGGTTTCCATATCTGACAAAAAGTTGGAAAATGCCGATATTAAAAGGTTAATCTGCCGTTGGCTGAATCTGGAATAAAGGCCGGACAGCGGTTGGATGCCCTACAGGTGGTGTTTTTTTATCTTGTTTCGAAGGGTGGTGTGGGAAATGCCCAGACGGCCGGCGGCCTGACGGATACTCCTGGACGACTTAAGAGCTTTGGCGACGATCTGTCGTTCCAGTGCATTCAGTTGGCGAGCAAGGTCATTGCCTTCTTCCACCGGATCCACAACATTGCAGGCGGTCAATACCGGGGTGGCCAGGTCGAAACTGAACAGGATCGATTCAACCCCGATTATCGTGGTGTCGCATAAGATGGCCGCCCGTTCGATCACGTTTTTCAGTTCCCGAACATTACCCGGCCAGCTGTGGCGGATTAGTTTATCCAGCGCTTCGGGCGAAAGGTGTTGCAGATTGGTGGAGAGTTTGCAGTTGATCTGCAAGAGAAAGTGATCTGCCAGTACGGGAATGTCTTCAGTCCGGGCGTTTAAAGGCGGCAGGTGGATGGGCAGCACGTTGATGCGGTAATACAGATCCTGCCTGAAAGCGCCGGTCTCCACCAACCGTTCCAGGTTCCGGTTGGTGGCGGTGATGATCCGTGCATCGACCTCGATTTCTGACCTTCCTCCGATACGCCTGACCCGTTTTTCCTGGATGGCCCGAAGGATCTTGGCCTGCGGTCCCGGTGGAAGGTCGGCAATTTCGTCAAGAAAAAGAGTACCGCCACTTGCCTGCTCAAACAGGCCGGCACGGCCGCTTTTTTGGGCTCCGGTAAAGGCACCGCTCTCATAGCCGAACAGTTCGCTTTCCAAAAGCGAATCCGGAATGGCGGCGCAGTTGACCGGAATAAATGGGCCGGATCGGAGGCTCTCGGCATGGATCGCCCGGGCAAACAGTTCTTTACCGGTGCCGCTTTCGCCACGGATCGAAATAATGGACGGGGTGGGCGCAATTTTACGGGCAAAGGCAATAGCTTGTTTGACGGACGGGGTGCCTCCCACAAAGGCATCAAAGGAGATTTTTTCCGGTTGGGAAACTTCTTCCACCAATGCCTTGATCTCCTTCATGTCCTTCATGATTTCCACGGCACCGATAATCCTTCCGGTGGAATCGATAATCGGGCGGGCGCTGGTAAAAAATTCGAATTGCCCTTTTTCCGTCGAAACACTGCGGCGAAGCCGTGAATACTGCCGGCCTTCCAGGCACGAAAGCAGGGTGGCGTCCATGGCGGCAGTATCATCGATTCGTCGGCCGATCAGATCACGGTTGTGGCAGTTGAGAATCGTTCGGGCCAATTGGTTGATGGTGGTTATTCTTCCTTTGGCATCGATGGAGACAATGCCGTCACTGATATTATCCAATACTGTGTGAAACGTATTTTGGCGATTTTCGTTGGGCGTGGTCTTGATAAAACGAATGGACTGCAGACCGTTGAGTCCGGACAGGGTTTCCAGAATAGCCTTCCCCGACATCTCCCGATTGACAGGATCCAGCTCCAGATAAACATCGGCAAAGTGCTGTTTGCGCTCGACCTCCATGGAGACGATGTTCATGGCCCGATCGGCAACACGCCTGGAGATATCCGCAACAATGCCGATGCGATCCGGAAATAGAAGGTTTAGTTTGAATGATTGGCTCACGATAGCAACTCCGGGATCGATGATGGGCGGCGGTTCGGGAAACTATAGAAATTCAAGTACCCGTTGGCAAGTGACAAATGGACCAAACTGATTATGATTATGTTTCAATCGTGTTGAGATCGATTCTTTTTTATTGAGCCAACCCATTTATCTGAGTGCGTTCATTACCAAACACGGAAACATTGATATGACAGCAGCGATGCGGCCCAACCTCTTTGTTTGCATGTTAGCGATACTTTTTTCAGCGCTGTCTCCCTGTATAACCGCGGCCGAGGGAATCACCGCCGACTTCCTGCTTTCGGCGCTCAAGTTGGAACAGCCGATTCTGTTATGTGGTGAAACGGTACCCGTGGATGACCCGCAGACGATGGAGCGGTTTGAGAAGGAAATGTTGGTTTCTCTGGGAAACCGCCCCCAGGTTATTCTCTGGCTGAAACGGACCACCCGCTATTTCCCCTACATCGAAAAGATGCTCAGGGATAATGTGCTTCCCGATGACATCAAGTATCTGGCCATCGCAGAAAGTGCCCTTAGGATGCATGCCGGGTCCCGCAAAGGGGCCATGGGAGTCTGGCAGCTGATGCCTCAGACCGCCAGAAAATATGGATTGATCGTGGACGACAATTTTGACGAACGGCGCAACCTGTATTTGAGTACACCGGCGGTGCTGACATACCTCAAGGATCTTTACGAGCGCTTTGGTTCCTGGAGCCTTTCCCTGGCGGCTTATAACATGGGGGAAGAAGGACTCGAAGCGGAAATCCTGGAGCAGGGCACAACCAATTATTACCGACTCTATCTTCCCTTGGAAACCCAGCGCTTTGTCTTCCGTATTCTGGCCATCAAACGTATTGTCGAAGCGCCCCACAATCATGGTGTCACCCTTTCTCCAGAAGATTTTTATGCTCCGGAGACCTTTTCAACGGTTCAGGTCAATGCCTTCGCGGATCTTCCCCTTCGCCTGATTGCCAATGCAGCGAAGACCGATTTTAAGACAATCAAAGACTGCAACCCGGAATTGCGGGGGCACTATCTGGCGGCCGGAACGCGCTTGGTCAACATCCCCGGCGACGGTGAAACGGGGTTTCAAGTCCGTCTGGCAGCCCTGATAGAAGCGGATACCAGAATTCGCAGCCAGCGTATTTATGTCGTCAAGAAAGGAGACAGCCTTTCGGGCATTGCCCAGAAATTCGAGGTGCCCCTTGCTGCATTGCTCATCTGGAACCGAATAGGCATTAATAAAGTGCTCCAGCCCGGACAGAGGCTTGTTATTTTTCCTGCCGCGCCGGGAAGGAAGACCGATCTTAAAGATATTGAGGGGGATTCGGACGGATGATTGAGAAAATAATTTCCGGCGGGAAGCCGGGCGCTGCCGCAGCTGCCGTGGAGGTAGCCATTAAGCTGGGGTTGGCCTATGGTGGGTGGTGCCGTGAAGGTGAACCGATCCCGGATAAATACCAGCTCGAACGGTTACCCCACGCCCCCAATCGATTGGTCACGGAGAAGGCAGTCGAGGATAGTCACGGCTCTCTTTATTTCACAACAGGAGAAACGGCTTCCCTTCGACTGGAAACAACCCAAAAAGCCGCTGAGCGGTTAAATAAACCACTGTTGATTTTAGATCTTTCCATCGAAAGCGGTTTTTCTGCATCCCGGCGGATCGCCGTGTGGCTTACCGAAAATCGAATCCGGGTATTGCATGTTGACGGGGAGGATGAAGGATGCATCGTTTCTTCTGTTGCAGAAAGTGTATCCAAGATCCTTGAGGCGACCTTTTTTCTATCGATGATGGAAACCGGTATCACTGCGCCGCTGCCGTCGGTCGTCGAGCATGAGCGCCTGCATCAACTGGAAAATCCACCGGAAACCATGGAGGCGGCGGTGATTTTTCTGGAACGCTCGTTGTCACTGAAAGACAGGGCCACCATTGCCAACCTGACCGCAGATGAACTGGTTTCCCTTCATTTTACCCTGGGAAGCTATATCAACAGCCATTTCGATCTGTTCACCACCAACACCAGTTTGCTGACGGACTGTCAGCGTCGGTCCGGCCAGTGGGGGCTGGCGCCCAAGGATGTGGCTGCGGTAGTTATCCGGGCGCTCTGGGACCGGTTGCGGGCGACCTGCCGTATCCGGGTCATCAAGTGAGCGCGGCCACACCAATGGAAACAGTCATGCCAACGTTGCCCCGATCGCCCGAAGCGTTTGTCCGCCTCGTGCAGCACCGCCTTTACCGTCAACCACCGGCAACCTTCGCGTTCGATACCCATGGCGATCTGAGTCTGAATTCGGCGGTGCTTTTCCTTCTTGGAAAAGGTTCCAATGGGAAGCCTTTTCTGATTTTGAACAAGCGTTCCCAGCATGTTCGCCAACCCGGCGACCTGTGCTGTCCGGGCGGCGGGATATCGCCGACCATTGACCGTTGGCTGGCCCGATGGCTTAATTTGCCCATAACGCCATTGTCCCGTTGGGCTCACCAGCCGTGGTGGCGGCGTTACCGGAAAAAGGATTTCCCCAAACTGGCCCTGCTGCTGGCCACTGCTTTGCGGGAAGGGTTCGAAGAAATGCGGCTCAATCCACTCGGCGTGAGGTTTTTAGGACCCATGCCGGCTCAGCATCTGGTCATGTTCAAACGGGCCATTTACCCGATGGTGGGATGGGTGAACCACCAGAAACGCTTTTTCCCCAACTGGGAAGTGGATAAAATCGTTTATATCCCTCTATCGACGTTTTTTGACCCCGGCAATTATGCCCGGTATCGAATTTCGTTCAAGGCAGGTAAGCCGGGTGCGCCGGATATGCCTTATCGGGATATGCCCTGTTTCATTCATCGCCAAAATGGTCACGATGAATTGTTATGGGGCGCAACCTACCGGATTACCGAACGCTTTTTGAAAACCATATTTGGTCATGTCCCGCCTCCGATGGCATCCCTGCCAGTCATCCACCGTCGGTTGGGGCCCCATTACCTCCTGGGCACTTCACCCCAGTGAGTGGATTGTGTCGGCACTGCGTTGCTGCCCGGGTGATTGATCTTAAAAGCCCCGTAGTGTAAATGAATCTTCCGGGTTGAGAGCCCGATGTTGAGGTTGGATTAATGGCGGCTGCTCCAGTTAAGAGTCAAACCTGAGGAACCCAAACGATGGGCACACCTTCATACGAGACGATTTTTGCACAGCGTGTACTGGACGAAATTTTCCCCTCGAACCGTGCCGATCTTTTTTTTGCCGCCCTTTTGGGTGATGCGTCGGAAGGCGCCTATGATATCAATCTCGCGTACGCCGGGAAAACGCACGATCGGGTTGACTTCGAATTTCAGCTCAAACAGCGCCCGGGAAAGTGTCTGGCCTGCCACCTGACCTACGGCTTGCCCGAGGTGTTCCTGCGGCACCCGGTTATCGATGTCGCCGGTGTGGTCCGGCAAATCGATTCACGGATGATCGATGGCCAACAATGCGCCGAATGGACATTAGGCCGCATCCGGGAGGTTTCCCGGGCCATGCATGTATTGCCCCTGACCGTGAAGCTGACTCCCGCCAAACCGTTAGCGCCTGGGTGATCGTTTTCGACTACGGGTCGTAAAGGGGGAGTTATGCAGTTTCAGGATCAGCACGGTCATTTAAGACTTTATCCAGCGTAGCTGCCAACTTTTCGATATGATAGGGCTTTTGAATAAAGCCATCTCCTACCGCCTCATTGCCATTTGTCCCCATGCCGTCGAGGCTGTATCCACTGGATAATAAGACCTTGATGCCGGGTCTGATCTTTTTCAGCCGCGCCAAAACCTGCCGGCCGCTTAAATCGGGCATGATCATATCCAGCAGCACTCCGTCAATGTGGTCCATCTCCCTTTCGAACAGGCCAATGGCCTGATGTCCGCTGTTGGCTGGGATGACATGGTATCCCAGATCTTGGAGGATACCTGTCAGGGCAGTCAGGATGTAAGGCTCGTCATCTACCACCAATAGCGTGCCGGAACCGTTATGCGGCAAATCGGGCACTGGAACCGATACTTTTTCCGAAGATCTTGATACGGCCGGTAGATAGATCGTAAATGTTGATCCTTGATTCACCTGGCTTTTCACTTCGATGATGCCGCCGTGGTTCTTGATGATACCAAATGCCGAGGCCAGTCCCAAACCGGTTCCCCGCCCCATTTTTTTTGTGGTGAAAAACGGCTCGAAAATTCTCTTCAGGGTTTCCGGTTCGATACCGTTACCCCGGTCTTGGACACTGATGGATACATAGGGGCCAGGCTTGGCGCCGGAAGAGGCAGTGAAGACCTCATCCAAGATCACATTTTTCGTTGAAAGGGACAGCGTCATGTCCCCGGCCATGGCTTGCCAGGCGTTAACGTAGAGGTTGACCAGCACCTGGTCGATCTGGCCCTGATCGGCTTCCACCGTCCAGATTCCTTTCTGATAACGGGTATGAATCTGAATTTCTTTTTTAGTCCGGCCGAACATTTCGGCGGTCCGCTGGACGGTCTCGTTTAGATTGATGGGAGTGACCTGGTATTTGCCGCCGCGGGCATACCCGAGCAGTTGGCGGGTGAGGGTGGCACCGCTCTCCACGCATTGCTCGATGGCCCCCAGGTATTCGGACAGTTGACTGCCGGTGTCGAGCTTTGAGGCGATCAGGGATATGTTGCCCATGATCCCCATGAGCAGATTGTTGAAGTCGTGGGCGATGCCGCCGGCCAGGGTACCTACCGCCTCCATCCGCTGGGCATGGTTCAATTGTCCTTGAAGCTTCTCTTTTTCTTTCTGGGCAACGATCTTTGCCGTGACGTCGCGGGCCACTCCGCGAAATCCGCTAACAATGCCGGAAGGATTCAGAATTAGGGCTGCGCTCAGGTCCAGCACCTTCTTTTCTCCGTTTTTGGTAATCACCGAGTAGGTGATGACACGCACCGGCTCACCGGACCGGGCCATTTTGCGGAAGGCCTGGATGATCTCCCGGGTTGATGGATGCGCTGAAAAGTGCCTGAAATGCATGCCGGATAGTTCATCCATGGTGTAACCCATGATCCGGCAGGCCGCCTCATTGACAAAGGTGAGGGTGCCGGAATAATCCAGTTCAAAATAGGCCTCCTCAATGGTGTCCAGAATGGTCCGGTATTTCTCTTCGCTGATCCCGAGCTGCTTTTCGGTGGCGCGGCGTCGTTCGATCTGTGCCACCAGACCGTCGTTGGCTTTTTGCAATTCAAGGGTTCGCTCCTTGATTAAGGCCTCCAGCTGACTCTTGTATTGAAGCAGTTCCTGTTCGGCTGTTTTGCGGTCGTTGATGTCCCGCAGGGAGCCGATGATGCGATAGGGCTTGCCGGATCGGGTTCGAAGGATCATGGAATTCAAGGAGCAGTGTTTGATGCGGCCGTCCTTATCCCGAAACACTACTTCCCGGTCATTGAGTCGCCCCTGGTCTATCAGCTGTTGAACGATGCCAACTCTCTGGCCGGGATCCGCATAAATTTTGAGAAGGGTTTTTCCAATCAGTTCCTGCCGCCGGTATTGGGATATTTTTTCAATAGACGGGCTGATTTCGATCAGCGTTCCCTTGAGAGAGGCTTCGTAATAGACATCCTGGATATTGTTAAAGATTCCCTGATATTTTTTGCGGCTTCGTTCTACGGCGGTCTTCATTTCGGCAAACGCACTGGCAGTCTCCTGGATTTCGGAGTAGGCGGAGTGAATTTGCGGCAGCGGCGTCGAATGACCCATTTTGATTTGCCTGGAGGCGTGTTCCAACAGCGCAATCGGGCGGATGACACCACGGGCCAGGAGAAATCCCATAAAGGTGGCAAACAGAGAGATCGCCATGGTGACCAGAATATTGAAGAAGCGGTTGGATTTGATGGCGCCGAGGTAATCATCCTCCGGCAGGTAAACCCCGATGATCCAAGGCCATTGAGGGGTTGAAAAGGGAGTGAACATCGCCAGATAGACCTGGCCTTCTTGCGTAAACCGGGCAAAGCGCGATTCGTCCATGATCAGCATCCCCGAGGCGTCGGTTTGAATCTTTGCCGCTACGAAGGCTTTCCGGCTGTGCGCGTCGTCGAGTTCATCGATTTTTGCCAGGCGTGCGGCACCCCCCTCCGACGTTCCTTTGACTTTCAGCTTCTCCAGATCCCCGAAGGCCACCACGTCGCTGTTGCGGTTAAGCATGAAGGCCTTTCCATGCTTGCCGATTTTCAAGTTGCCGATGAATATCGACAGCTGGTCGATTTCTATATCGACACCGACGACGCCCATGAGTTTTCCGGATGAATCGTAAAAGGGTCCGGCAATGGTGATTCCCGGTTTCTGGGAAGTGTAGAAGATGTAAGGATCCGTCCAGACGATTCGGTTTTCCGTCAACGCTTTCTGGTACCAGGGCCGGTTTCGTGGATCATAGGTGTCTGAGTTGTTGGTTTCCTCTGACATCTGCTTGAAAAGTGGATCTCTATAGATCAGGCGGACCTGCTTTTCCTGGGGAGTGTTCAAGATGACTTTGGTACGAAATCCCCCTTGAGCCTTCGCGTCAAAATGACGCACATCGTAGAAATTTCCCTGGGGGGTACCCACATAAATACCGGCAAAGTGGGGATTGACGGAAAGCTGATCGTGCAGATATCTCTCAAGGAGATTGATCTGGTTCGTTTGGCTGCCCACCACATTGGATGCCAGCAGTCGCCTGGTTAAAGCGGCCGCACCGTGGGCGTGCAGCAGGTGGCGCTGGGACTGCTCCATGGCCAGTTCAGCAATGTTTTTCATGATATCCCGGGCATGTTGACGAAGTACTTCCTGGGAGGTTAGATAGGACGAGGTGGTGGTGATCAGGTGGGTTCCCCAGATCAGGCCTAAAAAACCGGCAATTAATGCCCAGCGAATGGAAATCTTCATAGTTGTCCCACAGGTCGGTAGAGGTCAGGTTGAAAGAAACTGTACATTCAGTTAAAACCGCTGCCCAGCGTAGTTGGCCAAGTCGGACCTCACGCTTAATCGGACTGGGATTGATGTATATGGGGCGGTCCAAGCTTTCAAGTAAAAAATCAATCCTTGCCATCAGGGATCAGGTATGAAAGCGATGGAAAACAAAGGGAAGATCAATCCATGGAAATATCATCGATGGCTTCCTGTGGAGAGGATTCGCAACACAAAAATAAACCTTGTCATAATGCTTTCGGGTTGATGAAAATTCGCTTTAGGGTTATAAGGAGCTTCCTACGACCGCCTGATACCTTCGTTTTTTCGCTTCGCTTGCCGGATGACAGGTTTTGATTGGTGGGGGGATAATGAAAAAATTGGTTCTTTTTTTATTGATGGTGGTGATAGTGGGTCTGCCCGGCTGTTCTGACCAACAGATCGGAAACCCGTCCGGGATTGGTGTTATGTTCGATGGTGAACCGGGAATCTTCGATTCATCGGTGGTTTTCATGGGAACCGTGGTGGGTCGGATTCTTTCACGTGAATGGGGCAATGGCGTAACTCGGGTATCTATCGCCTTGGACAGTCAATATGAAGACTTGAAAAAAAACAGCCTGGCGGTCGTGGTGAAAAACGGTCGGATGCACCTGAATCTGCTTTCCGGATATGGCGACCCGCTGCCTCCGGGAGGATGTATCAGTGGATTCGTAAATACAGCTTCATATCGGTGGTTTAAGTTCAAACACCTCATCAATAATGTCACTATGTCCGCCGACCGTCGAGCCCAACACCTGCTGGCTCGATCCGGGCTGGCGGGATAGCTGCCGGCGATCATGCCGTCAGAACCAACGTCCAATAAGGGACGGGTGTTTCTGGTTTCTGCGCCCTGGCCACTGTTCAACCGTCCATCCTTGCCGTTGGGAGCGTTGAAAGCCTACCTTTCCGCTGAAGTGCCGCACCTACAGACAGATGCCTGCCACCTTTTTCTACAGGTGGCCCATGCATTGGGATTCGAACGTTATCAAGGTGTTTCCCGGCGGGTCTGGCGGGCCGAGGCCGTCTTTTCGGCACTGCTCTATCCCGATCGCGCTCATCTGGCTGAATCGTTATACACCGCCACGCTAAAGCGTGGGGACCATGCACCCGATGATTTTCGGCAGTTGGTCCGCCAGGTGAAAATGGTCATGGACGACTGGCTCCGGCGAATCAACTGGTCTGCATTTGAACTGGTCGGTTTTACCGTTTCGTTTTGCCAGGTGACCGCTTCCCTTTACCTGATTTCGCGAATCAAGGACAGCTGCCCTTCGCTGCCGGTAGTTGTGGGCGGTTCTTCTTTCTCCGGAGAACGCTCTGCCGATCTGTTAAAAGTGTTTCCCTGTATCGATTATCTGGTGGTGGGGGAGGGTGAGCGGCCCCTGGCAGACCTTTTACGCCATCTGACAAACAATGGCCCCCGATCTGTAGAAAGGCTTCCCGATGGGATCCTTGCTTCCGAAGCCAAGCCTGAAGACAAGGTTGGGTTCTCCCAACTCAGTCGCCTGGAAAGCCTGCCTGTGCCCGATTACGATGACTACTTTGACATGCTGGCCGGGTTTTCTCCACAGCGACGCTTCTTTCCCATCCTCCCCATCGAAGCCTCTCGGGGATGCTGGTGGCACCGAAAGGATACCGCCGATCAGTTCAAGGGATGTGCCTTCTGCAACCTGAACCTTCAGTGGCAGGGATATCGCACCAAACGGCCGGATCAAGTAATCCGGGAGGTGGATCACCTTGTCCGACGGCATCAGGTACTTTCCCTGGCCTTTGCCGACAATGTCTTCCCCATAAACCAAGCCGCGTCCATCTTCGACAATATCCGCGAAATGGGTCGGGATTTGTCCATATTTGCGGAGCTGCGGGCGAATACGCCACCAGGGGTGCTTTGTAAAATGCAGCAGGCCGGCATGGATACGGTGCAGGTAGGCATCGAAGCGCTTTCCAGCCGGCTGCTCGCCAAGATGAACAAAGGGTTTCGGGTCATCGACAATCTGAACCTGATGAAACATTGTGAGGCAATGGGCATCATCAATGCATCCAACCTCATGCTCCATTTTCCCGGTAGCGATGATGCCGATGTAGATGAAACGCTTCATACGCTGGAATTTGTCCGCTGGTACCGTCCCCTGAAAACTGTCAGTTTCTGGTTAGGCTTGGAAAGTCCGGTATACCGATTTGCCCGGCGGTTTCATATCCGATCCGTTTTTAATCATCCCAACTTGAAAAAACTGTTCCCGGAAACGGTTGTCACAGGATTTTGTTTCATGATTCAAGGTTATCGCGGCGATCGGAAACGGCAGCAGAAATTATGGCGAGCAGTGGAAAAAGAAACCCGTCAATGGCAAAAAGACTACGCCATTATGCGGCGGAAGACCGCAAGCCCCCCCCCGTTGGCCTTTCGAGATGGCGGCCGGTTCATAATTATTGACCAGCAATTTCCGACTCAACCCACCGCCAAGCATCGACTCACGGGGGTATCTGCCGAACTCTATCGCTATTGCCATATCCCCCGCACCCTTGCACAAGTGGCCGGAAAGTTTACCGCTCACAGCCCGGAAAATATTTGTGCGTTTTTCCAATCCATGGTCAAAAAACGGCTGATGTTCGAAGAGAACGATTGCTACCTGAGCCTCGCCGTTCCCGTTTCATGGCGGCAGTGACGATGAAACACTTGATTCTCGCCCCATTGCGCGGCTTTACCGATGCGGTATTCAGAAATGCTTTCCAGAGCCACTTTCATGGCGTTGAAGAGGCGGTGGCGCCTTTTGTGACATCGATAAAGGGCCAGCGCATTAAACCCTCCCACCTGAAGGATCTGGCGCCGGACGACAATCGAGCCATGCCGGTTGTTCCCCAGATCCTGAGCAACAACCCAGACGAGTTTATCTGCCTGGCCAATGCGCTCGTCGATCTGGGTTACCGGGAAATCAACTGGAACCTGGGGTGTCCTTTCCCCATGGTGGCCAAAAAAATGCGTGGTTCAGGACTGCTGCCCCACCCGGATATAATCGACCGTATGCTCGATAAAACGCTGCATGGAATTTCCGGCAGGCTGTCCATCAAAACCCGATTGGGACGTTTTTCAGTGGATGAAATGGATCGGCTCATTCCTGTTTTCAACCGTTACCCACTTGCCCGAATGATTGTTCATCCTCGAACCGGTGTGCAGATGTATACGGGAAACGTGGATCTGAAGGCTTTCCAGGTTTGTCTGACACGTCTCTCCCATCCTGTGGTTTACAACGGGGATATCAATGATCTTGCCACGTTTCAATTCCTGGAATCCGGATTCCCGACGGTATCCGGCTGGATGCTGGGGCGAGGGCTTCTTGCTAACCCGTTCCTGCCTGAAATGATCCACTCAAAAGGCCGGCTGATCGGCAGTAGGAACATCCGTTTTGAGAGTTTTCACGATGATCTGGTGGCCGGATACAGCTGCCTGTTTTCCGGGCCTGGCCATGTATTGGATCGGATGAAAGGATTTTGGCGTTATTTTGCCGCTGATTTCCCGGATGGTCGGCAAATAATGAAACAAATCCGTAAGGCTGCTTCCTTGGGCCGATACCGACAGATCGTGGCGACGGTGTTTGACGGTCAGGACAGATGGGAGTGACCCATTAGCTGTTCCAGGAAAACGATTTGCCTTGCTCAACCCCGGTTGCCTGCGCCATGCATGTCCCCTCGATTTTTTTTCAACCGATTGTGCATCAATCCAAAATCCACTATACTGAAATCAAATTCGTTTTTTCAGATGAAGAAACATTTCGTATTCAAGACTTGAACGAAATACCATTACCTCTTTGGGAGCAGTCGAATGCATCGAAAAACGGTTCTCATTGTGGATGACGAATTGAGCATTCTGGTGCCATTACAGTTTCTCATGGAAAAGGAAGGGTATGTGCCCAAACTGGCCCAGAGCGGCAAAGAAGCCATCGAAAAGATCGCCGAGGTTCGGCCCGACCTGATTTTGCTGGATATCATGCTTCCTGATCTGGATGGGTATGAGATATACCAGATGATTCGAAAGCGCGCGGAATGGGAATCCATCCGAATCATCTTTCTTACGGCCAAAAACCGGGATGCCGACATGGCCAAAGGAATCGCCATGGGGGCCGATGCCTATATCACTAAACCGTTTTCTAACACCCAACTGGTACAAAAGATTCGTGAACTGATTGGGCCGGGAACCCCCTGATTCACATCGGCGCGGATCTTAAAGCTTCATTGGGATCCTTAGCGAACAGCTAGACCAAGGTCATCAAATAGTCGCGAAGTTGAATCCGCTGATTGGTCAATCCCAATTTTTTTCGCAGGCGGTTGCGGTGGGCCTCGATGGTTTTTGCAGAGGCATTCAAGATCTGTGCGATCTCTTTGGTGGTTTTATCTTTTCGGACCAGGTCAGCAATCTGGATTTCGGTGGGGGTCAGATCAAAAAACTTCATGGGAATCTGGCGCAGGAAGGGGGATACGATATTGGAAATGTTATCCTGGATGATGTCCACATAGGTGGCCTGTTTTTCATCCAGCTGGCTTCGACTGAGTTTCTCCAGAAAAGGCAGCACTAGGTCTTTTACGTTGGCCACGATAACGTCTTCCATGTGAACCTGGTCTTCCTCCCTGTTTTTCAGAAGCACATTCAACGCGGTGTTGACTTCTTTCAAGGCAGCGCTTTTGTCCTTCAACTCCTTTTCATTCTCTTTGAGCTTCTTTTCCGCCCGTTTTCTTTCAACGATCTCGCGATTGGCCTGCTCGAAGAGCTGTGCATTTTCGATGGCGATTGCAGAAGCGTCGGCCAAAGTTTCAAGCAACGTCGCGTGGGATTCATCAAAACGGCCCACCTGCTTGTCCACCACTTGCAGGGCGCCGATGACCACCCCTTTAACGCGCATGGGAACACTGATGAGAGAGCGCAGCTCCACCTGCATCGTGTCTGCGACCTTTCGAAAGTGGCGCCTATCCTCTCGGGTGTCCGGCAAAATGACGCTGTCTCCGTAAGTACTGACCCATCCGGCAATTCCTTCACCGGGTGATAGGCGCCAGCCCTTGACGATATTTCGCTGGAAGCCGGCTGCCTGCCGGCACACCACCTCTCCGGTCTGCTGATCTTTAAGCCAGATGGAACTGCCGACGACACCAAACAGGTTTTTGATCGCTTCTAAAATCGTAGAGAGCACTCGATCCAGTTCGAGACTGGAATTGATTGAGAGAAAGGATTGACTGATCAATCCCAGTTCGCGGTTTCTCTGTTTCAATTCCTCATTTTTTTGAACAAGCTTCCGGTTTTCGATTTCCAATCGTTTGGCATTTAATGTTTTTGTTCCTGAAGCCGGGGCAGTTGACGGTGATTTGACTTTAGTCATAGGCAGTCCTGTTTCAGTAGATGGGATTCCGAAAGCAGTGATCAGAAAAGCCTCATTGAATTGTAGGTGAGAAAGTTGGACCATCATCTACTGGAAAAGTCAATGAAAATCTGATTGTTACCATCCTATCGACCGGAAAATATAACCCGTGAAAAAGTGAGGTAGACCAAACGAAATAGCGGTAGATTGGTTGTATTCTTAAACGCTTTGAGCTACTATTCGCATCTTCGAGTTTTCGCATCCGGTTGTTGTTTTTCGAAAACGATTTAAACCTTCAACCCACATAGTATCGAAAGGAACTGGAGAACATGAAAAAAAGGTTATGGATGGTGATGGTGGTTATTATTTCCGCAGCGATAATTTCATGTGGCAGCAAATACGATAAGGCTGAAAGCACGTTGAACGACTATGCCGATGCCATGGAAGACTATGTTGCTCATATGGATAAAGCGGACAGTGCCGATGCAGTGGTGGCAGCCATGAACCGCTACACCGAGAAAATGCAATCATTGGCCCCCCGGCTTCAGAAGATGAATCAGAATTTCCCTGAATTGGCTTCAGGCAAAGCATTTCCAAAAGAGTTGGAAAAAGTCTCACAGCGAATGGCCGAACTGGGCCAAAAGGTCCAGACGACCATGATGAAAACGATGAAGTATATGATGGACCCCAAGGTTCAACAAGCCATGACCTTACAGGCCCAGGCCATGGCTCAGGTGGCCCAATAAAATGGAGACAGTCGACGGCAGCGTGGCGGCCCGCATCGCTTCAATTACCGACGATCTGGTGGCATCTATCCGACCACTAACGTTTTCGACTCCCGTGACTCACACCTACAATCCACTGATCTATGCCAGGCGTGGGTATGACCGTTATGTGGCCTGTTTTGCCGACACGGTCAAAGAGGTGATTCTGGTGGGGATGAATCCCGGTCCCTTTGGCATGGCCCAGACCGGTGTACCATTTGGTGACGTGGAGATGGTGAACGGGTGGATGGGGATTCACACCTATATCGCGCAGCCGGCAGACGTTCATCCCAAAAGGCCAATATCCGGCTTTTCCTGCACGCGAAGGGAAGTGAGCGGTCAGCGGCTGTGGGGATGGATCAAACATCGGTACGATAATCCGGAGGCATTTTTTAAACAGTTTTTCGTACTCAATTACTGTCCCCTGGTGTTCATGGAAGAGAGCGGCCGCAACTGCACGCCGGACAAACTGCCGGCTGATGAGAAAAAGCGGCTGTTCCAAATTTGCGACCAGGCACTTCAACGATCCATCGACGTTTTTAAACCGCAGTGGGTGTTGGGGATTGGGGGGTTTGCTGAAAAACGGATTAATATTGCCTTGAAGGGGATGGATCTGAAAGTCGGAAGAATCACCCATCCCAGTCCGGCAAACCCCAAAGCCAATCAAGGCTGGATGCTGCGGGTGGAATCGGAACTGGCGGCCATGGGAATCGACCTGCCGGACTGAAAAGAGAGGGCCTGACGTGAAGTCGGGTCCTTTCCTTGTAAAGTGAACTTTCCCGAACCGGAAAAGCGGGCTTAAATGCCTCAGCCACCTGCCGATGGTTTGCAGGCCGGAGGCTGAAAGCCGCCGGAACCGGTGGGAATGCCATGAGGCCGGACGGCGCCGGCTGACATCAGCTTTTCCACGTCACTGCAGTTGCACACCGGGCATACCGGTGATTCGGTGTCCGATGAGAACACCAATTGCTCGAATTGATTACAGCAGGCTTTGCATTGGTACTCAAAAATGGGCATATTTGAACTCCTTGGTTTTTGTGAAAGACAATAATGATAACGTCCTTCAAGTCAAGTCTCTTTTTGGATCTGTTGAAAAAATAATGGGTCAAACCCATTATCGCCAAAGTCCCCTATTTGAAAAAGCGGTTGACAATAACTGCGATGGATGCCATATGCCAAAGCATTCGTTAAGGTAAGGTAACTATTAGAAAAAGCAGAATAACATGGCCATCCCGGTGATAGAAAAGCTTTGGTGGTGGCGCTTACCCACCTGGTGCGCCTGCCGGATTTCCATTGCATGAGATGTAATACGTGTTGATGTTAAGCAAACGGACCAACGGGCGAAAACCCGACGGTCCGTTTCCAATTGATGGGGCCGCGGGGTGAGGACCTATCTGGGCCGGCAGGATGAACGTGGGCCCATTTTACAAAGGAGGTACAACATGTTGATTGTGATGGAAAAAACGGCGACACCTGAACAGATTGACCAAGTAGTTAAAGTCATTGAAGGACTGGGATGCATGGCTAGGCCCATTCCCGGGGGTGATCGCGTCTCTATTGGCGTGCTGAACAATAAAGGACCGGTGGACCCTGCCTTGTTTCTCGGTTTGCCCGGGGTCAAGGAAGCGGTACCCATTACCAAACCCTATAAACTGGTCAGTCGGGAGACAAAAGCCGAAGACACACTGATACGGGTGGGCGAGATCACCATCGGCAGCGGCTACCTGACAATCATTGCCGGACCCTGCGCCATCGAGAGTGACGGCCAGGCCATGACCATCGCCGAACATGTCAAAAAGGCCGGTGCCCATCTTTTCCGAGGCGGCGCCTTCAAACCGCGAACTTCGCCGTATTCTTTCCAGGGGCTCGGGGAGGCAGGACTCAAAATCCTGGCCAAAGTAAGAGAAAACACAGGCCTCCCGGTGGTCACCGAAGTGATGGATTTTCAGACCTTCGATCTGGTGGAACATTACGCTGACGTGGTCCAGATTGGTACCCGGAACATGCAGAACTTCAGCTTGCTCAAGCGGGCCGGGGAGTCCTACCGACCCATTTTACTCAAGCGGGGCATGGCCGCCACCATTGATGAGTGGCTCATGGCTGCTGAATACATCATGGCTCAAGGTAACCACCAGGTGATTCTGTGTGAGCGCGGAGTACGCACCTTTGTCCATCACAGCCGCAATACCCTGGATCTGTCCGCGGTACCGGTGGTCAAAAAGGAGAGTCACTTGCCCATCGTGGTGGACCCCAGCCATGCCGCCGGCCGCCGGGATCAGGTGCTGCCGCTGTCCCGTGCGGCGGTGGCTGCCAATGCACATGGGTTGATGGTCGAGGTTCACCATCAACCGGAAAAAGCCCTGAGCGACGGTGCCCAGAGCCTCTACCCTGAACAATTCGATCTGCTTTGCCAACAGGTCATGGCCATATTCAACGTTTGCGGCAGGGAAGATTCGTTGTAAAAAGAAACTGGGTTGGGATCTTTGAGGGAAAAGACGCATCCGTTAAATAAAAAACACCTTCAGGAATCTCAGAACAAGATTGGCCGTTCCATTCAAAACTGGACCGGAACGGACGGGGTGCTTGAAATTTACGCCGGTGAGCAGCTGGTGCGGCGCTTCATTAAAGTGGATAAACTGTCAACGGCATATGGTACTTCGGACAACAATCGGCGACCTTACCGCTTCGGATATGGGTATCTGGACGACAACTTAAACATGGTCAAGGATGCCGGTGAGCGCAAGGTTTACTTCGAGTTTTCCGATTATTCCACCAGCTACTTTTTTTTCGAAAATCCCCGCTGAGTGGCCCTTACTTTTTAGAACCGCGCTGGGCGTAGCGGGCCTTGACACCCAACGTCACCTTTCGGAGCCGGATAGACTTGGGGGTTATTTCCACCCGTTCGTCATCCCGGATAAAATTGATGGCCTGCTCCAGAGTCATGGGGCGGATGGGGGCCAGAATCACGTTTTCGTCCTTGCCGGACGCCCGCATGTTGGTTAGTTTTTTTTCTTTGGTGGGATTGACGTTGATGTCCGTTTCCCGGTTGTGCTCGCCAATCACCATCCCTTCGTAAACCGGTTCGCCGGGCAGGATAAGCAGCCGGCCCCGCGGTTCCAGATTATACAGGGCATAGGGTATCGCATGTCCCTGGCGGTCCGATACGATAGATCCGGTAAAACGGCTGGGGAAGTCTCCCCGATAGGGCTCGTAACCCAGGAAATAGGAATTCATGATGCCTGTTCCCCGGGTATCGGTGAGAAATTCGTCCCGGTAGCCGATCAGGGCCCGGGATGGAATGGAAAATTCGATGCGCACCCGTCCGGTACCGGTATTGGAGAGATTCATCATTTTCCCTTTGCGGACGGACAGTTTTTCAGTCACCACTCCCATAAAGGTTTCACCACAGTCTATGAACAGCCGCTCGACAGGCTCTTTGACGATCCCATCCTCCTGCTTCAGGATTACTTCCGGACGGCCCACACAAAATTCAAATCCTTCCCGCCGCATGGTCTCGATGAGAATGGCTAGTTGAAACTCTCCACGTCCTTTGACCACCATGGAGTCCCTGTCCCCCGCAGTTTCCACCTGGATAGCTACATTGAGCAGGGTCTCTTTGAGCAGGCGTTCCCGGATTTTTGCCGACTGCACGTAGCGGCCTTCTTTGCCGGCCAATGGACCGTCATTGATGGTGAACAGCATGGAAACCGTGGGCGGGTCGACGGTGATGCGGGGCAGGGCGAACGGTGCATCTTCAGTGCAGATGGTGTCGCCGATGGTCACTTCGTCAATACCGGAAAGGATGGCGATTTCTCCGGCACTTACCGTAGAAACCGGAGTGATATCCATGCCTTCGTAGATTTGCAGGCGGGTAACTTTCAAGGGACGATGGTTGCCGTTGGCATCGATGCGGATGAGCCGGTGCCTGGATTCAGCCTTACCGCCTACCACACGCCCCACGGCCAGGCGGCCCAGATAGTCTGAATAGCCTAGGTCGGAGACCAGCATCTGAAACGGTGATTCAGGGTCGAACCGAGGTGGGGGGATTTCCCTGACGATGGCATCAAAAAGAAGATGGAGGTCCTCGGCTAACTGGTCAGGGGCCATTCCTGCCACGCCGTCGCGGCCGATGGCATATAACAGTGGGAATTCCAACTGGTCTTCGTTGGCATCCAGATCGATAAGCAAGTCGTACACCTGATCCAGTACCGCAGACGACCTGGCATCCTTTCGGTCTACCTTGTTGATCACCACGATGATTTTCAGTTTGGACTTCAACGCCTTTTGCAGCACGAAGCGGGTTTGGGGCAAAGGACCTTCGGAGGCATCCACCAGTAGAATGGCGCCATCCACCATGGACAGGGCTCGCTCAACTTCACCGCCGAAATCGGCGTGGCCCGGTGTATCCACGATGTTGATTTTCACTCCCTGATAAACCACAGAGCAGTTTTTGGCGGCAATGGTGATGCCGCGTTCCCGTTCCAGGTCCATGCTGTCCATGACCCTTTCGTCCATCTGCTGGCCTTGCCGAAAGAGGCCGCTCTGGCGGAACATGGCGTCTACCAGGGTGGTTTTGCCATGGTCGACATGGGCAATAATGGCGATGTTGCGAAGTTTTTCATTTGTTAAAGAAGGAGACATATCTGCTCGTTTCGTGGGGTTGGCGTGTTATGGCCCCGGATATGAGTTTGGATGCAAGGTGCGTCGATGGTTTGATCCTGTTTTATATGGGAACATCGACACAACGCTGTTGTCGGAACAAAAGACAGGCATGAAAGGAAAGGGCACTCTATTTTTTAGCGGCCCTTAAATGCCGATTTTTTGAACAAGAGCCAATATAGCCATCGGGCAGGTCAATACAAGGTGGCAGAACGGCATATTTTTATTTGAAAACCATAAGATAGTTTAAAAGTAGCTTTAATGTAGTTAAAAAATAGCCTTGACCCTGTGCGGCAAGGGTGAGATAAAAATATACGAAACGCCCCGACCATTTATAAAACTTCCAATAACCAATAGATTTAATTTGGTATTTACGATTATTACAACCAGTATTTCGACGCAACGGGAAGACCTGTTTCGTCAACGGAAAAGGAGGAAAAATGGGGAAAATCGAAACCGTGGGAATTGTTGGGTTCGGCGTTATGGGCGCGGCTATTGGACTCAATGCCGCTTCGTCCGGGTACCGCGTCATTTACAAGGAGCTTAATGACGAGTTGGTTCGCTCCATGTACGACCGATGGGTAAAAAGCGCCCTGGAGAAACGGGTGGCCAAAGGTAAGATGACCCGGCAGGAGATGGACCATGTGGCCGGTATGATATCGGGAACCTCAAGCTATCAAGACCTGGCGTCATGTGACCTGGTAATCGAGGCGGCAGTTGAAAAAATGGATCTGAAAATTCAGATCTTCAAGGATTTGGACGCGGTTTGCCGCCCGGACGCCATAATCGTCAGCAATACCTCCACCTTTCTCATCGAACGGCTGATGGCATCGGTTTCCAACCCTTCCCGAACCGCCGGTCTGCATTATTTTTTCCCAGCCAACATCAACCGGCTGGTGGAAGTGATCCGTCAGAAAGCAACCAGCGACGAAACCTTTACGGCCTTGATGGCTTTTGCGGAAAAAAACCGGAAAGTGCCTATTGCGGTGAAAGATTTCCCTGGTTTTGCCATTAATCCGGTGTTCATCTCCAGTTATATGATGCTCGACTCATTTTATGGCGACGAATACAATGTGGCCACCCTGGAGCGCATCTCCCAGCTGGCATTGAACGTACGTTTTGGTATCATGTGGGTGCAGAACGGCTCCGGTTTAGGCACCTGCTACCACGCCGCGGTTTCCATGAACGACTATCTGGCCGATACCGATGTCGGCTACCCGGCCGTGCCGGATCAGCTAAAAAACCAGTTCGAGAGCGGCCAGACCTGGAATCTTGAAGACGGACCCGTGGCTGGCGACCCGGCTTTGCTTAACGTTGTCAAAGACCGGCTGCTGGGATCTATTTTTACCATATCCAACCATCTTATCGAGAAAAAAGTAGTTTCCATGAAAGATCTGGAACTGGGGATTTGTACCTCACTGGCATGGCCCAAAGGGCCCTTTGCCATGATGAACGCCTTGGGGATGAAAGAGTCGGCCCGTTTGGTGGCGCTTACGGTGGCGAGCGGTGAGTTTAAAATGCCCAAAACCTTTGCCGAAAGGATTCCATTACCCTGGGACCTGTAGTCTAAAGAATCTTCACAACCGGAGTTCTACACCCAAATGGAAGGGTTCGGATGCAGTCATCCGAGCCCTTCCGCACTTCTAAGGGAAATCAAAGTCGTTTTAATCGGCAGATCCCTTTGGGGGAGTCGCTGGGAAGGGACCCGACCGTTTTGTCCATAACCGCCTTGCTAACTGCCGGTCGGGGGCTATCTCCCTTTTCCCTGGCAATCTGTTCGCGCTGTTCTGCCATCAGCAGGGGCGGATCGATGGTGCAGTGAAGACGCAGACACGTATAGTCCATTTTTTCTCGCAGGACAACGCCGTTTACCGGGGCGGTCCTGCCGCTGGTAAAAATAATTTCACCCTGAACCGTTTGCCCGATGGCGTATACTCCTGTGCAACCCAAGCTGATACCTGTTTCCGAGACGTCGCGTACCGGGCAGGTGAACGCAGTAGCCGGATGACGGTTATCGGTCCTCTGGATGAAAATGGGATGCGGCGATTCACCAAATTGGATGCGATAATTCTGGCGCTGCCGGTCGGAAGCTTTTCTGTCTGCGTCGTCTGCGGGCATCGATCGTTGACGACGATGGCGGAACCATCGGAAAAGGGTGATCACGCTAACCATGGAACTGATCATCACTATGGCCGTCACATAATAGCGACCATGCATAGAAGCGCCGACAAGGAATGCCTGCCGGATCCATATCCCAACCAACATTATAATGGAACTGATTAGCAGCGTAATGAGGTTAAATTTCACCATTCAGATCCTAACCTGGATTGGATTTAAAGCGTTGCAACAAATAGGATAATCTACTATTCGGCGTTTTTCCAGAATGCTTGAGCATATCCGTCGAGAATTTGAGCCTGCAACGGTTAAGGCGTATATCAGGTCAGCTGATTTTGGGCATCGCCAACTGCCGATTCATGACTATATTATCAAATAAGCGTTCTGGGATGTTAACGACAATTTTGAAATAGGGAAAACAGGGCGAATGGCAAAGCAGGATTATTACCAGATACTGGGCGTGGATCAAAATGCAACGGCGAAAAAAATTAAGGAGGCCTATCGGGAACTGGCATTTAAATATCATCCGGATCGCAACGAGAAAAATCCTGACAGTGGAGAAATGATGAAGGCGATCAACGAGGCCTATGCGGTATTGTCCAATGTGGAAAAACGACGGGCTTACGATTCCATGCGTAACCGTTTCGGCGATAACGCCTACGGTCAGTTTCGAAACGCCTATACCGAACAGGATATCTTCAATGGTTCCGATGTGCATCAGATCTTCGAGGAGATGGCGCGATCATTTGGCCTTCGAGGCGTGGACGCCATCTTCGGCGACTTTTATGGTTCGGGGTACAAGCGTTTCGAGTTCAATCAGCATGGCCTTCATGGGAAGGGATTCATTTACCGCGGTGGATTCGGCAAGCATCGGGGAAAAGCCATAGAAGGAAACTCCCCCACCGGTGTGAGCAGGTTGGCCAAGTATCTGTTCCAGAAGGTTACCGGCTTGAGTCTGCCTCAAATGGGGGAAGATATTCGAGACACCATCTACCTGACTCCGGAATTTGCCAGGTCCGGTGGACCCTACCCCTACAATCACCTTCGGCGTTCAAAAAAGCTGGTGGTCAGCATCCCGGCTGGCACGAAAGACGGTCAGCGAATCCGCCTTTCTCAGATGGGTGCCGCAGGTAAAAACGGAGGGCCATCTGGAGACCTCTACCTTAAAGTGAAATTCAAAAAACCGTTTTTAGAAAAAGCGAAGGATTTTATTGTTTCAGCTTTCAGCCGATGATACACTATAAAATAAGAAACACTCCAGATTCGGATTGTCGCCAATGTCAGTTGAAAGGAGGTTTTATCGTTTACATAACCGTATCACCGATATAGCCACCTCCCCGTCGGTCCTTGAGAATAAGGGGATTGCATAAACAGTGGTTAGTGGGCCGGACAACCGCGAAAGGAGGACGTGATATGCAAATTCTGGTCACCTTTAAAAATGTAGATTCCTCAGATTACCTTAAATCCTACCTTGAAGAAAAGCTCGAGCGTCTCGATAAAATCATGCCCCATTCCGGAACCGCCGATGTGGTTTTCCAGGAAGAAAAACTGAGAAAAATTGTGGATATCAACCTGAGTGGAAAAGGTTTTGATGTTCATGCTAAAGAAGAGAGTAGTGCCTGGAATGAAGCCATTGATCTGGTGGTGGACAAAGCAAAAAAACAGCTGATCAAAAATAAGGAGAAAATTCAGTCACACCGTGCTGAAGTATTCCCGTCCGATTCCCTTTAATTGAGGAATCCATCGCCAGCCAAAATCCGTGGCCCGCGTGGGTCGGATGAGTGGACGCATACTGTGACATGATTTTGCAACTACCATGAGGCCTTCCCTTAGGGTGCCGTGGGGAGGCTTCATGATTGTCGCGATCTACCTCCCTACCACAATGAAAGGGTGCGACAATGTCAATGGAAAACCAGATCGCCGATTGACGATTGCACTACTTCCTGAGAAGGTGTTGGAGTTCGGGTCGGTCAAGATTGGCGGCATCCACCAAAACGTTGCCGTCGGAATCGACGCTGCCTGAAAGACGGCCGGTCTTTAGCCACTGACGAACCCCTTTTTCGGTCAGATAGGTCATCTGAGCAAAGGCTTCAATATCATACCCCTTTCCGGCAACCGCCGGTATGTTGAAGACGGAGCCCATGTTATCCGATAATTCCCCATGCTCTTTTCTGGTTACCATGGCCCTTTTTTGAAGCTCACTTTCGTGAATCGCCCATTTTCCACTGCTTTTTTCACCTTGAATCTTGCCCTGTCGCAGCATTTGGGTGATCGTGGAAACGGCGATGCCCGTAATTTTTGAAAATTCACCGGTGGTCAGCGCCTTGCTGTTTTCGGCCATACAATCAACTCCTTTTTAAGTCTGAATCGATCGATTATCGGTCGATAGAATTTAGGGGCTATCTCAAAAATAGAATCTGGATTCACGGTCCAGGTGAAGCCGAGACCGGCCCGCAACACATTGTCGTGACAGCGTTTTAAAAAGATAGCTGCTTATGTCATGCTCTGGGTAATTTGGCTTACGGCTTCGATCGTCGCTTCATTGTACCTGGTCAAATCTTCTTCATCCAGAGAGAGAAACGCCAGTGCTCCCGGGTCCAGTTCGTACAGGGCCGCATCCAGACTGCTGCCAATCCCGCTTTGCTGGGCAATGTGATTGGCGGTGTGAACGATGTAGGCCAGTTGGTTGCCTTTGGATGCGTCGGGATCATGGTGGAATCGCATAGCGCTCACATGATTATCGGGAAGCTTCCATTTGGTGCACAGGTCAGAGGCCAGCTCCGTGTGGTCGAAACCGAGCACCTGCTTTTCCACCTGTAGAAATGTGATACCGGCGGAAAGCGCCTGGTCCACCAGGGTTTTTCGTTCCAGAAGATAGCGATCCAGGGCCAGTTTGCCGGCGTCATGGATCAATCCGACGGAGAAAGCGTCATTTTCCATTGCCGGCGCCCGGTCTTTGGCGATGAATCGCGAACACAGGGCTACGGCCAGTGAATGCTGCCACAGGGTGCCTGATCCCATACGGTATCCTTTGAGGTGACTTCCCAGCAGGCTGGTGGCTGAAACCATGGTGATGAGCTGCTCCAGCGTTTTGTGGCCGAGTACGACGGTTGCCTGGTGAATGGAGGAAACCATCCCGGACAGCCCATAATAAGCCGAGTTTGACACCTGGAGGACCTTGGCGGCAATGGCTTGATCGGTTTCGATCACCTCGGCAATCTCTTTGAACCCGGATTTGGGGTTGGCCATGACTTCCCGTGCCTTGTAGATAATTTTTGGCATGGGTGGAAGATCTTTAATGCTGTTCAAAATTTTTCGCTTCAGGTCACTGCCGTCAAGTTCTCCGGAAGGTTTTTCGGCAATTGGTGAAAATACCACTTTGCCTGTGGATTCATCGGGGGTCGCAACCGGTTTTTCCGCAATGGGTTCCTGTTTCTCTCTTAGGTCCAGCGTGATTTTTGATTTGCAGCCGGGGCAGGGGAAGGATAGCTTTTTCCCGGTGGGAAGGCGGTCATCGGGAAGATCGAAAGCCTTACTGCAGTTTTCGCACTCAACTCTCATGGAAACACCTTTCTCGGAAGCACCAGGGGTTCTGTTAAATCAGTTGGTCAATTTAATATTATACTGGTTTCCGTTTATTTTGACCAGAATCAAATTGCTTCATTGTCTGAGGGTAACGATGTAAAATCCTTGTTACGTTTCTTCATCGGCTGTGTATACAAAAACTTGATTGAAGAAAGGGAGTGCTTCAGGGTAACCGGATGAAACTTTTTTTCATATTATTGTTTTTTAAATAAAAAAAAGTTCCAGCGATGGACGTTTGAAATTTTGCTAAAAATCTTTTTGCCCAACCTTGCGTATTCTGATTTCCGGGAAAAGCATCTGAAAAAATGTTGCGGCGCGGGGACATCCTTTTTATATTAAGGAACCTTCTTTTATGATATGAGGCTTTCAACCCTTTCGCATCCAAACTAACGTCAAAAATCAGGGAAAATACCGCCATGCATGTCTGCCTGATGGTCGCCATTACCGTCGATGGAAAGATCGCCAGAGCCTCAGATCACTATCCCGACTGGACCGGCAAAGCCGACAAACAACTGTACGTCGAAATTACCAAAAAGGCCGGTGTCATGATCATGGGTTCAACGACCTTCGATATTATCGGGCGGGTCTTGCCCGGCCGCAAAACCATCGTCATGACCCGCAACCCGGATCGCCGATCCGACCGGGACGATCTGGTGTATACCCAGTCACCTCCCGAGCAGATAATTTCCGATCTGGCCGCCCAGGGCTTCGAGGAAGCGGTGGTCGTCGGCGGTGCGAAGATCAACCAGCTTTTTGCCGGAAAAGGGCTAATTGACGAGTTGATCCTGACTCTTTCACCCTATGCCTTTGGTTCCGGGTTGTCCATCTTTTCGGATACCGTTGACCTGAAACTGTCCTTGAAAAAATTCTGGAAGATTGACGAAAATACATTGTGCATCCGGTACCGAGTTCTCCACTAATACCCGTCCACAAATGGCAGCTTTGGCCTATGACACTTTAGGATCCTGACTCATAAGTGTCAGAGTCGTGAATCTAGTGTGTTGATGCTTGGCGATTCATGGTCGCCAGGACCTGAAATAATCCCTGGGTGCCCAGATCTTCCCATCCCATGGCCATAGCCGCTACGTAAAACTGATGAACCAGGGCCAGGCCGGGTAGCGACAAGTGCATTTGCCGAGCTTCTTCGAGGGCGATGCCCATATCTTTGACAAAGTGCTTGATGTAGAAACCGGGGTTGAAATCGCCATCGGCAATTCTGCGACCCAGAGTATTGATGGACCACGAACTGGCCGCCCCTTTTCCAATTACATCAATGACCTGGTGGGCATCCATACCCGCCCGCTGAGCATACAAAAGAGATTCAACCACGCCGATCATAGTGCCGGCAATCAGAATCTGGTTAGTCATTTTGGTGTGCTGGCCGGATCCGGAACCGCCCATTAAGGCAATGGTTTTCCCCATGATCGCGAACAGCGGTTTCACCGTCTCGAACACTGGCGGGTCACCGCCTACCATGATGGCCAACGTGGCTTCCCGGGCTCCCACGTCGCCACCGGAAACTGGTGCATCCAGCGCCTTTACGCCCTTTTTAATGCATTCACGGTGAATGGATCGGGCCAAGTCCGGGCTGGATGTGGTCATGTCAACCACCGTGTTACCAGCTTTGGCTCCCGCCAAGACGCCCTCATCACCCAAAATCACTTCCCGGACATCATCCGGGAAACCTACCATGGTAAAAACAATATCACTGTTTTGTGCCACGGCTTTGGGCGTGTCGACCCAGATCGCCCCTCTTTCGAGAAGGTTTAGGGCTTTTTCGCGGGTTCGGCTGAAAATGGTCAGCCGTTTTCCCGCGTTTAACAGGTGCCCGCACATGGACGCACCCATCACGCCCGTCCCGATCCATCCAATGCGTTGGTTGGTCATTTGTTCCTCCTTGTCAGCCGGTGAGTCAATGGATTTAAAAAAGGAAAAAGGGGCACGATTTAGCAACCGGAACCCCTTTTGTTCTATTTGGTTTGATCAGCAGGATTAGAACAGGCGTAAGGACTATTTCCTTCAATGTGAAGCAAGTTGATCGGGGCAAAAATCAAGGTGACCCGGGACGTGGAATGGTTTTGCTTTGTGTCTTGCCTGCCAATGTTCCGGTTTTTCCCGTTACGGTTAGTGTAAGAGTGGTTGCATTATCTACGGTTTGGAGAGTGAAATCCCCAAGGTTGGTGCCGATCGTAGCATCGCTGTAAGTGATCTCCGCTGTTGTTGATCCTGCGAGGATCTGTTTGCCGAAATGTTGATTTACCCGGCCGACACCTTCACCGAGGGCGGCGTCCAATGCCTTGTTTTGGGCCTCAGTTTGCAGGTCGAAATATCTGGGAATGGCGACTGCGGCCAAGATGCCCAGGATAACCAGGACGGCAATTATTTCTATTAGGGTGAACCCTTTTTGGTTCGCTAAAAGGGTTTCCATTTTACGATTGTCAGCCATATCTCCCCATTTCTGCATAGTGATGGTTGCGTTAATTCAATTATAAGCATTTTATCAGCATGGATGATGCCAACCCCTTATACTTTTCTGTTTACAATTATTTAACTATAAGGGAATATAATAGAAACACACCAAAGAAAAACACCAGACAAAAAAATCTTCGAGGATCCATCGATTAAAAATTTTGCCAATTAAAGCAAGCCCTCCAAATTATGTAGGTTAAAACTACATAAATTGAAGGTCTATATTGTCGTTTATGGTTTGAATTCGGTGATATCGATCTGATGCTTTTTTATCCTGTGCCACAAACTCCTTTCTTTGATACCAAGAAGGGCGGCGGCTTTGACCTGAATGCCACCGGCCTGGCGAAGGGCATCAACAATGATTTCACGTTCAAAATGTTTGATACGCCGATCTAGATCCGCGTTTCCATTTAACGCCAGCTCTGCTTGGTGCACGTGGATGGGTGAACCCTTTGTGCCGTCCTTGCGCATTAATGAAAAGGGCAGATTGGACGGCAAAATTTTCTTTTCTGTGAGAACGGCTGCCGATTCCAATGCATTTTTCAATTCCCTTACATTTCCAGGCCAATCATTGGTCATCAACAATTGAAGGGCTTCCGAAGAGAGGTGTCGTTCCGGGCCCATTTCATTCAGGAATTTTTCGGTAAGCAAGGGAATGTCTTCCCGTCGATGCCTCAAAGGGGGCAGCAGAATCGAAAAGACATTGAGCCGGTAGAATAAGTCTTGGCGAAAGCGGCCGTTTTCAACCATTTTTTCAAGATTGCGATTCGTGGCTGCTATGAAACGGACGTTGACTTTTGTCGGTTTTATCGCGCCTACGCGTTCAATGGTATTCTCTTCAATGGCACGAAGCACCTTGGCTTGGGTTTCCAGAGGCATGTCGCCGATTTCATCCAGAAAAAGTGTACCGCCATCCGCCAGTTCGAATTTCCCGGGTTTTTTGGTATTTGCACCGGTGAACGAACCTTTTTCGTAGCCGAACAATTCACTTTCAAGTAAGGTTTCAGGAATGGCCGCGCAATTAATTGCGACAAAAGGTTTGTCCTGCCGTTTGCTGTGCTGGTGGATGCTTCGTGCAATGAGCTCTTTACCCGTTCCGGTTTCGCCGGTTACCAGAACCGTGGATTCTTTTGGTGCCACTTTGACTATCTGGTTAAACACCCCGCGCATAACCTTGCTCTCACCGATGATGTCCGGAAACAGCTGCCGGGCTTCAACCTTGCTTAACAGTTCCGATACCTGTTCGAACACCATGGTAAACTTGCCCATATCATCGGTGGCGGCAGAGGCATTTGTGGGCTGTTTGACATTTTTAACAATTCCTAAATCTTTTGTTTTTGAAACGAACCGCTTAACCGGATCGATCAGTAATTTTACGATAAGGATGCCGCTGATCAAGGTGAAAGCGATCAGCAGCATGCCCCACCAAACAACCGGCCACTGGGGGTTCAAGGATTTGGCAAGATAATACATGGTCGTATTGTAGGTGACAATGATGGACAAGATTGCGATTCCGGCAAAAATAACCGGAATGATGATATACAGACTGATATTGAAGCGTATGTCTTTCATTATTTAACCATTTTAACCAGGTCCCACATGGGCAGGTAGATGGCCAGCGCAAAAAACAGAACCACGGCCGCCAGGCATACCGTCAATAGCGGACCGATGGAATCGGAGATCCGTTTCATGGCGAACTCGAGTTCAGAATCGTAGTGCTCGGACGCTTCGTGGAGCATTTCATCGAGATTCCCGGACTCCTCTCCAATAGCGACCATGTTGATAATGATCGGCGTGAAATACGGTGAAGTGGCCAGCGGACCGGAGATTCCGCGTCCTTCTTCCAATCGTTCCGTGATATTCTCGAATGCTCTGGACAACGCAGCGTTGTTGATGGTTTCGGAAAGAATGGACATGGTTTCCAGCACGGAAATGCCACTGGCTTGAAGAATAGCGAAAATACTTGCAAACCGCGCCATCGCCGCCTTGCGGACCAACACGCCAAACAAGGGTAGATTGAGAAGAAGTTTATCGCGCCTGAATTGCCCGCTTTCGGTTTTCAGATAGATGTTGATAAGTATGCCCATACCTACAGCCATAAGGATCAACGCTGGCCAGAAGGAGACCAGGAAGGCATACAATTTCATGCAGATCACCGTGGGAAGTGGCAGATGGAGCCCTGATTTTAAAAATATTCCGGCGAATTTGGGAATGACCAGGGTCAGTAAAATAAGAAAAGCCGCCAGCAGGGAGATAATGACAATGGCCGGGTACTGAAGCGCCGAACGGATATCGGATCGAATTTTATGATCATGATCCATGATATAGATCAGGCGGTCCAAAATTTCGGGCAGGGCGCCGCTCGTTTCACCGGCATGCAGCATACTGCAGTACAAAGATGAAAAAACGGAAGGGTATTTCCGGAATCCGTCATATAGGCTTCCGCCTTCCCGGATATCCTGGGAGATGGAGACGATAATGCGCTTCAGCTTGATGTTTTCACTTTGATTTTCAAGCACCTGGAGAAGTTTAAGCATGGGAACTCCGGCGCGGATCAAAGTCCTGAGCTGCTTGGTGAACAGAATCAACTCGGGCAATTTGACGGGCGTGAGCTTTTCCTGCAGTTCTGTCAGGAAAAAACCAATTCCTGATTTTGAGGCATCGGTGATTTTTTGTGGAATATACCCGCGAGATACGAGCGCACTGGTGGCGCCTTCCGCAGAATCCGCATCGATTGCGCCGGAGACGGGACTGCCGTTTTCAGTAATAGCCTGGTAATAATATTTAGCCATAAACTTGCTTCTGTAAAAAATTGAGTGCTACATCATCACTGCGGTTACGGCTTCGTCGAGGGTTGTTTCTCCATTGAGTACTTTTCGTGTGGCATCATCTTTCAAGGTGCGCAGGTGGCCGGATTCCCTGGCGGCCCGCATAATTTCCTGGGAGGACGCCCGGCGCAGGATCATCTCCTGAATCATGTCATCAATGACCAGTACTTCAAATATTCCGGTGCGCCCTTTATACCCCTTGTCCATGCAGTTATAGCAGCCTTTTCCCTGTACGAAATCAGCGCCCTGGACCTTATCCAACCCCCAGTAGGAGAGAGCGGCTGCAGGGGGTTTCCATGGCTTTTTGCAAAATGGGCAGACTTTGCGAACCAGTCGCTGGGCAATGGAAACCAGCATCACCGAGGAGACGAGAAAGGGCTCGATGCCCATATCGATAAACCGGGTGATGGCGCCGGCAGCATCGTTGGTGTGAACCGTGCTGAGCACCCGGTGGCCGGTGAGGGCACTTTGAACGGCAATGCCGGCCGTTTCCGAATCTCGAATCTCTCCTACCATGATGACATCCGGATCCTGGCGCATGATGGAACGCAGGCCGCTGGCAAATGACATTCCTGCCTTGCGGTTGAGCTGGATCTGACGGATTTTGTTCACCCGGTATTCAACTGGATCTTCAATCGTAATGATATTGATATCGGGCTGGTTGATTTTCTTGAGTATGGAATACAGCGTCGTGCTCTTACCGCTTCCTGTGGGCCCCGTGCTCAAAATCATTCCGTATGGCTTGTTGATGATGGGCTCCAGTTTGCAAATATCTGCTTCACTCATGCCCAGGTGCTCCAGGGAATAAACCCCCCCGCTGGTGTCGAGCAGTCGCAGTACCATGTTTTCCCCGTAGATGGTGGGAATGGTCGACGCCCGGATATTGATCTCCTTGTTGTCCATGCGGATGGTAAAGCGGCCGTCCTGGGGAATCCGGGAGAGGGAAATATCCATGTTGGATAAAATTTTTAGCCTGGAAATAATCAAAAGCAGCAATGATTTGGGCGGCGCCGGGACTTCATGAAGCTTGCCATCTACCCGGAAGCGAACCTGGACATAATCCTTTTCCGGAGAGATATGGATGTCGCTGGCACCCTCACGGACGGCTTGGGAGAGAATCGAATTTACCAGGCGGATGACCGGTGCCTCTTCCGCCATATCATGCAGGGAACTGACTTCCACATCCTCTGAAATGGCGGGCGTTTCAGCATCATGGGCGCTCTCGATCTGCATTTCACTCATGCCGTCCAGCACCCCGCCGATAGCGGAATAGGTGCCGTAAAGGCTGGAAATCATATGGTTGAGTTCCTGGTAAGTGCAGATTACCGACTCCACCTCGATATTTGTGAACACTTCAATGGCATCCAGGGCGTTGATATCCATAGGATCGGTCATGGCGATCTTCAGTAAATGACTCGTCCGCTCGATGGGAATTAATTGATATTTCTGGCACATCTCGAGCGGGATGACAGCGGACAGAGCAATGTCAATAGGGTAGGCGTCCGGTCTGTATTTTTCAATGGCAAGCTGCTGCGACACCAGGTTCACGATTTCGGAGCTGCTGACAATCCCCTCCCGCACGAGATATTCACCCAGTTTCATATTGTTGCGCTTGTGATCGGCAACGGCCTGTTTGAGCTGCTCTTCAGTCAACAGGCCGCCATCAATGAGCATTTCGCCAAGTTTTTTCTTTTCTTTCACATTCTCACCAGCATCTTTCCGCGTCTCTGATATCGTCAATATCCTTTCCCCAGAAAAGGATCGGAAAAAAGAACGGTTGGGTCGGTCCAGCCGGAAATAATTTCGGCGGAATCGGAAAATTCGGCTGGCAGTTTTGCCAAGATATTCTCGGCCGCGGACGGGTTGAAAAAATAGCCGGAAACATAGATCCCGTATTCCAATCCGTTTTTTGGGGCCCATTCGGTAATTATTCGCATCCAGGGCACGTCTTTATTTTCAGATGATTTGATCGATCGCCGAAAAGCCTCGTCCAGCGAAGCCGCTTTTCCCACCTTGAGCCACCACAGCGGGTAGGATCGTTGAACAAACGGTGCAGGAATTGCTGGAAAGGCAATGGTATCTCCCACGCGTATGGCATCGGCATCGGAGATGTGGGGGTTGGCATCCAGCACCGCCTTGAGGATGCGGTCACGAAAATCACCGTAGATAATCTTGACCATCGCCCCCAGGGTGTCATTTCTCTTAACCGTCAATACGCCGAGGAGCGCAGGTGGTGCCGGTTTGTCAACATCCGTTTTTTGCCGCTGCCCATCTGATGCGGTCATTTCATGAACCGGATCCGAGGACCCCGGCGTGTCGGAAATGGAAGCCGCTTTAACGGGTGATGGGGTGGGACCATTAGTGTCAACGGCGGCAAGCCTTTCAGCGGCTGGCTGACTGTGGGCAACCAGCGGAACACCTGCGTGGGATCGGTCTAAATGCACCGGCCTGTCGGGTCCTGAAATGGGCGCTGCCATAAGCGGTGGTTCGTGAGCTTTATCCTGTATAGTTGTCGGATGGTTGTCTCTGACCAGAAATGAAAGTGGAAGGCGACTGCCCGGTATAACGATGAAAATCAGTCCGATGGCGGCCAAGAACGCCAGCGCTGAAAAGGCCATCGCTCGGCGATGGCGATGAGCCTGGGAACGCTGGGCCAGAGAACGGTCGATGCAGGACCGGACCAGGCGCCAGGTAACCCGGGTACGGTTTTGAACAATCAACGCCAGCATGCACTGGTGGCACAGGTTGATGATTTTTCGGGGGTAGCCGCCTGTCGCGCGGTAAATGGCCCATAGCGCCGGCCTCGTAAACAGTTCCGGTGGGCGGGGCCGGCTGCTGGCATGTCTGATGCGGAAACCGATCATCTGGCGGGTGTCGGCAAGGCTCATCGGCCCTAGAAAATGGATCAGGTTAACCCGGTCGGCCAGGTTGGCACGACGATTCAGAACTTCCTGAAATTCCTCCTGGGCAAACAGAACGATTTGAAGCAATTTATGATCATTGGTTTCGTAGTTTAAGAATTCCCTGAGGATCTCAAGACAAAAAACGGGAAGTTTCTGCCCCTCGTCGATGATCAGAACGATAGTTTTATTCTCGTGTACACCCTTTTGAAAAAGATGATGCTTGATCTGTTCCTTGAAACCATGCTCGTCACTACCGGAGACGACCGTGTCGACGATCAAGGAACAGATGCTTTCCAAAAAAGCTAACGGTGAGCTGAATGAAGGATCCAGGATCAGGTGGGACTCAATGGCGCGGTCTGAAGCGAATTTTTTCAACAGGGTCCGGCAGAGTGTTGTTTTCCCGGAGCCCACGGCGCCGATGACGATATTGAGTCCCCGTTTTAGGCGAAGGGCCAACTCGAGCTTCTGCATACAGTCCACATGCTGTCTGGACTGAAAAAAAAAGTCCGGATCCGGGGAGTTGGAGAAGGGTTCCCGATCCAGGTTGAGTATGGTGAAATAATCCATAAAATATTTCGTTGGCAGCGCCGGGATCCTGATCAATCCCCGGCCTTCCGTCGTTGGGTCGTTATTGAACCGGAACCGCCTCTTCCTTTGCCTTGGGCGCCATGGTTATCGTTGGCCGCCTCTTCAGGATATGGGGCGTAATGAAAATCAACAATTCCTCCTTTTCACTGCCTTTCGATTCCTCCTTGAAAAGATATCCTAATCCAGGAATATTGCGAAACCAAGGGACACCGGATTCTCTGTCATTGTCAGATTGCTTGTTCAGCCCTCCGATGACGGTGGTCTGGCCGTCATACAGGACCACGGTGGTTTCAGCTTTTTTGGTGTTAATTCTTGGGTTTCCATTAATATCATCGCCCAGATCACTGGGTTCGTCTTTGTTGGTTTTAATTTGCAGCTTTAACGTATCGCCTTCGATAACGTGAGGGGTGACCTCCAGACGAAGCACCGCTTTTTTATATTCAATTTTGGTGCTGCTGTCTTCTACCGTCTGAAAGGGTATTTCCGAACCGCTTTCGATGACGGCTGTCTGGTTGTCAAGGGTGGTAATCGAAGGTTTAGACAGAATATTAACCTTACCTTCCTGTTCAAGGGCGTTCAGCTGTGCCGAGAGCAAAAGACCGCCGGATTGGACAATCGCACCCACGGCAAAACCGGAACCGGATATATCGGCAGGAAAATTTGAGGCCCATCCGGAGGTTGCATTGATCGTGTCGCCGGCGGTTAACCCGATGGCATCACCGGCATTGGGGGTGATCCAATAGTTATTTCCTTCGTATAATCCGCCCCATTGAACCCCCAACTCCCTTGCCGTGGTGCTGCTGGCCTCGATAATGTTTGCTTCAATGAGCACCTGGGCAGTGGGTTGATCCAGTTCGGTAATCAGTGCGATCATCCGTTCCAGGTCGCTTCGGGTGGCCTGGATGATCAACGCATTGTTGTGATCGTCCAACAGCACCGATCCAAGTATTTTCCCGTTATCCGCTTCGGTAAGAAACTTCTCCAGGTTGGTTTTCAGCTTACCGGCATCGGCGTAATCGACGTGGACAATCTTGGTCAGCAGCGGCTCGGAAAGCTCCATTTGTCTTCGTGTGGACAGAATCTTCTGATCCGCTTCCAGCTGGCGGACGATATTGGCTTTATCGTCGAGGGTGATGATGCGAAGCAGGTCGCCCTCCCATGAGTAAGATAGACCGTGGGTCTTCAGGAGGCCCTCGAATACCTGATTCCATGGGATTTTAACAGCATTGAGACTGGTGACCCCCTTGACCGAGTTGTTGATGATGATGCTGATACCCACGGAACGGGCCAAGGCCCGTAACAGTACAGAAATATCCGCCTGGTGAATTTTCAGGGTGACCGGTTTGTCCGGCAGCGGTTTTTCGGGTTTGTCTTCCACGGCATCGATTTTATCTGCCGTTGGCTGGTTTTGCGGCATATCGATGATACGATGCTGCTCGGGCGGAGAAAACCCTCTGGATTCGGCGGCCCTGGCCTGCCACTGGTCGAAAACGGTCTCTTTTTTCTGAGTTTTCTGCTGGGCGCATCCGCTTAAACCGGTCAACAGAAATATGGTTGCCAAAACAAATATTACCCACTGGTTGCGCTGATTGGATGACATGGGGCTCCCTGGAAGTCTATCCTAAATTTTAGCGCCCATCCCTAATTGGCATCCTGCGGCCTTGATCCGGCCCACAATCTACCACTTCTTTACAGGCACTATTTACCACTTATGGCTTCATTCTCTGTCAATTTTAATATGATCACTCCCGGCGTGTTCGGTTTGCCGATTTCAACCTGTCCCGGATGGATACGGCGAACGTAGTATCCCTGTCCATCAATGGCGTCCCCCGAGGTGTATTCCATCCCATTTATTATGGCCAGACGCTGCGCCCCCACTTCTATAAAACCGGTGTATACCCAATCTGATTCGGTGTCCGTGCTGACCGTTGCATTGTCAGGATTTTCATGCTTCGGTGAATCAGACAGCAATGTGTCGTTTTTTAAAAAGGGATCCTTTTCCCATTTGCGTTCGGCGCTGCGGATGGTAAACAGGTCCCTTGTCAGTGAGGTATCCTCCTTGAGCTGTTGGATGACCTTCTGGGCAAAATCGAAAGCCGGTCCGTCAGATTGTTTTTCAACTCCCGGCCGACTGCCGGTGGTCACTGGACCCACATACAGATATCCACCCAGCAACACTGCTGCCGCCATGACAGAGACGATAATTTTTTCCCGTATAGACATCGAAACCGTGAACCCTCATTACCCGCTCAACCGAAAATCAACGGTGCAGCAGCGACACGGTGAGCTTGATCCATTTGTTTTCATCTGCGCAGCGCACATGGATGGTGTGAATCCGATCCACAAAAGACTGCTCGGCGATGGTATTGATCAGGGGCTGAACATTTAAAAATTCCCCGCGAAAAACAACCTCAACCATCAACAGCCCGTTTCCCTTGTCAAAGGTTTGTGCATCGGGGATCACACTTTCCAGCGTCAGTCCGGCGGTATTGGCGATATTCTGGAAAATCTGAGCCATTCGACCGGTGTTCTTCATATCCAGCACCGTTTTTTCAGGCAATTTCAACTTTGTCGACGGCGCGATACGTGCCTTTTCAACCAGTTTTTTGTATATGGGGGCCAGAGCCTGTCGCAAGGCAATTTCTCCGTTGAGTGCCGATATCTGTCGGTCGTATTCCCGCATGCTTCGATAGTTCGGGTATATTACCAATAAAAGAAAGGCCAGCAGACCTAAGGCGCAAAAAATAACTAGAATGGGGCTGCTTTGATTTTTTGAATCGGCCATCGCGTTATTGTATCGATCCTTTAATTTTATCGACAGGGTTTGGTTATGCGAGTTCGAACTGGATTGAAAACCGCAAAATCTGTCGATTTTCCAGAAACTGAAGCCGCTTGTTTTTGACAACGGGTTTTTTAAACAACGGTGAGTCTTCAATAGTGAGCATGAAGCTTGCCAGATCAGTTTCGAAACGGATCGGGTCACCTGTGACGATGCCTTCAATTGCCACCGGCAATTCTGTTTTCTTCTTCGATTTCTGCGAATGTGCATCCATATCGGCACTCAAGGCTATCAATTGAATATTGGCCGGTGTGAGGTGGATAACTTCTGCTATGATCGCAGAGCTGAAATAGCGCTGACTGAGTGTGGTGATGAGACCGCGTTTCTTGTTCATCTTGGCATAGAGTGCCATGACCAGATCCTGAGTCAGCGGAACATGGTAAGCATCCCGTTTTTCGACTAACCGGTCCACCTCAGCCGTTTTGGCGGCAATACGGTTTTCCTGCCATAAAAAACCGCATAGCAGTAAAATCAGGAAGCCGATGCTGGCGGCTGAAATGCCGATTCGGATCTGGCGTGCCCGGTCCCTGCTTTCGCGATGACGATAGGTAAAAAGAAAGTTCGGGGTTAATTCATTTGAGGAAAGTCCTATTCCGATGGCCGGAACGAAACTCTCCCTCTCCGCCGGACGATCTGGTATCGTCACTTTCTGCGTGAAGGCATGCGGCCGTGGAAAAGGGTTGAGGACATCGACGGGTAGGCCCAACTGAAACCCGATGTGTGAGATTACTGCGGGATTGGCTGTTACTCTACCCGAGATGAGAATATTACTGACGCCGGACCGTTTGAAATGCAGGGAAAAGTGTGCGATGGTGCGCTCCACCTGCTTGATCAGGCGATCGATGGCAGGAAGGATGGTCTGGAAGATATCGACCGGGCTGCCATCTTCGGTCATTGAGGCGGTGCCGGTGGTGCTGTTGGCACTCAAAAACCGGTAAAAGTCGTCCTGTGCGACGGCATAATACTCATCTTGTTTATCGGAGGGCGTACCGTTGCGGTCCTCCATGGCAAGCGGCGGCGACACGTCTTTTTGTGACGGGTACCGATATTGTTCGGCGATGGCATCGATCATGCTGTGTATGCCAGCCTTGATCCCCCGCGACAGGATCAGGTCTCCGTTGGCGTAAATAGTGATGCGTGACCAGTCACGGCCAATGAACAGGCAGCAGGTGTTCTGCCCCGCCGCCCGAACGATTTCGGTCTTCAGCAGGTTTTGAATGGCAAAGGGGACGATCGAAATGCCGGAAAGCGGATAGCCAGCCCGGGTAAAAAGCCTCTTCAGAGCTTCGGTTTCGGCAATGGGAATGGTAAATGTCATCACTTGGGTTTTAGTCATGCCATTTTCATTGACATCGCCCAATATCCTGAAATCCAGCAGCATCTCTTTGTCACTGAATGAGACTTCCTTTGAAAAGGTCCAGAAAACCGCATTGGGAATTTGTTTTTTAGGCAGTTTGGGGATGCGGATACATCGGGTTTCCACTTTTGCCGATGCCACACAGCACCATATGTCATAGCGTTTCAGGCCGCCACAGAATCGGAACAAAATGGCTGTCAACGCCTTGGTTATCTGTGGCGTGTCGAAAGTGTCGTTCCGCTCGACGGCGATAGTTTCGTAGTCCAGAAGTTCAAAGGATTTATCCGAAATTCGGTTGATTTTGGCGATCTTGATGAAACGGTTGCCGATTTCAACGCCGATTCCGATGGCTTTCTGGAATGCCAGAACCTTAAACAAAGCTGTTTTTTGAGACGGTGCAGCAGGTTCGGTGGGGCTGGCAGCTGAAGGGGGAGGGGGGGTATCACGGATCATATCCAGCAGTTTTTCGGTGGAAGAAATCTCGTCCTTTCTTACCAATTCAGTACTCCGTATCGATATGGCTGTTGTCAGCAGAAAACGCGCTTCAGCTGCCTATAGATTTCAGGGCTATTGCGGCGATGTCTGTTCAACGACGGTAACACATTCAAACGGTTAGGATTTTGGACTATTTTGCCGGTGTTTGTCAAGGCTTAAAACCGGTGGCGATGAGGCTTATCATTTTTTTATTATTGGATATTTGTCGGATCGCCAAGGGACGTACCCGCTTCGCTCCACCATGTTTGAAACCACTTCAGCCGACGCTGCGATTATGAAATGTACGCAGAATCGCGCATTAGTTCTTGAAAAAATGTGATCAGCCTTCTATTTTCAGCAGGATGGTACACGTTGGAGAATGGCCTTTGCCAGGGTATTGAAAAACTTCATGAATACCGGCAAGACAAATCAGCGCTTAATTTAAACGTGCCCCGGAATAAGATGAGTATGCCAGTAAATTTTTATCTGGAAAGTCCGCTATGAAAATGCCCAATCGTTCTGTCCGCCTGACCGACCATATGATGCTGATTGGATTTACCCTGGCGGTGGTCTACTGGATACTTGACTCGATTATGTCTATTTTTACCAGTTACGGCAACCTGCTGGAACAATTGCTGGGCGTAAACTTGGACGAGATATGGACACGGATTATCGTGCTGTGCCTTTTTGCCATTTTTGGTTCCCATGCTCAATACACCATCAATGAACGAAAAAAAGCGGAAGCCAAGCTCGAACGGGATGCCGCCACCCGCGAACGCTTTCAGCGACTGCTCTCACCGGATTTGGCTGAAAGGGTCGTTTCCGGGGAACTGAAGGTTGAAAAGGGCGGAAAAGACCGGAACGCAACGGTCCTTTTTGTGGACATCCGCGGTTTTACCACTATCAGTGAGAGCCATCAGGCCTCTGAGGTCCTGCGTCTGCTTAATGAATACTACGAAGTGCTGGTAGAAGTGGTGTTTCGGCATGAAGGAACGGTGGATAAATTTATTGGTGATGAGATGATGGTGATCTGGGGGGCACCTGTCGTTCATGAAGACGATCCGTATCGATCCGTGATGGCTGCTCTGGAGATGAAAACCGCACTGGCCGAATTCAATCGAAAAAGCATGATCGTTGGCCGTCCGGAAATCAAGTTCGGCATCGGCATTAACACCGGCAATCTCATGGCAGGATATATCGGCTCTTCGCATACCATGAGCTACTCGGTTATCGGGGATACCGTCAATACAGCCTCTCGGCTATGTTCCTCGGCACAACCCGATCAGATTCTGATCTCCGAGAATACGTGGAACCGGGTCAAAAATCGTTTCGACACCACCCCCCTGGGTAAAATTCATGCCAAGGGTAAATTCAAACCTGTCAACGCTTTCGCCGTTACCGGAGTAAAACCACTTCCCGGATGAGCATCGTTGGCTGACATTTCTATTCTGTCTTCGTATGGTTCTTGCCAAGTGTGGCTTTACGGTGAATACCAAGTATGCTATGAAATCTGATTTTACAATCGCATGAAACGGAAAATTGCATCTTATGACACGTGTCGGATTAGGATATGACATTCATCGCCTAGTGCCCGGCAGGAAGTTGGTGATCGGCGGAGAGACTATCCCATTTAACAAGGGGTTGATAGGGCATTCAGACGCCGATGTTCTGGTGCATGCGGCCTGTGATGCCCTTTTGGGAGCGGCGGGAATGGGGGACATCGGCGACCATTTTCCCGATACCGATCCTCAGTACCTCGATATCTATAGCATCGATCTGTTGACTACCGTTTACCGCCGGGTTAAAGCCCACGGATTTGTGCTGGTCAACATGGATGCCACTGTGTTTGCCCAAGCGCCCCGGATATCACCTTTCAAAGACCGAATGGCGGTACGGATGGCCGGCAGCATGTCTGTGAATCAACGAATGATCAACATCAAGGCCACTACCACCGAAGGCCTCGGGGTTATCGGCCATGGCGACGGGATTGCCGCTATGTGTGTGGTTCTGCTTCAATCCAAAACGCCGGAGACCGGCAACTAAAACCATCGCGCGAGGTTCCCTACAGATGGCTATGCGTATATACAACACGTTGACAAAATCAAAAGAGATATTTGAGCCGATGGTTCCCGGTCAGGTCAAAATTTATGTTTGCGGCCCGACCGTTTATGACTCCTGCCACGTGGGGCATGCCCGCTCGGTGGTAGTATTTGACGTGGTAGTTCGATACCTGCGGGCCATGGATTATCAGGTCACCTACGTTCGCAATTTTACGGATGTGGATGACAAAATCATTAACCGGGCTAACACCGTTGGCATGGATGCGGGCCAACTGGCGGAAAAATATATCAACGAATTCCATCGTGACATGGATGCGCTGAATGTCATGCGGGCCGACCGGGAGCCGAGGGTCACCGAACACATCAAGGATATCATCGACATCGTCAAGACCCTGGTGGACCAAAAATCCGCTTACCTGGCCGACGGCGATGTGTTCTATGCGGTGGAAACCTTCAAGGACTACGGAAAGCTTTCCGGCCGCAAACTGACCGACATGGTTGCCGGCAGCCGGGTCGAGATCAACGAAAACAAGCGCAACCCGTTTGACTTCGTCCTTTGGAAATCCGCCAAACCGGGTGAACCGTCATGGCCAAGCCCCTGGGGCGAGGGGCGACCGGGATGGCATATTGAATGTTCGGCCATGAGCAGCCGGTTTCTTGGCGAAACCTTTGATATTCACGGTGGCGGCAAGGATCTGATATTTCCCCACCATGAAAACGAGATCGCCCAATCCGAGGCGGCCCATGGCAGACCTTTCGCCCGTTATTGGATGCACAACGGATTCGTGAACATCGACAACGAAAAAATGTCCAAATCTTTGAACAATTTTCTGATGGTCAAGGATATACTTGAATCTTACCATCCCGAGAGCGTCCGACTGTTCCTGCTCTCAAGTCATTATCGCAGTCCCATTGATTTTTCGGACCAGAATCTGAAAGAATCGGAAAAGGCGCTGGATAAAATTTATGGTGTGCTTAAACGGCTGGACCAGGAAGCCGGCCTCGCCGACGCAGACGGGGCCACGGCCGCAGGAAATTACTGGCAGGCCTTCTGCGAAGCCATGGACGATGACTTCAACACGGCCAAAGGTGTCGGTATCCTTTTTAACCTGATCAAAGAAGCCAACCGGATACTCGATGAGGACAAAAGGTCCCTGAAGGCCAAGGGTGCGTTGGTGACCCTGATGACCGATCTGATGCAAATGGCCCATATCCTGGGAATCCTCCAACTACCATGGCATTCTTTTTTTGAAAAGCGGGCCGACAGCCAGCTCCGGAATTTGGCCATCTCTGCCGAAGCCATCGATTTACTAGTGGCCGAACGTGCCGCTGCCCGGAAAAACAAGGACTGGAAGCGGGCCGACGAAATCAGGGATCAGTTGGAAGAGACCGGGATCCTCCTCGAGGACAAGGACGACGGAACCCATTGGAAAGCAGCCACCTAATTCCACATGTCATCGTTTAATCTCGTATCGGATTTTACACCCTGCGGGGACCAGTCCCAGGCCATCCATACAATTTCGGAACAGATCCGCAGTGGTACAAGAAACCAGGTTCTGCTAGGAGTTACCGGGTCCGGAAAAACGTTTACGATGGCCAATATCATCGCCACGGTAAACCGGCCGTCGTTGATTCTGGCGCCAAACAAAACGTTGGCCGCCCAGCTGTACAACGAATTCCGCCACCTTTTTCCGGAAAATGCCGTCGAGTATTTTGTCAGCTATTACGACTATTATCAGCCGGAAGCCTATATCCCCACCACCGATACTTATATCCAGAAAGATTCTTCCATCAATGAATTGATCGATAAAATGCGCCATTCAGCCACCCGCAACGTGCTGTCTCGATCGGATGTGGTGGTGGTGGCCAGCGTCTCCTGCATTTTTGGCCTGGGTGCGCCGGAGGATTACCTCTCCATGCGCATCGACATCGCGGCTGGCATGGATATTCCCCGGGAGCGGCTGCTCTACCAGTTGGTAAGCATCCACTACCAGCGCAATGACACGGATTTCCACCGCGGTGTTTTTCGGGTGCGGGGGGATCGGGTGGAAATCTTTCCCGCCTACGAAGAGGATACGGCGGTCCGCATCGATTATTTCGGGGATGAGGTCGAACAGATCTTCGAGTTCGATCCGTTGAAAGGAACCCCCCGCCGGCAGCTGGAGAAGGTTACCCTGTTTCCGGCGAGCCACTACGTTACGCGCAAAGCGACGCTCGAACGGGCCACCAAAACCATTGTTCAGGAATTGAAGGAACGCGTTAATTTTTTCCGAAATGAAAATAAGCTGATTGAAGCCCAGCGCATCGAAGAGCGCACCCGGTTCGATCTGGAAATGATCCAGGAAATTGGCTATTGCAGCGGCATCGAAAACTATTCCCGGCACCTGACCGGCCGTTTGGCCGGTCAGCCGCCGCCGACATTGCTTGATTATTTCCCCAAGGATTTCCTCATTTTTGTGGATGAAAGCCACATCGCCTTACCCCAGATTCGGGCCATGTATAAAGGAGACCGTTCCCGCAAGACAACATTGGTTAACTATGGCTTCCGATTACCCTCGGCTCTGGACAATCGACCGCTCAAGTTCGAGGAGTGGTCCCAACGCGTCCACCAAATCGTCTATGTGTCCGCCACCCCGGCGGAATATGAACTGACTGCCTCGAAAGGTCGCGTCGTAGAGCAGATTGTAAGGCCAACCGGCCTCATCGACCCGGTCGTACATGTGCGGAGCGCAGGCAATCAGGTGGATGACCTGTATGGCGAGATCCGAGATCGGCAGCAGCGCGGGGAGCGAATTCTGGTAACCACGTTGACCAAACGGATGGCTGAAGACCTGACCGAATATTATACGGACATGGGTCTTGCTGTGCGCTACCTCCACTCTGACATCTCAACTATGGAACGCATGGACATCATCCGCGATCTGCGGACGGGCAAGTTTGATGCTCTGATCGGCATCAATTTGCTGCGAGAGGGCCTGGATATACCCGAGGTATCCCTTGCGGCCATTTTGGACGCGGATAAGGAGGGCTTTTTACGATCTGCCCGATCACTGATTCAAACCTTCGGCCGAGCGGCCAGAAACATCAACGGCACCGTGATCCTTTATGCCGACCGGATTACCGCTTCTATGAAACAGGCCATCGAGGAAACCAACCGAAGGCGGACCATCCAGCAGCAATACAATGAAATTCACCACATCACCCCGCGATCCGTTCACAAGACCATTACCGATATATTTGACATGGCCTATAACTCGCCGAAAACCGAAACGATCCAGGTGGCTGAGGCGCCGGTAGCGTTTGGACCGCAGGACAACATCGAATCTGCCATCCGAGATCTGGAAGCCCAAATGCAATCTGCGGCAAAAGACTTGGCTTTTGAAAAGGCAGCTTTGATTCGGGACAGGATTAAGGTACTTAAGAAACGGCTGCTGTTTGAATCATAACGTTGGTGACCGCCATGAAACAACCGCCTGACCGGTCCAATTCATCGAATCATCTTACCGGAATCATTCAATCCATTTCCGACAGTTCCGGCGTCTATCTGATGAAAGAATCCAGCGGGAAAATCATATATGTGGGCAAAGCCATCAATCTGCAAAAACGGGTCGCATCCTACTTCCAGCGCCAGGAGACCCACAGCGCAAAAACGGCCATCATGGTCGCCCGAGTGGCTGACATCGAAACCGTGGTTACCGCTTCTGAAAAAGAAGCGCTGATCCTTGAATCCAACCTGATCAAGCGACACCGGCCCCGATATAATGTGGTACTCAAGGACGATAAACGCTATCCTTCCATTCGAATCGACATCAACGCACCCTATCCCAAAATTGAAATCGTCCGAAAAACACCCAAAGACGGCGCTGTCTATTTCGGCCCCTTTTCATCCGCCCACGCCGTGCGGCAGACGGTCAAACTGATCAACAAAACGTTCCCGTTACGAAAATGCAGCGATCGCACCTTGAACCATCGGACCCGGCCGTGCATTCACCATCAGATGGGTCAATGTTTGGCACCCTGCTGTCTGGCGGTCGACGCGAAGGTATACCGGGGGCTTGTTAAAGAAGTGATGCTTTTTTTAAAGGGGCATACACCGGAATTGATCAGGCGGGTGCGCCGCCTCATGCTAAAAGCTTCTGCTGAACAGGAATTTGAAACCGCGGCGGCACTCAGGGATCGGATGGTTGCCCTGGAAAAAACATTAGAGCGCCAGGTGACCGTAACCACCGACTTTTTGGATCGCGACGTGATCGGCATCAGCGGCAGCAGTGACTTCAGGTTGGTGACCGTAATGACCCTTCGTCGCGGTTTTCTGCAGGGGGTCCGGCATTTTGAAATTATCCATGCCGCGCCCGAAAAAGGTGAACTGGTGGCGCAGTTCCTGGTGCAGTATTACCAGCAGACCCACGAGATTCCAGTCGAGGTGCTGGTACCGGAACTGCCGGAGGATAACACGCTGCTGGAAGAAACCCTGTCGGAATGGAGACTGAGGCGGGTGAGGGTTCGGAAACCCCAAAGGGGTGAAAAACGACGCCTTCTTGAAATGGCTGAAAGCAATTCAGAAAATATACTTCGCGAGCGGCTCCAGAAAGCGACCCTTGAATCAGCCGTACTCGAGGCACTGAAGCGGCGGCTACGCCTGGACCGACTACCGGCACGCATCGAATGCTTTGACAATTCCAATCTGGCTGGCACCAACCCGGTATCTGCCATGGTGGTTTTTGTGAATGGCCGACCCCACAAGGCCGGCTACCGCCATTACACCATCCGCACGGTATCTTCCCCGGACGATTATGCCAGCATGGCCGAAGTGCTTTTCCGGAGGTACGGAAAGCTCGGATCGTCCAACCCTGAACCGGACCTGCTACTGGTGGACGGCGGAAAAGGGCAACTGAATATTGCCGTTGCAGTGATAGACCAGTTGGGTCTGACAGGGCGGTTTGCCATCGCCGGCATTGCCAAAAAGGATGTGGAGAAAGAAGAAACCGAAGATAAGATCTATTTGCCGAATCGAACTAATCCCATCAATCTGGGTGCGGATGGCCGACTATTGTTGCTGCTTCAGCAGATCCGGGATGAGGCTCATCGCTTTGCCGTGACCTTTCAGCGTAAACAGAGGAACCGGAAGATGCTACAATCATCACTGGACGGCGTCCCTGGGGTGGGACCCAAACGAAAGCGCCTGCTGATGAAGCATTTCGGCAGCCTTAAAAAAATCCGGGCAGCCACCGTAGATGAACTTCGTGGACTGCCCGGTATTAATGCCAGGATGGCCGAAGCCATTAAACATGCCTTAACCTAGCTTGGCCAGGTCGTTTTTCAACTCCTGGACGGCCGCTGCGGATTTCATCAGCGCAACCTTTTCGTCCTCGGTCAGTGTGATTTCGATCACTTGTTCCATGCCGTTTTTTCCCAGTTTGACGGGTACGCCGATAAACAGGTCGTTGATTCCGTATTCGCCTTGGAGATAGGCAGCGCACGGCAGCACCTTTTTCTTGTCTTTCAAAATGGCTTCAGCCATTTCCACAGCGGCGGAAGCCGGTGCGTAATAGGCGCTGCCGGTCTTGAGCAGACCGACGATTTCAGCCCCGCCGTTGGCGGTACGCTTCACCAATGCATCGATGCGATCCTTGGCCATTAGTTCGGTGATGGGGATTCCGGCTACGGTGGAGTAGCGGGGCAGGGGAACCATGGTGTCCCCATGACCGCCCAGTACGAAAGCGTGGGTGTTTTCTACGGACACATTCAGTTCCATCGCAATAAACGCCCGGAATCGGGCTGAATCCAGCACCCCGGCCATACCTAGAACCCGATTCTTGGGAAACCCGGAAGCATCAAAGGCCACGTGGCACATGGCGTCCAGAGGATTGCTGACAATGATCAGAATGGCGTCCGGAGAATATTTTGCAATCTGCAGGGTAACACTTTTGATGATTCCGGCATTGGTGCTGATCAAGTCATCCCGGCTCATGCCGGGCTTGCGGGGGATACCGGCGGTGATGATGACGATGTCCGATCCTTCGGTAGCTTCATATCCATTGGTGCCGGTTAGTTTGGCATCGTGTTTTTCGATGGGCGCTGCCTCTGTCAAGTCGAGGGCCTTTCCCTGGGGAACGCCTTCGACGATGTCCACCAGCACCACATCGCAAAGCTCTTTTTCAGCCAGTCGCTGAGCAGCGGTGGCACCCACATTTCCGGCGCCGACAACGGTAACTTTTTTGTCCATAACAAGCTCCTTTTGGGGTTAACGGGTTAATATTTCGATTTTTTGAATTTGTACGAGAAAGAAAAAAACTTGATAACACACAGCCGCTCAATGTCAATATGTTTGTTTTATAAGAAGTTAGTTCTCAAATGTTGACAATAAAAGGGCAAACAGGATAAAACACCCACTGTGACAAAACATTAGGTTAATTGGGAATCATTTCACGCCGATTGCGGTGGGAAAAAGAAAAAGTAAAAACAAGCATTCCGTTTTGCGGCATTTCCCCTCCCGACACGATGGGGACGGCAGAACTACCGTAAGGCCGCCAGCGAAAAACAGGATCGTGAATGGACATCAGCCTGCAAATCAAATCCCTGCTGAATGAAGCCGAATTGTATCGCGCCCAGGGTCTCTTTCCCGAAGCAAAGGATAAGTACCATGCGGCGTCAGCCATGATCCACAAGATCGACAAGCTTAAGAACAAGGATAGCCTTCTGAAAGCTATTTCGGTGAAGATTCAATCCCTTGAAAAAAAGACGGAGAAAGTGGAAACCGGCCCCACCTCTCCTGAATTGTCTGAAAAGGGGCAGAACCTGATTAAAAGCCTGTTCGGTGAAAACGACCTGCAAAAAGCCGTTGCCCTGGCCAAATTCGGTCAATTCGAAAGGGCCATTACCGAATTGGAAGCCTTGCTGAAAGACGACGTGTACCGGGTGGATGCAGGTAAGAATATTATTCGATGCAAGATGGCTATCGCTTCTGTGGACGATGCCATCGACCAGTACCATCAATGGCTTTCCGGAGACCTGTTTACCGGCCATCAACTGGAGTCCATCAGGGCCTATCTTCAACCGATCATCGATCGAAAAGGCATCGATAAATCCCTTCCCGTGCCGGTTAGCGAGAGGGATGAAATCAATGCCGCCGATTCCGGGGGCATTGAATTCAGCATGCCCGAACCCGAAGAGGAAATCCTGGATATCACCTCCATCGGCATTACGTTTACCAGCGGCACCTTTAAGGGGAAAATGGTCGAGTTCGATGTCAATTTCCAGTCCGGCGGCATGTTGAGCCTGATCATTTCGAAGAATGACAAAACCTTGATCGACGAGTTGAAAAATGGAGATAGCCTGGACGACATCCAGTTTTACTCACCCATTGCCATGTTCAAGGGAACGGCTGTGGTTGCCAACAAAACGCAGATCAATTCCGGACCCAAACAGGGCGATTTTTGCCTTGACCTAAAAATTAAAAGCACCTGACGATTTATGAACGCTGCAGTCAATCTATGCATGCGGATACCGTATTGCGGCTAAACAAGGTCTCCAGCGCTTACATCATTACATCAGCTAAGGATAATCTTTATGGCCATTTTCAACCTGAAGAAAAGGGAAATCGAGTGTAAGGTCGTATACTATGGGCCAGGTCGGTGTGGCAAGACAACGAATCTCGAATATGTCTTCAAATCATACAAAAAACAGGTGACCGGTGAGATGGTTTCAATCAACACGGAAGGGGACCGCACCCTGTTTTTCGACTTTCTACCCATCGGATTGGGAAAAATAAAAGGATGCGACATCCGGGTGCAGCTTTACACCGTTCCCGGCCAGGTCAAATACAGCTCGACGCGGAAGCTTGTTTTGCGTGGTGTTGACGGCATCGTTTTCGTGGCGGATTCTTTGGAAGTGCGTCGTGAGAAAAACATGATCTCTTTGAAGGATCTTCAAAGCAATCTAAAGGAATATGGCAAAAGTATATTCAAGGTTCCCCTTATCATGCAGTACAATAAAAGAGACCTTGCGGATGAGGGAATTCCACTCATGTCCATCGAACAGATGGACCGTGACTTGAACCGGCAACTGAAAGTACCTTCTTTCCCAGGCAGTGCCATGAAAGGTACCGGGGTGGGAGTGACACTAAAGGCTTGTTTAATGGAAACACTGAAATCCTTGCAAAGAGAATTCAAGTGGGCAAAGTAGGGGCCGGTCCTACCGATGAATGAAAGTGTGGCACTATCGGGAAGCCTCGGCTTCCTCTCTTTGGGAGACATCATTCAGCTTCTTGGTTCAAGCGGCAGCACGGGTGTGCTCCGTCTGATCAACCGCTATGCACCGGATCCCGGGTTTATCTATTTTATCGAGGGCAATCCGATCAATGCCCAAAATGGAGATATCGACGGCCTCGATGCCCTCTACTCCCTTTTTGGATGGGTTAACGGGTCCTTTGAATTCACTCGAGAGGCCATATTGGCCGACAAGCGAATCACCAAAAGCCGGATGGGAATCATCCTGGAAGGCATGAAACTTCTTGATGACGGTCATATTAAGAAAGTAGGACCGGCCATTTCCACCGACAAAGCCGCCGATATGAAACGGTTGCTTTCCAAGACCGCCATCGTTAAGGGCCCACTCGTCGATTACATGTACGTGGTCGATGAAGAGGATTTTTTCGATGGTGAGCATATCGTGGAAGAGGGAAAGCATGGCAGCTGGATCTGGGTGATATTGGAAGGTGTTGTCGATATCGTCAAAGAGGTGGATTCGGGCACCATTCCCATCATCCGCATCGGCGACGGCTCTTTTATCGGCAGTATGGCATCTTTTCTGCTCCAGGGGCACATCCGTACAGCCACTGCCGTTGCCGTGGGCAATGTCCAACTGGGGGTTCTGGATTCTCAGCGTCTGGCCCAGGAATATGCCGGCATGTCTCTGGAATTCAGGACATTTTTAACCAGTCTGGACAAACGGCTTAAGCAACTGACCGAACGCATCGTGGAATACCATAACGGGAACGTTCAGACCGCCGATATTCTCAAAGATAAAAAGGTGCTCATCAGACAGGCAAAGACTGAAGAGGAGCAGCTTTACGTGGTTAAACAGGGCAGGGCATCCGTGGTCCGAAACACCGAAAATGGCCCGGTTGTGCTGTGCCATCTCTACAAAGGCGACTTTTTTGGAGATGTGCCTTTTCTGCACTTGGGGCAGGAGCCTGAAGGTGCATCCATTTATGGGTCTGAAAATATCAAAATCGCCAAGATCGAAGCCGTATCGCTGCATAAAGAATACAACCGGCTTTCGACAACGTTTAAAAACATTGTGGACAATATGGCCACCTGCATGTCTGTTACCGCAGACATCGTTTGCAGTTCCCCGGCTTCCAAAAATGCGGCAGCTGTGGATGCAAATGGTCGGCAGGGTGTATGAATGGTCGTATCCGGCATCGGTAACCCCTTACCATCGGGAAAAAGGTGAACCCCATGAACGAAAAGAGAAAACACTCCAGAGTGGAATCGATCTATCTGCTCAACTATGTTAATCTGGATGAAAACGATAAGGAAATGATGCAAGGCATGGGGCGCACGATTAACGTTTCTGAATCGGGAATCATGCTGGAAACCCACGTGCCATTCAGCGAGAATGATACGGTGGACGTCGTCGTGGGCCTCAAAGAGGATATGGTGACCATTCGCGGTAAAGTGGTTTTTAACCGGACCACAGAAACCGGCCGGTACCAGTCCGGCATTCAGTTTCTGGCTATTGAAGACGCATCTTTGGAAACCCTGCGGCGCTACATTGATGCATTCAACGCCATTTCCGCCAACGCATAAGGGCTTTGGATGGATTTTATGGTTTCTCAGGACCTGCGTTTCTTCATGGGGTACTGGACATCGGTTGAATCGACCCGAAGCTCAGTTTTTTTTGACGAAACAAGGAATTTTGGACATGAGCCGTGTTATTGAAGAAACTGATTTTCCCACTCTGAAATTGATTCAACGGGGCAAGGTCCGAGACATGTATGATCTGGGAGATGCCTATCTAATGGTAGCGACAGACCGTATGTCTGCATTTGACGTAGTTCTGCCCGATCCCATTCCCGATAAGGGCGTCGTCCTCACCCAGATTTCCCTCTTCTGGTTCGACATCATGGCCCCGTTGGTCAGCAATCACGTTATTACTGCGGATGTCTCTCGCTATCCTGAATCCTGCCGCCCTTATGCTGAGGATCTTCGGGGACGAAGCATTGTCGTCAAAAAGGCCCAGCCCCTCCCCGTGGAGTGTGTGGTCCGAGGCTATATTACCGGCTCGGGTTGGAAATCCTACCAGAAAGACGGTACCGTATGCGGCATCCAACTTCCTGAAAAACTGGTCGAATCCGATCGACTGCCTGTACCGATTTTCACGCCATCCACAAAAGAGGAAGTGGGCCAGCACGATATCAATATCGATTTTGATGAGATGGTTAATCGGATCGGCGCACCGTTGGCAGAACAGGTTAGAGAACTGTCGCTGGCCATCTATGAAAAAGGAGCGCAAATTGCAGGTGAAAAAGGTATTCTAATTGCCGATACCAAATTTGAATTCGGTCTGGTGGATGGAAAGCTCATCCTCATCGATGAAGTGTTGACCCCGGACTCTTCACGTTTCTGGCCCAAGGCCACCTATGCCCCGGGCGGCTCGCAGAAAAGTTTCGACAAACAGTATCTTCGCGATTACCTGCTTTCGCTGGATTGGGACAAAACCCCCCCCGGTCCCAGAATTCCCCAGATGGTAATCGACAACACCCGTGCCAAGTATGTGGAGGCGCTGTCGTTGCTTTCCGGCGATACTCATGGACTTTAAAATCACTTCCGTTTCACTGAATCAAATCGAAACGGGGAACCAAACATTTAAAATAACAACGAATACAGAAATAACCGAATTGGCGCTGTCTATCAGCGCCATCGGTCTTTTGCAGCCACCGGTGCTTAAAAAATCGCTGCGTGACTTCACGGTTGTTTGCGGATTTCGCCGAATTGCCGTTTGTGAGGCCTTGGGCATCACCAAGATTCCGGCACGAACACTCAATCTGGATTTTCCAAAGATAGCTTGTGCCCAGATCGCCATTTCAGACAATTCCTTTCAACGGAAACTGAACGTTGTTGAACAATCCCGTGCCTACGCATTGATCCAAAAATTTGCCGGCCGTTCATCTGACAGGCTCAAAATCCTCGAATCAACGGGATTGGCCTGCAGCCAAACCGCCATGGATCGTATTATACCGGTTGCCGGGATGCCGGTATCCCTGCAAGAGGCGATTATCGAAGGCAGTATTGCCCTTCCCGTTGCCTTGCAGATAAACCGTTTGGAACACGATGATGCCTTGGCCCTTTGCGGCTTTTTTCGACAGGTTACTACCGGGCTGAACATCCAACGAGAGTTGTTGGAATTGATTTCTGAAATCTCCTTCAGGGATGACATTCCCATCGCCGTGTTGATTGAACAGGCAGATATCGGTGAAATTATAGGTAACTCGGATTTTCCCGCGCCGCAAAAAGTCCAACATCTGCGGATGATGCTGAAGGCGAAACGCTACCCCGAATTGAGCATGGTCGAAGCGTCTTACTACCAAAAAGTGAAATCTCTCAAATTGAATCCCCACGTTCAAATCCATCCCCCTCGTTTTTTTGAAGGAAAGTCCTACCGTCTGAGTTTGACCGTTGATTCCCGCCGACAGCTAAAATCTCTGCAGTCTGAACTGGAAAAACTGGTTCACCATCCCAACCTGCTTCCTAAATAATACCTCCGCCGTCTATCCTTTATTCCAATTCGTCCATTTTACCAATAACGGAAAGTCAGCGAATATCTGCCTGATACATTTTGATGATGAAAAAGAGTAAATCGTCATCATTTCTGCCGTCATTTGTTATCCTGAATAAAATACAAATTATAAAAATAACGGTAAGTTGCATAATAATCGGCCTGCTCTTGCTACGCCGTCAACTAAAAATGCGTAAAAAATATGGTTTAAAGTAAAAAATATGAACAAATAGAACTTGACAAATATATGGCAAGATATATAACCTCTTACAAGAAATAAATGGAATTCATTTAATATGGGGATTCGGGAAAGAAAAGAGAGGGAACGCGAACGACGACGGCAACAGATCATGGTTGCTGCCAAGCGGGTCTTTACCAACAAAGGCTTTGCCAAGGCTACCATGGAAGATATCGCCAAAGAAGCGGAATTGAGCCCGGGCACCCTTTACCTTTATTTTAAAAACAAGGATGAACTATATGCCTCTCTTTCTCTTCGCATTCTCCAATACCTGATGATCCGCCTGGAACACGTGAACGCAGAACCGTTTATCGACGCGGCGCAGCGTCTCAACGCCCTTAAAGAAGCCATGTTCGACGTTTACGAATTCGATCCGCTTATCCTGATTAATATGTTTCACATGCAATCCAGTGAAACTCTGAAAAACCTGTCTCCCGACCTGCTTAGCCAAATTGAAACACTAAGCCGGAATTCCCTGAAAGTCATGGCAAATATATTCGAAGAAGGCATTCGAAAGAATGTGTTTGTGGATAAGCACCCAACCGCGGTTGCCGATATCCTTTGGTCTCTTTTTTCAGGCATCGTGCTTTGGGAAACCAGCAAAAAAATTATCAATGGCGAAAAAGATTTTCTAAAAGAAACCTTCGATACCGCCTTTGAAATATTTTCTCGTGGAATCATGCGGCGATAACCGGCGCATCTTCTTTTGCTACTTTGATACAACATTAAACCAAGAGGGATGAAAGGGGGGATTAAATCACGGGGAGGGGGCTTTTTTTCAAGTGCTTGAGAGGCATGAATTTTTAGATGCTTGGCAAAAAACCATAAGAAATACGTTGAAAAGAAGCCAGACACAGATCAGTCCGACTGAACTTATAACTTTAATCGGAGGAGAATGACCCATGGCAGAAAAAGAAGTTGTCGAAACATCAGAAGCACAAATTGCCGTACACTGGCAGGAAGAAGGATACTACTATCCGTCCACGGAGTTCGTCGCCCAGGCCAACATGACAGACAAAGGCATTTATGACCGATTCAGCCTGGATAATTTCCCTAATTGCTATAAAGAATATGCCGATCTGCTCACATGGTATGAATATTGGGATACCATCCTGGATACCAGCGATGCGCCCTGCTACAAATGGTTCAAGGGCGGCAAGATCAACGCCAGCTACAACTGCATTGACCGTCACCTGAAAAACAACAAGAACAAGACCGCCATTCACTTCGTTCCCGAACCGCTGGAAGAGAAGTACGAACACATCACCTACCAGGAACTCTATGTGCGGGTGAATGAATTCGCCGCCCTGCTCAGGGATTTTGCCGGCCTTAAACGAGGGGACCGGGTTACCCTGCATATGCCCATGGTTCCTGAACTGCCTATCACCATGCTGGCCTGCGCCCGTCTGGGCGTGATCCACTCCCAGGTGTTCGGCGGCTTCAGCGGTACCGCCTGCGCCGATCGGATCATCGACTCGGGCAGCAACGTCCTCATTACCATGGATGCCTACTATCGCAGCGGCACCCTCCTCGATCACAAACAGAATGCGGATGTGGCAGTCAAACATGCGGCCAAAGACGGCCAGAAAGTCGATAAGGTGCTGGTCTGGCAGCGCTATGCCGGCAAGTACTCAGCCAAGACCCCCATGGTCGAAGGACGCGATTTTTTCGTCAACGACCTGTTGAAAAAATACTACGGCGCCCGGATCGAACCTGAGCGCATGAATTCCGAAGATCCGCTGTTCCTCATGTACACCAGCGGCACCACCGGCAAGCCCAAAGGCTGCCAGCACGGTACCGGCGGGTATCTCGCCTACGTCACCGGAACGTCCAAGTTCGTTCAGGATATCCATCCCGAAGATGTCTACTGGTGCATGGCCGACATCGGCTGGATCACCGGTCACTCCTACATTGTCTATGGACCGTTAGCCAACTGTGCCTCCACGGTGATGTATGAGGGTGTCCCGACCTATCCGGATGCCGGACGATCCTGGCGCATCGCCCAGGACCTGGACGTAAATATCTTCCACACCGCCCCCACGGCCATCCGTGCCCTGAGGAAGATCGGTCCGGATGAACCGGCCAAATACAACTACCATTTCAAGCACATGACTACCGTGGGCGAACCTATCGAGCCGGCAGTCTGGAAATGGTACCACAAGGAAGTGGGCAAGGGAGAGGCCATCATCGTGGATACCTGGTGGCAGACCGAAACCGGCGGGTTCCTCTGCAGCACCCTGCCGGCCATCACCCCCATGAAACCGGGCAGCGCCGGACCGGGCATGCCTGGAATTCACCCCATCATCTATGACGACGACGGCAATGAGGTCCCCAGAGGGGCGGGAAAGGCCGGCAACATCTGCATCCAGAACCCCTGGCCGGGCATGTTCATGACCATCTGGGGTGATCGGGACCGTTTCGTGGACACCTACTTTGCCCGCTACTGCAAGGATCCTAAAAGCACGGATTGGCGGGATTGGCCTTACCTCACCGGCGACGCCGCCGTGGAGGCCGAAGACGGCTACTACCGCATCCTCGGCCGCATCGACGACGTCATTAACGTCTCCGGGCACCGTCTGGGAACCAAGGAGATCGAATCCGCCGCCCTGGTGGTGCCGGAAGTTGCCGAAGCCGCTGTGGTTCCGGTCAACCACGAGATCAAAGGAAAGGAACCTGATCTTTACATCGCGCTCAAACCCGGGTTTGCTGCCAGTGACGAACTGGCCAAGAAAATATCCGATGCGATCTGCGATCAAATCGGTAAGATTGCCAAACCGCGCAAGGTCTGGATCGTCAAGGATATGCCCAAGACCCGTTCCGGCAAGATCATGCGCCGGGTGCTGGGTGCCCTGTCCAACAACCGCGATGTGGGTGACGTAATGACCCTGGCCAACCCCGAAATCGTTGCCGAGATCAAAGAAATGGTAAAAAAATAAAATTCCAAACAAAACGGGCTGGATCGGGAACGGCTTCCGGTCCTGCCCGAAGGAGCCATGAAAGGAGGTGGTGGAGCACCCTGAGCGATCAGGAGAATCAATAACTTTTTTTGGCGGCCGGTCAACTTCATTGACGAAAAGGCACAGGAGGAAACATTATGGGTGGAACCACGTGGGTTTATATCATGTTGGGTCTTTATATTATCTACTGTTTTTACTGGGGGCTTAAAGGGTACTTTACGGAAAAGACCTCTTCCGGCTACTCCATCGCCGGACGATCCATTCCCTTTTTCGCCTTTCTGCTGGCAGCAACGGCGGCATCGTTTTCCGGATGGACCTTTATCGGCCATCCGGGCCTCATCTGGCGGGATGGCCTAGCCTATGCCTTCGCGTCGTTTTACGTTTTAACCATTCCCATCACCGGTACGTTCTTTTCAAAACGTACCTGGCTGTTGGGCAAACGCTACGGTTTTGTCACCCCGGGCGACATGTACGCCTACTATTTCAACAGTGAGGCGCTGCGCTTTTTGGTGGTAATTACGGCGGTACTTTACTCGGTGTTTTACTCGGCAGTGCAGCTGATGGCTTCGGCCGCCCTGTTCAACATCATTGCCGGTGTCCCGGTGACTTTCGGTGCCATCTTCATGGCGTTCATCGTCTGGTTCTATGTATGCACCGGCGGTCTGAAAGCCAGTACCTGGGTCGGCGTGATCCAGTTCATTCTGCTGGTGGGTGGCATTGTCATTCTCGGCTTGTACGTGGTTACTGCAGAGCAGTTCGGCGGTTGGTCGGGGTTCTCGGCGGCAGTTGCCAATCTGGATCCCAAGTTCCTTGAAGTGCCCCGGGTGATCAATCTCGTGGACTTCTTGGGTGGCGCACCGGGTGAAAATGCATGGACAGCAGTGATGATCCTCACTTACATGTTCGCCCTGATGGGAATTCAATGCTCGCCGGCGTTTACCATGTGGACCTTCGGCATCAAGTCCCCCAAACCCCTGGCATGGCAGCAAGCCTTCATGTCCACTTTCGTGGTCGGCTTTGCCCTGTTCTTTTTCACCGCCTTTCAGGGAATGGGCGCAAAAGTCCTACAGTTAGCCGGACACGCAGCCTTCCAGGATCTCAATAATGCCACGGTTGTTCCCACGCTGATGAATGAATTCCTGCCGCCCTTCATGCTGGGCATCGTGTTCATGGGCGCCATTGCGGCCATCCACTCCACGGCGGCACCGTATATCGGCACTGGCGGCTCCATTCTCCTTCGCGACGTTTACTGGCGCTATATCCGCAACCAGGAAGCTTCGCACGCCGAGCAGATCTGGATGAACCGCGTTTTTGCCACCGTATTGACCATTCTGGCGCTGGTGGTGGGCATGACCTCCAAGGCGGCCCTAGTTATCCTCGGCGCCCTGGCCACCGCCTTCGGTTTCGTGATGTACGTCCTTCTGGTAGGCGTGATCTGGGGGTTCAAATTCCCGCGCATCGGGGCGGTTCTCGGTGTCCTGGTCGGCATGATTGCCGTGTACGTTACTTATGCGATCTGGCCAAACCCGCTTTCCATGCACTGCGCCTTCTGGGGCACCTTCACCGGCCTGGTCGTCGCTTATATTTGCCGCGGGCTCGGTTTTAAGGATGACGAAGAAACCACCAAACGCCAGGCAGAAATCCGGAACTTCCTTGATGACATCGATGCGCCCAGTGCATCGGGCAAACAGTGGCGCAGCGTCATGAAGATCGCCACTCCCGTCTGGTATTTCTTTGCCATCGGCCCTGCCTGTATTCTCGGCAATAAGGCTTTCTCCTTTTCCGGGTTTACACCGCTGTGGTCCTGGCAGATCGCCTGGTGGATTTTGGGTATCGTCATGATGTGGGCACTGTGCTTCAAGGCAGAAATGTCCACCACCAGCGAAATCCAGATCGAACGGGCCGAAAAGGAAACCAACATCGTCATTAAAGAAGCCTAAATGCTTAAACGGTAAAGGAGGCATTACCCATGAAGAAAGAAGATATGTGGATGATTGGATTGGTTGTGTTTTCCATCCTGTGGACCGCATCTTTTGGATGGGGGCTGTTCGGGTAGGTCGAACGGTCTACTGTGAATTGATCCGGGCATCGGACGACGATTTGTTGCCGATGCCCGGAAAACAACATCTGACTGAGTGGGCACAGGGAGATTCCTATCCCTGTGCCTACTGAAAATTACCCTGTGTTCTGTTTAATAAAGGATGTCACCATGTCACTGAAACCTAAAACAGTTACCTGCCAGTGTGGCCACACCTTCACTTCCAATCGTGATCGAAGCTGGTGTGAAAAGTGTGCAAACGCCGTCTATTACCATGAAAAAGATAAAAACAAATACAAACTGAACAACATGTACATTACCGGCGTCATCGTCGCTGTCATCACTTTTTTAACCTACGTTTTTATGGAACTCATCGCTACACCGCTGCTGTCTTTGTAATTTGGAGGTGCTGCATCATCCTGTTGCGGGGTAGTCGACGGCTTTATCTTTTTTGCAATGCCCAATCATACCGCGGCGGCGCTGTGGCCGCTATCTGCATCTGTATCCCTACATCCATTGACTGTATCGTCCGGAACAAAAACCGTCGTCACAACATTTGTATTCTTGAAATCCTGTAAAATCGAGGGTATGGATTATTATGGCCAACAAGATTCTGATAGTCGATGACGAGCCGAGCATCACCGTACCATTGAAGTTTTTGATGGAACAAAATCAGTTTGAGGTGCTGGTCGTTCACAGTGGTGAAGACGCCCTTGCTGCTATTGAACATTTCCTGCCTGACCTGATTTTGCTGGATGTAATGCTGCCTAATGTCGATGGGTTTCAGGTTTGTCAGAACCTGAAATCAGACCCGCAGAACAAAGCAATCAAGGTGGTATTTCTTTCCGCAATGACGCGTGATCTGGATATTGCCAAGGGAAATACACTGGGGGCCGATGCCTACATCACCAAACCTTTTTCCAATGCCGATGTGGTCAGGCAGGTCAAAGACCTTCTTTGCGGATGAAACTGAACAATAAATTCTGGTTGTTCGCTGTCGTCTGTATGGCGTTCACAACGGCAATTGCCGTGACCCTGGCGGTACTTTTCTGGCGGCAGATCAACCCATCCGAACAGCAGATGTTGGTGCGCCTGTTAAAAGATCAGTTCTGGTACTTTTTCAGCACCGGTGTATTCCTTTTTGCGGCTTTCGGATTCACCCTGGATTGGTTTTTCCGTTTTTACATCCTTCCTCTGAATCAACTCATCGAAGAAACCCAGGTAATGAATACCGTCAACCCGGCCCATCGCTTGAAGATTGATGGTGGCCGTGAAATCCAGACGCTGGCGGAGTTGATCAACACCTGTGGGGATCAATATGAATCCGCCAAACACATCATTGACCGGACGGTTGAATCGGCCAAGGCGAAAACGGAAGCGGAAAAGAACATATTAGCCACGATTATGGCCGAGCTGACCCAAGGCGTGTTGATATGTGACACGGTGGGCCGGATTCTGTTGTATAACCGGCAGGCGCAACGGGTACTGAACAAAGTTCAACATCCAGGCATTGCGGCGAAGGACGGGGAAACGCACGAAGAGGTGCCGGATGGCTTCGTCGGTTTGCATCGTTCGATCTATTCCCTGATCGACAGGAACGTGATTCAGTACGCCCTCAAAGACATTCAAGGCAAGCTGGACCAAAAAAAAGAAAACGTATCGTCCCATTTTGCGGTGGTAACCCAAAACCGTCGACAACTCCGCGTGGAAACCCTTCCGATCCTGGACGAGGATAGACGTTTTGCCGGATTCGTTCTTATTTTTTCAGACATCACCCTCCAGTTGGAACATGCCGGCCGATTGAATCAACACTTAAAGACTATGGCAAAAAAACTTCGTTCGTCTATTGCCGCAATCCGGTCCACCGTCGATTTGATGATCCAGTTTCCCGACATGGCTGTCGGACAGAAAAATGATTTCCTTGGAAATATTTCCGCCGAAACACAGTCATTGAGCCGGCTGCTGAGAACCGAGCTAACGGAAACAATCAGTTTTGCCAATTCCCGTTGGCCACTATCCCCGATACTTGCCACCGACTTCATTTCAACCCTTAAAAGCGGGACCGTGGCAATCGCCGACATAGATGTTGACGTCGCCGAATGCGATCCCCGGTGCATGATCCGTGTGGACAACTATGCATTGGTGTCGGCAATCAGCTTTGTCCTGGATTGTCTCAAAAAAGAGTTAAATTCGGACTGCAGCCGGATTCGATTGACTGCACCGGGCAATTTGGTTCAAATTGACCTGATCTGGAAAGGTGAACCGGTAAAAATCGAAGCCCTGCGTCAGTGGAGTGATCTGCCATTGACCGGGATGCAAAAAGGTTATCCGTTGACCTTGAAGGAAGTTTTTGAACACCACCACGCGGAAATATGGCCGCATACCGATAAAAAGAACGGCGACGAAACCTGCCTTCGGATATTCATCCCCATGGTCCAATCAGAAGGTGTATCGGAGAATATCCGCCACGTCACACTGCTGCCAAAAGGCCGGCCGGAATTTTACGATTTTGACCTTTTTAATCAACCCGGCCAAACACCCGAGATGGGCAAACGATTGCTGGGGGAACTCACTTATACGGTATTTGACACGGAAACCACTGGATTGGATCCGCGAGGTGGCGATGAAATTATATCCATTGGCGCCATCCGTTTGGTCAACGGCCGATTGCTTCACACGGAGACCATCAATCAACTGGTGGACCCTTGTCGCCCCGTGCCGGCCGAATCCATCAAGTATCATGGCATTGACGACGGAATGCTTAAAGGGAAGCCGTCCATCGAAAAGGTGCTGCCATTTTTTCATCGGTTTGCCCAGAATACGGTGCTGGTGGCCCACAATGCCGCCTTTGACATGCGAATGCTGCAAATGAAGGAGAAAGCGACCGGGATCCGGTTTGTCAATCCGGTGATAGACACCATGCACCTGTCTGCCATTCTCCACCCGGCTCACAATGACCATACCCTGGACACTATTGCCAAACGGTTGGGGGTTACCCTTGTCAAACGACACGATGCGCTGGGAGATGCCATCGCCACCGGCGAAGTATTCCTCAAAATGATTCCACTGCTCAATGAAAAAGGGATATATACGCTCCAGGATGCTCTGACCGCCTCACAACGAACCTACTATTCCATGCTCAAATATTAAAAAACGTGATTAAAAATCAAAGAAAGAACCCCGTGATCATTAAAAAAATGTTCATCGACGCCAATATCGCGTCTCATCCTGACACCGAACGGATTCGTCGTCAGCTTGACCTGCCGGCCGAAACCGTGGATGACCCGGCCTCGATTTACCAATGGATCAACAATGCTGCCGATCCGGTCAGTCGGGGCAAGCAGGTACTCTACCTGACCCGCAACAAAGGTGACTTTTTAAAACCATGTCCAGGCACTCGGGAATACATGTGCTGTGATTACCAGATTCTGCATGTGGCCTCTTTTTGCACCATGGATTGCTCCTACTGTATTCTGCAAAGTTACTTCCATCCGCCGCTGTTGCAGTTTTTCGTTAATCGCGAAGAGTTGGACGCTGAACTGACCGGACTTTTTCAGAAAGAGACCATCAGTCGAGTGGGAACCGGGGAGTTCACGGACAGCCTTATCTGGGAAAAGTGGACCGATCTGACCGATTATCTGGTTACCCGCTTTTCCATTCAGGACAAAGCCGTACTCGAACTGAAAACAAAAACGGTCAGCATTGAAGGACTCCATGGCCTGGACCACCGGCGAAAAACGATTCTCTCCTGGTCATTAAACACGCCAGCTGTCATGAAGCGTGAGGAACGGCGGACCGCTTCGCTGGATGCACGCCTGACGGCTGCAGCCCGCTGCCAGGAATGGGGATACCCATTGGCATTTCACTTCGATCCCATGATAATCTACAATGGCTGTGAGACCGATTACCGGAAAGTGGTTAAACAGCTGTTTCAGCGCATCCGACCGGAGAATATTGTCTGGATCTCTTTAGGTACTTTTCGCTTCATGCCAGCGCTCAAACCTGTCATTGCCCAGCGCTTTCCAGGCTCCAAAATTGCCTACGGCGAATTTATCACCGGCTTGGACAACAAAATGCGTTACTTCAAACCACTGCGTATCGCCCTTTATCGGCTGATGGTGGATTGGATTCGCGAGGCAGCGCCGGAAGTGACCGTCTATTTCTGCATGGAAGACAAGGAGGTGTGGGAAAAAACCATGGGGTGGGTTCCGTCACCAGACGGAGGTTTGGGCCGAATGCTGGACAAAAGTGCCACCAATATCTGTGATTTGAAGCCGTGAATACTTTTCGTGTTAAGCTAAAATACAGCACCCGATGCTGGCTGGGCCTGATTGTGATGATCCTCGTCGCTACGGTTGGCTCCTGCGAGGCTGGCCCCTGGGTTATGGTCAAATGGGTAGCCGATGGCGATACGATTATTTTACAAGACGACAGGCATGTGCGATATATCGGTATCGACACCCCTGAGATCGATCATAACACCCATCGTGCCGAGCCGATGGCTGTTGAGGCACAATCAATGAATCGCAAATTAGTCGAAGGATGGCAACTCCGCCTGGTTTGCGACCAAGAGAAGAAAGATCGCTACGGAAGAACCCTGGCCTATGTTTATCGCAGCGACGGGCTTTTCGTGAATGCCGAATTGCTTAAACAGGGATGCGCCCACGTCTTGTACCGGTTTCCAAACATCAGTAAAGATAAAATTCTGCTTTCCGCCCAACGCGATGCCATGGAAAGTGGCAGGGGCATCTGGCAGAGCGTGAAAAAAAATGAAAAACGACTCCATGCCTATATAGGGAACCGGCGATCAAGGCGATTTCATACCTACGACTGCCCCATGGGGAAAAGCATCTCAGAAAAAAATCGGATTTATTTTAATAATGAATGGATTGGCTTCTGGTCCGGTTATGCACCGGCCAAAGAATGCATCGAATTTCCAAAGGAAAATAAGGACCACGTTAAAAATTAATTCAATGGCTCATAAAAAAAGGAGGACCGACGCCCTCCTTTTTAAAATTCACCATTTGATAACGGTGCCGGTTACTCTTCTTTCTCGGATTTTATCTGTTCAATCACTTTTGTTGCAATCTGGGCCGGAACTTCGTCGTAGCGCAAAAATTCCATGGTATACATGCCGCGTCCGCCGGTCATCGATCTCAGGTCCGGCGCGTAGGTCTGGAACTCGGCCAAGGGCACTTCGGCGTTGATCACCTGGTTCTTACCCGCCGTATCCATCCCGAGGACGCGACCCCGCCGGCTGTTCATATCGCCCATGATGTCGCCCATATATTCATCCGGAGTGGTCACAGTCACTTTCATGACGGGCTCCAGCAACACCGGTTTCGCCTCTTCGCAGGCCTTTTTATAGGCCAGGGAACCGGCTACCTTGAACGCCATTTCCGAAGAGTCCACAGCGTGATAGCTGCCGAAGTCCACGGTGGCTCGGAAATCCACACAGGGGGCTCCGATCAGGGGACCTTTCTGGCAAGCATCTACAATTCCCTTTTCAACGGCCGGAATGTAATTTTTTGGGATTACCCCACCTACGATGGCATCCACAAATTCGAAGCCTGCCCCCCGAGGAAGGGGTTCCATCACGATCCAGCAATCGCCATACTGGCCATGCCCGCCGGACTGTTTTTTATGTTTGCCCTGGACGCGGACTTTTTTCTTGATGGTTTCCCGGTAGGGAATTTTTGGGGTTTTGAGCAGGACTTCGACATTAAATTTCCGTTTGAGTTTTTCGATGGTGCTCTCGATGTGGACCTGACCCAAGCCGGAAAGCAGAATCTCTTTGGTTTCTGGATTGCGCTCCAATCTTAAGGCCGTGTCTTCTTCGAGGAGTTTAGTCAGAGAAATGTAAATTTTATCCTCATCGCCGGTGGCTTTGGATTCCAGTGCAAATGAGATCAGTGTTGGCATGGGTTTGGCGCAGGCATAACGGATCTTGTTATTTTCATCACACAGCGTGTCACCGGTCTTGGTTTCCTTGAGTTTGGCCACGGCTACGATGGATCCGGGACCGGCTTCCGCAGCCGGCTTCTGTTCTTTGCCTGCAATGGTGAGTAGTTGGTTGAATCGCTCCCGGGTCTCTTTGGTCGAATTGTAGAAGTTGCCGTCCCCGCCTAGCTTTCCGGAAACCACTTTGAAAATAGTCAGTCTACCGGCATAGGGATCCGCCACGGTCTTGAACACAAAAGCGGAAAAGGGGGCCTCCGGGTTATATTCCCGTTCTATAATTTCATCATTGGCGGGATTCACACCTTGCTTGGGTGGGTTCTCCAAAGGAGAGGGGAGACAGGTGTTGATAAAATCCATGAGCAGGTCCACACCGATATTACGGGTTGCGGAACCGCAGAGCACGGGTGCAAAAGTACGGGACAGGATGCCTTTTTTCAGCGTTTCGCGGAGTTCCTGATTGGTAATCGTCTCACCTTCCAGATACCGCTCGATGAGTGCATCGTCTGCCTCTGCTACGTTCTCGATGAGCGTTTCCCGCTCTGTCTCAACTGCGTCCTGCATATCGACAGGAATCTCTATCTCTTTTACGTTGCCGCTCTCGTCGTAGCTGTAGGCTTTTCGGCTGATCAGGTCGACGATCCCATTGAAGTCGGCTTCCGCGCCAATGGGCAGCTGAAGGGTAATGGGTTTAGGTGACAGGCACTGCACCGCATCCTCAAAGGTACGGGAAAAATCGGCACGCTCGCGGTCCAGCTTGTTGATGAAAATAGCGCAGGGCAGCTCGAATTCGGATGCAAATTCAGCCACCTGCTCTGTCTGGACCTTGACCCCATCAACGGCATCCACAAGGATGAGGGCGGTATCGGCTGCTTGCATGCATAGTTTGGCATCAGAGATAAAGTTCTGATCGCCTGGCGTGTCAATCAGGCTGATGGTATGCTTTTTCCATGGTAATTGAATGAAACCACTGGAAAGACTGGCCTGTCGCTTGAGTTCTTCCGGTTCGAAATCCATTACCGTGTTGCCATCTTCCACGCGGCCGACGCGGGTGGTCATCCCGGCTTGGTTAATCATGATTTCAGCAAGGGAGGTCTTCCCAGCCCCCCCATGGGCAATCAGTACCACATTTCTTAAGGTTTCATTCATTTGGCCCACTCAAGCTCCTCTCTCCATTGTATTTTCCGCACTGTTCGCAGATTTTGTTTAAGCAGATATTATTAAATCGACGGCTAAAAAAAATCAAGTTCAAAAAACTGACTATGAATCAATATCAAACGGTCGCAGCAGGATAATGAATTCTCGATTTCCCTTGGGCCCCAGAACAGGAGAGGGGATTACCGGCCCGCAAAAAAGCGACTGCTGAGAAAAGAAAGCCCGAAGATCCTCAATGATTTCATCGTGAAGGGCCGGATCCCTGACTACACCGCCCTTGCCCACCTTGCCTTTACCGGCTTCGAACTGGGGCTTTATCAAGCACAGGAGGGTACCGTCGGGCTTTAAAAATTGAAGGGTGGGGGGGACCACGATTTTGAGGGAAATAAAAGAGGTGTCAATGGTCACAAGGTCCACCGGGCGGGTAATCAAGGCTGGATCCATTCTTCGGATGTTGGTTCGTTCGATGACAACCACCCGATCATCCTGCCTCAATGACCATGCCAGCTGGCCATAGCCAACATCCACCGCAAATACCTGGGTGGCGCCGTGTTGCAGCAAACAGTCGGTAAAACCGCCGGTCGAGGCCCCCACATCCAGGCAGACCATGCCGGTGCAATCGATGCGGTTTGCTTTCAGGGCGGCTTCAAGCTTCAGCCCACCGCGGCTCACATAAGGCAAATCATCACCTTTAACGGCGATCTCCACGCCTTCGGGAAACTGGGTTCCGGGTTTGTCGCAGGGCAAATGGTCCACAACAACCCGGCCGGCCATGATCAGCGCTTTGGCCCGTTCCCGGCTTTGGCAGAATTTTTTTTCAACAAGGAGTGTATCGATTCTCTTTTTGATGGCTATACCCACTCTTTATCAGCTTACCAGCCATCGGCTTAAGGGCTCATCATGGACAGCGCGGCGTTGATAATGGCGGGTGCATCCACTTGATATTTGCTGCGCAGGGTTTCTTGCGGTCCGTGCTCCACAAAATGATCGCTGATGCCCAACCGTTTAACGATGACGTCATTTATCTTATGGCTGCAGAGTAATTCAAGAATGGCGCTGCCGAATCCACCTTGAATGGTATTTTCTTCAACAGTGATGATCCGGCGGATATTTTGGGCCAGGGGAATGATCAATTCATGGTCCAATGGCTTGATGAATCTGGCGTTGACCACCGTTGCTTGAACACCATGGTTTTCTTTTAAAAGGGCAGCGGCGCATGTTGCTTCACACACCGTGCTCCCCACAGCAAGGATCACCAGGTCGTCACCGTGGTTCAGAATTTCACCTTTGCCGATGGGAAGGATCGTAAAGTCTTTGTCCTGATCTACCCCGGTTCCCCGACCCCGAGGGTATCTCAAAGAAATGGGCCCGTCGTGGACCATGGCGGTGGCCAGCATGTGGCGTAGCTCGTTTTCGTCCTTCGGGGCCATGACCACCATGTTAGGAATAGTTCTTAAAAAAGAAATGTCAAAAAGACCGTGGTGGGTAGGTCCGTCCTCTCCGACGATCCCTCCGCGATCCAGGGCAAACACCACCGGAAGCCGTTCGATACAAACGTCGTGAATGATCTGATCGTAAGCACGCTGGAGAAACGTTGAATAGATGGTCACCACCGGACGAAATCCTTCAGTGGCCATACCGGCGGCAAACGTGACACCATGCTGTTCGGCAATCCCCACATCGAAAAACCGGTCCGGGTAAGCCTTGGAGAAGGGGACCAGTCCGGTACCTTCCGGCATAGCGGCGGTAACGGCGATGATTTTATCATTCGTTTTGGCCAGTTCTACCATGGTCTGGCCGAACACCTCCGTGTAGCTGGGAACATTGGTGGTTTTTTTTCGGCAGATGCCCGTGTCCACATCAAAAGAACCGACGCCGTGAAAATAGACCGGATTCTGTTCGGCCTGCCGGTATCCCTTGCCTTTTTTGGTGATCACGTGCAGGAGGACCGGCTCATCCATTGTTTTGATATTTGTAAGGATCTTAATTAAATGATCCAGGTTGTGCCCGTCGATGGGGCCGAAATATTCGAAATTAAAGGCTTCGAACAGCATCCCGGGGGTTACGAAGGTTTTAAAGGATTCCTCGCTGCGTTTGGCAAACTGGTAAACATTTTCCCCGATCCGGGGCAGGGATTTGAGAAATTCCCCAAACTCTTTACGCATCATCTGAAGTTTGGATGCGGAAAAAGTGCGGCTGAGCAAAGAGGAGAGCGCGCCTACATTGTGGGAAATGGACATTTCATTGTCGTTTAGGATAACAATCAGATCCTTGTCGTTGTGCGTGTCTCCCGTCTGGTTCAGCCCTTCATAAGCAAGTCCGGCGGTCAGTGAACCATCTCCGATAACGGCCACCACCTTGGATGAATCTTTTTTCAGACGTTTGGCACAGGCAATGCCCAGACCAGCGGAAATAGAGGTGCTGCTGTGTCCGGTGGTAAAGGTGTCGTATGGGCTTTCGCTGCGTCTGGTAAACCCGGAGAGGCCGCCATGGCGGCGCAGGGTGGGGAATTGGTCGCGGCGGCCGGTAAGCAGTTTGTGGGCGTAGGCCTGATGGCCCACATCCCATAGGATTTTATCCGTCGGTGTGTCGAATACATAGTGCAGAGCGATACTCAGTTCAACGGCGCCGAGGCTGGAAGCCAGGTGGCCACCGGAAGTGGATACCACGTTCACGATCGTTTTACGTATTTCTTTTGCCAGATCAGGTAGTTCAGAACGTTTCAGTTTCTTCAGATCGTGGGGTGAGTTTATTTTATCAAGTAGATGCGAGGATTGGTGCAAGTTTCCAGCTCCCTGAGTTTATCGGTTCCGTTCGACGACATAACGTGCAATGGCACGAAGGGAATCTGCTTTGTTATCAAAAGCGTCAAGCGCCTTCAAGGCATTGTTCACCAGTTGGCCGGCAAACGATTCCGCACCGGATAGACCCAACAGCGACGGGTAGGTGTTTTTACCGCGGATCTGATCGGTACCGGTGGATTTTCCCAATCGTTCCGGGTCTCCTTTCACGTTGAGAATGTCGTCGGCCACTTGAAAGGCCAGTCCGATATTTTCGGCATAGGTATGCAGTACCTGCTGCTGGCGCTTTGACGCACCGGATAAAAGTGCACCGGTACTCACTGAAATTTGGATCATTTTTCCAGTTTTCAGGCGATGGAGGGATTCCAGTTCACCTTTCGAAATGACCTTTCCCTCAAAAGCCATATCTCGCATCTGCCCTTCGATCATGCCTTTGAAACCGGCGGCGGAGGCAATCTGGGCAATGGCCAGCAGCCAACGGCGTTGTTCTTCCAAGCCGCACCGGGTGCCGGCTGCCGCCAGGATTTCGAAGGCCAGGGTCAACAGGGCATCTCCGGCAAGGATGGCCGTCGCTTCATCGAATTGGACATGGCAGGTCGGTTTGCCGCGTCTTTTGTCGTCGTTGTCCATGGCCGGCAGGTCGTCATGGATCAATGAATAGGTATGGATGAATTCCAGGGCACAGGCAAGGGGAAACACCGTTTCCCGGCTACCGCCGACGGTTTCCGCCGCGGCGAAGCACAGCACGGGCCGCAATCGCTTTCCACCGGCCATGACAGAATAGGTCATGGCCTGGGATACCCGTGTGACTGGCGATTCGACGGTCAGATAGTGCTGGAGCCTTTCATCCACCGGGTCCCGCACGGCTTTCAGGTACGATTTAAGATCGAACATGATGCGGCTCACCTATCCGTGTCTGTTTATGCTTCCGCGTCAAATGGTTTTTCGACGGGTTCACCCCTATCGTCAGCCATTAGCAAGGTTACCCGCTTTTCGGCTTCATCCAGCATCTCGGTACAAAATCGAGACAGCTTGATGCCGGCCTCGAACTTTTCCAGCGCTTTTTCCAAGGGCAGGTCACCGGATTCGAGTGCCTTGACGATTTTTTCCAGATCATTGACCGCTTTTTCGAAACTTTGTTTCGCCTTTGTTGCCATGGAGAATGATGATCCTTTTTATCGATTATGAATGCTCAAAACTAATCTTTTGATTCAAAATATGTTGCTCAGTTTAACACAAACTCCAGAAAATAATCCAAAACCCATCATTCCGCCTCATTGGTCTTATCGACGACGGAGACCGCTAATTTACCGCGGCCCAAAAGAATTTCAAGTTGTTGGTTAATAGTCACTTTCTTTGCGTTTCGAACAACGGATCGATCGGGCATGGTGCGGGTAATGCTGTATCCACGCTGCAAGATGGCCATGGGATTCAACGCATCGAGCATCGACACCTGTCTCGAGATGCTGTTTTGACCCTCCCGGATGAAATGGTGCATATGAATGACCAATGCATCCTGAAGGGTGGTGACGTGCTTTTGCATGGATACCACCGTTTTGGTGGGTGATATCTGCATCAGCATATTGTGGCGAAAAGTGGTTCCCTCGCTTCTCCGTCTCAAAGTGTTACTCATCAGATAAAGCAGTCGAATCGAATAATCATCCAGCCGCATTCGCATATCCTGGAGTCGGCGCCGGGGATGAATAATCCGGCTGCAAAGCCCATTTAAATGGTTACTTAATAATTTCAGATAGGAATTAAATGTTTTATAAAGCTTTTGATTAGTGTTGTTAATCTGGTTTTTAAGTTCATGTTTTGATGGGACCGCGATTTCGGCAGCCGCGGACGGGGTGGGTGCCCGAAGATCGGCAACGAAATCGGCGATGGTGAAATCCGTTTCATGGCCAACGGCGGAAATGATGGGTATGCTGGATGCAAAAACAGTTCGGGCGACCTGTTCATCGTTAAACGCACAAAGATCCTCAATGGATCCGCCGCCGCGTGCCAGAACAATAAGATCGGTGGTCCCCATTTTATTTAACATGCGGATGGCATGGATAATTTCACCTGGCGCACGATCTCCCTGGACACTGACCGGAACCACCTCTAATGGAAGGTTAGGGAAACGCCGTTGGGCCACCTTGATGAAATCACGAATAGCTGCACCGGTCGGTGAAGTGACGATACTGATTTTTTTGGGCATAACGGGTATCGACATTTTATGCTGCGCATCAAACAATCCTTCATCGGATAACCGTTGTTTCAGTTTTTCAAAGGCAATCTGGAGACCGCCAACACCTTTTGGCTCAAGGTATTCGAAAATAATCTGGTACGATCCTCTCGGTTCATAGACACTGATGCGGCCAAGGCCAATGATGGATAGTCCATCTTCAGGTTTGAATTTGAGGGATCCGGCCTGAGCGCGGAACATAACCGCACTGATTTGCGAATTCGCATCTTTCAAAGTGAAATAACAATGGCCGGATGAAGGAGTCCTGATGTTGGATATTTCACCTGATACCCAAATGAAAGGAAAGTTTTCTTCAAGTAACCGCTTAATTTTTTTATTCAGTTCCGTGACTTCGTATACATGTTGCCGGGAAGGATTGGAACCTGTGATATTTAGTGCCATGGTGTCAAGGTGAAAATGTTAGGTGTAAACGAATAAATGTTCATTGGTCTATAACGTCCGATAAGATATATTATGTAAAGTTATAGATCATGTTCGTGTCTGTCGGGTTCATGGCTGCTCTTCCGGCCACATTTTTGAATGATATCCCTGACGGCTGGCACCACGAACATCTTTTCGTGAGGCAGATCACAAAGGGACTGTGCCAGAATCGTTGTCTTTTTATGCAAGCTGATATTTTTATCGATAATGCAGTTCATTTTCCCTTTAATTAAGCAAAAGCCGCTTTTCACAGGTATTCCGCTGGCGCGAAAGTTTTGCTCGGAGACCGTTACACCCAATTTTTCCGCTAAATCTTTCAGTTCCTGATAAATCTGTTCAGGTCTCATTCCACAGCACCATGTTCGGATGGAGACATCGTTTTCCTTTGAGGGATGAGGAAAACTAACGCGTTGTTCATATCAGCTTTATGCTTGAAAATAAAGAAGCCTGTATTATAATCAGGTACTGACTGACGGGGATTGAAAACGATTAAAAATATAAATATGCGGAGGTGTTAGATGCAGTCGATTCCAATGGAAAGAACCCAGGTACAAGTTCAGGTAAACGCTTTTGTACGTAGCGTGTATAACTGGATGGCCATCGGTCTTGCGTTGACCGGCGCGGTAGCCTGGTTTGTGGCTCACAACGAACCGGTTATGCGCTTTGTATTCCAGGCCCGGTGGATCTTTTTTATAGGGGAATTGGCCCTGGTTTTCATGCTTGCCAGTCGCGTACACAAAATGCAGGCATCGACCGCCACCGGCATGTTCATGTTCTATGCGGCCCTGAATGGTGCGACCATGGCATTCATTTTTCTCGTGTACACCATGTCATCCATTGCCGCCACGTTTTTCATTTGTGCCGGAACGTTTGCCGTCTGCAGTGTCTTTGGGTGGGTCACCAAACGCGATCTTACCGGACTCGGCAGTTTCATGTTCATGGGATTGATCGGGATTATCATCGCATCGGTGGTCAATATATTCCTGAAAAGTCCGGCCATGCAGATGATTATCAGTTATATCGGCGTGCTGGTTTTTACCGGATTGACCGCTTACGACACCCAGAAGCTCAAAACCATGGCTATTTCCCAACCGGCCGGCCTAGACGCCGCGGTGGTCAGAAAAGGGGCTATTATCGGTGCCTTAACGCTTTACCTTGATTTTATCCTGATGTTTCAATATTTACTGATGATTTTCGGTGGCAGCCGCGACTAACAATAAAAAAGCCCCTGAACCATGAGCAAATCTGATTCCGGGGCTTTTTTTCTGTCCGTCTTCTGTTTTCAGATTTCAGTCAACTGACCTCCGACCTCTGTCTTCACCCCAATACCTTCTCAACTACCGATGCAATCTGCTGGCACAAAGATTTCGTTTCCTGCACCGTTGGCCCTTCGACCATCACCCGGCACTGTGGTTGGGTGCCTGAATAGCGCACAAGCACCCTTCCGTTGTCCCGGAGTTCGTTTTCTACGGCATGAATGGCTCGCATGATTTCATCGATCATATCGATTTCCGGTTTCGATTTGACATCCACATTGATCAGGCATTGCGGGAATACGGTCATGACAGCTGCCAGTTCTGACAGGGGTTTTCCCGATGAACGCATAGCTTGCATGAGTTTCAAGGCGGCCAGCATGCCGTCTCCAGTCGTATGGTGATCTAAGAAAATCATGTGCCCGGAATCTTCGCCACCGAAGACAGCGTCAGCCTTTAACATTTCCTCCATGACATAGCGGTCCCCGACATTGGCTTTGATGTGAGTGATACCCATTTGTTTAAGTGCTGCAGCAAAACCAATGTTGCTCATGACCGTTGTGACTACCACCGGGTTGGCCAACTGCCCTTTTTCCATCATGTCTTTGGCACAGATAGCCATAACCTGATCTCCGGAAAGTACCCTTCCGTTTTCATCCACCGCAATCAATCGATCTGCATCCCCGTCAAAGGCCAAGCCCAGATCGGCATTTTCAGCCATGACCGTCTTGGCCAGCACGCCCGGATGCTGCGATCCGCAGTTGTTGTTGATATTAATTCCATTCGGTCTGCAAAAAATACTTTTAACCGTGGTGTTAAGTTTTTCGAAAAGCATTGGTGCAATCTGACTGGCGGCACCATTGGAACAGTCGATAACAAGCTTCATTCCATCCAGCGAAGGCCCCGTGGAAAGGCAGCTTTGCAAAAAATGGCGATAGTGGTCCAAGGCATTTTCGACGAGATGAATCGTACCCATTTGTTTGATTGTTTTGCTTTTTTTATAAAGCGATCCATCATCTTTTATCAGCTTCTCAATGGATCGCTCAGCCTCATCGGAAAGTTTATATCCGTCACCTTTAAATAGTTTAAACCCATTGTCGTAAAAAGGATTGTGAGATGCGGAAATGACAATGCCGGCGTCAAATCCATCGGTTGCGGTCAGGTAGGCCGCACCCGGTGTGGGGATAACGCCGGCCAGATACACATCTTTCCCCATGGAACAGATGCCTGCGGATAGGGCGCTGACGAGCATGTCCCCGGAAATACGGGTGTCCTGGCCGATTAAAAAACGGTCGGCAGCATCTTTTTCGCCATCGAAATAAGCCGCGATGGCTCTTCCCGCTTTCACAGCCGTCTCGCAATCCAACGGGTAGTGGTTGGCTATGCCTCGGATGCCGTCCGTCCCAAATAGTTCGCCCAAAATATGCTTTCCTTGCTTTTGGTATATTTTGAATGGTGCTTACAGCTGGTAGAGAATTTCGGAGCTTCCCAGGACACGTGGGAGCGGTTTCCAGCCGCGATAAAATAAGATCGAAAAATGATCGAGGCTGGAAGCCGCTTCAACATAAAGTCGGTTTATCGGATCGCTGGAAACAGATCCAATATCTGCCCGGTTATCCGATCAACAATCTGTTGGAGCCAGACCGTTCCCCGCAAGGCCTCCCCAGTATCAAGGTTTTTGATCACATCGATGTAGGTGGCCCCGACGCTATCGATTTTTCTATTAATAATCGATAAAAACACCTTGTTTTCTAATGCTTCTATTCTGTCCAAGCAACGAAGAACCAGATCACCGACCTCTTCTCGGTTATTAACCAGTTGAATTTTTTGAAGGATGAGGTTGGCCGAAGCATTATCGCCCATCTGCTGTTGATACAGTTTTTTGGATACCTCCAACTTTTCACAAAAGGCAATAAAGCGCTTGATGCGTTCGAAAATTGCCAGGCGCAACGTGTCAAGCAACCCCTCGTAGAGTTCTTTAGGAAATCGTTCCCCCACAAATTGGCCACGGACGTGGGTATACCAGGCCATCAACGCCACCAGATTGGCTATGTATATTATATTGTTCGTAGCCTGGCGTTTCACATTTCTATAAATGCCGGTGGAATAGGGCGCGCTTCCTCCCCTGCCCCCGCCTTCGAAAACCAGGCGATCCGGTTTAAGTTGATCCTTCCGATATACCGATCCTGCGGCAATCAAGGTTCCATAGGCGATACGGCAAGGGCCTACCAGTCCACCCTGCCCGCCCAGAAAAATGGGATTTTGATTGAGCATCACCCCGTTGGGGACGTCACCGATCAGTGAGGCCGTGGCCTTGTCCTGATTGGGCGTATAGTTGAAATGAATGTAGGAGCTGCCCACCTCGCTGTGGTTTTTCCGGCTCGTCCCACCAGCCATGAGACAGTCACAGAAATTGATCAGGCTGCCCAAGGTCACAAAAGGAAACAGGATGGTCTGTTTCAATCCCACGGTGTGGGCGATGCTTGACTGTTCTTCGAAGATGCTACCTGCCCGCACATGGGCACCGGAACCGGCTTCGGCACCTTCTAAAAAGACGGCATTTTCAAAGTAGCCCCCCTTCAGTTTTACATTAGGACCGACATAGCAGTTTTTAATCGTGACCGGAGCCTCATAGCCCAGTTCGACATTGTCGCAAACCAGGGTCTTGTCACCGAAGAGCCTGCATCCGGCATGGATGATCACACCCTCAGAGGCAATGCGTTCAACATCAACCGCGTCGTTGATTTCCACACTTTCGGGTGCGGGAACGCCGACTCCTTTTTTTATCAGGACAACAATTTTGTTATGGGGTTTATTAGTCATCGGTAAAGCGCGTGGGGTAGGCAATTATTTTTTCAACGCTGTCAAGCAATACAGGAGTCAGTTCCAGCACGCTTTCAAAGATTGCATAAATTGTCCTGAACGGAACTTGAGTTGACAGTGGTCAGAAACCTTCTGGATGTGTCAACGACAGTTATGCAGCATTTATTTTTTCCAGATTCTTTTCTTTATATCGCTGCTTGCCTTCAATGAATGTTTCCATTGGCGTACGACCTTTGCAGCGTTTTCCCTGATGGGTTCGTTTTGTATTATACTCGTCCATATACTCATCCAGGTCGATCTGTAAAGTCTCAAGATCACGATACAGCTTCTTTCGAAATGCCACACGGTAGAACTCATTCAGCACGGTTTGGTGGAAACGCTCGCAAATACCATTAGTTTGAGGGCTTCTGACCTTAGTTTTGGTATGGTCGATTTCGTTGAGTTGCAGGAACAACTCGTAAGGGTGTTTATCCAGGCTGCCACAAAACTCGGTTCCCCGATCCGTCAATACCCGCACAATACAGGGACATTGTGTTCCTCAAAGAAAGGCAACACACGGTCATTGAGCGTATCGGCAGCGGTGACGGGGATCTTGGCCGTATACAGCTTGGCAAAGGCCACCGACGAATAGGTATCGACCACCGTTTGCTGATAGATCCGGCCGACACCTTTCAGATACCCGACATAAAAGGTATCCTGGCTGATCAGATAACCCGAATGTTGGGTTTCGATTTCATCCGGGTGAGATTCCCGACTGCGCTTGGCTGTTTCCAACGCCGTCAATTGGGCCTCGGTGTAAACAATGCCTTCTTTGGCTGCCCGCTCTTCAAGCGATGCCAGACGTTTTTTGAAAGTTTCCAGATCGTGCCGAATCCAGATGCTTCGAACACCGCCGGATGACACCAGAATGCCCTCTTTACGCAGTTCATTGGCAGCTCGTGCCTGACCATAAGCCGGATATTCAAATGCCATTTTGATCACGGCCGCTTCAATTTCAGGAGCAACCCGATTTTTGATACACGGCTTGCGCCGGCTTTTATCCTTGAGGCCTTCAAGGCCGTGCTCTTCATACGCTTTTTTAATGTCGTAGAAATGTTGGCGGGAAACGCCGTTGATGCGGCAGGCCTGGGAAACATTCTTGAGGTATTCGGCCAGTTCCAGTATGCTGAGTTTAGCTCTTGCGATTTTGTCTTGGGTGGTCATGATGTGCCTCCTGTTTTAGATTGTTTGGCGACAATCCAGAAGGTATCTGACCACCCATTTTTTAGCAAGGTGTCAAGTCAAGTCCGTCCTCATACACATAAATCATATCTGATTTATACTCATGGGCAATCTCATTTTTCAACAATCTGATCTGAATAAAATTGTCTGCGTTTTCAATGACCCTTTTTTTCAGCCCGATTGATTCGGTCCCTGACAGTCCCAATTTCTTCCAATTCAACCACATCAAAATACCGGAACATTTTTTGTAAAATAATATCGCTGAGCCTGGCAAATCTTACTGATCATTGCTATTTTTTCAATGACCCAATCGATTTTCTGATCCTCCATGGTGTCGAACCAAACGGCTTTGATCTTCAGTTTGTCCTAAAACGTCAAACGCGAGGAAAAAACCAGGATGTCAATGTCCCCGCCTTTTTGGCGATCATCGACCCTTGATCCGAAAAGGTATATCCTGGCTTCAGGGTCAAAGCGGATAACGGCATCGACAACAGCAGATTCCCATGCGGGGATAATCTCATGGTTCATTTTTAAGGCGATGCCGGTTTACCAGATCACCGTTATTTTTGGCGCCCTAAATGTTCTTAAAAAGTTCAACCGGATCCAATTGAATGGAAAATTTTCTTAGAAACAATCCATTTTCACGGCAATAGCGGATTGCTTCCCGATATGCCTTTGTATCGGAGTTGTCGCTAAACGATAAGATAACCCCTCGAATTGTATTCTTATTTCTCAGCTCGGATAAATGCTCAAGGTTCCCCAAAATGGGGTACCCTTGGATTTTCTTTCCAATTTTAAGCGGGTCGTCATCCAAAAAGCCCACGGGATTGATATTCAGTGTTTTGTTATTCAAAATCTCTCTCAGCAGCAGTTCACCGCCCTGGCCTGCCCCATATATAACTACAGGATCCCCGGTCAGGGTTTTGCGTTTCATCGTTTCCGTAAACAGGCGAAAAGATCCGCGGGTCCCTAACAAAAAAACGGTCGTCAACAGGTAGTCGATAACAAAGACGCCTTTTGAGAAATCAGTGAACCGGTACAAGATGGTGGCCGCAGTGATCACAACCAGGGTTGCCAGAGCTGAACAGCGGATGTACTGAAAAACATCACGTGTGCTAATGTATTGCCAAAATCCTTTATAGATTCCGGAGAGATAGAATACAATCAGTTTGATAGGAATAATAATCGGCAGTGATTTCAGAAAAACGCGAAAATAACGGGTAAAATCACTTCCGTCAAACCGAAGCCGGTAACTCAGATAATAGGCAAATGCCACCAGACCAACATCCAGAATGACCATCATCATCTGGCGTTTGTAGGTCAGTTCAATCAACACCGGGGTGAATATCCGTCCTCGCAGGAGCGAAAATTCTTTATCGGGGTAAACCCTCAGTTGCGCCAAGTAGATTCCCATAAGCCCAATGGCCAGGACGATAGGAATGATGACGGCCGGCGAGGTCAATGAGTCGCTTTGACTGACGAAAACCGCGGCGACGCCGGATACGGTGCCAATTCCATAGAGAAATAAAACGGCATGGGTCTCGCTGAGTCCCATCAAAACCAGGCGATGCGAGGTGTGGTCCCTGCCGCCCGTTGAGGCTTTACGGCCGCTGAGCAGTCGAATGGTGGTCACCAGGGAGGTATCTAAAAGTGGCACCATTAAAAGCAAAACCGGAACGCAGACAATGGAAAGTCTGTTTTGGGGATCGATTTCGGAATGGTATAAACTCAAGACGGCAATGGCAAACCCAATTACCAAGCTGCCGCAGTCACCCATGAAGATGGAGGCCGGCTTGAAGTTGTAAACAAGAAAAGCGGCGCAGGCACCTGAAATGATTACCGCAACCGCCAATGCCACAGGGTCCATCGAGAAATAGAGTGCCGACATGGACAAAGAAGACACCATAGCCACGCCGGCACAAAGCCCGTCCATGTTGTCCAGCAGATTGAATGCGTTAGTGATTCCAACGATCCAGACCAGTGTAAATATGGTGTCCAATGTCAACGATGTGAACCAGTTGAGTCTGAACCCCAGGAAAGTCACCATGCTGGCGACGATGATTTGCCCGATGAGCTTGGATTGCGGTTTGAGATTGATGAAATCGTCTGCCAACCCGATGAAAAAAAGGATTGTCGCCCCTACCAGAATAACTGCCGCAACGGATGGCAACACGGTTCCATGACCCGCATCAATGAATTTCCTCCAAATCGAATCCACGCCCCCTACCATCCACAGAGGCACACTTATTCCGAGAAAGATGGCAATGCCGCCCATCAAGGCCGTGGTCTTCTTATGCCAGCGATCTTCCCGCGGTCGCGCCACCCAGCCGTTTCTAATGGCAATCAGGCGCACCACGGGAGTCATGGTCAGACTGATCAGAAACGCGGCCGCGCCGAGCAGTAGATTGGTTTCCATTGAAAAGAAGGAGGTCAATTATGAATTGTTAATCAATGTCATTAACTTAAGAAGTAGTAAAACGCTATAACATATCAAATATATTGCAAATTTACTTGTTTTAGGTGAATCGACATGGTATACTCGCTTTCAATAATAACAGCCAGTTATATAATCGAAAGGAGAATACCATGTCGAAAATTAGCGAGAGTTTTGGAAAAGTTGGCACGAAACCTGGATTTCAATGTATGTGCCAAAACAATTGAATTTGTACGAGAAATTGTCTCCTCGCCTGACTTCATCGCCCGTCATCGAAAAATACAAGAACGACTTCACCCGTAAAAGAAAACTACCGTTTCATGTCTTGATCGTTTTTCTCATCAACCTGGTCAAAGGCTCCTATCAGGACGAACTGGATAAATTCTTCAAGACAATACTGCGTTTCGATGTCGCCAAACGGGTCTTATCGAAGGCGGCCTTGGCAAAGGCTCGAATGAAACTGAAGTTCGAAGCCTTTGTCGAGTTGAATCTACAGTTGATCACCTATTTTGAAAAGCACTTTCGTCCCAAGTTGTGGTTCGGCCTCCGGTTGTTGGCCATTGACGGTTCCACAACAAAATTGCCAATGACGGATGATGTCGTCCGGCACTTTGGTGTCTGGAATGTCCGCCAGGGTGCGCCATCTCCTATGGCACGCGTATCTCAGCTTTTCGATGTCCTCAACAAAATAACTGTCGATGCCCTTATCAAACCCAAACGGATCGGTGAACGCGATCTGGCGGCGCAACACCTGCTCAACGTGATGCCCAACGATTTGATCCTGCTCGATAGAGGTTATCCGGCATGGTGGCTTTTCAACCTGATCCTTTCCATGCAGGCCAACTTTTGTGCCCGCGTGTCTTGCACCAAATGGAAAATCGTTCGCAAGTTTTTCCGTTCCGGGCTATCTGAAAAGGTCGTCACCGTGCCTGTGCATTCTACTTCGATTGCCCAATGCAGGCAAATGGGGCTGGACACGACCCCTTTGAAACTCCGCCTGATCCGCATTGAAAACGATGGGAAGGTTGCCGTTTTAATCACCTCGCTGGTTGACACGGAAAAATATCCCATCGAATTGTTTGGCGACCTTTACCACAAAAGATGGCCGGTGGAAGAAGATTATAAGATCATCAAATGCCGGATCGAATTGGATAACTTTTCCGGACAATCGGCGCTATCCGTGTATCAAGACTTTCACGCCAAGGTGTTCGCCAAAAACCTGGTCTGGATGATGGCTTTTCATGTCCAGGACCGGATAGACGATGAGATTGTCCATACAAAACACCGATACCAGATCAATTTCACCCAGGCGCTTTCAAAAAGCAAAGGCGTGATCGCCCTGCTCTTTCTTGATGCCAACAGGTTGATCAAGCGCTTGATAGTCGACCTGCAATATATTTTTCAAAGAACCGTAGAACCGATCAGGCCGGGAAGAAAATATCCACGAAATCATAAAGCGAAACCACGGCGATACTTCCCTCAATACAAGCCAATCGGTTAAGTTAATGACATTGAATTGTTAATTGCAGTAAATTAAACCTCGGGTTATGCCCGAGCGACCCGAAAAGGTTCTGACCGATCCGGCGAGACAAGCAATCAAAAAACAATTTTTCGAACATCGAACGTCCAATAATGCGATCGCTTCGCTCCAACGTTTGATAAAATAAAAACACTATCGTTCTATTTGCTGCATCCAGAGAATTAGGGATTCAGCATTCATAAAAAAGAAAAAATTCCGTTTCTCTACCTGCTTTTGATATAGTCAATGACTTTAGACAGGATAAAATCAAGGCTTTTATCCGGAGCAAAACCCGTCATCTGTTCAAGTTTCTCCGTGCTCGGTACCCGGCGTTGCATATCCTCGAAATCTTTTCCAAAAGCCTCGGCATAGGGAATCAGTTGGATCGACGACGACGATCCGGTCATGTCTATGATTTTCTGGGCCAGATTCAGAATGGAGATCTCTTCAATGCCCCCCACATTGATCACCTCTCCAATCGCTTGATCGGATGCCATCAAGGTCATCAACGAAGCTACGACATCCTTGACGTAGGTAAAAGTGCGCGTTTGGGTGCCGTCGCCGAATACGGTGATGGGTTTATTTTTCAGCGCCTGGGCGACAAAACGGGGGATAACCATCCCATAGGCGCCCGTCTGCCGAGGCCCGACTGTGTTGAAAAGACGGGTAATGACCACCTCGAGTCCATTGGTCCGGTAGTGGGCCAGGGCCGTGAATTCGTCCATCAATTTCGAGGCGGCATAGCTCCAGCGGAACTTACTCGACGGGCCGTAGATGATGTTGTCGGTTTCCACCAGAGGCGCATGCATGTGCTTACCGTAAACCTCCGATGTCGAAGCGATCAACACCCGTTTTTTAAATTTGTTACACATTTCAAGAATTTTTTCAGTCCCTTGAATATTGGTAACGATGGACTCCAGCGGCTTGTCCAGAATGGTCTGCACTCCGACCGCCGCCGCCAGGTGGTAGACCACATCACAGATGCCGGTAAGTTCCAGCATCATGTCATGATTTAAGATCGTGTTGATATGGACAAACATTTTGTTTTTATAGGTAGGATTCTCCTGAAGGAAGCGGATATTTTCTATCGACCCGGTGGAAAGATCATCGATGATGTAGACGTCATCACCTTTTTCAAGGAGGGTTTCCGCCAGATGAGAACCAATGAAACCGGCGCCGCCGGTGATTAGAACGCGCACAATAAGACTCCTTTATTATGTTATTTCTCTATTGAGAGTGATCATGCCGTTTTTATTTTTATGGCCACGATGCGAACTTCCAACAAGGGGATGATCGTGAGGGCAATTTTTTTCATAAGTCGAAAACCGAAGGCTCCCATTCCCAAACGCAACGCCAATACCGATAGGGCTCGGTCATAGCCGTATCTACCCAAGCCTGCCTGTTTGATTTTAAAACCCAGATCCGTTACCAAGTTGCCTAGTGTTTGGACATTCCAGGAATAAAGATGATGATTGGGTTCAATTGGATCATAGATTCGGTATTTTCGTTCCTTTTCATAGGGAACGATCAAGATGAGTTTCCCCTCATTTTTCAAAAGACGGTTGATTTCCATCAGTACCTGAGCCGGATCCGGTGTATGCTCGAGCACATGATGGCAAATGGTCGTATCAATGGATGCATCCGTCAACGCTCTGGTATCGGTAATGAAGTCAATGCTCTTGGCTGAAAGCTGATCCTTCAAAAATAGAGATAAATCATACCCCAGCCGCTGTTTACAGGCAATGTTTTCAAGATTCCAACCAGGGCCAACGCCGTATTCCAAAACAACATCATCCGGGGCGACATGCCCCGCCAGTTTTTCAGAACGATTTTGGGCAATCCATTTGTGGGCGGGGTTTGGCACATCATGTTTTTGATGATAAACTTTTCCTGCTTCCCCCTGATACCTCTTTTTCACTTGAATTGCATCATTGTCAGATCGCATTTAAAAATCTCCTGGATATCCGATCCCGGTCCTGGTCGTTGAAAATGATGAACCATACAAACCAAGCAAAGGAAAGGATAACGGCAAGACAGAAGCAACTTTTATAGAATACATTTTCAAAGTACGCCGTTACGATAAAGCATAGTAATGCCATTGCCAGGATTCGCAGCTGGTTATGGATCTTGCCATCAATCTCAGGAAGAATCTTGCCGGCGAATAAAAAAACAATCAATCCGTCAGCACCCAATCGCATGGTCCAAGCAATGGCCGCTCCCTTTGTTCCGCCTAACGTTATCAGCTGCCATAGCAGAAAACAATATAACGGTAATTCAATCATGTGAAGCTTTGCAAGGATATCCGGTCGACCGGCTCCCTGAAGCAGCGCATATGGTACTTGAGCAATCCCATGCAGAAAAACGCCCACCAGCATCCACCTTAAAACAATGCTGCTCTTCTCGGCAAATTCACGTCCCAACCAGAAATCGAGTCCTTCAAAGGAATAAGTAATCGAAACCAGAATGATCGGAAACAGGATAACGAAAAGGTATTTTAAACTGTTCGAAAACAACTCGGAAGCCAAGCGCAAATCCCTGACCAGACTGGTTGAAAAGGCAGGGAAAAGGACTCCCAGTAAGGCCCATGGCAGCATCCATAACTTCGTTGCCACTTCATTCGGGGTCGCATAGAAAGCAACGGCAGCGGTCGAAATCAAGCTGCCAATAAAAAAACGATCGATGTAGATCATCAACGGACTGATGACATTACATACGGTAATCCAACCGCCATATGACAACAGGGGACGGACTAAATCACGGCGGAAACCAATACCGGATTTCATGAAAGATACTATTTGGGTGCACATCTTCAATTGGATCAGTATGGCAAGCAATCGTCCCGCAATCAATGCCGCCAGAACTGGATGAAGGGCGTTTGAATACCATTTTATTATCGGAATCGGAGCGACAAAGACATAGATTCCCATGGGAACGCGAACCCAGTTGATCAGGTCGAATTTCTGATAAGCACTCAATACACCCCGCAACCCCACACTGAGGATAACTATCGGTACGGAACACGCCAGGAGATAGAAGCTGATTTGCGTTTCTCTTCTTAATTCCGATGAGATGGTAAGAACATGGTCAACTATCCAAGGCAGGAAGACAATCAACGCTGCAGCAACCAAAAGCCCGAACAGCGCCATTACCACCAGAGATGTCCATACCAAATAAGGGATCTGCGACTGCTCACTGGTTCCCAGTTTTTCGGCCACCATCTTTGTCAGTGCCCGGTTCAAACCGAAGTCAAACAAGCTGAAATAGCCAATAACCGCCCAGGCCAACGTCAGAATCCCAAATCGTTCGATACCCATTCCACGAACGATGACGGGGATCGTCAGCAGGGCGACGACCATGGGCGCACAATAACCGAAGATATTCAGGATGCTGTTGCGGGTAATTCTACGGCCGCTGGTCAGATTGTGGTCATGCTCGCCCAATGCCTGTTCACATTTTTCTTCGTTATTATTGTTCTGCAACCTATCCACTGTTCTTTTTGGGTTCCATCAATTTTTCATACAGGGATTCAACATCGCTCAACAATCGTTCCATAGAATAGTGTATCAGAACGTAGTCTCTTGCTCTGTCAAGCCGGCCTTCATCTTTCCAAGCTTCACTCGTCAACATATCGTAAAGTGCGTCAGTAAAACTTTCGGGATCGTCTTTCGGGCACAAAACCCCCCTCTCACAAATTTTGAATCCCTGGTTTTCTATACGGTTAGGTATTTCCTCTCCTAATAAATCTTTGATTCCTCCTACATCGGTACTGATCACTGGCACTGAAGCCGCCATGGCCTCGACAATCGAAACTGGAGTGCCTTCGTTTAGAGAGGTTAAGGCCAAAATGTCGATGTCGGCATAGACCATAGGCATGTCACTTTCCCATCCGCAAAAGATGACATAGTTGGTCAATCCAATATCGTGAGTGTACCTCTCAAGATACTGCCGATCTTCACCATCACCAATCAATACGAAACGCAGATTTCGATCATGGTTATTGCCAATTAATTGTTTACCGGCATCGAGGAACATTTTATGGTTCTTAATTGGAACCAATCTGCCAACAATGCCAATCAGAATCGTTTTCTCATTCAGATCATGTTTTTTCCGGAAAAGGCCTTTTGATTCATCGCATTGTACAAATCGATTCAAATCGAAACCCAATTTGATAACTTCTATTTTTTCAGGGGTTCCAATCTGATAAACCTTATTGAGGTCCTGCCGTTGACTCTCACTGATGGCAATGATCCGATCGGAAAATTTCGCCAAAAACCGTTCAATCATTAAAAAAACGAATGATTTAATGGTGCTGAAATACCCTTCGAGCACATTGCCATGGAATGTGTGGACGATAAGGATTTTTTTTCTACTGAAAAAGTTAAGGGAAATAGCGGCTATGCGGGAGATGGCTCCTGCCTTGGAAGTGTGCGAATGAATGATATCGGGTTTGAATTGCCTGATCAGAAGAAAAATGTTCAGCAAAGCAACCAAATCCTTTTTAACGCTAAGTTCTCTTTGTAGAGATGGGATAACAATTATTTGTTCATCGCTAAAGTTAAGAATATAACTCATATCTCCTTCGTTTGAAGATATGGATCCAGTGACGAGTTTATGAACGTACCTATCTCTATCCAAGCCCTCACTAAGGTTTTTAACGTGGATTGCAGGTCCGCCAATGTTCATCCGTGTAATAATACGTAATATTCTTGTCTTTCGATTATTCAGCTCGAATCCCCTTCTCTGATTGAATGATCTTTCAAAAACCCATTAATTTATTCCATAATCCTGTAAACTCATCCTTGTTATGGCTTGATGACGTCGCCTTATCAGTTTCTTCCCAAGATAGTCGCAGTCGTCAATTTATCAAAACGTTTAAGCCAACCCATTTTTTCAAACCATGTAAACCAGCCTAGTGAACCTAACATTAGTATAAGAAACAGGAAACCATATCTATGGCGGTACAACGATCCTAAGTTTGCCTCGGCAAATGCGTAAATCATAAGAAAAAGACATGCAAAATATAGAACTATAAACACTTTTGGTTTTCGGTTGTACAAGAATAATAGAAAAATCCCAGGAAGAAAAAGATAATAAATGAACATTTCGCCAGATGCGATGCGCCTCTGTATACTGGTCTCTTTAAACCATGAAGATGGGAATGGTGCGAATAATGCCACTTGTAAGGCTCGCGGCAGATATCGAATAAATTCTATGGCGTTATCTGGCTGTATATTTCCATCGATAATCGATCTAGCCCCCACGCTTAATCCATGATGAATTATTTCTGTGCGAATTTTTGCAGCATTTTCGAAATAGTTTTCAACGAATTTAGGAAAGAAAGATCCATTACTCCATTTCCAATGAATCTTATTAATATTCTTATTATGGGTGTATTTAGAATGTCTGACAAGATATCCTTTTTTAACTGCTTCTTTTTGTAGATTTCCAACAGGTATCAATGATGTAACTTTTATTGCCCCCACCAACATAACTATCGCAACAGTAAAATAGAGTACCGCCGGCAATTTTATTTTGAATTCACATTGAGGGAATGATGTAACGAGGATTGCCAACCATACTCCTACAGTCGATAGTAAGAGTAATATCAAGTTCAGTGGGCGGACGCTCCCGATCAAAAGAATACCTAAAAGATGCACTACAGCAAGGAGCAGCCAGGAATGAAATCTATTTTTCGCCCCTATTGCTCTGACCCAGGTCAGTAAAATCAATAGTACACCAGATATCATATAGCTGTCCTTATGGTTCTGAGTATACCAAGTGAGAGCCGAAGGAAATATGACAAACAGACTCGCGGCAATGATCCCGGCATATGTACTGGCAGGTGTTTTATCGCCAAGATCACGGGATAAAAGAAAAATTAGTGTTCCACCTAAGGCATGCAGCGCCGAACTTACCGGTATAACTATTAACGTGTTGTGCCCGAACAGTGCGTAAAGAGCTCCAAGGATTGCAACATTACCCTTTGCGCCGGTCGCCGGGTATATCTGCCATTTTCCCCAGCCGTATTGATGAATCTGGTCGGCCAGATAGGACGCAATCGAATCAAAATAGGCAGCATCTTTCAACATTAGTCCATTTCCGGCATGTAATGATGGGAAAAGGGGAAGTATGAATTTCTGGAAAATTAGGGCAGCCAACATCGCATAGCAAAAAAACAAAATCCACAATTTGATTGACAACTGTTTTTGTATCTCATAAAAATTCATTTCATTTCTCAAAACGTTTAAGCCAACCGATTTTCTCAAACCATGTAAACCACCCTAGTGACCCTACCGTTAGCACCATAAATAGATACCCATATCGATGTCGGTACAACGTTCCTAAGTTTGCCTCGGCAAATGCGTAAATCATAAGAAAGAAACACGCAAAAAAAATGACAAGAAATACTTTGGGTTTTCGGTTGTACAAGAATAATAGAAAAATCCCAGGAAGAAAAAGATAGTAAATGAACATTTCGCCAGATGCGATACGTCTTTGTATACTGGTCTCTTGGAACCATGAAGATGGGAATGGAGCGAGCAATGCCACTTGCAATGCACGTGGCAGGTATTGGATAACTTCTCTTATACTCTGTGGTTGAACATCCTCATCAATCGTTGATTTTGCACCGATCTTTAGACCTCGCTTAATTTTTTTTGCACGAATCTTAGCAATAGATTTAAAATAATTCTCAACTTTTTGAGGAAAAATAGAACTACGTTTCCACCGCCAAGCTGATTTATTGGTGATTTCACTTGTAATAGTATTATTAGAAATAAATGGCTTCTTATGCACTGTTTTTTGGGATGAAACATTAATTCCAGCTAAAGTTATATTTCCAACTGAATCCATTGAAATAAATTTAATTCCGACTACAATTGTGATGAATGCAATGGCAAAAAAAGAAGCTGGCTTTACGATATTTCTTAAATGATGTTGGACCACTGATCCAAGAGAAACTATTGACAATGCACCTATCGTGGCGATGAATAGTAAAATAAGGTTGTATGGACGAACACCGGCAATCAACATTACGCCGATCAAATGATAAAGGGATAAGAGAATCCAGTCCTGAAATCGGCATGAGTTTTCTGAGGCTTTTATCCAAGTCAATAAGACCAACAACGATCCGGCGATCATATAGCTATCTTTGAGGTTCTGGCTAAACCAAGTGAGCGCTGAGGGAAATATGACATAAAGGCTTGCGGCAAGAAATCCTGCACACGTGCTGGCGAGTGTTTTATCCCCAAGCTCTCGTGCAAGGATCAGAATCAGTACCCCGCCCATAGCATGTAAAGCTGAACCGACTGGCATCATTAGTGCGGTGTGATGCCCAAATAAAACGTAAATCGCCCCAAGGAGAGCAACATTAATCCCTGCATAGGGTGCTGGGTATACGTGCCACTCACCCCACCCCTGAAGATGAATCCTTTCTGCAAGGGAATATGCTACCGAATCAAAATAAGAGGCATCGTCCGTGATCAAGCCGTTGCCTGCATTAAACGAAGGGAAAAGCGGGAGTATTGCTTTCCGAAACAGCCAAGCTGCTAACATTGAATAGCAAAAAAACGATAGCCAAACAAAAAAAAAGTGCTTTTTATTGAGGTTAATGGTCTTCATTAAAAGGTCGATAATCTTTAACTATTTTTTTTAGAAGTAATTTTATCCTTTTGTCATCCTGTACTTTGGATGACTGCAACAACGCTTCGATTGTTCCATTCAACTGCTGAAGACCGCACGATTCACCGTGGAGTGCCATTATTTTCTTGTGGCTTGTTGGCACAATGCCCTCTCCTTCCGTGATCAGTTCCTCATAAAGTTTTTCACCGGGTCTCAGGCCAACAAATTCGATTTGAATATCCCTACCCGGCTCAAACCCTGAAAGACGAATGAGATCCTTCGCCATGTCGACAATTTTGATCGGGCTTCCCATGTCCAATACATAGATATTGACTTGGTCTTTTCCCAGTGCACCGGCTTGCAATATTAGTTGGCAGGCTTCGGGTATTGTCATGAAGTAACGGGTCACTTCCGGGTGGGTGACTGTCACTGGCCCGCCTTGTTCGATCTGTTTTCTAAATAGCGGCACGACACTGCCGATACTTCCCAGAACGTTGCCGAAGCGGACGATCGAAAACCGGGTGTGCACGTCGTTCAAATTGGGTTGACATTGAATGAGCCGTTCGGCAACGCGCTTACTGGCCCCCATTACATTGGTCGGTCGCACGGCTTTATCTGTGGAAACGAAAACAAATCGTTCAACATGGTGACGAACAGAAAAGTCAAGTAAATTGGCAGTCCCTTTGATGTTGTTTTCCACCGCCTTCCAGGGTTGGATTTCCAGCATAGGAACGTGTTTATAGGCGGCGGCATGGAAAACTACTTGAGGGCTGAAATGCGTAAAAGTGGCATCGACCTGCTGGATGTCTAAAATATCCCCTAGTATGGGGTTCACTTTAATATCCGCAAAGCTATTTTTCAGCTCCAATTCAATACTATAGAGCGGACTTTCCGCCCGTTCGAAGAGCAGGATGCTCCTGGGGTTGAATCGGCAGATCTGACGGCATAACTCCGAGCCGATGGACCCCCCCGCACCTGTTACCAACACAGTTTTGTCTTTCAAGTAAGATTCGATTCCGGCAGCATCCATCTTTACGATCTCCCTGCCCAGCAGGTCACGGTAAGCCACATCTCGGATGCTCTTTACGGAGATTTTTCCGTTGATCAATTCACCATATCCAGGGACGGTCTTGAAGGGAATGCCCGTATCCTTGCAGGTTGACACGATCCGGCGCATTTGTCTGCCGTCTGCGGATGTGATCGCAATCAATATTTCGTCAGCCTGGGTCTGGGCTGCTGCTGCCGGCAGTTCCGCCACAGTTCCGAGAATTTTGATCCCATGAATGGCCCTGCCGATCTTGTGGACATCATCGTCTAAAAAACCAACAATCTCGTAATTCAGATGCGGGTTGTTGTGAATCTCCCGACATATTTTTTCGCCGGAATTGCCTGCGCCAATTATAATCAGCTTCTTGCTGTTTTCCTTTCTTTTGGAAAACGACTTCATGAGAGTCAGGAATGCAGATGGAGTCAATTCAGCCTTGCTGACTCTTTCGTAGAAGAGCCTGACGCTGAGCCTCAAACCGGATATCAACAGGATGGTCAAGAACCAGTCAATGATAAAAACCGATCGGGAGAAGCCGATGAATCTGGTACTCAAGAGAATGGCGGCGATAACGATCAATGAACTGAGTGAGGCGGCTTTGATAATGTTGAGCAGATCACTGATGCTGGTGTAACGCCACATGCCTTTGTAAAGCCTTAACATGTAAAAAAAGGTCAATTTCAGACCCACCATCCAAGGCAGCACGACAAACAGCGTTTTCTGAAAGTGATTGGGAATGTTCCATTCGAACCTGATCAAATAGGCACCTATCAATGCTGCCGATATCAGGAACGCGTCTGCAAAAATGATGAGAAGCAGGTTTTTTCTTATGATTTTCATTAAATTAATGCACGATACCTTTGCTGCCGGCGACACTGAAAAGAGTCATGAACAATATTCTCAAGTCCAATGCAAAGCAACGATGTTTGAGATAAAAATCATCCAGTTCAACTTTGGCAGGAATTGGCAATTCATCACGACCGTTGATTTGGGCCCACCCGGTTATTCCAGGTACCAACCGATGAACACCCTTTTCAGTTCGCAGATGAATCAGATCATCCTGATTGAAAAGTGCCGGCCTTGGTCCCACGAAGGTCATGTCCCCTTTGAGCACACTAAAAAATTGGGGTAGTTCATCGATGCTGTATTTTCGTAAAACCTTCCCTACAGGTGTCAGATGACGATCCGGTAATGATAACAGGTGGGTGGCAACGATCGGCGTGTCTACCTTCATGGTACGGAATTTGGGCATTCTGAATAGACGGTTGTGCAAACCTATCCGTGATGACCAAAAGATAATAGGACCAAACGATGAAAGTTTAACGGCAATACCAATGATTAACAGGGGGAGTGCCAATAGACCCCATAGAAAAGCACATAGTGTGATATCAAAAAGCCTTTTTTCACGTTCGTAATTCATGGCATTCAGTTGACTCACTGTTCAAAATTGACAAATTGCTTAAACCAATTTACTGTTTTTTCGATCCCTTCATCAACACAATAAGGTGGCGACCAACCCAACAGATCTTTTGCTTTTGAAATGTCTACCTGCAAAGATCCGCACAATCGCTGAACAACATCTTGTCTCCCGATCAATGTCGCACAGGTTTTAAGCTTGCTTGTCGATATTGGGAATAACCACGCTCGTCGGCCCATCGCTTTTGCGATATTCCTTATCAGGTTTGTGGTTGAAAGATCTGAACCATCGGAAACAAAGAAAATTTGGTTTGCTGCAGATGGATGGTTGATACATATCGTTATAAAATCTAATAAGTTGTCAATACCCACCAAACTGCGCTTGTTATCTATAGCGCCCAGTGGCAACGGTGTTCCCCGATATAACCATCCCAACATGGATAAAAAATTTCCTTTAACCCTAGGGCCATAAACAAGTGGAGGCCGAATAATCACCGTTTCCATTGCAGTCGATTCTGAAAGTTGAAGCAGGCCTTTCTCGGCCTCAAATTTTGTAACTCCATAAGGAGTTTGAGGTGAAGGAAGATCACGTTCTTTAAATGGGTGGTTAGGGATTGTGTTTTCTCCATTAACCTTGACCGAACTGAGAAAGATAAACCGTTTCACGCCGGCAGCGGTTGCCTGTCTAGCTATATTTAAGGTTCCGTCTACGTTAGCTATACGATAATCGGTCATTGGATTTACACTTCGTTCATTCTTAACATGAACACGCGCAGCCAAGTGTATGACGACATCAACATTCTCAAGCGTTGAGGACCAATCCGTCTTCGGATTAATGTCTGTTACTATATCCCCCTTTTCACCTTTCCCGCTTCGTAAAACCCGGCGAACAGACAGGCCCTTTTCTGAAGCGACTTTACAAAGGTGGCTGCCTATGAATCCTTTTGCTCCCGTGATAAGGATTTTTTTATTGTTCATGAAAATGTATTCTTTGCTCGACTGTTTTAAGCATATCCGCAATCATTTCTTTGACAATTGCTTTTCGGGAATATTTTTCAATAAAGTCTCTACGCAATGTTTGCCCCAGCTCCAACGACGCTAAAGCGGAACAGGCAGCAGTAGCATCACAGGGTGGAAACACAGCGCTATTCACTACATTTTCTTTTAAAAATTCTGCACAGTGACCATTTGCACCAGCTAGAATCGGTTTTCCGCTGGCTGCATATTCGAATATTTTTGACGGCAGCACCCGTTTAAATGCCTCAAAATCATTAAGATGCAATAACAGCACATCAGCTTGGCGGTATAATTCCATCAGTTTGTTGCGTGGCATGGGATCCAGCAGTGCTATATTGGTGGCTGAAACATTTTGAATTTGTTTTTCTAATTCACGTCGTCGTCCTCCATCACCGACCACAACAAACTTCCAATTCCTTCCGATTCTTTGTGCCATTTGAGGTAAGATGCGATGAAGCCCTTGACCGTCACCGATGTTGCCCGCATACAAAATGGTTTTGGGAGAGTCAGAAGTGATGATTTTGCGGAAATTGTACCTTAAAAACTCCTCGTCGACACCATTGGGAAAAAAGGTGAAGCGTTGATTCAATTTCCGTGCTTTGAAATAAGGTATAAAACCTGTGGAAACCACGTTGACCGTGGCTGCACCCCGCAATGCATATCTCTCGGCCATTCTTACAACCGGAAGTAAGGCATGCAGGGGCGAGCCTTTAAAAACATCATCTAAGGTGTCTGCAAAAATATCTCTAATATCTAAATATAACGGTAAGTTAAATTTGCGCGCAATCGATGCGCCCAGCACACCAGTGGCTAAACGGGAGGATGTCGCAAAAACTGCATCGTAATCGTGCCTCTGAGTGGCTCGCCGTACTTTCCATGCAAAAAAACTAAATGCGAACGATTGGTCAAGGATACCGCTCTGGTGACCGGGAAGCTTGATGCGGCGGACAGTTACCGGACCCATATGTTCAATTGAGGGTGCTTCTGACGCAAATGTGCTGTATCGGTTAGGCATCGTGGTCATCATATCAATTTCCCACGAATCTCCGGCCCGTGAGATTAATTCCTCAATCAATGCTGTGGATCGAAAAGAACCGGCACAAAGATCAGGTTGAAAATAGAAAGAGAGAAATAGCAGTTTTCGTTTCAAATCAGATCATTTTGTACAAAAGAATGGAAAAACACTAAATAGCTTCGATAATTGCTCTAACAATTCTGGGAGCCGTTTTTCCATCCCATAAATCTGGACAAACCGGCTTCTTTGTTTCATGCAATGCGTTATGGAAAGCCACGCTTACATTCTGAATTTCATTTCCAACCAGTATACTTGCACCACCGTTTTCCTTTAACGTAATTGGCCGCTCTGTATTCCAACGCATCGTAAGGCAGGGGGTGCCCAGGAAACAGCATTCTTCCTGCAATCCTCCGCTGTCGGTAAACATGATCCGGGCATCCATCTTAAGACGCAACATTTCATGATATCCCAATGGGTTAAGGAGTATCAACGTGCTGGATCCAAGAATTCTTTCTAATAAATTAAATTCCTTGAGACGCTCCATGGTACGTGGATGAACTGTCCACAGGAGAGGGATTTCGGTAGCCACTTCATTCATCAGAAAATCCACAACTGCACTCAGGACCGATTTGTCATCAACATTGGAAGGACGGTGCAATGTTACAACAGCAAATCCATTGGACAGTTGCTTTATCGTATTAGGCGGCAACGGTGAACCGATGCGATTATCTCGCAGGATGTCTGTTACATTCAGATACGCGGCTTTGTCCTTGTTGGCCACCAACGTATCAATCATGATGTTGCCAACAAATCGAATTTTATCCTCTGAAACGCCTTCTCGGCGCAAATTTTCCGCTGAAAGTCGATCTGGTGTCAGCAGAAGATCTGAAAGCCGATCCGTGACAAGCCGGTTGACTTCTTCGGGCATGGTCATGTCACCGGACCGCAAGCCGGCCTCGATATGCGCCAGACGTACATTTTCCTTTTTAGCTGTAATCGAGCACGCACAGGTGGCGTTCACATCGCCCACCACTACAATCCAATCCGGCTTGTGGTCTCGGACCACCTTTTCGAAGGCCATCATGGTCTGACCTACCTGCTCGGCATGCGTACCTGACCCGATGCCTAAGTTGATATCGGCTTCGGGGATTCCCAGCGCCTGAAAGAACGATCGTGACATCTTGTCGTCGTAGTGCTGTCCCGTGTGCACCAGGAGATGGTCGATGGTCAGCCGGCTATTGCGGTTGTGGACTTCGATGGCCTGTACAAAGGGAGCGATTTTCATGAAATTGGGTCGTGCCCCGACGACGGATAAAATTTTCAACATGCTGTCTTGATGTCTATTTCAGTTAAAAGATGGTCGTCGAATGCAACGCAGACACAATCGCCTGTTGCCAGGCGATTGAAGCCAACTGCGTATTGATAGGATTCGAGCCATACCTTGCGACGCTTTGGGAACCGCATGCAAAGCGCGTCGCAGGTGAGTTGATCCTCTTCCAAGAAGACCTTTCTGTGCGGTGCGAAATGAAATCGGGCAATCCCTGTTCCGCGCGGCAGCAGCCAATCTTCGATGGCGATGTCTTGGGGCCGGGTTGAAAATCGGCGGCGGTGTATGGAGGGAAAACCATTGTGCTGGGCAATTACCTGATCCGCCGTGTCTATCAGTATCACGATCTTGGCCCGCCGGCCAACCCGGAAACTCCCCCAGACCTCACTTTGCTCGGCACCGTCCATCGTGACGGTATTATGCGCGGCAGTACTGCGTTCGTATTGCCGGCGCAGTCCGGTCTCATAGGTGCTGACGCCGGTATCGACAAAATAGGGAGTTCCGTCCACCATGAGGACGAAGCTCAACATGTCGCAGTGTCCGTGAGCCGGCAGATAAGCCGGGCCAATTGGGCCCGCGTCCAATACCAGCTCGTAGCGCTCTGCCTTCAAGATTCGGTAGCCGCTGGCACCCAACGGAACCTGATCGGCTTGAATCTTCAAACGAGTGGCATAGCCCTGCAATGCTTTAATGTCAGCAGCCATGCCGGAACTGCTGTCGTTGAACGACGGGGGCTCTCCGTTGGCAAACGACAACTGATCCAACCAACCCATCATGAGGGCCGCTTTTCTGCGCAGCAGCGGTAGCAATTGCCCTGCCGTATCGCCGGTTTTTTGCAGCAGGTTGACAGCGTCCAACACGCGCTCAAGCATGATGGCATGGTACATTGGGCTCAATTCGAAGTGAGCCCCGTCCGGCAGGACCTGTTCCTCAAGTTCGGATTGCAATATTTCGTCTGCCGTTGCGCACAACCGATCGTCGTTGAAATAGCGCGTGCCCCAGAGTAAGGCAAACCCGTTTTCCAACAGGTGATTGCCCAGCAGGTGGAATTCAAGATTATCCAATAGAATGCGGATTTGGGCGTAAAGCGATGCGTCAATAGCTTCGTCTTGTATTTGGTGGTGCGAGAGGAATTTGATCCAGTTGACCACTCGCAAGCTGATGGGATACGGTTCCATTCCCTCGCGGTTGCAATCGGACTGCTGAATAAAATCGCGAATCAAGCGCAGGCCTTCCGCCTCAGACATATCGACCTGGTGAAGATAATCGAAATAATTGAGATGGTAGGCCCATAACTTGCTGTGTCCCATGAAATTCCAATCGATGGCATGATCGAAATCATACGACAGGTTGAGAAAGGCGAACCGGTTGTCGCCCTCCCAGCAGGGAGCGGTGCGCATAGAAGGCATCAGCCTAAGAGGGCTACCGGCAGCTCGGATCGCCATGGGGTAGTGGAACCGGAAGAGGCGCCTGTATTGCCTGCGAAGCGTATAGAAAAGCCGGTAGCGAAACTGTACCGGCTTGAGATGGCGCAAGGTGCGCAGGTAAAGTCCGGGATCAGGCATGCGATTCTGGCTTGGCCCCGGTGGCCACATCCTCGAACATCCGGTAATGGACTTGGGCCATATATTCTATCGAATACTTTTGTTTGGCAACATCTTGAAGCCGGTGGCCCCATTCCTGGAGCTTCCAGCGATGGTTCTTCATGTAATCGATAAATTTATTGATTTCATACTCATTTTCAAAATTGATGAACGGTTGCGCAGCCTCTTTGGCCGGCCAGAATTCCGGAGCGTGCCGGCTTTGATTATCGATAACGATCCCCTTGCCATGCTGCGCTGCATTTAACACAAGAAGCCCAACGTGACCGGGGCTGGCAACCAAGTCAGCCCAGTCAAAGTGAGGATCGAGGTCTTTTCCGATGGTCCTGCTGATAACCGCAACCCTTCCTGAAGCGGATAGCTCCGCCGGAATCATCAAGGACTCCATTCCCGTCCCGATCAGCCGGACATGGACATCGCTGCAACGCATTGCCAGCGATATTAGTCTATCAAGCTTTTTTCGTGGTTGATTTCGTCCCACAAATAGCAGCCGGAGTCCGGAATGTGTATCGAAAACAGGCTGACGAAAGTCTTCCTGACGAACTTGCGTATTGTTGAAACTGACAGCCTTTACACCGAAAAGATCAAATACTCTTTGAGCAATCGGTTGGCTGTAGGTCAAACATCCGGCACTGTATTTGAGCAGATTTCGCCTTACCCATCGGATCGGCCTGTTGTCGTTGTGCCCAAAAATTTGTCCACGCCATATCCAACGCTTTCGGTATCCCCTGCCCTTTAAATACAAATAGAGACGCGTCAAATGGCGCAAATTTAAATCGACACAAATGGCATCCCAAGATTTTCCAATCAAAAGGCGAACCAATCCCGGTTGCCAATTCGTTCCCTCAAAACGAAGGGTTGGAAGCTCTATGTATTCATAGCCTATACGTCTATCCGGAGGACATAAAAAATCTTGTTCGCATGGCTGAGCTACAACAGTTAAATTTACATATTTGCATAGTTCTTGTAAAAAGCTTTCTCGATAGTCTGGAGCATGGTCTAAAACAAGAAAAACCGATAATTTATTTTTTTTTTTATAACTCATAAAAAGGCTGTCATAAATATTTCAGGCAGAATGTTTTGTGATGGCAAACAAACGATATCCATCAAGGGCGATAGTTTCAGGTGAATACTATCCTTGCACAAGCCGTGCTTCTGAAAAAGGGTTTGAATAACGAAAGACTTAAATTCTCATCAGGAGATTGTTTTTGCAACTTCAGATAATAATATATTTCTCTTATTTGATCATTGATTGCCGTAAAATCAGCTATCTTTGACAGGTCCTCTTGTTCCTATCTTATTTTGGATAAAGGACAGTAAATTTAAATTTTAATAATCATAATTGCTATGTCTTCTGGCCGTAAAAAGGACTGCATAAACTATAAGTACCTCTATTAATCCAAAGAAAATTCTTGCAAAATATGGTTTTTTTATAGCAGGTTTTGAAATTCCTTTGGCAAATCGTTTCATCAAATATATTGCGCCAGGTATAAGTGTGTATTTTATATTGAATCCAGTAGTATTATAACCTCTATAAAAAGCCTTTACTGAAGGAAATATGGTTTTCCAGTTTTCTTTTAAGGCGCCTCTGATTATAGAGTATCCCATAATAAATACGGAAACACTTGGATGGGTTTTGAGTTGTGAGTATTCGCCCGGGTCTACAGCGACAATGATTTTTTCCTCAATATTAATAATAATGTTTGAACGATTGTAATCGTTAAATACTATTACATTACCAAGTGAATCAACAGAACTTTTATGTAAGATTCCTATCCAGTAACCAGCATGAAAGAATAATTTAGAGCATTTTGTTTCACGAAACAGTTCACGGAGATTCTGGCCTTGGATATATTCCATTGAAAATGAATTATTTTGCTGGGAATAGAAGTATACTCGTATTGCCTTATAAACGTATTTATTGAATTGATCTGGAACATAAATTTGGCTTATTTTTTGTAGAAGATAAAAATCTCTTATTGCAATTCCATTACGAAAATACTGTTTATCTAATAACTTCCCACCTTCTTTTATGGAGAATTTTCCTTTGTTTGTTTCCCATACTAAACCATGGTTATCTTTTTCTGAAAACAAAATCAGATCCTGCTTTCGCCCAATTTTTACAAATAAGCTAAATTGTAATGTTAATTACGAGTTTTAAGAAAGTATAGCCATTCGGAAGAGAGTCCTCTGGATACAGGCTTAACTTGAATTATATGATGGGTTTGTTTAATAATTCTTTCCGTTTCCTTTTTACTTTTTTGTAAGGATCTATAAAGATCACTTCCACCAAATAGAATCCGCCTGAAAAACCTTCTCATTCTGTGGTAGTTGTTCTCTAACGCAAAACTGACAATTAAAAAGTCTGAAATATTAGAGAACTCCCTTAATATTATTTCTTGCTTTAAGGTAGTCAGTCTCTGCATTAATCGAAGACATACAATGACATCAAATGTTTCATTTATTCTTTCTGAAGTAAATTCGAGGTCAACCTGGATAAATTTAACTGCTTTGTAGCCTATTATGTTATAAACTTCTTTAGCGATACTAATCATTGAATTTGAAATATCTGCACAAGTAATTTGCGAATTAATTTCGGTTAATTCATAAGCTAACTTTCCTGTTCCACATGGTGCATCAAGAATAGTTTTAGGATGAATATTTTTAAGCATTAAATTTACAATAAGTCGTTCTCTATACGATATGTACTTTGCAATATATATTGAATATAACGTTTCCTTTAACTTTCCCCTATACTTACCTATAGACGTCATATAATATTTCTTAGCTGACGAATCTGATTGATATTGCTCTTTAGTTTTATCGTTCAAATCCATTTTGATTTATTTTCCAGGACTATTACATCATTAAAATTAGACAATCAGTATTTTAATGTTTTGAACAGAGTATTATTAAATGTTTTTTTAAAGCCTTCATCGTAATATTCCTCCAGCCAAATTTATAAGTGTGGATTCAAAACTATTCCATGTATATAATGAGCATATTTCTTTGGCTTTGGATTCATATATTTGATGAGTGAGTACGAATTTACTTATTCCTTTTATTAGGCTTTTAAGATTGCGACCATCGGTTTCAAAAACGATACCAGCGCCTGTTTTATTTATAAAATCTTTTAAAGGAGGATTATTACCAACTAAAACGGGTTTTCCTCTTCCAATTGCCTGATATAGCCTATTTGGAGAACAATATAATGTGTTTGGCTTGTCGGTGCTGTAGAGTATTACGCTACCTAAACAATTGTCTAAATATTGGTAAATATCCTTTTGTTGAATTTGACCGGTATACCAGATTAATTCATTATCAATCTGCTTGTTTGTATCACCAATAATAATCAATGGAATTCCAAAAGCTATACAGGCATTGACTATTTCATCGTGATAGCGATCCTTTCTTCCCCCTCCCTGCGCAAGTAAATAGCTCCTTCCAGAAAGCCAACTTGTGACTCTATCAGGTAAATTTTGTTTAGGTTCAACAACAATTTCATCCCTTAGATAATTTTCAATTATTCGTATATCTTTAATTAAAGGATTTAAAAGTTGATTCAAATAGTCTTTTCTGAATTGATTGGTGGTAATCAGTTCATCAACATGTTTGCAACACAGTCTAAATAAATATTTTCCCAATAGTCTTTTGATATAGATCGGTAACTCATGAAGGTCCCATATTAATCGTTTTATATAACCAGTTTTACGCAATAAAATCAACGGCAATATGACAACAATCATATCAGGATCATGTACCCATACTTTCTTCGGTCTAAAAAGAAGTACATCAAACGTCATCCTTAAAAAAATTTCAATGGCCTTTATTTTTAATCCTTTTCGAATTGAAAACATTCTTCTTGATAAAGGCAAATGCCGCTTGATCGTTGTCTTGCTTTCTATACCTTTAATATTATTATTTTCGTATTTTGATTTTTCAACACATGAAACACCAATTTTAAAATTGTGCCTGGTGAGTGTATTAATTTCTTTTTGAAGACGATCATCGTAAGCTAATCCCCTGGTTTTTATGATCATTAAAATATCTAAATTTTTCATTTCAGTCAATAATAACTATAAAAAAGCTTAACATCTGTTTTTGTGAATCTGCCCATAAATAATATAAGATTTGGGCTATAATCAGATATTAGATATCATTTGATTCAATTCTAAAGTGATATTCGGAATAGAAAAAGATTCAAAATTCTTTTTACCGATATCATACTGTAATTTTTCTATTTTTAGTAATTCTAATAAGGCATTACGAATTGATTCTGAGTTGAAAGAAGCTGTTGGCATATTATTTTTTTTACAAAATTTTTGAAGTTCACCAGGTGGACATATAGCGAAAAAAGGTTTCGATTGTCCGATATAATCAAAAATTTTTGTTCCGTATCCGGTTTCTTTGTCAAAGATTATAAGCCCAGCTGTTGCTCCAGAAATTTTCTCTAAAATAGATTCCGTTTTTAAAAAGTTATGAAATCGGCAAAATTTTTCTATAATTCTTCTAAAATCATTAATTTCCTCAAAATTTAATTTGGTGCCGTAGAAATTGATCATAAATTTCTTTTCTATTAACTCTTCTTCCATTTCTCTCATTGCCAAAAAAAGTTTCTTCAATCCTTCTATTGCATGCCATCGAATCGTTCCTGCATGGATTAAAGTGAAAGTTTTTGATAATTTCAAATTATTAAAAATTTTATAGTCTTCTGGATCATATCCATTTGTAATAATCTTAAACTTTTTCTCAGTTTTTTTATTATTGCTCTTCATACGATTTGATTGATCTTCAGAAATATTTAATACAAGATCAGCATGCTGGATTGCTATCTTCTCAGCTATTACTGATCTTTCCTTGCATTTAAGAGATTTACTAAATCTTTCAATAGAGTAATTTACTTCATCGTTCCACGTATCTCTAAAATCTTGGATAAGCTTCAAATTTGGAAGATCGCTTTTTAAAATAGAGGCCCAATAGTTTAATGAACAAGGATGTCCAGATACAATGAGAGCTTCAATTTTTAATTCTTTGATTAATTTTTTTATTTTAGGAGCAGTGTACATGGCCCAAGCTTCTGCATGGTCAAAAAATCCTTTAATATTTTCAAAAAAAATATGGCTTGTTTTAGCCACTAAGCGTTCATAATATTTTGAATATTGACTTAGAAATAAATTATAATATTTTAATTTGCTACCAATTTTAATTACATTCAAAGAATTGGAACCTGTGGATAAATCTTCAGATTTAAATTTACCTTTTTCAGGTGGTGCAACTATCCAAATTTTATGTCCTAGTAAACTAAGATATCTGGCAAATTTTCGCCATCTGCGGCTGCCAACGCCTGATGATGGTTCATACTTATGCACCCATATAATTATTCGCATTTTGAGCTTTGCTTTGATTTTATTCTAGATGGCAGTGGAAAATATTTTTTTTCATCATAAGGCTTAATTTTTGGAAAAACTTCATCCTCAATATATTTTTTTGCAGCCGATTTAATGGACAATCCAGGATATTCATTTGGTAAAAAAATATTTTTAATGTAATCAGCCAATTCTGGATAATTTTTGAAATCACCTAATTGACGCCAGTCCGTACGAGCTTTTCTAAAAAGTAACGCTTCCGAATCACGAATTGTAACTTCAAACCAATAGGGTTTATTAATACGAATCTTTCGGTACCACTTTATCCAAGGAACGCCCTCCCATCGTCCTAGTCTTCTAAAACAAAGAAATGGATTTTGTGAGTATATTCGTGCTTCTTTTTTTCCAGTATATACAGATGGTATGTATTTTAATTGAGCTATATCATCTTTTTCAATCTCATACATTTTGTCCCATCCCAACGAAAGAGATACTTTTGAGATAAATATCGCAGTTGGCCAAATGGGTTTAAGTCGCAAAATATAGTCTCTCAAATATTGAATTGAATTTTTACCATCGCAGTTTTCATATGCTATATAATCAGCATCACAACGCATTACCCAACAATAGTTAGCATGGTTAAGTCCAACTTGTCTGTTTTGATAAAGATCTTTGGCATGCGGAGCGTCAATATATGTTACCTTTGAATTATATTCTATTGAAAGTTTTTTAGCCAAATTTGAAGTTTCTATTGTTGCCCTATTCGTTACAATTATTAATTCATCACCAAACAATAAAAAACTTTCAACACAATCGCGCAAGGTTTTGTGGTCATCTTGACAAGAAATTATTACCGTAATGCCATTCTTTTTCATAGATTTTAATTTTAGATCAGAATGTTTATCAAGGATTTAAAGGATGACCACCTACTCGTGCAAACATTTTATTATCGTTCAACTGATTATAATGTTGAGTATTTCTATATTTAATAATTTCCCAATGATTTGAACCTATCATGGCAAATTTAGGAACTGATCCATAAACTATGGTTCCCATTCCAATTATAGCGCCTTCTCCAATCTTTGTTCCAGGACAAATTGTAACGTTCATTCCAATCCAAACATTTTTTTCGATTGCTACGGGTCTAAAAATATTATTTCTGTCAAAAGGCAGTAATGTTCCTTCATAATCATGATTTACTGTATACAATAATAAATTTCTTGAAATTATGGTATTATCACCTATAGTAAGACCGCCCTCACCACGAATAAAAGAGCCCGTACCTATGTGGACATTATTTCCAATATTTACTTTAGCCATTCCAGAAAGTACTACATTTCTTCCAAACAATCCGCCGGATCCAATATTTCCACCTGCTGAAATAATTTTTTCTCTAATAAATTTGTTATGATTATTTAACTCCCAAGTTTGAAAAAACCTTTTGCAGAAATAAAATATTTTATATACCATTTTTCGACAACACAATTATTGGGTTAATGGATAACCATATTTCTTCAAATCAAATGGAATCTTCGCTTTTAAATTTAAATTAGAACAAGCAAAAATACCTGATATTTTAGATTTTGATTTTTCACTCAATCTACAATTTACGTCCAAATTAAGGGATGATAAGATAAAAACAAAAAATTTATTGATCCCATTTCTAGAAAGGCCGGTTCTTTTAAAAGGAGAGAAAACAGGAAGCTTGAAAACTTTTTCGATAGTCGTACCAAACCGATAATCATTTAATCTTTTTCCAGAAACATTCTGTTTTTTCCCCATTGTATTATAAACAATAGAATCATCCATCTTAAATAATGCAGCAATTTCTTTAATAAAATATTGTGGATTAGTAGACAAAGCTTCTAAAGGCAATACAGTGACGCAATTACTGTTAAAGCTTGAATTTATTTTAGATACTACTGTATCATAATTTAATGCACTAATGATATTGTTATCACCTCTATTGTAAGACTTTATTAAATCATCAATCCATTGATCAATGTTTCCTTCATATTTTAACCTATTAGATATTTCATAGTTATATTTAGGATAAATAATTGCATTTACCCTAGATCTCATACTGTGATTATAAAAAGATTCTAAAAATGTGATCTGGTTTCTCGTAATAAGCAGAAACTTAATATCAGTATCAATTTTAGTCAAATTAGTAATTAAATTTTCAAGAAATTGAATAGATGAAGAAATTACTTCGTCTGTCAAAACGACCACATTATTTGATTTTAGATATTGATCTTTAAGTATTTTTATTGCTTGGTCAGCATAATTTCCAGGTTTTGAGATTAATCCTCTCCACCACATGTGCTCTAAACCTTTGAGTTTAATATCTTTATTATGTCGACCAATACTTACTGGGGAAGAAGGTTCTTTTAAAAGACTTCGTTGAATAGTCGTACTTGCTGCTTTTCCCATCCCAATATGTAATATTAGTTCAGCCATATAGATTTTATGATAAAGTGTTTTTTAACTGACAAACAACTGAACTTTTTCTCTAATCGATTGGATAAGAAGCTTAAAAGATTGTTTAGTACCAAATTTTTTATTGATTTGTTTTATCCATTTGTCGGGATGTATTAGGTCTAGTTTTCCTAAATCATCTATTTCTTGTATAGATAACAAGTCATCATTTTTATTTCTGGGTTTAACGTAGAATAAAATATTCTGTTTGTACCAATAGGGAATTTCTGTATTTGACCATATAGAGGAGCGTATAAAATCATAAATCTTGAATCCATTTTCCTTAAATTTTCTTGCCCAAAAACTTTGCCATTGTTCGTTACAATGCCCTTTCCCTGCTTGTCCAGGAATAGCAGCCGAAAATAAAATAAAATCAGATTTAGTACAGACCCAATTTAGAATATTTTCTCCAATTCTTAACGGTAAATGTTCGGCATTTTCAAGCCAAATTGTAAAAGAAAAATTTTCATCTAAGTTTGGAGGTCCATTGCGCAAATCACATTTTAAAAATGCGGAAGGATCAATTTCCAAAAGAGTCTCATCGACCCACGGTCCATCTACACCGATAACCTTTTTTGCTCCTAATTTAAGAGCCTGAGCAGCCCAAGTTCCAGTTCCACATCCTAAATCAAGTACGATAGAAGATTTAAAAAAAATCTTCAGCATTCCAAGAACCTGTTCTGCTGAAATTTGTGTCTTTTCATTCCTATATGAATAATAATCTTTATCATAAACATGAGGCATAAAATTACCCATTACAAATTTTTATTGTTAATATACTACTGCTATCCGTCCAAGTTTTCCTCCCATTCTGTGAAGGAAAAGAGATTTTTGGCAATTATTAAAGAATTCATCAACAGCTTTTCTCGATCCTTTCCACGAATCGTAATCATCAATTATTAGAATTCCTCCATTTGGAATACGAGAATAAAGATGTTCTAATTCATGTTTCGTGGATTCATACCAATCTGTATCCAAACGCAATAAAGAAATCTTTTCCGGCGCTTTTTCTGGTATTGTTTCTTCAACCTTGCCAGCTATCAAGTGTATATTATTTCCTGGATATCCAGTATTTTTCATATTTGAAGACACTTCTGTCGTTGATGAATAGCACCAGTTTGAGCTTTTATCATCTATACTGTATTTATCAAATCTTTCTATTGCTTTAGTTCCGGATAGCAGGGATACATCATGCTCAGTTGGCTGGGTCATTCCTGAGAAAGTATCGTATAAGTATAATTGCCTTTCAGTATCGCCTTCATCAATTAAAGTCATCGCTGTTGCCATCATACTTCCACCCTTCCAAACACCACATTCTACAAAAGCACCAGGAATTTTATTATTGACAATATAACGAACAGCTTCGCAAAGTTCCGCGATTTTAAAATACTGAGTCATTGTAAACGGTTTTACCGTATTAATTATATCTATTATTTTTGCGTCATATTTTTTTAGATCCTGATTTTTTTTCCTTATTTCATATCCCGAAATGGCTAAAAATTTTTGGAAAAATATGCCTAATTTATTTGAAAATTGCATAGTCAAGGTTCCAATTCATACTAACTCACATGTTTGATGAGGCTAAGGTACTGAAATATTCATTTTGAAGTAACAGCTGATTGTAAGTTCCTTTTCCTACTATATTTCCATTTTCTATCATGAACAATTGATCGCATTTTTGTACGGTTGTTAAACGGTGAGCAATAATAATAATAGTTTTACGGCTTCCTAAATTATGGACTGCATCCATGACATCTTTCTCAGTTATATTGTCTAATGCACTGGTTGCTTCATCTAAAACAAGTACACCTGGATCATGGTATAAAGCTCGTGCAATACCGATCCTTTGACGCTGTCCTCCTGATAGGCGTACTCCGCGTTCGCCAATTTCGGTATTATAGCCATTCGGCAACTCGGTAGTGATATAATCGTGTAAACCAGCAGTTTTTGCAGCTATCTCAACTGCCAATTTATCTATTTTTTTTTCATCTATTCCAAAAGCAATATTCCCTGAGATCGTATCGTCGATTAAGAAAATATTCTGAGGAACATAACCAATGTTTTGTTGCCAACTTCGGACATTTTTTTCATTAATTATCCTACCATCAACTGATAAACTACCTTCTTGAGGAGATAGTAACCCTAGGATGAGATCAACAGCAGTTGTTTTTCCAGAGCCGGAACTGCCTACAAAGGCTATTGTTTTGTTAGCGGGAATAGTCAAATTAAAATTTTTGAGGGCAAGTTTTTCCGATTGTGGGTAACGGAATTGAACGTTTTTGAGTTCAATATTATTTTTCAACTGAATTGATTCTTTTTTATTAAAATTAATTCTATTTTGGTTGTTTTTTGAATCGTTGAACATGTCATTATGCAAGCTATCAAGAGCAACTTTTCCAAATCTAATTTTAGCCAGTGCTTGATACACTTTTTGCAAAGCTGGGATGAGTCGTGCCCCAGCAAAAGTATAAAGTGCAATTAGCGGAAGAACGGATTCCATTTTTCCTTTCTCTGTCGCAAGCAAAGCCAGTAAGAGAATCAACATCCCCCCGAACACTATAGCTTCAAGCAAAAAACGAGGTAACTCGCCTATTATTAAATTTTTTGTCTGTGCCTTCGAAAAACGCAATGCTGGTTTTCTAAATGCGTTGAGATAACCATTTTCAATTCCCAATATTTTTACATCCTTGATGCCACCTAACGCCTCATGTGCAACTCTAAATCGCTCTTGATTAGAATCGAAGCGTTCTATTCCTATTCGATTAAGTATATTCCGCACATACAGATAAATAAATATATATGATCCTCCAATGAGGATTAATGAAATAGATGCAATTTTAGGATTTACGGCAATTATCAAGAAAATAAGAAAAATACCAACGACACCATTAGCTATAAGCTGTACTCCAGGAATTAGAACACTGTTAACGACCTGTAAGACTTCAGTAATAATCGACTTCCCTAAATCAGCACTGTGACGATCTATAAACCAACTATATTGTCTGTTAAGATATTTACGTAAAAGCCTGCAACTAATGCTATAATTACGCATTTGCGTATAACGCACCATAGCCCAATGTGTTACGGCTTTAAAAGAGATACTCCCAATAACCACTAAGAAAACACAAGAACCGATAAATAATAAAAACGAATCTGTGCTTTCGAAATCCAATAAATGGTATATTCGTGATAGATATTTGTTTGAATGAATTATCTCAGGATTAGAGGCGACAGAAATGAACGGCATGATTGACGCTACGCCCAATACCTCCAACAAGCCCATTATTAAAATCAAGCAGAGAAGTAGCAAAGCGTTACGCCGTTCTCGTGTGTCCAACAAATCTCGTATTTTACGATATGTATCAATCATCTATTGGATTGAATCCAAATTTATTATTATATTTTGATATGTAATAGACAAGATTTTTTTAGGCAAGTATTTCTAAGAGCTCAGCAATTCTTTCAGTATCTTTAGCAGATATATGCTCTCCAATGGGTAGGCTTAACAGCTCTTTAGCTACTTTTCTAGAAAATTCGCAATTTTCAGCAGTTGAGATGTTTCGATATGCGGGAAGATCAGGCAATGCGATCGGATAGTGGATGCCACATTGAATACCACTCTCTTTTAATTTTGATAATAAAACATCACGCTTTGGATGCCGAATGACGAATAGATGGTAAACATGTTTTGCCCACCTTTGCCTTACAGGCAGAGTAATTGTGCCCACCTTTGATAGTTGATCCAAGTATATATCGGCGATGTTAATTCTATGAGCGGTCCATTCGTCAAGATATTTGAGCTTCACGTCGAGTATAGCGGCTTGAAGACCATCCAAACGGGAATTCCTGCCTTCGAACTCATGATTATATTTTTCAATTCTACCATGGTTAGCAATCATTCTGGCCTTGTTTGCTAAAAATTTGTTGTTTGTAACAATTGCGCCTCCATCGCCATATGCTCCAAGGTTTTTCCCTGGATAAAAGCTAAAGCAACCAATATCACCTATCCCACCAACTTTTTTTCCTTTGTATTCCGCCCCATGCGCTTGAGCGCAATCTTCAATAACTTTTAAATTGTTATGACCAGCGAATTGAAGAATCTCTTCCATGTTACATGGGTGGCCATAAAGATGGACAGCCATTATTGCTGATGTTTTTACGCTAGTTTTCCGACGCACATCATCCATACAAATAGTGTAGTCATCTGGCCTGATGTCGCAGAAAACAACAGTATAACCGCTTCTTGATACCGCCTCTGCACTAGCGATGAAGCTGTTTGCAGGAACGATAATTTCACTTTCTTTTGGTAATTCAAGCGCTTCAATGGATATTTCGAGGGCATCTGTACCATTACCGACCCCAATACAATACGAAACTTCTTGATATTCTGAGAAGTTGCTCTCGAACTGATGGAGATATTTCCCACCGATAAAAGCACTATCCTTGATGACCCCCATGATAGCACTGTCAATGTCTTGTTTAATTGACTGGTATTGTTTATAAAGATCTAAAAATTTAATCATTTTTTAATATGGTATTTCGCGTAATAATATAGCTGGATTTCCAGCAACAATTATATTTTCAGGAACATCTTTGGTGACAACGCTTCCCGCTCCCACTAAACAATTAGCTCCTAAACAAACTCCTGGTAAAAGGGTTGAATTTGCACCTACCTTTGCGTTGGTACATATACGAACGCCTCTGAGTTCTTTCTTGATATTGGGGTGTTTAGGGAATCGTGCATTAGTTAAAACCACATTTGGACCTAACCAACAGGCATCTTCCAATATAGAAAACTCCGGAACAAAAACTTGAGAATGTATTCGAACATTATTTGAAACTTCAACATGGTGTTCTATTACTGATAGAGTGCCGATACCGACGTTATCACCTATTATATTCAATTCACGAATATTTGCTTTATTACCAGTCTGGAAATTATTACCTATTTTGTTTCCTGCATAGATGACCGTACCTGACCTAATGAGTGCATTATTTCCAATAACAGTTTTTTCTCCACGATATCCTTGAAAAGGGCTTCCGATTATACAGTAATCCTCAATTATAATATTTTCCCCAAATTCTACATTCGGATGAATAATAGCAGTTTCAGCAATCATCTCTTCCCTAGTTTGCATTTCTTGGGTTGAAATCGCAAAAACACCTCTCGCCCCGTTTCGATAGATTCATATATAGCACTTATCAACTCGATACTTTTTCTCCCCTCCAGTCCGTCAACAAGGTGTTGACTATCACTTTTCAAACAATCAACCACATGTTCATAGTAAGCATGGTGGCCAAAACCATAGACGTTTGGAGGGTTGACGGAATATTTTTCAAGCACTTCAGAATCACCATCTATCGTATGAACAAAGTTCCATGTTTGCATCTGGTTTACCGCAAAGCCTCCAATAACAACCGTACCTTTTTCTCCTAAGATTGAAATAGAGCCTTCAAGATCTTTAGGGCGTATGGCTGTGGTAGCCTCAACAATGCCCAGTGCGCCATTTCTAAATTTAAGAGTAACTACAGCGGTATCTTCAGTTTCGATATCCACCAGTGCTGTTGTTGACTTAGCAAAAACACTCTCCACTTCCCCCATCATCCACTCCAACATATCAATATGATGGCTGGCCTGATTTGTTAAAACACCTCCGTCCATTGCCCATGTTCCACGCCAGGCGTCCTGATCGTAGTAGGATTGGTCACGCGACCAACGAACTCTGACGGTTCCCAAAACAAGCTTACCGAAACGCCCGGCCTCAATCGCTTCACGAAGTTTTATTACCGGCAAATTAAAACGATTCTGCTTGATGACAAAAAGTTTACAACGATTTTTATCACATGCATGGATCATTTTGTCAGCATCATCCAGGGTGAGCGCCATAGGTTTCTCTACCATGATATGTTTTTCGTACTTGGAAAGATTCACCACATTTTCAGCATGGAGGCCGCTGGGTGTAAGAACAACTGCGATATCAACCGGCACCTCCTGCATCATTTTATCCATATCATTGTAAACAGGCACTGAGAATTTTTCTCCTATTTCCTGGGCCTTTTCATAAATCGTATCGCAGACCGCTGTCAATTTGGCACCTGCAATTTGATTGTAACCTAGTAACTCTGAGTGCCGTTTTGCAATTCGTCCGCAACCTACAAGCCCAAATTTCAACATATCTTTTCCTTTTATTTAAACCTGTTAAAGTTTGATTATCCAAAAATAGCCAATGTTTGATAGGGGACACCCTATTCCAGCAATCATTGTTGAACGGTTTTTAAATGAATCCATTTGGGTATGTCCAAATTCTGTTCATCCGTTTCAACCAACAGCAGGCCATTGGCATTGCCGATAAATTGTTTGCCGGCAACCAATCCTTTGAGTTCCTGTCCGAGGTTGTTACTGTTCAGGTGTTGGGTTTCCTAGACGAATTTGGTCGGGCAACCCGACTCAAAAACAGCGCAATCACATTCACAGCCGTTGCGGGCAAAATAGCCGGGATTCTGGCAGGGTGCATTCATGGAAGTCTGCAATTATTCGCCTGATTGTCGCCTTCATTGCTATCATTACCTTATTTTCCGATAATGAAGGAAAATGCATACCGATTATTTGCCTCATGAAATGATAATAAGTGGTTTCCACCTATATTTTTCAGCATGCAAAAGACGTCCAGGACCTAAAAAAACTGCCTCATTTTTTTTGTTTTTTCTTAAGATACCATGCGCAGGCTTTCTCAATCCCGGTTTTCAAGCCAATCGTCGATTGCCAACCCAGGTGGCGCAACTTGGAAACATCAAGCAATTTTCGTGGTGTACCATCCGGTTTGGAGGGGTCAAAAACGATCTTGCCTTCAAAACCTAAGACTTTCTGGATGTGCTGGGCCAATTCCATGATCGTAAAGTCAATGCCGGTACCCACATTGACGAAACAGGGAGCCGGGTAGCTGAAAAACATATCGTTGGTTATTTCTTCTTCAAGATTCATGATGAAAACACAGGCATCGGCCATGTCATCCACATATAGAAATTCCCTTTTGGGTGTCCCGGTCCCCCAAATCACGACTTCTTTTTTCCCTTCCATTTTTGCTTCGTGAAACTTGCGAATTAATGCCGGCAGGACGTGGGCGTTATCAAGATCGAAATTATCATTGGGGCCATACAGGTTCGTAGGCATCACGGCCATAAAGCGGGTACCGTATTGCCGGTTGTAGGCTTCGCACATCTTTATTCCGGCGATTTTGGCAATGGCATAGGGCTCGTTGGTGGGTTCCAGAAGGCCGGTGAGCAGATGTTCTTCCTTCATCGGTTGCGGTGCCAATTTCGGATAAATACAAGAAGAGCCCAGAAAGAGCAGACGATCCACGCCGTTCTGATAGGCTGCATGGATAGTGTTGGATTGTATGGCAAGGTTGTTATGGATAAACTGGGCTGGATATGTGTTGTTCGCATGGATGCCGCCGACTCTCGCCGCTGCGAGAAAAACGTATTCAGGTTTTTTGTCACTGAAGAAAGAATTAACAGCCGCTTGAACAGTCAAATCCACTCTTTCCAGCTTTAATTCTTTGGGCATGTCTGCTGGGCTATCATCTTGCGTGAAAATGGTGCTATCAGGCATGTGAGCATTATAGGTACCTATAATGTTATTATATCCCAAAGAGAGAAGTTTACGGATGATGGCACTACCCACCATACCCGATGCCCCGACAACAAGAATCTTACTGTTTTTATTCATTGTGTTGAATTACCTGGAACCCTGCCCGATGGAGCAGTTCATCCCGTTTGGCCTCCTCCAGATCAACCCGAACCATTTCCTGAACGAGAGCTTCAAAAGTAATTTCTGGTTCCCATCCAAGTTTTTCTTTAGCCTTTGTCGGATCGCCAAGCAGCGTTTCGACTTCAGTGGCGGTGGACCCCAAAAACTGGACAATGTGCTAAGCTATGAGTCAGACCAAAAATGAGGAGGATCTGACGATGGGTAACAAGCGCAAATCACACAGTCCACAGTTCAAAGCCAAGGTCGCTCTGGCTGCCATTCAGAACGAAGAAACCGCAGCACAGTTGGCCAGTCGATTTGGTGTTCACCCCACCATGATTTCCACCTGGAAGCGGCAGATGCTCGACGGTGCAGCCGATATCTTCGATAAAAGCCACCGATCCAGAAAACAGGCCGATGCCCAAACCGCCGAACTGTACCGCCAGATCGGTCAACTCAAGGTGGAAAACGATTTTTTAGCACGCAAGCTCAGCAGCTGAATCGCAAACAGCGTAAATCCATGATCGATCCGTTGGATCGGCAGCTGAGCGTTTCCCGGCAGTGTGAACTAATCGATCTTAGCCGGTCATCCTATTACTACCAACCCATACCCATAAGCCAAGAAGAGCTGGAACTGATGCGCAAGATCGACGAACTGTATCTTACCAATCCATCCTCGGGCAGCCGAACGATCAGCCGCCAGCTGGATCGTCAGGGCATAACAGCCAATCGCAAACGGGTTCAGCGGCTGATGCGATTAATGGGTATCGAGGCGGTGTATCCCAAACCGCGGACCAGCCGCCCCCATCCCCAGCATAAGGTATATCCTTATCTGCTAAGGGGTATGACCATCAGTCGCACCAATCAGGTTTGGGCCAGCGACATCACTTTCATCCCCATGGCCAGTGGGTACATGTATCTGGTGGCGATCATGGACTGGCACAGCCGCAAGGTGCTCGCCTGGCGGATATCCAACACCCTGGACAGCGCCTTTTGTATCGATGCCCTTAAAGAGGCGTTGAGCCGCTATGAGCCACCGGAAATCTTCAATACCGACCAAGGGGCTCAATTTACCAGCAACGCGTTCACCAAGGTTCTCATCGATAACAAGGTCGCCATCAGTATGGATGGTCGGGGTCGTTGCCAGGACAATATATTCGTCGAGCGGCTGTGGTGGACCCTCAAACACCAATACATTTACTTGCACGCATTCGACACCGGTAAGGCGCTGCGGCAGGGTCTGGGCCGGTGGCTCGATTATTACAATCACGAACGGGGCCATTCGGCCCTTGACGACAGAACCCCGGATGAGGTTTATTACGGTCTGCCCCATCCTTTCGCCGAGGCTGCCTGATGCCTTTTTATCTTTTAAAAAGCTCTCGGCTCATAGCTTATTCTACCCCTCAGGCTGTCCAGCCGATGGGGTCCACCTCCAGTGGGTCTGAAATAGGTTGGATCAACAGAGACAATTTTTTTCCCGTTGGCTCGGTTAATCCCTTTTTCGTCGATCCCCTCCCCTTCCCATTCAATGGAAATCCCCAGTTCCTTGCTTGTCAGCTCGATAAATTCTTTCACTGAATGCTGCTCACCGGTGGCGATAACGAAATCATCGGGGATTTCCTGCTGGAGCATGAGCCATTGCATTTTTACATAATCCCGGGCATGTCCCCAGTCGCGAAGGGCATTCAGGTTTCCGATATACAGACAGTCCTGCAACCCCAGATAAATTCGGGAGAGTGCCCGTGTGATTTTCCGGGTTACGAAGGTTTCTCCCCGGATGGGGGACTCGTGGTTAAACAGGATGCCATTGCAGGCATAGATTCCGTAGGCCTCACGATAGTTCACCGTGATCCAATAGGCATAAAGCTTGGCACATGCGTAAGGTGATCGGGGGTAAAATGGCGTTTTTTCGGTCTGGGGGGTTTCCTGGACCTTGCCATATAATTCCGACGTGGATGCCTGGTAGAATCTGGTTTTTTTCTCGAGTCCCAACAGCCGGATTCCTTCGAGCAGACGCATCGCGCCGAGGGCATCCACATCCGCCGTATACTCTGGCGTCTCGAAGGACACTTGAACGTGACTTTGGGCAGCCAAATTGTATACCTCATCCGGTTGGATCTGCTGCAACACACGGATAAGATTCGTGGCATCCGTGAGATCCCCGTAGTGCAGGATCATCTTTCGTCCTAGTTTATGCGGATCTTCGTAGAGATGATCGATTCGGTCCGTGTTGAACAAAGAGGCCCGGCGCTTGATGCCGTGGACCTCATATCCCTTTTCGAGCAGCAGTTCTGCCAGATAGGCACCATCCTGCCCGGTAATTCCTGTAATCAGTGCGGTTTTCTGTTTCATGGGGAATCCTGATTTACGGGCGATCATCAGCCTGTCATTTTCTTTGAATGAAAAACCTTCCCAACCCTTTGAATATGATCGATCAGATTCGGTTGCTTGATATGATGGTAAAGTGACAGATCAAATGTAAATGGGAGCAGCAGATCATCCAGTTCAAGACTGATTTTGTTTAGAAGAGATAGACTCAACCCTTTTCCCTTTAGCGTAAGATCAATATCAGACCCGGGTTTAAAATTGCCTTTTGCCCGGGACCCATACAACATGACCGCTTCAATTTTATCATGTTGCTCAAATATTTCGAGAGTCTATTCGATGGTATCTTTTTTAAACCCGCATTGCATCGTTCAAGTGTTAAAAAAAACGTATCTTATCCGGCGGTACGCCAATTCCTTTAATTTTATTTAGAACCGCTTCATGGTTATCGACGGCTGTGATCAAAAGGGCATCAAAGTCTGTTTTTTTTAAACGGGAAACCGCCTTCACGACGAAATTGGCGTAAATCTCCCCTTCCTTCGCCGGATCGACGATGTCTATCAACCGTATATCGGTCCCGGCCATTGAAATCAGCGCAATGTCAGCAAGTTCACCGACACCATAGAAAACAACCCGATTCGCGCCTTCGTTAACCAACTCTGCGTAGAGGTTTTCCAATCTGTTTTGGGCCGCCTTGAAATAGTGGTATGAACTTGAAATGTATTCATACGTTAGGCGCGTTTTTTCCATTGCACCCGCAGGCGTCAGTATGTATTTAACCCGGTTTTTGGGTATGGTCGTTACCTTGCAGTATCCTTTTTTAACCAGGCGCCTGATAAATGAATTCACCAAACCCAGGGATATCTGCAGGACATCCGACAATTCACGCTGGGAGGTCGGCTTATCCGCAGCGATTGCTTCCAAAAGCTGCAATGTTTTCAGGCTCTTCGATTCCATTATATGCTGATAGCGAATAGCTCCGCCGTGTGGATTACATCTACCTATGTGCCTCTGTGGGGGGAGGATAATACGAAATGCAACAGGCAAGGTCGTTGACGCGTTCATCTATTGAACATAAAAGTCGGCGGGAGTCAATCGTAAAGATACAATTTAAAAAGGGACGGTTGGAAAGAATGCTTTGCCGCAGATTGGCCTGCTTGCCCTGACATTGCGGAAAGGCAAGCAGGCCTGACTGCATCCTATGATTCAACAATCCTAATCCGAGGTTATAAGTCTAACAGAAATATTGCCAGTGATAGCTCAGATAACAATCCGGTCTTTGTTCGCCTCCCATGTTTTTTTGCCGATACCCTTGACGTTCATGATCTCTTCAGGCGCTTTGAAGGGACCGTTGTTTTCACGGTATTCAACAATTCGTTGCGCATAATTGGCACCCACCCGGTCAAGTTGCATCAACTGTTCGACTGAAGCCGTATTGATGTTGACCTTGTCCATTGCGCTCACACAGCAGGTTCCCGTTAAAATAACGGCAATCGTAACCAGAACGGCCACATAAACATTTTTCCTGACACGGTTCATACACCCTCCTAATCCAAAAGGTTCTGACGGGCCCCTCCCACAATGGTATTTACGTTAAATCTCTGCGTATTGCTCAGAATTCTATCCTCGGGGTAACAACTCCATGCCCATGGTAAAATTTTCTGATAGTCTTGATCGTTAACGAAAACCATCGCTATGGGACGGACTTTTGTTGTTTTTGCCATGCCAGTCATGGCAAAAAATCAATTGAAACATCCTCATTCATTCGCCAGCGCTACGGTCCCAAAATCGGGAGCGATGCCTGATTTCACCAAACGATGGGTAGGGATTATCGCTTGCGTGGTTCAACAGGCTGTTGAAGACGAACGATGGGTGGTTGCGTAAGGAAGTCAGTTCAGGTCAGAAATTGGAATTCAGCTCAGGTCGATGCCAATCCAGTTTGCAAACAGTCAAAAACTGGATAAAAGTTTTTGCACGTTCAATACCAGGCAGAAAAAATATTTTTTTACCTATTCTTTTGGCTCCTTGACTTTCTTTCGATGTTCATGACATATATTAAATACTAATTTTATCTTTTAATAATAGAAAGTTGTAGGTAATTATAGTTTGGCGGAATATTTCTCGTCCGCCAAATGAATCTTCCGGGGCTGTCTACAAATTTGAACACTCACTGACAAATTTTATGAAAAATTATAAAATTCTCTTCGTCGACGATGATCAACAGATCCTTTCCATTGTTGAACAATTTTTAAGTCGCTGCGGATTCAATATTACCACTGAGTCAAGCGGGCAAAAGGCAATCGAGATGGTTCGTGAAAATTATTTCAGTGTTGTGTTTACTGACCTGAATATGCCTGAAATCAGTGGAATGGAATTGCTGAAACAGATCAAAACAATTTCTTCTGAAACGGAAGTCATTATTGTTTCCGGCTTTGGCACCATCGAAACAGCTATCGAAGCAATGAAATTGGGTAGCTACGATTTTCTTCAAAAGCCGATTAATTTTAACCGTTTTAAAATCCTGATCGATCGAATAATCGAAAAACAAAAGCTGAAGGAAGAGAATCAACTGATTCGTAACCGACTGAAAGAACGATACAAGTATGATGAACTGGTGGGCATGTCCCCTAAGATGCAAAACATATATGCAATCATCGATAAAATCAGCTTCGGCAGCCCGACGGTGCTGATCGAGGGTGAAAGTGGCACCGGGAAAGAACTGACGGCCAATGTCATCCACAACAACAGTGACCGTACAGAAGGCCCTTTTATTCCCATTAACTGCGGTGCTATCGCGGAAACCCTTCTGGAAAGCGAACTTTTCGGACATGTAAGAGGTGCATTTACCGGCGCATCCAAAGACTCCATCGGCCTATTCAAGGCCGCTGACGGAGGTACCATCTTCCTGGACGAAATTGGGGAGGTCTCGACCGCGGTGCAAGTCAGTCTACTGCGGGTGTTGCAGGAAAAAAAGGTCCGCCCCGTTGGAGACACGCGGGAAACGGAAGTCAATGTTCGCGTGATTGCCGCCACCAACAAGAAGTTGGATGAAGCGATAAAAAATAAAACCTTCAGAGAGGATCTTTATTACCGGCTCAATGTCATTTCCATTACGATGCCGCCCTTACGGGAAATCCGGGAGGATATCCCTTTGCTGATCAGCCACCTGATCAAGAAACACAAACGTCCAGGCGCTGCAACCGGTCCGGAGGTTAGTCCGGCAGCAATGGCTTTGTTGATGGGGTATCGCTGGCCGGGAAATGTCCGGCAACTCGAAAATGTTATTGAAAGGGCTTTTGCTCTGGGTGTTAAGAATGTGCTTGACGTAAATGATCTGCCCAATGAAATCGCTCAGCAATCAAACAAATGGATGCCTGCAGATGTGAATTGCAATCTGAAAGCGATCGAGGAAAAAACCATCCGGCAGGCGCTTCAAAAAGCAAAGGGAAATAAGGCTGAAGCGGCTAAACTGCTCGGCATCAATACAACCACCGTCTACCGAAAGATGGCCAAATATAATATTCAGGATGCATGACTTCTTCTAACGGAGGTAAACTAAAAATGCCGGAAGGATTGGATGTAATCGTAGTTGATGACGACCCGGATGTATGCGAACTGGTTTCAACGATCATCAAGCGTTTTTATACGTGGGGGAAAGTACGGTCATTCACGGACTCTGAAGAGGCCACGAACTATTGCCTCGGCAGGGATATCGGAGTAGCCATTTTTGTGGTGGATGTTTTCCTGGGCGGAGCCAGCGGTTTTTATTTCCTCGACGCCATTAATAAAAAATTCCCCACTGCCCATGCGGACGCCATTATTATTACCGGAAACGCCAGCGACGACATCGTGAACATGTGTGTAGCCTCCGATGTCAATCATCTGCTGGAAAAGCCCGTCAAACCGTATGCGCTGCAACTGGCCGTTCGTGCTATTGCCGAGAAATACTTGAAATTTGCCAAAAGGCTGTTTAAGGACCCGGAGTTCGCAAAAAGTATTGCCGACTTTTGACCGCCTGACTTTAAATGCGCTCGATGGCGCCAAGATGATGCACCTCAATCATTATAATAACCGCTATTGAATTTGGTGATCTCCATCGATGCGAGCGTCAACGATTGGTTGACTATTGTTTTCAAACTTTCCTGCCCCTCCACGGCGCTCGATGTGGCGCCGAGCGATTCACTTTGGAATGTCATCTCCTCAACCAGTGGTTGGATGTCTTTTAAAGTGGCGCCGCTGTCGATCAACTTTTGCTGATAGACCCCCATCGTATCGATCAATTGCTGGACCCGGTCCACGACCACGTTCGTTGACGGCAATGATTCCGTCGCAAATTGGCCCGGACGAATTTGCGACATAAAAGGTGTCGATTCCATTTTGACACCCTTGTCTTCCGTCGAATCAACCGCCTGTTTAAAAATCGCATCAAATTCGCCTTTTTGCAGGTGCGAACGATTTTCGGTTTTTTTTTGCTCAGTGATATTGAGAATCGATTTTTCGGGGTCAATAGTTACCATGTGGCTCTCCTGATCCATACATTTTGGCATTCATCTCGTCAAACCCCCTGGCGGTTCCTCGACGTGCCCATGCACGCCTGGGCCGTTTCTTCTTTTCCGCTCAGGTGCCATTTCGAATGCAGCAGCAATTGGACAACTCACCGCCGGTGAACGGCATCATGGTTTAAAGCAATGATCATGCAAAGTGTGAAAAAAACATGTCGCCGAATCGATTTAGCTTGCATTCAATGCGTACACAAATGTTTACGACCATGTGCGCTTTAATTAAATGCCACGGCGTTTATATTCTAACTGACAGCAATAACTAATTTATTTTTATGAATCCCTCGACAACTCAATCCTGCTTTACCACCGATCTCTGATCGTTGCCAAACTGACAACCAGCCATAAACGATAAGCCCATCATGGGTTGTGGATCGACCATGCCAGCCCTTTCATCTCGCTATCCGGCAACTATTAACACGTTTATCGGCAGTTTTTGCCATCGAATGCCAACACGTGCCCTTCTTTGTCAATGCCTCCGCATTCCATTGCTAAAACATGTGTTACCGATTGTTTTCTTTACGAATAATAAATAGTCTACACGGCACGATATTTGCTAGTTTAGATCGTCAACTTTATTAATGGAATCGCCATAAGGGGCAAACATGATTTCACCACTTGATTCAGGTATGGCGGCAATCTCGGCATTTTCTGTAAAGATGAATGTCACCGCCAACAACATCGCCAATGTGAACTCTGACGGCTTCAAAAAAAGTCGCACCACACTCAAGGAAGGACAATTTGGTGGTGTCGAACCGAAGGTTGATCAGGTCAATACCCCCGGTATCACCAAGCTTGTTTCTGAAAATGGGGAAGATCGCCAAGTTGAAGCATCGAATGTCGATATCGCCGAAGAAGTCACCGACTCGGTTGCGACGGAAGCGGGATACAAGGCCAATCTCAAAACCATTCAGGCATATGACGAAATGATAGGTAGCCTGCTCAATACCATTGGATAGAAGGCGATGCAAAATTTTCGTTCCCCGACTTCATGAAATCATAAACATGCCGATACTCAGATTATGCGAACCCGGCATGACAACAGAATACCGCAACCCGTTTCACCTTCTGGGAACCATAGGGCTGAGAAAGGATAATTGGACATTTGAATCGAAACACCCGCTCACACCGAACATCAATAGTGGCCGCTGTGGTTTTCTTTTTGGTCTCAACTGCATTCAGCGGTTTATCACTAGCGGAGTCAAGCAAAGACTGCTTTAACGCAGTATACATCCCACCGCACAAAATTACTCAACGAACGTTTGATGAAATCGTCCACTACGCCACATTAACCCCGGTCAATGCAGTCGTGTTGCACGTTAAAAGCCCCAAAGGGAGATTGCTCTGGCCTTCTGAGAATACCATCGCCGTTCAATTGGGCGTCGGGGCCAATCATTCAGGATTGGAAAAACATGTGGCCCGACTGAAAAAAGACAACATACGCACCATTGCCAAACTGGATGTTTTTGCCGATCATCAACTGGCTGGGGCAATGCCAGACCTCAGCGTCATAGATAGTTCTTCCGGTACGCCATGGACAGATGCCAACGACCTTCACTGGGCCAATCCCAGTGACAGTCGGGTTTGGGACTACAACATTGCCCTGTCCAAAGAACTGGCCCGCATGGGATTCGATGAGATCCAGTTTGACTACGTCCGCTTTCCCAGTGACGGCGACCTGTCGATCATCAGCTACCCAAACACGCTGCCCGGTTTTTCCAAATCGGACTGCATCGAGTCGTTTCTCAAGAAGGCGCATGATGAATTAAAACCCTTGGGAGTGGCTATCTCTGCAGACGTTTTCGGTTTGACTGCCTGGAAAACCGATGACTTTGGTGTCGGACAGGTCCTGGAAAAAATGGCTCCCCATCTGGACGTCATCTGCCCCATGTTTTACCCGTCTCATTTCCCATCCGGCTTTCTGGGCAAACAATCGCCGGGAGAATTCCCGGAAATGATCATGGAAGCCAGCATGCGCAGTATGATGAACCGCACGGACAAACCGGTACGTCCATGGATCCAGGGTTTCTGGTATCGACCGCAACAAATCGTGGCCCAGATCGATGGCATCGAGAATGCTTCGGGCAACAGCTGGTCGATCTGGAGCCCTACCGGACGCTACGGGTTATCTTACCAGGCCATGGCTGATCGATCCGGCGTATGTTTGTCCAAACCAAAATTCTATCCTGGGGTGACGGATCTGGTATCGGAAAACGATCGATCAATACGCGGGCACAGCGCAGTCGTCAACTACACCAACTTTAAAATGGGTTTTTCCATTCTCTCCCTCGAAGCATCGGAAAACGGAAAGCGTTCGCGCTATTCCTCTCCGGCCGCCATACTGGCGACCCTCGAAGAAGGCATCATGGATAGCATTTTGAAAAAAAGAGCGATCCCTTTTAACCCGGATGCCGAGCCTTACACGAAACGCAAGCTGCTTAGCGATCTGCTCTGCAGCGATTTAGGAAAAGATGCACGCCGGATGCGACCCGGACCCATTTATATTGATTGGAGCCAGGATTGCACGTTTTCAGCCAAGGGGATCCCCCAAGCCCGGCTGGACAAGTATACACAGGAATTGCAGGGGGCCACTGAAAAGGAACCCGCCACTGTTTCATCGCCAGAGGCGATCAACATCGCATCCATCTCCGAAAATATTTTCGGTGTTTCGTCCAATCCGGTCATCAATCCTACGATTTCAATCCTTTCCCGATAACCTTAAATCCGCTTGACCGGCGGGCGTTTCTTATTGTAATAGTTTCCCTTAACGTTAAGGTTAAACTATTCTCAATTCGGGAAAATGAAAAAAACGACCTATTCCATATCGGACCTCTCCGCCGAATTTGGTATTACCAGCCGATCTATCCGTTTCTACGAAGAAAAAAAATTGATTCAACCCGATCGTACGGCCGGCAATCAGCGCAGGTACACCAAACAGGACCGCATACGGTTAAAGCTCATTCTCCGGGGAAAGCGTTTTGGCTACTCTCTCGACGAAATCGCAAAAATGATCGGTCTGGCTGATGTGGACATCAACGAAATTGATCAAATACGACGTGCGTTGCGCTACGGTGATAAAAAGCTGGGTGAAATAAAGCTACGAATGGAAGAACTCAAAGCCATGGAGCAGGACATGACTGCAGTCCGCCAAAAACTGATTGGCCGGCTTGAAACACTTGAAAGGGAGAAAGACGATGTTTGATCATCTTTTGTCCGACAAGGCAAAGGCCTTTCGTGAAGAGGTCAGAGATCTGGTGAAGTGGGTCCCCAGGCAGATGATTCTGGACATGGATCAGGACCGCATTCAATTCCCCAAAGCGTTTTTAAAAGAAGCCGGCAGGCGAAACCTCATGGGATGCCGATATCCCCGGAAGTGGGGCGGCCGGGAAATGGACTGGGTGACCACGGCGATGGCCATGGAAGAAGTAGGCACGCTGGGATATATTTTTGCCTGTATATTCGGTGTCGGCGCTGAATTGGTGTGCGACGCCATTATCCGACATGGCAGCGACGATCTTAAGGAAAAATACGTTAAACCGCTGCTCAAAGGAGAAATTTTTGCCGCTGAATGTCTCACCGAGCCACGGGGCGGGTCCGATTTTTTTGGCACCACCACCACGGCTGTGGAAGATGGGGATCATTTTATCATCAATGGGCAAAAACGCTTTATCGTTGGGGCGGAAGGTGCCGATTTCTTTTTGGTTTACGCCAAAACGGCGCCCGATGCCAAACCCCATGAGGCACTCACCTGTTTTATCGTCGACCGCGGTGCAGGGGTGGAAACCAAGTATTTGTATGGGCTCATGGGCTGCCGCGGGGGCGGCGCGGGCCGGATCGTGTTCAAGGATGTGCGGGTTTCAAGAACCAATGTGGTAGGAGACATCAACGGCGCCTATGCGGTCTTCAACACCATGATGATCCCCGAAAGATTGGGAACGGCCGCCATGACCATCGGCGCAGCCAGGCCTGCTCTGGAAGTCGCTACCAGCTATTCCAGCCGAAGAAAAGCCTTTGGCGCACCCATCAACACCTTTCAAGGCGTCGGTTTTCAAGTGGCCGAAGCCGCCATGCTGTTGGATGCCTCATGCGCAATGGTTTACGCTACCTGTACGGCTGTTGACCATGGCGAATCTCCCGGGACGATCCGGCGGATGGTCTCCCAGACCAAAAAGTTTGTCACGGAATCGTGCCAGCGGGTGGCTCACAACGCCATGCAGGTCATGGGCGGCATTGGTTACACCAATGTTTTTTCCGTGGAACGCATCGTCCGCGATCTGCGGCTGGCTTCCATCTGGACCGGCACCAATGAAGTGATGTCCATGATCATCGCCAATGAATGGTATCGGAGCCATTCCAGGCGAAAGGTGGACGCACAGACCCGAAACTGGGAACTGGATGCGGCCCAAGCGAATGCTGTGGATGAAAAGATTTATGAATAGTAGTGGCGGTTATACCTGTGATCAAGCGACTGAAATGAGAATTGTAAAAAAACACCGGTTCAATGCCCAGGTGACGGCACTGGAATTGGGATACGGCATAATCGGCCGCCCGTTGATGAATGTCTACTGCTATCTAATCGGTGGCACCCTCATCGATTGCGGTCAGGCCAGGATGGCCGAGGAAATGAAATCTTTCGCCTCCGCCCATCGTATAAATCAACTCCTGCTGACCCACCATCATGAAGATCATAGCGGCAACGCGGCCATGATTGCCAAGGTATGCAGCGCCGCAGTTATGGGGCATCCTGTCACTGTTCATAAAATGACCCACATCCGACCCATTTTACCCTATCAACATCTCGTGTGGGGGCAATCCCGGGAGGTCTCCGTCTCCCCGTTGCCCGCGCTTGTGGCCTCCGATGGGTTTTGCTTTTTACCGATCCATACCCCGGGGCACAGCAAGGATCATACGGTATATCTGGAAATGCAAAATGGCTGGCTTTTTTCCGGTGACCTCTATCTGGGAGAACGGATCAAGTTTTTCCGATCCGACGAAAAAATCGATCAGCAGATCCAATCGCTTAAAACCATGCTGCAATACGATTTTGAAGCGCTCTTTTGTGGCCATAACCCCATATTGAAAAACGGTCGAGATCGGCTGCGTCGCAAACTGGCCTATCTGGAAGAGATCGCCGGCCAGGTTCGCTTTTTGTTGGCCCGTGGGTTGCCGGAAAGAGAAATTATCCGGCGATTGGATCGACGGCAGGACCGCTTTGTCAAACTCGTTACCCTGGGCAATGCCAGTTTCGCCAACATGGTTCGATCGGCTATCCAGGCTACTTGATACCCCGGGCGGCTTTGACCTGCTCCCACGCGTCCTGAATTTCACGAAATTTATCCTGGGCAAAGCGGGTGAATTCGTCGGGCAGTCCTTTTGCGGCGATTTTGTCCGGATGATATTCCTGTACCCGCTGGCGATAGCAGCGTTTTACCTGGTCGTCAGGATCGTCCGGGCTGCAACCCAGCACCGCATAGGCTTTATCCGCCGTTCGGACATACTGAGACTTCAATTGCTCGTACCGGCCGGTACTGAAATGAAATGTGTTTACGGCGGAAAAGATCAGTGATTCTTCCCCCTGGGTCAAGTTACCGTCAGAAACGGCTACCCGCAACAGGATATCGATCATGAGTTCCAGCATTTGGGGCTGCTGGTGGAACTGGTTGTAGAACTGGCGGGAAAAATCGGCAAAGGTCCCCGGGGCGTTCAAAGCCGTTCGGAAAATATTTACGGCTGCATTCCGGCTCTCCGCGTTCAGCCTCAGATCCTTCTCCATGAAACTCTCGATGGAATCGATCTCTTCCTGGGTCACCCGCCCGTCCGCCTGGGCCAGCTTGGCCAGCATGGAAAAGGCCGCCACAAAAAATGTCAACTGATGCTGCTCGATCGTTGACAACCGCTGACGATTACCGGCCGTATCAAGCTCGGATCCCGTATCAAAGGCATGTCCGAAGGCCGCCCCGAAGATCGCTCCCAGCGGTCCGCCAAGTGCAAACCCGATGGTTCCGCCAACCAGTTTTCCCATCCATCCCATGGATAGATTCTCCTGTTTCAGTTCAATTTCAAGTGTCCAGTTACCCTCGAATCAAAGGCGTACTCCCCGTAACACAAAATACCAGGGTTGCCAACTGTCGGATGAGTTGCCTCAAAAGCAGTGGGATGGTCAGAAAGGGCTTGAATTATATTCACTTTCTTTGTATTATCAGTACTTCTTGACCCCTATGCATTTTTTCCACTACCATTCCACGAAAGGCTATCACGAATGTTATCATGGTGGACCAACATGGAATCCGTCGCTGCACTGAACGAATGGATGCTTATGGCGACGCTGGTTTTTGCAGTGCTGACGGGCATCATGGTCTTTTTGACTGTCGGAAAATCAAAAAACCTTGTCAGCGGGCTTTCAGAAGAACTCGAAACCTCTCGCAAACGAATCAAATCGCTTGAAAAAACGGCTGAAGAGATCCGCAGGGAGTTGCTTCAAACCCAGCAGCACCAGGATATCAATCAGCTCAAGCTAAAAACCAGCAAGTCGTCTGCCAAGGAGTTGACCCAGGCGCTGTTGGATGCCCGAAAGCGGATGGAAATCGCCGAAGCCGCCATTAAAGCCCATCAGGAGCAGGAGAAAAATAATGGTGGCCAGCTGGAAACCGCTGAATACCTTGATCTGGAACTTGAACCGGAAGGCGGTCTTTCAGAAAGCCAGCGGGAACAGCTGATCGACTTGCTCGATCCGGGACCAAAGGGGAATGTGGATATCTTCTGCGTTATGGATGATGAAACGTCCGAAATGACGGCCAGGCAGTTGGAAGAAATCCTGACTGCAGATGGCTGGAAAACTAACGGTGTGGCCCAAAGCGCTTTTTCCAACCCTCCGAAAGGTCTGGTGTTGGCTGTGAACAGCAAGGAGACGGCGCCTTCTTATGCTTCATTTTTGCAGCGTGTCTTTTCAACTATAGGTATAGAAGTTTCCGCTAAAATGGATAATAAATACAGGGAATGGTCTTTGACCATCATCGTGGGTACCATCGATGGCTGAACCGTCGCGCGCCCTAATCGACATGTTTATCAACTTAAATTTTCGGGAAAGCGCCAATGAATGATGCTATCGCCACCCAGGGAAAAAATTCCGGCCCCAGCACCCTGCTGCATACCTTTGCTCTGATATTTACCGCATTGACGCTGGTCTTTGCGTTGTTTTCATTGATCCTTATAAATCGACTCTCCACCCTTCAGACCCATTTCCTGACGGCGAAAGAAGATTCGATCACGTCGGATGCTGCCACGATCCAAGGCATGGAAGCCAAACTCAAAACGGCCATGGATAAACTTGAAACCGAGCAAAAAAACCTGAAAGAAGAAAAAGCAGCGGCCGAACGGGTCAGTCGACAGCTTGCCGGAGTCTTGAAAGATTTTGAAAAAGCCAAGGCAGATTTATCCACCGCCAACCGGACAATCTCTAAACTCAAATCAACGGTTCCGACTCAACTTCCGCAAACCGCTGCAACCCCCGAACCGGAAACACCACCGATAGTAGCGCCTTCCATGGGAACCGTCTTATCGCAGGACCCTCCGCCTCAATCTGTCCCGGAAAAAAACCAATCTTCCATGGCACTGCCGGTTCCAGTTCAACTACCAGCCACGACAGCACCGGAACCGTCGGCATCGCAGGCTCCGTCACTGCCTGCAAAGACTCCCGAAACACAGGCGGGTACCCCCCCACCGCATCCCACCGCTGCCCCGCTGCCTCCTGAAAGCACCCCACCGGCAGCGCAAGAGACCATCGCGGATTCACCGAAAGCACCTCCGCCCACAACTGCTCCACCCGGCGATTAATTCAAAGGCGCAATTGCTCCACCCCTGAGGCACAGGACGACAGGCGATCATCCATACCAATGGATGATCGCCGATTAAATAACGATCGCATTCGCTATTTACCACTTCCAATACTTACTTTTTTTCAATCGCAACCGATATTGAAACCATGGCAACTTTTTATAAGGAGAATAGACCAATGCAAGGTGACAATCGGGTTTTTCTGGAGAACCTGGAGTGGTTTGACGAAAGCGGCAAGGAACTGGTCCACCGACTGCCTGAAAAAGGATCGGGCGAGATTAAATGGGGGGCGCAGCTCACCGTCCGGGAGAGTCAGGCCGGCGTCTTTTTTTATAAAGGCAAAGCCGTAGAAGCCTTCGGGCCCGGCCGTCATACACTGAAAACCGGGAATATTCCCATTCTCACCAAAATCGCCAGTCTGCCCTGGGGAATGACCAGTCCATTGCGGGCCGAAATGTATTTCGTCAACATGAAAGTCTTCACCAATCTGAAATGGGGGACCCGCGATCCGGTTGCCTTTAAAGATACCGAACTGGGGCTGATCCGACTGAGGGCTTTTGGTGTCTTCAACCTGCGGGTGGTTCAGCCGGTGCTGTTCATCAACACCATGGTAGGCACCCAGGGCATGTTTACGACCGAAGCGATCGAGGAGTACCTGAACCGGGTCATCGTTTCCCGATTTAACGACTATATGGGTGAAACAATAGACTCCATCCTGAATCTGCCGGCTAAATACGATGAACTTTCAGTGGGGCTTTCCAAAAGACTTCATGAGGATTTCAGACACTTCGGACTGGGCCTGACCCATCTTTACATGAATGCCATCACCCCGCCGCCGGAAGTACAAAAGGCCATCGATGACCGCAGTCGCCTGGGAGTATTCGACGACATGAACAAGCTCATGCAGATGAAGTCAGCCATGGCCATGGAAAAGGCATCGGAAGCCGATGGAGATGGCAGTATGGGCATGGGTACCAGTCTGGGGTTGATGATGCCGGCCATGTTTGCGCAGTATTTCAATGCATCCGCCAAGAACCCGCAAACTGATGGACAGCCGCCCTCTGCGACGGAACCAGCCACCTGCCAGGAATGCCAATGCAGCATCCCGGTCACGGCCAAGTTCTGCCCCATGTGCGGTCACCAGCAGTTGGTTTTCATCCAGTGCGGGCATTGCGGGAAAAACCTGGCGCCGAACGCGAAATTCTGTTCCCGATGCGGTCATCCGGCTGAAGAAAAGCCTCAACCTGTCTATTGTGCAAAATGCGGCGCCGAAAATCTGGCCGGATCCAAATTCTGCAACCAGTGCGGAGAAAAATATTAATTTTACCATCGATCATCAATGCCCCCAGTGCGGGGCACCGGCAGAACTCAGCGAAACGGATCGGCTGTTTCAGTGCCCTTTCTGCAAGGTGACCTCCTATCTCGCGGAGCGCAACTATTTTCGTTATATGCTGCCCCACAATGCCCCCGAAAGCCAGGAGTTGGTGTATTTTCCCTACTGGCGGTTCAAAGGCATGCTTTTTTCCTGCTTGTCTTCGGGCATCCAGAACCGGTTTCTGGATGCCAGTCAGCAGGCCGTGCAATCGACACTTTTTCCCCCATCGGTCGGTCTTCGCAGTCAGGCCATGAAGCTGCGCTTTGTCAGCCCGGAGACCCAGGGGTGGTTCATCAAACCCACCCTTCCCTTTCGTCAAGTAATGGAAACGTTTCTCACCCGTTTCAACCTCAAAATGCCAGGACCGATTCTTCATCAAAGCCACATCGGTGAATCCTTGAGCCTCCTTTACGCCCCCTTTTATGTGGGCAAAAGGATAATGGATGCTGTGCTCAATCAGCCGGTATCCGGAGAACTGGACGAAACCTTTGAATTGAGTCGTTTCTCCGGCGGACCGGCGGACTGGCGCATCCGCTTCATCCCCACGCTTTGCCCGAACTGTGGTTGGGACATGCAGGGGCGTCGAGATGCCCTGGTGCTTCACTGCACCAATTGTGAATCCATGTGGCAGGCATCAAAAGAAGGGATGTCCCGGATCAACGTGGCCCATCTGTCGAATCCTGAAGATAAAAATATCATTTACCTGCCCTTCTGGCGTATCAGGGCCGAGGTGTCCGGCATTGATCTCAGCAGCTATGCCGACCTGGTAAAAGTGGCCAATCTGCCCAAGGTAGTCCAACCCGGATGGGACCGGATTCCTTGTCACTTCTGGAACCCGGCTTTCAAGGTCCGACCTCGAAGTTTTATGCGATTGACCCACCACATCACCCTCTCCCAGCCCCGGGATCATCTGGTTGCCAAGGTGCCCAAAGGAAGTATGCATCCGGTCAACCTGCCGGTATCCGAATCCGTCGAAACCCTGAAGCTGAACATTGCCGGCATCCTGCGACCCAAAAAAGCAGTGGAGGACCGTATTGCTGAAATTCAGGTTAAACCGAGTCGCTATCTGCTGGCCTATCTGCCCTTTGAAATCCGCCACCACGACCTGGTCCAGACCACATTCAATATCGCCGTCAATCGGAACCAGCTTGCCTTGGCTGGAAATCTGTAATTCTCATGCTGGCGATGCCACCAGGGATTAATGAACTGTTTTTCCCTTGAAAGCGCTCCTTTTTCATGTTTCAATGATCGTGGTCATCAAACAACCATCGTGCAACTTGTGGCCGGCATTTCTGAACAACCCGACCCATGGATAAGAAAGACCAAACCGATTTTCAGATGACGGGGCATCTTTTCTCCCTCACGGGCAACCTTTTCTAAATTGCTCCGGTCGTCACAAATCCTTTTTTTGCCACTTGTCGGGTCGCCCGCGTGCAAGACGGCTGGCGACGGCGATAACGATATCAAAAAAACGCCTGCCGTTCATGGCTTCATTGCTATCGCAAGGTCACCCGAAGGCGTTTTTTCTGCAACCAAAGGAGCAGATATGGCAACACCTTTACCCAATCAATTGCTGCAGCGATCCTTCGTCAAAACCGTCCTGCGCCGTCTGATTGCCCTGATCACGATTGTCGGGTTGATCTACGGTCTGGTCGCCGTCGTCTATGCCACCAAAACCATTTTTAAAGTCAAAATGAACTATGCGGTGGTATTGGAGCGATTCGGCGGGATCCGTCAGGCGGTTACGGATGTTGGCTGGCACGCCCGGCTGCCCTATTTCACCCGCATCGAACAGGAGGTGCCGCTGATGAATCAGACCCTCCAACTGGGCGGAACCCCGGCACCCATGAGAATCATTTCGAAGGGCAACGTGGCCCTGTGGACCTCCGGGGTGCTCACCTATCGGATCCGTGATCTGCACACGTGGGCCATCGAAAATCTGAGCCCTTTGGATCTGTTGCAAGGGGATTATGACGGCATCGTAAAGGATATATTGCAGGCCCAGGTGGTCGACCGGTTGATCAGCGACCGCGAATCCATTAAAGAAGCGATTTTCACTGCACTCAAATCACGCCCCATTAATATCGGGGGACCCACCATCGAAAAAAAATACGGGGTCGAAGTCGTCAGTTTCGTGCTCAAGGAGACCCGCTTCGGCGATAAACTGGTGGAGGCCTCCGAGGAAAAAAAGCGCCGGGAACTGATCGCCGAAGCCGACAATTATGCAGCGGACCAGGAGGCCAGCCGCATCCGCAAACTTTATGCAGCCTATCTGGGCGGCATCCAAAACCTGCAAAACGCACTGGGACGTGCGGATGGGTCTACCGATACCGCGCTGCTTGAGTTCCTCACCCAGCAAAAATGGGCCACCGCCTATGAGAAGCACCAGCTGGGACAGAACACCGTGGTCATTCAAAATACCCAGGGAAACACCCCGGCAATCGCCCTTCCCGCATTCAACGCCGCCAATCGGTCGGAGGGAGGCAAAGATGGCCAGACGGCTGACTAGAGAGATCACCTACATCCAACTGCCTGAAAGCCGGATTCGGGAGATCAAGGATCTTGTGGGTGCCTGGCCCCAGGAAACCAAAGCCTTCATGCGCGCGCGCCTCAATCAATATCGACCGCCCATGGGTCTGATCAACAACGTCCTGGAGACGATCCTCTCATTTTTTATGGATGCGCCTGAAAAACGTTTCAACGTTCTTAAGGACCCGGACATCCTCACGGACTGGCAAAAACGGTTTGAAATTTCAGGCCACACCAACCCTCAGGACGCCTGGAACAAAATACTGGAAAAGGAAGTGTCCGCCAAAGATTACCGATACCTGCTTTCTCTCCTGGACAAGGAACTGGTGGACGTACATATTCCCGTCGAACTGCACGATCTCTTTGAGAAAGTGTATCGTGCCCACCTGAGAAAAGAGTATATTTCGGACGCCAGCGTTCCCAAAGCGTCACTGCTCCTATTTGTAGGCCCATCCGGAAGCGGCAAGACCTCCACGGTATCCCATGCCATCGAGCGGATTATCTTCGGCAACGACGTGCTGCCGGAAGTGGATCTTCATCGAAAAAAAGAGGAAGTGCTCGCCGGTGAACCCTTTTGGAAAACCATTGAAGAGATCGATCCCACCCTGGCCATCGAAATGTCCCGACGAAAGAAAGTGAAGTTCTACAAAAGGCTTTCCAGGATCCCGTTGGTAAAACGAATCCTTAAAAAAAGGATCGGACAAAGCCTGTCAAAATTGCAGGAACAGGGTATCTGGGTTGACTATGCCATGGTCACTCCCAATGATTTTCAAACCGCCCTGGCCGGTGAACCCGGCAATTATTTCAAAAAAGCCCTGGGCGATCCGCGAAAAACATCCATCCGGCATATCGAAGAGGCCCACAGCGCTTTCGGAAAGGCTACCGGCCGCGACTCCGGCGTGACCCGTCAGCAGCGGACTTTGGTGGACACCTCCAATATTGTCCTGGACGAGATCATCAATGGAAAGCGGGACTGTCTGCTTATCGCAACCACGGATCAGCCCGAACGCTTCGATGCCGCCGTTTATCGTCGGTTTGTGGAAAAGGGCAGCATCATCAACATTTCCGACTACTGGACCAACCCGGAAAACCTGAAGGAAGTGGTTCGCCTGGAACTGCTGCGAAACGACATCCTGGTGTTGTCCGAACAGAACGAAAACGTCTGCAGATCCGTAAAATGCCTGCCCTCGGATGATGTGTCGGAAACCGTGGATCAGCTCTATTCTATTTTCAAAGAACGGACCCTGAAGATAATTCCCTCCTACGTGCGAAAGCTGATCCACTCCATCATCCAGATCAAGGGCGATTTTGTGTCCGCCTACCTGGATGACGCCATGCTGGTGAGAAAAGCCTTCGAGCTGGTAGCCCAGAATTCATATGGCGATCTCTATAAGAAGGTGGTCGGTCGCATGGATCGGAATGTCAAATGGGAAGCCTACGTGGGGAGTATCAAGGATGTGTTTTCGGAGATGACCAATAATTGCCTTTATTACAACGTCAGCGAAGAAAAAGGCGTGGTGCTCAATGGTCCTCCGGGAAGCGGCAAAACCTTCCTGGCGCGCACCTGGCTCAGCGAGAACACCGATGTCCACGATATCGCCACCAGCGCCAGCGCCCTGCAGGACCCGTCCAACCCCGTCGACGGCGCTGTGGACAACCTGGAAAAAGTCTACGACATCGCCAAAATGATCGCACCGGCGGTGGTTTTCTTCGACGAAGGGGATGCCCTGGCGCCCAAACGCAGCGGCACCGGGGGAAATCCGTCGGATAAACTGACCAATAAATTCTTAAATCTTATCGATGGTGAAACGCCGCTGCACAAGGTATTCACCGTGCTTACCACCAACCGGCTGGACATTCTGGACCCGGCGCTGATCCGATCCAAGCGCCTGAAGGTGCTGGAAATCAAAGGGCTGCTGAAAAAAGGAGATATCGTTCAGATTATCGATAATGCACTGGCGGGTATTCCCCTGTCTGCAGATTTTACAACCGACAGCATTGTGGAGGCGGCTAAGGGTGTCTGCAATACACCGGCGGATTATGCCGCCTTTGTCGAAAAGGCCAGATCGCTGAGAAATACGGAATTCGAAGTGATCCTGCGCCTTCGGCAGATCCGCCATGACACGGTCAAAAGCCGGGAAAACTTTATCAAATTCAACTTCAAGACCCTCATGGGCATCCTAGAAGCCTTAGATGATCAGAACCAGGTGAAAACAGCCGTTCGAGGCGCGCCTGATCGGTTTTTGGAACATTATGAAGCGGTTTTAAAAATTTTGGAACCGATTCGGCAACCGGACGATTATCCCATGGTGGAAAGTCACCTCAAGTCGGCCCGCCACGAGATATCGGAGAGCCCCACCAAAAAGGGCAAAGTGGTGCTTGATGAATTTCTGGAGGCGGAACTGAGCCAGGAACCCCAGGTGGGGTTCATCATCGGCGTGGGGGCCAACGATGTCACCGGGGTTCTCCTGCCCATCGCCACCAGCCTCACATACAGCATTTCGCAGGAAAAGGTGATGGTCACCGGGGCGGTGTCATCATCGTCCTCGGCCGGCGCCCAAATGGAAATGGCGGTGCAGATGACACAGCAGAGCGCTCACGAGGCGCTGACCATGGTCAAGAACTATCTTCAGGATATGGATCCCAAGTTCAGTGCCGCGCGTCTGTTAGGAGAATTCCTGGACAAGAATACCATCCACCACCAGCTGCTCTCTGCGTCGTACAGTGTGGGCGGGCCGTCGGCGGGATATGCCCTGGCGATCAATACCCTGTCGGCATTGATGCATATTCCTGTGTACCATGATTTCGGTATTACGGGTGCGCCATGGACCAAAGGAGTCAAGCGCGGGGAGGTGGGAGGTTCCGTTATCATCGGCGGTCAGCGCAAAAAAACGGAAAAGGTGCTCATGTACCTGCGGCGGATGTATATGCCCCTGAAAAACTACCTGGACCTGGAGCAGGATTTTTTAGTCAATTACTGGACCCAGGACAAGGATATTCTGGGGGTGACCCATTTCGGAGACCTGGTCCCGGAAGTGATCTGCCTGGATCCGGAATATGAGCAGGTGCTGCAGGATCTCATTTCCATCCGAATCCGGTACAAGCTGGACAAATACCAGGGGAAGCGGCCTGATGATGCGATTAAAGAGGAAATTCTACGGAAAAAGGAGATTCTTAGAACCCGGGCGGAAAAAGAGATCAAAAACCGGTTGATTGCCCTGCGCCGTTACCTGAGAAGCCCGGCAAAAGACCCTCATCTCTCGCTGGAGGAAATTTTCCGCCGGCGCGAATCCACCCTGACGCTGATGACCGACCCGCTGAAGCGGCTGATTCTGAAAGTTCAATCCCTCAAAAAGAAACCCGGAAATGGCTCACCATTGTAAACGGTTGATCGGATACCTTTCAGGCGGTGCCGTCCAGATCGATTTTTTGCCCCTCGACTACCCGATGAGCAATCTGATGAAGCGCGTTCGGCACATGTTCGGGAGACGCTTTCACGGCAAGAAAATCCGCCCGCATCCCCGGGGCAATTTCACCTCTTTCCGGCAGTCCCATGAGCAGTGCCCCGTTCCGGCTGGCGCATCGAATGGCGCCCTCCACGCTGAACCCTGCGGATATAAAGAGTTGAATCTCCTCTTTTAACGATCGTCCGTGATGAACCCCCGGACTGCCTGCATCGGTCCCCACTGCAAGTATTACCCCCAGTTGCCGTGCGGTGTCGATCTGCTCCAACTGGTGTCCCAGGTTTTTACGGGACACCTCGGCAAAAGACGGATCGCTACGGTGTCCCTGAGCCTTGAGGTAATCGCCGTAAGCTTTCATGGTCACAGCCGTGGGCACCCAGACCACGCCGTGATCGGCCATGCGGCTCATATTTTCCCTGCCCATGAAAAAACCATGCTCGATGCTGTCACATCCGGCCTCAACAGCCAGTTTTACCGGCAGGTAGCCATTAGCGTGAACCATGGTGGGCTGCCCGCATCTCCGGGCCGCAATAATGGCTGCGGCCAGTTCATTTTTATCAAACTGGGGCGAAGATTCCACGCCGAATTGGGTCAGGCTGTTGAGGCCGGAATTGACCAGTTTCAAGTGGTCTCGCTGTGCATCCGTCTCCATGGCACTCTGTTCCAGGGTCATGCCCGCTTCCACGGGAATGCCGATGAGCTTCCCGTATCGTCCCGGAGCGTGGCGGGCCCGGCCGGGAGAAGCGATGGTCACCATCGTCGGAGGGTTGTTGGCCGTGTCCCTTTTATAGCGCAGGGTGTCGCCATTGTGGTCCCCACCGTCACGAACAGCCAGCACACCGAAGAGCAGATGCTGGCGCAGATGTTCCGCAATGGTTTTACGGCGGTCCGCGTAAGTGCTCATTAGTTGTTCCTGGCGAATAGACGGTTCAGTCGTTCCGGACATCACCAGATGGACGTGACTGTCGATCAGGGCTGGAAACACCGTGCAATCGGATAGATCGACGATGGTCATTTCCGGGGGTTGCGGGTCATTGGGGGTCAGGATCTGCTGGATCCGGCCGGCGCTGATCGTGATAATCCGGTTTTCGACAGCCGGATTGCCTGTCCCGTCGATCAGCCATCCCATACGGTAAGCGATAGTCGTTGAAGTCATAGGCAGAGCGGTTCGTTTTCGTCCACAAATGTTTGATTCGGGTTTTATGGTTTTCAATTCGATTCTCCTATAACCGACCCGCTCATGGACTTCAACCCTTGCCTTGGTTCAGGGTACTTGGCTAAGATTAATGTTCCCTCTGGCCAACTGTTGAACAAAGGGAAGATCCGCCGGAGTGAATGGAAATTGGGGCAACTGGTCCGGCGTTACCCATCGAAAATCCTGGTGGGAAAACAACCTGACCGGGCCGCCGCTCCAGAATGCCCGATAGGCCATCAATTCGATAGAGATGTGATCGTAATGGTAATAGCTGGACCCGAGGTAATTGCCGACGACGGCATCCATTTCCAGTTCTTCCCATAGCTCACGCCTCAAACATTGCTCAGGGGTTTCCCCGGCCTCGATCTTCCCGCCGGGAAATTCCCACAACCCGGCCAATCGATCGTTATGTTGACGCTGGGCGATCAGAATGTTCCCATTACTGACGATAATTGCGGCAGTGACTTGAACGATGGATGTCATGGCGCTTACGTGCCAATCGTCAATTGCCACTTGGGGAGCAACAATAAACGGACTGGCAATAGGGACATATGATTGATGTGATAAAATAATGAATTTATAATTAGCGTCGGTTTAGTGCAATAATAATGTCGTCCTACCAGATGTGGTTTAGGTACAACGGTGCCATTGGCATCCATGGTAGTTATTGTCTTTCCGGAAGAACCCAAGGCCCCCTTTGGCCGACCGGCTGTTCCCATGAAAGTTGAGGCAACCGGATCAGACAACGCCAGAATTTTATCAGCAATTTTCATTTTGTCCATCGATTTCATCAAAAATTTCATGTTTCATTCGAATGATTCCAGGGCTAGGTCGATCCAGCCATCCAGGTGATCGGTAAGCCCAAACCGCTCCAGGTATTCCATGGACAATCGATTTCCATGGATATCTCCGCCGAACTGAGGATTCACGTGGGCCATGGCATCGGCCACGTGAACGGCACCCAAAGCATCAAATGCGGCTGTCGGACATTGCCCGGGACAATGGTGAAAGGCAACCGCCTCCATGATGGAATCGGGAAGCCCCCATAATCCAATCAGGTAGGCGCCGATCAGTTCATGCGTGGCGCCGAAGATTTTCATTTCCGTATCCTGAATGGGTAGGTTTTTATCCAGGGTGGCCTGAAGCAATTCGCCATAATGGTCGGGCATGTTGTGGACCATGACTAGTTTGCCCAGATCATGTAGCAAACCGGCCATGAAGGCTTCTTCTACCTGATCCTTGTGCATCTTTTCCTTGATAGCGATGGCTTTGGCCAGGGTACCGGTTTTAAGGCTGTGGCGATAGATATCCTCAACCATCGGTTTGGGAATACCGCTTTCTTCGAAACCGGAAAAGAGGCCGATGGTCAGCACCAATGCCCGGATGGTGTCCAGCCCGAGAAAGACGACCGCTTCCTCCGGGCCGGCTACGCGCCTGGCGATTCCATAATAAGCGGAGTTGACCAGTTGCAGGATTTTAACGGTCATCCCTATATCCTCGGCAATCACTTTCCCCACCGATTGAATGGGTATTTCCGGATCGTGGAGCAATTCTGTAATCCGTGCATAGGTGGCAGGCAATCCCGGGAAGGCTTCCATTCTAATGATCAGCTGTCTAAGCTTTTGGTTTTTCAACAGGGTTTTGAGGGCAAATGCCCTTTCAATCATGGTCTTGAGTATTTCAGCATCGCATGGTTTTGAAATATATTGGTGGGCCAGGCGCACGGTGCGCATAATTGCTTTGTGATCGGAAAAAGCCGACAGGACAATCCGCACCATCTCGGGATATTTTTCACGGACTTGCGTGAGCAGTTCCTTACCGTCCATCCCGGACATGCGCATTTCGGAAACAATTACGTCAACATCCTCTGATTCCAATCGTCTAAGGGCATCTGGCCCGTTGTTGGAATAGTCAATATTCCAATCATTGCACATCGCGCCCAGCATACACCTCAACTCTTGGGAGAGGTGGGATTCATCATCGACAATAAGAATTTTACGCATCAGTAGATTCTCATTCAAAGAGAAAATGGGTTGACGGCAGCTCGATACCGTCAATAATTTGGAAAGAGATCGGGTGTCGCAACAGAATCATTTCAATAGCAACCTTTTCTTAAATACGAGAAACCTGAAGGTGATATCGGTGCTGGGGAAATATTCTTAAACTTTTTCCCCGTTTCTCGGTAAATTTAGCGACTTGACTTGTTAATGATGGTCGAGGCAAGACGTGGGTATTTTTTTATATTTCAATAATTAACTTGCTTTCAGCCTGAATAGGTTTATTATAGCTGCATTCAACAAGGTTCCGCCTTCGTAATACGGGACGATTTTTTTCTGCAGGAAAATTCAGTACGCCTTTGAAGCATCCTCCAGAGTTAAGATTTTGAATAATTTTAAGAAAGGAGGATGTTATCATGCCCAATGGCATCGTAAAATGGTTTAACGACCAAAAAGGTTTTGGCTTCATCGAACAGGAAAATGGACCGGATGTATTTGTTCATCATTCAGCCATCAACGCCACCGGTTTCAAAAGCCTGAGCGAAGGCGACCGAGTGACATTTGACATCGCGCAAGGCCCAAAAGGTCCTTCCGCCGTCAACGTCACCGTAAGCTAACGTTTTGTTTCTCTGAAAAAAGGGGGCATACTAACCGGTATAGGCTGGATGCCCCTGGAAACTCCCACCGCGAAAATCCCCGATTACAAACGAAAACTTTGTAAACCCCGGAATTGTCCGCGGGTTTATCTAATTATTAATGAGCACGGAAGCATTCCCACGCAGGCGCATGGGAACGAGGATTCCGTAGAAATGCAATCCGTGCTCAATGGAATTGATCTTTTTGGTAAGGAACCTATATTTTGAATTTTAAAACGTTTTCACTTCATCCCGCTGTTGCCGAAGGTGCAACGGAAGCGGGTTATGGCACGCCCACACCCATTCAGGAAAAAGCCATTCCCGAGGTCCTGAAGGGCCGCGATGTAATGGGGCTGGCCCAGACCGGTACGGGTAAAACGGCTGCTTTTGTATTGCCCATTCTGAACCGGCTGATCGATGGCCCCCGCAATCGAATCGGTGCGCTGATCATCGCTCCCACTCGTGAATTGGCCGAACAGATTCATGGCGAGATCAAGATCTTGGGGCGCCAAACACGCTTGCGCAGCGCCGTGGTTTATGGCGGCGTGGGGATCAATCCCCAGATCCAGGATCTCAAACGTGCGGATATTGTGGTGGCTTGTCCCGGCCGGCTGCTGGATCATATCGGTCGACGGACAGTCGATCTTTCCCGACTGGATGTGTTGGTTATAGACGAAGCCGATCAGATGTTCGACATGGGTTTTTTCCCGGACATTCGCCGCATTCTGACCCACGTCCCTTCCAAAAAACGCCAGACCCTGCTCTTTTCGGCCACCATGCCCAAAGAGATCAGTCGCCTGGCAAATGACGTTCTGCATAATCCGATTACGGTTCAGATCGGAACCACGGCTCCCGCGGATACCGTCAGCCATGCCCTGTTCCCGGTCGCCCAGCATTTGAAAACGGCCCTGTTGATCAAGCTGCTGGGCAATACGCAAACCGGGTCGGTCCTGGTGTTTACCCGCACCAAACATCGTGCCAAGAGCCTGGGGGAAAAGCTGTCCAAGGCCGGCTACCGCTCCACCTCACTACAGGGCAATCTGTCTCAGGGGCGTCGCCAGGCGGCGTTGAACGGTTTTCGCTCTGGAGAATATCAAATTCTAGTGGCCACGGATATTGCGGCCCGAGGCATTGATGTCTCCAATGTTTCCCATGTCATCAATTACGATATTCCCTCCACCCCCGAAGCTTATATCCACCGTATCGGCCGCACGGGTCGGGCCGAGCGCAGTGGAGATGCATTTACCCTGGTCACTAAGGAGGACACCCAGATGGTGAGGGCCATCAATGGGGCCATCGGCAGTAGCGTGGAGCAGCGTACCTTGGCTGATTTCAACTATGATGCCCCCCGGGTATCCCACGGGAATATAAATCAAGCCTCCGCCAATCGCCCGCGCCCTGTAGTGCAGCGACGCGCACCCAAACCCAGGGCAAATAATCATTCCAGTAAGGGAGCTTTTGCCTTTCTTTCGCCTAAAAAGACTAAACCATCCGACCGGCGCGGAAATCCATAAATAGACGTCTCCGACGTTGACGCACTTTACGATCAACGGTTGAAAAAGGAAGACTTACCAACAGAAAAGGGGCCACCGCAAATACGGTGACCCCTTTGAATTTTCTGGCGCGCCCGGCAGGATTCGAACCTGCGACCTACGGATTCGTAGTCCGGCACTCTATCCAGCTGAGCTACGGGCGCTAAAAAGTTGGAGTGGTTTTTAAGCCAAACCGCTGACCATGTCAATGTATTCTTGAAATATTTATTGATGAAAACAAAAATAACAGGTAACTGCCTTGCCATGGATTCCCGATACGAACACTTCATGAAGATGGCCATCGATCAAGCCATTGTCGCCGGCCAAATGGGTGAGGTGCCGGTGGGCGCGGTTATCGTAGATGCCGACAATCAAGTGATCGCGAAGGACCACAACCGAACCATAAGCAATTGCGATCCGTCGGCCCATGCGGAGATAAATGTCCTTCGTGCAGCCGCCCGGGAGATTCAAAATTATCGTTTGTTAAGCACTACGCTCTATGTTAGCATAGAACCTTGTGCCATGTGCATGGGGGCCATTGTTCATGCCCGGGTAAAAGCCGTCGTGTTCGGGGCGGCCGACCCGAAATGGGGCGCAGCCGGAAGCCTTTACCACCTCGGTCAAGACGCCCGACTCAACCATCAGGTAGAGATCGTAAAGGGAATTTGCGAGGACCGATGCCGGTTTGTGATCCAGGCGTTTTTCCGCAACCGACGCAAGGCAAGTTGAAACAAAAGGTCGGCATGGGTTTACGCGTTTCCGTTGATTATCGATGAAGGAGCATTTCGTGGCAAATATCGTAATTGTTGGGACCCAGTGGGGTGATGAGGGAAAAGGTAAAATCGTGGATCTCCTGGCCGCCAACGCCGACGTGGTGGTGCGGTTCCAGGGAGGCAACAACGCCGGTCACACCATGGTGGTGGATGGCGAACAATTTATCAGCCACTTAATCCCGTCCGGAATCCTTCAGAAGAAAGTCTGCGTCATCGGCAACGGAGTCGTTGTGGACCCTGAGGTCTTGATCGAAGAGATTGATTACCTGGAATCCAAAGGAATTGCCGTAGGCCCTGACATTCTCATGATCAGTGACCGGGCCCACGTAATTTTGCCCTATCACAAGTTGGTCGACCACGGTCGTGAAAAGTTGAAGGGAGATAAAAAAATCGGTACCACCGGTCGGGGGATCGGACCCTGTTACGAGGACAAAGCCACCCGGCGCGGTGTTCGTTTTGTGGATCTGATCGACCCGGAATCCTTCAACGAGCGCCTGCAGGCCATCGTTCCTGAAAAGAATTTTTACCTGGAAAAATTCCTCGGCACCGAAACCGTTGATCTCGAGTCGATTTTAAAAAAGTATACTCAATTCGCCAACCGATTGAAGCCCTATGTCACCAATGTTTCCATGGCCCTGCAAAAGGCCGGTAGAGCCGGAAAACAGATCCTTTTCGAAGGCGCCCAGGGAACCCACCTGGACATTGATCACGGCACCTACCCATTTGTCACCTCTTCCAATACCGCCTCCGGCAATGCCTGCTGTGGGAGCGGCGTCGGCCCAAAGGATATCAACGGCGTGATCGGCATCGTCAAGGCCTACACCACCCGTGTGGGCGCCGGACCGTTCCCGTCTGAGCTGTTTGACGATATCGGCAACAAAATTCAAAAAACCGGGGCTGAATTTGGCGCCACCACCGGCCGACGACGACGTTGCGGCTGGCTGGATACGGTGATCCTGAACAATGCGGTGAGGCTCAACGGGCTCACCGGTCTGGCCATTACCAAACTCGATGTACTCGGCGAACTTGATGAACTTAGAATCTGTACCGCTTATGAACACGATGGCAAACGCATCAACGATGTGCCGGCCAATCTCAATCACCTGGCCGCCTGTAAACCGGTTTATGAAACCATGCCCGGATGGCGCGAAGTTATTCGCCGTATTCGACGCTATGAGGATCTGCCCGAGATCGCCCGGCAATATCTGGCCCGTATCGAGACGTTGACCGGCGTGCCGATTCAGATCGTTTCGGTTGGGCCGGGAAGAGATGAAACCATCGTTCTGGACAACCCTTTTACTCGCTAAAAAGGCATCACAATCAATCTTCAAGCTATTGACTTTTGACATGCCTTGACATACAAGGACCACCCATCGGGACATGGCTCAGTCTGGTAGAGCACAGCGTTCGGGACGCTGGGGTCGCAGGTTCAAATCCTGCTGTCCCGACCATTTTAAGATAGAAGGTTACGACATCGAAATCGTAACCTTTTCTTTTTTTCAGGGTTTGCCTTTAAACGAAACAGCAGACGTGACCACAGAACTCGGTTATCGTCTTCATAGTCTCTTTTATAAACGACTTCCCTGTGCGTTCTTTTTTGGCAGCCAGCAATCGGCCCATGACAGCCTCTACTTTTCCGAACCGCCGATTCTGATGATAAAGTCCCCACTATGCCCCCGCGATTTTTCATATTCCAGCCGGATTTTTCGGTTGTTGGGCGCAATGGCCAGCGCTGTTTCAAAATAACCCAAGGCAGTTTCCGGGTCATTGGCCACCAGAGAATAATAAAGACCGATGTTGTAGTGCACCATTCCTTTTTGAATCAGGTTAAAGTAGCGATCCTGAACCTTTGCGCGGGTATACGATTCCAGCGCTTTTTCAAAAAGCCCCTGTTCCCATAGGCGGCTCCCATAATTGTTATACGGGATGCTCAAACCGGGCGATTTGGCGATGTTATCGGCCCACATCAACCGGTCGTTGCTGAAAATCGAATTATATCCATAAGTCGTGTGACCAATTACAGAAAAAAAGAGCGCCAGTCCACTGAGCAGACCCCGTTGCAGGCGTTGAGCATAGGAAAAATAGCCTATCGCCCGGACAACAAGTATCGCAGGAAGGATAAAGAGCATCATGGAGGGAAGGTAATTTCGATGCTCATAAATCAGTTCAAGATTGAGGAAGGAACCTTCTATCGCATGGTTGATCAGGAAAAAGATGATGCAATACGCTGCCAAAGGCTGCCGGCGTGCGCCCCAAAACAAGGCACCGATAAAGATGAGAACCAAACTGATCATGGCCGGAAGCGTTGTCCAGGGAGACACCAACGACGTCGAAAAATCAATGTCGTGAAGGAGGGTCAGGCGGGATTGCGTAGGATAAAAAAGCAGCGATAGATACTGCCAGATCACTCTCGGCTGGGTCAGCACCCGTTCAAGGGGGGTGTATGGTCTGATTTTTGCGTAGCTGCCTAAAAACGTCTCCGGGTTTAAAGAAAACCATCCTATGAGGGCCAGCGTCGCCAGAGCCGGAAATCCGAACGCCAGTGTCTTTTTCAAACTTAAGCGACCAACGCCCTGAACCAGGATCCATTCATAGAAAAAGAGGGACAGGGGAATCATGGCGCTGTTTTGTTTGGTCGCCAAGGCCAGCAACGCGCTCAATGCAGCAGCAGCCAACCACGCCCATTTTCCAAGGCTCGATTCAGTCGTTCGGCCCCTTGCATAACTATATAGGGTAAAAATGTAAAACAATCCGGCCAAAGACGCCATGCGTTGGACGATATAGGTGACCGCGGTGACATGAATAGGGTGAATGGCCCAGATGAATGCGGCCAGCAAGGCAACCGGATGGGAAACGCTCCCGAACTTCAACCTCAGGAGCGGCAGGTTCAAGGTGTGCTGTATAAACAGATAAAGAAAAATGGAGGCAGACAGATTAATGGCGAAATTGACGATATGGTAGCCGACCACCTGTTTTTTCCCGAAATAATAGTTGATCGCAAAGCTGAAATAGGCCAGCGGTCGGCTCAGATGCCCGCCGTGTTCCGGGTCTCCGAGGTAAAGGCTTTTTCTCAGGGATTTTGCATCGAGCGACTCGATTTGAACATTCTTGTTCTCTAAAATGTTATAATAGTCATCGTAGTGCCATTCTCCGGTAAAACTGGGCCAGTAAATAATCAAGAGTGTAACCAGAAACAACAGGCCCACCAGAACCACCCGATACCATTCCGGTTCCAGATGTAGATGGTAAGTTGCTCTGTCTGTTCTCATCAATCCACCATCTTTTGCATTAAACAGGTCAGCCCGATGGTCGCGATAACCGTCCGCTCAATGACCATTTTCAACCGGGTCGATAAATCAATAGCAACTTCAAAGCGTTGAAGCAACATCGGGATAATGGCGGTTGAACCCACTTTCATGGATTTAACGTTTTAATTATAACTTTAGATCTGGTATTAATCCATCATGGACCATGGTAATGAAAAAAACCGGATCAGCGGCTTTACCCCCCTTGAAGTCCTGGTGGTTCTGGTGATCATCGGCATTATCAGTGTTATTATTGTTGGCCGCAGCGATATCGGCCAGACCGACCTTCTGGCCCAGACCGAGGTCATCAAATCCCACATCCGCTATGCCCAATCCCGGGCCATGAATTCCGATCGAATCTGGGGAATACGCGGTGATGCCTCCGGGCGGTTATACTGGCTTTTCGTCGAAGGGGATCCCGCCAATAAAAAACTACCGGGCGAGGAGTCCGACACCGTGGATCTTGCGACGCATAAATTGAAGTTAACGCCAACAGAGACACTCATTTCCTTTGACAGCCGGGGCCGTCCCTGTTCCGATACCCATGGGACGATTCTACGGGATAGCGATTTAACCCTGACACTGGCGGCAGACAGCGGAGCGACCACAACCCTAAGCGTTACCCGGAACACTGGATTTATCCCATGAAACCCAGGCGATCCGACGAGTCGGGGTTTACCCTGATCGAAATTATCGTCACCCTGACCGTAGCCGCCCTCCTGTCGGTCATGCTGGTGCAGTTCATGGGAACCAGCATATCAAGAAGTGCGGAGCCCCTTTTATCCATGCAGGAAGGCATGGCCCTGCAAGGAATCTTTGAAAACATGAGCGCAGACTACAAACAGTTGCTGCTCACCGACAATAACCCTCTCGATACGTTTAAAACGCGGGTTGAAGGCGGTTTTTACGGCACCTATACGTTAATCGACAGCAAATACATCCTGTTCGACACCACCCGGACAGAAACCGACTGCAACACCAATTGCATGATATTGAAAGTGACGATTTCATCGGGCGACCATTCTTTAACCTCTCTGTTTGCCCGATAATAAGCTGATGCATCAAATGAAACCGGCCATGACTGCAAATTCCAAACAATACCGACGGAGATGTGATGCCGGCTTTACGCTGATCGAAATCATCATTTCATTGGTGGTTGCCGGAATTCTCGCATCAATCGCCGGCATGGGAATGGTGTCCGCCTTCAGCAGCTATGCCGTAGTCCGGGAAAATGTGGGCCTTTCCCAGAAAATCCAGCTCGCGGCAACCCGTATCCAGCGGGAACTGCTGGAGTTGACCGATATCAGCTTTCAGGACAATTCCCGGCCTTATATCGCCTATTACTCGGCGGAAGGTCAGCCACGAGCCATCGCAAAGGTAGATGATACCATCAAGCTGTATAACAATATGGAAGGACCCATTTCAGACGCCGATCTGGAGAACAACGGTGACATTCTGACCGACAGTGTGGAGTCATTCACCCTGAATTATTTTCAGGGCAGCCATGTTTGGAATGGGGCTGACATCCGAGAACTTTCCACCATTCAGTTTTCCTTGAAGCTTTCCCCCAAGGACGTTGCCGGCAGTACCGTGGATGCATCAACCCTGGTTCATCTGAGGAACAACGATAATTATGGCGGCAGCGCCGTAACCCTGCCCGTCGCCCCACCTACCGTCGATCAATACTCCTGCTTTATTTCAACAATGCTGCCTGGCTCAGTTGACTCCAGCTTCACATGCATCCGAACGTTAATGCGATGGATTCTTATTTTGATACCACTATTGTGGGTGGTTCGGTGCATCAAACAAACAAAATGGATTCTTCCGTCAAAAGCGGATACCCTGTCCAGCAATAAAACCGATGGAAGCGTGCTGATCGGAATTATCATCGCCATCCTGGTATTTGCCGCCCTGGGAGCAGCCATCGTACCGATGATCAGTTCCTCCCAGTTGCATCGAACCGCCTTGGGCAGATCTGCCCAGGCCTATTATCTGGCAGAATCCGGTATGCGCTACGCAGCCAGCCAATATCTCAATGCTACCGGGGAAGCCGCCAAATATTCGGCGTTGAACGACCTCCATGGCTTTCCCTACCAGTTGCAGGAGAATCAGGGAACCTTCACCGTGTCCGTCAACCCTTACACCTTTTCGGTTGTGGGTGATCACACGAATACCACCACATTGGTAACGCGCTTTTATGGCGGCCTGGCATCCGGATATGCCTTTCCTGGAGCAGGCAGGCTGAGCATCGAAGACACCATTTATTCTTTTTCATCGGCTCCCTCCGTTGACCTTGCAGGACAGCAGGTTATCTTTGTGACTTCACCGGCGCTGACCGTGGCAGCAGATACGCCGGTTTACCCGGTCGCCCGAGCCCCATCCGGGCAGACCGTTTCAGACGGCGGCGATCTTTCCCTGTCGCCGGGATCCGGCGACATGTTTCCGGACCGAAACGGTTCCTTTGAACTGGGAGGAAACTCTTACACCTACCGTGAAAATAACCGGGATGCAGATATTCTTATCGGCATCAAACGAACCGATAGCCTTGGTTTTTCAGATATCCTGTTGACCGCGGACGAAGACATCCGGCTGAAAAAATTCGTCAAAATCACATCCACCGGTACGGTGGGCAGCGGCGATATGATGGCGTCCCGCGACATCGTGTATCATGTCCAGATTCCCGAGGAGAAAGAGCCCCAGCGCATCGTCTTTGAAGAAAGATTCGATAACCTGGACAAGTGGAACGAATCTGTGCTCGGCACCCATGAGATAATGGATGTCGGGGGTAACAACGTACTCAGGGTCACGGGAATCACCCAGTCTGGCGTCGACACCCCCAGTGCCAGTTTGATCGAGCTTAATGTCGGAGCCGGAAGATTCAATCCCGATCAACTCGATACGCAGGTCAAAGTTGGGTATGAACCGGTATTACCCGACTATTACACGGCGGGAATCAGTTTCCGTTTGACCGACGGTGGTGATAAAACCTATGGATTGTCATTTCAGCGGAGTGCGCCAATCGGCAATACAGTCGCCATTGACAACATTTACAATGGGCTTAAGCCGTTCAGGGGTGATAAGGTTCAAGCCATTATCCTATGGCAGTCCACAGGAAATAATGACTCTGATAAGCAATGGTTGGCATATAAAAAGTTATCAGATGTCAATCTGTTTTTAAGCACACAGGAAATAACGGACACTGCATCGGATTGGCCGGAAATCGTTGAAGGAAAAAGGGTATCAACATCAATCGACCTTTCGCCAGTTCCCGAAATTCCATGTGATTACCAGAAACTAAAGCTGAAATGGTCTACCACCGATTGCCCATCTCTTAATATCTCCATAAACAATGGTGAATTCCTGCCAATTTTAGAAGGAAATGAATATGATATTAGCATTTATGAAAATACTTTAGCGTTTCAAATAAGGTTTGAAGTATCGGAAGCAAACTTCTGCAGCATCAATAATATTGAAATCGTTGCCGATGAATTTGATGTCTCAAATGCCACCCTTTTGGCCCGTTTCAAGGAATCATCGGCAATAGAATTCCAATATGGGGTTGGATCGGACAGCATCATCGATGAAGATCGAATTTATGGGGTCAGCAGTGGAGCCTCGGCAACTGTTTATGGTTCTCCGATTGTATCTTCAGGCAATTGGACAAGCGAGGATAATGCATCCGGAACGATACTTTTAGATAAGGTGAATGGAATATTTGATGTGGGTGGTCAGGAGCAAATCGCCATCAATGGAAAGTCTGTGGTTGTCAAGTGCGCCGGCTATTCTGCCAAGGAACATTTTATCAAAGCCTATTATGGTACTGCATCCGGTTGCGGCACGCCAAACACCAACCCGCTCGATGGTGAAAAACGGCCCTATCCGATCGATCCCCCGGAATTGAACTGGCCGCCGGACGAAGGCGATCCTTTGACAGCTGATAAGGACTATTTCCAATTGATTCAATGGGACGTGATCAATAGTTCCGTCGGGACTGTCGGTCTGGTTGACTCCCTCGACCAACCGAATACCCTTATCCGCAGCTCGGAAGCATCGATTGATGGTTTGGGCTCCACCCTCGGCCTCCACACCTTCGGCAAAGGCTCCCTGAATGTCTATTTCGATGATTTCGGCTATCAGTCATTCATTGAGCAACCCGTGGCCATCAGCCAGCCTATTCAGTATTGAAGGTTCAACTAAACCTTGACCTTGTCCAACGGCCTCAAGTAGATAGTGACCGGTTTTATTGATCGTTAAGGGACGGCTCTGGATACAGGACTCCAAACCGAAAGTGCTCAGGAGATGACAACGTGGACCTGAATGAATTTGTAAAAAATGCCCTCGAATCCGGCATAGGGGCTTTAACCGAAGTTGAGTCGAAAAAAATATTGGGCAGCTATGGCGTGCCGGTGGTTGCGGAAACGATTGTGGCCACGGCTGCAGAGGCTGTAGCGGCAGCCGCCGATATGAAATTTCCCGTGGTCCTCAAGGGAATAGGCGAAGGCCTTCTCCATAAAACCGAGGCCGGTCTGGTTCACCTCAATCTGGCCGATGAAACAACCGTAGGGTCTGCGGCGGAGCAAATCCTTCAGGCTGCGTCCGGGGCGCAAATTCTGGTACAGCCTCAAATTCGCGGAAACCGGGAATTCGTGGCCGGCCTTTTCCGTGATCCCCATTTTGGTCCGGCGATTCTTTTTGGATTAGGCGGCATCCTGACCGAAGCCTTGTCCGACGTCGTCTTTCGGCTGGCGCCGCTGACCCGTCAAGATGCGACGGACATGATCGAATCCATCCGGTCCCGCTCGCTGCTGGGGCCATTTCGCGGAGAAAAGGCAGTGGATCGTGAAGTCCTTCTGGATACACTGATGGGGCTTTCCGCCATCGCTGCCGATTTTCCCGAAATTGCCGAAATCGACATCAATCCACTCATTGCCACGGCAACCGGAGCGCTCACGGCCGTTGATGCCCTGATCACCCTGGCCGAACCTGAACGTGTGACAACGGATGCCCACCCGGTCCCGCCACCGGCCATCCACTCGCTGTTCTATCCCCGTTCGGTGGCCTTCATCGGTGCATCTTCCCAAATGGGCAAGTGGGGACACATGCTGATCTGCAATGCCATCAGCGGCGGTTTCAAAGGCGAGGTCTATGCCGTCAATCCAAAAGGAGGCGTCATCGCCGGAAAACCGGCGTATAAATCAGTGGAGGAGATTCCCGGGGAAGTGGATCTCGCGGTGGTCACCGTGCCTGCCGCCGGCATCGTTAACCTGATCCCCCAGCTCAAGGCCAAAGGGATTAAAAACGTAGTATTAATCACATCGGGTTTCGGTGAAACCGGTATCGAGGGCAAAGCGCTGGAAAAGCTGCTGGTCGACCAGGCCCGCGCCGCCGGCATTCTGATCCTCGGACCCAACACCATGGGGATCTGCAATCCCCATATCCATTTTTTCTGTACGGGAACAGCGGTCCATCCCATGGCCGGTTCAACTGCCGTTGTGGCCCAGTCAGGAAACATGGGAACCCAGCTGCTCGCCTTTGCCGAAGAGCAGGGTATCGGCATTCGTGCGTTTTCCGGATCCGGCAACGAAGCCATGATCACCATCGAGGACTACATGGAAGGCTTTGAAGTGGATAGCCTCACCCGAACCGTGATGATTTATATCGAAAGCGTGAAGCAGGGTCGCCGCTTTTTTGAAAGTGCCCGCCGGGTGAGCCAGAAAAAACCCATCGTGATGCTCAAGGGCGGACAGACCCGTGCGGGAAACCGGGCCGCGGCCAGTCATACCGGGGCCATGGCATCCAACGCCCGCTTGTTCGATGCCGTCTGCCGCCAGGCGGGCATTGTCAAGGTGGATCAGCCCATGGAACTGCTGGACCTGTCCGCCGCTTTTTCTTCCCTGCCCCTGCCCCGGGGAAACCGGATTGCCATCATGACCTTGGGGGGGGGATGGGGGGTCGTCACCGCCGATCTGTGCAGCCAGTTCGACCTGTCGGTGCCGGAACTCTCTCCAGATTTGATTGCCCGCATCGACCGGATTCTACCCCCATATTGGAGCCGATCCAACCCGATCGATCTGGTGGGAGAAAATGACCTATCGATCCCTTTGACCGTCATGGAGGCCCTGCTGCAATGGGAAGGCTGTGACGCAATCATCAATCTGGGTATCCTCGGCCGCCGAATTTTTCTCAAACGCCTGGCCGATTCGGTGGGAAATGCGGACCCGTCATATACGCGGGAATTCCTTGAAGACGCCGTGGATGCATTTTCCGATTTCGAAAACAGCTACATCGAACAGATTGTCCGGCTGATGGAAAAATACGGTAAGCCGGTTTTCGGGGTCAGCCTGCTCACCGATGAAAAAGATGCCACGGTCTATCGGGTAAAAGGGCATACCCTCAAGGGCGTATTCTACGAAACACCGGAACAGGCGGTAAAGGCCGCGGCCCGCATGGTCGAGTATCAACGCTTTCGTACCCGGCACGCCGGTTAAAAAGGATATCCATTGGATTCACCACTGCTGATTGCCGCCGGCGCCAGCTTCATTGCCGGCCTGCTGGGATATATCATCGCCCGACTGTGGATCAAGCCCATCGTTCGCTACAACATCACCAAACGCAAACTTGACCATGAACTCACCCAATTCCTGGCGCTGATGAATGCAACCGTCGAGCCGGAAAAAAAAATGGAAAAACAAAAGCGCGGAGATGCGATGCTGAAAACCGCCCGAAAACATGCCATGGACCTGGTCTCCTGTTACGGAGCGGACATCCCCTACTGGTACCGTCTCTTGCTGGACAGTCGCAAAGAATCACCCATTGAAGCGTCGGGACTGCTCACCAACCTTTCTAAAATAAGGGATAGGGAACAAGTTAGCTGTCGAATTAACCGTGCACGGAAAATAATGGGGCTTGAAATGAACACGGCGACTTTGAAAACGCCGTATGGCCAAGTGAGATAGTGTTTCAACACCCTTGTTAAACCTAAAAAAGGGTTAACCCTACCCATGGAAAAGAAAAAGCCTGGAAGCAGCCATGCGAACCTTCTTCGACCTGAAGAAGATTGCCTGCAGACCTTCCTGATGGCCGATGACACCATTCGCGGAACCGTGCTCAACGGTAGCTGGATGATCAACCAGATGCGCTGGAACCACGAGTTGGGCATCCTGGAGACGCTGGTTCTCGGCCACGCTTATCTGGGGGCCTGCCTGATGGGTGCCGGCCTCAAGGGGAAAGACCGACTATGTCTGCAGGTGGACTGCTCCGGACCCGTCAAAGGCCTGGTTGTCGAAGCCAATGCCATCGGCGAAGTGCGTGGGTTCTTAAAAAATGTGCCCATCCCTGTTGAAAAACCCCTGGAAAACTTCAACCTCTCTCCATTTTTCGGAGCCGGGTTTATCTCGGTGACCCGCACCCTGGCCAATGCCAAACAACCCTTTACCGGCAAGGTGATGATGGCCCACGGCAGTCTGGCCAAGGATCTGGCCCATTACTATCTCACCTCGGAGCAGATCCCCACCTCATTCAGCCTCAGCGTCAATTTCGACAGCAAGGGAAATGTGGCGGCAGCCGGCGGCATGTTCCTGCAGGCCATGCCCGACGCCGACGATGCGGTGGTCCGACAGATCGAAGATCGGGTTGTGGAGCTGCCATCCATCGGTGCCGTTCTGGCTGAAGGAACCGAACTGGAGGGCTTGGTAAGGACCCATTTCGGGGACTATGCCCCCCGTTTCATCGACCAACGGGAAGTTGCCTTCACCTGCCATTGCAACCGGGACCAGATCCGCAACGTGCTGACCCTGCTGCCAATCGACGAATTGAGAGATATTCAGGAAAAAGGCCCCTTCCCCGTAGAGATCCGCTGCCACCACTGCAACACCCGCTACACGTTCGACCGCGAGCACATCGACCGGATCGTGGCGGCCCGCTTTTCTAAAAACTGAAAGTGATAGTAGGTCGGTAGGCTATAGGCTGTGGGCATTTAGGGCGGAACGAATGCCATCGGTTTTCGATGAGCTACCATCTCAATGGAACCCCAAAATCCAATGAACCCAACACACTCGACTAACCGACCATCTATTTTCCTGCCCATTGCAGGAACTACTTTTTTCCGCCTGGTATTCAATACCGCCAGGCGTTTTGCCTACCCTTTTGCGCCGGTGCTGAGCAGGGGGCTTGGCGTGTCCCTGTCGGCCATCACGTCGCTCATCGCCATCAATCAGGTGACGTCCCTGCTGGGTGCACTGATCGGTCCGCTGTCCGATCGACTGGGTTACCGAAAAATGATGATCGCCGGGATAGCCATGCTGGCGACCGGCATGCTGGCTGCAGCAATTTTTCCTATTTATGCAGTCGTCCTGGTGGCCTTGTTTCTGGCCGGACTGGGCAAGAGTATTTTCGATCCGGCCGTGCAGGCCTGGGTCGGCAGCCGGGTGCCCTATCGCCGACGGGCGTTGGTGATCGGTATCATGGAGACCTCATGGTCTGCCAGCACCCTGATCGGCATCCCTCTGGTGGCAATTCTCATGGACAGGTATGGGTGGCAATCGCCATTTCTGGTTATGGGTGGATTGGGATGCATCGGAGCCATTGCCCTTTTTTTTATCATCCCCAAAGAATCTGAACTCCCGCTCCGAAAAGTAACGCCATCGGAATACCTTGGCACCTATTCGCGGCTGATTTCAAACAAAACCGCATGGGGCGTCCTGGGTTATGTGTTTTTTGTCAGTGCGGCCAACGACAATCTATTTGTGGTATACGGGGCGTGGCTGGAGAATAGTTTTGGCCTGGGCATCGTGGCCCTGGGATTGGGAACCAGCCTTATCGGGGTGGCTGAACTGGCTGGGGAAGGCCTTACCGCCGCCATTTCCGACCGATTCGGTTTAAAGCGTGCGCTGGCTGTCGGTTTGAGCCTGTCCGTTCTGAGCTACTTTGCATTGCCTTTTCTGGATACATCCCTGACGGCGGCCATGTCCGGTTTGGCCATTCTTTTTTTCATTTATGAATTCACTCTGGTCACCAGCTTGTCCCTGTGCACCGAAATCCTGCCGGGTTTCCGGGCAACGATGATGTCCGGTTTTTTTGCCACAGCAGGTATCGGGCGAGTGATAGGGGCGTTGATGGGCGGAGCGATATGGCAGGCTGGCGGCATCCTGGCCACGGGCTGTATTTCGGGAGTACTGACTTGTCTGGGGTTGCTGTGTTTGATGCGCGGGCTCAGGGGGTGGGATCAGACCGGCACCTGATCTTTCACTGCCTTCATATTTCGGATCAGGCTGATTGGTGTGCGGCCAGTTGCAGTCCTGCAATGGTTTTGGCGTCCTGTATCTCCCCTTGTAGAATCATTTTCATGGCATGGCTCAAGTCTATCCGATGGACAGAGAGCAGTTCGTCTTCATCCAGGTTCTGTGCCGCCTGAGTGAGACCTGTAGCCAGAAAGAGGTAAATGCGTTCGTCCGAGTAGGCTGGAAGCGGGGTAATTTCGGCCAGCATTTCAAAATGCCGAGCGGCATACCCGGTTTCCTCGATTAATTCGCGTTCGGCGCACTGGCGGGCATCTTCGCCCGGATCCAATGTCCCTGCCGGAACCTCCCAAATAAAACCGCCTAGCGCATGGCGGTACTGTTTGAGGAGTAAAACCGTATGGTCATCCAAAAACGGTACGATAGCGGCCGCACCGGGATGACGGATAATCTCCATATCCAGGGTGACGCCGTTGGGCAGGGTGATATTCTCGGTAAAAATATCGAACACCCTGCCCTTTCTGATTAGTGTGGACTGGTTGCAAATCGATTTGCTCATATTCAATCCTGGTGTTTCTGCTTGAGGTGATCAACCAATTCCCGAACCGTCTGGCCGCCGGGAGACTTCGCCTTCGGGTTGATTGCCAGTAGCGATTCCCAAGCCGTCAGGGCCCCTTTCTCGTCCTTGAGGTCATGAAAAAGGACGATGCCTTTGTTGAATCGCGAAATCTCATGGGTTGAGTCGATATTCATGGCCCGGTCGAAGGCATCCACCGCTTTTTCCGGGTTGCCGCTTCTTCGGTACATGACACCCAGATCCGTCCATACATCGGCATTTTCCGGCTCTATGGCCAGCGCTTTTTCATAGGCGGCGATGGCTTCGTCCGTGAAATTGGCATCGAAGTATTGATGTCCCAGCCCGACCCACGCAGCGATATCCTGGGGATTTTTCTCGGTCTGGGCCTTGAGGACGTCAATAGCCTGTTGCCGCTCGATATCCATCCCCGCCGAAGGTTCCGATTGATGGGGATCGGCTATCGTTCCACTTTTATAAATACCAAAGGCCACACCCGCCACAAATCCGACCAGCAGAGACGCCACCACAAACCCGATCACATTTTCCGATTTGACGTATCCGGCTATCTTTTTGTCGCCCATACCAAATCCTTCCTTGTCCTGAAACACGCCAATCTATGGTGCTGGTGGTCAGTTTTACCGGAGCCGAATTAGCATGCCGGATCGATCATGTCCAAGGTTTATTGGTCATTAGCGTATTTTTCGATATATTCAGGAATCTGAATGATTGGCGGTCGCTCGTGCTGTTCGAGAAAATGTGTTTCTGGTTGAAGCGTGTCCCGGGCCATGGTGTACTGAATCATTTCATCGAAGACTTCCTGGTTGATTTTCACCCGGTTTAACTTCTGGACACGGTTCAGGAAGGTTTTAATGATTACAAATGCCATCCGCCCCAGTGCCTTCGTATCCTGGTTTTTGTGGACCCGCCGATCAAGATCGACTTGGGCCATCACATCCAGACCCCATTTTTCGTTGATGTCGATCAGCATGCCGGTTTCCACCCCATACCCGATATGAAAGGGAATGTTTTCGAAGATGCTGCGATATCCTGCGTATTCACCGGAAAGGGGTTGCAGAAACTGGGTCAGATCAGGCATGAACAGCGAAAACAGCGGCCGTGTCACCAATTCCGTGACCCGTCCCCCGCCGGTAGGGCGCAATTTGTTATCTCCCAGCGAGATGGGGCGGTCGTAAAACGCCTTGGTAAAACGGATGCGATCTGAAAGCAGCAATGGTCCCAGCAGCCCGTATGCAAAACGATGGTGGATGTTTTTGATGTCCGCATCGATGTAAATGATGATATCCCCCCGGGTCACAAACAGTGCCTTCCACAGGTTTTCGCCTTTGCCTTTGTATTTTTCCAAATGCGGCAGGATTTCATCGGACTTGTATACGGTTACATCATACGATCGGGCAATCTGACGGGTCTTGTCCGTCGAGCCTGAATCGATGACCACGATCTCGTCTAAAAGCGGGAAACGCGTCATGAGTTCCGATCTCATGATGACGATTTCTTTGGCAATGGTCTTTTCCTCGTTCAGCGTGGGCAGACATAAAGAAATCGAGATATTCTTCCGCTGTTTGGCTTTAACCAGGCAATCTATATCCTTGAATTCGGAATGGTGAAAGGTGTTCGATTCGATCCACTTTTTATTCATCGCACACCCCATTGTCCATGGCCATGATCAGTGCCGATATTTGAGATATGCCTTTGAACATCGGCTCGATTTCGATCATGGCGCCTTCCTGATGATAATTGTCTCCACGGGTCAATCCTAACGTGATTGCCGGAATTCCCCGCTGCAAAAAGATCGACAAGGCCGTTTCACTGGGTTCGCTCACGGCTTCCACCCCCAGGCGACTCAAAATCCGGGAGGCGCATTTGACCAGCGGGTGATTGTATGGCAAACGGGTGGCATTAAGATTGCTGATGCGGTTGAGCTTCAGTTCGACAGCGAAGGCCTTGTTGATCCCTTCGACGATATCTCGGATATCGCTATAGAGTTCTTTGACCATCTTATCGGAATCGCTTCGAATCTCGAAACCAATCTTGGCGTCATAGGCGATCTTCCCGTGGTTGAAACCGCCGGAGATCTTGCCGATGACGATCTGTGTTCGCGGTTTCTGGGGCAAGCGCAGTCCAAGGATCGCATTGATTACTTCGTTGATGACGATGATCGCATTGGGTTGGTGGTGTCGACCCCATTGCTTTTCGGAGGCGATACTGCAACTGATCTCACCCCGGATCATACCATCGGAATAGTAATTGAGTCGCCCCAGTTCCACACTTTCCAGGCAGATGGCCCCTCTAATCGGTGCGGGCCATGTCTGCAGCAACCGGCGGATACCTCTCAGGTTTCCCTGAGCCAGGCTATGACTGGGGGCAACCAGGACGATGTCCGATTCAAATGCCAGCTCCAGCCGCCTGAACACCTCCGGCAGGGAGGCCAGCACGCCCACGGCGGCCGAGTTGTCCGAGACGCCCATGCCGCTGATGATTTTATCCGTCACCTCGTAATGCTGGTCGGCCTCCACTTCCGAAAAGGTGTCGAGATGGGCTACGACAAAGATGGACTGGCTTTCGGTCGATCTTCCGCGAATCACACCAATGGGGTTGCCAAAATCATCGATACTGCATTCATCCACATGGAAATCGGCCAACCGTTCCACCAGACACTCCGCACGCCTTCGCTCGTAAAAGGTAGGGGCGGAAACCTGTCCGATGAGGACGATGTTGCTGATGATGATTTCACGAATCTTGCGAATCTGGTCCACAAATGTCGGCAGCACATCGAGATATTTTTCCATCACACCCTCACGGGTTAACTTAAGAATCGCCGGTTCCGGCGATCAACTGACGAAGGTCGGTGACAATCAGGTCCGGGGAAAGATCCCTGCAGCAATCATCGGATTCTCTTTGGCGCAACGACCGCCGGTCTCCGGCAAAGAGGGCGGTCTTGAACCCGACAGCCCTGGCCGGCAGAATATCGTTGCGCATGTCGTTGCCAACAACCAGTACAGACCCGGCAGGAATTCCCAGGCCTAAAAGGGCCTCTTTTGCGCGTTTGAACATTACCGTCGATGGTTTGGCATGTCCCTCTCGCCAGGAGAAAAAGAGCAGCCGGTGATCGAACCCTCCCCTCTCAAGCGTCGCCCCGAGAAACCGTTCAAGCACATCAACGGTATAGAACTGAGCGTTGGAAATGATCCCCATCGGGATCTTCCGGTTTTTGAAACCTATCAGCAGTTGCTCAAGGCCGGGCATGGGATAAACCGGATTTACGATCAGTTCGTACTCCAGAGCAAACTTTTTTACCAGCGGCAGGTCATCCATACCCAACACCTGCTGCCATACCTGGACAATGTCCACCTCGGGAAAATCGATTCCCTGTCCGCGGGCGATGGCATGGGTTCGCGCAATGGCCAGATTCAGTGCGTCCGAGAGATGATCCGGCGTAAGGTTAATCCCGCTGCGCAACAGCAGATGGCGCAAGCGGTTCGCCACTTTTGTTGGCTCCCGGTCATAACCGATATCCCCGGCCCTGCTGATCAGCAGGGTGCCGTATACATCGAAAAGCATGGCCGAAAACCGATCCATTTTCGCAAGATACGGGGAAACACCTGTGGCAATAGGTGCCAACGGACGGATATGCCGCTCGTAGATCGTATCCTTACCCGTCATAGGTTCCCCATTGGAGCAGTGAGAATCGGTCGAAATCGAGAAACGCATCACGCAGGGCGCGCTTGTCAATGCGATGGCGAACCGGATGGTTGACGATCCGATCATAAATCTCCAGAAGGTGATCGCGGTATGGATTCACCCCATAATGCTGCAGGGCAGCCGTTCGATTGTTTTCTATGATCGCCGATGCGTCCGCTACCTCTCCGGGATGGGCCAGCCAGGGATTCAGCGAGATCAATTCCGCCTTGACCGATGCGTCCGCGATCAGGCGGGTAAGGACCTGACGTTGAAATTTTTCGCTCAACAACCCGAAATCAATCCGTTCATCGCGGGTCAGGCGGTCAAAGGCCTGGTTTACCGTATCGGCAGCAACCGTGTGGCCATATCGTTCCATAGCGCTGAAGACCGAATCGTGCCAAACGCGGGAAAAGGCGTCTGCATCGAGCCAGACCAGTGGGACATCGAGCCGGTCGTAAAGGAAATCCAGGCGGATCCCCTTCTTCTCGAAATCCCCGCAGATGTCCCCGAGCCGTCGTCCCCACAGCAGTTTGCCGGCCGTCCAGGGTTCGAGAAAAGCGAGCCCGAACCCTTCGGAAACGCTCGTGGTGACCATCGATTCCGAATTCCCTACCAGCAGGGGGAAAGCATTCTTTTTCCCGACCTCGAAATCGACTCGCAATCGGTTTTCCCTCACCCAATCGATCCAATCCCGATAGCTGGCCGCATCTGCCGGACTGTTCGGTGGCTGGGTGACCGCCAGGCGCCGATCATTTTTGAAAAACAAGGACAACAGGATGGCCTCACCCAGATTCTTGCGTCGAATGGCGCGGACCGGATATAGAATCTGCGGCTTCGGGCATCGGTTCCCGCTGACGGCAAGGCTTTCGACGGCGTTGGGGATGGTGTGAAGTCCTGCGACATCCAGTCCCGCCTGCTTAAGAATGGCGGCATCCCGTGCGTTGATAACGCCGTAATGACAATTTGCCGGATAATCTTCCTCGAAATAGAGATCGGGCCGCCCGTCTTCGGCGAAATCGTGGATTTGCAGAAAAAGGTTGACCCCGGCCTGCTGGAGCTTTTTAATGATTTGGAGAAATTGCCGGTTTTTGCCCAAGGTCGGGTTATGAACATGCAGGACGTCGCATCCGCCGGGCCACTTTTCATTCAATACCTTAAGCATTTTTTCGGCGACCCTGTCCGCAGCGGGTAGAAAACCGATCTGCCGGTCGTAACCCAATTCGGGGATCTCCACCACTTGGCAGGGCAAGTCGGCAGCCGCCCGATCCCCGGTCAGGACGAAGGTATCCAAAGGGCCATGGACGGCCTCGATCTGCCGCTTAAGGACCGTAGTGACGCCCCCCGTTTTCAAATGGTAGTGAACAAAGGCGATCTTCATGGTATCTCCGCAACGGAACCATCGACAATCTGCCGCTTGTCGGAATAATCTTGGCGTGTATTTTCATTGTTGAGTAACCGGGGTGGTTTGTCAACCGCCGATGGTCGTGTCTGAAGGAGGCACAATGGGTAAACATATCGGTTTTGTGTCCACCCGCTTCGCAGGAACCGACGGGGTATCCCTGGAAGCGGCTAAATGGTCGGAAATTATAGAGCGAAGCGGACACCGCTGTTTCTGGTTTGCCGGTGACCTTGACCATGACCCGGAGCGGAGCCTTAGAGTTCCTGAGGCTTTTTTCAAACATGAAACGAATAAAGCCATCGACGAGGCAGTTTTCGGCAGGAAACGGCGAAGCCGTGAAACGACTCAGGCCATCCATGATTTACGGACGCTTCTGAAAAAACGGTTATATGAATTTATCGATAAATTCCGGATCGACATGCTGGTGGCGCAAAATCTGCTGACCATCCCCATGCACCTGCCCCTGGGTCTGGCCATGACCGAAGTCATCGCGGAGACCCTGATTCCCACCGTTGCGCACCACCACGATTTCTACTGGGAACGGACCCGCTTTTCGGTCAACGCAGTTGGCGATTACCTGCGTATGGCGTTTCCGCCCAGCCTGCCGACCATCCAGCATGTGGTCATCAACTCGGCGGCCCAGGAGGAGTTGGCCCTGCGAACCGGCCTTTCGTCGGTAATCATTCCCAATGTGCTTGATTTTGAAAACCCGCCGCAGTCCGACGAAAAGGATACCCATGCATTCAGGCGCCGGATCGGCCTCGTCCCGGAGGACTTTCTGATCCTCCAGCCGACGCGAATCGTGCAGCGCAAAGGGATCGAACACGCTATCGACCTGGTCCACCAACTCGGGAATCGGCATTTCAAGCTGCTGATCTCCCACGAAGCCGGAGACGAGGGGGTCGAGTACGCCGATTGGCTCAAGGATCATGCCCGGGAACGGGGGGTGGATCTTCGTTTGATCGCGACCAGCGTTCCGGATGCCCCTGACCGGCCGTCACTCTGGGATCTTTATGCTCACGCCGATTTCATCACCTACCCCAGCCTTTACGAAGGCTTCGGCAACGCTTTCTTAGAAGCGGTTTATTTCAAGAAGCCGCTTCTTATAAACCGCTATGCCATCTTCGTGCGGGATATCGAACCCAAAAACTTCGACCTGATCGTCATGGACGGTTATCTGACCAAGAAAAATGTCCAGAAAGTCCGCGAAGTGCTCGAAAACCCGGACCTGCGGGAACGGATGACGACCCACAACTACACCGTAGCCGCGCGCCATTACTCCTACGCCATGCTTAAACGGCAGTTGGACAACCTGATGGCCAACTGCTTTGGCGTCAATGGATAGTTGAATGTCGCACCAGCCATGCGGTTTGATAGGCAGCCAGAGGAATAGAACCGCTGCCGAACCGCACGCCATTGAAAAGATCGCTCAAGGGGGATGATTCTTTTCCGGCTGGCAGGGTAACGGTCAGGGGGTGGGCGGAAAAATTGGTCATGGCGACCAGGGTCTGCTTTGGGCAAAATCGTTTTACCGCGAAAACCCGGTCGTCCAGGTTGAGGATCCGCATACCGGCGGCAGGATGGAAGGCTGGCTGGCGGATGCGGATGCGTATCATTTTCTGATAGGGATAAAAAATCCGTGACCGAAGGCTCCGTCGATCGGCCAATTCTTTTCCGACGGCTTCGACTGACAACCGCTCACGGTTGATCGTCCGGGCCCGTCCCGTCAATCGAACCCCTTCCGTCCAATTCTGCGAGCCCAATAGGCTATGGATGTACACGCCAGGTACTCCGGCAAGGGCCAGGGCCACCGCCTGGGAAGCCAAGAATCGGGGGATGTGCATCGGGTCTTCGGGTGAGGCGGGATCTTTCAGTGCGTCCAGGTAGGTAATGTTCAATTCATAGGGGCTATTGGATCCGTCCGGGTTGCGCCTTTCGGAAACCAGCCCGCCATTCAGGATGACCCGATTGGCCAGCCAGGCAATCTGCGATGAAGGCAATATCCCTTCAAGGGGACGCATCCCGATGCCGTCATGGGAGGCAGTGAAATTAAAAAAAGTCGTTCGTTCCGTGAGAATTTTCAAATTCCGGGCCCAATCGGAAAAAATACGGGCGCTCCCGGTGGCCAGTGAATATAGCAGCAACGGCGGCAAGGAAAAATTATAGACCATCTGGGCCTCGTCGGCACCGTTGCCGAAATAGCTGATGTTTTCAGCGTGAGGAACGTTGGTTTCGGTCACCAGCGTCACACCGGGTGCCGTCAGGTCCAGGATCCGGCGAAACAGCCTGACCATGTCGTGTGTCTGCGGCAGGTGGATGCAGGGGGTGCCAATCTGTTTCCACAGGTAGGCGATGGCGTCCAGCCTGATGATGCGCGCTTTTTTGGAAGCGTAAAAGAGCAGCGTCCGCACCATGTTTTCCAGCACATCCAGGCTCCGGTAATTAAGATCGATCTGATCGGCGCTGAAGGTCGTCCATAAATGAACCCGCCGACCGGATCGCTTCTCGAAGGCAGTCAACAGGGGCAGCGCCCGGGGCCGGGTCACGCCGGACAGGTCGGCCGCCGGGTCGACCTCAATGGCCAATTGCCCGAAACCCTTCTGATTCGCCAGATAGGACTGAAACCACCGGCTTTGGGCAGAAACATGGTTGGCCACGAGATCGACCATCAGTCTGAAATCATGGCCGACGGCCTGAATATCTTTCCAACTGCCCAGGTCGGATCTGACCGTGTGAAAATCCTCAACGCTGAATCCATCGTCGGACGAATAGGGGAAAAATGGCAGGATGTGAATACCGGAAAACACTTCTTTAAAGTGATCGCCGGCAAACCGATGCAGGGTCTGAAGTGGTTGTTCGCCGTTTCTTAACAGGGAGTCGCCGTAGGTAATCAGGACAGTGTCGGCCTCGCTGAAAAGATCTTTTTCTCCAGACGATGACTCGAAGGCGAAGGCATCCAGCACAGCCGAAAGCCGTGCAAAGGCCCTATCGCCCTTTTCCCGCCCGTAAATCCGGTGTAGAATCGATTTCATTTCGTTTTTCCGAAGGCGCAAAGGATCATCCGCCGGGATGCTGGATTAAGACGTTGACATCTTCGGTTTTTTAATGTCTTTTTAAAGCAACTGCTTTGTGTACCGATGCCGATTGCCTCAGACCGGTCATTTCTTAATTCTACCCTGCAGGTGTGGCGATGTATATTCCCTTCAGCAACATACATAACATCGGATTCATATCCACCCGATTCGCCGGAACCGACGGCGTGTCCCTGGAAACGGAAAAATGGGCCCGGGTGTTTGAAAAAGAGAGATTCCATTGCTTCTATTTCGCCGGAGAACTGGACCGAGATCCGGCACAGTCCTTCCTGGTTCCTAAAGCCCACTTCATGGACCCGGAAATCCGGACGATTTTCAACACCGCATTTGGTTCTACGGCTAACCAGGTGAGGGATCGTAAACTGACCACGACGATTCATGCAATCAAGGAACACCTTAAGGACCGGCTATACGATTTTATTGGAAAATTCAATATCGATCTTCTGGTTCCCGAAAATGCACTGACCATCCCCTTAAACATCCCGTTGGGGCTGGCCATTACCGAAGTCATCGCGGAAACCGGGCTGCCGACCCTTGCGCATCACCACGATTTTTTCTGGGAGCGACAGCAGTTTAAAACCAATGCGGTGTGGGATTATCTCAATATGGCATTCCCTCCCCATCTGCCGCCCATCCGCCATGTGGTCATCAGTTCCTCGGCCGACAACCAACTCTCTCTTAGAACCGGTATCTCCGGAACCATCATTCCCAACGTCATGGATTTCAAGAATCCGCCACTGCCGCCGGATGAATATGCCGATGACGTCCGTCAGGCATTGGGACTCGATCCGGATGAATGCTTGATTCTTCAACCCACCCGGGTCGTTAAACGAAAGGGCATCGAGAACGCTATCGAGTTGGTTGGCCGGCTGGGCATGAAAGCCCGGCTGGTGATCTCCCATGCTTCCGGAGACGAGGGACACGACTACGAACAACGGATCATCGACTACTCGCGGCGCATGCAGGTAAACACCCTGTTCGTATCGGACATCATCAACGACAGGCGTGGCACAACCGCGGACGGTCGCAAGATCTACACGCTTTATGACATCTACCATCACGCCGATTTTATCACTTATCCCTCCACCATCGAGGGTTTCGGCAATGCATTTTTAGAAGCGGTCTATTTTCGCAAACCGATCATGGTTAACTGCTACTCGATCTACACCTTTGACATTAAACCCAAAGGATTCAGGGCCGTTGAAATCGACGGATATGTCACCGATGAAGCGATCGCGTATACCCGCGCATTGCTCCAGGACGAACAGCTTCGCAAGAAAATGGTGGAAAGCAACTATGCGCTCGGTCAAAAATTCTATTCCTATGAAGTGCTTCACGATAAATTGATGAATCTGATGGTGTAAAAGGGTGGGTTGGATCGGTTCAATCCGTTGGTTGGTTTAATGGGTTAGGAAATCGATTTGTGGATAAATCCAATCCATTTTCAGGTTGAGCATAAATTGAATTGAAAATTATAGGCGGCGTCATGGCATTATATGTGGTTCAGCATGGAAAGAGCCTGACAAAAACCGAGGATCCTGAAAAAGGGCTGTCGGTGGATGGAAGACGGGATACCGAACGTATTGCCGGTGTGGCCAGCGGTTACCGGGTGAAGGTCTCCCGGATTGTTCACAGCGGTAAAAAAAGGGCACGGGAAACCGCCGAGATAATGGCCTCGGTGCTGTCGCCCACCAAAGGCCTGGAACCGCGCCAGGGCATGAATCCCCTGGACGATGTCCGCACTTTTGCGGACAACCTCGAACTGGAAAGAAACATTATGCTGGTCGGACATCTTCCCTTTTTGGAGCGACTGATCGGTCTGTTGGTGTGCGGCAATCCTGACCAGACGGTTTTTAAACTGCAAAACAGCGGCATCCTTTGCATAGACCGTGTTCCGGAAGTAAAAAACCCGGTAATCCGCTGGACGTTGATGCCGTCCATCGGTTAACCGGAATCAGAAGATATCGACTATCTGCTTTTCTTGAGGTTTTCCCAGATTTTTTCCGGCGCTTCAATGGTCAGTTTATCGGGCTGGATGACCAAAGTCTGGGCATCGGGAAGGTAGCCATTGAGGATCTTTTCGGCCTGTGAAATGAGTGCGTCGATTTTCATATCGGAAAGGGTGCTGACGATTTTCAGGTCGTCATCTGCCTGCTGATACAGATAACTGAGTCGGTCGCAGGCCACCCGGTAATAGCCGATCTTTTGCGTGTATCGGTGGATGTATGCCTGCATTTCGGCCATCAGCATCAAATCGTACAATAGTCTCGGGTTTTTTAACGCTTCTGCGCCGGTGTTGATTCCTTTTTCCCGCCATTCCCGCGATGCCTCTGTTTTTATTTCCTCCAGTCTTGCGGACAGTGCCTCCCGGATTCCGTCAGCATCCGTCTTTCGCTGGGCCATCTGGTTGTTGAGCAAAGAAATCTCCGCCATGGTCTGACGCAATTGTTCGTCTTTGTTATTTGCCATCACTGTCGAGGGCAATACCAGAAATGTCAGAGCCATGACAAAAAAAAACGATCGATGGGTTATCCTATTAGGTTTCACGGTCTATTTCCTTAGTGCGCTTTGCTTGCGTTTCAGATCTTCGGAAAGAAACAGTCGGGTTTTTGGATTTTCCCAATAAGCCATGTGTTTCACATTGACCAGTTCGATCTGCTCCCCCTGCCATTCGGACAGAATGGCCACCAACCGGGGTGACAGACGGGAAAGGCCGTTCAAGGAAAGCCCTTTGCCCTTCCATCGGGACAGATGGACGGCCGCTTCAGGAGACAGTTCCTTGAGGCCGTTTAAACCGAGCCAGTCACCATCCCAAGCGGCCAGATGACGGGCAGCCTCCGGTGACAGCTCGGTCAACGCATTGAGAAACAAATCTTTGCCTTTCCACGTGGCCAGACAGCGAGCTGCCTCCGGCGACAGCTCGGTCAACTTATTTTTTTGGGTAAAATCACCATCGCAGATATTTTTCCAAATGGCTGCGTTGTCAGTGTCTGTGATGAGGTTATCTCGTTCGAGCTTGATTGTTGTCGTTGGCAGGCGCTTTTCGATATCCTGCCAGATGGATTCAAGCGCCAGCGGTGTTGCCGGAACAGTATCGATGTTCAATCGGGCCAATGCGTTGCCATGGACCTGTCTGATCTCATCTGCCTGTTTAATAAAACCCTCGACGTCGATATCGCTGGTTTTATCGACCATCAGGGCTAAGATGCCGGCCTTGCGGGAAAAAAACAGCAACTCTTCGCTGTCCCAGAAAAGGGCATTTGTCGGGGTTTCCAACTTTTTAATATAGGTATCTCGCCGTTGAATCGCCGAAAGTCCCAGGCTGATGCGCGCGTCTGCCAGCACGGAGTTAAAGGGGACGGGCCCCTTGCCTGTTTGCCGAACCCTTTCAACGATTTCTTGAATTTCCGCGTCGATTCCGGCCTGATAGTAGGTTCGCAGTTCTTCGATCTCCGACCGCTTTTCGATGAGTTCGTTTCGCAATCGGTCCAGGTTTTCGGCAGCCGTTTTGAGACGCGATTGATCGGATGGACTTTGGACAACGACCACCGATTCTTGATCCAGTTTGGCCGGATGGGTTTCGACCACGGCATCTTGACGGCTGCTGTCCGGATCGGGAAAAGTTCTTGCTGAATCGACGATTCGTGGGGAAATCCCGTAAAAATATCCTGTCAGTGCGAGAAAAAGGATAGCGATGACCGCTGCCAAAATGGTTTTCTTCTGCCGGCCTCCAGTCGATTTTGTAGCTTCGCGCAGGGGTTGTGCTTTTTTGAAGGTCTTCAAACTGCCTGGTATCGCGCTTTTGGCAGTCAGCTGATCGGTAGACGGACCTTTTGCCGAAGGCTTTATTTCCAATGTCGAAGGTTGGGGGTGATCGGTGTGCTCAAGGCCGCTATCTTCTTTTTTATGGACAGCGTCTCCATCCTTAACGATGGATTTTTCTGAAGACCCGACGGGGGCCGATTCCGAAACCGGGTCACCGGAACCTGCCTCCGGCAGATGGGACGCTTCTTCGGTTGATGAAATCTCAGTCAGGATATCTTCGATATCATGGGATATATCGTGTGAATCCTCATCAGCATCGTCATTGGTTGGCCAGCCTGGATGTTTCTCTTGATCCTCGGAGGTTTCCTCCGCTTGGGAATCTTTTAACTCAGAGCCTGCGGGTTCCGGTGTTGATGGTTCTGTATTTCCGCCTTCAATTTGGGCCATGATGCTTTCAAAGGCTTGTTGCTGGTCTTTATTGAGAGCATCATCCGATTCTGCACTGTCAGCATCTTGTATGTCATCGTTTTTGGCAGTATCTGCGTCCTGATCCACCTTTTCTGACCCGACCGTAAAATCATCCGCGGTTTCCGATTCCGGCTCGATGCCCGATTCGTTTTTGGAATCGGTGTCTTCATCAGCCGCGCCATCCCCATTAATCTGGGCCATGATGCTCTCGAGCGCCTGCTGCTGTTCAGGGTCCAATCCATCATCGTCGGACGCATCACTTTTCGCTTCGGCAACGGCAGGCTTATCGTCCACAGCGGCTTCTTTCACCACCTTTTCCAGTTCGGCAGTAAAATCATCCGTTATTTCCGATTCCGACGCATCACTCGCTTTTTTTTCCGGATCCCGATTACCTGCGCCACCGCTTTCGATCTGAGCCATGATACTTTCAAAAGCCCTTTGCTGATCCTCGTCCAGGCTTTCATCGCCGCCCTCATCAGAGGGGGTATCCTCTTTAATTGTGGAATCGGGAATATCTTTATCGGTTTGGTTTTCGCTGTTAATGGTTTCGATAACCCCATTAAGTTGGGCCAGCTCATCTTTAGTCAATTCCGGGTCATCTTTTTCTTCAAATCCGCTGCCCTTGTTTGCGTCGTTTAATTTCTCTTCTTCCTGGCCGTCAATTTCGCCCATGATTTTTTTGAACGCAGCCAGTTCGTCTGCGTTCAGGTCTTCTGAACCGCCGCGGCTGGCTTTTCCGGGGTTATCAATTTCTGCCGCACCTTTACCCAAAGGAGTTGATTCGTCTGTCTGGGAGGACGGATCTTTTGTTTTGCCGTTCATGTGTGCAACTCGTTTTAATAGGGTAAATAATCAAACCCAGCAATTGTAAGTCCAAGGGGTTCTTCTGGATTTTCGTCGGTTTTCGTTCTGGTTATTCGATCTCAGTTAAAATATCGTCAAATGCCGACCAAACTTAAGGATTTTATCTGTTTTCAGATATTTCAGGTAATCCTTGCACGCCCACCATGGCTTTCGCCACCATATTTGGACGGTTGCCGATCGGTTGCAAAACGCAAAATAATAAGACCCGCCATCCTAACCGGATAAATTTCTTGATCATTATTTGAACCGAGGTTATATTTCAGCCCATTATTCAAAGAAAAACAGAAGCCGCCCTTAAGCCAGACAGGTTTGCACCAAGGAGAGAACAACCATGAAAAAGACCATCATTAAAGGAACTGGTCGTTTTTTGCCCTCACGCCTCGTCACCAATGACGATCTATCCCGGTGGATGGACACATCCAATGAATGGATCATTCAACGCACAGGCATTGAACAGCGATACTGGGTCCCCGAAGAGGGTGGCGTCGGCACCTCCGATCTGGGATTCGAAGCTTCAAAAATCGCCATGGGCCGTGCCGGGTGGGAACCTGAAGACATCGATCTGATCATTTTTGCCACGTTAAGTCCCGATCTTTTTTTCCCGGGCTCGGGTTGCCTGCTTGCCCATAAACTTGGCCTTTCGTCCACTCCGGCATTGGACATTCGCCAACAGTGCACCGGCTTCCTGTATGGTATGGCTACCGCAGACGCCTACATCCGCAGCAGTCTGGCAAAGCGTGTGCTTCTGGTGGGTGCGGAGGTGCACAGCACCGGGCTGGATATTTCAACCCGAGGCCGGGATGTAGCCGTAATTTTCGGAGATGGCGCCGCGGCCGTCTGCATAGAGCGTATGGAAACCGATATCAAGGCAGGCATTCTGGCTTCCTGTTTACATGCAGACGGATCCCTGGCCGAAAGCTTGATGACTTTCGCGCCGGCATCACGTGAAAATCCACGACTGGATGAAAAAATGTTAATGGAGGGAAAACATTTCCCCACCATGGACGGCAGGAATATTTTCAAGAATGCCGTTCGACGGCTTCCCGAAGTAGCTGGAGAGGCACTTAAAAAAGCGGGCATTCCTTTGGAATCGGTCGATCTGTTCTTCCCTCATCAGGCCAACTTGAGGATTAATCAGGCATTCGCCAAAGCCTTGGATCTTCCAGAATCCAAAGTATACAACAACATCCACCGCTATGGAAACACCACCGCGGCCAGCATTCCACTGGCCTTGGATGAGGCCATCGAAAAGGGCCTCGTTGGCGCCGGCAGCACGGTCATGTTCCTGGGGCTCGGCGCCGGTGTCACCTGGGGAGCCGTGCTTTATCGGTTTCCCGCTTAAAAGCCGGAAGCCGGGCAGTGAAACCGATGCGTTGAGTGCGGGTGAATAGATGAGGCGGGCGGCAAGACGCGGGGGTTTTTCTAATTTTCTTCTCCGGAATCCAGAAAGATAGCACGGGATTCCATGGACGAAGAGGAGCGTGAACAGGAAATGCTGTTGGCAAGCACTGTTCGGATCTTGTCCAGCGAAATACAGCTGTCCATGCAATCTGGAAAAAGATACCGGTCAATGCATTCCCGGCAGGGGCTCTTCACCAGGTAGCCGATGTCAAAGTCAAAACGATGTCTGTAATTGTTTGCCATGGATGTCGATGATACGATTCGGTAATTCATGTGCCGTCAGTGCCCTTTTCGGCCCATTCAGTCTTAAATGCGTCACTTGATCTTTATGTCTTTATGATTAGCATAACCGGTTGACCTGCACAAGGCAAAACCCGGTATATAATTATCCTGACACGGCCGCCGGTATTCATTTGCGTGGCCGAAAAATTCCCCGATAAATATGAACCCTACTGGCGGCCGACAGATGAAACTTACTATTGTGCTGAAGTCTTTTTCTTTGCGCTCTTTTTTTCAATCACTTTTTTTTTCGTCACTGCTGTTTGGCATCGTTGCCTGTTTCTACTGGCGATCCGGTGACGTGGGTGCACCGTTGAACATTGTTGAGTATGCGTCGCTGTTCGTCTTCCTGATCCTTTTCGGCATCCTACAATGGCTGTTTCAGAAAAACGTCCTGACCCAACTGGCAACCCGCCATTCCGGGGCGCCGCAAATCCAAAAGACGGCGTCTGCAATACCCCAGGAAACCGAAACGGATCGGAAGAAACGCAAAAACCATGAGAAAAGACTTTTTGTGCATCTTTTTTCCGTGCTTCAGCGCGAAGGCAGGCTGATGGATTTTTTTCAGGAAGATCTTTCCCTATATGAAGATGCTCAGATCGGAGCTGTGGTGCGCAGCATCCATGAAAACTGCAGAAAAGCCGTGGACCGCTATCTCTCGCCGGAACCGATCATGAAGCAAGCCGAAGGCCAGACTGTCGAGATCCCCGCCGGATTCGATCAGCATGCTGTCAAACTGGTGGGCAACGTGGTTGGCCAGCCCCCCTTTACGGGTATTTTGCGTCATCGAGGATGGCAATTGCGGTCTATTTCACTGCCGAAACTGTCAGAAGCGGAAAACCCGGACCTCATCGCTCCCGCAGAAGTCGAGATCCAGTAATTCTTCTATAACTTATACCGCGAGGCATCGCCTATTCATCTCGTGGCCGCCAACGACGATAATGGCGGTCGGGTCGTTACAACGCCCCTCACCATTGTCCAGCTTGAAGGGAGTCATTCTTGATTTGGGAAAGTCGCTTTGTCATTGGCATCGATCTGGGGACCACCAATAATTCGGTTTCCTATGTAGATCTGGAAGCATCCGGGAAGGACCACCCCGCCATCCAAAAATTTCCGGTCCCTCAGTTGACCGGCCCCGGTGAATTCGCCCCCCATTCCGTTCTCCCCTCATTTTTATACATTCCCGGTAAATATGACATCGCCGAACAGGACATGACTGCCCCGTGGACCATCGATCAGCGCAGTCGGGATGACCGTAATTTTGTGGGGGCATTTGCCCGCGACCATGGTGCCAGGGTGCCGGCACGACTGGTCTCTTCAGCCAAAAGTTGGCTGTGCAACAAAAGCGTGGATACCCAGGCCAGAATATTGCCCTGGGGGGCCGGGGACGAGGTCTTCCAGGTTTCGCCGGTCCACGCTTCGGCTGCCTTTCTCAAACATATTCGCAAGGCGTGGAATGTGGCCATGGAGGATGACGAGGACTGCTATCTGGAGAACCAGATGGTGGTCGTCACGATCCCCGCCTCTTTTGACGAAGTGGCCAGGGATCTGACCCTGGAAGCGGCCCGCATGGCAGGCCTTCCCGACGTCATTCTTCTGGAAGAACCCCTGGCCGCATTTTACAGCTGGCTGATCCGTCACGAAAAGGACTGGCCCGAGCATGTAACCGCCAACCAACTGATCCTGGTGTGCGACGTCGGCGGCGGCACCACGGATTTCACCCTCATATCCCTGCGGATGGTAGACGGCAGCCCCCGATTCGAGCGCATCGCCGTGGGCGATCATCTGATCCTGGGAGGCGACAATATGGATTTTGCCATCGCCCGCAGCGTGGCCCGCCGCCTGGAGAAATCTCCATCCACCTTTGACAGGGATGCCTGGAAAACCCTTTGCCACCAGTGTCGTCAGATCAAAGAAAATATTTTGAACGGCATGACGGATAGCGGCCGGGTTACCTTGATGGGCACAGGTTCCGGTCTGATTGCCGGTACCATGACCGCCCAAATCAGCCGGCAGGAGATTGAATCGATCGTTCTGGAACAATTTTTTCCGCTTTCCGGTTCCTGTGCCCAGACGGATGAACCGGAAGGAAATGCCTCATGGGGGCTTCCTTATGAAACGGATACCGCCATCACCGGTCACCTAAGCCGTTTTTTGAATCGGCATCAGGCGGATGTGACAGCCGCCATCGGAGCCGTCGATCCCTGTCCCGATCTGATCCTCTTCAACGGCGGGTCGCTGAAGGCGCAAGCGCTTCAGGATCGGATCCGGAAGGCTGTTCGCTATCGTTTTTCCCGTGATACGGACCCCGTGTGCCTTGAAAACAATGAAATGGATCTCGCCGTATCCTTGGGTGCGGCCTACTATGGGATGGTCAAGGCAGGCATCGGTGTCCGAGTCGGCAGCGGCAGTCCTCGCAGTTTTTATGTTGGCGTGGCTACGGCCGATTCGAATGACACCGGCGGCACAAAGCAGGCTGTGTGCCTGGTGGAGCGTGGTCTGGAAGAAGGCAGCGTTATCACGTTGCCCGACCGTGTATTCAAGGTTCTGGCCAACCAACCGGTAGCCTTTGATCTGTTCAGTTCCAGTTTCCGGTCCGGTGACCGCGGTGGTGATCGTGTCGACATAGACGCAACGCTTACTGCTCTTCCATCACTAAATACCGTCATCCAGTATGGTGACAGGGGTGTTCAGTCCGAAATCCCCGTTCGACTGGAAGCGAGTTATACCGAGGTGGGCACCCTTGAGATATGGTGCCAATCCTTGAATTCGCCTCACCGGTGGCAGCTGCGTTTTCAACTGCGCGGAGCGGTCACACCCGATGCGGTGGTTGAGGGGGAGATTTTCGAAGCATCTCGGGTCGAACAGGCCCGAAAGATAGTTCAATCAGCATTTGCATCCGGTCGTGACAAATCACGGTTGCCCCGCTTGATGACCGACGTTGGCGATGCCCTTGGCTGTCCCCGGGATAATTGGCCGCTGAGCCTGCTACGTGACCTGGCTGACACCTTGCTCGAAAATTCAGCGGCAAGGAAGGCGTCTGCCGAAGATGAAAGCCGCTGGATGAACCTTCTTGGATATTGCCTGAGGCCAGGCATGGGAGATGGTTTTGATCCCCATCGCGTCAAAAAACTTTGGAAATTTTACAAAAAAGGGCCGATCCACGCCAATGCCCCACAAGTCCGCGCTGAATGGTGGATCATGTGGCGGCGGGTGGCCGCCGGTCTTAATCCCGGACAGCAGCGCCAGTTTTACCAGGACATATCTCCCTTGCTGGCACTGAAAAAAGGATCGCGTATTCCTCGGCAGGAATTCACGGAAATGTGGATGGCCACGGCTAACATGGAGCGCCTGCATGTCAAAGACAAATTGACCCTGGGACGCCAACTGATCAGCCAATTCACCATCAGAAAGCCTCCACCACAGCTGTTGTGGGCACTATCCCGCATCGGTGCCCGTGACCTGCTTTACGGTTCCATCGACCGGGTGACGCCGCCGGTTGAAGTCTCCGGCTGGGTGCAGACGATTTTTTCTCTGACTTGGAAGAACCCCAAACCAGTGGTTGAGATGCTCTCCCAGCTATGTCGAAAAACCGGTGACCCATTGCGCGATATCGCTCCGGAGACCAGCGAAACGATTATCCATTGGATTGAATCGGCGGGCGATTTCCCAGACTGCCTGACACGCATCACCCAACCCTCTTCACGAAAACAGAAAGAACAGAATGCCATTTATGGTGAAACGCTGCCTGCTGGCCTGATTCTGGAAAACGGATAACAACGGAAGAAAGCCAGAAGTCCGACATTAGAAATAAGGAACGTAAAAGCAATGAATTTAACACCTTCCAGCTATTAAAACATCTATTTTCCGACCTCCTCTATCCCTCAAGTTTTCCCACCATCGCTCATTGGCTGGACATTTTACATTCCCGGTGATAGGGTGCGATTACCTGCCCGAACGTGACTAAAAAAGAGGCTCCCAAAATAGTGGCGTAACTTAATTGGCTTTCCCGGTCGAAAGGAGCTTGCTCATGACCCGTGACAAAATCAACGCCAGACGACTGGTGGGGATTTTTTTACTGGGCATGCTGCTGTTCAATTTCCCTTTGCTCTACCTTTTCAACCGACCGCTACTAACCTTGGGCATTCCGCTTTTGTATCTCTACCTCTTTGCCACCTGGTCGCTGATTATTTTCCTGATGCTGATAATCAGCCGGTCCAGATCGGACACGCCGTTTCCGGATCATAGCGAGTAGAGGAAGTCCCCATGCTGGCAACGGAAACCGTCATCTTCGTCTCCCTCTGCTACATCGGCGTCTTGTTCGGCATTGCCTATTATGGCGACAAACGGGCCGATATCGGCAAAAGCATTATCAGCAATCCCTATATTTACGCCCTCTCGCTGGCCGTATACTGCACCGCATGGACGTTCTATGGCAGCGTGGGCCGAGCCGCCTCGGCCGGACCGGCCTTTCTGACCATTTACCTGGGTCCCACATTAATGGCCACGATGGGCTTGCTGGTATTGAAAAAAATTGTGCGGATTTCCAAAATTCACCGGATTACCTCCATCGCCGACTTCATCGGCTCCCGCTATGGAAAAAGCATGACGCTGGGAGGCGTGGTAACCGTCATCGCCGTGCTCGGCATCGTTCCCTACATATCCCTCCAACTCAAGGCCATCTCCTCAAGTTTTCTATTGATTCATCAATACCCGTCGCTTAAACCATTGTCCTCTCCCGGAGGCATCGGAATCTGGAGCGACACCACTTTTTACGTGGCCCTGTTCCTAGCGGTATTCGCCACCCTTTTTGGCACGCGAAGCTTGGAGGCCACCGAACGCCACGAAGGCCTGGTGGCAGCCATTGCCTTTGAATCCATCGTTAAACTGGTGGCGTTTCTGGCGGTGGGAACGTTTGTAACCTTTTTTTTATACAACGGTTTTTCCGATCTCAGCCAAAAAGCCATGGCATCCCCCGATATTCGCCTTTTAATGACCCTGCCCGGGGATGCTGGCACATTTTCCAGTTGGTTCGCCCACATCTTCCTCTCTATGATGGCCATCGTCTTTCTTCCCCGCCAGTTCCAGGTCATGGTGGTTGAAAATGTCAACGAAGCCCACCTGAACAAGGCCATCTGGCTTTTCCCCCTTTACCTTATGGCAATCAACATCTTCGTCCTGCCCGTTGCGTTTGCCGGTATGCTCTCATTTGGCGCCAGCGGCCTTGACGCGGATATGTTCGTACTGATTCTTCCCATGGCCAACAAGCAGGTCTTTTTGACGCTGCTGGTATTTATTGGTGGTATGTCGGCGGCAACCGGGATGGTCATCGTGGAGACCGTAGCCCTTTCCACCATGATCTGCAACGATCTGGTGATGCCGGTGCTGCTTCACATGCCCTCGCTGAAGCTGGCCCAACGCGAGGATTTAAGCAGCATTCTGCTATCCATTCGACGGCTGAGTATTATCCTGGTTTTGCTCATGGGTTACGCTTATTTTCACTATGCCGGAGAATATTACACACTGGTTTCCATTGGCTTGACATCCTTTGCCGCCGTGGCCCAGTTTGCACCGGCCCTGCTGATCGGGATCTTTTGGAAAGGCGGCACCCGAACCGGCGCCCTGATGGGCCTGGTTGCCGGTTTTTCCGTTTGGTTTTATACGCTGTTCCTTCCCTCCCTTGCCGGTGCGGGACTGATACCCCAGGATTTCCTGGAACAGGGTCCTTTTGGCATCGCCCTACTGAAGCCGTTTGAATTATTCGGACTGGATGTGTTCGACCGCATCACCCATGCGGTGTTCTGGAGCATGTTGGCTAACCTGGGGTGCTACGTAGCCGGGTCCCTGTTCAGCAAACCATCAGCCATGCAGCATACCCAGGCAGCCATGTTCGTGGATGTTTACCGGTACGTAGGCAGGGTTCATGATTCTTCCATCTGGCGAGGAACCGCCTACCTGCCGGATCTGGTCTCCATGCTGGAACGGTTTTTGGGGCGAGATCGAACCGAAGCGGCGCTGGCTAATTATGCCATGGAATATGGAATCAATTGGGACCAGTCTCTCACCCGGGACCCGGGGCTGGTCAACCATATTGAAAAACTGTTGGCCGGGGCCATCGGGTCGGCGTCGGCACGGGTAATGGTCGCTTCCGTGGTCAAGGAGGAACCCCTGGGCATAGAAGAAGTAATGGATATCCTCAACGAAACCCGCCAGGCCATTATCTATAGTCGCGAACTGGAAAGGGCTTCTGCGGAACTACGGGCTGCCAACCAGCGCCTTCAGGAGCTGGATCGGTTGAAAGACGAATTCATATCGACTGTCTCCCACGAACTTCGGACCCCGCTGACGGCCATCCGCTCTCTGGCTGAAATTCTTCATGACTACCCGGACACGACCCTTGACCGTCAACGGGAATTCTCCAGCATTATCATCCGTGAAACCCAGCGACTTACCCGACTCATTACCCAGGTTCTCGATTTTCATAAGCTGGAATCAGGACGAATGCGTTGGGCGATCACGTCCGTAGATCTCAAAGATGTGGTACAAGAGGCGGTAAGCGCCACCGGTCAGTTGGTGGCCGATAAACGGATACAGATGCAGGTATACCTTCCCGATTCGTCACGGCTCATTGCAGCGGATCGTGACCAGTTGATCCAGGCCATGGTGAATCTGATCTCCAATGCCGTAAAATTCTGCGATCCGGACCAGGGACGGATTGACATCCGGCTGGAGTACGGCGTCGACCGACTGACGGTATCGGTCTCTGACAATGGTATCGGCATCAGTGAGGCAGACCAGAAACAGATTTTTAACAAGTTCCAGCAGGTAGTTGATCCATCCCGCGGCCGCCCCCCGGGAACCGGCCTGGGGCTCTCAATCACCCGCCAGATCATCCAACATCACAAAGGGGAACTAAAGGTAAAGAGCACCCTGGGAAAGGGTGCCACTTTTTATTTTTCCCTTCCCTATAAATCCATTCCAGCAAACCCGGCATGATAAGGCGGTGATTATCTATCACTGCCGATCTTCACAAAAGGGCCTGAAACGTCGGCAATCTTCTGCCCTGCCGCTGGGCGCTCGGAACAGTTTTTCCAACATGAGGATGCCAGGCCCTCAGATCGAACCGTTCCGCAGGGGTCCATGTGGACCAGAACGCCTGCATTGCCTTCGAAATGATCAATGAGCAGTAGTTCCAAAGCCTTGGCCTGGGCGTGGGCATCATCGAGAAGATAGTCCCGTGGCAACACGAGGTGCAGATCGATGTGGACAAAATTTCCGGATCGCCACGCCCGCAGCTGATGAATATCAATCCATGCTTCCTTGCGGTGATTTTCAAGTAGCCGGGATATCTCTTGGAGGAGGTGGGGGTCGGATGTATCCATCAGTGCAGAAAAACTCTGGCGCACCAATCGGGTGCCGGTCAGTAAAATATTAACACCCACCAAACAGGCAATACCTCCATCCAGCCATAGCCAACCCGTCCATTGAACCAGAAAAAGGCCGGCGATTACTCCCACTGATGTGGCCACATCGGTGAGCACATGCTTGCCATCGGCAATCAGGGTCAGGGATTGAGCTTTTTTTCCGACCCTTACCAATCCAACCCCCAACAGCAGATTGATCACTGTAGCAGCGACCAGAATGCCAAGTCCCGCCTGCAGGTTGACAAGGGGTGTGGGCATCAACAGGTGAGAGATACCGGTCTTGAATATCCCGATGGCGGCAAAGATGATCAGTGCCCCTTCGAATCCGGCTGAGAAATATTCAATCTTCCCATGACCATAAGGATGATCGGAATCAGGAGGTTGGGCGGCCATCCAGATGCTCACCACAGCAAATGCAGCAGCCACGACGTTGATGATGGATTCCAGTGCGTCGGATAGCACTGCCGAGGAACGGGTCAGGTGAAAGGTGTAGAACTTTGCGGCCATCAGCACCACTGATACGGACAGAGATATGCCGATAGCAGTCATACGGAGCTTAAAATGATACCCACGGGGAGCTGATGAGTTTTTTCCAGTTTGCATGATAGCGCAAGTATATGACGGGTTGTCTGAAACTTCAACACCATCAACCGATTCAAATCGGAACATGGCCCCTATTCATAAACTCCGTGACACCCGGAAAAAAATCAGCTACGGTTGCCATGCTTGTTTTTCTCGATGAAAATCAACTATAGCTAATGGAGAACATTTATGTCAGGACAAGAACAAATTGATTTTAAAGTAGATACATCTAACCTTTACCGGGAGGATGCAGTTACCGATCTAAAAGTAGCATCCATTCGACGGATGGTACCGATCACCGCGGACGGCCAAGACGATCCCAGCCGTTCAGCCACCTTTTTCGGCCACACCCAAATCCTTACCCCACAAGGACCGTTGCCCCTGCAAGCCAGATTAATGGCCAACAATCTGGCCGAAGCCATCCAGGCATTTCCCGAGGCCATGGAACAGGAAATGGCCCAGATGGTCGAACAAATCCGGAAGATGCAGGAGCAGGAACAGCAAAAAAAACGCGATGACTCACGGATCATCGTGCCCGGAAGATAAATGGATATCCGGGTTGATTGCTATGCCGGCTACCGGGACGAAGAAACGCCGCGGCGACTGACGATGGGCGCACGCCACATCAGCGTCGTTGAGGTCCAGGATCGGTGGCTGGCCCCGGATCATCGGTATTTCAGGATTATCGGCGATGATGGCGGTCTTTATATCATCCGCCATGATCCCTACCAGAACAGCTGGCAATTAACCTGTTTCAAGGAAAAGCCGATGATGCACCGCCGGCACCATGCCGATTCAACAGCGGCGACACCACCGGTTTGCTGACTTTATCGCTCCCCATTTGGGGGACGGAGGAAATCCACGCAGTCGCTCATCAGCCGGCCCAGAAAAAATCCGTTTCCCCTTTCCATCGGCTGCATCGACCCGCCCCATCCAGAGGACTTCGTAACAATCAAAGAGAAAGACCAGCAGTTTATGTTATCTATTGATTAAGTTCACGTCACTAAAGTGTCCCTGTTCGTAAATGTAGTGACGCACCGAGATTGCCGAGGCGCCCGGATCGCAAGGCGAAAGAAGCGACAACAGCAGCGCTGTTGGCACGCCGAGCAACGCTGCGAATCGGGTGCATCGGCGATCGAATGCCATCGTATTTATGAACCGAGGCAATTAAAATCGATCCCACCGCTTTAACGGCCCACTGCCTTGACACGTCATTATACGGAATGATTATTGGAGATGCTCATGCCGCTTGGTTAACCCGACTTCGGTTATGGGTAACGGTTTAAAACCCGACGTCAAAATAACTTAAGCGGCTGACTTCCGATCAAAATCCTGCTCCCGGACCACGTCCGGAAGGCCGAAAGCGGCTCATTTCCCGCGACGGGCCGCGGAGAGCTTTCAGGATGACGGCGTATCCCCGTTCAACAATCTCCGATGATTCTCATCGGCTTAAATTATAAGGAGATCGACATGAGCGTACTCGTAGGAAAACCCGCACCGGATTTTAACGCACCGGCGGTTTTGCCCAGCGGTGAAATAGTGGAAGATTTCAAGCTTTCCAACCTCAAAGGTAAATATACGGTTCTTTTTTTCTGGCCATTGGATTTTATATTCGTCTGCCCCACTGAAATCCTTGCCCACAACCGGCGCATGGACGCCTTTAAGCAGCGTGGCGTTGAAGTGGTGGGTGTTTCCATCGATTCTCAGTTCACCCATTTTGCCTGGCGAACCACGCCGGTGAAAGCGGGTGGCATCGGACCGGTTCAATTTCCAATGGTGGCTGACGTGAAGCACGACATCACCCGCGCCTTTGGCATCGAGCATCCCGAAGCGGGTGTGGCCCTGAGAGCGTCCTTTCTTATCGACCGGGATGGCACGATTCAGCATCAGGTTGTCAACAACCTTCCTTTAGGCCGGAATGTGGACGAGATGCTGCGTATGGTCGACGCACTCCAATTCACCGAACAGTACGGTGAAGTCTGCCCCGCGGGCTGGAATAAAGGTGATGAAGGCATGACCCCCACTACGAATGGAGTTGCCGATTATCTTGCCGCCAATGCCGAAAAGCTGTAAGGTCAATGGGTGGACAAAAACCCCCTGGCTGTGGCCTGGATCAGGCAACAGCCAGGGACATGGCGCCAACCAATTCAATGAACCTAATCAACTGATTAAATGTTACGGATCCGCATCGACAGTATCACCGATTCAGGATTGAATCTGGACGAAAGGGAGGATGCAGCCCGATTGCCCCTGCTCAATACCGTTGCCGGCGAGGGGGGGCTGCGTTTTATCCATCCGGTGCATGTGCGCATCCACGCGACGCTGTCCGGTGAAACCGTTCTAATCGACGGTATTGCTGAAACCGTGGTTCGCATCCCGTGCAGCCGCTGCCTCGAACCCTTTGATTTGAAGATTAAGACCGATTTCTCAGCCACTGCCGTGCCGGAAATTCAACCCCTGATCGATCCTGAACCCGCGGATGAGATCGAACTTGCGGCCGATGATATGGACGTCATTGCCTACAGTGGGGACAACATCGATCTTCGTGATGAAATTGCCCAGCAGATCATCATGGCCCTGCCCTTCAAGCCCCTGTGCCGAAACGCATGCAAAGGCTTGTGCAGCCGCTGTGGTGCAGATCTCAACCAAACACCCTGCCAGTGCCGTCCCCTTGATGAGAAAAGCCCCTTTTCAGTTCTCAAAGCACGCACTTTCCCCAAGAAACAGGAATAGACCGCTATGTCCTTGCAACTCATAGCCAGGGATCTTTACCGATTTCAACAGGCGGTGGATCGGTTGGAAAAAGAACTGGCCGACGCCCCGCCTGCCGGTCGCGATGCCCTGAAGCTCAAACTGGCCCGGGCCAAGGCCGAACGGGACCAGATAAGACGGATGCTGGACGGTCGTTTGGACCGCTGATTACAGAGATAGTGCAAGAATGAACCGTTTTCAACGGATGTTGTCCGCGATGACAGTTGACAACCAGCAGCCAAATCCGGTATATGCCACCATCCGTTTCAACCCTAAAACTATTATTCTTAAAAAACGTTTTTTTTATTTTTTTGATTGGTTAAGATTCATTTAATCAATCGCCAGTTAACCCTTACCTATTCAGGAGAGCCCATGGATTTTAAGCGTCACATTGAAACCGCCTGGAATCTGACCCTTGGCAATGTCGTCTCGCTGATTCTCATGACCCTGGTTATGGTGGCGGTGAGTTCCCTAACCCTGGGTATTCTGGCCCCGGTCACGATGGCCGGCTACACCCAGAGTCTGCTCCAGTTGATCCGCAATGGCCGGGAACCCAAAGTTCAGGACCTCTTTGCCCACATGAATCTTTTTCTTCCGCTGCTGGGATTCGGCATCGCGGTTTTCGTGGTCACCGCCATCGGATTCATGCTGCTCTTTCTGCCCGGCATCATCATCGTTGTAGGGGTCACCTTCTGCTGCCTCTACATGATGCCGTTGATGACCGACAAAAACATGGGCATCGTTGATGCGATAAAGGAAAGCTACGCCATGGGCAGACGCGGGGAACTGGTCGATCACGCGGTGGTGGTGATCATTTTCATGGCCATCACCATGATCGGCGGGACCGTCTTCATCGGTGTGCTGTTCACCCAACCACTGGCAACCCTTTTTCTGCTCTCCACCTACGAGGAAAAAATCAGTGCCACGCCGCCCCCGGCACCTCAGCAGCCATAACCGATTGCCATCCAACAGAAAACAGGCGGCATCGGCGAACCACCGACACCACCTGTTTTTCCAATATGTTTAAAATCAGTTCCCGGATTTGCGCTTCAACAATTTTTCATATGCCGCACCGAGTTTGACAAAAGTCTCCGGATCACCGCCTTTATCAGGATGATGCCTCAAGGCCAGTTTGCGATACTGCCGGGTCAGGGCGCGGCAATCCATCTTTTTCAACGCATCCGCACTCACACCGAACAAGCGAGAGGATTCAGCCAGGCTGACCCGAACGCTTTCCGGCGGCCGATGGATCCGGTGGCGGTTCATGAAATCCCGCAAATATTCCTGGAACGGATCTCCGGAGGGAAAACAGCTGTCGAAATACATGACCGCGTAACGCACCAGATGTTGGCGCAGGCCGGACTCCTCATCGCTGCCCATCCAGAATGACTCATCCCGGTTAAGTACGCACAGCATATTGACGAAAAAACGGTCCATCCGGTCCCGATCGAGCCCTGCAGGATGGCTGCGCGCAAAATATTCACTGAAAAATTGCTGCAGGTCAAAAATCTGATACGTGTATGAGGAAAGTTCATCAGGCTTGAGAAACCGTTCCGCTGCCCTAAAATCGTACTCAATCTCATCACGGGATTTGTGCTGAAGACATGTATATAACCGTTCCGGCGCGCAACCCACATCCCTGTGGTCTACACAGCCCAGCTTTAAATAATGCAGGCGGAACCGGTCAAACCAATGGATGGCGTCAGCCGGTGTACAAACATCGGAAGGCGAACGGGAGCGCGATTTTCGATCGAAGCCATCAATCACCCGCCGGATGTGCGGGGGCAAAAATGGCATGAAAATAGGCTCCAGGTCATCCTGTGAGACAGAAATTCCCTGCTCGGCGATGGCGTCTTCCACTGACGGATCGATGTAAAATCCATTTCCACCGGGATAGACGATAAAGCGCGACGGATCGTCACCCAGATCGAACAAGTCCCGGCTGCGATAACAGTGGCCATCAGCATAGGATTGCCGAATCAGGTACCGGCAGCGTTTAATTTTATCTGGCAAACGGGCAAGATACATAGGGTTGCGTCCTTATGCAGGCCATGGAGTTATAAAAAACAAGATAACCGTTTTCGGCGTAAAGGCAACTATGACCCGATGGTAAATATCAACTAACCCATTTCAAATTAATAAGTTACAGCAGTATGCAGACATAAATCCGATGCCATTCGAGATGATGCACGGTTGACCGAATCCGGGTAAACGGATATAGGCTCAGCCAGTTTGATAAACTTTTTTTGTGAAGATCGATCTCTCCTGACAACAATAGGCATTCATGCAACCTATCACTGATCAAACGACGATCAAAAAACCTTTCCCGAGCGACCGAGTCAACCTGAAGGGTGTCATCGCCGTTTCCATCGCCCACTTCATCCACGACGTCTATTCCAGTTTTCTGGCACCGTTGCTGCCGCTGCTCATCGAAAAACTCTCCATGACCCTGACCCAGGCAGGACTGCTCTCCACGGTGATGCAGCTACCCGCGTTGATCAACCCATGGATCGGTTCCCTAGCGGACCGTATCAGCGTTCGCTGGTTTCTCATTCTGGCGCCGGCACTGACCGCCGTCCCCATGAGCCTAATCGGCATCGCACCCACCTACGGCGTGCTGCTGACTCTGATGCTGTTTGCCGGCATCAGCGTATCCGTGTTTCATGTGCCGGCTCCGGTAGTAGTGGCTCGCATGTCCGCTAACCGAAAAGGCCTGGGTATGTCTTTTTTCATGGTCGGCGGGGAAGCAGCCCGTGCGGCTGGACCGATGGTGGCAGTGGGCATCGTTGCCCTGATGGGGTTGGATGGCTTCTATCCGGTGATGGTGGTAAGTTTCGTCTGCTCTGCCCTGCTTTTCTTCGCTACCCGTGACCTTCCGGTGACCAGAACCGCCAGGACACCGGTGCCGCTGAAACAAACCTGGCGGGACATGCGCCCTATCCTGATGCCCATTACCGGCATCCTCGTGGCCAGGGGTTTCATGCATGGCTGCATGGCCTCGTTTCTGCCTACCTTTATCGCCATGAACACGGGAAATCTGTGGTTGGCCGGTGCCGGACTGACCATCTTTGAAATTGCCGGCGTGGCGGGAGTCATGGTGGCCGGCTCCCTGAGCGACCGCATTGGCCGCCGACGGATGCTGACCCTGTCGCTGCTGGGTGCACCGGTATCCCTCCTGGCGTTTGTCTGGGTGGATGGCTGGCTGGCATATGCCATGCTTGTCCTTACCGGTTTCACCTTGTTGTCCACCACCCCTGTCATGCTGGCGCTGGTACAGGAAAACGCCGTGGAGAGCCCTTCTGCCGCCAATGGACTGTTCATGATGATTTCATTTCTGGCCCGTTCTGCGGTGGTGGTAATCGTCGGTATGTCGGGAGACCTGATCGGGTTGAAAAGCACCTATATCATTTTTGCTCTGGTTGGATTCATCGGCCTTCCCTTTGCCTTTAAATTGCCCGCCGACAGCAAATGAAAGGCCCCGTTCAAAGAGCCTTTCGCCAATTTTGGGGTATGGTATCAGGGCGGGCACACGGACAAAACCGGGCAGGCCACACCCCGGATCACACGGTCAGTAGTCGAGCCCAAAAGCATCGTCTCAACCAGTGAATGCCCCCGCACACCTAGTACAATGAGGTCGACCTGGTGGGCCTCGGCGTAAGATTTCAGTGCCTGAAAAGGTTTGCCGGCCTCACAGGCGATCTCAACCTTACACCAGTTGTGGGCGTCTGCCGGCACCAGGTTCTCCAAACGCTGTCGACAGCCCGTGGTCACTTCGGTTAGTGCCTCTGTTTTAATGGATTCCGGCAACATGGCGTCTCGGTAGACAAAAGGCTCCACGACGTGCACCAGGTGGATAACGGCTTCGAACTCCTGGGCCATGCTGAACCCGTATTCCACGGCTCTTCCTGAGTCTGCTGAAAAATCGCATCCAACCATGATCTGTTTGAAGCCGAATCCTTTGAACTGTTTTTCAATCCTGCCTGCTTTTTCAGGCGGCGTGACGACCAGTAACGGACACGCGATGGTTCGCAACAGCCTTTCGGTGACCGAACCAAGAAACAATCGTTTAAGCCCGGTACGCCCATGGGTGGATACGATGGCCAAATCCGCTTGTTTCTCAACTGCCAATCGGCACAAGGTACTGGAAACGGGTCCGGTTTCCACGACGACTTCCCACTTCAGCGCGCTGTCCTTGACCAATCCTTTGATCTGATCCATGGCACCGGTCTTCATTTCCTCGATCTGATCCTCCGGGTAAACAAAGGCAGCCCCATGCATGGTAACCAGAGGCAGATCGATCACATGACAGATAAAAAGCGTTGATCCGAACTCCTTGGCCATGCCGATGGCTTGAATGACGGCAGAATTGGAAAAATCAGAAAGGTCTGTGGCGCAGAGAATACGCTGAACATGGATTTTCATTGCTCACCTCCTTGCTTTTCGTTTTACCGAACTTGAAAAATTAAACCAGCCTTTGAATCCAAAGAGAATAGATACAATCGGGCATTTTGAAAATCCTGCCGCGTGAATGGATCGGTTTAACGGAATGTTCAATGTGAGCTTCTGCTTAATATACAATAGCGGCAGCGGGTGCTGCTTGTCAAAACAAATCCCGATCCTGTCAGTATTGTTTTCAAGCAATATTTGCATTGATTCTTGCGTTATAGCCATGAAGTGGGTATGTAATTACGTTTTGACGACTGGCAGAAGAAAAGACTATCAATGTTGATATTTTTTGGGCAACTGCGGGCCCAATGTAAAAATCGTTACCTTCCCTGATATGGATAGACACCCCCTTATCGCCGTCGTCGGGATGGACGGTATCTTTCCCGGCGCTCCGAACCTGGACGTATTCTGGCAAAACATCGTCAATGGGATCGACCAGTCGGCGCCGGTTCCGGAAAGCCGCTGGATCGCCCCTTCGGAGGATCGGCTCAGCACCACCCTGGTGCCGGATCGTCCCTACTCCCGGCACGCTTGCCTGATCCATGATTTCAGTTTCGATCCCGGCGCATTTAAGCTGGATCCGGAATTGACCCGGCACCTGGACCCGTTCCAACAGCTAACGCTCACCGCCGGAAAACGCGCTTTCCATAATTGTGTAACCGATCCGGTTGATTATCACCGCATCGATACTATTCTGGCAGCCATTGCCCTGCCCACCGACAGCGCTTCCGCCTTTTCCCGTCAAACCCTAGGCAGGGCCATTGAACACCGCCTGTTTCCCCATGGGCCGACGGCTCCGGCTGCGGTGACCCGCATCGAAGGCCTGGCCAGTCGGGTGGACGGCCTGCCGGCGGCTCTCCTAGCTGCAGAAATGGGTTTTGGCGGCGACTGTTTCACTCTGGATGCCGCTTGTGCATCTTCCATCTACGCGGTCAACCTGGGATGCAATGCACTGGCTGCAAACCGGGCGGACCTGGTCGTAACCGGAGGGGTCTCGCGACCCGAATGTCTATACACCCAGACCGGTTTCAGCCAGCTCCAGGCCCTGTCCGCATCGGGCCGCTGTTCACCTTTTGACAAGCGGGCAGACGGCCTGGTGGTGGGCGAAGGGGTGGGCATACTGGTGCTGAAACGTCTGGCCGACGCCCTCGAACACGGCGATACCATCCACGGTGTAATCCACGGCGTCGGCCTGTCCAACGATATGCGCGGCAACCTGCTGGCCCCGGAGAGCCGAGGCCAGGTCCGCGCCATGGAAATGGCCTACCGTTCCGCCGGCTGGCAACCAACTGACGTGGATCACATCGAATGCCACGGCACCGGCACCCGAGCCGGCGATACCACGGAGATTCAGAGTCTGGTTCAACTGTGGAAAGGTACCTCTCCAGATGCGGGCGTCTGCGCCATCGGTTCCGTCAAATCCATGATCGGCCATCTGCTGACTGCCGCCGGTGCGGCCGGCATGATCAAAACCCTGCTGGCCATCAAACACCAGACCCTGCCGACCTCGATCAATTATGAGCAGTGCCCTTCTGACAGCCCGCTAAAAAGCAGTCCATTCAGGGTGCAGACCCAGGCAGCGCCCTGGAAAAGCCGCGCTGCCGATATCCCCAGACGGGCAGCGGTCAGTGCCTTCGGCTTCGGCGGCATCAACGCTCATATTCTGCTTGAAGAATGGCTGTCGCATTCGTCTGCGGAACCATCCACCGGTTTCCGACGGTCATCCGTCCATGAAAAACCTGCTGCTGAGTCCCCTGAACCGGTGGCCATCGTGGGTATGGATGTAACTCTGGGAGCGCTGACGCATTTGAAATTATTTGAAAAAGCTGTACTTCAAGGAAACAGCACCATCGCTGACCGGCCCTCTGGTCGCTGGAAAGGGGCCGATGCGACATTCGTCAAGGCCCTCGGCGGCTTCAATCCCAAAGGGGGTTATATCGACAGTGTGGCCGTGGGTATCGGCGAATTCCAGATCCCGCCCAACGAAATCAACGACATCCTGCCCCAGCAGCTGCTGGCCCTCAAAGTGGGGGCCGGCGCCATGACCGATGCGGGCCTGCCTTTGCGTGAACCGCGTAACCGCATGGGAGTCGTCATCGGCCTCGGATTTGATTTCGAAGCGACCAATTTTCATCTGCGTTGGCAGCTTTTCAGGGCAATCAGGCGCTGGAACTTGTCGCATGGTCTGAATATGGACGACAGGACCATGGATCAATGGATGCAAAACCTGCGGGAACAATGCGGCCCGCCCCTCACCCCGCAACGGGTCATGGGGGCTTTAGGGGGTATTGTCGCCAGCCGCATGGCCCGGGAATTTCGCTTCGGCGGGCCCAGTTTCGTGGTCTCAGCCGATGCCGCCTCGGGAGTAAAGGCGCTCCAGGTTGCCGTAGATCTGCTGCAGCAGAACACCGCCGACGCCATGCTGGTGGGTGCGGTGGATCTGGCCGCTGAAGGGCGCAGCGTGGTTCGCATGGATCATTTTTTGCCCCTTTCACGGACCAATACGGTCCGCCCCTTCGATGCCTCGGCCGACGGAACGCTACCCGGCGACGGGGCGGTGGCCCTGGTGCTCAAACCGCTGGCTCAGGCCCGGATCGACGGCAATCGCATCTATGCCGTCATCCGCGGCATCGGCAGTGCCGGCGGTGACAATCCGTCAACGGGCAGTGTAAAGGCATCGACTTACTGCCGCTCACTGTCCCGATGCTTCAACTGGAGCGGCGTCTCTGCCGACGCTGTGTCATATGTGGAAGCGCACGCCGCCGGTATACCGAACCGGGACCGCATGGAGATCGCCGCCCTTGCCGATTTTTTCAGCAATCACGGCCAGGCCGATCCGTCAGCGGCCGTCGCTTTGGGATCCACCAAACCCATCACCGGGTTTACGGGCGCTGCCGACAGCCTGGCATCCCTGGCTAAAACCGCACTGTGCCTGCATCATCGCATTCTGCCACCTTTTGCCGGCTTTACTCGACTGCCCGATTTACCGGAAGGGCTTGCGAAAGAGACGAATCCGTTCCACTTGCCGGATCATGCACAACACTGGTATCGGGATCGGAAATGCGGTCCACGAACCGCCTGCTGCGCATCAATCACCCAGGATGGCAATTGCAGTCATGTGCTGCTTCAGGAGTATGAAGATATTAGCCCAACGATCGAAAGCGCCGGCCCGGCGCCGGTCATCGATACCCGCGCCGGTCTTTTCGTGGTCACCGGACAGACACCCCGGCAACTGATTGAAGGCCTCTCAAGAATGGAGGTTTTTTTATCCCGCACCCACGGTCAGGTTTCGGTTGAATCGACCGCCGGCCGCTGGCTGAAAATCCGCCCGCCGGAGCCCGGCCATCAGCTGGCCGTCGCCCTGATCCTCAAGCCGGGCTATGAGTACAGTCCGGTGTTGAACCAAGCCCGCAGGGCCATCACATCCGGCGAGTCGGATCCGTTTTCTAAACAGGTATTTTTCAACAGCCAACCCATCGGAGCCGAGGCTCGGATGGCCATGGTCTACCCGGGCTCAGGCAACCACTATTTAAGCATGGGACGCGATCTGGCCCTTCTTTTTCCGTCGATTGTCAATGGGATGGACCGTGAAACCGAAAGATTGAAGACTCAATTTCGACCCTGGAACCTGATGCCCTGGCGACGGTCATGGCAATCCGGATGGGAGGGGGATGCCATCTCCCGCCTCAATACCGATCCCCTGAACATGATTTTCGGGCAGGTGGTTTTCGGTGATCTCATGACCCGTGTTCTCGACCGTTTTTCCATCCGTGCAGATGCCGTCATCGGCTACAGCCTTGGTGAATCCGCGGCCCTCTTCGCCCAGGGGGTGTGGTTGGACCGCGGCGACATGCTGGATCGAATGCAGTCAACCGACTTGTTTGCCACCCAGCTTTCCGGGCCCTGTCTGTCCCTGCGCCGGGCCTGGCAGATTTCGGAGAACGAACCCGTGGTCTGGCAGGTGGCGGTGGTCAACCGGCCGAAAAAATATGTGCAGGAAACCCTCGCGAGCATACCCCGCGTACGCCTGCTCATCGTCAATTCGCCCAGTGAATGCGTTATCGGCGGGTTGGAAAAAGCGGTGGCGCAGGCCGTTACCGCCATGGACTGTCAGGCCGTATTCTTAGATGGCGTGGTCACCGTTCACTGTGATGCTGCCGGCCCCGTAGCCGATGCCTACCGACGGCTGCATCTTTTCCCGACCATTTCCAAACCAGGTGTCGATGTGTACAGCTGCAGTTGGGCCGCAACCTATGAGGTTACATCGGACAGAGCAGCCGATTCAATTGTAAAACAGGCAGTTGAAGGCTTCGACTTCACGCAAACGATTAAACGTGCCTACGCCGATGGTGTCCGGGTTTTCATAGAGGCCGGCCCCCGGGCATCGTGCACGCGCATGATCGATCAGATCTTAATTGATCAGCCCCATCTGGCCGTAGCCGCCAACCATGGCAGCGAGAACGAAATCGCCTCGCTATTGCGATGCCTGGCCAGGCTGGCCGCCGAGCGGGTACCGATGGATTTGAACCCACTTTATGCCGGCCTTGAATCCGCCTCCGCGCCGAATCAGAGCAATGAACGAAAGATCGTGCTGGTCCCTGTGGGCGGTCACATGCTCTCCCCCAGGCTTCCCGAACTGCTCACGAAGGGGAAACCGCACAAACCTTTACCGCCCGCATTTGAAAAACTCGACGGGCTGCCAAAGATGTCCGAATCCATTCAACCCGTGAAGAGACCGCGATCGCCATCTGACAATGTCCCTTCTTCCGGTGAACAGTGGACGCAATTGCTGGAGACTTCCCGCCAGAACATGGAAACCACGGCCAGCGCTCACCAGCAGTTTCTCGACCTGTCCCGGGACCTGATCCGCAACTTTGCCGAAACCTTCGACTTGCAGACTCGCCTGTTGGAGATGGGCGCCCGCCTGCAGGATGATCTCCCACAGGAGCCGATTACTCCGGGAATAGCTTCACCGGCACCTCCAAGCCCCCCTGCGTTTGACCGTGAGATGTGCATGGCATTCGCCATCGGCAGCGTGGGCCGGGTATTGGGACCGGCCTTTGATGTGGTGGACACCTACCGGGTAAGGGTGCGCTTACCCGACGAACCCTTGATGCTGGTGGACCGCATCGTATCACTGGAAGGGAAAATGCTCTCCATGGAATCCGGCCGGGTAGTCACCGAACACGACGTTCTGCCCGGCGCATGGTACCTGGACGGTGATCGCGCTCCGGTTTGCATCAGCGTGGAGGCTGGTCAGGCCGACCTGTTTTTGAGTGCCTACCTGGGTATCGACCACCAGGTAAAAGGAGAGAGGGCCTATCGCCTGCTGGACGCGGTGGTGATCTTCCACAGGGAGTTGCCCCGCCCCGGTGAAATCATTCGCTACGAAATCACCATCGACCGCTTCGTGCGCCAGGGAGAGACCTGGATGTTCTTTTTCCGCTTCGAAGGCTATATCGGCGGCGAACATCTGATCAGCATGCGTGACGGCTGCGCCGGTTTCTTTACCAAAGCCGAGGTAGCGAACTCCGGCGGCATCATCCTTACCAAGCAGGAATGCGCACCCGTTCCCGGCAAATGTCCGCCGGACTGGCAGCCACCGGTTCCCATGACCCGGGAGTCCTATTCGGAAAACCAGGTTGACGCCCTGCGCCGCGGCGATTTGGCCGCCTGTTTCGGCCGGCAGTTTTCCGGCATCGGCCTGTCGGACTCTCTGTTTTTACCCGGGGGACGGATGCGCCTGATTCACCGCATCATGGAACTTGACCCCCAAGGCGGTCGCTACGGATTGGGACTGATCCGGGCCGAAGCGGACATCCGCCCTGACGACTGGTTCCTCGTCTGCCATTTCGTAGACGACATGGTCATGCCCGGCACACTCATGTACGAATGCTGCGCCCACACCCTGCGGGTCTTCCTCCAGCGCTTGGGTTGGGTGACGGACAAGCCCGGCGTGTGCTACGAACCGGTGATCGGCAATGCTGCCCGGCTCAAGTGCCGCGGTCCGGTCACACCGGCCACCCGCCATGTGCACTACGAAATCCAGATCAGTGAAATCGGATACGGTCCCGAGCCTTACGTCATTGCCGACGCCCACATGTCCGCCGACGGCCGACCCATCGTCTTTTTCAAGGATATGTCCATGAAAATGACTGGAACCAGCCGTGAGGAGATCGAAACCGTATGGCGCGAACGAAAAATTCGGGCGGCGATGGTCGATGAACCGACGCCACCTGCCGACGCCCTGTACGACCGGGCCTCGATCCTGGCCTTTGCCGTAGGGAAACCTTCCGAGGCCTTCGGGGAGCCCTACCGCATCTTCGACGAAGGCCGTAAAATCGCCCGCCTGCCGGGACCGCCCTACTGTTTCATGGATCGGGTGATCCAGGTGGAACCCGCCCCCTGGACGCTGAAGGCCGACGGATGGATGACCGCCCAATACGACATCCCTGAAAAAGAGTGGTATTTTTCCGCCGACCGCTCCGGTGTCATGCCCTTTTGCGTGCTGCTGGAAATCGCCCTGCAACCCTGCGGGTGGCTGGCGGCCTATGCCGGATCTGCCTTGCGCAGCCAGCGGGACCTGAAGTTCCGCAACCTGGGGGGCAGTGCCGTCCTGCATCGGCAGGTGACGCCCGGCACCGGGACCTTGACCATGCGCTGCCGCATGACCAAGGTGAGCGAGGCGGCGGATATGATCATTGAAAATTTCGATTATGAGGTGCTTGCCGGTGACGACCCGGTTTATACGGGTGACACCTATTTCGGCTTTTTTTCCGCAGAGGCCTTGAACGAACAAAAGGGCATGGGGCAAGCCGATCCCATGGTCCAGTCCATGCTGCCCTATTCCGACAAAACGGACGGTGCCTTCACCCTATCCATGGCACCTCCGCATACACCCGAATCCGCCTCCGGAATGGCGGTATCTGCCGATGAACTGGCACTGCCGGGCAAAGCGTTGATGATGATTGATCGTATTGACGCCTGCTTTCCGAAGAGTGGGGAATCTGGGTTGGGCTATATTCGCGGTGTTAAAAAGGTGGACCCGGACGAATGGTTTTTTAAAGCCCATTTTCACCAGGATCCGGTCTGCCCCGGCTCCCTGGGGATAGAATCGTTTTTACAGCTGATGAAAACGGTGACAATGCAACGGTGGCCCCATCTGGCGGCGACCCACCGATTCCGCATGGTGGAAGGCTGCCGCCACGGCTGGACCTATCGTGGACAGATTGTCCCGAAGAACCGAACCATTGTCGTGGAGGCCCTGATTACCCATGTCACCGATGGCCTGTCCCCGAGCGTCCGGGCCAATGGCCTGCTCAGTGTGGACGGCCTTCCCATCTATAAAATGGAAAATTTTGAACTGGCCCTGGTTTCAGCGGCCGACAATTCGTGCTCATGAAAAAACTCAGTCTGCCGGTCGATCCGAAGGATTTCCAGCATCTCTACCCGTTTCAGTCCCATTTCCTGAATCGCAACGGATTGCGCTATCACTTTGTCGATCAGGGAGAGGGCGATCCGGTGGTCATGGTTCACGGCAACCCCACCTGGTCCTTTTTCTTTCGCCGCCTCATCAGCGCCCTCACTCCCGACTATCGCGCCATCGCGCCGGACCACATGGGGTGCGGCTTGTCCGATAAGCCCGACAAAGGGGACTACGACTTCCGGCTAAAGAGCCGTCTGGATGATTTTTCGGCACTGATGGATCATCTGACGCTGGATCGGGTTACCCTCCTGGTCCACGACTGGGGCGGCATGATTGCCATGGCTTGGGCCGTGGCCAATCCGCATCGGGTGGCACGGTTGGTCATCACCAACACGGCAGGATTTTTTCCGCCAGGGGGCAAGCGGATCCCTCTGCGACTGTGGACGATTCGCAACCTGGGCGCATTGGCAGCACCGGCGGTCCTGTATGGCAACCTGTTTGCCAAAGGAGCGATTTTCATGGCACCCAGAAAGCGGCTGTCCGCTGAGGTCATAAAAGGCTTGCTGGCGCCTTATAATTGTCCGCAAAACCGGATGGCCACCTTGCGCTTCGTCCAAGACATCCCAATGAAACCCGGAGATCCCGGATTCGACATCGTCAACCGGGTGGACCGAGGACTGGCCGCACTGGCCCATATCCCTATGCTGATCCTCTGGGGACGACACGATTTCGTGTTCGACGTGGATTACTACAACGAGTGGTGCCGGCGGTTTCCGAAGTCTGAAAAACACCTGTTCGACGATGCCGGCCACTATCTGCTGGAAGATGTGCCGGAACGAATCATCGTATTGGTAAAAAACTTTCTGGTCCGGCACTCGGAATAGAATCGAATACCTATGGAAACAACACCCACATCGCCTGACCCCGGCAGCATCGTCAACGTGGCCACCTACCTGCGCACCATGGCCCGCATCCAGCCTTACAAGCGGGCGGTGGTCTGCCCTGAAGGCCGGGACAGCCAGGGTCGAGTGGCATACACCCACCTCACTTTTCGCCAGCTGGATATCGAATCGGATTGCCTGGCCAGGGGCCTTGACGATAGAGGAGTCAGCCGCGGTGTGCGTACCATCCTAATGGTCAGGCCCAGCCTGGATTTTTTCTCCCTCGTCTTTGCCCTGTTCAAGGTGGGGGCCGTTCCCGTTGTAGTGGACCCGGGAATGGGCGTCTCCCGGATGTTAAACTGCCTGAAGGAAAGTCAGGCCCAGGCCCTGATTGGCATACCCGCCGCCCATGTGCTGCGCACCCTGGCCCCCGGGAATTTCAAAAGCGTCAAAACCTTCATCACCGTGGGCAGCCGCTGGTTCTGGGGCGGCCTCACCCTTCGCCAGGTGCGCAGCAGGTACTGGGAACCTTACCCTATGGCTGACACCCGGGCTGATGAAATCGCCGCCATCCTCTTTACCACCGGGAGCACCGGTCCGGCCAAAGGCGTGATTTACACCCACGGGGTCTTCGATGCCCAGGTACGAAACATCCGCGCCCAATTCGGCATCACTCCTGACGAAATCGACCTGCCCACATTCCCGCTTTTCGCCCTGTTCGACCCGGCTCTCGGGATGACGGCCATTATCCCGGACATGGACCCCACCAAACCGGCCCATGTCAATCCGGAACGGATCATCGAAGCCATCGTCAACCAGGGCGTCACCACCATGTTCGCCTCCCCGGCCCTGCTTAACCGTGTAGGCCGCTACGGCAAGGAAAAAGGCCTCAAACTTCCCACCTTGAAGCGGGTGATCTCCGCCGGCGCTCCAGCCACACCGGCCAATATCGAACAGTTTGCCGCCATGCTGATCGATGACGCGCAGATACATACCGGGTACGGCGCTACGGAGGCCATGCCGGTCAGTTCATTGGGCAGCGACGAGATCCTCAACGAAACCCGAAAGCTCAGCGAACAGGGCTACGGCATGTGTGTGGGCTCGCCCATAACTGGCATAGACGTTCGCATCATCCGCATCACTGACGGCCCCATTGCCCGGTGGACCGACGACCTGGCAGTGCCGGACGGCGAGATCGGGGAACTCACCGTCCGCGGCGACCAGGTCACCCGCGGTTATTTCGAACGTCCCCGGGACGATGGGCTGTCCAAGATCGCCGATGGCGATACCTTCCTGCACCGCATGGGAGATCTGGGCTGGATAGACAAAAAAGGGCGTATCTGGTTTTGCGGACGAAAAAATCACCGGGTGATCACCGAAAAAAAGACCTTGTTCACGATCCCCTGCGAGGCCATATTCAACAATCACCCCCGCGTGTTCCGCAGTGCGCTGGTGGGCGTAGGCCCCCAGGGGCGCCAGCGGCCGGTGGTCTGTATAGAACTGGAACCCGGCGACAGCGGAAAGGATAAAAAAAGCCTGAAAGAGGAACTTCTGGCGCTGGCCATGACCAGCCCCATCACCGAAGGCATCGAGACCATTCTGTTCCACCGGGCCTTTCCCGTTGATATCCGCCATAACTCCAAAATTTTCCGGGAAAAGCTGGCTGTTTGGGCGGAAAAAAATATTAAATGAGCAGCTCAACCAAAAATATCTTAGTCACCGGCGGCGGGGGGTTTCTGGGAAAAGCAATTGTCCGGAAACTTCTGGCCAAAGGGCATCGGGTGGCCAGTTTTTCGAGGAGTTCATACCCGGAACTAGATGCTATCGGGGTCACCCAGATTGCCGGTGACCTCGCCAATGCCGGCGCCGTCAAGGACGCCGTACGTGGAAGGGATGCCGTTTTCCATGTAGCGGCCAAACCCGGGGTGTGGGGCACATTTGAGGATTTTTTTCAGCCCAATGTGACCGGCACGCGACATGTCATCACGGCCTGCCGATCCTGCCGCGTACCCACTCTGGTATTCACCAGCAGCCCCAGTGTGGTGTTTGATGGCGGGGACATGCAAGGAGTGGATGAGTCGGTTCCCTACCCGGCCCATTACCATGCACCCTACCCGCAAACCAAAGCCATCGCCGAACAGGCCGTGATGGCCGCCGCAGACGAGAACCTGAGAACCATCGCCCTGCGGCCGCATTTGATCTGGGGGCCGGAGGACAACCACCTGGTGCCGCGTATCATCGCCAGGGCCGAAAGCCTGCGACGGGTGGGCAACGGCCAAAACCGCGTGGACACCATATATGTCGATAACGCCGCCCGTGCCCACGTGCTGGCCATGGAAGCGCTGGAAAACAACCCGACGGTTTCCGGCAAGGTCTATTTTATCAGCGACGACGATCCCATCGGCCTGTGGGAGATGATCGACCGGATACTGGAGGCCGGCGGCAAGCCTCCCGTGACCAGAACCCTATCACCCAGGACGGCCTATTGGCTCGGCGCTCTTTTGGAGTGGAGCTACCGCACCTTCGGCATTAACGGAGAACCCCGGATGACCCGCTTTGTTGCCCGTGAACTGGCCACCTCCCACTGGTTTGACATTTCAGCGGCCAAACGGGACCTGGGATACTCGGCGGGAATTTCCATCGATGAGGGGATGAAGCGGTTGAAAACCTGGCTGACGAAATCCGCTTCCCCATCTGCCTAAAAAAATGGTAGTATTTCGGTTGAAGGCTGATTCTTACGACAATCCAAGTAAACCAAGGAGTGTATCCGTGGAACTGACCGATCTTCTTCCCCTGGAAAAATGGACCCAACTGGAAAATGAAATTCATGAACGCTCGGGACTGGAGTCCAATGTCTTTAATACCGACGGCATCCGCATCACCGACAATAAGGTATGGGTCAATCGGCTCTGTCCGGCCATCAAAGCCACCGATAAGGGACAATCGTTCATCTGTGCGGTGGCCCACATGAACCTGGCCAACCAGGCCAAGGATGAGAAGCGGCCCGTGATCGAAGAGTGTGACGCCGGGTTGATGAAGATCGTAGTACCGATTTTTGTAGACGGGGATTACATCGGAGCCGTGGGTGCCTGCGGGCTTCTGCCTGCAGGTGGCGAGGTGGATTCGTTTCTGGTGAATAAAATGACGGATATCGACGAAGAAAGCATCGAGGCATTGTGCGAAGATCTTGCCGTCATCGAAAAGAATTCGGCCGAGGAAGTCGCCCAGTTCATCTGGGAAAAAATCGAAACGGTGGTTTCTCAAGCCTGAGCCAGGCAACCTTCGATTGCTCACCCTATTCCGCAGCGGGATGCGGGAGGCAAGCAGACAGCATGAAATCAATTACACTGAGCATTCTTCTTATTTGTGCCATTCTGGTGGCATCACCATCAGCAGCCGGATCCGATACCGACAATACAGCCGACCACCCGCCAACCTGGAGCCGGTTCTGGCAAGGCATCGCCGATGACTGGAGAAAAATCGGCAAAGACGCCAAAGAATCTGGTACTGAAGCGGGTAGGACCGTCAAAGAAGAATTCCAGAAAATACCCGAAAACTTTAGCAAAGGCATCGAATCGGCCAAGGAGGATTTTAAAAACGGCACCGGCTCGACGATAGAACCCCGCAGAGAAAATGGAAAATAAACCATCCCACCTGGCCGGTCACGATTCCTTCCCTGACGACCGATCGATATCCACGATCTTTCCCATGGGGTAGTCCATTGTCTCGTATCGGGTGATCCCCATCAGTTTGCGGGTGATTTCCCCCATTTTCATGACCTGCACGCTGATTCGGTTCACCTTTTCATATCCGGGGTCTTCCGGCTTCATCTGCATCAGCAACAGCTCGGCATTTCCCGCTGCCGCCTGCAGGGGTTGATTCAGTCCGTGGCAAACGGCCCCGGCCATTTCAAGGGCGCCTTGGACTTTTTCCTGCTCATGCAACCGCGCTTCCACCGCTTGGCAGCGGCTGATCTGTTGCTGCAATTGAAAAAAGGCGAATATGATGCCTGCAAGGCCGACCGACCAAACCAACAGGTGCCAGAACACCATCGTTTTCCGGGACCCGCCTGCATGTCCGAAAAAGGGTGCTAAGGGTACCAATGCACTGATTCCGCCTCGGATATCGCCCTCTGCGTAACCCTGCTCGGCATGGCACTTGAGGCATGATCTCTCGGTAATTAAGGGGCGCATGAAGCGCAAATAAGACTGTCCATCCATTTGCTCTACCGTACTGACTTCATTCGCACCCCGGACAAAGGACGTCAAGGCTTGTGCCTCCCAGGAATCGGGACGATTCTCTGGCCGGATCGGGTTGAGGCTGGTGATATGCCCCGTGATCCCCTGCATTTGACTGGAAAGCTCGTGATTCTGTCTCGTCATAGTGGCCGGATTGACCAGAGTCAGGCGACGTCCTGTTGTGGTTTCAATCTCCCGGTCCTCCATTTTCAGATAGGGGTTGGGTTGGGTGCGCGCTGAACTGGCGACATAAACGCCCCCTTGAATGGCGTTCCACCGCCGAAAAACCACATCTTTTTCAAAAGCGGTACGTGCCTCGATGCGCGCGAATTCCAGGATCTCATGCTGTTGGGCCGAGTGGTTGAGTAGTAAAGATGCGGCAATCAGAAAAGTCCACAAGATGCCGGCAAGAATTCCGTGCAGTCGAAATGAAACCATCTTTTTTATCCGGGCATCATCCGGCGCATATGTTTTCATCGCGACACCACCGACCGTCTTTTTTTCGTAAGGAGCGGTGAAATTCCGTATTCATCGAAATGCATGATTTTTTTTCTCACGTTGATTATGATTTCCACAGCGCATGACCAATCCCAAGAAAAAGGAAAGCGCTTAGCTTCCTATCGGCATCTTCCATTGATTCTTTAACTTCGATTTGAATAGATAAGGAAAAATTGACCTGCAAAGACAAGGGGTTGTCTGCAACAGACACCCCATGTTGGCTATTTTTTTGCTTTTGTGCCGAAGTTACAAGGTGTGCGGCATACAACGTCTTGCTCCTGAGCAGGATATACTTTAAGTTTGTGAAAATTATGGCGATGAATAGGATACGTCTATAGGTTCTTGGAACGACATCGTTTTGCCACTGCAGGGCGCCCACCGGATGCCATCAGGGTTTTACGCGATGCATGGCGACATGAATGCGGGAATTTTGGGTCTACCGCATTGGCGCAAGGTATCGGCGGCAGCAATATGGAAAGGATCGTTCACATGAGAGGGATCAACCGCGAAAAACCTTCCTTCTGGCTACGGGTACTTGCAGGGTTATCAATCGGCATCGCTTTGTTGGGGTGTAACGCCACCGAGCCCATAAAAATCGGCTTTGTGGCGGGCACCTCCGGACGGGTGGCGGATTTAGGAACTTCGGGGCGGGATGCCGCCCAACTGGTCGTTGAACAATGCAATCGTAATGGGGGTATTTCCGGTCGCCAGATACAGCTTCTCTTCAAGGACGACCAACAGAACCCCGATATTGCCCGGCAAGTCGTGCATGAATTGATCAGCGACGGCGTGGTCGCCATTATCGGCCCCATGACCAGCGACATGGCTCTTGCCGTCACTCCCCTGCTTAACGATGCGCGGGTTCCCGCTGTAAGTCCCACCGCCACCACCCAGCAGCTTTCCGGCCATGACGATTTCTTTTTACGGGTCTGTGCAACCACCCGCGAATACGCCACCAAAAGCGCCCGCTATCATATTCATAACGGCGATATGCGGCGTATTGTCGCCGTCTATGATTTGAACAACAGCTCGTTTTGTGAAAACTGGCTGGAGAATTTCCAAACAACCTTTTCGGGAGCCGGCAGGGAGATTATCGCCACGGTTTGTTTCAAAGCCGAAGCGAAACGCACCTTTCTGGATATTGCCCGCGAGCTTTTGGCACCTTCACCCGACGGCGTGGTGATCGTTGCCAACTCCATGGATTCGGCCCTGTTGTGTCAACAGATTCGCAAAATCGATTCCGACATTCCCATCACCCTAGCTGACTGGGGGGCCACCGAACGGCTGCTGGAACTGGGCGGCAAAGCTGTCGAAGGCGTCACCGTAGTCCAAACCATTAATCGCGACAGCCTGGTGCCCCGCTACCAGGCATTCCTAAAAACCTATCTTGAACGGTATCACCGTGAGCCAGGCTTTCCCGGGGTCTATACCCACGATGCCACCCAAGTGCTGCTGGCCGCCCTTCGCGCCCAAAAGAAAGGCCAGCTCCTGAAGGAAACCATCCTTTCGCTGCGATCGTTCGAAGGTTTGCAAGGCAAATTAAACTTTGACGATTTTGGTGATGTGAAACGATCCAATGCCTCCATCAGCATTGTCCGGAACCAGAAATTCGTTGTCGTGGAGTAATGCCATGAAACCGCCGATGTCGCTTCGCCACTATCTATCATTGCAATTTGCAATCGTGGCCGCACTGCCGATTGTCGTGATCGCCATACTCGTGTGGCAGTTTCTGATGCCTCAAATGCGCACCAATATCGGAATTCAACATGAAAGCATGGCCCGCGCCATCGCCGGCCAAATATCCGGTTACTTGATGGGCGGCGATCGTCAGCTGGTTGCCGTGGCCAAATTCGTGGAGTCCCAGGGTTCTCATCCTTCATCACAGCTGGCTTCCCTGCTGGACGCCCAATGCGGCAACGGAGAACTCTTTGAAACCATCTACATTGTTGTAAACCGGGATGACACCATCAGCAGCGTTGGCCTCGCACACCTGCGCCGCTCAAAGCGCGACGATTTGTTGGGGATGGACCTTTCCGGTCGCCGCTTTATCGATATGGCCCGCCAACTGGGAAAGGCAGCCTGGTCGGAAACGTTTCTTTCCACCGCCAGCAGCCGGATGGCCGTGGCCCTGACCGTTCCGATGACGGACAGCGTGATTGTCGGCGAAATCACTTTGGACAAACTGTCCGAGGTCATCAGTCACTTGCCCGCGGAAGCCGGTCTGCTCACCCTCGTTCTGGATCAACAAGGTCGCATCGTCGCTGATTCGCAGCGGTTTCGCTGGGGTCAGCAGCTGAGCCTGTCGGCATTGCCCGCAAGCGTCCCTGACGGCAAGGCCCCGAATACCTCCAGTTCCTTTGAACTTCACGGCAGAACGTTTTTGGGTACGATGGTGGACGTCCATGAGCTTGGCTGGAAGGTGCTTGTGGCCCAGCCGATTGAAAATGCCTTTAAACCCCTGCGTGCCGCTTTTTTGATGATCAGCTTAGGATTGGGAGCTGCTCTAATATTGGCATTGACCGTGGCATGGTTCCAGGCCAATGGCCTCTCCGGGTTGTTTCGATCATATGGGGACAAGGCGCAAGCCATCTCCCGGGGGGATTATGAGCTGCAGTGGCCGACATCCAAAACAGCAGAATTCATGAATCTGGGCCAAAGTCTCAAACACATGGCCCAGATGATCAACCAGCGCGAAATTGCGCTTGTGTCCAGCGAAACCCGCATGCGCATCATCCTGGATTCCATCGGTGATGCCGTCATCGCCACCGATGCGAATGGCGCGGTTACCCGTATCAATCCCATGGCTGAAAAATTGACCGGTTGGTCGTCGGTTGAAGCCAACGGCAGGCACCTGACGGAAGTTTTTCAAATCGTTAACGCCCACACGCGGCAAACGGTAGCCAATCCGGTTGACAAGGTTCTGAGCCGTGGAGAAATCGTCGGTTTGGCCAATCACACTATGTTGATCGCCAGAGATGGCCAGGAATACCAGATCGCGGACAGTGGAGCACCCATACGTCATCCTGACGGTCGCATCGTCGGCGTGGTGCTGGTCTTCAGAGATGTCACTGAAGCCTATTCCCGGGAACAAAGAATCCGTGAAAACGAAAAACTGCTCAAAGACATCACCGCCAATGTCCCCGGGGTGGTATTTCAATTCAAGAGTACGCCTGACCATGCGTATTCCACCACTTATGTAAGCGAGAAAGCGGCGGAAATCTTCGAGCTGCAACCAGGCCCGCAGACCTTTTTAGAAGCATTCCGTACCCATATCCCCGAGGATGAAATCAATCGCTTCACCACTTCTATTCACGAAGCCGTGGATAAAGTCAAACCCTGGCACTATGAAGGCCGCTTCATCAAGCGAACCGGCAAAAAAATCTGGTTCTCCGGCAATGCCATTCCTCATCAGGAAGGCGACACACTCGTCTTTTATGGGATGTTGATGGATATCACCTGGCGCAAGCAATTGGAGGAGTCCCTGCGTCTTACCCAGTTCTGCTTTGACAATGCCTCCATTGGAATTTTTTGGATCGATGGAAAAGGACAAATACTCAATGTAAATGAGCAGGGCTGCCGCAGCCTTGGGTATTCGCGAGAAGAACTCTGCGCCATGACTGTTTTTGACATCGATCCGAATTTCATTCCGGATATCTGGCCCGAGCACATCGAAAATCTGAGAAATTTAAAAACACGCTCCATCGAAACCCTTCATAAACATAAAAACGGAAACGTGTTTCCGGTTCAAATCATGATCAACATCATGGCCTTTGAGGACCATGAGTTTCATGTGGCCTACGTACAGGACATCTCCGATCGCAAACATGCGGAAAAAGAGGCTAAGCGTTTAGGTGCGGCGCTGCTCCAGGCCCAGAAAATGGAAGCTATCGGAACCCTGGCCGGTGGTATCGCCCACGACTTCAACAATATCCTCTCGGCGGTAATCGGCTTTTCAGAGCTGTCCCTTCCGATGGCAGCACCGGATGCCCCCATTCACCAGTATTTACAGCAAATTCTAACGGCCGGGTTGCGTGCCCGGGATCTGGTGCAGCAGATTTTGACATTCAGTCGCAAGGACGAGCGCCAACTGGGTCCCTTGCAGGTTCCGCCCCTGGTTAAGGAAGCACTCAAGATGCTGCGGTCGTCGCTGCCCGCCACCATTGAAATTTGCCCGCACATCAATCCTGAAGTCAACCCCGTGTTGGCCGACCCAACCCAAATCCATCAGATTGTCATGAACTTATGCACCAACGCCGCCCATGCCATGGAAACCGAGGGTGGCCGCTTAGACGTCTTTATTTCACAGGTTCGTCTTTCTGACCGGGATATTCGGCTTCACCCTGGGCTGCTGCCCGGCGCTTACCTGAAACTCAGCATTCAGGATACCGGCCGGGGGATTCCCCCTGAAATCATGCAGAAGATATATGACCCCTATTTCACCACCAAAGAAAAGGGCAAGGGCACAGGATTGGGGCTATCGGTGGTTCACGGGATCGTTCAGAGTTACGGTGGGGCCATCCATGCCTACAGCGAACCGAATTGTGGAACCACATTCAATGTCTATATCCCGACGGTCGAAAATCGAATCGATGCCGAAAAAAAAGAGAATCTTGAACTGCCTATAGGAAACGAGCATCTTTTATTGGTAGACGACGAACCGACGTTAATCGACGTGGGGCGGCAATTGCTGGAAAAATTGGGCTATCGGGTATCGACCGCCGAGGGCAGCACGGCAGCCTTGGAACGATTTCGTAACATAGAACCGCCCATCGACCTGGTTCTGACCGACATGACCATGCCTAAAATGACCGGAGATAAACTGGCCATCGAACTGCTGAAGATCAAGCCGGATCTGCCCATCATTCTGGCCACGGGTTACAGTGTCGCTATAACCCCCGAAAAGGCCCTGAAAATGGGAATAAAGGCCTTTGTTCACAAACCCATCGTAGAGGCGGATTTGGCAAAAATCGTTCGCAACGTTCTGGATGAGGGTAAAAAGACTCCCTAACATCTTTGCTCACCCGAAATCCTTGCGAGGCTGCACGGCATAAAAACGGATGGCGGGCTAAACGGAGTGGTGGACTTTGAACAGCCACCACCGTGTTTTCCGTGCCCCTCCAATCTGCTAAACGGATGTAACAACCATGACCTCAGTTTTATCGGACACGCTTCAATCCACGCAAATCATTGACGGCCACCATGAACATGTAACCGCCTTCGCCAAAACCCATGCGGGAGGGATGGCAAGCGCCAGAGAACAAGCGGTCAGTCTCTATTACGCCGTTCGGGATGGCATCCGTTACGATCCCTACACCATCGACCTGTCCGTTGAAGGAATGCGGGCCAGTACAACCCTGTCGGTCGGTCGCGGCTGGTGCGTGCCCAAGGCGGTACTTCTGGTGGCCTGCTGCCGGGTTCTGGGGATTCCCGCGAAGCTCGGTTTTGCAGATGTGCGCAACCACCTGTCCAGCGAAAGACTGCGAAAACTGATGAATACCGACATCTTTTTTTGGCACGGCTATGCGTCCATCTTAATTCAGGGGAAATGGATCAAGGCAACGCCGGCATTCAATATTGAGTTGTGTAAGCGGTTTCATCTGAAGCCTCTCGATTTTGATGGCATCGCCGATTCTCTTTACCACCCCTTTGACCAATTGGGAAATGCACATATGGAGTACGTCCGCTATCGGGGAGAATTTTCAGACGTCCCCCTCGATCGAATCAGCGACACCCTGCAGCGATGCTATGGCCCGCTGTTGTCTTAGCTCCGGTTGATTTTTATGAAGACGTGAATGCGGAAGAGAGAGCCGGACAATGCGGAGAAAACCCGTTACCCCCCAGGTTGCCCATTAAAAGGATCGTCGAGTCTTGATTCAGGTCTTGGGCATCTGCCGCAATCATTAAAGTCCAGTCGTTTTATTACACCGCCCCGGCCATCTGATGAAACGAGTTGGCGGCCCCTGTGGCGGTTGCTTGAGGCGATTCGGATTGGAGCATGCGGATACCTCATGTTGAATTCAATTAATATCCATACTACCATATATGGTATATAATGGATTTTAATTTCACGTGAGGCGCCCCCCCTCTGATGGCGGCCGGGAGCAATTGATTGCCAAACCATTCGATAGGTATTGGCACGATTATTTAAACGTTTCCTAAACGCTTTCCATATCGAACTCTTCAAATCCATACCAAAAACCGGTATTGCTCAGATGATCCAGTTCAAACTGGACCGCTTCGATGTGATTGTCCTCGATTTCCAAAAATCGCGCAAACATGGCCCGGTGGTCGGACGCCACCTGATCGACCAGTTCTTTGTAAAAACGGCTGGTTTCGATCTCCATCTCCAGCGCCCGGGAAAGCATCTGTTGCTTCAGGCCGCGGGCATCTTCGCCGATTTTCGATTGAAGGGCGGCGGCCTCTTTCCGAATTGCCGCTTTGTCGGGGACCATCGAATCCAATACTTCGATTCTGATTTTCCCCCGCTTCTGCCACTCATCAAGCCGGCTGTTCAGATAATCCACATGACGCTGTTCATCATCGGCCAGGGTTTGAAATATTTTTTTCCCGGCGGGGTCTTCGGTGCGGGTGACCGCGTCGATGTACAGGTCCCTGATCCGATTTTCAAATTCCAATGCCGATTTAATGGCTGCTTCCAGTTTCATGGATTCCTCCTTTAGGTAATAAGGCAACTAGGTATTGGCACGAATACAGCCAATTATAGGGGTGACGGCACTGAAAAACAATGTTTCCCACCAAAACAGCCGACAGCCTATTCTGGCAACTGATCAGCGGGAGGATTTGCCGATGGCCTCGAGGATATACTGCGGAAGCGCAAATGCACAGCGGTGAATGTCGGGGGTGTAGTACCGGGTGGTAATGCCGCTTCGGGAAAAACGCTGCTGAACTGTCTGTAAACGATGTTGCCTCAGTTTCGGGTTGTCACTGGCCCATCCGAAAACCATGATTCCCCCGGCATAGGTGGGAATGGCTGCGGTAAAAAAGTGCCAGTCCCTGAACAGGGCTTTAAAATGAATGGCCGACGACCGGACCTCGTCCAATTGCAAGAAGGCCACCCCGTTCTGGGTAACCAGAACGCCACCGGGCGTCAGGCAGCCCTTACAGGCTGCGTAGTACTGCTCGCTGAAAAGCATCGCAGCCGGCCCCTCGGGGTCCGTACTATCGGTCAGAATGACATCGAAGCGTTTGTCGGTTTGTTTCAGGAAACGCAGGCCGTCATCGATGACGAGGTGGGCCCTGGTGTCATTGAAGGCGCCGTTGGAATGATTCGGCAGATATTTTAGGCACAACTCGATAACCGACTGGTCGATTTCCACCTGGACCACTTGTTCGATTTCACCGTGGCGCAGCACTTCCCTGAGCATGGCACCGTCGCCGCCGCCGATGATCAGCACCCGTCGAACACTGCCATGGGCCAGGATAGGCACGTGCACCATCATCTCGTGGTAGATGAACTCGTCCGCCTCCGTGGTCTGTATGACGCCGTCCAGTGCCAGGATCCGGCCGAATGTCCGGTTTTTAAAAATGAGCAGGTGTTGATAATCCGTGCGAACTTCGTAGAGCCGTTCATCGATCGTCAATAGATGATCGTAACCGTTGCACACCCGCTCCCGGTATTTATCGGTCATCTGTTACGCCCTTTCATCGGACCGTCGTCTCTCAAGGCTGAAAATGCGTGCAACGATAACAGGCATCGGTTGCAGGCTGCCCGGAGGGCGCTATCCCAGATGTATACGGTCAGGAATAGTACAAACCGGAATCGGCAGCATCTTGTGACGGTTGATCCGGTTGAATTTCCTGAAGATGGCAAGCACTTCCCGCTGCCTGGGGCCCAGTGACCCTTCGTCACCCTTGCCTGCTTCGAATGCCATGGCCCATTCCAGTTCATCGTAGGTGGCACCGATCTGGCTCTCGTCGGACCGGTTGTCACTCCACAAACCGTCCGTGGGAAGCGCCTGGATGATTTCATCGATGATTCCCATCGCCTTTCCCAGAGTATATACCTCTGACTTCATCAGGTCGGCAATGGGCGACAGATCCACTCCACCGTCACCATACTTGGTATAGAACCCCACGGCGAAATCCTCAACCTTGTTGCCGGTGCCAACCACCAGCATACGAAAATGGGTGGAGAAACCATAGAGGGTGAGCATGCGCAGGCGGCTTCGGGTATTGGCCATGCTTAAATCGTCCTGTATGGCCTCGGGAAGCGCATGTTGCAAGGATTCAAAAACCGGGGTTAGGTCTACGGTAACACCTTCCACGTTGCTGTATCGCGCGGCAAGCCACCGGATGTGTCGGGCGGCCCGGCTCACCTGATCCGGTGCCTGGCATATCGGCATATTCAGCGCCCTTACCGGATAGCCGGTCTCGGCACAAAGCGTTGACGTCACCGCCGAGTCGATGCCGCCGGAAACGCCCACGATAAAGCCTTTCATACCCGACTGGTCAAGATACCGGGTAAGCCATTTAACGATATGATCAATGACAGCCAGGGTTTGCATAGATCGATCCCTTCGTTGAAAAATTAGGCGGCGACCTTTCAGCTTGATTGTCGCACATTAAAACAGCCGTTTCTTATACAGGCAACCGCAGGGGCGTCAAGCAAAAATTGCCTCGGATGGACGTTACAATGCGATGAAATTATAGGGAATGTAAATTGCCTTTGTCGGGGTTGACTGAAGTTAATCCGGAAGCAGGTCATAAAAATACATCATCGCATCGGAGCGGGTAATGATTCCGATAATTCGGCCATCTTCCACCACAGGGAGCCGACCGATATCGTGGCGCACCATGACCTGAGCCGCCTGAATGGGGCTCTTACCCGGTTCGATACTGATCACCCGGGTGCTCATGAAGGCCTTGACCGGGGACTCAAGCTGATTTTCCTTGCGGATCTTTTTGAAGTCCCGCCTGGATATGATGCCCACCAGGACACCATCGTCCACCACCGGCAAGCCGGTGCAGCCCCGATGGCGGAGAATCTTGGCCACTTCGGCCATGGAGGTATCCGGTGGAACGGAAAAGACGGGAAAGGACATGAGATCGCTGATTTGAACCGACGACTGCTGGTTGCCCTGGATGAGATCGACGATCATCTGTTCGGCGATTTCAGGATTGACGCCTTTCAGCATGGCACTGCCGGCCCCGGGATGGCCGCCGCCGCCCATACTTTTCATCAGGGTACCCACGTCCAGCCCGTCGTTGTCGCTCCGGCCGATGACCATGCATTTTTGTTTACCGTTTTTCTCTTCGCTTACGAACAGGCCGAAAGCGGCATCGACGTTGACGATGTCCCGGTACATGCGCACCACCAGGGCCAGGTTGCCCACGTGACCGTCGATGTGGATCCGGCTGATGCTTATCGAATAGCCGTTTATTTTCAACCGGTTGGTGTTTTGCAGCATCTCGAAAAGCACGTCCTTTTGTTTTTCCCCATAAGCGGGCCGAAGGAATTTGGAAACCAGGGCGAGGTCCGCTTTTCGATCCAGCAGCCAACCGGCGGCATAGGCGTCTTCAGCCGTGCAGGAGGAAAACGTCAGATTGCCGGTATCCTCGTAAAGGCCGGCCAGAAAAAGGGTGGCCTGGATGGGTGTGATCAGCTTTCGCATGGCTTTGAGTTGCCTCACCATCAGGGTAACGGTGGCACCGATGGCTTCCTGGCATTTCCACGCCGCATCGATATCCCCGCCGGAATGGTGATCCCACACCAGCACCTCCAGGTCCGTTCGTTGGTTCAGCTTGGCAATGGGGCCCAGCCGGGCCCAGTCTGCCGTGTCGACCACGATGAGGCGGGTCACCCTGCCGGTTTCGATGCTCCAGCGGTCCACATAGTCGAAGATATCCTTGTGGATGGACATGAAGGCCCGCACATTGGGATTGACGGTCCTGGGAATGGCGGCAACGGCCTCGGGATAGATCAATGTGGCGGCCACCAAGGAAGCAAATGCATCAAAATCGGTATTTTTATGGGTGGTAATAATCTGCGTCATAGACTATCCGATGGATGCATGCTTGGTTTCAAAGAAAAGGATTATTTCCCGATCAGCCGACAACATGCTCCATCGATATTCCTGTTAAACCCTTTTGGCGTAATTGGCCCTTCAGTGCGCATCGGCGGATCAGGGATGTTTTTTTTCGGCAGGATGCCCCGCCAGGGGATTAGGGGTGTCGTTCTTCCCCGAATGGGCATCCAACCGCAGTGGCAAATCGTTTTGGGATTTATATTCCAGCGCCAGCCGGTGCTTTTCGATTTCCGTATGACTCTCGATGCTTTTTTTGGCCAGCAGATATCGGAGATAGACAATCCAGACTCCCATGCCCGCCACCCCCACCCCCAGGGTGATGAACACCCACTTGAAACGGATGACGGCATCGATGCCGGTACGCCCGATATAGGTTATCATATTGGGAATAATCCAGTAGGATATCACCCCGACGAAAATCAAAAAGCCGATGATAAAAATGTTCATCCGGCTGATGCGGACCAGGATTGACTCCAGGCGGGATTCATAGCCCGGTTCGCAGGTGGGTCTGGACTCATCCCCATGCAGTTCACTGCCATGAAAAATAGCAACGTAAGCCTTCACCACAAATCCGAAGAGCAGCATGGCGCCCACCGGGATACCGATGGACGCCACAAACCAGGCCCGAAACGGAAACGGGTTTTCCCGGGTTTTTAGCCGCACCTGATAGTTCTCGAAGGGCCCGAAGGTCTTTTCGAAATAGTACTTGTTGAATTCACTCAGGTTGTTTCCGCTGGTTTCGTGGATAACATTTCCATTGGCATCGATTACCTGCAACCACGATTTTCGACCTGATTTCATGGCAGCCAGGGCGAAGATTTCCAGTTCCAGCAGAAACAGCCCGACGATAATAATGATAAAAAGGGTCTTGTTTTCCTGAATCAAATTAATGATGCGCGTCGTTTTCACAGCAGGCAACCCTGCAATCCTCTCACCGGCACCGCCAGGCGTTCGGATGGCTGAATTCTTGTTTTTCCGATGGTTGCCATAGGAGCCGGAACCAAGGGGACGTGTGTTTAAATTGAGCGCATAATCTACCACAGCGGCGCTTTTATGCACAATCTTTTTTCATTTTTGCCGGATGGAGTTCCTCATTCTCCGTGTATTGACAGTCCCCTCCAATTGTTCCATAAGAATGCTTCATTGCCATTCGCCAACATTTTTGGAGCCTGTTAAATGAAGAAAATGATCATTTCGGTCCTGGGCAAAGACCGGCCCGGCATCATCGCGGCCGTCACCCATATTCTGTTCGAACAAGACTGCAATATCGAAAACGTCAGCCAGACCATCCTGCAAAATGAATTTTCCGGCATTTTTATCGTCAGTGTCCCTAAAGCGCTGTCGGAAGGGGATCTGCACCGGCATCTTGACGCCGGACTCTCTCCCATGGGGTTGCATGTGTATGAAAAGCGACTCTCGGAAATCGATGGATCCCAGGCCGCCGTTGAAAGCGAACCCTTTGTGGTGGTAACCAAGGGACCGGATCGCAAAGGGCTGGTGGCGTCCATTACCGCCATCATGGCCGCCCACCGCGTCAATGTGACCAACCTGCAGGCCGTTTTCAAAGGCGGCGACGATCCCAATGCCAACATCATGATCTACGAAGTCGATATCCCCAGCGATGCCAATCACCAGGCCCTTCGACGAGACCTGCGGGAAAAGGCCATGGCGTTGTCCCTTGACATATCCATCCAGCACAAACTGATTTTCGAAGCGATCAATCGCGTATAAGGACTGATGCCATGTTCAGTGAACGAGAAATCCTCTCCGTCGTGGAGATGCTCAAAAATGAAAATTTGGACGTCCGTACCGTCACTTTGGGATTAAACCTGCTGGATTGCGCCAGCGACGACGTCGGCCGTTTTCGGGACAATATTTATGCCCGCATCACCGGTGCCGCTAAAAATCTGGTGAAGATTTGCGACGAGGTGGGGGACAAGTACGGGATCCCGGTGGTGAATAAGCGGATCTCGGTAAGCCCGATTGCCGTGGCCGGCGCCCCCTTCAATGCCCGGCAGATGGTGAAGGTTGCCGAAACCTTGAACGAAGCGGCCGGCGCCGCCTGCGTTGATTTTATCGGTGGGTTTTCCGCTCTGGTGGAAAAAGGCATCGCCCGGGGCGATCGGGCGTTGATCGAAGCCATGCCCGAAGCATTGACCAGTACCCAACGCGTCTGCGCATCGGTAAATGTAGCCTCAACGCGGGCGGGCATCAATATTGATGCAGTACTGCTCATGGGGAAAACCATTAAAGAGGCGGCCCGCCTGACCGCTGATCGGGACGGCCTGGCTTGCGCCAAACTCTGTGTATTTGCCAACATTCCCCAGGATATCCCGTTTATGGCCGGCGCCTATCTGGGAATCGGTGAAGCCGACGCGGTGATCAACGTGGGCGTCAGCGGCCCCGGTGTGGTGAAAAAGGCCATCGACCGTGCCGTGGCATCCAACCCGGATCTCAATCTCGGCCAAATCAGCGAAATCATCAAACACACCGCCTATAAAGTCACCCGCATCGGGGAACTCATCGGCCGCGAAGTGGCCCAGCGCCTGGGCATCACGTTCGGCGTTGTAGACCTCTCCCTGGCCCCCACCCCCAATGTGGGAGACAGCGTGGGAGAGATTTTCCAGAGCCTGGGCCTGGCCAGCATCGGCGTACCCGGCAGCACGGTGGCGCTGGCCCTGTTAAACGATGCGGTGAAAAAAGGCGGGGCCTTTGCCAGCTCCAAGGTGGGTGGGCTGAGCGGTGCGTTTATTCCGGTAAGCGAAGACCTGAACATCTCCCAGGCAGCCGCCCAGGGCCACCTGTCCATCGAAAAGCTCGAGGCCATGACCTGCGTATGCAGTGTGGGCCTGGACATGGTGGCCATACCCGGCGACACCAGTGAAGAGACCCTGGCGGCCATCATCGCCGATGAAATGGCCATCGGTGTGATCAACAAAAAAACCACGGCCACGCGCCTGATACCCGTGCCCGGTAAAAAAGCCGGTGACCACGCCTTTTTCGGCGGCCTTTTAGGCGAATCCATCATCATGCCCGTAAACAACGCTACCGGTGAAAACAGGTTTTTGCGGCGCGGCGGGCTGATTCCGTCGCCGATTCACAGCCTCGTAAATTAAGGGATTCGAACCTGCGAATGAAGGGGATACCCATTCCAGCATTCCCCAATTCCCAATCCCGCGAATCCTTTTCATTTGTTCCATGAAAAAAGCAAGGCCCCGGTCAAGAGCAACACCAGGGTCATGGCGCACAGGATAGTTATCTCCGGCATCACCGCCAACAGACCGTCCCCCTCGTTCATCACTTGTCTTGCCGCCTTTAACAGGTGGGTCAGCGGGAAGATCTTTGCCGACGCCTGGAGCCACGCCGGTGCCCCTTCGATGGAGAACCACACTTCGGACAGAAACATCATGGGCCAGGAGATAAAATTGAGGACCCCATTGGTAAACTCTTCGCTGGTCCCGCGGGAAGCGATGACCAGGCCCAGGGAAGTCATGCAGGTGCTACCCGCCAGGAACACCAGGAAAAGGTTCAGCAGACTGCCGTAAACCCTGAAGCCAAGGATCAAATCACAACCCACCCAGACGATGACCAGCGTGAACATGAGCAGGAAAATCCGGGACAGCAATTGGGCCGCGAGATACTCAAAAGCAGTCAACGGGGTCGCTTTAAGCCGTTTGAGGACCCCGTTTTTGCGGTAGCGTACGACGACCCAGCCAACCCCATAAAGAGCGCTGAACATCATGTTCATGCCCAGTACTCCGGGAAAAAGCCAGTCGATGTATCGAACCTGTATCCCCTGAATGTCCTTTTTCTCAAACCGGTTGCCGGCTTCCGGCGGCGCCAGGGCGCTTTTCAGGATCCTTTCGGCAATCGCCCCGGAAGGTGACGAATCGCTGACCCAATATCGGATCGGTTGGGTCCCTGCCTTGATCAACAGGTCTATTTTATGGTGTTTCAGTTTGTCCATCCCCTGGACCCGGGTTTCGAATCCCACAAAGGAGATGGCCTTGAATGCGGCAAAAGAATCAGGAAGAAAACCTTTTTCCTGGTTGACGGAAGCTTCATTGGGAATCGGGAAGAGGCCCACCTTGAACTGAGATTGATAGTCCCCTTTGAAGATGACACCAAATCCGAGGATGATCAGAAATGGAAAAAGAAAGTTCCAGCCGAATGCCGCTCGGTCCCTGAAAAATTCACGATTTCTGGCATTGAAAATGGCCCACAGTCGCTTGAAACGCATACAGTCTCCATTTTATTCCCGCAGACTTCGCCCGGTCAGTTTTAGAAAAACATCCTCCAGGGTGGGTGTTTTCACGTTGACACCATGCATATCTACCCCCATTGACAAAAGTTGGGCGACCACCGCATTGACGTTTTCCGTTCGAATCTGAATCCGGTCGCCACGCTCGTTGATGAATCCCTGCAGGTTGTCCGGCTTTTTAGGAAACTGTTCTTTGGGTACCGACAGGGTCGCCCGTTTGCAATGGGTTTGAATCAACTCCTGGGGCTCACCGCGGGCAATGACTTTACCTTTGTCCATGATGGCGATGTCATCGCAGAGCTTTTCAGCCTCTTCCATGTAGTGCGTGGTGAGCACGATGGTGCGCCCCTGGGATTTAACCGTTTTGATGATGTCCCACAAATTCCGTCGGGCCTGGGGATCCAGGCCGGTAGAGGGTTCGTCCAGAAACACCAATTCAGGCCGGTTTAATAGGGCCAGAGCCAACAGCAGGCGCTGTTTCTGTCCACCGGATATTTTATCGTTCAGCTGGTCTTTAACCTCCTCAAGGTGGCATAGTTGAATCAAGTGGCTGACGGTCTCGGTGTTGTCATACAATCTGCTGAAGGTCTGCAGGGTTTCGGCAACAGTTAAAAACGAAAGCAGGGCGGTCTGCTGAAACATGATACCGACCTCCTGCCGGAACTGCGATGCCCTGCTCGCACCTTTATACAATATAGTTCCGCCGGTGGGGTCAATGATGTCTTCGATAATCTCGATAAGGGTTGTCTTTCCGGCACCATTCGGTCCCAGTAGGCCGAAACAGCTACCCCGCCCGATGGAAATGCTGACACCATCCACGGCGCAAAGCCGCTGGTAATGCTTTTGGATGTCGATCACTTCGATGAGCGGATCGACGGTATCCGTCACCTTCATGTTCCGATCCCCGTCCCTGACCAATTTAACAGAATCTTATTTAAAAAAAAGGAGTTACAAGTTTTTGTCAGTTGACACGGCACAAAGCTTTTTTTATAGTCGCAAAGGGAAATCAAATCAAGCCGGATCGACCTATTCAGACAACGGCGTTGGCCCGGCAGAAAAGCTGCACGGAATTCCGAAGGTCTATGGAACGAAGCGTTCATCTGACAATTTCCATCCTATTGACGGTGGTTCTGGTTTTTGCCGGTTCCGCCGGTTATATGATCATCGAAGGATGGGGGTTGAGCGATGCGATGTACATGACGGTAATCACGCTGGCCACCGTCGGCTATGGTGAAGTTCACCAGGTCAGCACCGCCGGACGGTTCTTCACGGTCATCCTCATCTTTCTGGGAGTGGGCTATTTTCTCTATGTAGGTGGCAACATCGTACAGTTTCTGGTGGAAGACCGTATCAGAATCATCCTCGGGAGGCGTAAATTGGACAAGCAGATCGCCAAGCTGAAAGATCATTATATTATCTGCGGGTATGGCAGAATAGGCCGCGTGCTGGCGCGCTATCTCACCGAGCGATACCTGAATGTGGTAATTATCGAAAAAAATGAATCCCGCCAAGCGGCAATGGATGAAGACGGTGTGCTCTACCTGCTGGGCGAAGCCACGGACGAAAGCCTTCTGCTCAGGGCTGGTATCAAAGAGGCCAAAGGACTGATCACGGCCGTGGCCACCGACGCGGACAACGTGTTTCTGACGCTGATCGCCAAACAGCTCAATCCCGGCCTCTTCATCGTGGCCCGGGCGATCCAGAATACTGCCAAACGGACCCTTCAGGCCGCAGGAGCCAACAAGGTCATCTCGCCCTACGACCTTGGCGCCCGGCGAATGGCCCATGCCATCTTGCGTCCCACGGTGATCAAGTTCCTGGAACTGGCTTTTGCCGACGAAAGCACGGACATCCAGGTGGAGGAGATCCGTGTGCGTTCCACCTCCCGTCTGTTGAACGTGGCACTTAAGGATTCGGGTATCCGCCAGCAACTGGACCTGATTATCCTCACGATTAAAAAGGCCGACGATACTATGATTTTCAACCCCAAGGCAGACACCCGCATCGAAACCGATGACACCCTGGTCGTGGTTGGCCGGGCGAAAAGTGTCAGCCAACTGGAACAGATGATGCGAAGTTAGCTTCCATTTGGCATTTGAGCCATGACATGGCGCATGCCGATAAATAGCTTGCATAGCGCAATCGTTTCAAACCTCCTGCCGACGGAAAGAAGCAAAGATGGCGCTTCCTGCACCCGAATATCTGAAAGCGTTGAAAAGCGGAATCCTCGAACGTCGGACGAGACAGGCTATCGCGGCAATGGACAACTGCACCTTATGCCCGCGCCAATGCGGTGTAAACCGAACTGCCGGGGAAACCGGAACCTGCAACACCGGCCGCCGGGCCGTGGTGGCCTCGTATAGCGCCCATTTTGGCGAAGAGGCGCCCCTGGTGGGACGCAATGGATCGGGAACGATCTTTTTCAGCCATTGCAGCCTGCGGTGCAATTTCTGCCAGAATTACGAGATCAGCCACTTGGGAGAAGGCCGCGCAATTGAGGACCGCCAGTTGGCGAAAATCATGCTGGACCTTCAACAAGCCGGATGTCACAATATTAATTTGGTCACGCCCAGTCATGTGGTGCCCCAGATCCTTATGGCCGTTTATCTGGCCGCCCAACGGGGCCTGACCGTGCCGCTGGTGTATAATTGCAGCGGATACGACCGTGTGGGAACCCTGCAGTTGCTGGACGGCATCGTGGACATCTACATGCCGGACTTCAAATTCTGGGATCCCCAAGTGGCCCGGGACACCTGCAATGCCCCCGATTATCCTGAGGTGGCAAAGCACGCACTGCTAGAAATGCACCGCCAGGTCGGAGACTTGTGCATGGACAAAGTCAGCGGCCTGGCCTATAAAGGCGTTTTGGTGCGCCATTTGGTGCTGCCCGGCGGTTTGGCGGGAACGAAAAAGGTCATGGAATTCATAGCCCGTTCAATGTCCCGGAATACCTATGTCAATGTCATGTCACAATATCGGCCCTGTGGCCGGGCCCGCGAGATACCGGCGCTGGCCGCCGCTCTCTCCGCAAAGGAATACGACCAGGCCGTAAAAGAAGCGAAGCTTGCAGGCATCACCCGCCTGGACAAACCCCGGCGGGTGTTTCAATGGTGGTAACAACTTAAAACAGTTCAATAGAGGTCGATATGAAAAGATGCTTAGCGATGATGATTCTGGTCCTATGGATGAGCACGGCTGTGTCCCTTGCTGCCGATCCCCTGCCCCGGGTGAAATTAACCACCAGCCAGGGCGATATCGTGGTGGAACTGGACAGCGCTGCCGCGCCCAAAACGGTGGAAAATTTCCTTGCCTACGTCAAAGACGGCTTTTACGACGGTGTTATTTTTCATCGGGTCATCGCCGGATTCATGATTCAGGGCGGTGGATTTGATGCGGATATGAAGCGCAAGTCCCCACGGCCGCCCATTTCCAACGAAGCCGACAACGGTCTGTCTAATCGGACCGGAACCCTTGCCATGGCCCGGACGGCTGATCCCCATTCAGCCAGTGCCCAGTTCTTCATTAATGTGAAAGACAACGACTTTCTTGACCATCGAGCCAAAACCGCCCAAGGCTGGGGATATTGTGTCTTCGGCCGGGTGGTGGACGGAATGGAGGTGGTGCGGGCCATCGAAAACGTGCCCACCACGTCCCGTTCAGGAATGCGGGACGTACCCACAGTACCCGTTGTCATCGAGCAGGCAACGGTGGTTTCGGCCAAATAAGCCCTGGGATGATGAAGACAGAAAATAATAATTGCGCATCTTGATTGTCACTTGGCCCATCAACCGCGTTGCATCCGCCGGCACCGGCCGGGGAGCACCATTGGATGTGCCCTGCAGGCGAAGCATCATCCGGCGCAAGGCGACACAAATATTTTCCACTACACCGCGCTTGTGCTTGACAAAAGAGGGAGGTCTATCTTAGCGTTTATTTCGACGCATTCTTCCTGATGGTCCGCACCTTGCCGACATCAGCGCGACTGTATCGTTGTTTCAGTCACCCATGCATGCATGGGTATTCACAACGGCAAACAGGCGTGGGATTGCAGAGGGTTTACCGAACGCCAGGCGCCCTTTCCCTGCGCGGGAACTCGTTTTGTCAATGGTTTTAACGGGTGACCGGCAGTGGGAATCTTTCCTCCTTTTCCAGAGTCGGCGGAGGAAACGCGTTGCCATCATTGCTGTGGAATCCGACGATTTCTGCATCCCACGCTTGTTTCATCGTTTCTGGAATATTTCCCCTGCACCCCCGCCATATACCCGTTGTCGGGCTTTGGCAGCCGCAACCAGCGGTGCGACCCGTTCGTCCACATAATCGTAGACACGTGCCCTGAATTTGCCTCGCGCAGGCCTCAAGATCCGCCCGAGGTACTGCATTACACGGCCACTGAATCGAATCGGGGTGGCCATGAACAAGGTGGACAGATCCGGACAGTCAAAGCCTTCACCAATCAGCTGCCCGGTGGCAATCAGCACATTGATCTGGCCCTTGTTGAGACGATCCAGAACATCCTTTCGCGCGTCATCGTTCAGATCTCCGGTGAGCAGGTCGGAATGAACGTTTAACTTGTACCGCAGGATTCCCTGAAGCGTTTCACAGTGTTTTTTGCGATCTGACAGCACCAGGCAGACCCCCTTGCCCGAACGCACTTCTTTTTCCACATCCGATGCGATGAGCCGGTTGCGCGCATCATCGGCGGTCAGTTCGGACAGCATACGGGAGTAATCATTGACCGGGTCGAAATAGGGTTCAAACGAGGTGGGTCGGACTACCACATCGGCTTTTAGAATATGACCGTTTTCCTCCAGTTGGACTTTGTCCACTTCGTGGTGAACATCTCCCAAATGCCAGAAAATGAGCTTGGACAGTTTATCCCGCCGCCACGGGGTGGCGGAAAGACCCAGCATGTAGCGGCAGTCGAAAGCGGTGACCGCCTCGGTGAAGGTTCGGCTGGGAGCCCGGTGGCATTCGTCCACGACGAGGTGGCCCGTATGGGGGACGATTTGATCCGTGCACCGAAACAGGGTTTGAACCAGCGCCACGGTAATCCGCTCACCGATCTTTTTCTTGCCTGCACCGATCAATCCCACCTGATCTGCAGGTATACCCAGAAACTGCTCGATGCGCTGGATCCACTGAAAGGCCAGGTCCTTGGTGTGGACCACCACCACGGTCGGCTGGCGCCGCTGAGCGATTAAATTGAGCCCAACGACGGTTTTGCCGCTTCCCGTCGGCGCACTCAAGGTGCCGAAATCCCTTTTTGCCATTTCCGCCACTGCGGCGGATTGGAAGGGTTTAAGCGCACCGTTGAAGGAAAAGTTCACCTCCGGCATCAACCGGCGTTGATCATCGATGGAAAAGGAAAGATTCTCCCGTTTCAGCAGGAGAATCAACTGGCGGGCATATCCGCGGGGAATGACGATACCGTTTTTACCGGAACGTCGGTAAAAGCGAAGCATTTTTTTTGTGCCCCGGTTCCAGCGCCCCATCCGTTCATTCTCGATCCACTTGGGGTTGATCATCTGAAACCGCTCTGCCAGCATTTCCAGTACCATGGCCGGAGCGTGATTCAGTTTTAGGGAACGGTCGATGGTAATTTTCAGTTCACCATTTTCAGTTTTTAAAGCACACAAAGCAGGCTCGCGCAGGGTTAGTGTCAGTATAGAACCGAGGGATTCCGTTGAAGGTCAAGGCAGGCGATACAACTTTACCGCTGGCGTCCTGAAAGAAAATCCCTTGGGATGCACCTAATTGATATACCGAGGAAAAAAATTTTTGTATATGGCAGCGATCAGGCAAAATAACCGTTTCCGGATGGGAACGAGTTAAGAAAATAAGCGAAGGAAGACGGGAATCATGAATGTGATAATAATCAAAATACCCGGAATCGTCAGGTAGGGAGCATACCATGGTTTCCGGGCGGACTTTGCCTTTTTGACTTCGGAAAGGAACCAGTTGCCAAGAAATAATGCGGCCACGAGAATCGGGATAGCTTTAAGGATGGACATATCCGAAAAAAATACTCCAGTGGGTGAAATTAAGTCGATTCACCAGGCAGTAGCGCCATTCTCAACGTGATATGGCGACCGTCTTTCCACGGCCAGAATTTGGCGATGATCACGCCGTTTTCAAAACTTTTTTCAAAAAGCGTCTGTTCGACGCGAATACTGCCCGTACCCTCGGTGATCGCCAGGTCCCGGGTCGTTGGGGACTTTCCGCTTGGCTTTACCGGTTTTTCAAGAAAAGCGGACAAGATACGCTTCCACTCGACCATATCCTTTTGAAAAAAAACCAGTTCAAAAAGGTCCTCACGGTCGCATCGTTTTTCATGAACATCCAAATGGACACAACAGTCCGAAATGTCGCGGAGTTTCATCGCCTGGGGGCCTCCGTCAAACGAGTAGATTCAGGATCTTTTTCACGTTGGGTATCCGGTGAAAAAAACAATCGTATTATAGACAACCGGTGGACATCTGTCAAAAGCATAAATGAAATTCAAATTTAACCTAAGAATAAGCCAATGAAATTTCAGGAAAACGTTTCACGTGAAAACACACTCAGTGGTGTTGAAATTATAAGATCGGCACAATTTGTGGTCAATCCATCAGGTCTCCTTGACGGTGATTCGACTGGAGATCAATCCGTGGAAGAATTGGCCGCCAGATGTCGAAAAGCGCCATCCAAGGTGAACGTGGCAATTGGCACAAACAGCGATACGCCACACGTAACCGGCAAACCAGGTGAATTCGGGCGAAGGACGTCCGACATAGCTGCATCCCCAGGCCTCCCGGTAACAGAGAATTTCAAAAACAATTCCTTCCGGATTGGCAAACGTATGCCGGTAGAAACCGTTGACAATTTTGCGCTCTGCGTTCGACGTAATCATGTGGAGGCATTGGCGACAGACAATTGAATCCTCGGTTGCCACTGATGCCTTGTCTTGAGGTGCTTCAATGGAATTGACATCCACCTTTTCCCGCTTAAGGTCGAGCCGGAACAGATGCAAAAAATGGTTGGGCGTTTGCCGATGGGGTGGATAGAAACCTGCCATTATGTGCGGTGTCTTCATAACCATTTTAAGTTTTTAAGTCGGACGGGAAAAGTGCAACACCTGGATTTTGGGAATTGATTTCCCAACATTGAACAGGCGTCGAAAGGCAGGCTCGCAAATTTTTTTCAGAGGATGGTTCGTCTTGGCGACCCGGTGGCAAAAAGAAGGGGGGGTGCCGGACGCTGACAATCAATTGCTTACATTATCTACCCGCTCTTTCAGTTCTTTTCCACATCTGAAAAAAGGCAGCCGCTTGGACTTGACGGTTACCGATTCACCTGTCTTTGGATTTCTTCCCTTATAAGAACCATACTGTTTAACAAAGATGCTGCCAAACCCTCTGATCTCAACCCGGTCGCCATTTGCGAGCGCGTTGGTCATTTCCCTGAAAAAAAGATCAATCACCCGCTCAGCTTTTTCGCGGGTAAAGCCGTTTTTTCTTTTCAGCGCTTCGATAAGATCCCCCTTGTTCATATGCACCCCCTTGGTATCATGAATTATATCAGCATCGTAAAAGTTTATCGGCGCCTTGTCAACGGGCGGACCATTCCATTGCCATTTTAATATAACCTCTCCGTCTACCAATCCTTGGGGTTAAATTTCACCCCAACGCCGTCTGAGCCGATCCAGGCAATCACACCGGTTACCTCTACGGGAGGATCGAGATAGTGCAGCGGAAATTTCAGCCGGACCACTTCACCGATGCAAAACCGTACTTGGGTTTCAACAAATGCGCCGGAGCGATTCAAATTTTTTATGAGTGCCGAGTCCACGTTTCCAAAATAGCTGAACTCTGAAGCGATCAGACATTGGTTGCGTGCGACTGAACGGTCATTGACCCTCGCCGATTCCGTTTTCATTCCCAAAAACCTGCCCAAATTCACCAACCATCGTTCGATTCCCATGATCTGCCTTTCGTCTATCGCTTTAGAACATCCTGTAGCACAGCAAATCATGGGCCATCTTTTCTAAAAAAGCTTTAATTAATTATATTTTCAAATTGTTAAAAGATTTCAACGATGGCGTGAATAAAGATAACTGAACTTCATATCACAAAAAGTGGGTAATTATTTTCCCAACCAATTCCCTTTTTCTGTGATCTTTTGTTTCAGAATGGGCGCTTCCGGAAATCAGTCGTTTTCACCCGCCCGCAGAATCCATTGACGTTAAGCCATCAGCCCGGACTGTCGATAAATTTTCCGTTTCAAGGCCGTTTGAAATGCAGTCGTTGTGCCGTAAACAATCAGACGTTGGGAGGCACGTGTGGCAGCCGTATATATAATCTCCCGGGTCAGCAGCCGATGCTTTGGATCTTCAGGCAGAAGCAGTAGGATATCGTCAAATTCCGACCCCTGGCTTTTGTGGACGGTCATGGCAAAAGCCAGATCCCAGCCGGTCAGTCCGGAAGCGGGAAAGGTCACAATCTTGCCGGCACGTTTGAAATAGATCTGATACATCCCGTCGGACTCACGCACCACTATCCCCACATCTCCGTTGAACAGGTCCCGAGTATAATCATTGCGGGTAATCATGATCAATGCGCCATTGAACAGACGATGACCCGGACTGCACCCTGGATCGAGAATTTGCCTCAAACCGGCGACAATGCATTCGTTGATCCACCGCGCACCGGTACGGCCGTGGCGCAGCACGGTCAATATTCGACAGCGGTAGGCGATGCCGAAAAGCCTGTTGAGCCGTTCCGTTCGTTTCTCTTCATCCATGGATCCCGACGATTCCGAAAGCCGATTCAGTTGCTTCACCAGCTCAACGTAACTTTCTGTATTTAAATTATTTTTATTAACATACTGGTGAATGATCCAGCGGGCCAGATGCCGGTCCATCGCGTCCCCTTCACCGGCCGTCACAAAGGCCCATTGCCCGGCTTCCAGGGTCAGGGCCCTGTCAAAACCCGTTGGTTTCAACGGAACCGAAAGCCCGCCGTTGATGGCCTGCGCCAGTTCCAGCAGCTGCCCGGCAGAACGATAGACATTGCGCAGTTCCACAAAGTGCCTGACAAACGGACTGCCCGCAGCCGAACTCATGTCTGCCAGCACCGATCCGGCCTCTACCGAAGGCAGTTGATCCTTGTCCCCCATCAGAATCACCCGTGTCCGACCCGGTTCGATGGCCTGGAAGAGCCGGTCCATCATTACCACATCAACCATGGACACCTCGTCCACGGCAATCACCTCAGCCGGAATGGGACGGCGTTCGCCGTATAAGAAACCACCCGTGCGGCTTCGGTACACCAAAAGCTTGTGCAAGGTTGATCCGGTCAAGCGCTCCAGGCCCAGGTCACTGCTTTCAGGGTTGACGATCGTGTCAATACTGGCCATCATTGCTTCGCTCATCCGCTGGGCCGCTCGCCCCGTGGGTGCGGCCAGCATAATCCGTAAGGGATCGATGCCGGTCCGTACCAGAGCCCGGAGAATATTCACCAGCAATGACGTTTTCCCGGTTCCCGGTCCGCCGGAAACGATCAGAAGGGGGACGGTCAGCGCCGCCCGGATGGCATCCACCTGAAACGGATCCTTGACGATCGGCTTTCCGTTAGCGCCCTTGCGGATCACTGCCCCTTCACGGTAGAGATCCTCGATCACCGCCTGAATGGTTTCGTCGGGCAGTTGGCGATCCTCGTGCAGTTCAGAAAAGGCCTTTAACCGCTTCCTCAGCCGTCGTTCATGATAATGGAATTTCTGGAAATAAAGCAACCGGCGACCGGTAGTGCCGTCCAGCACCAGAGGTTTGAATTCACCGATGCCGGTCCGGTCAATCAACTTATCGTAGCAGCCTTCATCCAGGCGGCGCATAAACCCGCTGAACACCTCCAGCGCGGCAGGATCGGCAGTTCGCAGCACGGTTTTTTGAAGATGCTCTCTATCCAGGTTAAGACACAGGCTGCCTTCGCCAAGGGCCGAAAACATCAATCCCAGCATCCCGGTAAGACAGTCATCGCGAGGTTCAGGACCGTAATGGGCCAGATCCCGAATGGTCATCAGGTCCAGGTCTGTAAGTTCCAAGCTCTCGAACAGGGTCGGCAGGACCTTCGTATCCGTGTGTTCCGTATCAAACCCGTAGCGACGGAGTCTGTCGCGTTGGGTCTCTTTTTGACTGTTTACCATTGAAGACCCGCGATCTGTCTTTGGATCGTTTCCTGAAGGGCTTCCAGGGGAAGCAGTTGGTCCGGAGTCACATGAAAAATTCCATCCTGCCCATTGCCACCCATACCTCTGATAAAAAGATAGAACGCACCGCCGAAATGGTCATGCGGCTCGAAACGGTCGCCCAGCTGACGTTTCAGCCATCTCAAGGTGGCGATGGTGTAAAGCTGGTACTGGAGCTCATAACCGGCCGATGCTATCTCCCGGGCCATGGCGGATGGATCGTATCCTTCTTCCAGCCGATTGGATTTCCAGTCAGCGATATAATAGCGTCCCTGCCACAAAAATACCAAATCGATGAATCCCCGGATAACCATTTCCCCGCAGGGATCACCGGAAAAGGTGCACCCGGGTACCCGTATCGTTGTCGGTAAGGGTTCCACCAGGGGAAAATAAAATTCCATTTCATGCCGCCGCTGACTCGGAGACAGCCGCCCCAGAGTCAGCGACGCGTCATTGGCATGGATGGAGGTTCTTAAGGCGGCGGAGACCATCCGGGCAATCTGGGGGGCCCATCGGGGCTCGATCCGGTAAAGCGCGAGAGCCGATTCAACGACCAAACGTGCGCCATCGTCCGCCAGAATGTCCGCCGGGCCGTCCACCACCGTCTGAAAATCGATGTGCTCGAAAATGTGGTGAAACATGGAACCCATACGGGTACCACCGGGAAGGTTATCAGACGGTTCCAGATCACTGGATTCAATGGGAATGATCCCAGCGGGCTCATCATCTTCACGACGAACCGCATCAACCAGCCGAAAAGCGGCTGGCCGGTCAACGCTGTCGCCTGATTGAACCATCCGGTGGCCGATGCTGGAAAAAGATTCAAGGAAAATTTTTCTATTCCTGAAATCAGTATGCGGCGGCAGCAGGTGTCCGGCGGCCAAACGCACCGATTTCTCCCCACCGTTGTCCCAAGCGGGCGTTGGGTCAACCGTTTCCACTGCATGGCCGGAAACATAATGCCATCCGCAACCGGGCGCCGGTGTTCTCCCCTCATTCAAAAATACGTGGCCAATGCTGTGGGAGACGAACCGACAAATGGGTCCCCGCCAGCTGTAGTTTCTGCTGTCGGGATAATAGGGAACGTAAAGCTTGATGCGTGCGCGGGTAAGCGCCACATAATACAAGCGTTTATCTTCGTCTTCAGCTTCTTTTTCCGCCTGGGTTTTGCCGGTGCTGGCCGTCAGGTCGATCACCTTCCGGCAGCTCCGTTCAGGATGTACCGGATCCGTCATATGATACACGTGCATACCGCCCTCATTGCGGACAGTAAGGCCGCCACCGATGAAAACCACCGGAAACTCCAGTCCCTTGCTCACATGCATGGTCAGGATCTGGACCTTGTCGCCGTCATCTTCGATCTGATGAATGTCGTCATCGGATCCGGCGGCGGTGTCGGATCGTCGCAGACTGTCCAGCAAAGCAACCAGCCCTCCCATATCCAGGTTCCCGATATAGCTCGAAACCTCCAGATAATCGAAGAGTTGCTGAAAATTGGTTTCGGTTCGCTCCCACCCGGGATCCATGCAGTGACGGAAAGTCAGGCCTGAATCCTCCATCAACGACTGAAACAACGGTCCCCAGCGACGTCTCCGGGCGTAGGCGTACCAACGGGCCAGCAGGTGTTGGCTGGTATGATCAGCAGGCAGTTCCCACCGAGATTCTAAAGCGACCGGAGAAATGTCGAAAAAAGGAGTCAACAACGCCAGTTTGGCAGAGGAGGCCTGTTCCGGGTTGCAGACCGCACGAAGCACCATGCTCAGCCAGTGGGCTTCCCGGCAGCGAAACAGGCCGGGTTTGCGGTAGTATGTGTAAGGAATGGACGATCCCTTAAGCAGGGGTTCAAGCAGAGCAAACTCCGACTGGCTTCTCACCAGAATGGCGATATCCCCGAAATGAAGGGCACGATCAGAACCATCGCGGCCGGCAATACTGATTCCCCCCTCCCCCATGAGGTACCGGATCTCCTGGCAGATAAACCCGGCCAACAGCGCTTTGGCGGACGCATGGCTTGTCGCCACGGTCAGGTCCATGACATTGAACGGCGGCCGTTGGGATTGATCGCAGCCGATCGTGGCAGGCAGTCGATCGGCATCCGGTGAACCTGACGGGGGGTAGCCGATGTCAAAGGGTCCATTCTTTTCAAGGGGTCCGAACCAGGTCTCGTGGGAAAAAATCCGGTTGAAGCGATCCACCAGCTGCGGTGTGCTGCGCCAATTTACCGTCAGGTCATACAGATTGGCCAGCCCCCTTCGAGCCAGGGATTTCATCTGTTGCCGGGCACCCAGATAGGTGAACACGTCGGCCCCACGAAAGGCATAAATGGCCTGTTTCGGGTCACCGATCAGAAAAAGCCGGTTGGCGGGAGGGTCATCGCGGCTATCGAGGAAAAGGGTGCTGAAAATCTGCCACTGCACATCGTCGGTGTCCTGAAATTCATCTACGAAGGCCACGCGATATCGGTTGCGGATTTTTCGGATTCCTTCGTCGGCCCCCTCTCCTACCAGGAAATCGGCCACCCGGGTAAGCATATCCTGGTAGCTGAGCCACCCGTTTCGCACCTTCATGGCGCGGGCCTCTTCCCGCAATTGGCGCACCGCGTTCAGCATCAGCGCATGGGAAAGACGTGCAAACAAGCTGAGCAGCTCATCGAGCCGGTGCGCGATCACCTCCAGGTTGGGGCATTCGCGCAGGTTTTCGCCGGCCTTCAGCCATTTCTGAGGGACCAGACGGTCAATATTCCGCTCGCCGGACGAATGGCGCACGCCGAGAGTTGCAACAAGCGCCATGAAATCGGAGAGCGGACAGGCGTCGGCATCCACCCTGTCCAGCCCTCGTTCAAGGGGTTCCACCATATCCCGGATGATGGCGGCTTTGGTCCGCGCGTTGATGTTGAGCCGGCCATATCCGTCCGAAAATCGTGGTGGCCGCCCCACCATGGATTTGAGTGCAAGCAACGTCTGCCTGGCCGCCTGCCACAGGTCGTCAACATCCAGCTCTGCAGGGTCGGGAATCAGCATTTCGCGAGCCGGGTCATGGGAAAGCCGGTGGGTCAGGTTAAGGGTAGTCTGTACGAAGCCATCGGCGCGGGCTGAAAAGTTGGACAGGGCCAGCAGCGTTTCCAGGCGCCGGCCGTATCGGCGGGGCCAGTCCGAACGCATCTGCGCCCGAAGCAGTTTCTCCAGCAACGGGCCGTCGTCGATCACCTCCTGCTGGAACAGGTTTCCGGTTTCAAAGGGAAATTCCTTAAGCAGCGTATGGCAGAATCCATGGATGGTAAAGATGGCGGCATTATCAAAACCATCCAGGGTTTCCCTTAATTTTTTCCGGACGGCATCGTCCAGATGCTCATCTCCGTCCAGTGTCGCTTCGATTTTCTGGCGGATGCGCAGCTTCAGTTCACTGGTAGCCTTTTCGGTAAAGGTCACCAGCAGGATATTCTCCAGATTGAGTTCCAGGTCTTCCTTCAGCAGGCGAACCACCAGGTTTTCGATGGTATACGTCTTTCCCGTGCCGGCGGATGCTTCCACCAGGGCATGACGGGAAAGATCCATCGCGTCGATGTCGCCGATGGGATGAAAAACGGTGGGTGATGAATCGATCATGGTAAAAACACCCGGAAACGCTGCCTGGCCCGGTCAAGGATGTCCGCCGTCACCACCGCCCCGGTCAGTTCTGCCCGTAAATCCGCCGCCGCTTGCATGGTTTCAGACAGTGATTCGTAAAATACATGTCGGTCGGCATCATCCACCCTATCCTGACCGATCAATGTCCGCAGTCCGGCTTGGTCAAAGAGGGTCTCGAAAGGCAGCCATGCCAACGGCGATGGTGTAAAAAAGTCTCTTACCAGTCCGGTAAGATAGTCTGCGGATCGCTTCGGGTCCAACGTATAATCGAGATTCAGCACGTGCTCCCGGTAGATGACATGCACAGCCATGCGGTTGACATCCGACCAGGGACAGGGTTCGCCGCCCGCGGATATGGCCATCAATGTCAGCAGGGGGGCGATGACATATTTATCCGGAAACCGGGACCGTCGGTTGGAACCGGTAACCACCAGGCAGTGCCAGGCATCATCGGTTGTCTGCCAGACCCATGGAATGCCTCCACTAAGTTCAACAGTCCGCGGAAAACCGCGGGAGTCGGAGTCGGCCAGATCGATCGAAACCGGATTGAAACTGAGCTGAACCCCGTCGGTCTCCACGAAATCTTCCGTGGCCGTCCCGACCAACACGGCGGAAAAGAGCCGGCGCGCCGAGTGCATCTGGTCGACGAAGGGATACAGCTTCTCTCCGACCGCCAGCACCTGTTCTTTCAATTTGGATTTATCATGAACGGCAAAAGCGCCGGCCGGGACTCTGCTTTTGCGGGACAGATCCGCATAAATCGATTCGAATTCTGCGTCCAATCGGGCGATTGACGGTTGGTTGAAAGAACCGCTGAGCTGGGCAACCAGCCAGTTTTGCACCGGGGCGGTGCGGATTTCAAAGTCGATCGGGAATTGGGACGCCAGGGGTTCATCCGCCATTTCAGCCAGTTCAGCCGTTGGATCGATCTGTTCATCAATTCCCATGTGATACCGCCCGATCACTTCAACCGGGTCCAACAGAAAGCGTCTTAACAGGCCAAAAGTGAGCGAAGTGACATCGGCGGGTTCGCTGTCCGGTGAAGGTCTCGGCAATGCAAAATCCGGGCAGTACCGGGCAGCCGTTTCCAGATCTGAGGGTGTCGCCTGGTCCACAAATGCTTGCCACCGTCCGCTGCGGCGATAGCAGCTGAGCCGTTGGGCATCACTGGCGTTGACCATCACATCGGACCAGTCGTTGATGGCATCCGGTGATAGGTAAGCCGGATTGTCGGCTTTGATGGGGATCTGGCTGAACCTGAACGGTTGACCACCCATAATCTGCTGCTCCACGTACCGCTGCAGCTGGTGGACCACGGAACCGGGTGCCAGGTCGCGATCCTTTTGAAGATCACGGGACACATAGCTCAGGTATAATTTGCGGCGCACGGATATCAGGATTTCCAGGAAAAGGTATCGATTGCGTTCGGCATGGGTAATGTCACCGATGCGGCGCTTTCTGCAACGCAAATCCAGCAGGCTTTCCTGCACACGTCCGGGAAAGCGACCCTCTTCCAGTCCCAGCACATAGACCACGGCAAACGGAATCGGCCGCATGGGCATCAGGGCGGAAACGGTCACACCGCCGGTAAGATAGTCACCCTGGCCGCCGGTGATCCCTTCCAGGTGGGACCGCACGAATAACCACAGCGCATCGGCCGTCAACGGGCGGCCGGGTTGCAACTGACCCAGCGCATCGTAGCGCACGAAATGGTCAAAGGCCCCCAGCAGCGATTGATAGACGGTTTCTTCTCCCCGCATCTCCGCAGATATCTCGATGAACTGGTCCACCACCCGGAAAAAGGCATCCCGCCACTCCTTTGCCGAGGCAGATTCGATCCTTAGCCTTCCCACTGCCTGATGCAGCGATTCCACAATCTGGCAGAATTTTTCCAGAAGCCGGTCATCTCCCGTGCTAATGTCGGTAAACGGCACGATACCGTTGAAATGGGGTCTGGGAGAACCGGCAGCGGCGGATGGCACCGTCATGATGCGGGAGATCCGCAGCCGCTCCAACCCTTGACGCCAGGAAAAAAGACCGCCCGAAGGGGTCTCGTCGACGTGGGTTGCCTTATTTTCATAACCGTGAAAGATACCCAGCGCGTCGGCCCAGCCGATCCAGATGGACAGCGCTTCCGGTCCGTATCTCCACCGCTGCATGACACATGGGTTTCGCAGGAGAACGAACACCTCTTTTCTGGAAAAAGTGCCGCGGGACAGCTCCATCACAGCCAGAACTGCCTGGGCGAAAACACTTTCCGTCCGAACGTTCGAATCCACCAGATTATAGGCGATCCGTTGCGGCTGACGGCTGAAAACCGAATCCACAACGGGTTTGTACCGTGACATGTCGGATACCATCACGGCGATATCCGTCATACGCAGATCCGGATCGGATTCCAGGTTGTATAGGATGCTGTTGTATACGGTTTCCACTTCCCGTCGAATACCTGGACAGGCCGTGATCTGAAGCGAGGTGTCCTGCCTCAGCAGCAAGGGTTTGTCACCCTGATCCTCGAGGGTCAGCAGCCCATGCCCAATGGCAGCGAGCACAGTGCTTGCTTTCGGGATTTCTGAAAAGCCGGCGTGGAAATCGTAATCGGTCAGTTGGCAAAGCAGGCGGATGCTCTCCCGGCCGGGTTTTCCCCAAGCGGACAAAAGGGCATGGTCGGCTTCCGAAAAAAGGTCGCTGGCTGACCATTCATTCTCACTGAGCTTCAGGCCGCTGACCTTTTTCCGTTGGATCCATCTTTTTTCAAAGGGCGTCTTGATGTCTTCCCAATATTCACGGGACGGATTGAGGCTGTATACATGGATGTGGAAAAAAGATTTGAGCCGGGACAGCAGCTGCAAATGAAAGGGGGATATGTGAGACAGCCCGAAGAAATGGATCCGCGGAAAGATACGGCGGCCATTTGGTTTTCCTGCGGCATCTGGATAGAGGACATTCTGGGCGTATTCGGCCATGGAACGAAGGGGATGGCCGGTCGACCGGCCCAGTTGGTCTTTCAGGGACAGCATTTTCCGGTAAATCCAGCGCTGGCAGCCTTCCATGGCATCGGCAGCCTCGCAGTCCGTCAGCCATCGCTGGATCATATCCGACCGATGGTATTCATATTCCTGGAACAGCCGGGCCAACTCCTCGGATAGCTGCCAGCAGCGGATTTCAATATCCCTGCGCGCATCTCCATCGGCCAAACGAAGATAGGGAATAACGGGAACCAAGTCCGGTATCGACCGGTCCTGTGCCATAAGGATAAAAAACAGCAGGATTTTCAGGTTGTCCTTATCCAGCATGTGGAGACCGGGATCCGGGTTGGGATCGATGGACCGGATCATCCGCCACAGCCCGGCTTCCAGGTACTGAAACTCAACGTTCATAAAAATGGCGGATTTGCGGGCAAGGGTGAGCTTGATCCACTTGGAGAGGTTCATGTTGGGAACGATCACCACCGGCGGTTCCAGAATATTGGCGTCCAAGCCTTCCGGATTCAAGTTGTCATGAAGTTTGTGTGCCAGAGGCAGCAGCTGATTGCTGAAATAAAGGTCAACGCCCATGGGTCGAATGTTCCGAAAATCCAAGTATCATGATTATACATGGTGTTGGAAAAACGATGGCGCTTGGCCATCCGTCGTTAAACTATCAGGGCAGGTTGCTTTTTGCAATTTTCATTTATATGGAAGCATCATCGAAATGCTCCGGCGGGAAAAAACGTCTCGGGCGGGTTTGATTTCGTGGACGGCCGGATCATAGGGGACAGGCCACCATCCTGGGTAAAACCTAATTTTCATTGGGCTACCGGGGGGGGACCGATCACTCAACCGGCATTCTTTATTTTCAATTTATGTTCAGCATGCGTCATCCCCCTATCCACCTTATTTGCATGGACTTGTTTTTAAAGATCACGCGTTCAGTCAGTCATTAAAAGTGCGAATTTTGTAATACCACTTTGTGATATTATCTTCCCAACGCGATCCACGCTGGCCCAAACCAATCCCCCTCAGGATACGCACCCCCCGGGGGATCGGTTTCTGCATCAGGGGTATTCAATCAAAATTAATAGCGACCGTGGTTATCAGCGACCCACACCCGATCTTGGATCCAGTGACCATCTGAGGTTTCCACCTCCATCCAATGTCCCGAAACCCAACGACCGTTTCGATTGTAGTGCCCCGGATTCCATACCCTTTCGTAGATTGGGGGAACCCAGGTTTTCTGCCATTCCCAATGACCGCAACGGTGCTCAGGGCCATGGTTGTCCCCATAGATCCGTTCCGGTTCAACATAGACGACCTCCGGCCGATGTACGGCCATATGTGACTGGTATATGGCATGACCCAGAATCGCCGCTCCTATGCCGATGGCGACCCCCTCCCATCGATGACTCTGTTTGCTTCCCGCCAGCGCGGAAGAGGAAACCAATGCAATTCCGAACAGGGCAATGACCAGACTGATGAGTAGCTTATTCGTTTTCATGGTAAACCTCCTTTTGCATTGTCGTTGCCCCATTAGACACCGCATTTCAAAAAAAGTTCAACGAGATCGGCTTTTTTTTAAGCGGACAAACGGAAACCGATGCAAATTTCAACTATCTGCATTTTTTTGGGTTTTCTATTTTTTAACGGCTGATATGGGAAGGTCGATCCGGATTGAGGATCGCTGCTTTCAATAGGCGCTTGAAATTTTAAAGATGAGATTGCCGTTCTGATAGGTGGGACCGCCGACGAACAGGCTCCCCCGATTGAGCAGCTGGATCTGGGTTTCAAAAACAGTCCGTTTCTGTTTCATCATCCGCAGAGTAATGTCAGCTCGATTGCCTTGGATTTTATGGGGTGTAATCTTCAGTCGGCGTTCACCGGGTAGAGACACCATGCCTGACTGGCCGACGCTCAAGTTGAGGCTTTCGCTGCTGAGCAGCCGGTAAGAGGTGTAGTTGAACATGGATTGCAATTCGCCGATGTGTCGTTTCAGCTGCGGATCGACCACGTTGTCATTGCGCGCGGCAAGGATGGTCTCCACGCTGATCCGGCAGTTTTCTTTAGCCAACGGGGTGTCGGGGGCGCTGTAACAGGATAGTGTCAATACCGCAAACACCAGCAGACAGCGAAATCTAAATCGCATTCTTTTCACTTTCCACGTCCGTGTCTTCGTTGTACCAGAGGATGGTTTGTCGCGTTTTGGGAGTTTCGAAAATCATAACAGATGACATCGATCCTGTAAAAGAATTTATGATTGCGCTGGGCACTGGTGTCGGTGCCGGTTTTCCCACGAAATTGGAATAGACGAAAAAGATCAACAGACTGGCCGTTACGGCGGCAGGGATGGCGTATTTCAAGGAAGCGACAAACCGGGAGATGCCACTGCGGGAACGATGTTGCCGGAGGGCCTTGTTGAGCACCTGTTTTTCAAGGGCGATAAAATCCACCGATTCCGTAACCCGATGAACCCGGTCGCGAAGATCCTGGGAAAAGGCCGCCATGGCATCGACCCGGCGGCGGCATGGCCGGCACCCCGCGAGATGGGCTTCTATCCGTGCTTTTTCTCCGGCGTCCAGATCTCCGTCCAGATATCGGTCTATCAGGATTTCATCGCAGGCGTTTGAATAGGGATGGGTCATATTTCCTCCTCAATCAGCGGCTGCAGGATCTCCTGGAGACGTTTGCGTGCATGGAACAAGCGAGACCGCACGGTTCCCAGCTTGATCCCGGTGGCATCGGCAATCGCTTCATAGGAGAGGCCCTCCAGTTCCCTGAGCACGAAAACGGTTCTGGCCTGATCCGGAAGCATTTTTAGGGCATTGTCGATCTGCTGATGGGTTTGCGCGTTGGCTAACCTGGTTTCCGGCGAGGGGCAGTCACTTTCGGGTTCTACCGCCGGAAGATCATCGGCGCTGTCGGTGGAAAGGTGCAGCCATTTGAATCGCCGGGCCCATCGACGCTTCCAGTTCAGGCAACGGTTTACCGTAATACGGTGCAGCCACGTGGCCAGTGACGCATCCCCCCTGAAATCGCCGATGGTACGATAAACCTGCAGAAAAACCTCCTGCGTGATGTCCTGACTCTCCTCGGCGTCGAGGGTGATACCAAACGCGATGGAGAAAATTTTTTTGCGAAACCGGCGAACCAACAGCTGAAAGGCCCATTCGTCACCCCGTTGCAGCCGCAGGATCAGTTCCTCGTCGTGCACAATTCTGTTTTGTATGGTTTTAGACACCGGTCAGGAAAAAAAGTTCAATATTTTTTAGGTTTTATGGCGGCGGCACAAACCGGCGTCATTCAAAACATCGGGAACGGGTGCACCGCAGACGGTGCGGGTATATCCGGCCGATCTGATCCTTACGTCAGAGAGGGCTGAATAGTAGATTCATTTGGTAACCGGGTCAAATGGATTTTGCAGACTATTTCAGATTTATGGTTTACTGCCATTTCAAAACGAACCGCGAAAACGAGCCACGGCCCGATGCATGCGGCGATGTGAGCTTTCACCCATAAAAAAATGGGGCCTATCTACCAAAAAAATTAAAGCGATCCATATATCTGCCGATAGTGACTGCATGCGAAAGTGTTTTGCTATTTTGCAGGCAGGTTTCATCCTGCAAACAGGATAGATACGGTCGACGCATGATGCGTAACCATTAATCGTTCCGATTCTAATACAATTCGTGGAGGTCATGATGAAACGCAGATGGTTTTCAATTCTTTTCGCTGTTCTGGTTCTTTTGTGCATGGTCAATGTTTCTCTGGCCGGGGACACCGTCAAAATCGGCATCCTGGCTAAAAATGGTCCGGCAAAAGCGCTGAGTCAATGGAAAGCAACCGGCGACTACCTGACGGCTTCGCTTCCGGGAAACCAGTTTGAAATCGTTCCGCTTGATTTCAAGGAAGTCAACCCGGCGATCGAGCAGGGCTCCGTCGCTTTTTTTCTGGTCAACTCATCCATGTTCGTAGAGGCCAAGGTACGCTATGGCGCGGTAGAAGTGGCCACCATGATCAATTCCCGGCAGGGGAACCCATTGAAGGCCTTTGGCGGCGTGATCATCACCACCGCGGACAACGATGGTATCAACGAAGTGAAGGATCTGAAGGGCAAAACCTTCATGGCCGTTTCCAAATCCTCATTCGGTGGATGGCAGATGGCCTACAAGGAGATCCTGGATGCCGGCGTCGATCCGTTCACCGATTTTGGAAAGCTCGAGTTTGGCGGCAAACATGAAAATGTGGTACTGGCCGTCCTGAACGGCGGTGTAGAGGCTGGAACCGTCAGGACAGACACCTTGGAGCGGATGGCGGCCGGCGGCAGCATTTTCATGGATGACTTCAAGGTGGTCAATAAACAGGCGCATCCGGGTTTTCCCTTCGTCTGCAGCACCACCCTCTATCCAGAATGGCCCCTGGCAAGGATTGCGGCTACACCTGTCGATCTGTCCGACAAAGTGGTGAACGCGCTGATGAAACTCAAACCGGAAGATCCAGCGGCCAAAACTGCCAAGGTCATCGGATGGTCGAAAGCCCTGGACTATGGCCCGGTAGAGGATCTTCAGAAGAAATTAAAAATCGGCGCATATGCCGAAAAGTAGATCGGCCGCCCAGATCGTTTGGGTCCCTGGGGACATGTCTTCAACGCCTTTTCCCGTTTTCGGTGTCTTGGGAGCGGGAATAGGTCAGTGACATTCATTCTCATGGCCACTCACTGCAGGAAATTTTAGCGAACCTGTCTTCCGTCAAAACGATGAAAAGGCCTCCATCATGCTTAACCAATTAAAATCACGGACCAGTCAAATTCACCTCGGAGTTCGCGGAAAGCTGCTGTTACCCACTGTAGCGACGTTGATTATTGTCATTACCGGTCTGTCGTTGACGCTGGTAGCGGTGCAGCAGCGGCTCAACCGAACCATGCGACAGGGCATTGAACAGACGCTCGGCACGGCCAACGCAGAGATCAGCAGGGATTTGAAGACGCTTAAAAGCGATATCGACAAATCCCTGACCGACATGTCCCAAGCGTCGAGTTCCGAACTCTCCCGGTCAACTACCCGGGCTTTGGAGAAGCAGAAAGCCAGAATTGAATATGACTGGGAGGCGATGATGATGGAAAGCGGCGAGTCCATCGCCCTCCTCATGGCCAGGGTCGCCCCGAATGCCATTATCGGTAAAGATTTTCAGGCATTGAACAGTTATGTGAATGCGGTACTTCAAAATCCTAATGTCATCTATGCCTTTTATTTCAGACCTGATGGACAGTTGCTCACCCGATTTATCGATCAGAAAAACGAAAAAATCCAGACCTATCTCAAAGGTGAAGGAAAAAATCGTTACAGCAAGATTCTGACCGGTGCGAAGAATGACAACGGTGTCATGATCGTCAATAAGACCATCAAGTTCGAAGATAATGTGTTGGGCTCTATCGAGTTGTGCATCAACAAGGCATCGGTGATGCAAAGAATCAGCGAGATGTCCGAACGCTTCTCCGAGCTGGTGGAGAGCAACAAATCGCTGTCCGCATCGGTCTTGAAGACCGAAGCGCAGAAAGTCCAGGAGGGTGTCGGCACCACCGTTGGCGCAATTATCAAGAAGAATCAAACGACTGCCGAAGCCACCACCGACACGCTGAAGCAAGCCAGTACGGCCATGATCATGAAGACCAAACAGGTTAACGTCTCCGGTGGCATCATCTGCATCGTGCTGGTGGCCACCATCCTGTTTTTTATCATTCAACGGGTGATAATGCCCTTAAAACAGACTCTGATCGTGGTGAAGGACATTGCCGAAGGTGAAGGCGACTTGACCATCCGCCTAAATGTGGACAGCAAAGACGAGGTTGGAGAACTGTCCAAATGGTTCAACATTTTTCTCGATAAACTCCAGGGCATCATCGCGGATATTGCCGGTACTGCCGGCGCCCTGGGAACCTCGTCGGATTCCTTATCCAACCTGTCCGGAAAATTGTCCGAAGGGGCACAGAACATGTCGGGGCTGTCGTCCACGGTGGCGTCTGCCGCGGAGGAGATGAGCGTGAACATGAATACGGTGGCCTCCTCTAGCAGCGAAACAGCCACCAATGTCAACATGGTGGCCTCGGCGGCTGAAGAGATGACCGCCACGATTAATGAAATCGCCATGAACTCGGAAAAAGCCCGAAATATCTCCGAAGCAGCCGTGACTCAGGCCGAAGAGGCCACATCGCGCATGGGCAGATTAGATCAGGCGGCCCAGTCTATCGGTAAAGTGACCCAGACCATCACCGAAATCTCCGACCAAACCAACCTATTGGCTCTGAATGCCACCATCGAAGCGGCGCGTGCCGGCGACGTCGGCAAAGGATTCGCCGTAGTCGCCAATGAAATCAAGGAACTGGCCAAGCAGACGGCGGCCGCCACGCTGGAAATCCGCAACCAGATCGAAGGAATACAGGGGTCCACCTCTGAAACCATCACCCAGATCGACAAGATTTCCCAGGTCATCAACAGCGTTAACGAAATTGTATCCACCATCGCCACGGCAGTGGAAGAGCAGTCGGTTACCACCAAGGAGATCGCCGGAAATGTGGCTCAGGCATCCCAGGGAATTCAGGATGTCAACGAAAACGTCACCCAGAGCAGTTTGGTTTCCGGTGAAATTGCCAAGGAGATCGCCGGAGTCAATGAAGTATCCACTCAACTCTCCGGCAACAGTACGCAGGTGAACCAAAGCGCCGATGAACTTTATCGCCTGGCCAACCAGTTGAATACGCTGGTGGGAAAATTCAAGTACCGGAAAGCATAAACGGACGATTCAGTCGGAATAATTTGGAATAAAGAAAGGGGCTGAAAAAGCCGCCCCTTTCTTTATCTATTTGGCAATGCATGATCTCATTGGTTATGAGTAAAAGCAACGCGTTGTCATCCCTGGGCATTAGGATTGATGCGGATTTCCACCCGGCGGTTCATCTGGCGTCCTTCCGGTGTGGCGTTGGTGGCCACCGGACGGCTCTTTCCGTAACCGATGATATTGATCCGGTATTCCTGAACACCTCGCTGCACCAAGAGATTTTTCACGCTGGTGGCACGACGCTCGGAAAGCTGCTGGTTGTATGTTTCTGAACCGGTGCTGTCCGTGTGACCTTCCACCAGGATCGAGGTCTGAGGATACTTGATCATGATCTGGGCGATTCGGTCCAATTCATTGAACAGGCCGGGCCGGACGACATCGGAATCCAGATCGAAGCTGACGTCCCCTTTCAGGGTAATCGCCAATAGTTCCCCTTCCCGCCTCACGGCCGCCGCATCGGAAGCCGCCAGGGCATTGCGCATCTCCGCTTCCTGCTTGTCCATCATTTTACCGACACCGGCACCGGCAGCAGCACCCACGGCAGCACCGGCAGCAGCGCCGATGAGTGTTCCCTGGGTGTTTCGACCAATGGCCTGGCCCAATACAGCACCGGCCACCGCTCCACCGGCAGCACCATAGGCAGCCCCTTTTCCGGTTTTGGTCTCGGGTGTTGCACAGCCATTCAACGCGAACATCCCTATCATAACAATCAGTATCCATTTTTTCATTGTTGCGATATCCTCCCTCTCCCAAAATGTATGGGCTTTAATCATCATAATAAACGACGCTTATCGATTTCTCCAACGGTTGCCAATATAAATCAGGCAATCAGGGATGTCTAAGTTTATTTTGACGAACGGGCCGGGGCATCCATTCTGCAGATGCTCCGAATGTTCCATTCTAAGCCAATTCACGCCTGCGTTGGATAAATACGCTTGTTATCTCCGTACACCGTGGCCGCGGTTAAGATTTCTTTGGCTATCGCCATGGTTGCCCCGGTCATGGGAGTTCCAGCCACCCATATGCCGATGACTATACGAGCCCCCGTGATGGCAAGGATCTTGATAATGTTGGCCCCGCCAATGATTTTGAGGGCGGCCATCGTGCGGCTTCCTGTATCCCTGGTGCCTTGTGTAATACCGGTGGTTCTCCCGGTAGTTGAAGGAAAGCGCCACCGGTGGTCCGCTGTGATAACCTATTGCATGAGGGTTGATCAAAGCGCTGCCCACAATTGCCGCACCGACACCGATAGCGACCCCTTCCCAGCGATGCTGCTGTTTGGATCCTGCCCAGACCGATGGGGACATCAGACAAAGACTTAAGACCGTCGTAACCGCTATGATCCACTTTTCCGTCATTTTCATTTTCAGCCTCCTTTGTCATGGTTGAAACCATAGACACCGGACACCGGAAAAAAGTTCATTTTTTTCAAAACAGGAGGGCATGATAAACGACAGGAAGTATGAAACTGAAAGGATCTACCGAAGATAAGAAATCGGCTTTTAGAAAGCTTAATTGAATTCTTATTTTGCTCCATCGGCAGGAGCCAGGCGATCCGCAACTGCCCGGCAATGGGTTTAACGATGCTCAGTCGCTACGACACAGCAATTTTTCAGATCAGCGACAAACCGATACTCCTCGATGGAATTCAGTACCAGGCGAATGCCGAGGAGATGCCCTGTTTCCATGCGGGTGATATGGGCGACGGCACCCTGAAGCCGGTGCAAATTGCCATCCATCTCCAAACGGATATCATCAATCCGCTGACCCAGGTGAAAGTCCGTTGGCGTGTCAATCAGGATGCCGAACCCGTTGTCGCTGACATTGACCAAGTCACGCACCTTCCCCTGAATGAACAACCGGATATCCGGTACAGAAAGTGGTTCGATCCGTTGGTCATCTCGTTTTTCAACAGAATTTTCCATCATCTCCTCATTCGGCGTCGGCATCGAGGGTGGCCATACGTTTTTCAGAGAATTCATCCCTTTCCAGATTTATAACTGTCGATGGGCGGCGATGATGATTTCTTCGGTCTCCTCCCATCCGATACACGCATCCGTTATGGAAACAAATGGGTTAAGGTCTTCCTTCCGGGTTTCACCGTAAATAAAGGGTTGCTTTCCCCCTTCTACATTGCTCTCCAGCATCATTCCACAGATAGCCTTGTTGGGCTTGATGTGAATGCCGTTGGTATGGCCGACTCTCTGAATCAACACATGATTGAAGACCTCTCCCTGCTTGCGGAAATCCTTGCCGGAATTTTTATGGGAGCAGTCCACAATAACGGATTGAAGCAGCAAGGGGTACTTGGACAGCATGTTGCAAGCCTCACCGATACTGACCGGATCGTAGTTGGGTCGTTTGCCCCCCCGCAATACAATGTGGCAATATCGATTGCCTTTTGAAAAGACCCTTGATGTGACGCCGTAAGGATCATTTCCAACAAAGACCTGTGGTGTGGAGGCTGCCAACAGAGCATTGATGGCCGAATTCAAATTTCCATCGGTCCCATTTTTAAAACCCACCGGCATTGAGAAGGCGCTGGCCCACTCCCGGTGATTTTGGGATTCGGTGGTTCGGGCGCCGATGCAGGCCCAGGAGATTAATCCGGACAAGCGTTCAGCGGCCGTCTGGCTAAGAATTTCCGTTCCGGCGGCCACGCCCATCTCATTCAGATCCATCAATATTTTTCGGGCTTTTCTCAATCCTTCGTCGATATCAAAGGTTTTCTTGTCGAGATGGGGATCGGAAATGAGGCCTTTGAAGCCCACATTGGTCCTCGGTTTTTCAAAATAGACCCGCATGACCAGTTTGATGGTCTTTTTGACTTTCTCCTGCAGTCCGGCAAGGAGTTCACCGTATTTTAACGCTTGCCGCTGGCTGATAATGGAACAAGGCCCGGTGATGATCAATAGCCGGCTATCTTTGCCATCCAGGATATTTTTTATTTCCTGCCGGCTGTCCAGAACGGTTTGGGTCGCTTTATCAGTCATCGGAAATTCTTCCCGAAGCTGATCCGGCGTGATAATGGAGGTTCGTTTAAGGACATTTAAATCGTAAGTTTTTTTCATTTTTTTCTTCAAGGAATTTGAACTGCTCATTTCAGGTAAAAGGCATTTCAATCAAGAATTTTATTTGAGCGGTTGTGTCACACACCATACCCCGTAATCAATCCTTGTACAATTGTTGTACAAGGCAGATGTAAAAAAGAAAAAAGGGATTTAGCTTTTTTTCTAAACCCCTGGTTTAATTGGTGCCTAGGGCCGGAATCGAACCGGCACGGGGCTAAGCCCCGAGGGATTTTAAGTCCCTTGCGTCTACCAATTCCGCCACCCAGGCAATTGGTGTTAATTCGTGCGAATCGTGCGGCTAAATGGTTCAGCTTTGTGAGGCAGCTAATAACGGGTATCCCTCGAAATGTCAAGAAAATGGCTTGGTGGTCCTTTTCGTAAATAGGGTCTTTCCGAATCGGGTCGTTTAGCTTCAACCGGCTTTACCACCTTTCATTTCCAGACGCATGAAGTCCACCACGCCGTGACACCGGCACGCGGTAGCGATCATCAACGTTTTTTGGCAGTTATTGCGCACGGTGTCCAATGCGGACCTCAGGTCCGTGGGATAAATGCCACCGACTCCGGGCAGCAGTTGATGGCTGCGAATGACAATGGGCATGGCATCGTTAACTTCCAATTTTTCAAGCAAGCGGAACATATCCGGGGGTCTGGGTTTTCCGGTATGGGTGCAGATCTTTTCCGGTTCCGGGCAGTTGTCAGGGCAAAGGAAATCCGCGTGGCTGACAAACGCCTGACCGGTTGTTCCGCGCAATGCATGGGGCATTCGGGACAGCCAGGAATCTGGAATTATTACGGGAGTTATATCATACGAATGCTTCAGGTTAAGCTTCAACCATTCTGCTGCGACATGAACAGGAATGGCCGGTACGATCATATCCACCGGTGAGTCCTGATCAAGCATGGCATTCAGCCATTCGATACCGTCTTCGCGGATCGCGATTCCGTCACCGTCAATCGTGGCCGGATTTTTATCTACCACGATAATCGTCGCATGGGCGATATGCCGGATGATCCGTTCCACGGCAATCTGCCCGAAATGGCCGGCGCCGATGACCCAGAAGCGGGAGGGGTTAATGGGGTGATCCCTTTGATCCTTGTTATTATTCATGGCATTTGGTAAAAAACGATTGAGACTTCAAATGAAAACTGTTCCCCAATTGATACTGGCATCCCAGTCCCCCCGGCGCCGCTACCTGCTCGAACAGGCCGGGTTGACCTTTACCGTAATTCCAAGCAGTTTCGATGAAGATTCGATCCAGTTACCAAACCCCGCAGACTATGTCAAAGCCCTTGCAGCAGCCAAAGCCGATGAGGTTGCCCGGCAATATCCGGACAGTTGGGTAATCGGCGCGGATACGATCGTTACCATCGACAGTGCCATTCTCGGCAAGCCGGTCGATCCGTATGAAGCGCGACAAATGCTGGAACGACTGAGCGGCCAGTCCCATTTTGTATATACCGGATATGCCATCGTCTGCAAAAATAAAGGGGCCGGTATCAGCGATGCGATTAAAACCGATGTGCAGTTCAAGGACCTCACCACCGAAGAAATCGACTGGTATATCCAGACCGGCGAACCCTTTGACAAGGCCGGCGCATACGCCATCCAGGGGATGGGAACCTTCCTCGTCCGGCGTATAAACGGCTCCTATACCAATGTGGTGGGACTGCCCGTGTGTGAAGTGATTGAAACCTTGATCAAAATAGGTGTCGTGAGTATGAATGCAGATAACCCGAAAGGACTCGCGCTGTGAAAGGACGTCTGGACCGGATCAACAAGCGAATCGCCGACGCGGCAACCGGTTGCGGCCGCAATCCCGAAACCATCCGCCTGGTGGCGGTGAGCAAGACGGTAAAAGCAGACAGGGTGGCAAAAGCCATCGATGCCGGTGCCGTTATTTTAGGTGAAAACTATATCCAAGAGGCCCGGGAAAAGTTCAATGCCCTGATTGACCGCCCCGTGCAATGGCACTTCATCGGCCACCTGCAATCCAACAAAGCCAAATACGCCGTGCGCATGTTTGATTTGATCCATTCGGTGGAGTCCATCAAGCTGGCCACTGCGCTGGACAAAGAGGCCCACAAAAACGGCAAGGTACAGGATATTCTCATTCAGGTGAATATCAGCCGGGAAGAGACCAAATCGGGAATAACAGAGACCGGAGCCGTTCAACTGATAACGCAGATCAGCGGTCTCGAACATGTTCGGATAAAAGGTCTGATGACCATGCCGCCCTTTTTTGACGCACCGGAACAAGCCCGCCCCTTTTTTCGCCAGTTGGCCCGGCTGCGGGACCGGATCGCCGCGCACGGCATCCCCGGCGTGATCATGGAGGAGTTGTCAATGGGCATGACCGGTGATTTCGAGGTGGCCATCGAAGAAGGCGCCACTCTGGTGCGCATCGGCACTGCTATTTTCGGAGCCCGCCAATGAAGCTGCTGATGCATATCTGCTGCGGCCCGTGCAGCATCTATCCGGTACAGGTGCTGCGCGACGACCATTACGATGTCATGGGTTTTTTCTATCGCAACAACATCCACCCCTTTACCGAGTGCATACGGCGGGAGGAAACCCTGAAAACCTATGCGGAATCCATCGACCTGAAAATGATTTATCAGTCCGGATATGCGATCGAGGCTTTTTTACGCAATGTGGCCTTCCGGGAATCCGAGCGATGCACCTACTGCTACCACGACCGTCTGGCTACCACGGCCAATTTCGCCAAAAAGGGTAAATTTGACGGATTTACCAGCACCTTGCTCTACAGCCGATTTCAAAATCACGATCAGATTCGATCGATCGGCGAAGCCGTGGGGAAGTCGGTGGGCGTACCATTTTTTTATCAGGATTTTCGGGACGGATGGAAAACCGGTATTGACGAATCCCGTCGGCTGGGCATGTATCGCCAGCCCTACTGCGGTTGTATTTACAGCGAAAAAGAACGCTACTATCGCCAATCCAAAAAAAACGTGCCCTCATCCGGTGGTGAATCAGGTGGCAAATCCGCCTGATGCCATCCCGCCAGGACAGTTAACGCCATGTTCGGAAACTTCATCTATTTCATCGTCGCCCTGTTGATCTACTCCACCTACCAACCTTCAGAGCAGACCAACTTCGCTTTCCTGGACACGCTGATTTTCTTTTTTTCGCTGATCCTGCTCTTTTTCATTTTTTGCAGACGTCAATTCACCCGAATCGCACGCATGTCCGCCACCCACGGCCGCGATGTTCTGGACCAGCAATTTTCATCGGCGCTGACCCGACAGTCCATCCTGGCCATCGCTCTTTTCGCCGTGGATATTTACGTTCTCAATCTCTCTTCTTTTTTAACGGGCATATGGCTGTTCGAAGCACTCCCCACCCTTGAAGCCCTCTTGTTTATGGCCCTTTTCATAGGCTATCTGGCTATTGTCTGGACCAACGCCCATGACGCCTACCGGCAGATTTATCGGGCCGAGATTACACGCCAAGCCTATGTGGCCTCCAACATCGCCTTCAGTGTGCCCGTGCTGCTGCCCTGGCTGCTGCTCTCCGGCGTCGCCGACCTGATTCTGGCCCTGCCCTTCGACCTGCCCCGTCAGGTGTTGACATCTCCTGAAGGCGAAACGGCCTACTTTCTCTTTTTTCTGTTTGCCGTGGCTGCGCTTGGCCCGCTGATCATCCAAAAATTCTGGCGTTGCCGCCCCCTTGAAGCCGGCTATTATCGCGATCGCATCGAAGCCCTCTGCCGGCGGGCCAACCTGAAATATGCGGATATTCTTTACTGGCCTATCTTCGGCGGCCGCATGATCACTGCCGGAGTGATGGGGTTGGTCGGCCGCTTTCGCTATATCCTGATTACCGACGCCCTGCTCCGTATCCTGAGTCCCGAGGAGGTAGATGCCGTCATCGCCCACGAAGTGGGCCACGTGAAAAAACACCATCTGCTGTTCTACCTCTTTTTCTTTATCGGCTACATGGTCATCGCCTATGCCACGTTCGATCTCATCGTCTACCTGATCATCTTTTCCGAGCCCTTGTATCGCTTTGTGTTCATGACCGGAATCAGCCGCACCACGGTCACCACAGGGCTGCTCAGCCTGGCTATCATATTCAATTTCCTCGTCTATTTTCGATTTATCTTCGGCTATTTCATGCGCAACTTCGAGCGCCAGGCCGACGCCTCGGTTTATGGCCTCTTCACCAGTGCCGCTCCGCTGATTTCCACCTTTGAAAAAATTGTGGCCGTTTCCGGCCATTCGCCGGATAAACCCAACTGGCATCACTTCAGCATTGGTCAGCGGGTTGATTTTTTAAGGTGCTGCGAGGCAGACCGCACCTGGATTAAGCGCCACGACCGTAAGGTGCTGGTCAGCATTGCCATCTATGTGGCGACAATGGTGGTGGTGGGTATTGCCGGCTACCAGCTCAACTTCGGTCAGACCGGCAAGCATCTCAACGAGAAGTTTTTTGAAACGGCCATTTTGAACAAGATTTCACGCGATGGGAAAAGCAGTGCCGGCCTTTACGGCATGCTTGGGGATCTGTATTTCGGCCGCAACAGCTTCGAGCAGGCAGCGACTGCCTACCGGACCGCCCTTGACATCGATCCGGAAAGCGCCATCGTGTTGAATAACTTCGCATGGCTTTTGGCCACCTGCGAAAATCCGGCATACCGGAACCCGGAACAGGCATTGGAACTGGCGCGCAAGGCCACCACCATTGAGCAGTCCCCTCACATTTTGGACACCCTGGCCGAAAGCCTTTTCGTCAACGGACGAATCGCCGAAGCCATCGATGCAGCCAGGACCGCCCTTGAACTGGCCAAATCCAACCGCGCTTACTACAGCGGGCAGCTGAAAAAATTCCAGGCTGCCCGTGTGGATCCTACTGAAAAATGATTGGCGGGGGGGGGGGACAAACCCTCGAATAAAGCCGTTTCAGAATTGGTAGATTTTGGTTCAGGCCAAGGCCGCAGCAATATTGAAACCGGGGGCGTAGCCGCACTACGTCGAGAATTTCAATATCGCGAGAACACCGGCCTGGGCAAAAAGATGAGATCTATGGATTGGCACTACTTGATGCAGACCTTCCTCACCTCGATTAAATCGCAATGCCCCTGAAAAATTTTCTCGATGCCGTCCTGCTTCAACGTCGTCATGCCGTCAAAAATGGCCTGTTCACGTATTTTCCCCATCTCAGCCTTGGTCTGGATCAGTTTTTTCATATCGTCTGTGCCCATCAACAGTTCATGGATGCCCATGCGGCCCCGGTAGCCGGTGTTGCTGCATAGATCGCACCCTTCCGGTTTAGCCAGTTGCAGGTCGTCGGTGTAGGGAATGTTCAGATTTTTCTCGAACTCTTCTTCGCCGTATTCACGGACCAGTTCGTCATATTCCTCTTTACTGGGGTGATAATTGCGCTTACAGGTTTTGCACAGGGTTCGCACAAGCCGCTGGGCCAGGATGCACAGGATGGCATCGGCAAAGTTGAATGGGTCCATGCCCATGTCCAGCAGACGGGTGATGCTTTCCGGTGCGCTGTTGGTGTGCAGGGTCGAAAAGACCAGGTGTCCGGTCAGGGATGCCTCGATGCCGATGGAAGTCGTCTCCTTATCACGCATTTCACCGACCATGATCACGTCCGGATCGGCACGCAGAAAGGCCCGCATGGCCGCAGCAAAATCGAACCCGATCTTGGGTTTCACCTGCACCTGGCGAAGTCCGCGCTGGGTAATTTCGACCGGGTCCTCGGCGGTCCAGATCTTGGTTTCGGTCTTGTTGATAAAACTCAAGGCCGAATGCAAGGTGGTGGTTTTACCGGAACCGGTGGGGCCGCAAACAAAGATCAATCCGTAAGGTTGGGTAATCACGCTTATAAAATTTTTATAGTTAGGCTTGGAAAAACCCATCTTGTCCAAGGGGATGGGTTCGCCGGCCGCTAGGAGACGCATGACCACGTCTTCCAGTCCACCCTGGGTGGGGATGGTGGCCACACGAAGTTCGATGTCCTTGCCGCCGTATTTTTTAAACTTGATCTTGCCGTCCTGAGGCAGCCGCCGCTCGGCGATGTCCAGGTCTGACATGATCTTGATTCTGGAGACCACAGCGGCCTTGTATGAAAAGGGGATGGTCTGATAGACGGTGCACGAGCCGTCCACCCGGATGCGCACCTGAGTATTCTGCTTGCCCGGGTAGGGTTCGATATGAATATCTGACGCTCCGCGGCTGTGGGCATCCAGGATGATCTTGTTGACCAGTTGAACCACGGCGCTGTCCTCATCGCCAATGCCGGACTCCGCCTCTTCCACCTCTTCAGACTCCACCTGAAGCTGGGAGAGGATATCGTCGATCTCGGCCAGTTCCTTTTCATCCTGGGTGAACAGCTTGATGAAATCGAGGATGTCCTGTTTGAGACTGACATAAAAGGTGACGGGGCGCCCCGGAAACAAGGCTTTGATTTCGTCGATTTTTTTCAGGTCGTGAGGATTGTCGACGGCGATAACGACTTTCTTGTCTTCACTTTTCAGAGGCACCCAGATATTGTTTCTCATGAAAGGCACTTTCAGGCCCGCCATGAGGTCACCCGGGATCGGATAATTGGCGTTGTATTCCATGAAGCTGGTCTTGTAGTATTTTTCCAGAGCGCTGCCGATCTCTTTTTTTGGAATCTTGAAATCCTTCATCAGTACCGCGGAAACCGGTTCTTTACGCTGAGCGGCAGCGTTAATAGCCTGGGTCAACTCTTTTTGGGTAAGCAGATGGTTTTCCAGCAGGAAATCGTATTTGTTGGTGCGGCTGCCCCGGGCGGCGATGCGTTTCTGGTTGTAAAGCGCCACCCCCATGATCTTGGACAGATCCTGGATGGCCTTTTCCTCCGCTTCTCCGAACTCACCATTGCCTTTGCGGTTGATCAACTCCATGGTGCCCATAAGATACTTCTGATAAACGATGGGATGAGCCAGGACCTCCTTGGTCCGATAGCCGGATCGACGGTCCCAGCTGGAATCGAACTGAAGTTCTGAGGCGATGGCCGTCAATTCCTTCTGGTCATAGGCGTCCTTGATGTTCACCAGGGTCTGCTTCAATGCGGAATACCCGGCGATGCTGGTCTGGGCCACGGGGATCCGGATTTCGGCCACTTCACTGCCCGACTTGAAGCGCGATACCAGTTCCCGTTTGACGCCGTCCACCACATAGACAGTGATCCGATCGGCTCCGAACAGTTCGCAAATTTCGTCTTTCAGATTGATCAGCGCTTCACCCAGGTTATTGGCTTCGTTGAGCCGATTGCCGATCGCCTGAATCCTGGATTTATATTTGGCTTCAGACATGGGTGAACTGTCCGTATCATCGTCGAGGGTCAAGGAAATCTCTGCATTGGCCATAAATCGTTACCTGCGATGGGTTGGGTATATTTGTTGAACGCGCACGGTGCCAAATATACAGTGATGGTGAAACGGCCCTATTTGCGATACTGGCCGTAAAGTTTTTTGCATCCTCCCCCGATAAGGAAGAGTCCCATAAAATAGAAACAGAATCGGATAAGGCCGGAGGCGGATGCAAAAATAGGGATCTGCTCGATGTTTGGCATCACCTGGGGGAGACGGTAAAAAACCCCTAAACCAGCCAGTATCAATGCAACGGCCCAGACGACTTGGGCCTGATTCACCTGTTTGTCGGTCATGGATCAACCTGATAGGATCTGAAACAATCTCAATACAAACTGCAAGATTTCAACTTACCCGTTATCCCGTTTTCTTCTTTTCGGCAGCCTTCACCCAGGTGCCCATGATCACTTCGCGGAATCTTGAAAACGAAAAAAATCGCCGGGACTTCAAAACGACTTTGCGGAAAGCGCCTAAGTGGTCGTGAATAGGTACTTATATACCACATCATCCCCTAAAAAAGCACCACAATTTTCTGTTTCACGCGTGTTGTGGCAACCGCGGCCTTTAGCGAGGCTGTTGAAAACGGTCCGATGTGATCAAAGGGTGTAAAGGCGCTGGCCGTCGATGACGTTGACTCCCTTGGATTCAAGCAGTCGGACCGCCTCCTGCGCCTGCTCGATGCGAAAAATCATTACCGCGTTGTCGCCTGAAGAACGCACGAAGGCGTACATGTATTCAACATTGAGGCTCGCGTCATGAAGCATCGTCAGGATATCGTGAAGTCCACCGGGCCGATCAGTCACCTCCACGGCCACCACATTGGTTTTTCCAACGGTAAACCCATTGTTTTTAAGCGTCTGTCGCGCCTTTTCCGTATCATCCACTATCAAACGCAACACGCCAAAATCCGAAGTGTCGGCAAGGGCCAGGGCACGAATGTTCACTTCTGCTTCAGCCAAAATAGCAGTCACTTCCGAAAGCCGCCCGGATTTATTTTCCAGAAAAACCGAAATCTGTTCAACCTGCATACGTTCCTCCACAATTTCGTCGGTCATAGGATTAGCCTGCTTAAGCGATGGTTTTCTATTTTAAAAATATCAAATCTTGCGATTGTCCACAACCCGCAATGCCTTTCCCTGACTTCTTTCGATGGCTTTGGGCTCAACTAGTTTCACCATGGCGGAGACGCCCAGCAGTTCTTTGATGTTTTTAGTGATGCGCCGCTCCAAGTGCTGCAGGCCTTTGACCTCGTCGGTAAAGCTTCGTTCACCCACTTCAACCTTGACGGTGAGTACATCCAGATTATCTTCACGATCCACAACCAGCTGGTAATGAGGCTGAACATCCTCGGTCTCCATAAGCACGCTTTCGATCTGAGAGGGAAACACGTTGACGCCGCGGATAATCAGCATATCATCACTGCGCCCGGTGACCCGGTGCATACGGACATGGGTTCTGCCGCAGATGCATGGTTCGGGGTTCAAAGAGGTGATGTCCCGCGTGCGATAACGGATCACAGGGAATGCCTCTTTGGTCAGCGAGGTGAATACCAGCTCGCCGGTAGCACCATACGGCAATGGTTCAAGGGTTTGAGGATCGACGATTTCCGGAATAAAATGGTCTTCGAAAATATGCAGCCCTTTCTTAGCTTCATGACATTCGATGGCAACCCCCGGTCCCATCACTTCGCTCAGGCCGTATATGTCAACAGCGATAATGTTCAACTTTCGCTCGATCTCCTCGCGCATTTTCTCGGACCAAGGTTCGGCACCGAAGATGCCGAACTTAAATTTTAGTGAATTGAAGGCAACACCCATCTCCTCGGCCACTTCGGCCAGGTGCAGGGTATAGGAGGGCGTGGCGGTGAGGATGGTGGGGCCGAAATCCTTCATGATCACCACTTGGCGCTTAGTGTTGCCGCCTGAGACCGGAATTACCGATGCACCCAAGCGCTCGGCACCATAGTGTACGCCAAGACCACCGGTAAACAGCCCGTATCCGTATGCATTATGGATGATATCCCCACGACCGGCACCACCGGCTGCCAGGGAGCGGGCCATGAGCATGGACCAAGTGCTCACGTCCCTTGCCGTATACCCCACCACGGTGGGTTGACCGGTGGTACCTGACGATGCATGGATGCGGACCACATTATCCATAGGCACGGCAAACATGTTGAACGGATAGTTGTCACGCAGGTCTTGCTTGGTGGTAAATGGAATCCGTCTCAAATCATCCAGGTTTTTGATGTCTGCCGGGGTAATCCCGGACTCCTGGAATTGTTTCCGGTAAAAGGGAACATTGGCGTAAACCCGCTCCAAGGTAGTCTGAAGCCGCCGAAGCTGTATCGATTCCAAGGCTTCTCGGGGCATGGTTTCGTATTCGATATCGTGAATCATGGTGCGGTTCTCCTTCTCGCCGAGATGGGGTATTGGAACCTCGCGGTTCATTTTTCATATAAGATTAGGACATTGGTTCAACTGGTCCAATAAAAAAAGGCCGGGAGGATCACCCCCGCAGCCTCTTTTTAAAAATTCGGTCTCTATCGGTTTTCCAAACGGTTGAACCGTGCTCAGTACCGCCGACCACCGCTGGATAAATAATATGGTCTGGCGTGTCAAGCAAAAACGAAACCAATATCAAGCGCTCCGTTAATTGATTGGCGCGGGTGAACAATTTCAGCGCGCTATCCCTTGAGCGACCCTTTGAATTGCGGTTTTCGCTTTTCAATAAATGCGTGGGTTCCCTCTTTGCCATCTTCGCTGGCCATACAGATGGCAAAGGCATCGACCTCGATCTGGCAGCCGGTGGCCAGATCCACGTTCAAGCCGTTGTTGACCGCCTGTTTGGCGGCCCTGAGGGAAACTTTCCCCTTGGTGGCTATTGCCCGAGCAGTCACGAGCGTTTCTTCCATCAGTGATTCCCGGGAAAAAATTCGATTGACCATACCAATCTTTTCGGCTTCGGCGGCCGGGATCAGCTTGCCGGTAAAGATCATTTCCTTGGCCCGGTTGCTGCCAATAAGGCGGGGCAGTCGCTGGGTACCGCCGAATCCTGGAATGATGCCCAAGGTAATTTCCGGCAGGCCGAACATGGCGTTATCCGAAGCGTAGATAAAATCGCAGGCCAGGGCCATCTCGCTGCCTCCCCCCAGGGCAAAGCCGTTGACCGCGGCAATCACCGGGATAGCCAATTCCTGGAGCCGGCCGATGATCAGCTGCCCTTTTCTTGAAAACAGTTTACCCTGCAGGGTATTGAAGGTAGCTAGTTCGGTAATGTCCGCCCCGGCCACAAAAGATTTCTCACCGGCACCGGTAAGGACAAGCACTCGGATCTCTTCGTCAGCCTCGATTTCGTCCAAAGCCGCTGAAAGTTCCTCGAGCAGTTGGCCGTTCAAGGCGTTTAGCGCTTTGGGGCGGTTGAAGGTAATGGTGGCGATGCCCGCTGCCACTTCAAGAATAATGTTTTCGTAAGCCATAATTCCTTCCTCCTGCATGTTTCAATTTTAATAATTCAGATGCCGGTAGCGGCATCATCACGGCGGCATCCATCTACCCTTTTTTGTCCTGTTCAGCCGATGAGTGGTTAAAGGCTGTGGGGCTGGTCTCTTTAATATATTTTCTGATCCCGCGGATGATGCCATTGCACAACTCTTCCTGGTATTTGTCACTGGCTAGGCGTTTACACTCCCGGGGGTTTGAAATGAATGATGTCTCCACGAGTAGCGCCGGCATCTGGGCACCCAGTAGGACGTAAAACGGTGCCTGTTTGACGCCCTTGCTGCGAATGTGGCTGAAATTTTTTTTCAAATGCAGACACACCTCCTCCTGAACCATGGCCGCCAGACGGCTGGATTCGCTGATTTTGGCGTTCTGCATAAGATCGTTCAAAATAGACTCCAGGTCACTGATATTTTTGGCAGATGTGGCATTTTCCCGGGCAGCCACCCGGATGGCATCATCGTCAGTCGCCAGGTTCAGAAAAAACGTTTCGATGCCGTATGCCCGCCTGTCTCTGACTGCATTGGTATGGATGGAAATGAACAGATCGGCATTCTGGGTGTTGGCGATGGCGGTGCGCTCCTCCAGCGTCAGGTAACGGTCGGTCGTCCGGGTGAGCACCACATCGCATTTGAGTTCGGTTTCCACTTTGCGGGCCAGTCGCTTGGCTATCTGCAGCACCACGTCTTTTTCATGGATCCCTTTCAGGTACCCGGGCGCGCCATAATCCTTACCGCCGTGCCCCGGATCGATGACGATACGGCTCACCCCCAGCGCCAGTTGGCGGGCGATAGCTCCGGGTGGCAATTTGCCTGTGGAAGGTTGCGCGGTTGAGTCTGAAGGGCTGGCAATCTGCCGGTCGGAATCATCCCCCCATACATCCAATACGATTCGAAAGGGATTTTTAAGCGAGAAAATCTTATAGGTTTTAAAGGACTTGATATCCACTACGATTCTGACCGACTCGCCGGTGTACTGCCCGGCACGTGCGTCGCTGAGCAATTCATCGTTGATAGGGACAAATTTTTGGATATCCCTGCCCAAACGGCTATTGCTCAGGTCGATATAGAGCCGCTGGGGTTTTTGGATGGAAGGATCTTTTTTCAGCAGGCGGTGGGAAAACCGGGTCTCCTGATCGGCATCGATAACAATTCGGGTATAGCTGGGGTTGGACCAGAATCGCAGCCCCTGAACGGTAACCAAACCGGTTCGCTGCAACGCATCATCCGGGAAACCATCCTCGGAATCGTTTTGACTCTGGGTAATGATACCTGCCAACGGATCGACGTCGTCGATCTTTGTGACGGTCCCAGGGATATTCCCGACCAATTCAGCACCGGCTTTATCGGCAAAGGCGCTGCCGGGAAACCCGCTTTTCACGCGTCGGAAATAATCCATTGCCTGATCATGATCCGACTCACGGTGAGACTTGTCAGACAATCCCTTATAAATCAATCCAATCATATACAGGGATTCGGCGGCATCGGGGCCACTGGTGTCAGACCGGTACGCCCGTTGAAAGTGATCGATGCATTTTTCCCATTGATCCCGATATTTCTGGCGACTGGCACTGCCCATCAACTGGCTATACTCGGCATGGGCCTTTTTGAGATGGCTGGCAGCAGCCGTCGGCCGGGGGGGTGCTGCCGGGCTATCCAAATCAGCCAATTTCGATCGGGATTTCGGGGTGTAGCGACTCTGGGGATATCGTTGGATAACCCGCCGGAACGCATCCACGGCTTCCTGCCGATCAGCGTCGAGATAGGAACGCGCATGCAGCTCCAGATATAAAAGGCCCGATTTATAAAGCCCCGCGGCAGCCCAGGGACCAGAAGGATCAAGCCGGTAAACGTTCTGGTACTGCTCAATACAGGCCAGCCATTTGTCCCGGTATTTCTGGTGGCGGATATTTTTCTTAAACGCAGCGTAGGCATTTTCGGCCCGATAATATTGTTCCTTGGGCGTCAGGGCCCAGGCCGGCCAAACCATGGCCGTGTTGATCAGCAAGGCAAAGATGATCATACGTATAATGAATATAAACAAATATTTTTTTGAATATTGCTGCATATTTACTTGAGTATCGGTCAAGTCACAACGGATTGTGCCTTGATTTGCAATTCGTTTAAGGTATTCAGGGCGTCAAGAGGGGTCATCCGGCTCAAGTCCATCATCTGGAGCGATTCCAACAGCTTTCGTTCCACTGGACTGAACAGCCCCAATTGAACATGGCCCTCTCTTTTTTTGGTCCCCGGCTCAACCTCTTTTTTTTGAGGGGCCGTAGGATGCATTCCCGCTTCGATCTGGGCAAGGATTTTTTTGGAACGACGGATCACCGATTCGGGGATTCCGGCCAGCCGCGCGACCTGGATGCCATAGCTTCGATTGGTACCCCCTTCAACCAGTTTTCTCAAGAAAATGATTTCATCGTTCCACTCTTTGACGGCAATGTTGTAGTTTTTGACCCGGTCGAGTTGGTTCTCCAATTCGGTCAGTTCATGGTAGTGGGTGGCAAAAAGGGTACGGGTGCCCGTGTCATTTAAATCGTGAAGGTACTCGGCCACGGCCCAAGCGATGCTCAAGCCATCGTAAGTGGAAGTGCCACGCCCGATCTCATCCAGGATCACCAGACTTTTCGCCGTGGCGTTATTGACAATGTTGGCCGTCTCCTGCATTTCCACCATGAAGGTACTCTGGCCGGCGGACAAGTTGTCCAACGCGCCCACCCGGGTAAAAATGCGGTCGGTAATGGCAATGTTGGCCTTTTCCGCAGGCACGAAGGATCCCATCTGAGCCATGATGGTCATGAGCGCCACCTGCCTCAATACGGTGGACTTCCCTGCCATATTGGGGCCGGTGATGATCAGTACCTGATTTTTTTGATTGTCCATGACAATCGAGTTGGGAACAAACCGCTCGCCGGTGATCAATTTTTCCACCACCGGATGGCGCCCCTCAATGATCTCCAGGATACCTTCGGTGTTGATATCCGGACGACAATAGCCGTTATTTTGGGAAACCTCGGCAAATGTGGTCAGACAATCCACCCGGGCAATGAACCGGGCGATCTCCTGGATATCGGCGTGGTGGACCTTGACCTGATCCCGAACGGAAACAAAAATGTCCAGTTCCAGACCGTTGCGCTGGTCGGCGGCGTTGAGCACCCGGGATTCAAAATGCTTCAGATCGTCGGTAATGTATCGCTCCGCATTGACCAGGGTCTGTTTGCGCACATAGTGATCCGGCACCGATTCGCTGTGGGTGCGGGAAACCTCGATGTAGTAACCGAAAACTTTGTTGAACCGAACTTTCAGGGAGTTTATGCCGGTGGCACTGCGCTCCCTGGCTTCCAGATTCGCCAGCCATCCCTTACCGTCCTGGCTGATGCGGATTAATTCATCCAGTTCGTCATCGTATCCCTCTCGGATCATGCTCCCGTCCGTGATCACCGGCGGCGCATCTTCGCGGATCGCGCGATGGATCAGATCGGCCAGTTCATGGAGAGCGGTAGTCTCCCGGTCAAAAGCATAAGGGGCGGCAGATAGACGGGAAAGGATGGCAAAAATATCGGTCAGTGCTTGAATGGACCGTTTCAGTGCCGTAAGATCCCGTGCGTTGCCATGCCCCATGGAAATTTTACTGCCCAAGCGTTCAAGATCCCGCACGGGCTTAAGGGATTCCCGAAGGTCCCTCCGGGTCTGCATCTGTTCCACAGCATCGGCAACCGCATCGAACCGGGCATGGATGTGATCCGGATCCAGCAGCGGGTAGCGCAACCAGTGGGCCATGAGCCTTCCGCCCATCGCAGTGACGGTCTGGTCCAGAATACCCAGCAACGTTCCCTGACGGCTGCCGGTGCGTATATTCCCCGATAATTCCAGGTTCCGGCAACTCTGGTCGTCCACTATGAGAAACTGCCCTAAAAAATAGGGTTGAACCGTAGAAAGGTGTTCGATCTTCTGACGCTGAGTTTCACTCACATAGTGGATCAGTGCCCCGGCGGCCCCCACGCCGGCTTTCATGGACTCACAGCCGAACCCTTCCAGCGAAAGCGTGTCGAACTGGTCCAGCAGCCGCTGACGGCTGCCGGAAAATTCGAAAAAACGGTCCTCCATCACGGTAACGGCGCTGACCATGTCTTGCCTGAAAACCGAGGTGAAGGCAACATCGGTTCTCAGGGATTTGGACAATAAAATCTCTCTGGGAGCCACCCGCATGATTTCGTCTATAATGGCTCCCAGATCCGCCGTTTCGGTAAGGCGAAACATACCGGTGGAAATGTCAAGGCTGGCCAGACCGGTCATCTGCTGGTGCCGGGACAGGGCTAGAATGAAATTGTTGACCTTTGCATCCAGGAGTTCATCCTCGATAATCATACCGGGGGTCACCACCCGGACCACCTCACGCTTGACCAGCCCCTTGGCCTCCTTGGGATCTTCCACCTGATCACAAATAGCGACTTTGTAACCGTTTTCAATGAGTCGTGAGATATACCCTTGTGCCGCCCGATAAGGCACACCGCACATGGGCACCGGAGAATCATCTTTTTTATTGCGGGACGTCAGGGTAATCTCCAGCACACGGGAAGCCTCTTGGGCGTCTTCGAAAAACATCTCGTAGAAGTCCCCCATGCGGTAAAACAGAAGGGCGTCAGGGTACCGCTCCTTGATGGAGAGGTATTGCTGCATCATCGGTGTAGATTTAACAGAGACCATCAATCATGAAATATTTTCAATGCGTTAAGGATGTGAGGCGGCAGGTGACAAAAACGGCCACCCAAATGGGGAGGCGGATGACGGGACGATTTTCCAAATTCGCCGCGGCCGACGGCACGATCCAAATCATTTCAATTCAGCAGCCATATCCATCTGTTCGTCTTCAGCGGGTTCAGCGGGCGAAGGGTCCGCGGGTAAGGTTCGGGCGGAAAGCTGCTTTTCCAATGAGGATACCGTTTCCACAAGGCTGGTCTCTTTGGCCTTGAAGGTTTTGATGGTTTTGGCGTCTTTAAAATGTTTGAGCAAACTGAAAAAATAGGAAATCAATATACCCATGAGGAAAAAGGCCACAAAGAAAATGGCATTTGCCAGAAACGGCGTTTCATAATAAAAAAAGCCCAGGTCGATCATCAGGCGGCTCTCGGACATAAAAAAATCTTTGTTCTGATAAATGACCAGCCCGATAAAGCCGAAGACGACGAGCCAGAAGGCGATTTTCACCTTTTTCATTGTGTATTTCTCCTCCACCTGACTTCCGTTGGGGGGTTAATGTCGCGCCGGAAATGATGGACGTGGTAATCGATAAACCGCCAACGTCCATGAAACCCTTTGATTATCAAGCATCTTTATCCTTTTCCGCCCCAAAACTCAACCTTTTTTTCCTTGGAGGGGAACCAGTTCAACCTGGCCCCATGCGCCCATTTCCCGGCCGGCCACCACCACGACCCCGAGCACACCGGCGATATGTTTACCAAAGGCGATGGCCGTTTTGATTTCCCCGGGCGAGCGTATCCGGTTGCCAATAGCCGTGGCGGCTGCATCGGCCAAGGCGCAGGAATGGGAAACCACACAGACGGCATCGGCGGAGCCCGTCGACAATGAATGGCCCACCGTTCCCGAAGATGTGCACAGCCCGATGCCGTTACGTGTGTCCGGCACTTTTATTCCTATTTTCATGCTCAGCGGGGAATCGCCGGCAAATAGCCCGGCCACCACGGGACCCTTGGTTTTTATGAAGACGTCCCCTCCGTTTTCCACCACCACCTGGTGACTGTAATCGAGCAGCACGCGACCGACGGCTTCGGCTACCGCACCGGCAACAGCCGCCATGGGTCCCACTCCGGCAGCACGACCGGCAGCGATCATTTCCCGAACGATTTCAGGTGCAAACGCCTGTTCCGGCCAAGGCACCAACGTTAATGCAAACTCCGGATACCGTTGAATATACCCTTCGATCTGTCCCCGGCAAACAAGCACCTGTTCACGCGCTTCATATTCCAGAAGGCGGTCGGCCTGGACCATCAGGTCGGTTTCCTGGCAAATAACCTGAAAGGAGAGCAGGCTCAAACCGCCCACCCGTTGTCGGTAGGTCCGTTCATAGTCGTTGACAGAATCGCAAGGCAGCCTGCCGGGTCGTTTTTTCATCGGGGCAATATCCTATGCTCAGAATAGGGCCACGGGACGAAGGTGTTCAGGAAACTGGTGCAAAAAATAGCGGTCGGTCATGCCGGCAATATAGTCACGAACAATTTCCGGATGACTGTGACCGGCAATGTAAGATTCAGACATGTCTGCCAGAAATCCGGAAAAGATGTCTGATGAACGGTTGTTCGTCATCAGATCCTCCAAGCGCATTTCGAACAGCATGGAAAAAAGCCGATGGATGGCCGCCGAATGAACCTTGCTTTTCGGGTTCTTGTAGATGCGTTCCAGATTAAACGCTTTGAGGGCTTTCAATGCATCGGAAATCGTGGGGCTGAAGGCAACGAAATGGTTATCGTGACTGTTCTGGATCACATCGGTTACCAGCCGGTAGACGATGGTCCCGTTGGTGTTGCCCAGAATACGGACAATGGCTTGGGGGATATCACGGCGATTTAAAAGGTCAAGTCGGATGGCGTCTTCGAGGTCACGGCCGATGTAAGCGATGGTGTCGGCCATCCGCACGACACATCCTTCGGTCGTCATGGGGATGAGCGGGTAATACGGATCGGCTTTCTTGGCGGCGACCTCTTCTTCAAAGGCAGTGAAATCTTTTTCGCGATTGGGGGCCAGCAACCGGTTATGGATCTCGCCGTCGTGGCAGAGGATTCCGTCAAGAGTCTGCAGGCACAGGTTCCATCCCCGGCCTTTACGCTCCACCCGATCCAAAAACTGGATGCTTTGGACATTGTGCAGAAAGTAGCCGATGCCGGCCTTTTGGCACAATTCGGACAGATATCGCTCTCCTTCATGGCCGAAGGGCGTGTGGCCGATATCATGGCCCAGGGCGATCGCCTCGATAAGGTCTTCGTTGAGCCTTAGAAATCGGCCGATGGTACGCGCAATCTTGGAGACCAATTGCACATGCAGAACCCGGTGAGTAATGTGGTCGTTGGGAATGAGGTAAAACACCTGGGTCTTGTCGATATAGCGGGTGTAGGCCCGGCTGTGCAGAATCCGATCGGCATCCAGGGAGAAGGCCTGCCGATAGCCAGCCGCTGAATCGACGATGGGGTGGCGACGCACACCGGAATCGCTGAAAGTGGTTGCAGGTGAAAAGATTTCCCGTTCCTGACGGTTCAATGATGATTTAAGACGGTCCAGTATGGGCGGAGTCGAGAACCCCTCAAATTTGTCCACCATCGATCAGTCGCTCCATCATCTGAAAATAGTCGATCCCTGCAGCCCTAAACCCTTCCCGTCCATATTTCATGTTGGCTTCCAGGATGGTGAATTGCCCGTCGTGTAAGCAAATGTCCATACCCACGTCGTCCCACCCGCAGGTTTGCGCCGCCCGCTGAGCCAGGGCGATGGCCGCTTCGGGTACCGGGTCCAGGCTGATGCGACCCCCCCTGGCCACATTGGTTCGAAACTCCCCTTCTCCGGCAATCCGCCAATAGGCATGGACCACCTTGCTGCCAATCACCACCACCCGAATATCTCTGTCGATGGGAAGGTACTGCTGGACGTAGGCCACGTGCCGGTCATGGGTGTAAGCGTTTAGATCGATGTCGTTGTTGATCATAAATACACCCCGACCCATGGCCGATCCGCGTGGCTCTTTGGCAATGCACGGATAGGAAAAGTATTCCCTTATTTTTGCCTTCTGTCGTTTTCCGTAAAATACCCGGGTTTGGGGATGGGGCAGGCCGGCCAGCTGAAACAGGGCGCTCTGCTTGATTTTGTCTTGAACGCACTTGTAAGTATGGTAACTGGGAAAGGTGGGTTTGCCCACGGCATCGAATAGATCTGCATAAAATGCCGTGGGATAGTATATTTTTTCGGCGTTTCGAATCCACCGCACTTCCTCTTCGCTGTAGTCCGTAAAGTTGGGTCGGACCCCTATGGTGCGGACATTACGACACGTGCGCAAGCGTGCCTCCAACGCCAGAACCTGCCGTTCCATGGCTACAGACTGCTGATAATGGCCTGAACCACGCGGCCCAGGGCATCCACAAAAGGTCCGGCGTGGCTTCCGGCAGCAATGGGAGTGCCTTCATCGCAGGTCTTGACCACTTGAGCATCAAAAGGCAATGTGCCTAAAAAAGTCACCCCCATGGTATCTGCAGTGACCTGACCGCCGCGGCTTTTAAACAGTTCGACGGTTTCACCACAGCAGGGGCAGGAAAAGGGGCCCATGTTTTCCACCAGCCCCACGATCTCTAAATTGACAGTCCGGCAGAAATTGATGGATTTTCGAACATCGGCCAGCGCTACATCCTGTGGGGTCGTGACGATCAGGGCCTTGGCGCCGGTGATGGTCTGGGCGACGCTCAAGGGTTCGTCACCGGTTCCCGGCGGGGAATCGACGATAAGAAAATCCAAGGCTTCCCAAAGCACATCGGCGATGAACTGGCGGATAATTCCGGTCTTGGCTGGTCCCCGCCAGATGACCGCCTGATCGGGGTCCTTCATCAGGGATTGCATGGAAACCACCTTCAAATGGTCTCCTACCCTTTTGGGAACCACCTGCTGGTTTTCATTGACATCCAAAAGCCCATTGAGGCCAAGCATGCCGGCAATACTGGGACCGTGCAGATCAACGTCCAACAGGCCGGTCGCGAACCCTTTCCCGGCCAGGGCCACGGCCAGGTTGGAGGCAAAACTGGATTTTCCCACACCGCCTTTGCCGCTCATGACAATCAGTTTGTTTTTTATTTTTAATAGGGTGTTGCCGATGTTCTGAACCTGTGAATCGGCTGCCACGCCGCTGCTGCAACTGCCGCCACCGCAACCGCTGTTTTTAGACTGTTTAACATTCATGGGTTTTCTCGTCTTTCTGTTGGAAAATGGCTGAAAACCGTTGGACCATTCGGTTGTGATGACTTCCAGCCCAGTAAATCCGACCACATTTGCCGCACGCATGAAAAGTGCGGTGATGTTGCCAGACATAAGCAGGCACCTGTCCCGTCACTGCCACCCGATCCACCTGAAGGAGCTCTTCGTTGCACTCTATACAGCGGCTGAAAGGATTTACGTCGCACCACCCGAGTTTCAACTCTCGCACCACCTGCATCATCTGCCGATAGGGGTCGTTATCCCGGATAAATACCAGGGGACGGTGTTTAAACCGCAATTTCACCAGCGTGTTACGGGTCAGAATAACGCGCTCACTGTCAATCGTCTCAAAAAAATCTCCACGCCTGCTTTGGTGCTGGCACAGCGTATCGAATCCGGTCGATCGCAGATGCCGGCCCAATTTTCCAACCGTCGCATCCGCAGCAAAGCGCATGGGTGGCCTCATGATGACGGCGGTGCCGGAATAAACAGGTTCTCATCGAAACGGGCATTGGCCTCATAACGGTCCAAGGTAACCGAAACCCGCTCTCCGGACGTCCCGGACAAATCGATTCGCTTAGGCAGAACAAATCCGTCGACGGTCTGCGTCCCGGTAATCATTAGGAAATAGACCGGTTTCTGATGGCTGTCGAACCACACCGATGCCACCGGATGCATGGTATCGTCAAGGGTGACGCACTGACGGGTCCGGCCCCATTGATCAACCAGGACCAGCCGGGTTTGTGCTTGATTTTCATCAGACGTCAACCGGGCTGAAAATTTTTCATCCATGGGAATTCGACCCACCAGCAATTCCAGCAGATCACCTACGGTTATGTTTATTTGAATCATACTGCGCAGGTTGCCGCTTCCAAAACGTTTTTTATAATATTCACGGGACGCGTGCATAACAAGGAAGAGATGTTTCCCGTCGCTGGAAACGGTACCGGCCGATCCACCGAAGGGAGCGAACATGTCTATTCTCAGGCGGTCGGCCAGTTGTCCAGCCATGGCCGCGCGAAAGGATTGTGCCGGTCGTTTGAGGCCGGACAGAGTCATTTTCCCCACACATTTGAATCGGGTCAGTTTGGCGTTGGCTTGCCTCAGTCCGGCCACCATCTGTTCAGCCGCCATATCCCGCTGGATTTCCGGAGGGGAAAACCGTGTACAACCGGTTGGCAGCCATACCCCCAGAATCAGAAAAAGCGTCGACCACCCAATTAAATAGGAAGAAAAACGATCGCAAAACGATCGACGGCGAATGTAGGAGAAAACGGCAATCATGGTGTCAGAAGCCGGATTTTCTTTTGTACGGCCGCTTTGTCCGTATGACCGTTTTCAATGGATTGGCGGTAACTTTGAAGGGCTTTTTCAGTCATGCCGAGTTTGCTGTAAACATCACCCAGATGCTCCCTGACGATGGGGTCATCAGGAACCAGACTGGCAGCCTCTTCCAATAAGGGCAGAGCCTTTTCGTATTGTCCGCGCTTATAGTAAACCCAGGCCAGGCTGTCGGTAATATAGCCGTCACCCGGTTTATATTCGAGCGCTTTGCGAATCAGTTGCTCCGCTTCATCCAGATTGATGCCCATGTCAGTATAGGTGTACCCCAGATAATTGAGTGCATTGGCGTTGTCCGGTTCGAAGCGGATGACCTGTTTCATGGCGGCAATGGATTCTTCCTTCTTTCCCCATTTATCGTAAACCACGCCCAGCCGGAAATAGAGGCGGGAATTTTCAGCATCCAGCTCAAGGCCGTCTTTCAAGGCCTTTTCTGCCTTGTCGTATGCCTCCACCTGCTCGTAAAAGGAGCCCAGATAGAGACGGAATTCCGGATTTTTCGGATCCTTTTTGATTGTTTCCAGGAGAAAATCAATAGCTGCCTGGAGTTGCTCCATCTCCTGGTAGAGCAAGGCAGCATGAACCGCGGCATTCTGAAAGAAACGCGAGTCCGGTGCCACCTGCCTTAACTGGTCGATGGCGGCATTCTTTTTTCCCATGCCATCTAAGGCCACACCTGCCAGATAGTTTAGGTCTGAGTTGTCCGGCGCCCCCTTGATCATACCGTGGATAATTATGTTTGAAGCCTCAAAAGCACGGGCATCGAGGTAGTTTCGCACCAGGATACGGACAATCTCCTGATCTTCAAGGCTCATCCGCCCCAGAGATGTGAATATCTTCTGGGCCTCTTTTTTCAAACCCTGTTGATAGTAGGCATGACCCAACGCCATGCTTGCTTGGATATTGTTGGGGTTCTGATTTAAAATTTCCTTATATATCGATGCGGCCTTTTTGTATTTTTTGTCGGTTTCGTATAATGCTCCTAGCTCAAAGCGCGATTCAACCAGCTCAGGCTCGAGGGCCAAGGTTTTTTCAAAGTAAGCCTGAGCGGTTTTTCCATCACCCTTGATAGCGCTGATCCGCCCCAGAAAAAAATAGCCGGCATAAGACCCTGGAAAGTTTTTTACCAGTTGTAGGTATACTTTTTCGGCCTGATCCCATTGCTCCTGATCCATGTACATGCTGCCCAGCTGGAGATAAATATTCTGCTGAGACGGGTCAAGGGCGATTACCCGTGAAAACGCATCCATGGCTGCTTTAGGCTGGTTGATGTTCTGACGAATTCGTCCAGCCAAAATTAACGTGTCGACGTCATCGGGATGGTTAGCCAAAATGTCGTCTAAAAGCGCCATGGCAGCTGCTGTGTTTTTTTTCATCAGCCAGAAGCCGGCAAGTTCCCGTTTCAGATAAACCGACTCCGGATCCAGCGCCAGGGCCTGCTGCATGAGGTCAATGGCACGATCCACATCGCCTTTTTTAAGGCTCAGATGAGCCTCGGAAAAAAGATAATAGGGGTTGACCGGCCTATCCCGAGTATCCGGAACCGGTTTCCAACTGGGCCCGCGCGATCCCAAACCCGCCAGACTGCACCCGGCAATAAAAATAATGCAAAAGATTATAAAAAGATATTTAACACCCTGTATTTTCATTTTATGTACTTTCAACCTACAAACCCGGCCAAAGAACAGACCGGATCATTTTAGCCAATGTTATGCATCTAAAAACAGGTAAACGACAGGTGCAGGCGGGGCGGTCAGGAGACACTCTCGGTGTAAGTCTCAAAATCGGGAATTTCCTTTTTGAAGTAGTCTCTCATCTTTTTGACCACATTTTTTTCGACCTGCCGCACCCGCTCTCGAGATATACCGTATTTATCACCGATCTCCTGGAGTGTAACCGGACTGTCGGAAAAGATCCGCTTGTCAAATATCTCCAATTCCCGGTCGGTCATCTGGGTTCTGAACTCAGCGATTTTTTCGTTGAGCAGGGAGGACATCTCTTTTTTTGCCACCGTATCTTCAGCCGATTCAGACTCCGTGCTCATGAATTCGATCCGCTCGGTATCGGAGTCCTCTTTGAGGGGTGCATCCAAGGAGATGTCCCAGCCGTCCAGTCGCTGGTCCATGTCCACAATTTCACGCTCGGAGACCCCTAATCGTTGGGACAGCAATTTCGGTTTGGGATCAAAACCCTCGTCGATGAGTTTCTGCTTTTCTTTCTTCAGCTTAAAAAAGAGTTTTCGCTGCCCCTGGGTGGTCCCAATCTTCACCAGACGCCAGTTGTCCATGATAAATTTAAGGATATACGCCTTAATCCAGAAGGAGGCATAATAGGAAAACTTGACGTTCTTGTATGGGTCAAATTTCTTCACCGCCTGCATCAGGCCGATATTGCCCTCTTGAATCAGGTCCAGCAGGTTCTGCATCCATACCCGCTGGAATTCCAATGCAATTTTCACAACCAGACGTAAATTCGAAGTGACCAATCGGTAAGCGGCTTCATGGTCACCCTGCTCCTGCACCAATTTACCTAAAGACACCTCCTCCTCCCGGTTCAACAGGTTGTACCTGCTGATCTCCGAAAGATAGCGCTGGAGCGGATCATATTTGACCAGAGATTTGTCACTGGTCCGCCCGATTGGCCGCAAGGTGTTTTTATTCTCTGATGGCTTCGCTTTTTTTATTTTTGCCTTTTTCATTCCCCTACCCGGGTCTCTGCAATGTTGGAAGACCGGCGCTGTTGATTGCCAGCCATTTTCAGACCTGTTTTTCGTGTGGACAATACCAGGCCGTTATGTTACGGGTGGCGTCTGTTTAAGCGCCTGTAGCTCAGCTGGATAGAGCAACGGACTTCTAATCCGTAGGTCGCAGGTTCGAATCCTGCCAGGCGCGCCACCCATGATTTGCCAAAGGAGGCCCATACGCCTCCTTTTATATTTTACGGTGCTGAAAATGATTCACATCCCTTTCCAAAGGTTTTTTAATATAGCATATTCGAACACAATTTGAAAAATGATAATTGGGTCTGCGGGATTCCCATCATTCATTTGCGCCAATTGGGGATCATAAGGAAGAGCATGTGGCCGATACCACCGAGCGCGTCATGTAAGATAAGAAATATCTTGTTTTTCGATGTCGGTCTATGGATGAAGGATTTTCTTGATTCAGCGGCGCCCATTAAAAAAAATGCCGAACAGAAAACTGTCCGGCACAATCATGAACGGATTTTTTGACTGGTTACAAAGTGATGATGTACCGGTGATGACCTTAGGAATTCATAATGCGTCATTTAAACAATTGGGCAGATGCGTGTGGAAGAAAATATGACCCATGCGGTTCAAACGAGAACCGCGGGTGGGCGAAACCGTTAACGCCGGCCTATTCCACAGGCCTGAGCTTCAGGATATTCTTTGCCCGCTCGATCAACTGCTCCCCCTTGAACGGCTTGACAATGTAATCCTTGACCCCCATTTTCACGATTTGCATGACATTCTCCTTGCCTGATTCGGCCGTAAGCATGATCACCGGAATATCCTTCAAATCGTTTTCCGCTTTGAGCTTGCCGAGCATTTCGATCCCCGTCATCACCGGCATGGTAATGTCGAGAATAATAAGATCCGGCATTTCCTTGGCGGCGATAGCCAGACCTTCGACCCCATTTTCGCCTTCATAAAGTTCGCAGTTATAGGGCTTAAAGGCCTTTTTGACGATCATCCGAATGGTTTTACTGTCATCAACCGTAAGGATCTTGTACGCCATCACTTACCTCCGGAACAATTTAAAAATTAAATAGTTGGTTTCAATTGCTTTCGAATTAGTAGTATCGGTTTTACCGTTCGATTCTTTAGGAAATTATTAAAAAAATACGGTTGCTGCTTCCCTGGCGAAAGCGAACCCACCCCCCATGCAATCAATTCGGATCGATGGCGATCAGCCAATCGAAAAAAGTGCATTAACGCCGTCCAGTTTTCTTCCAAAACCATCGATAATCCCCTGGATCTGGGATACCTGCAGCCCTAATGATCGGCCGACCCGATTATCTTCAGTGTAAGAAGGATCATCGACTCCCAGACCAATCTCCATTTTTCGGCAAAGGGCATCAGCCATATGGACAATGGACGCTTCCAAAAAACACCCCTTTGCTTCCAGTGGACGATGGTAGTACCGGAGGATACATTGAAGCGAAACGGGGAAATGCCAGTTCTTGGCCACCATGGCTCCCACCTGGCTGTGGTCGAATCCCAGAACCTGGCGCTCTGCTTCAGTGAAAGCCATGGCCTGGGATTTTACACGACTCATGATGGGTTCGATTGCCGATTTCACATACTGATCCAGGACGACCTTGCCGATGTCCCGCAGCAAGGCACCCGTAAAGAGGAGGCTGGTCTGTTTCAGCCCTTTTATCTCAGCCAGATCATTGGCCAGAATCGCACCAGATACGGCGCTCTTCCAGAGTTCTCCGGTGCTTAAACCGTATCCAGCATGAGATCCATTGTAACTTTCCGAGCAACTGACCAAAATAACCAGGTCAACTACCTGAGTCATGCCCAGGTAGACAACCGCCTGCTTAGCGTCGTAGATTTTACCCGGCAAACCGAAATAGGCCGAGTTGGCCAGTTTCAGTACATTTGTCGTCAATGCCGGGTCGTGGCGGATAATCTCGGATAGATCGGACATACCGCAATCCGGATCGTCCAAAAGCGTCATGACCTTTCCGGCGATGTCCGATACCGGTCTTAGATGATCGATCTCATCAATGATAGACTCAATCGTGGGCATCGTTCAAATCTCCGCTTTCTTCGGCAGTTTTCCAAAGAAAAAACCTATCGCGAAAGACTAACCGACATGGTGAGCCAACATTTCTCGAAGCTGGACTTTTTTTTCCGCATCGAGGCGTTTGAAGCGCAAGGCGTTGGCCCTGAATTCCTGCGTTTTTTTCTTGCGTTTACCGGTTGTCCGGATCGGAACGACCGCATAGGGAATATTGTGCAGATAGATGCCCTGCTCGGTCATTAATAGGTCGAGTTGGACATTTTCGGCATCTGGTATGCCAATAGTGTTACTGTCAAAGGCAATTCCCCCGACACTCAGGTTCGTGACCTGCCCCATGGCTTCCGGTTCGGATTTATACAGGACCATGGCGATCTCTCCGATGCTCATCTGAGTATGATTGCGCAAAGGGTCAAATGAATTTCTTAAAATAGCAAATGTGCCGCGTGGCATGGGATAACGTTTATGTTTTCGACGTTCAACCATAGAGTCTCCCTGCAAAAGATTCGGTTATTGGTTAAGGATGGACAGAAGCTGTTGCCTAATCGTTAAGCAAGAAGTTTGCCACAAGTGCAGGACTGGCCATTGGGCCTTGGATGAGATTAATAATAACCGTCGGCATTCTTGGCGAACCGTACACAGCACGGTTACTTTTTTAAGGATCATATCATTAATCGAAGCCCGTCTGCTGCATATCTAAAATCGCGCAATGCCTACCGGCGGCGGTCGTTGGCACCGCATGACCCCTATCTACAACAGTCCGCTCACCAACCCCGCTGCATATAACCGATTTCGGTGTTCGTTCAAAAAAATGGCGGGACCGACGATTTTTTGATACCTGAACCGACACGCCAGTGCTGACAAGGATGATTGGAGTTGCACACCTGCTGAAAAGAAAGATTTCGGATTTTAATCGTTGAAGCCGATCCGGCTCACCGAAGGCGACGGTAACGTTTTCTGGAAAGCGGCTAATGCGATAGCACCGTCGCCGGCCTACCAGATTCGAGAGCCCTGATTGTTCGGTTCCAAGGCATTTAGATTCTCCCGCAGCTTGTCGTCCGGTTTTACGGGGCGCCGCTGATCCTTGATGTGCCCGTAGCTGAAATCATCATCGCTGCGAACCACTTGAACCTTGGCCACGATCCCGGGTTCAGGAATAAATTGTTTACCTTTGTATGTGATCGACGGCTTTACCTCGACTACATTGAAAATGGTGCCCTCCACAACTCCCTGGATCGACCCCAGGTTAAGCAGCACCTGATTACCGGTCACCTCCACGACAAACGCCTGGAGGGGATATTTTTCCATAATGCGGGTAAGCAGGTGGCGGTTAATCTGGCTCAGGTCCTTTCGCAAGTGAATGCCCGCTGTAAATTGATAATCAATCAGTTCGATGGGTCGGGCATCTTCCGAGGTAAGCATCTTCAGGTTGCATAAAGGGCCGGAAGGCAATTGGTAAACCGACCCCTGGATCATCAATGAAGCCTGCATGGCGCGACTAAGTCGCGAGCGAACCTCATCATCAGCAAGCGAATCACGGTCGAGTCCCAATGCGTCAATCACTCCATCGACAATCAGGCTGTCGATCACCAGAACCCGGCCGGAGGCTCCCATCTGCCGGGCCAGATGGTCTTTGAGCAGTCCGGCAAAACCCGCTCGCTGGGAAAGCCCGCCGGATTCGGAGATGTCGAAAAAGGCCACCCGGGTTGGCCGGGAGGTCCAGGGATCGTCCGCCGGTAAAGGATCAAAATGATTTTTCCGGTAATGCTCAACCACTTTTCTGATCGCCACCGCCAGTTCCTGTTGTTTCATTTCATCCTTTTTTAACATAAGCATGCGCATGGCATTTTCCGCCAAAGCCCGAACGAACGGATCGTTCTTATCGATGGCCTCTGCCTGGCGGTAAGCCTCAAGGGCTTTGTCCCACCGACCTTCCTGCTCGTAGGTCAACCCTTTGTTGGAGGTGGCTTCAATGTAGTAAGGATCAATGATGACCGCCTGATCGTAAAGCTCCCGGGACTTGGCATAGTCTCCCCGCTGGGCGTAAAGGCGACCCAATTGGTTGTAAGCGACCGCCCGCTGAAAAGGAGCCCCCCCGTTTTTTTGCGTACCTTCACGATAGGCGGACTCGGCGCTTTTCTTATTATTCTGAAGATAAAGCTGATCCCCCTTGATGACGTATGCCAATGGCCGGTCGCCGGCCTGGGCAGAGACCTCTTTGGCCAGTTGGAAAGCTTTTTCCGTCTGGCCTTTCTTTTCATAAACCTGGGCAAGCCCCTCTTTTCCCAAGACGGCGCTGCTTCCCTGTTCCTTGCTCAGGGTGTAGAAGGTCTGTTCGGCTTCATCCAGCTTTCCTTCCTGAATGGCTGCATAGCCTTTAACCGTTCGGGCCTGGGCATTTCCCGGATCGTTTTTTTCCACGGTCTCGGTAATGGCCCGGGCCACTTCGGGTTTTTTACGCTGCAAGTTTCGTTCGGCCAGTCTGACCAACATCACCTGAGTGGTTTTTCCACCGCCTTGAAACAGGTCAAGCATCTTGAGCTCCGGGCCGACAATACAGACCGTGGGCAGAACCCGCTGCGCATCGTACATTTCACTGACACCGGCGGTGTCCATCAGGACGGGGAATATCGTTTGGGTGCTGTTATTGAATGCGGCAACCTTCTGTTTCGAAGATCGGGTAATGCCCCAGACGGTGAGATCGGCGTCCCGGTATTGCTTGGCCAGCAGGTCAAGACTTAAAAGCCCTTCGATACTTGGCCGGGAATCGGTGTCAAAGAAATATAAAATCGTCATGGCCTTGTTCTTCATGCCAGACAACGGATAGGTCTTACCATTTATATCTTTCAGGGTGAACACAGGCACCGGATTTCCGGCCTGAAATGCGGTATGACCGATCCCGGGCATCAGGGCCACAGCGATAACGGCCACCGTAAACAGCCCAACACTGATTGGGTTGACCTTCATGGTAGGTCCTCCTGAATAATAGAATTAATTAATGGATATGAGTCGCACGTTCAGGGGCGTTGGATTCTTTTCGTCAATCTGAAGTTGGGCTTCCCATTCATAGTAATCCGGCAGATTCAACCGGACTTCATAACGTCCAGGTACCATTGGAATATCAACAGGAGTGATCCCTTTAAAGATAGAATCCACAAAAACCTGGGCACCTTCTGGCGTGCTGGTGACATTGAGTATGGACGAAGGCACCGGAACTGCTGGTACTGCTGCTGAGTTGATACGGGTGGATTCGCTGGGGTTATGGATCACGGCGTAGCCAACGATACCGGCAACCAGACACAAGCAAAAAATCCCAATGGCCAACCCCATTTTTTTCGACGTGCTGGCTTTTTGTCCAGGGGTGGCCGGTTCCGGGAAAGGGTGATCCGCGGCATCCAGGCAACGTTTCAAGGCAGTGGCCATCGCTTCCCCGGTTTGGAAACGATTGGCAGGATCCTTGGAGAGGCTTTTGAGAATGAGATCCGCCAGCGCCCGGTTGCCAAGGCTACCCCTGTTCATTGGATCTTCCGGCGGTTCATGAGTGATGGAACGAAAAATGGCAGCGATGTTCCCGCCACCGAAGGGGCGCTTTCCCACCACCATTTCATAGGCAATCACCCCCAGTGCATACAGGTCTGTTCTGCCATCGGCCTTCTGTCCCATAACCTGCTCGGGAGCCATGTAAACCGGCGTCCCCAGAATATCACCGGCTTGGGTCTGCTGGGCGGCATCGGGATCTTCGATACGTGCAATCCCGAAGTCGGTCAACTTGATCCGGTTGTCCGGCGTGAGGATGATGTTGGAAGGTTTAATGTCCCGGTGCGTTATCCCCTGGCGGTGGGCGTATCCCAAGGCCTCCGCCACCTGGACGCACATCCCCACCGTTTCATCCACCGGCACGGTCCTACCTTTGATCACTTCGTTCAGCGGCCGGCCTTCCAAATATTCCATGGCAATGTATATCGTTCCATGGTCCTGTCCCACATCGTATACGGTAACGATGTTGGGGTGGGATATTCGACCAATGGCCTTGGCCTCTCTGAGAAACCGGAGAACGAAGTCCTGGCTGACCACCCGGTCCGGTCGAAGAACTTTCAAAGCGACCATCCGCTCAATCTGCGGGTCATGGGCCTTGTAAACCACGCCCATGGTACCGCGTCCCAGCTCCTTAACAATTTCGTAACGTCCGTATTTCATTTTCATCGACCAATGGTGGACAATACGACGGTCACATTGTCTTTTCCGCCGGCCTGTTTAGCCAGTTGAATCAAGGCCTGGGACTTTTCACTCAGGTCTCCTTCAGCGCTTAGCGCTGCGAACACAGCAGACTCCTCGACCATATCGGTAAGCCCGTCGCTGCAAAGCAGGAACAGGTCGCCCGGATTTTGCTTTCCTTTCAGAATATCCAGAGCAACCGTATCGTTAACGCCGACAGCTCTAAGAATTACGTTGCGCATCGCATGCCGTCGGGCTTCCTCCGCACTGATGAGCCCCTGATCCAGCTGCTCTTGAACCAGCGAGTGGTCTTTGGTCAGTTGTTTGAGGGTGCTGTTTTTCAACCGGTAGGTTCTTGAATCGCCCACATGCCCGATGATGAAGCTTTCCTGGGAAAAGGCCAGCAGCTCGGCGGTGCACCCCATCCCGTGATCGTGGGGGTTGCGTCCGACGTGCTTGAGGATTTTATCGTTGGCAAGCTTGAAGGTGGTCTGCACCCGGGCGATGGTGTTCTCTTCGGATGCGCCGTCGTGACCGGTAAAAACCGCTTTGGCTGTTTCGGCAAATATCTGACTGGCCACCTCCCCGGCGGCAGCTCCTCCCATGCCGTCGGCAACCAGGCAGTAATGGCATGCTTCACAGATATAAAATACATCCTCATTGTTGGAGCGCACATTTCCCACGTCCGTGGCACCGTGGTAATTGATCATCGGCAAATCCTGTGACACCTGAGTTCCACCTTTCACATCATATCGGTTTTTAGGAGAATCCATCCGCGAAAATCCTGCTGCCAGCGAGCCTCACGGTTTCCAGGTCAGGCACGGCTGTAATCAGGCAACGGGTTCAGGTTCCGGTTTTTCAAAATTGGACTGCATGAAGAGAGCCAGATCAGAGCCATCGTAGGTAATTCCCAAGTGGTTCTTCAATTTCAGCAGATCGTTGTTTAACTCCTGGGCGGTCTGATATCGTTTGACGGTCGATTTCTCCAGGCACTTCATGACGATATCGTTCAATTCCTGGGGGATGTCCGGCCTTTTGGTAATGATCGGTGGGATGGTCATCTGGGGAATGGTGCGAATGGCTTCAATATCGTTGGCGAATCGATACAGGCGGCTGCCTGAAAGAATTTCATAAAATACCAGGCCGAGGGCATAGATGTCGATCTGATGGTTCACCTCCTGCCCCATGGCCTGTTCAGGGGACAAATAGGAAAGCTTGCCTTTAATCACGCCGGCCTGGGTCAGCGAAGGTTCTGAAGTGGCTTTGGAAATACCGAAGTCGCTGAGTTTAACTTCACCGTTCAGGGAAATCAAGATGTTCTGAGGGCTGATATCCCGGTGGATAATATTCAACGGTTTCCCGCTCTTGTCATCCTTGCGCGCATGGGAATATTGCAGGCCGCTGCTGATCTTTAGGATCAGAAACACCGCCATATCCACCGGCAGGCCCTTTTTCAAAAATTCCATGATCTCGGCGAGGTTCTTTCCATCCACATATTCCATGGCGATAAAATAGGCGTTTTGGATTTTACCAAAATCGGCAATTTGAACCACATTGGGATGCTGCAGGAGTGCCGCCAGTCGGGCTTCCCGGATAAACATATCGATAAAATCGCGGTTGTCTGCCAGATGGGGCAATACCTTTTTAACGGCGACCGTTTTTCGGAAACCGTCTTCCCGAAGATAATCAGCCAGGTAAAGCTCCGCCATCCCCCCTTGAGCAATCTTTCGGGTTAACAGGTATGGCCCAATCCGGGTCATGCCTTCCATGGCTTTTTGCCGCGCCATCTTCCGATGATTAAGGGTTCGTTCCAGCAGAAAAAGCATACCGGCCGTAGCGGCTAGACTGGAGACCAGAAACAACACCATGAAAAGGTTGTAGAATTTCACCGCCGATGCCAGCTTGTTTGCCCTCCAGCCAATGGACACCCTTCCGATTTTCACACCGGAATAGGTAACCTCGTTTTCAAAGATGATGACCGACGCCTGGCCATCGATCATTCCCGATGCAATGTGAACGCCATTGAGGACATCAATTGTGGTATCTGTCGCCACGGGTTCCAGATGCTGGTTGATTTTAGCCGGATTGGAATGGGCAAGGATCTTGTCCTGATGATCCAGAATGGCGGCATATCGGATTTCCGGGTTTTCCATCACCTCACGAATGGCAACGTTCAAAGAAAGGATATCAGTGGATAGAATAGGTGAGCCGCTCTTATCGGCAAGGCCAAGGGCCACGTCGACGCCCTTGTTGAAAAATGTCTTTTCCGCGGTGTCGATTTTCCCTTGGAGGATAAAAAAAACAATGAGATTGAGGACCATCCAGGCAGCCACACCAACAGCGACATGCCGTTTGATCGGGGACCCGGACATGAAAGCCTTGACCGTTCCGGTGAACGAATTAATGGTTGTGGTGGACAACTGCTTCACCCACATCATTGTTGTCAACGCTTTTTCGCTGGTGGGCATGCTCACTCTCCTTGCCGTCCGGTTGATTTTTTTCAAAGGGCGTTTCAATCACCGGATAATTTCTTAATGATGTCGGCACATCGATGGATCATCTGCCGCCGCAACCACCCTAGATCTTCACGGCGCGAGATTTCACGAAGATTAACCCCTTTGGCGAGCAGCAACGGTGCGACCCCATTATCTATCCGCTTCGATCGAACGACCGGGTATCGGTCCAAGTTGGCCTGAAGAAGAAATGATTTCGACAGCGGCTTGTGGCTGCCGCATACCGGACATATCATTTCGCGATCATCCGGCAGGTCGGTATGACCATCCGTCCAGCCTCGGATTCGTTCTCCTATTGCTGCCTTCAACCGGTGCACCCCCTTAAAATCAAGAACCAGCAAGACAAATACAATCAGCAGAAGACTGACCATTGCCGATAGAAAAAAAGCGGTGGTCAGGCCGGTGGGACCGCTGGCGTCCATTTCCATAAAAATCTCACCGATTTTGGTGCCGGCATAAAAAATGTCTGATGAAAAGCATACCGTCCGGGTATGGCCATCCAGGGTGTGGGGCCAGTAGCTGACACCGTCTTTCTGTTGAACCGCTTTTGACGGCATCGACAGCAGTTGATCTGGATCGGTGAAAGCGATAATTTTATTTTTGTGATCAATGATGGAAGCATTGACCACACCCTTCACCCTGGCGATATCCTGCGTCAGACGGGTCAGGGACTGAACGTTGCGTTCAAGCAACGGCAGGCCGGCCTGCTGGGCGTTTGCCAGGACGGTTTTAATTCCTGCAGTCGCAACGCGACCCACGCGGCTTTTTTCCTGGGCAGCGATGAACAGGTAAAAGAAGACGGCTACCACCCACCAGATGAGCAGGCAGGTAAACCAACGGGTTTTGTTAATCCGTTCGGGCCTGTTGTCAGAGTTCACGTCAACTTTCCTCAGGGCTTGGGGTCGATGTTCATAAAAGGCGTTTCAGGGTCTTGAGATGCAGACCCGCCAAAAGCCCTGACGGATAACCAAGCCACCGTTTTTCAATCTTTCCAATGTGCATAAAATATTATGATACCAGTGGATTGTCAAGGTACTTCTCCCTTTCATCAATCCACTAAACGACAACCTGACAAGGAACGTTCATGCCTGCCATCGTCATCCTGCATCACCATCGGGCAGCTATAACCGGCCCTTTGAGGGTTTTTGAACGGTGAATGTGCACGTCCGCCGGCTATTGAATTTTTTAAGCTGCTATGGTAGATAAGGTCAAGATTTTCTTGAAAGATAGACCAAGTGTGAGTCCTTTTCGAGCACTGCACTGATTCTCGCGACTTTTCTCAGTTGTTACCGGAGTTGTCACCATGGCCCTGACTGGCTCACGTTCAACACTTTTGTCTACCGGTCTTCCCCTGTTTCTGATATTTTTGGCCGTTTTCTCGGGCTGTGCCGGTCCAAACGCTATTTCCACGCTTATGCGACCCGATGTATACCGTTCGGATGAGAGGGTTCTGCATCGTCTCAAGCCCGGTGAAACCCCGGAAATGCTGGCGGAAAAATATCTGAAAGATAGGCGGCTGGCGTGGATGGTGGAAGATGCCAATCCCAAAGAGACTTTTTTGCCCGACCGTTTCGTGGTAATTCCTCTGGTAATTCCGAATCGCGCCGGCATCACCGACAAAGGGTACCAGACGGTTCCAATCTTATGTTATCACCGGTTTGCCCCATCCTGCGATTCACCCCTGTGCATGCCTGCGGGAATCTTTGAACAGCAGGTTCGATATCTAAAGGAAAACGGTTATCGGGTAATCGGCCCCGAAGCATTGGCTGATTTTCTGGATTACCGCAAACCGATACCGAAAAATGCAGTCATGATTTCCGTGGACGATGGCTATCGCTCCGTATATGATGTGGCTTTCCCGATTTTGAAAAAATACGGATTTACGGCCACACTATTTATATACATTGACTACGTGGGGGTTTCCAGCCAGGCCATCACCTGGGATCAGTTGCGGGAATTAAAGCGGGAAGGATTTTACATCGGCTCTCATTCCATCGCTCACAGCGATCTTGCCAAACAGAAAAAAGATGAAGATGGCAAGGCCTATTTGGCCCGGCTGAAAAGGGAGATATTTACATCCAAGCAGATCATTGATGAAAAGTTAAGTCAGGATACTATAATTTTTTCATACCCTTTCGGCAGAAGGAACCAGACGGTCGTATCGTTGGCTCGGCAGGCCGGATATAAAATTGCTGTTACCGTTGACCGGGGAAGCAACCCGTTTTTTACCGATCCGTTTCTGATTAAACGGGACCAGATTTTAAAGCGGGATATGGACCGTTTTGCCTCCCGTTTAAAAACCTTTAATTATTATCCGTTAGAGTGAGTATGCCATGAAATGCAAACACATATGTGTCGGGCTGGGGTTGTTGCTGATGGTCCTTTGGGGCTGCCAGGCCTCTCAGGCTCCCCGGGACAGGGACAAGCAGGCCAACGCGTATATCCAACAAGCCCAGGCCTATGAAAGTCAGGGAAATCCAATAGAGGCGTTGGAGCAGTATAAACTGGCCCAAACCATCGACCCCAACGAACCGGTCATCACCGACGGCATCCGCCGCCTCGATCAACAGCTGAATGAGCTGGCCGAAACCCACTATCAGGCCGGCCTTCGCTTGAGGGATAAAGGCAAATGGGATCTGGCGAAAAAAGAGTTCTTAAAAACGCTGAGATATCGTCCGGAGCATGAAAAAGCCGCCGCCATGCTTCAGCAGCGCCAGCCGCAGGGTGAGAGAAAGTTCATCACCCATGAGATCGCCCCCGGGGAAAGCATTTCCAAGCTGGCACTCAAGTACTATGGTGACTACAAAAAATATCATCATATCGCCAATTTCAACAATATGACCGACGCAACCCAAGTCCGGGTCGGTCAGCGAATTATGGTACCGGTTATCGACGGTGTAACCATCGATGATCTGATTCGTATCAGCACCGGTTCGTCCGCGCAGCCGCCCGCTGTGAAAGGTGAATACACCGTTCATCAAATCCAGCCGGGTGAAAGCCTGGCCAAGGTTGCCCAGATTTTTTACGGCGATTACAAATTGTTCCCCATCATTGCCAAATACAACGGCATAACAGATCCCACAAGCATCAAGGCGGGACAGAAAGTGAAAGTACCTCGACTGGGACACCCCCCTGAACCGGCGACCACAACGCCTTACCGCCCTGAAGTCCCTGAATCGGAGCCCTTCGCCGAAGCACCTGGACCACCAGTTGAATCCGTTGAATCACCCCGACCCGAGTTGTCGGAGCCTGTGGATCAGGTAGCGGAGTATCGCGAGACGGGCATTGCCCTGTTCAATGAAAAAAAATACGACGAGGCTATCGTTGAATTACAAAAAGTGCTCAGCGCTTCCCCGGAGGACGCCGATGCCATCGCCTATATTTCCCAGGCATATGTTGAAACGGGCAAGGGGCACCTTGCGGCGAATCGTCTCAATGAAGCCAAGACCGCATTCATCACGGCCCTTGACTATGATGACAACTGCCGGGACTGTCAGGCTCTGTTGGCCCAGTGCCGCACAATCGAAGCCGATGGACTAACCAAAGAAGCTGAAACGTTTTTTCAGAATAATCAATACGACAAAGCCATTTCAACACTCGAACGTGCGACGGCACTGAAGCCGAACGATGCTACAGCGACTGATCTGCTGTTTCAGACCCTTTATCAAAAAGCCCTGATACTTTACAACAAACAGGACTATCTGGCTGCCAAAACCGGCTTTGAAAAAGCAGCCGCCATTAAACCGGACTGCAGTGAATGCAAGCAGTATGTTGAAAACTGCCTGGTAGAATACAAAGAGTTCCACTATAACGAAGGCATTGTCTTTTTCGGTCAGGAATCGCTGAAAAAGGCGATTGAATCCTGGGAAAAAGTCACGGCGGTTGATCCCGACTACAAAGATGTTCAGCAGAACCTGAAAAAAGCAACCTTGCTGAATGAGCGGCTGGAAAGGATCAAGAAAAGCACCGCCGAATAAGGGGGGAGGAAAACCCCTTGACATCAGCCATACTTTTGCGGCTATAGTCGGCTCAATTATATCGCCACTGCGTCACTGCAAAATCGCAACCCAAGAACTGATCCATGCAGGTGGGACAATATGCCCCAGATGCCGAACATCATCGTACAACTGGTTCACATCCAGGGCCCATTGAAAGGGCAGATCCAGGATTTTTCGCAATTTCCCGTTCAAATCGGCCGCCACTCCTCATGCCAGGTTCGTTTTGAAAAAGACCTGACGACCATTTCCAGGCGACATGCCCGTATTGAGCGACAGGGAAACCGATTTCGTATCATCGACGCCAGCACCAACGGTACCTACGTCAACGGGAAACGCATAGCCGACGTTTATTTAAGAGACGGCGATGTGATCACTTTTTCGGAAAATGGCCCCAAAGCCAGTTTTCTGACCAAAATTGAAGCCGGCGAGGCACCCATTCCTCATACCCGGCCTGCCCAACCGGTGCCACCGTCACCCGTTTCAGCGGTGCCGCCGCAGATGTCAGCAGCCTCGCCAGTCCGTGCGCCAGAGATCCCTTCCACGCCCCCTCCGCATATCCCCGAACCCGGTCTGACCGTGGGTCCCGGATTGGAGATCCCCGTGATCAGCACCAATGCACCGCTGGTTATCCAGTTTGGCCCAACCCTTCAGTCTTACAACCTTCTACCCGTTACCATTGGTACCGATCCGGCATGTGATTTCGTGATGGCCAACAACGCACTTGCCGGACGACACCTCCAGATATTCTTCAATGAAAACGAATACTATGCAAAAGATCTAACTGGGCGAAGCACGGTTTCCATCAATGGCCGGCCGGTTGGAACGCAATCGGTTTTGGCCCAGGGCGCCGAGTTATCACTGACCGACCGGGGACCAAAATTCAGATTCCTTGGTGGTGGACGGTTGGCAGAGATACAAGATGTGGTATCAGACCCCCTGGAAAAGACCGATGCCGACGCCAATTTAAGGGGAGCAAATAGCGAACCCTCCGTACCCCAAAAAAAATCAAAATCCCTGTTTAAAAGCTTTTTCAGTTAAAAATACTGGCAATCGGCTATTTGGGGGTCTCCGCCATTAGCAGCGGGTTGTCGAATTCGAAACCGAACAGGTGGGGATTTTCGCCGATCACAGCAGCGGTGAAAATGGAAAAAACGTAATCGTAGGTTTCATCGGGCACCTTTTCCCGGTAATCGCTAATCAACTGCCAGAAATTGCGTTCCCGGGGATTTTCCGGCATGGCTTGGATCAGCTTGACGACCCGCCCCTCGCCCCAATTGTAGGATGCCATCACCGGCAACCCGGACGCCTGGGCATCCGTAGTATAGATGTCCCGGAGGTAGCTCGCGGCCGCCCGGGTTGCTTTGTCAAAATTATGGCGCTCGTCCAGGAGATCCACCACGGCTTCATCTTTCAGGGGACCGATGCGAAGTCCATATTTTTCAGCAGTTGGGGGAATAAACTGCCACATGCCCTTAGCGATCCCAAATTGGGTGGGAGGCCCGACAGCCTGGTAATCGAGGTTGCTTTCCTGTACAGCCAGGTAAAAAAACTGGGCCGGGAGATCTTCATCGCTCAATGCCTCGAGAATTTTGGGAATATAGCCCTGCCGCTTGGCCCGACGAATGACTCGTGAAAGTCGCTCACTAGACTGCCAGTTCGCGATAAACCCGGAGACCTCCTCCACGAATCCGTCGGGCATGTTGATCTCACCCTCGCCAAATCGGTGCGCCACACGCATGATGATCTTTTCCTTTTCACTCAACCCCTTGTGGTAAACGTCAAGGCTTTCCACATACTGGTCGTAACTCTGTTCGAGTTTTTTCTTCTGCCCTTTAACTGCGTCGATGTGTTTCTTGGCCTCCAGTGACTTTCGCTGTTCGGACTCCACCCGGAGTTTAATCAGGTCGATTTCCAGCGCCCGCATGGTGTAAAAAACCTCGGCGGCCAGTTTGCGCTGCTCGACGACCTGGCTGTGCTTGTACCAGGCTACACCACCGGTAGCTATCAACAGCAGCACCACCAGACCAATGATGATGCCGCAGGTCATCCGCTGCTTATTCCGGACCTCGACATAGGCCCGGCGAACCATCATGGTGTGTTCGCCGGCCTTACCGTCCAGGGTCTTGCCGAAATTGTGATCCTTGTAATGGTCGAGGCTGGATGGATCGCCAGAAGATGGTCTCGTCGATACCCTTTCGGTAGGAGATAGATCTGCCGGTGGCTGGTAAACAGGCGGGGACGCTACCGGCGTTTGGATGTTGAAAAACAGGGTCGGTCCACCTGCCCCCAGTTGAATGCGCCCCTCCGCGCAAGGACTGCCGGCTGGATGCGCTGTCCGTTGAGAAAAACACCGTTGGCGCTCTGTAGATCCTGGATCCGCCAACTACCGTTTTCCCAGACCACATCGGCATGCCGCGGGCTGACCACACCGTCCCTAATACAGATACCGCAGGTCGAATGGCGACCAATGGCAAACCCTTGCCTGAAACTGAAAGTCGTCCCATCCGCAAGGGTGATGCGCAACACGTCAGGGGAGAAAGCAATCATATGGTAAACAGTTACGCTTGATGTTGCGGCAGCATGAAATCAAACTTAAAGAATACGGCAGACGGTGGATTGACAATCGTGATTTCAAACACCTCCACACCTTATAGGCATATTACAGGTTTAGGTTCCGATCCTCAAGGTGGAAGACATTTCATATTTGCAGGAATCTAACTATTTATACCATATACGGTATAGGTCATATTTTAGTTTATACCATATGTTGTTTTTGAGCATATTTCGGAACGTGTGGCAGCGGTTTTAAAAAATGGGGGGACATGGGTTGAAGCGGGTGGACGCTATCGGACGTCGAGTAGTTTCTGCTACCTGATGCCCGAAGCCCTGCACCCGGAAAGAATGGAACCGGGGCTGTCTATGGCCAGTTCGATGGCAGCTGCGGTCTGCTGGCGCTGGGAGCCATTTTTAAGTACATTTTGAAGGGTTTCCAGACCGATGGGTTTTCCCAGGAGATACCGGGCTCCGTTTTATAGTTGCTTTTGTTCTGCTCCCACCACGTTTGAATCAATTCGACATCGGACCATAAGAGGTCTTCATCCGGCTCCATGACCACATCCTCATCTTTAGGATCTTCCGTGGGACCGGCCTCGAATCTCTCCGGCCATTCGCCCTCCAGATCCTGGTAGGCGATGTCCACGCCGGTGAGCATGGAAAAGGCTTCACCGGCAGGTCTGGCCAACTCCGGCACCTGCATCTGTCCCATCACCAACGGGATGAATGCCGGGTCACCCAGTGCGCCGAAACCGGTAATGGCCATGTGAATCTTCGCCGGAATCCTGCGCAGGCTTTCGAGCAACCCGGCGGCATCCATAGGCGGCAGTTTCCTGATAACCAAGATGCATGCCCACCATGATCTTCTTGTTTGAGCCGATGCTCTCGCTCTGGTCGACGCCAACCGATTTGGTCTGGTTCTTGTCGTTCTCGATGGCAATGATCCAATCCTTCGGGCCATGCAGGAAGACCTCTTCTGCCATTCATTTCAGAACGGTAGAAGTCCTTGAGATCGAATTTGTACCCGCTGGAAAAATCCCGGCACCGGTTCGCTCCGCTGATGGTCGTAATCTGCGACTCTTCCTCCTGAATGCGGATATTGGTCAGCCGGTCACCCTCATCCAGGGAGGCGAATTCAGCCGGATAATCGTAGATTTCCCGTTCACCGGGTCCCAGCGGCTGGTTGGTGGACACCTCGGATTTCAGGATCGATTTGGGCGCATTGAAGTTGTAATCGTTGACCGTATATTTGGCGACCCGGATTTCCTGCGACATCTGCAGTTGGGTGATGACATCTTCGAGTTCATATCCGGAACTGTAAATCTGGCACCGCGCCACAGGTTGATGGGGGCAGAATTCATTTTCACTGGGGGAATCGGCGACAACCAGGGTGTGAATTTTCTTTTCATGCCTGAAATAATAGAAAATGCCCTCTTGCTCCATCAGCCGGGATATAAAATTGAAATCCGTTTTGCGATACTGAGCACAGTACTCTTCTTTCTCATAGGAACCGCTGAGTTTAACCTCGTAATCCGAAAATTCCTGATCGCTGAAAACCTGCTCGACGATATCCTGGATGGTCTTGTCCTGAAAAATTCTTGAGTCCGCCGTCGGGTCAACAGCCAAAGCCGGGGCACCATGGTTGCCGAATAGACGGAAAACGGTGACAGGAAGAGCACGTTGGTTCCCAAAGGCGTGTCGATGGACATCAATGTCTGGTCCTGCGTATAAGCCATGATATCTATCCGTTAAATCGTTCTTAACGACTGCAGATGAGGCGCAGGCACGCAAATGGGAAGGATGTTCAGGAGGACCCTGAAAACGAACGGCAACTATTCCGATGTCACAAGAAGTAAAGCATTTTTCGATAGGATCGATGCAGTTATTGCTATTTTTCTACCAATAATTCCATAAATTTTCAATTTTATTAAATAAGTCCGGTCGGGCGGCAACCAGTGGCGGTTACGGACCTGGCAGCAAAGGCGACTTCGGCGGTCGAACCACCGGCTACCCGGGTATTTTTCAGGTACGGGACGTCAGGGCGAAACGATCACCTTGGTCTGGCTGGGTGCCACCTGGGCACCTGCCGGCATATTGGCATTCATGCCATTGTGGCCGGACATGCAGGTAAGGTGCACGCAGGGCTGGCCCTGTATTTTGACCTTGGCACTTCCCTTTTTGTAAGTCACTTTACCCATGTTCATCCCTGACATGACCCCCTTGTTCACGCCAGCCTCATCGCCCATGGAACGGGATATTTCCGATTTTGTGGTCACCACCGGTTTGCCCGCAAATTTTACCTTGGTCGCCGTTTTCTTGGCCTGGTTGACCATTCCCGTGTTGGGGTATGGTATGGGTACCGGACTCGGTGACGGTGGCGCCGGAGTCAGACAGGGGTCGGGTACGGCAAAGGTGTTGCCGCCCTGGGTGGTAGAAGCGGGAAATATGGCAGGCATGGCCGATCTCCTGAATTTACGCAGTAAAAACTAATAAAGGATAACTAAGAAATCCTGAATTATCCAAGATGTATCTTTTCGGCTTTTACCTTGAAATCCTGTTCCGATTTCATGATCGTTTTCCGGGCTTTCATATGACTGGTTTTTTCGATCAGCGTCCGTTGACGTCCTGCCTTCAACTGGCTCAATTCGGATACCGTCCGGTAAACATTCTTAGCTTTCGTCATCACGGTATCAGCGACCGATTCAAATTTGCGGGAAATGGATTGAATGTTGCCGATTCTCCCTATCAGCTTCTTGCCTGCGATCTGGGTCTCCTGCAGAAAAAGCTGGGCGCGCTGCGCGGTCAGTTCCATTACCGGTGAAACCAGCTGCATTTTTCTGGCCTTCATGGACATGACCGGCCCGGAGCCGCCATGGGAATCCCGAATGCCCATATGGATATCATTTCTGGCGTTTACAGCCACACAATCACCATCCATGTGGATATCTTTGGCAGAATGAAAGGCAATGCTGCCATTGGTCGTGGTGAAATCCAGGTTGCCCGATGCAACGTTGACTTTTACGGTGCCCGTCCCGCAATGGTAGTCTATCAGCAGTTCATTTTCCTTTGAATAGAGCTTCAAGGATTCATCGGCCAAAGAGCGGTCGATCCGGGCATAGGCCCCATTGGCCAGTCGAAGCTGTCCTGATCGGCTCTTTTTTTCGGTTTTACAGGACAACACACCGACAACATACGCGCGACCGCTGCCGTCGGTCATGGTCAGGACTTCATCACCGGGTTCAAGCTCGGGATGCGGATAAACCGCCAGGCGGGCATCCCTGTCTATCGATCCGCCTGGACGGCATACGCGGATATTGTCATCCGAATCGCAATTTCCCATCACAATGGCGGGCTCGATGGTTGAGGCCATGGCGGGTAGTGGAACGATCGTCGCGGTATGTTGTGGCATTCGGTTTCTCCTTAAAATCTCATATCCCACCAGTGCAGCGGGTTGGCTGGACGGAATTAGTCATTATGTCTGCGGCACCGGCGGTGTCCACAATTCAGCTTCAGCCCGGTCCTTGTCGGTATTTTCAACCAGCTTTCGGTTGGCTCCCCGCCAACGGACACCCTGATCATTGATCATGTGAAGCGTTGCCTGGAGCAAATTGGCGTGGGACAAATCGGCATCCTTCAAAATCGCATATGAAAAATCGCCGTAGGGTGCAGATGCATGCATAAAACTGGCACGAACGAGATTCGACCGGGTGAACTCGACCCGGTCCATTCGTGCAGCATCGAAAACCGCATCGGCGGCAGTTGCATCGGCGAAACAGGCGCATCTTAAGTCGGTCGCCTGAAATGCGGTGCCTAACAAAATGGCTTTCGTGAAATTCGCCGTGTGGCAATTGGCTTGTTTCAGGCTCCCACCGGACAGATCTGCCCCGGTGAAGTTAACCTGTTTACAGTTGGCTTTGTCCAGAATTGAATTTTTCAGGTTGCTTTCCTCAAAGTCACAGTCGGTAAAATCGCATCCGGTAAGATTCATATTTTCAAACAGGCATTTTTTCATCTCGCAAGTATTCATGATCGTGGCAGACAGGATCACTCGGGTAAAGTCCACGGCTTCGAAATCTGCACCTCGCATTTTGGTATCGGTCAAGTTCATTCCTTCTAAATCGCATTTGCTCAAATCACAGCCATCGAGGATAGCGCCACTGAAGTTGACATCTCTCAAACACGCTTCAGAAAAAATGGCATCGGCGATAAGCGCGCGGGACAAATCTGCACCAGTGAGATCCGCACCGGAGAAATCAGCATCATTTAGCTGGCAACCGATGAATTTTGCATTTTGGAGGTCAGCCCCTGAAAAATCGGCGCCAGACAGATCCATTCCGCTGAAATCAATTCCGGAAAGCCGACAATTAGTAATGGAAATATTTTCAAGATTGGATCTTGAAAAAATAGCATCGGTCAAATCCGAGTCAGCAAACACGGCATCGGTCAGGTTGCGATAGGACAGGTCGATGCCGGTTAGATTGCACTCGAAGAACTGGCATCGCTGCATATTGGCAGGAAGCTGTTTAACCTGTCGCAGATCCGTATTCTGAAAGACCACCCCCTGGAAATTGGAACTGCCGAAATCGCACCCTCCCAGTTGGCAAGCGATGATCTGGCTATCCGTCATATGCGATGTCGTAAAGCCGGTGTCGGACAGGTTGGAATGGTCAAAAATGGTTTGATTAAGCCGAGCACGGCTAAAATCAGTGGCAGACAAATCACAGTGGGAAAAGAGGCTGTTGTCGAGATTGGTTTCAACAAACACGGCTTGTTTCAGATCGGTTTTCTCAAATTCACAGCGTTCACCGAAAGCACCTGAAAAATCCGCATGGCTGAAGTTGCTGACCCCTTCCTTAAAGCCCAGAATGCCAAGGTCTTTAAGTTGATCCATCGCAAATCCCGGCAGCTTCAGGTGTTCAAATGAAACCATCACCTGGGATGAGTCCTTCACAGGAACAGTATCTGAAAAAGCCATCATCCCGGTAAGGATGGCCCGTTTAAACTTGACGTGAGGTGCGATGGCGTTGACGGCAACGGCGCCGGAGAGATCGGCCCCGGAGAAGTTTGCTCCATCGAGTACGCACTTGTTGAAAAGAATATCTGGAAGTTGGGCATCGGAAAGATCGATATTCGACAGGTCACAGGCGTTGAATTTGGTACCCAGAAGCTGTGCTTCGGCCAAGTGTAATCCGGCAAGCGTCTCTTCGGAAAAAAGCACCCCGTCGACTGCCTGTCCCGCTTTTAACTGCTCCACCAATGCTTCAAATTCAGGGATACCGTCCATTGTCACCCTGTTCAACGATTAGCGAGTTTGGTCATCTTGAGGTTGGCACCTTCAAACTGCGTACCGTCAACCATCGCATTTAAAAATTCTGATCCATATAGATTGGCTTGTCGACAATCGCAGCGGGATAGGTCCGCTTTTTCAAAACTGCTCTCAAGGCAATTGGCCATGACCAGATCCGCCTCCTTAAGGATTGCCTTATCGAATCGGGCGTATTTCATGTCCACCGCCCGCAGGCGCGCGCCGGTCAGGTTGGCCTTGGCGAAACTTGCGCCTTCCATTTTGGATAACGAGAAGTCGGTACCACTGAGATCGGCGGCTTCCCATATGGATTCCTTTGCCGATACCTGTTTAAATGAACCGCCGGTAAAGATGGACTTTTCAGACGCCCGCAACTCGGTGAGGTCTGCACCATCCATAACCACGCCGGGACATTTAGCACCTTCCAGGGTTGCTTCTGCCAAATTCGACCCCGACAAATCGGCTTTTGTCAGATTGCTGGCCGAGAAGTCTGCACCGGTCAACGTCGACTTGACCAAGGAGGCGCCGGTCAGGTCGGCCTCAATGAAACTGGCTCCACCGGCATCCACCGCCTCGATCCTGGCATCCGTCAACCGTGCATTGTCAAAAACAGCATCTTTCAGTATCGCTTTGCACAGATTGGCATGGAAACAATCAGCATCTGAAAAGTCAGCGTTTGTTAATTCGGCGCTTTTAAAACTGGCTCCGGAAAGATTGGCATTAATAAAGACAGCTCCGGTCAAATTCGCATTATCAAACCGGGCGTCGGATAGGTCGGCGTTCGAAAAGATGGCATCCTGTAGGCTGCCACCGCTGAAATCGACACCGGACAGGTTAAGGCCTTCAAGGTCAAGTCCGGAGATATTGCGGGTTGCTTCAAACTGGGCAACAACTGTTTCCCGGGTCATCTCCGGTGCAGGAGCGGTGGCTTGTTCAAACCCAAGTTCATCGAGAATGCGTTTTTCTTTTTCCTTGTCCTCGTCGCTGGATTCCGGTGGATTATCCGGATCCATGCCTGAATCAATCATCGACTTTCTGAAAGATGCCTCGGCCACCGCAAGCAACTTGTCGGTATCGTCCTCAATCTCGGGGACAGGCGCTTCGGGGGGCTGGTCCTCCTCCCACTTTTCATTTTCTTCTTGCAGTCGTTGTTTCAACCGATTTTCGTAGTACGACGTGGATTCAGGTTCTTGATCCAATGATTCCGAGACAATCAAGGTGTGACGTAACTCTTCAAAGTCTTCGTCCTCCACCTGTGTCCACCCCCGCCATACCAGCACCAGTTTCTCTGCATCCATATCCACCCAAAGTGAATCCAGTTTCATAGGCACTTCGGTAAATGGATGGGCATCGCCGGAAACGGTTTCGTCTTTGTTGACGAAACATCGGATGGTTATGCCGGAAAGTGTGGAGCGATAGTCGGGGTGGTCCGGATGGAGGTTTTCTAAATAAAGCGTCTCGTCCCCTATCAAAAAATCGCTCTGGAGTTCGTCCGGTGACGAATTGAAGTACCCCCAATCCATGTTTTCCGCGAACCAGGGCCATCGGGTTTTAAGATATTTCCCCTTGTAGGATCCCAATTTTGATTTACGCGGATCCCACTCTCGGTGAATTGGACCGAACCCGGCAGGATCCAGCCTGGAGAGGGGCGTGGCCATTTGCTCTCCGGGTCTCATGATGTTGGGCAGACGGCGTTGGGCATTACCGTTAATGTCCTTTTTTTTGTCATATCCCTGTCCCGAGGGATTTTTCTTAAAACCGATTCCTCCGTAACTGAATTCGTAGCGCAGCGGAATTTTGTCAAAGGGTTCTGGATCGGTTGCAACCGGGCCAATCCAATGACGGTCGCCATAAACGATTAAGGAATTGGCGAGACCCCCCACCTGAAAGGTGACTCGGCGAGCGGAAGCCAAGGTGCCTTTAGGCGCATAGCAGTGACCCGCCAGACCGAGGTCGGCCCGAGGCTTGAAATATGAAAAATCGGAGGCATAACGCGGGCCGCCTTTCATCTCTTCATCGTCTTCATAAAATTCATCACCGGTGGTGATCTGCTGTTCCTTGGAAGGAACCACGTGTTCATCCGGCACAAGGTCGAATGTGCCTTTGACAATGAGCGTCAGGGAGTGGCCCGGGAATGGAATCCGCCCGGCTATGCAGCCAAAACTATAAGGGGTATCGTTGATTATATCCAAAGGGGCAATCCTATGTTTCTATTCATCCGCGGCGCCACCGACAACGTTGCCATCCCGCTGCGATATTTCCTGGTGGGACGCCCGGGGCAGCATGGCCTCAAATGTTTCAGCGAAGTTGCACAATTCGGGCAACAAAGATTCCAATGCAGATGTGGGGATGTACGTCTGCCCGCCGTATTTAAACCGGCACTCGATGCCATTGCGCGAAATATCAAACCGCTGAATGGGATCGGCCCACTTTTTGACGAATATATCCACGAACTGAAGCGCACTGGACTTTTCTTTTAAGGCCGACGAAATGGCCGGAGTAGCGAAGCGCGTCAGGAAATACTGGTCAAAAGCGGGGTTTTCGGTATCGAATCGAACCATTCCGGGAAATGGGTCGTTATTGTCAAGATCGATCGATGACAAAAACAGATCAGGTGTGGATTTAAAACGAATTTCTATCGTTGCACTGTCGTCCGGTTTAACGGCCACCTGAAACGTATTGAACACACCGGAGATTTCTCCGATATGGTAATTTAGTTCACCCGGCTTAAAGACAAGATTCATCTTTTTTGCCAGTCGCGGGTAATCTGCTTTGGCTTCTTTCCAGCGACTTTTGGTCAGATCAATGTAAAACAGTTTCCAAAGCCCCACGTAAAGGATTGAGCCGGCAACGATCAGGGCAATTATCGATACGGCAATTACCTTGATATCCATGTTAAGCGCCTTTTTCGATTTTCCACTCGTCACAAAATGCTCGGATTCCTCGGCAAATCTGCTGCTAAGCAGCGAAACCGGATGCGTTTGCTGAAATCGCCAAAATCATTTAGGAACTTTTTATGCTTTTGGTAACGAATTCGCCTTTATTAGCGGTCACCTTGCTTCCCTTAATCTGTATTTCTTGGGGAGTATCGATAACAATTTTGTTGTTGCTCTTTATTGTCAGGACACCGTTGCCGGATGCGTTGTTTATTTCCAAAGTTCCATCAGGTTTGATGCGCACGAAGTTGTTTTTAGAATGCATATAGGCTTGTTTTTTATTCACCAACACTTCCGACGTACCGTCTCCGCCGCTCATCAGCAGGTCTTTTTTGGTCTTGTACTTGATATTCCCATCCGACGCCCTGTCTCGGTCTGCAAAGTTTTTGGTGTATTCCTTGGCTTTGTTGATGGTGATCTTTCCCCCGACCAAAGTCTCGTGTTTGCCACCCACAAAGGTTTCCGTTTGCAGCCCTATCGTTTGAGCACCTTTCACCCCTCCAAAAAATTCATTGGTAGCGCCCAGAACCGTGAATTTCGCTTCTCCGGAAATCAAATGGCGATTATTGCTGTCCGTTTGGAATTGAATGCTTTTGCCTAACTCGATAAATGAATTGTGGCTGGGGGATGCCATGCGCATGAATCCTGCCGCCGCATCCAGTACTACTTCATTGCCGTATTTATCTCGGATCTGAATGCCCTCGGCTTCACGCATGAGGATTTCGTTGCCGCAGGCCTGGGTAATTTCGATATCGGGTCCGGAGGCTTTCATATGAATCTTGTTGCCGCACTCCTGTTTGATCTCTATATCAGGGCTGCTTTCGTGCAGGTAAATTTCATTGCCGTTGGCCTGTTTGATCTGGATGAATTTATCTCCGTCCTTGTCCTCGATCACGATATCATTGTCATTCCAGCTCCGGATGACGCTTTTGGTCTTTTCATCAGGAAGGGCGTCTGCCGGTTGGTTATTTCCATTGTAGACCCGGCCGACAATGATGGGTTTGTCCGGATCGCCCTCTTCAAAATCGACGATTACCTCATGTCCGATATGCGGAATGAACATGGCCCCCCAGCCGGCACCAGCCCATTGCTGGCTGACCCGAATCCAGCAGGAGCTATTTTCGTCATTTTTTCCTTCGCGGTCCCATATAAACTGAACTTTGACTCTGCCAAACTCATCCGTATAGATTTCTTCACCGGAAGGCCCCACGACAATCGCCGGCTGCGTTCCGTCAACGACCGGTTTCGGGGTTGCCCGTACAGGTCGGAATGGCACATTCAACGGTAGGCAGGTAAAGCGGTTGCCGTAAGCTGCCACGGATTCGTTGCCGGCAGCACCCACCGGTTCTGAGGCATTATGGACGACGGATATCAACACATACGATTTATCGTTCATATCGGTTCGGTAATACCCCTTCAGATCGAATGTAAACCCACTTGAAAAATCCCTGCAGCGGCTCTTTCCTGTGATGGTCGTGACCTGGGCCTCTTCCTCCTGAATCCGGAAGTTGGCCAGACGGTCCCCTTCATCCAGTTTGGTATATTTGGCAGGGTAATCGTAGACCTCCCGTTCACCGGGTCCAAGCGGCTGTTGGGTGGAGACCTCGGCTTTTAAATCCGAATTGGGAACCTTGAAATTGTAGTCATTGACCGTATACTTGGCCACTCGGATTTCCTGTACCATCTCAAGTTCAGAAATCTTGTCTTCACTGTCGAAGCTGGTGGTTTCGAGCTGGTATTTCGCTTCTTTTTGATTTGGGCAGGGCTTGTTCTCATCGGCGGAGTCGGCAACAATCAGCGTATGTTTCTTGTCTTCATGGTTGAAGAAATAAAAAATACCCTCCTGTTCCATCAGCCTGGAAACAAAATTGAAGTCTGTCTCATGATATTGGACACAGTATTCCTTGGCATCATAAGAACCGGTAAGCTTGAGCTCATAGTCCGTAAAATTCTGGTCTTTGAATATCTTTTCGATAATATCAGGGATGGATTTATTCTGGAAAATTCTCGAGTCGGCGGTTCTCGTCAGCATCCAGAGCAACGGCACCATGGTCGCCGAATAGCAGGAAAATTTTGGTTTCTCCGATCCCTTTTCGGGCTCGCCGCTTTTTTGGGAAAATCTTGAGATAATGCCATGAAAAAAGCGTTCCTTGTCGTCGTAGAGTTTGATTCTGACGGTAACGCCCTTTCCGATAATCTTTTTAAAATCGATCGCATGATTTTCCGAAAGCATCTCCAATTCGAATTCAAAAAGGCGAGACACCCCCTCGATGCCTGAAAAACGGGCAAGCAGCAGTTCGTCCTTTCCCAATGGTGTATCGATGGCAATCAGTTTATTATCTTGGGTATAGGCCATGGTCTATCTCCTTCAATTGTTTTCCGGAACTGCTGATGTAATGAAGGAACGTCGATGATGCTAAAGCAGTCGTTTCTGATGCCGGCAACGGAATTTCGGTTTCCAATTGCATTCCGCGGCGACTGCCGATTTCTACCAGCGATTCTTTAAATTGTCAATTTTATTATTGTTTTATGTGAGTCAGCATCCACTGCCGGCTGGTAATGACGACCCATACCATCGACCGGAAAGCGGGCTCAACGGGTCGGCAACCGATTGAAAACGGGCCAGTTGAATCCGGTCTTGATCTTTGAAAGAAACCAGCGGCATGAGTCCGTATCCGATGATCTTCTCCAGCGACCGGTCACTCAAAAAGACCTCTGCACAGGGTTTGAGGGTCCGTTCGCCCTGTTCCTCGAACACATGCAGGGGCAACCCGCTCACACCGCTGGCCAGTCCTCGCGACCATTCCCAGCCAAACTGGGTAAATGTGCGGCCAAGGACCAAAATCAACGCAAAAATGGGATTGGCCCACAGATAGTGTTCGTGGTCCGCAGGATCGCCGATCTCTTCAAATGCAAATGCGTCCACCGGGTCAGTTGCTTCTCCATATGGCATCCGGATGAGAAAACGGGGCAGCGCCAGTCCGATCCATCTGGCTTCCGGAAGCGTCCGGACCGCCTGCCAGGCCTTCTTGTCTGACGGTTCAGGTTCAACGGTCCAGTCCGATGGGTCCGGGGTCGTCGGCAATGACGGGCAGCCCATAAAACCGGTATCGCCTCGGCTGACAAAAGGGGCACCAAACATCTGTCCCATAGCGCCCAGCCGGGCAAGGACAACCGCATCCATTTTTTTAGGGGAAAAGGTGTACATCCCTGCCAGCAGGGACCAGGGCGCCTGTCCACGGTGATGCTGGGAAGTCGACGCCAGTATCTTATAAGAAGCGGTATCTCTCAAATCTTCATGCGCTGTCAAATCCGAGGCCAGTTCAACCTTGGAGACATCTATCAGATAGACCATTAAATTTTCATCGGTTTCCAGCCGTCGAAGACAGAACTGGAGCGCGCGCCAAGCCGACTCAATCGCCTGGAAATCCGGGTGATGAATAAGGCGGCGCATGAGATCGGAAATCGTTCGATCAACAGCCTCCACCATGGCATCCTGTTCTTTTTCAATGTCCGGAACCAGGTGCGGTCCCACAATATCACCCAGAAAGCGATCCCAGTCCGTTTGCGGCTTGGCTCTGTCGCCACCGACTGCGGCAGGCAAACTGGCATCGAGCACGTGGTCCAGCAGGTTGCCTGTCGTATCACCGGCAAAGCAAGGTTCCCCTGGCGGTAATTTATCCGATTTTTTGTCGTGGCGGGGATGTGTTGGTGACATTGACTTTCCGGTTAACCGGGACGCCGTTTCGACAAACGTATCCGGGTTGATCAATTGATTTCGAACATCTTTCATTTTTTTGAAAATATCCGTTCGAAAATAGATCTGTTCCGGATGAAAATCATCCAATTCACCGAACGTCATATCAACGGGTGGAGTCCCATTCCCCGCCACGCGAAGGCGGATCGACACAGCCATTTTTTCCATCACCTTTTCATCGCTGTCCCGATCCACTTTGAAAAGCATACGCTGTCCGATATCGGACCCGTCAGTTTCAACACCCCGGTTGGCGCGGCCGCTGAAATCACCCATGATAAGTATCCTGAACGGCGTATCAGGTCGAGGCTTCTCGAAGTTTTCCTGGAAATTGGTAGACAAAGAGACATCCATGCTGTCAAAAGAGATGGGATCGTCCATGAGTCCCCCTTTTATTAAGGAATGCCGTAAAAATGGTATGATAGGCGGGCCCTGGTTTAGGCGGTATTGCAAGACACCATAAGGATTAATATCGATTTGCCGTTCACTCGCCAACCCCGCCGCATGCAATGGAAAATGCGCTCGCTATGACGGTTCAAGCATAGAACCGGTTGCGCTGATTCAACTCCCGCACAATGTCATGTGTCATCGCAAGCTTGTTTAGCCGGTTTTTCTCACCTTCACTTGCCGAGCGGGCATTGGCCACTTTATTTCCTCCTGTGTATCTGCAAAACAGGCAACGGACTCTCTTGTATTGGAATTGGCTATTGTGAAGCATCCTCACTGTGTCGGCCAAGGCAATCTGTTCATCTGGCTTAATAGTAAGGACATGTACAGGCTTGTTCCCGATTGCAGAAAGAATGCTGGCTTCACTCGGGTCATGCTCATAGTATTCCAATCCATAATTTTTGATGGGAGAACCAGCCCCGGCATCGATTGGTTCGACGGTCCCATTAATAGCATCAATAACTTCACCAATTGCCGAAACATGTTCAAAGGTATAAAACTGGATTTCAAAACGCGTACCGGTTGGGCGGAAAGTGCCATCACCGGCTTCCCAGCCACCATGACTTGAAATTATAAGGTCCTTGCCGGCACTCCCGTTCAGCGGATTGCTCTCCGCTGAAAGGATGTAGAACCTCCCACAATTAAACTTGCCCATGCCCCATTCTCCCTGTTTTGTTTATTCCAATTGAGTCCCGCCTCATCTCAATCCAAGCGGTTGTGTCCATAAATACGGTGACGCACCGAGATAGAATGGGCAGTCAGGATGCATGCCTGGTCATAGTTGTCGCCACAACCAGATGCCCTTTAACCGGCTGCCCGCCTTCATTACGCAATATCACAGACTTTTTAATTTGAATGTCAAACCCGCAAACGCCAAGGATATGCTCAACATAGGCACCTGTGTGCGCATAACGGCCATGCGGGTTCAATTGCCAGCCTTCAATTTCCTGTCCCGCATCTTCAAGGGTAAACGCCATTACCCCTCTGTCTTGCAGAGCACCGGCAGCCCTTTTTAAAACCGGTTCGAGATCACCGAAATAGCATAGGGTATCGGCCGATACGATTGCATCGAAGCAGTCTGCCTTGCCGGTCAGGAATTCGGTCAGTTCTGCCTGAATGATTTCATCATAGGCGATCACACCTTTTGCCCGCGTCAACATTCCCGCGGACAGGTCCACGCCCACCAGGTGGCTGGCATAAGGCTTGAGTAAAGGCCCACATAAGCCGGTACCGCAGCCGGCATCCAGAATATTCAGCGAACCAGCCGGTTGCGGCAATGCGTTGGCAAGCGCCTCGATCAACAATGGGGGTGCCCGGTAGTCGAGATTTCCCTGCAAATGCTCGTCAAAGCTGTCGGCAAGGTCATCGAAAGTCTTCTGCACGAAGGCATCGGGTGCACGACTGGGAGCGCCCTTTCCCATGCACGATGCCTGCAGGTAAAGGGCGATAGGATTTTCCGGGTCTTTTTCAAGCCAGGCATCGAATACCTGTTTGGCCTCCCCTTTGCGGTCAGACTTGATCAGCGTCCGGCTGAGCCCCTGCCACGCACCAACGTGCGTGGCATCAAGTTCCACCGCACTATGGTAGGCAGCCACCGCATCATCGATGCGCTCGCACTTTCGCAGAGCATTCCCCAGGTTGTAACGATAATCTGCGGTTTCTGGCGATATATGAATGGCTTGACCATACACATCCAGTGCTTCGTCTACGGCCTTGCGAGCCATGAGCACTACCCCCAGGTTATTGAAGGCCTGGGCATGGCCGGGATTCAGGGCAATGGCCTGGCGGTAGCAAATCTCGGCATCGTGCACCCTGCCCATACCTTCCAGTACATTGCCCAGGTTGTTGTGGGCATCGGCATTCTTGGGATCGATCTCGATGATGCGCCCGATGAGCTGGGCAGCTTCCTGTTTCCGCTGCTGCTGATGGCAGAGCACGCCATAAAAATGCAGGGCATCGAGGTGATTCGGCACGGATTCTATGATACGACCGTAGAGCATCTCGGCCTCGTCCACGTTGCCTCCCTGGTGGAGCTTAAACGCCAGAGAAAAGGCATTTTCAATGGTCAGGGCAATCTTTTTCGATGAAGATCCCCGTTTCTTTTTTTTCTTCAACTTCATGATATTCTCATGTCAGCAGCCAATCAGATGCCGATTATGCCGGAGCAAGCGTCACGACCAATCCATTGACCGGTCGACCCATTTCCTGGCGAAGTACCGCGTATGAAACAGCCCTTGGCTCCAAACCACTCAGTCGGGCAACTTGCCTCAGATAGGTCTCTGAGTGGGCATAGCGCCCCTGAGGTTTTATCAGGTAGCTGCCGGCTATCCCTTCCGCTGCTTCGTCTTTCCGTTCCACGGTGAATATAAAGTTTCCACCGGGCTTCAAGGCACCGGCCACACCCCTTAACACCTTTTGGAGATCGCCGAAATAACACAGGGTGTCTGCACATACGATCACATCGTAAACGTCTTTCCGATCGCTGATGAAGGCAGTCAATTCAGCCTCTTCCAGTCTGTCATAGTTTCCGGTTTTAGCAGCCCGTTTCAACATCCCGGCGGACAGATCCACTCCGTCCAGCCGACGGGCATAGGGTTTCAACAGGGCCCCGCACAGCCCGGTGCCGCAACCGGCATCCAGAATATCCAGATCACCGTCAGGACGGATGCATGCTTTTGCCATGGCACCGACCACGAGTTCCGGCGCCTGGTAAGCCAATTGATTAAGACTCTCTTCAAAACTGTCCGCAAACCTGTCGAACAGGCATTTCACGTATTCGTCCGATGCCCGATCGGGAACTGCTTCACCCGAACAGGCCGCCAGCAAGTGCAACGCCTCCGGGTTGCCCGGATCTTCCTTCAGCCATTGCCGAAAATGAACCACGGCCTCCTCCTGCCGACCCACGGTCATCAAGGCGATGCCGAGCATCACCTTTGAACCTGCCTGTTCCGGGTCCAGCACCAATGCCTGAAAGAATTGGTCCACGGCCTCGGCGGCCCGGCCCTGTTGATACAGCAGGTTGCCCAGGTTGTAGTGCAGGGGGAAAAAATCGGAACTCATCGCTAAGGCGTTGCGAAATACCGGTTCAGCCTCGTCGAGGCGTCCCAACGCCCGAAGCACCGTTCCCAGGTTGTTGCCTGCGCCCAGGTGGCCGGGCGCGAGTTCTACGGTCCGGCGGTAGCAGGCTTCGGCTTCTTCCAGGCGCCCTTGTTCCATGTAAATGTTGCCCAGGTTGTTGTGGGCATCCACATAATCTGGTGAGGCGTCGAGAGCCCGGGTAATGATTTGGATGGCCTTGGCTGTGTGGCCTCGCTGGTAGTGCAGTATACCTAAAAAGTGCAGGGCATCCGGATGCTCCGGAAACACGCTCAGCACCTCCCCGTAAATGCCTTCGGCCTGATCCAGTTTGGATTGTTTCTGGAGTTCCATGGCCAGGCGGATGGCCTGATCGATGGAAATCCGACCGTCGCTTCCGGCTTTGTTTTCATTTCCACTGTTGTTGATATCGCTCATGAGAACATCAGACTTTTGCCGGTGAACCGGCCGCATGCCTCTTTTCCTTCGACAAACGTAACGTTAATGGGTAGGGCCGGACTCGCCGGTTCTGCACGAAAGCGGCCCGTGCGATCCGGTTGTCCTTGCGGACCACCACATACAAACGGCTCGTTTCATGGTTCCGGATCAATCGTTCGGCCTGCTTCAGCCCCTGACACCGATAGGTGTTGCAGATGTCGGCCCGCATCCATCGGGGCAGCGTGCAGCCTTGTTCACTCTGATACACACAGGCATCTTTGACGGAAATTTGCGGCAGATATGCAGTGTAGGCATGAACGATATCCAGCGGGTCTGCAATACCACAGCGGGCTGCGAAACGGCCAATGGCCGCCGCATCCAGGAAGGCGTGCTCTTTGCCCAGATGACAGCAGGTTCCCCGGCAGACACCGCACACGCGTGAAGCGACCACGGCAGGCGGGCCTATCTCAGGTGGATTTATATCAAGGGGATCCTCTCCGCCATCAATGCCTGCCTGGAAGCCTTTCACACACAGGTCATAAAGAAATGCCGCATGAACCTGTTTGCGCAAATCGGGCAACCGCTCGACATCGGCAGGATCGTCGGGAACCACAACCATGGGATAGGATTCGGGCCGCCGCACCCCCAGCACCGCAGCAGCCTTTTTCCGATGAGCAGCCATCTCCTTGTCCAGCACCGTCGATTTGCACCGCCAGTCATCGCAGATCTGCCCCGAAACCTGCTGGTGAAACGAGAGTGATCGTCCGCAGATCCGGCAGCCGGCCGGTTTGCCCATGGGGCCGAAACGATGCGACATCAGTATGCGGTTAGTTTATGTAATTTCGTAGCCAAAACCCTCCCCATCCATTGACACCTTGACCTGCATGATCTGCTCACCCCGGGCCTGCCGGCTCAGCAATTCGCGTGACATGTCGGGCAGCAGAGTATTGGTCATAATGTTGTCCGCATTGCGGGCACCTGAATCCACGTCGGTGCATCGGCCGGCAATGGCATCCACAATCGCCTCATCGTAGATAAAGTCCACATCCCGGTTTTCCTTCATGCGTTTTACAATGCGGTTGAGTTTCAAACGGACTATCCGTTTCATGTTCTCGTCGGTGATGGGATAATAGGGAACGATTTTCATACGCCCCAGAAATGCAGGCTTGAAATGTTTGAGCAGTTCCGGCTTAACCATCTCGGCCATTCCGGCCGGATCGGGCATGGTCTCCTCGTCGGCGCTCAAGTTCATTATAAGATCCGTGCCCAGGTTCGAGGTGAGAATGATCAGGCAGTTTTTAAAATCAATTCGCCTCCCCTCTCCGTCTTCCATCATGCCCTTGTCGAATACCTGGAAGAAGAGCTCCATAACGTCAGGGTGGGCTTTTTCCACCTCATCAAGCAGCACCACGCTGTATGGCTTTCGGCGCACGGCCTCGGTGAGCACACCTCCCTCACCGTAGCCCACATATCCCGGAGGAGACCCCTTGAGGCTGGAAACGGTATGGGCCTCCTGGTACTCGCTCATGTTGATGCTGATCATGCTCTGTTCACCGCCATAGAGCAGTTCGGAAAGCGCCAGAGCAGTCTCGGTCTTGCCCACACCGCTAGGCCCCACCAGCATGAACACGCCGGTGGGTTTGGAGGGGTCTTCAATGCCGGCATGGGCCGTCTGAATCACTTGTTCGATGGCCTCCAGGCCGTGGTCCTGGCCGATGATTCGTTCCTTGAGCCGGTCACTGAGATGAAGCACGGTATCGATCTCGTCGGTGAGCATGCGTCCCGTTGGAATGCCGGTCCATCCGGACACCACCGCAGACACGGTCTCCGAATCCACGGCAATCTGGACCAGTGGTTCTCCGGCCTGCCGTTTCTCCAACTCGGCTTCCAGTTCCTTCAGTTCCGCCTGTCTGGCAGCAAGGTCATCCGCAGCGTCATCGCCTTTTTCCGTGAGGGCTTGGATTTCCTGGTACATATCCCGAACCTGGCCGGCCACTTCCATTTCACTCTGCCATTTTTTCGTAAGGCTGGCCATTTCGACATGGGTCGATTCCCGCTCCGTGGTGAGTTCAGCCAGGCGGGCTTCATGGTCCCTGCCGATGGCCGTTTCCCGCATGAGGCTCTTGATTTCCCGGTCGATATCCCCGATGCGCCGCTGGGCTTGCTCGACGGCCGGGGGGCTGGTGGTAAGTCCGATGGCCACACGGGCGCAGGCCGTGTCGAGCACGCTCACCGCCTTGTCAGGCAGCTGGCGGCCGGAAATGTAGCGGCTGGACAGGTGAACCGTATCTGTTAGCGCCTCGTCGGTAATCATCACATTGTGATGTTTTTCCAGAAATGGCCCAATGGCCCGCATCATCACCATGGCTTTTTCTTCATCCGGTTCCTCTATCTTGACCACTTGAAAGCGCCGGGCCATGGCTGCGTCCTTTTCGAAATATTTCTTATATTCCGCCCACGTGGTCGCCGCGATGGTGCGCAGTTCGCCCCTTGCCAGGGCCGGTTTAAGCAGATTGGCCGCATCTCCGGATCCGGCCTGACCGCCGGCGCCGATGAGTGTATGGGCTTCGTCGATGAACAGGATGATGGGAATCGGCGAGGCTTTGACTTCATTAATCACGCCTTTGAGGCGGTTTTCGAATTCACCTTTGATACCGGCCCCGGCTTGCAGCAGCCCCAGGTCAAGGGTATGAAGGGCCACGTTCTGCAAAATCGGCGGCACATCTCCTTCGGCGATACGCAGGGCAAAGCCTTCCACCACAGCCGTTTTCCCGACACCGGCTTCACCGGTGAGAATAGGGTTGTTCTGACGGCGGCGGATGAGAATGTCCACCATCTGACGTATTTCGAAATCTCGGCCCAGCACCGGGTCTATTTCTCCCTTTTTGGCCCGTTCGGTGAGATTGATGGTATATTGGTCGAGAGCCTTGGCGCCCCCCGGACGGGCAGGTGTGCCGGAGGAAGTGGTGTCCGTACCGGCACCCACTGCGGTTCCGACATCCTCTCCACTTCCCGAAGTGAGGTCTATGAGGTTCTCTTTGAGGGTCTCCACGGAAATTTTCTTTAACGTGTCGGAACTCGAAATCAGCATTCTTGAGAAATCTTCGCTGTCCAGCAGGGACAACAGAACGTGGCCGGAGCGTACCTGCGGCGTCTGATACTCGACGGATGCGAGAAGCCACGCCTCTTTGATCATTCGCGGAATGCGCGGCGACAGCGCCGGTGTCCTGGCATTTCCCGTCTTGAACTTTTCGATGGACCGGGTCAGATCGGCAACCAGGTGCGCTTCGTTGATCTCAAAATGTTTAAGAATTTTCAATATGTCCGTATCGGACATTTCCAGCAGTTTGATTAAAAAATGCTCGATGTCCACTTCGTAATGGGTTTGGGACAGGCAAAGCCCCGCGGCGGATTCCAGTGCACTGCGGCAGGTTTCATTGAGTTTTCCGATGAGAGACTTGAGATTGGATACGGCCATTGTTCACTCCTTTGGTTTAGCGGATGAACTGGTGAGCGTGCGAGTAATACAGCTTTCAACTTTAAGAGTTGTTCGGCTTATCAGTTCAATGGCTTGCAGGCTCAACTGCTTTTAGACTTCACCAGTTTCAGATCATATTCCTGAAATGTAAAAAAGATATCCTTTTCATACCGATAGCCCGGGGAGGAAACCCAGGTCGTCCAGCCAAGCATGGGCGCATCGGTGCCGGTGCTTCCCAATTGGCAAAGGGGGACATCTTCTTTTCTCAGGTAAATGCGGATTTCAAACTCATATTCGATGCCCACCATGTATCTGATAAGGGAAAAAATGGGCACCAGCAGATCCCCGGTGGGCATCACCCGGGCGAACTTTGATTTGCCCACCGGACCGAGGTGGACGCGGAATTTGGTCTGGCATTCCCACACCTGACTGCCGCAAATGGCGTCATCGCCGAGGGTGGCGTTGGCCGCCCCCAACTGTGTCTGGTCGGATGGCTCCAAATCCACAATGCGTTCGATAAACTGTTCCACTCTGACCCGGGTATCGGCAAAATAGGCCACGGCAGACTCGATGGCGACTGCAGAGGCGATTGGCCGGGAAAGCAGTCCACTGTAAAAAGTCAGCGCCTCTTCCGGCAGGCCGATCATTTCGGTCAGACCCGGCGTGCCTAAACCGGACAGGCTCAACAGGTATCGCGAAAGCCGGTCTCGGGCGCCGACCTGGTAGTTCTCCGGAAACCTGTGTTTTTTCCAGGCCAGGTAAAAAAGGGTAATCAGGCGGTGGTGGAACAAGTCCAGAAAGTCGGCCAGAGTTGAGTCTTTTTGCCGTTCGCGGGCAAGAATCAGTTGGGTGTACCACTGGGGCAGAACGCCGGATGGCCCGGTTAGGCCGAGAAAGGCCACTTCCATGGAAGGCGGACCTTTCCGGTCGAGGCCCGTCAAACCTGATATGTCACTAGGAGGAAATGAGAACCCTTTTTTAACAATGAACCGAACCGGCTCTTCGGAAGGCACCAAGGCAGCTCCGAGTTCTTTCCGGTTTTCGGTAAACCGTTCCAGCAGGTAGACGGCCCGATAGAACGAGAATTCGTAAAAGCGGTCAAACAGCTGCTGTTTTAGAGCAGTATCTGATTTCCGCTTCTCGGCGGCCATATCTTTACCGGTTCCTCCCGTTGAAGGGTCTTCATGACGAGTTGGAAAAAAGAGTTGACGGACACATACTGGGACAGGAACCGCTCGAGCACACTGGCAAATAAAAATATACCCGTCCCCACGTATTTATCTTCATCTAAAGTGATCGTCACCTGTACGCCCCGGCAAAACGACCGGTTAATGCGCTTGGTAATATGCCGGCTGCTCACAGAAACGATGCCGTTGATCATCTGCTGGGTGGACAGGGAGTTGTTGAAATCATATAATCTGAGAATTTCCTTGAGAGCATGCTCCCCTCCTTCGACCAGAGACATGTAGTTCAGCGAGAAATGAGAAACTAACCGCCACTGCAGGGCGCTTCCAAGGAACGGACGCCGTGTTGGCGTGGGTTTGAGTACACAGTTTATCGTTGACACCGGTGCAGCCGTTTCCATGTTGAAATCACCGGTCACATCGCCAAAGGCAAGCCGGGAAGGCAGGTCTCGGTTGGTACAGGTGACCCGAACGGTGAGGATATCCTCCGCAGGATCTGAAGGCTTCAGGTTCAAATCGGAAAAGGAAAGAAAAACATCCGTCCCCCGATCTCCCTTCTTCCCGGATGGCCGCCGCTGAATATGCCAGAAAGTCTGAGATGCGGCGGCCCTTTCTTCGCCCAAATGATGCCGCATGGAATAAAAAGGGCGGTATTCTTTCTGCCCGCCGGCAGACCCTGAAAGCGTAGCAGTCACCCGGTCTACGCTGTATACTTCGGTAGCATTCTGGCGGCGGATATCCGGCACCACCGGGTATTCGGTTTTGCGGTGTTCCACACGAATGGGTTCGGCAATGCGTTGAAACAGGTTGGCTACGGGTGTGGCATTCAACTGGAAGGTATCCGCATTGACCACCAGATCCGATTTTCCCATACGGTTGATAAAAAGGCGAAGTGTCAGCCGGTCTCCTGCTGCCTTGTTTTTGAGCTGATCTAACCCGTTGAAATCAAAAAACAGGAACTTTTCCGGAAAACAGAAATATTCGAAAAGAAGCAGATAACCCGGAAAAGAACGTTTGGAATACGGAAGCATGCCTTCTTCTTCAACAAACCCCACAGGGCGGATACTATTTGGATCGAAGACGGTGAGGGCCGTTTCACCGGAAGAATTCTGCACCTCGCATTCGATATGGCAGACATGATTGAAGATCAGTTCATATAGGTGAAACACATGCTGGTGGGGCCCGTTTAAAAAAAACCGCAGCGACTGCCAGTTGATCTTTGACAGGCTGAGTTTGTTGAAGCTTTGCATGTCGATTTCGATGACCTGGACCGCGCCTCTAACAAATTTTTTGGGTTCCCGAATTTGAGCGGCAACCACCGTGATCGGCCAAATCTTCACCGCCTGTGTGGTGGAAAAACGGCAGGGGGTTCCATTTACCGGTTTAGAAAACAAGGCCGTTCCCCTGTCGATCCGATATCCGCTTTCCTGGATATTCTGCTGAACTGGATCGAACCGGACAACGGACATGGAGGGAACCGGATTGATGTAGTGGGGATAAATGATGTTGAGCAGCGACTCGGTAATTTCGGGGAAGTCGTCATCAATTTTCTTGTGAATTCTGCCGCTGATGAGGGCAAATGCCTCAATCAGCCGTTCCGTGTGCGGGTCTTCACACTTGTCGCCTTCGAGCAGAAGGCGACCGGCTATTTTGGGATACTTCCGGGCGAATTCCGCACCCATCTCACGGATGAAGGTCAATTCCCGTTCGTAATAGTCAAGCAGCCTGTCTTCCATAGAGGTATTTTAATCCATGGCTTCAATCAGACACCACATACTCTTTGCGGATCGAGTCAAAGAAGGTATCAAATGTCACGGGTTCGCGTATGGGATCGACGACCAGCATTGCGGATATCCGAAAGCTCAGATTGCGTTCCTTTTTTTCGCCGGTTTCGAGATCCACCTTCACATTTTTCAGCCGGGGTTCGAACCGGGCAATGGTTCGCTCCACATCCTTTCGGATTGTTTGTCTCACCTTCTGGCTGTCTGTATTTTCGCCTGTAAAATCCTTCAGTCCGTAAGTGACCACGCTATTTTCCAGTTCGCGAAACTCTGCCGGCAGTACCGTGATATCCCGGCGGCTGTTCAGCAGGTTTTCCAGGTCCCTGACCACGGAAGCCTTGACCTGCCTCACATTCAGAAGACGATACTGGACAGACTCACGAGAATTTCCGGGATCTTCATCAATGAGCCTGTCCAGCAGGGATGCCTGGGCATTGTCCATTTGAACTTAACCCTTAAACTCATTCGCCCCGATATCATATTTAAAGGGCATCGGACTACCTCCGGTGCCGTCCGGCTTTTGCTCCAAATACGTATATTCAACTTCCCTGAAATTCAGGGAGACGTTTTCGGTTAGCCGATCTTCCCCTCCGGATCCGCCGGTGGAAACCGATGTGACAAGCACGTCCTTCATTTTGATGACGATGTATTCCAGCGGTTTTTTGCCCGCTTTTCTCACAAACAGATCAGCGGTATCTAGTTTTTCGCCGGTCGAACATGCCCGCAGAAGACCATTGGACGCATTGTCCACATATTTCGTCACGCTGATATCCTGAAAGCTGGCTTTCCCGGAACCACCACCGCCGCCCAGATGAAATGTGCCCGAATTGCTCACGCCCCAACTCCACGCTAGCACGTCGATTTCATCCTTGTGCTTGTGGTCTTTGCTTTCCCCTTTGATATTGTTGGATAGTTTGAGGAACATATCAACAGCCATGACCAACCTCCTTTTTTGGGTTGCACTGCACTGCGGTTAATATTGCATTCACTTTAATCGCTAATTTAATCTAAGTACGTTGGTCTGCGTTTTCCGGCCAGCACCTCCTTTCAGAAACTACATTTTCAGCAATCCGGAAGGTTTATCCGCCGGCAGGTGGCGGCAAGTCTGCAACCAGTCTCAGAGAGACACTGAGCTCGTCCAATTGATAATGAGGCTTCAAAAAGGCAACTGCCCGGTAGGCACCCGTTTTTCCAGGTATTTCAGTAACGTCAACGCGTGCTTCGCTCAACGGGTACTTGGCCTTCATCTCCTGTCCCGCGTTGGGATCGCCAAGGGTGTAATTGCTGATCCATCGATTGAGAAAATCCTGGGCATCGCCGCGGGTCATGAAGCTGCCGAGCTTATCCCGCATCATGGACTTGAGATAATGGGCAAACCGCGAGGTGGCCATGATGTATTGGATCTGGGAAGAGAGCCGCGCATTGGCGTTGGCATCATCCGAATCATATACCTTGGGTTTGTTGGCCGACTGGGTGCTGAAAAACGCAGCGAAGTCGGTACCCTTGCAGTGAACCAGCGGGACGAAACCGAGATCGGCAAGTTCTTTCTCGCGTCTATCGGTGATCGCAATCTCCGTGGGGCATTTGAGGGCCACATCGCCTTCGTCGGTTTTAAAGGTGTGCACCGGCAGGCCCTCCACCAGTCCACCGCCTTCCACACCGCGGATGGCGGCACACCAGCCGTATTTGGCAAATGCGTCTGTCAACCGCGTACCTAATGCATAGGCGGCATTGCCCCATAGGTATTTGCTGTGATCGGTACCATCCACTTTTTCTTCGAAGTTAAAGGCTTCAACGGGGATGTTGGCTTGCCCGTAAGGTTGTCGCATCAGAATGTGCGGCACACACAGCGCTACGTACCTGGCGTCTTCGGTGTCCCTGAATGACCGCCATTTGGCATATTCCGCACTCTGGAAAATCTTGGACAGGTCGCGGGGGTTGCCCAATTCGGTGAAGCTGTCAAGGTTGAACAGGCTCGATCCCGCCGCGGAGATAAAGGGGGCGTGGGCAGCCGCAGCCACCTGAGACATTTTCTCCAAAAGGGACAGATCCTGGGGATGGTTGCCGAATTCATAATCGCCGATAAGCGCACCGTAGGATGCCCCGCCAAACATGCCGAACTCCTCTTCGTAAATCTTCTTGAACATGGCGGACTGGTCGAATTCACTGGCTTTCTCCATGTCCTTGAGCAGGTCTTTTTTGTTGACGTTCATCACCCTGATTTTCATTCGCTCACCGGTCTCGCTTTTGCTCACCAGATAGTGCAGCCCTCGCCAGGACCCCTCCAGTTTCTGAAAATCCTCATGGTGCATCACTTCGTTGAGCTGATCGGAAATCAGCTTATCGATCTGGGCGATCCGGGCATTGATCATGGCCTCGGTATCTTTGGAAATGGTCATGGTTCCTTCCATGACCTGCCCTACAAATTCGCTGATCAAATCCTTTGCGTAGGCTTTCTGGTTTTCCTCACGTGCCAACCGCCCCTGGCTTATAATCTGATCCAGCAGGCCTAGTTCCTCCTTTACCTCCTGGGTCGACGCTTGCTGGGTCTGTTGTTCTTTTTCTGTCATGTCATCCTCCTGGGTACCCATTCAAGATTACCGGATATCAAAGGCACGATTGATTCATGCGATGATTACACCGCCGATCGATCAGGACCCTACTCTTTCTTCTCATCAACACCGGCCTCTTTGCCAAGCTTTTCGATGGAATCCGTGCTGGCCAGCACATCCTGGAGCAGCTCGTCCAGTTTGTCGTTGCCGTCCAGTTTCGCCAACAGGTCGGACAGCCGCTTCCTGGCTTCCACCAGTTTGCGAACCGGTGTCACCTGTTCCGCTACCCGTTCCGGATGGAAATCGTCCAGGGATTTGAAACGCAGTTCGACGGCCATTTTCGAATCGTCATCGGTCAGTTTGTTGTCCACCCGGTAAGCCAACCGAGGTTTCATCCCGGACAACACCTGGTTAAAGTTATCCCGGTCGATCTCCACAAATTTTCGATCTTTTACTTTTGGGAGGGGCTCGTCCGGTTTTCCCGAAAGATCCGCCAATACGCCGACGACAAAGGGGATTTCTTTCATTTCAATGGCATCACCGACCTCAACGTCGTAGGTGATCTGGACGCGCGGTGATCGGACCCTGTCCAAGGTGTGCTGCAAACTTTCGGCCATGGTGTTCCTCCTTTTAACAATTGGGGCAATGCTTGGTTTTTATGGATTGCCTGCGTATGGTATGCTTCAAATGGATTTGTGCCACAACCGTCATTATCGACGGTGCTGAAGCGCCTTGGTCAAATCGATGGTACACATTTTTTTAAAAATCTCTTCGGCCCGGTAATAGTCATCGCTCCCCTCCTCTTCATGGATGAGGCACCGGTAAAGGGCGCCCAGAACATCGGCCACCCAGACGGGGGATTCCCAGCGTTCGAGTCCCAGTTCTTCGAGCATGGTGTTCAACTGCTCGGCAATAGGCCGGGCCAGATCGGTCCGGTTGGCCTGGAGGCAGAGTTTGGCCATAAGCAGGCGGTACCGGTTTTTCGACCGAACACTGGAGACACTGCATGACGCAGAAAACAATATTTCCAGCGCTTTTTTAATTCCATCTTTATTCAATGCAGTCAGGGCAGTGTTCCACAGCGCACCTTCGTGGGACTCGGTATCCGATATCATGCCCACGACGATCTGCCCGTGTACCGACGCCGCGGCAGCAGCAATCGCCGATGGTGCCGAAGCGGAACCACCGGTATCATGGGGCGTCCTTTCGCTCGTGGACGTTTCCTCGTCATCTGCCGGTTCAGGATCGGGATCGAGCTCCTTTTTCTGATTCAGTGTCTTGGAGACAAAACGTTGACAATCCTCGAGAGCCTGCTTGAAGTCCGCCGTGCGCGGCGCCTCGCTGCCGAATTTCTCGTCGAGTAGGTTGTCAAAACGGCTAAAAGACACGATACACTGGTCGATCTGGCTGTTGAGATCTTCATAGAAGGCTTTCGAGGAACGATTCACCGCCGATTCAAAATCTTCGAGACCAAGCTTTCCCTCGGCAATAGCTGCCTCATCGGACCCGACCTCGGTGGCCTCCTTCCACTTGACCCATGAATAACCGCCGCCCCCGACTGAAGGGTCGGTAAGGGGCATTTGCTTCACGGGGAGCCACAGTTTGTCGTTCAAAAACTCCAAGGGTCCGATGCGAAAATCCAGATCATCGTCCTCGATCTCCGGATACACGTGTTCCCAGAACGTTTCCATCAATCCGCAAAGTGCTTGGAGCCCTTTATCCAAGCCATTGAAGCCATCTGTTTTGATGAGCGCTTCGATCAGCCAGACGGCAATCTGGATGTCTTTGGTTTTTTCAGTCAACGCCTCAACGGCAAGCCGCTTTACCTCCACCCAGTCCGCCGTTTTGACTTCCCGGTCCCAATCACCGCGATCGAGAGCGTCTTCCTCTCGCCGGGCTTCCTGTATTGAATCGTAAACAGGCGTGTAGCGTAGGTTCTCACCCGCCGGGTTTTCGCCATCGATAGGCCTCAGAATGACGTCAAGATCGATCAATGCTCATCCCCTTTCTCGTCTGGGTCAGCAAGTGTAAAAACCGCCTCTTCAATTTCAAAAATGGAACGGTCCGAACCTCCGACATCGTATACGTGCTGTCCAATGGCTTTGGCATAGGGTCCTCCCAGCGGTTTCCAGTCAGTGAGCCGGCCAAGCCGGATGCGGTCGTCATCACTGGCAGAGGAATGGGGATAAAGCACCGGCAGAAAGCAGCCCATGGTTAACCCCTCCCAGGTGGTAATCCGTCCTTTTGCCCAGATGAGATCGATCAGGGTCTGGGGCGGAGAAACCGCAAACTCGCGGATATTGGCGATGGGCACCCACAGATAGCGTTCGTATTCGATGGCTTCGATGAAGTAGGTCAGGGTCGTGTCGGTCTCTTTGAATCCTTTGAAAGGCTGTCCATTGAGGGTTCCCCGGACGTCGGGCAGCCCGGCATCGATGCGGGCCAACAGATTTGCGCCGTCATCGATCTTTCCCTTCTCCAGCAGGTCCAGAGCTTGGAAAAAGTCCTCACTGTATTCGGGGATATCGGGAAAGAAAGTGGGACGCTGTTGCCTCTTCGACACCGCGATTCTCTCTTTTTCCGCCTGTATCAGGTTCTGATAAACGGGCACGTTCATCTCCGGCGATGCCAGCTGGCTGGCAGCGATATCCAGTTGCCGCTGGGCCTTGTCCCATTCCCCGCATAGAAGCATGACCTGAAACAGCAGGGATCTGGCCTGAATATCGGCAGGGGTTTTCTTCACCTGGTCGACCAGCAAGGTTCTGGCAGGATTGATCTGGCCGTCCAGAATGAGGGCTTTGGCATTCATGTGCTCGGTTTCCTTAATGTTATCGCAGAGTACTGAATTTATCATTTTACAAGCGGTCCGTATAGCCTTTTTAATTATTAAATCGGGTCATAGCGACCATAATTCGACAAAATCGTCGGTCACCAACGGTCGACTGAAAAGCACCAAAAAAGATTTCTCCGGACTGCCGCCCATGAAAACGGTATTCGGTGTGCCTGAATAATGAGACTTTAATGCCTGATGCCAAGCGCCGGCCATCTGAAACGGTTCGCCCGGGTTCCCGGTGTCCAGCGATACGACAAGCTTCTGCTCAGTCTGAAGGATTCGGGCCTTTTCTCGGATTTCAGACATAATAATTTTTTTTATCGGTTCTGCCTCCCGGCCACTCAGATCGCACGAAACCATCCTCAGCGACGATTTCCAGCCGGGTACCGGTGTTTCCATGCGCTGAAGATCCGCCTCCAGGTTGCCGATGTCCTCCATTCGCCTGGCGGCGGTGTATTCCATCTTATTCCATGTCGAGGATAGTACGACAGGCAGAAGATTCCAGTGCGGCTCCCATCGGTCCAGATACCCCTCACCCAGCAACATCATTGGATACGGTCTGCCGACACCGTCGCCACTGCTCTTTCCGAGACCGCACACCATGATATTCTTTTTCAGGCCACGCGACCAGAATCGCCATGAGTAAATCCCGTTTCTTTGAGTCGTTTCCGGAATTCGAGTAAACCCATCTTCCACCCATTGGGCAAAAGCCTGGGCAAGCGGTCGTTGGAGGTTGATTTGAAAATAGTCCCTTGCCGCCGGATGCTTGCCGAATGCCGCCCATGACCAGCGGCCCCACCCCATTAATTTCCCCAACATGTTGTGATTTCCTGGGGAACCCTTCCGGGTGATGCCCGAAGCAGTTGAACGACTTTCTGGTGGCCGCTGAACTGATAGCGCGGAGTGATATAGGTGATGCCCATCCGTTTTAAGGCAGCCTCCGAATCCGGAAAGTCCGAAGGTTTGAAGGTCCGTTGGCCGGTCTGGAAATCCTTTAGAAATTTTGCAAAGCCTTGATAGCCATCGTAAACCCGGGTCAGGATCAGATTTCCGATTTCAATTTTAAAAACTACATCTCCGCAGTTTTGGGGTGACCATCGAAAGGTCTTTTTCACCGGGTAATGGAGATTGAGCAGCCTGTTTTTCTCATCCCCGCATTGCAATTCCAAGGAAGTGGCATGGGGTTTTATGGCCGCATCTGCGTTGGCGTCGGTGGGGTATGCCTTGATGGTCACGCTGTATTCCGACGCCACCGGCTTGGTCACGCTGGCACCACGGGTTAAAAAGGTCAGAAAATCCACATCGATGTCCAGCGCCTTTCCGTCAACTTTTTTGGCGTAGAATCCTTTTCCGCGGCTCCTGGCAATAAACGGTTCTGCCGGGCCCTTTAAGAATTTAACCGCGTAGCCATCCGATCCCATGAGCAGTTGGTTCAGGTTGGCCCCCCGGGGCACATCCTGCACTTCCAGGTAGACCTCTTTTTCCCACAGGCTTTGAAGATGACATTGGGTTTCACGCGCGGCATACTCCTGATAAAATTGGATGGGACCATTGACAAGGTCCCAGAACACCGCTGTATCCTTCTTTTCCCGGCCAAGGGTTGCCTGGAGCTGGTTTTCACCCCGACGGGCCTTGAAAAAAGGAGACTCGCCTTCTGCAGGATCTTCGCTGAATAGGTCGGAAGCCATCTTGAAAGCAATTTTACGCGATTCGGTCATGGGCATCAGCCCGTTCAAGGCCGCCTGATACTGGTTGAAGGCTTTTCCCGCTTCAATGCGGTCCTCGAAGCTGAAGGCATCAGCGGCTTTTACGCCGATTGTGCTTTCGACCCGGCCGATTTTTGATGTGACCGTTTGCGTGGCTTTCTGCAGGATAGTGGCGGCCGCCTGGCCAGCTTTGCCGTCGGCTTTGGCCTGAAGTCGAGCCTGCTTGAAGCGGTATACCATATCTACCCAGGCCGGTCGTGCTTCATTCTGCGCCACGACGTCGAGTTCGGCAGCCATCGTATCCAGCAATGCCAGATAAGGTCCTTTTTCCGACGCCAAGATGGCTCCGACCTGCCGCCACTGGTCCCGAGTTTTCAGGCGCTGGGGCGCAGATGGGAAATAGGCGGCGAAGGCGCTCCAGGCATCGATATAGGCCCGGGCATACCAGTTTTTGAAATCCAGTTTCTGGGAGCCGATGGCCAGCGGTTCGAACAATGCCCGCTCAATTTCACCGATATATCCGTCTATCGCCGATTGGCCCTTTACGGTAAAAGCCGGTGCCACGGCAATGTCATCGGAACTCGGTTCCAAGCCCCCCCAGTAATCCGCCATGGTGACGCCGGCCACTTCGCCATTGATATTCACCCAGTCCACCAGCCAGTTAAGTCTTGCCCCATCGAAAGTAAGAATGTGTTTCAGCCAGGTCTGCAGATCTTTCACCTCGTCATTGAGAGAGGTGTCCGACGCCCTCCAGGTCAGGTAATACAGATAGAGTTCGGAAAGCTTGTCCGAAATTTCATCGATGGTCTGGACTTCCAGCAAAGACGACGGATAGGGGGTCGCGGGCCTCGCCATCAGCGCCTCTAAATCCGCCCCTTCCATCCGCAGGCGCAGCAGGTTGATCCGGCGCGCCAGGTGCATGACATGGTGGCCCATCACATCGGGGGGGGTGGCAGCGCTGAACCGGGTCATGCGCACGGCCATTCGCTTATCGAAATCGTCCAGGAAGCCGGCTTTGAAGATATCGCAGTATCGCTGCTTCAATCCTGCCTCTACCCGGTTGCTTTCCGTAAGTCCCAGACGGGGGATCCACCAGTTGGCGTTTTGAGCCTCTACCTTGCTCACGGCCTGGCGAAAACGATCGAGCGTCAAGACGTCTGTGGTGAGTTCCCCCTGAAGCACCGGCGGTTTCGAAAACTGACCGGATACGTCCCGCAGGGACTTCAGATTCTTCACGAAGGAAAAACTCAGCAGCCCGCAGATGGCAATAATGACAGCCACCCAGGCGGTCAACCCGATGCTCTTGGTTAACCGGCTCCACTCCAGCGTCTTCTGGGTAGGCGCGAACAACCCCCTGTCCGCCGGGAGAATGCGTGAAAAAAAATCATGAAGAAAAAGCCCCCGGTTGGTTCCCGGCAGGACTTCCTTTTCCCCGATCAGCCCCATGGCATTGAGAAAATGGGAGTATGGCGTGCCCTCCTGCCGCCCGCTGGAAAAGTAAATTCCCCGCAGGATAGGTGTCTCTTGATAAGGATTTTCCTGAAACGCTCCCCGCATGAATGCATTGAGGCCGGGTTCTATCTTTTCAAATTCTTCCGGTAACATCAGCAGGGAGGGATCGGCCTTTTTGCCCTTGGCGCCACTCAGGTTCAAAATCAGCAGCCGCAGTTCCTTGAGCCGTTCGGCCATGGATCGGACCGTCTGGCCGGAAAAGGCGTTCATGTCGGCGGACAGGGGATGATTCAGCCGCCCCATGGCCTGCTGCAGGACCGAATCGTCCAGATGGTCGCAGAACTTTACGGCCCCTTGAATCAGGTCACATTTGGTCACCATGATATAAACGGGAAACTTGGCTCCAAGCACCCGCATCAGTTCGTCCACACGCTGGCGTATACTTTTACCTGCGCTCTCCATCTTTCCGGCATCGCTTTCCAGGAGTTGATCCGCGGCCACCGCTACCACGAGGCCGTTGAGGGGTTCCCGCTTTCTGAACTTAGCCAACAGAGAGAGGAATTTTTGCCATTCGTCGCGGTCGCGCCCCTGATCAACGGGAATAGCGTAGCGGCCGGCGGTATCGATGAGGATGGCCTGCTCAAAAAACCACCAGTCACAGTTCTTGGTGCCGGAAATTCCGGATGCACGGGTGATCTCGGCAAAGGGAGAAGAGAGATCTGCACCTTTGATGGCCGTCGTTTTACCGCAGCCGCTTTCACCGATGATCATATACCAGGGCAATACGTACAGCGGATTGCCATATTTTTTCAGATGAGACTTACGCAGGGCGTCGATAGCTTCTTTCCAACTCCCCTGCAACTCCCGGGAACCGGCCTGTTCTCCTGAGGAGAGGCCTTTGATTCGTGATTCATCCTGGGCAATGATTTGTTGAACGAATTTCTGTTCGCTCTTGCGGGCCATCAGTTTTTTAATGAAAAGCAGGCCAAGTAAGATGCCCAACAGGCCGATGACAAAAAAGATACCCACCCACAACGGCCATCCAATCATCAGCACCAATCCGAAAATCAGCAGCAGCACCAGTGCGGTCAGCAGCAGAAACAGAAAGACTTTGAGAGTTTTAATTATCAACGATTTCATTTAGGGCCCCATATTAATAAGGGATTGTCCGATATTGCCAAGAATGAACCGGTATACCAGAAACAGTACCCCATAAAGCAGCACCGGCGCACCGGCACAGATCAGGGTAAAGGCGGAAAAGCGCTTCATTTTTGGGCCGGCAGCCGGGAGCTGAGCGCTGTCCGGCGCATAGGCGTCTGGAAAAAGAGTGGCGCGTTTCAGATCAGGCAACCCCATCGAACTGCCGGTGAGCAACTTCAAGTTCGATATTTTAAGCTGTTCCAGCATAAAATCATCGCCTTCATTGCAGTATTGGCCGGTAAATCCCATGGCCAGACAGAGGTAATAGATTTCACGCACATCCAACTGATGGGGGCCGATGGTGTTCAGCCGTTCGAAAAACAGCTTCCCGGCATCGGCGGTATTATAGTAGCGCCGTTGCAGCTGTTCGCCCAGCCATCGGTTTTTCCCCTCCCAATGAGAAGAGAGAATGGTTTCGTCGATCCAGGCAAAAACGGCAAAGCGCGCCATGTCATAGTCCGCAGATGAAAATCCGCCTTTTTGACAAATGGCTTCACTTTGGGCAATGAGACGTCGGATATCCGCCTCTACCTGTTCAAAAGCGGCCTGCCCGCCGGTACCCGGCCGGATAACCATGGCGGTGTAGGCAATCAGTTCAATAAAACAATCGCTCAGACGCATGATTAGCTTCTCCCCACGGCCATCAGCTCCGCTTTCAGGTCCTCGGGAGCGGCATCCCAGTAGAGGGCCAGGTTGTTTCCCTGCTGCACCTGGGCCCAGGGTTCCCCGTGATGGTCGATCTGGAAATAGAGTGTATTGGCCCGCCGCGGCAGTTCCTGTGGCGGCGTCTGCAGATAGGTCAGCTTTATCCCCGGCAGGGAGCGGGCAATCAGAATCGGCAGATATTCCCGGGAACTGAATTTGGCAATCTGCTCCACGGAGGAGAGAACGGCCTTAGGATCCGATTCCGTCTCCAGGGCCAGATAGAATCGATTGCGTCCTTCAAAAATGGCCGGCGGCAGATCCGTAGCGTAGTAGGTCCCGTCGAACAGCAGGGGCATCATATATTCGGGACCGGCGGTAATCTCGTCCAGCAACTGCGTGATCAGGCTCTGGGCCGAAGAGAAACAGTGCCAGAGGTCCTGATGCCGATACGCGGGTACGAGCTCGGTGCCGTCATCCATCACACCGGTGACGGAAATGCGTTCGGAAAAAGTGGTCATTTCACCGATAAGCTGACGCAATACGCCATAGGTCGTCCAGGGGTGGACCTGGCCGGCTTCGGTCAGATGCACCAGCATGGATACGTAACGGTTCAAGCTGCGAAGCGCCAGCAAAAAAACCATATCCCGGCTGCCGAATTCAGCCGTGTGGATGCCGCGGTCCCGTTTATAGGACTCCAATTGCCGGCCGCGTGCGGAAACCTGATCCCGGACTTCCTTGATCAGGCGCACCAAGGCGGGAACTGCCGCAAGGTTCATACACGGGGGAATATACTGGTCACTCAGGGTGATCGCATCGCCCTGCCGCTCCAGTTTGACCAATGGGATCAGTTCGTAGTCTCCCAACTGGTCCTTTTCGGTTTCCCAGAAAAAATGCAGGACCAGATGCAGATGCCTTACTTGGGCACTGGGGCCGTTTCCGTGAAGGTCCTTGAACTCCCCGGCATCCTCGGTCGTGACAAACCGGGTGGTTACTTCGCCAATGCGTTTCAAATCCTGAACCACCGTGACATTTTCCCCTGAGGGACTGAATTTTTTCAATCCCAGGTAGACCATGAAGGGTTTCCCGCCGTCCTCCCAGGCGCTTTCAAAGGATCGGGACTGAATCACGGCATTGTCCGGGATCACGGCATAGGTCATGTCCTGAAAAAGAAATTCTCCGCTGGTCAGACCGATAGATCGGTTTCCCAGAGCAGCCGACTTCACCGCCATACTCCCAACACCCCAAAAATGGGGCATCAGCTTCTGGTGCAGGGGCTCGATCAATGACCGGGTATAGCAATCCTGTAGCTGGAAGTGCTGGGGCTGCAAAAACAACCCCTGATGCCAGTAAAGGGGTCTTTCCATCGGACTACATTCCTTCCGGCGTTGAAGTGGATATCGTGGTGATCTGCTGGGGTCCGAGGATCAGATCAATCTTCAGGGGTGCCGGCTTGCGGGTCTTGGCTTTCTTGATGAACCCTTTTTTCTCTACATATTCAGGGATATTCACCATTTTTACCATGCGATCCTTTTCCAGTATATAATACCCGGCCACAATGGCCACATAGCGGGCGCCTTCGGCACGATCCAGGGTCATCTCGATATCCTGGCCGGGCTGGAGGATCATCCGTTTGGAGGCTGCGGCACCGTCACCAAACAGGCTGCACTCCAGAAGTTTGTATAACCCGTCTTGATCATTGGACAACTGGTTGAACGTGTTGGGGTCGGACAACTGGTATGCACACAACAACAGGGTATGCGCTTCGCCCTCGTCCAGGTTGAGCTTGCTGTCCGCCTTGATGTGCATACGGATGGCTTCCTTTTCGTAAGTCCACTGGGGCGGCGGCAGCTGTTTGGCGGCACATGCGGTTAACATCAACAGCGACCCGGCGATCAATACTGAAAGAAATCGTTTCAAATCAGCCTCCTTATTTTCCGAATTTGGTCTGACAGTTCTTTTCAAATTCCCGTAAAAAATCTTCCATGAAACGCCCGGAACTGAACCATTTTTGAATCTTTCCGAAGCGTTCTTCGTATATGTCAAACATTTCAGCCTTTTTCATCGGACCGAATTTCAACCCTTTTCCCACTTCCGCGGCCACTTGTTCCGGATCCAGAACACTGAGCACTTGCTTGACTTTGGCGTAGGCTGCTTCTTTAAATGACTGCTGAGAGGTTAAAAACGCATTGCTGATCTGATCCAGGTATGTTTCCAACGAATTTCCCTGCCCTTCCCCTTCCAAACGGAACCCGATCACCTGGCGGATGGTCTGCTCGGGAGACCCTTCTCCGGTAAAAGTCATATTGATGACACTGATCAGCTGATTCAGGGTGTTGAAAATGGTGTTCAAGGATTCGGCCAGTTTCTCCAGCAGTTCACTGGAAGAGAGGTCGTCCATGGAGACCTTGCGTCCCAGCAACAGGGAACAAACCCGTGTCAGCACCTCCTCATCGGTCTCGCCGGTCATCGATGGACGGCAGGTATTCCCCAATCGGTTAACCACTGATTGCAGGGCAGCAATCCTGGAATGACTGTCCAGCCCGGCCATCTGTTCCTTGAGGAAGGCCTCCACCGAATCGGCCGATACATCGCCATCAGCTTCAAATTGGGCGGCAAGGCCGGATGAAATGCGGTTGGTCATTTTCTCATCGGCCATATCCCGCTTACTCCTTTTTCACGTCGGATCGGATGATGATGGTCTGTTCCATGATATCATCATCCTCATCATTTGCAGAGCCTGGGACCACACGCCCGGAACCCTCCCGCGGTCCTGATTGCGGAGTGCCGCGAGAAGGCTGCGGTGAGATCGGCGGCGGGGGTGGTGTAATTGTCGTTTTTAACTGTTCGACACCGTCACGATTGGCCCTGCGCGGCGTTTCAACCATCGTTGCCGCCAATTCGTCATCCGCATGCCCTGGTTGAATTTCCGGTGAAGGATTCAATGGCGCATTCCCGCCGGCAGGATTGATAATCACCGTGGCATCCAGATCTCCCCCACTGGCTGATCGATCAGGAGTAGACTGGCGAGAAATACCGGCCCCTTGAATCATGGTGGCGTCCAGATCCTCATCGGGCAACGGTGCCTCCCTGTCGGGAGTTGGCGGCCTTCCTGTGTTGAGAATCACCGTTTGCTCCAGATCCTCATCCGGACCAACTGCCGATGATGGCGGGGGACCGGGACCACGTTGAACCACTGTCGCCGCCAGATCATCCTCCCGATCAGGCAACAGCCGGTCATTAGGTGATGGTGCCGAAATGACAACCGTCTGGTCCATGTCATCCACGGGAGTTGACGTCTCGGGCGTGGAAGCGTCGGTTCGCATCACGACCGTCTCTTCGATATCATCATTCCACTGCGGTTCTTGCAGGGGAGGGCCAGGGGCACTGTATTGACTTGTCTCGGACGGTGGTGCGGCCTGCACAGAAGAAAGAACCACCGTCTCTTCAATACCCTGTTCCCAGCCATTACCCTCCGGCTGCTGCGGTGGCATGTCAGGGAGGTCGGTTGCATGAAGACCGGCACTCGTTGGCAGCCCGTCGGCGTTTGGCTGATAAGGTTGGTCCACTGACGATGAGAATACGATGGTTTCTTCCACGTCCGGATTTACCGGTGAAACATCAGGGTCCGGCTGGCTGCCGGCGGCATCCGCCTCCGCCTGCCACTTTTCCAGGATGCCGCGAAGCACCACAGCAATTTTGTCCGATTGCGCAGGTTTTTCATGGTCCGTTGCAGCTATCTCCGGCCCTGAAAACATCTCGGACTTGACTTGTTCCCGTAACTCCTCGAGCGCTGCCAGAAATTGACGGTTGTCCCATACCGCGCTTGTTTTCAAGCCCGCATGAACCAGTTGAAGTCCGAGGCGCAATGCATTTTTCCAAAAAACTTGCCATTTTTCAGCAAGTTCCCGTTGATCCGGCGACCAGAAAATCTGGTTGCCGGCAAATGCCCCTGCAGGATCGGACGTCTCTATTTCAAGTTTCCCGGTTCCTTTTTCAATATCCATTTGATCAAGCAGCTGTCCCACTTCAGCGAATACGGAATCTGCTTTCTGACGGGAATTGACCATCAACGTTCGAAACCAGACGGCTCCCAGGAAATGAAGGCGAGGCGCCTCAGGCATGATGGGTGCAAAAGGACTGACCTGAAAGGTGCCAACGGCATCCAGGATACGGATGTTGAAATTCCAATAAGCGGGCAGTCCCGCGCCAGATGGGTACAGATCGACGCCAATGCCTTCAAGGGACAGATCAAACTCTTGAACAGACACCGGGTCATCAGCGGGGATGAGTTGATGGAATATCTGCTCCAAAAAGGTGAGTTTCAAATAGAGAATTTCAAGAAACTGTCGGTCCTGATCCTGAAACAGGAATCGGTTTTGCCCGGATGGAGGACCGGCAATATCCGCGGGCCAGGGTGCAGAAGCCTGGTCTCCTGAAATAAGGGCAAGGAATTCCGCGGCGCGGCATGTGGGTGCCGGAAACATCATCATGTAAAACGGAAAAAAGGAAAACGGGACGATGCGCCGGGATACCAGCGGTTCAGGGCCGTAACACGCATCCCTGTCAGGGCATCCCCGGCAGGGCAGATCCGTTTCGTCCGGGAATTTAGCAAGCAGCTGTTTCCATTGGACTGCCAGGGTGCTTGCATCATGGACAAAATCCGGCATCCCGGCCGCTATTTCACGGCAATAAAAAGATGATGCGTCGGACAGTGTCGCACAGGAGCCGCAATACAAAAAACGCTCCAGGGATTCGGAATAGATTGGCAAGCCTCTTTTTTCAAGAAGCGCATCATCCCGGCAAAGTGTCAGCGCCAATCCGCATTGCGGGCAGACCGGATGAAACCAGTGTTTGGTTTCATGGCAGCAGAACAAGGGCTGAAGCGGCTTGAATTCGCCTTTTAGATTAACCTGGTGTTTGAAAAAGAGCGGGGCTTTTGTGGGTCCGCTGTTTTGGTAAAAGGAAAAGGCATTTTGCCAGGCGGTCTCCACACTGCTGTTGTTGACCGGTAAAAGTGAACGGGGCGTATCGTAATGATCCCTTTGCAGAACCAGAAGGACCTGTCGAATCACGTCACCACCATCGGTTTTGATGCACCCGGAAATGGTTTTGGAAAACGGACCGATACAAAAGGTCGATCCGAAGGTACCGATGTGTTCGCCAGAGGGGGGACCCAGATCAAGGAACAATCCATTAAGATCGGTTTCAAGGCAATTGATCAGAGAGGGATAATTCTCAGTAACGTCCACAGGTGTATCCCATACTTGTTTTTTATCCCCGTCAAGCACCGATAAAGTTCATACGGCAGGGGAAATAAACGCATTTTTATAAGAACGACGCAGGCTAAAAGTCAGCCTGCGTTGGCAATGTGGAAACGATTCACCTTTAGGAGCATAAGCTTTCGATCGGCGCTTAAAATTTTCGATTTGTATGTTTTGCCTTGAAATTTTAAGCTATTACAAACTATTCAATAAATGACGAATTGTCAAGGCGGATTTGGCTCAGCAAATATCTGGCAAATAGTTTGCGTGGTTGTATAAACGTGTTCTGCATAGGCGAGAAGACGCTAAACTCGAAAAGAAATCGCGGTGCAGGGGCAATAGGAAATGACAACAAAACAAATTTTATGTTTGAAAATCGTGGCACACGGCAACCAACCAAGAGCGATACTTTTTTAAAGAGCCCTTATGTTTTCAGAGGCTTGGTATAAATTTGACGCAAAATTCGATGACCAGCGTGGGTGGTTACATTTTCCAGTTGAGCTACTTTCTCGTCAATTCATTGACGCTTCTGGTTTTTTTACTGCGTTCCGACTGCTTTCATCGACAACCAGTAGCAGGTGTCGCATAGGTCTTGCCAAAGTTAAGTGATGTCGCTATAAATTATTGCAATGATTGCATTTTCCCCCTTTTTTTTCTGAGAAGAAGGAATATATAAATACAAGAATAATCAGCTAATTGGAAATATACAGCAAAAATGTGATGGATTTCCTCGCTGTTTTGTGGGAATCTCATCGCTCATAACTGAATGGAAAACAAGATATGGAAATTGGAAAAACACTTGCGGGCGAAACCAATTTATCAAGGCAACTCAATTTTGAACTTTTGTTTCTCACGCTAATTTTGCTTCTTGGCCTCTATCTTCGTTTGTTTACAGTGTCTGCAACTCAAATTGACACGCCCTTTCGTGCAGATGCCAGACAATATACAGCATACGCCTACAACCTTCGTTTGCATGGCGTTTATTCCAGCAATATCGAAACGGTTAAAAATACCACCATCGCCCCCAAGCCGGACGCCTTTCGCTCACCGGGCTATCCGGTTTTTCTCTATCCGTTTACCTTGACAAAACGATTGGACCGATTTGCAATCAATGTTTTTTATGTTCAAGCGATTCTGAGCGCTCTCACCATAGCTATTGTTTATTTTCTCGGTCGTACCCTGATAGGTGCCACTGGTGCCATTATCGTCGCCACACTAACGGCAATCAGCCCGCACCTCATCAATCTCAATGTATACCTATTGACCGAGACCCTATTTACTTTTGTAATCGTGCTGGGTATTGCTTTGATAGTCTCAGCGTTGAAAACAAATAAGGATTTCGAATGGATGCTCGCGGGATTCACTTTAGCTTTTGCAGCATTGATCAAACCCACAGTTCAATATTATGTCATCTTTTTAATATTATTCATTTTCATGTTCTCCGGGATGGACAGGAAAATTAAAACCAGTTTGCTGGTTGTCCTACCGTTTTTCACGGTCTTTTCTATCTGGCTTGTGCGCAACCTGTTGTCCCTGGGCTACCTCTCCGATCCGGCACTGACGATCAACACGCTTCACCATGGTATGTACCCGCAATTCATGTACAATGGTCAGGTCCATTCGTTTGGATTCCCTTACCGGTTTGATCCCAACAGCGCAACAATTTCCAGTTCCCTTCATAATGTGATCACTGAAATAGCTCGCCGATTTCACACACATCCAACGGAACATCTTATTTGGTATCTATCCAAACCGTTATATTTTTTCCGTTGGGAAATGATTCAGGGCAGTGGCACATTTATTTACCCGGTTCTGGACTCCCCTTATGGCTCATCGTCATTGTTTATTTTCATTAACGGTTTAATGCGCATGATTCATCCAATATTGATCGCCTTAAGTTTTTTTGGGGCGGTAATTGCCTGGCTTCCCAAACACCGGCTGTCCATGGACCACAGCCATTCCCTCACGGCACGTCTTCTGTCATTGACATATGGCTATTTTATCCTTGTTCACATTGTCGGCGCGCCATTTCCCCGATATTCAGTCCCCATTCGCCCGATTACGTATATTCTTGCGATTTTGCCCATCTACATCGCTGTAACTGTCATCCGTAAAAAAAGATCGGCAAGCAGGCTTGCATTAGGGGTCTAAATCAAAAAAGGAGTGGTAATGATCGATCAAAAAAGGATTCTGGTGACAGGCGGAGCAGGTTTTATCGGATCTCATTTATGCAGCAAACTGATTCGTGAAGGCAACGATGTTCTATGTGTTGACAATCTGTATACCGGCAGAAAGAAAAATATTTCTGAGCTGTTAAAAAATGTTAACTTTGAATATTTGCGGCATGATATTACATTCCCCCTGTTTATTGAAGTCGACGAAATCTATAACCTTGCCTGCCCTGCTTCTCCGATTCACTACCAGAATGACCCGGTCCAAACGACAAAAGTGAATGTCCATGGCGCTATTAATATGCTTGGGCTGGCCAAACGGATAAAAGCAAAGATATTCCAGGCATCGACTTCCGAAGTTTATGGCGATCCAACAGTACACCCGCAACTGGAAAGCTATGCGGGAAATGTCAACTGTATTGGTCCACGATCATGTTACGATGAGGGAAAACGCTGTGCCGAAACCTTGTTTTTTGATTATCGCCGCCAACACGGGCTCAATATTAAGGTTGCACGCATATTTAACACTTACGGCCCCAATATGCACCCAAACGACGGCAGAGTGGTGTCCAATTTTATCATTCAGGCGCTTAAGGGAATGCCCATTACAATTTACGGTGATGGGTCACAAACGCGTTCTTTTTGCTATATTGACGACCTGATTGAAGCGATAACACTTTTAATGGCAACGCCAAATGATGTTACCGGACCGATGAATATTGGAAACCCTGACGAGTTTCAAATTCTCGAACTGGCGGAAAGAATAACTGAACTGACCGGTTCCCGCTCTGAAGTCGTTTTTCAACCACTGCCCATGGATGACCCCAAACAACGCAGACCGGACATTACCCTTGCGCGACAAACGCTGAACTGGCAGCCCAAGATAAAGCTCAAAGAAGGTCTGGAAAAAACAATTCAATACTTTGACAACCTGCTGTCCCGGCCAGGCTGATTTTTTAAGCATTCGGTCTTCTGCCTAAAGTAAATAAGAAAATGAACTATATTGGAGCACGCTTTTGATTGATAAGAATGAAACCCATATGAAAATTTCAATAGAAACGCCTGCAAAACTCTCCGTTATTGTTCCATGCTATGATGAAGAGGATACGCTCAGCCTCTGTGTGGACCGGGTGCTGGAGATCGTAGACGATTTTTTATCGATAGAAATCATCATCGTTGATGATGCTTCGCGTGACAACAGTCTTACAATCGCCAATGATCTTGAAAAACGCCACAAACAAATCGTCGTCTTGAAACACGATACGAACAAGGGAAAAGGCGCAGCCCTGAGGACAGGGTTTCAAAAGGCAACAGGCGATTTTGTGGCCGTGCAGGACGCCGACCTGGAATACAACCCGATGGAACTGAAAAAATTGCTGATTCCCCTGCGAAGCAATCAGGCAGATGTGGTCATCGGATCACGGTTTCTATCTTCCGGGGCTCATCGTGTTCTGTATTTCTGGCACTCAATCGGCAACCGGTTTCTCACCCTGCTTTCCAACATGTTTACGGACCTGAACCTGACCGACATGGAGTCCTGCTATAAAGTTTTCAGGCGGGATATCATCCAGAAAGTCGATTTAAGGGAAAATCGTTTTGGCTTTGAACCTGAAATCATTGCCAAGGTTTCCCAAATGCGCGTTCGCATCTTCGAAATCGGCATATCTTATTCCGGCAGGACTTACGAGGAAGGTAAAAAAATCGGCGTGAAGGACGGTATCAGGGCATTGTATTGCATATTGAAATACAATGCCCACAAAGCCCCGCTGCCCATGCAATTCTTAATTTATTTGTTTATTGGCAGTGTTGCGGCGCTATTCAATCTTTTTCTATTTTTGGCCATTCTCAATGCGGGCGTCCCGACGTCAATCTCAGCACCGGTTGCCTTTGCATCCGCCGCAATCGTCAACTACCTTCTGTGCGTATTGATTCTTTTCAAGCATCAAGCCAGGTGGAAAGCACCGTTCGAATGGCTCGCTTACACGGTTGTCGTCTGTTGCGTCGCTTACGTAGACCTTGTAGTGACAGAGTTTCTCCTTAACGGTGGTTTATCACCGACAACATCTAAACTGACCGCCACGGGCATGGCCCTCATATTGAATTTTTTGGGCAGGCGCTTTTTGGTTTTTCCGGAAAAACCCAGCGGCCCTTGGATAAGGCAAGGTCAATAGGGTTGGTCTTCAAATGAGATCAATGTAGTTGAAAAGGGTGGGAAATATTTGTATTCACTTTCATTCGACCGGAAACAATATGTCGGGCTTCGCATTTTTATCAAAAAGATCGATGTTCCGCACAACCCTCTATGAATTGTTGTACAATGACGATTGCTGGATCTAACTGATACTATCAATTTAATAAACAATCGCAGCACGCTTGTCATCAGGCAACGGGGAAAATAACGTCATCGACATCCAACCGGCAAACTTCACCAATTCGTCAACTCGCCAGGCCTTCAGTTTCGCCTTTGTACTGATGATCATATGCGGGACCATTGTATTGTCCCTATATCATTTATCGGATGAGTTGTGGCAAGATGAAGTCTATACACTATTGCAGTTTGCGAGCAAGGGCCCCGCCTACCCCTTTTTTGATTACCATTTACCCAACAACCACATATTGTTTAGCGCCCTTTTGGCAAAATGGTGGACCCCTGGCAGTTCAGTCGAATATTTGCGGGCACTTCCACTGCTTCTATTTGCCCTGGCGATGGTTGTGTATACAGCTTCAGTGATCAATCTGGGCGGCAGGATTGCAGGTATCGCCTCCTTAATCATGTTTGCAGGCAGCACCGTCACCGAGAATTTTGCGCTTCAGCTCAGGGGATACGCACCTTCCTGGCTGCCCATCATAGCAGCAATGACAGCGCTACCGCGATATATGCAATCAGGTAATTGGACGTGGGCGATGGTCTATGTTTGTGCATCCGCCGTCAGCGTGGCGATTCTGCCTACCAATCTAATCTTCTGTGGGATATTTGTGGTTTGGGGATGGCTGCTAATCCTTCTGGATAGGAAATCGGATCTTTACCGTCGTGGAGGTCAGTTACTCATCATTTCAATTGGCCCATTGCTTGGTTTTGTTGCCTATTCCAACGTTCTGACCAATCTGATCAACCACTCCCAGCGGAAGATAAGTAATTGGAATCCTTTGTATTTGGCAATCCATTGGTTTTGGGCTGTATCTGCTGACTTTATTTTACTTATCCCTTTTATTGGTCTGGGTATAATCATAGCGGCGCGCAGCACCTTCAAACAGCCGGATTTTTCTGTCGGGCGTCCGGCAAACAATCTGGCTTTGTTGGCAGCCACAATAACAACTTTAGCGCTATGGTTATGCATTCTTCCCAACCCGCCGTTTCCAAGAAACTTGGTTCCGTTTCTTCCTGTATGGTATTATCTCTGTGGATACTTTTTTTCAGTGGGATGGAAACACTTTCTCGCAAATAATACTAAACTGAACCATGTCTTGTTCCTGCCATTTATCGGTTCAGTTTATCTCCTCGCCGTATTGACTCCGAATTGTTTCGGAATCAAGGGAAATAAAGAATTTCCACAGGATCTATGCACACAATATTATCATGAAGCGTTTTATCCAACCCGGACAGTTCAACTGTTGAATGATATAATAGGGGACAGGCAAATACCAGTCATGACTGACTATGATGGCATCTATTGTTTGGGATATGTCATAAAAAATTCATCGGACATTGATATATCTCTGGTTCATTACATAAGTTGGAAAAATAGTAAGCACCTTTCCGCCTCCCCTCCACGGATCATCGTCACGCGCAGCGTTGCGGAGCTGCAAAAAATGCTCAACAAAACGGGTGTTACTGCCGACAGGTATGTTGAAATCGCCAACACAGGTTTTTTTAAGATATATTCGGATTCATTTATGCCAAGTGAATTAGGTTCATAAGTAGATGAACGTTTTATAAGCCAATATATTAGAATCAGGCCTCAGGGTTATAAAGAACCGGGGGTTGCGGACCACACCAACCCTGTGGCATATATGTGTGGTTTAACTAAATCCATGGGCGATCGCTAATGATAGGAAGTGAACAAGTCGTGCAGTGTTCCCGGGGGGTGATTATTTTATGCATATCAAGCCATTTTCACCATAGAGATTCTTGATATTATGTCGTTTGTGAATTTACCAATGTCGCTGTAGCGCTGATTGTGCAGAACCCAATAGTTGAAATGGGGATCTTATCGTGATTATTTCCAAGACACCAGTAAGACTCAGTTTTTTTGGCGGTGGGACCGATTACCGCGAATATTTTGAAAGGAAAGGCGGCGCGGTTTTAGGCGTGACGATCGACAAACATATTTATGTAAGCGTCAACGTCTTGAGTGATTTTTTCGAATACAACATCCGCGTCGGCTATTCCAAATCAGAACTCGTTAAAAAGATAGACGATATCGTCCATCCAAGCGTTCGGGAGACCTTGCGATTCAAAAAAATGTCCGGAAATTTGGATATCCATATTTTTGCCGATCTTCCGGCCAAGACTGGCCTCGGTTCGTCTTCCTCCTTTACGGTCGGTTTGTTGAATGCCCTTTATGCCTTGGAAGGCAAAGCCGTATCCAAGAAAAAATTGGGAGAAGAGGCGATTTTCATTGAGCAGCAAATGATCAAAGAGCATGTCGGCTGCCAGGACCAGATTCATGCGGCGTATGGCGGTCTCAACATTATCGAATTCAACAGATATGAAACCACTGTAAGACCGGTGGTGATATCAAAAGAGAAATATCGTCTCTTGAACGCGTCGTTAATGGTTTTTTATACTGGATTGACGCGTTATGCCAGTAAAATCGCAGAAGAACAAGTCACGAATACAAAAAAACGCAACCTGGATGGTTATCTGAGCCAAATGCACCAAATGGTTTTTAATGCTGAGCGCATTATTTCCGATGAAACGTCGGAATCAATGATTCGGCAACTGGGTGAACTGCTCAACGAAGGTTGGCAATTGAAAAAAAACCTTTCGAAAAAAATAACCAATGCAACCATCGATGCGGCTTATGAAAAGGCGCTTGAAGCTGGTGCTTACGGCGGCAAACTTGGGGGGGCAGGCGGCGGCGGTTTTCTTTTTCTGCTTGTGCCTGAAGGCCAGCAGGCGTCCGTGCGTATGGCATTACATCAGATGATGGAAGTGCATTTCAATTTTGAAACTGAAGGCTCTAAGATAATATATCTAACTCAGTAAATGAAACCAACACTTGATGCCATAATTTTAGCCGGGGGGCTGGGAACGCGTCTAAAAGCGGCCGTCCCGAACCTGCCCAAGCCACTTGCACCGGTGAGAGGAAAGCCATTCCTCGATATATTGCTCAACCAACTGAGAACTCAAGGTATTTTCAAAAACATCATCATCGCAATTGGACACAAAGGGGAATGGATAGAGTACCAATACGGGAACAGGACCGACTGCGGTTTCAACATCTTGTTTTCGAGAGAGGACACGCTTCTTGGAACGGGCGGCGCTATTAAAAAAGCACTCGCTCTGACAACCTCGCAAAAGGTGATAGTTTTAAATGGCGACAGCTATATCGAGGTAAACATTTCAGAGCTTATCCAGTCCCATCAAAGAAACAGGGCTTCATTTTCAATTGTCTTGAAAGAAGTCCAAAATGCAGACCGCTATGGCAGTGTTGCGATGGATGAAACCAACAGAATCCTGTCATTTGCTGAAAAAAGGATAAACGGCGGTGTCGGCAAAGGATTCATCAATGCGGGCATGTACCTTATCAACACATCCATTTTCAACGCCATACCAAAGGAAACCGTATTGTCTCTGGAAACAGATATCTTACCGGAACTGGTAAAAGACCGCGTATACGGCTTTATTTCAACAGGAAAATTCATTGACATCGGTATTCCTGAAACTTATCACATCGCAGACACATATCTGGAGGGGTTATAGAATTGAAAAAAGAATCGATCCTCGTTACCGGCGGAGCCGGCTATATTGGCGCCATTCTGGTGCCGCTCCTTTTGAACAAGGGATATGCTGTCACTGTTATAGACACCCTGATGTTCAACCAGTATTCCCTTTTAGCTTGTTGTGAAAATACCGATTTCGATTTCATAAAAGGAAATATATGCGATGAACGTTTAATGAAATCCTTGCTTCCCAAGTTTGATACGATCATCCCGCTTGCAGCGATTGTCGGTGCGCCGGCGTGCAAACTGAATCCCTCCCTGACAAAAATGGTCAATTACGACGCACCGCTGATGATGCTTGAAATGCTGTCACCTTCGCAGCGGGTCCTCTTTCCGACGACCAACAGCGGATATGGTATCGGGGAAAAGAACGCGTTCTGCACGGAAGAATCGCCGCTGAACCCAATTTCTGAATATGGGAAGACAAAAATTGCCATCGAGACAGCCCTTTTTAGCCGCAACAATTCCATTTCTTTCAGGTTGGCGACCGTTTTCGGGGTCAGCCCCCGGATGCGAATGGATCTGCTGGTAAATGACTTTACTTACCGTGCATTCAAAGACAGATCAATCGTACTTTTCGAAGAGCACTTCCGGAGAAATTACATTCATATTCGTGATGTCGCCGCTGTATTCCTGTTCGGCATGCATCACTACGAACAAATGAAAGGCGAGGCATTCAACGTCGGATTGAGCAGCGCCAATCTTTCCAAACGGCAATTATGCGAAAAAATAAAAAAGCATGTACCGAGGCTATATATCCACGCTGCACCCATTGGGGAAGATCCTGACAAGCGGGATTATCTGGTCAGCAATGAAAAAATTGAATCGCTGGGTTGGTCGCCCCAATACAGCCTGGATGACGGCATCGCAGAACTGCTCAAGGCTTACAGGATACTTCAACCCAATCAATTTGCGAATGTATGATTGTTTTAACAACGTTCCCATGGATATAAGAAACGCTGTCCATATTCGAAAAATGCTGCAATGACCAAAAAGATACTCATAACAGGCGGCACGGGCTATATCGGCACCCAATTGGCAAACACTTTGTTACGAAATGGAGAAGATGTATACGTCTTAACGCGGAATACAGATTCAGCAACCTCTCGTAAACTTTCTCGTTGCGGCATAAAACCCCTAAAAGGATCCATTTCTGATTTATCTTCGTTAAAGGCGATATCCATTTCTTTTGAAACGGTTTATCATCTTGCCGCAGCAATTGATTTTCGCCTGGAAAATCGAGACTCGACATTTTACGTCAATGTCAAAGGGACGGAAAATGTCGCCCACGCTTCTTTAAATTGGAATGCGCAAAACTTAGTTTTTGCCAGCAGTGTTGAGGCTGTCGGACCGTTGCCAGAAAAACATTTCTTCAGGTCCGAAGAGACAGGATGCAAGCCGTTAAACCCATATGGCGAATCCAAACTTCTGGCAGAGAACCGTCTCCAAAATAACTATTTTCACCAATTGAACGTTAAAATACTCAGAATCTCCAATGTATATGTAATCGTTCCACAAATCATACATGCACTTCTCAATAGATCTTTTTTTCTGCGTTACTCAGATTTGTCCCGGGATAAATATATTCAACCGATTCATCTGCAAGATTTAACGAAAGCGATGATTCAATGTACTGATTTTCCGTCATCTTCAATTTATTTTATCGTAGGCGATGACTACGCAAAAATTGGGCAATTCTTCGATCATATTTCGAAAAAAATCAATCTTTCGGATGCGTGGGAAAAAAGAAAGCATGCAATTTCGTCTACATGGGAAAAAAAGAAAATCAAAACACTCGGACTCCTCGATTATTGGATGCAAGTATCTCCGGAACATGATGGATGGGTTTATTCCAATCAAAAAGCAAAAAACGATTTTGACTTCCATCCATCCATAAAAATAGAAAATGGCATCGACTACGAGATATCGCGTTTATCCAATATGGGAGCGATAACACCAGCCGCTTTTCCAAAAAGCCTTTTGACTTATTTCAATGGGCCGTTGTTATTACTTTTGCACCCGTTCATCAAAAACATCAAAAATTTAATAGACAAGACCAAATGTTTCTAATCGTCAATCCTCCAAGTCCCCCCGGGTACATAGCCAACAAAGATGTAATGGGAGGTCTGGGTCAACTCTATGGTCCGGATGCAAAAACCAGAATTCCTCCAATTGACATGGTTTATGTGGCGGCATGTCTAAAAAACAACAAAACACCATTCACTGTAATCGATTGTCTAGGAGATGACTTAAGCCTCAGTGATTTCCTGAAAAAAGTGGGTGGATTCAGGCCCGAAACATTCATTGCCGTAAGGACATCAATGCCTACGTTCGCTTGGGACCTTAAAGTATCGGAACACTTAAAAGAGATCATGCCCGAGGCAAAAATTATTTTTTTCGGCTCAGTTTGCAATATTTTTCCCGATGATTTGATGCAATACGATGTAATCGATATATTGGTTACCGGTGAAGTCGAAGTTATACTTCCCTGCCTTGCGACGCAACCGATCGATCAAGTGGAAGGTATATATTACAGAAAAAAAGGAACCATTTTAAAAAACCCAGATAAAGCGTTTTTTGAAAATCTTGATGCCTTGCCATTTCCGGCCTGGGAATTTTTTCCCTACCAGAATTATTTTATTCCGGATCTCGGCGATGCAAATCCCGCACTAACCATCCAGACGTCAAGAGGGTGCCCTTTCAATTGCGACTATTGCCCGTATCCCCTCGCGCAAGGCAATCGCTGGCGCTCTCGGACGCCAGAGAACATTTTTGCTGAAATCGAATATCTGATCAAGAGGCATGGAATGCGAAGCTTACTTTTCCGTGATCCGGAGTTTACGCTTGATCAAGATAGAATCCACCGATTGTGCGACTTGATAATAAGCAGTCAATTGCAGTTCTGGTGGCGATGTGAGACTCGGCCGGACACCCTATCGGAAAACCTTATCCAAAAAATGGCTCAAGCCGGATGCATAGGCATAAATCTTGGCATTGAGCACGTAAACAAATCAATTTTGGCCCGAGTTAAACGCAAACCCGTTCATCCGGATCATATCGTGAAAATCGTTCAGGCATGCGCGCAAAATAAAATAGCCACCTTTTGTTTTTTTATCATCGGGCTTCCTGGAGAAACCATCTCGACGTTTATTCAAAATGTCGATTTCGCCAAAGAATTAAACGCTGATCGATTACAATTTACATTTGCCACACCCTATCCAGGTACACAATTTCACCAATGGGCAGTAAATAATAAATATATTACGGAAACAAATTGGCAACACACAGATGGTTTGAATGTTGTCATGCGAAATGACAGTTTTTTACCTTTCCAATTGAAATTAATGCATAAATATGCAAATTTGGTTTGTTCAAAACCATTGAAAGGCACATTGTTCAATACGTTTCTAAATAAATTTACCGAACTAATCCTCAAATTTTTTATCAGAATATAGAAATGATCAAACGCATTCTTCTCATAAACCCACCCCACACGCTTAAAAAAAATACAGGGACGATTGATGCCAATCCACCACTGGGATTAGCCTATCTCGCAGCTGTCATAAGGGATCACTACGATGTACGCATATGTGACGCTGTTATTGAAGGAATCGACAACAGAGTTTTCCACGAAAACGAACAGATGACTGTAGGTTTGAGTGACAATGATATTTTGTCACAGATCCGGGACTTCGCCCCCGATGTAATTGGGGTCTCCAGCATGTTTTCGGATCAATACCATAACGCACACCGCATGTGCGAGTTAGCAAAAAAAGTGAGTATGCGTATCGTTACCGTAATGGGGGGTGCACACGCATCCTATAACAAAATTACGGTCATGCAGGATAAGAACGTGGATTATGTGATTGTCGGAGAAGGTGAGGAAAGCTTTGGAAACCTGCTTTCCAATATCGACAACAATACGCCGGTTGATAGCCTTGATGGCCTTTGCTGGCGTCGTTCCAATGGTGATGTCAATTGCAACCCCAAGACATCGTTTATCGAGGATCTGGACCTGATTCCCTTTCCAGCGCACGACTTGTTGCCAATGGACAAGTATAGCCGCTACACTAAGCACCGGGGACTTTCCAAAGGATCGACCTATTGTTCTGTTATCACTTCGCGGGGATGTCCGGCGAAATGTATTTTCTGCTCGATTCATTCCGTATGGGGTAAAAGTTATCGCATGCGTTCTCCCGAAAACGTTATTGCGGAAATCAATCACCTTAGAACCCACTATAGTATAGACGAAATCGCCTTCGAAGACGACAACTTGACCTACGACAAAAACAGGGCGATGGCGATTTTTGATTTATTGATTGAAAATAAACTGGACATATCATGGTCGACACCCAACGGCGTCGCGCTTTGGTCTCTGGATACGCAGGTACTCGACAAAATGAGAGACAGCGGATGTTTCTCTGTCGTTCTTGCTGTCGAATCGGGGGACCAGAAGGTTCTTTCAAAACTGCTCAGAAAACCTTTAAATTTAAAAAAGGTCGAAAACTTGATCCACTATGCCAAGAAAATTGGTCTTGAGACTGGTGGCCTTTTTGTAATCGGTGCTCCGGGAGAAACAATCCAGCAGATGCATCGTACGATAAAGTACATGTTCAAATTGCCTTTCAGTCATAGATACCTGTCGATACTGACGCCCTACCCTGGAACTCAATTGTGGGATATTTGTAAAAAAAACGGATATGTGAGTTCTGATATTGATTTAAGGGAGTTGAAATTATACCAGGCGAATATTTCCACTACCGAGTTTAACGCAGAAGATGTCCAAAAAATTTATAACTTGGCCCAACGTGCAATCAACCGGCGAAGAATTTTTTATGCCATTGTCAAACGCATAAAGAATGCATTTAAGAAAAATTGATGCATCGCGAACGAATTAAAAAAAATGTAAAAAACTTTTTTTTTCTATTAATTTCAAACATTGGTGGGAAACTTCTCTATTTTTATTTTGTAACCTATATTGTCAAAGAACTTGGACCAACAGAGAGCGGTGTCCTTTTTACAGCACAAACTTTCACCTCAATGTTCACCTTTTTATTCTCTCTTGGCCTTGACATGCTGATTATCAGAGAAATTGCCAAAGACAAATCAAAAGCCGGTCTTTACACGGGCAACGCACTACTTCTGAAAATTTTTTCTTCAATTTTTTCAATTCTATTCATCTTAATTTCCGCATCGGTATTATCCTATCAAAAAGATATATTTCAGCTAATCTTAATTTTAACATTCGGAATGACCATTATCAATTTTACAAGTACATTTGAGCAAGTTATCAGAGCCTACGAAAAAACCGATTATCTTGCCGTAATTTCTTTTTTCGGAATGGTTTTTCGCGTAACGACTCTGGTAACTGCCATACATGTGGGTCTCGGCGTAGTCCATTGTGCAATTATAATTGTAATTTATGACATAATTATAGGTTTGGCCAGTGTCGTTTACACCTATCGCAACAACTTGATTAATTCCCTTCAAATCAGAAAAAATGAACTGACTCCGATAATTCAACAGGCACTACCGTTTACCTTGGCAACCATATTTGCTACCGTCTATTATCGTATAGATACGGTGATGATATCTTTAATACAATCGACCGACGAGGTAACACGGTATCACGCTTCTTACCGTATTTTAGAAGGGCTTCTTATTATACCCAATATTCTTGGAAGCGTCCTCTTCCCCGTATTATCATCCTTTTACTATAACAAAAAAATATTAATTGATATTAATCAAAACATACTGAAATTTGTGTTTACTGTTTCATTTCTTCTGTCCAGCGTGCTGATTGTCAATGCGAATTCGATTTACATTCTATTGTTTTCAAACAGATTGAGCGATTCAGTCCTTATCTTTCAAATCTTGTTGAGTTCATTGCCAGTCACCGCATTTTGTTGTGCATCTGCCACCCTTTTTTCAGCAACTGGACGACAGCATATAAACTTGATAATTACAATTGTGGTATTAGTTACAAATTTTTTATTGAATTTAATTATCATCCCCCGTTATGGTGCTTTGGGAGCCGCCGCCACAACACTTACGAGCGAACTCATCGGTATTGTTTTCCATCTTATTTTTAATCGTGACTACATTAATTTGATTTTTTTTATCAAGGAATCTCTACGGCCAATCGCGGCATCTGCGATTATGGTGATTTCTCTGAACTGGATAAATGCGTCATCGTTATTGTTAAATATTTTCGTAGGTGTTCTCATTTTTTTAATCGGTCTTTTTTTTGCGGGTGGGATCAAAAGAAGTGATTTTATTTTGGTTCGTTCCTTGATGGATCAAAAGATTTAGTAATTCCTATGAAAATATTAGCATTTTCATCTCTCTATCCTCCTTTTTACAAGGGTGGGTACGAAATTGCGGCAAAATCTTTTATCGACAACCTTCGTAAAAGGGGCCATCAGGTTACGGTTGTCTCGTCCAAGTATGGTGTCACCCAGGACAATGAAAACGATCCTGATATTCTTCGCAATCTCCACTACCTGAATTTCAACCATCTCAATGAATCCTTTTACATCAAATTCCCATGGATTTGCAGCATCTTAAGCTCTATTCGTCGGTTTATTTTAACGATTTTCAACGTTATTATAGCTGGAAAGATAATCAGAAGATATGATCCGGACATATTGTTTTTATGGGATATGCGAGAAATATCTTATCATACCGTTTTCTCCAAGGTTAAAAAGAAAATACCAATTGTAATAATGGTAGAAGATGAAGTTTTTAACTGGCATACCATCAACAACCGTTTTTTTTCAACCTTTTCTCTCAGCAAAGATTATATCCGGTTTAATCATATTTTCTGTGTCAGCAAGGTTATGAAAGATTATGCTATTTTAGCTGGGTATGATATTAATAGGATTTCCGTTGTCCCTAACGGTATTTCGAATGATTGGTTATTAAAAAAGATAACGATAAAAAAGCCTTCAGGACGATTGTTGTATGTTGGCAGACTTTCGAAAATAAAAGGAATTCACAATATAATAAAAGCCTTTAATTTTCTCCATAAAAATTATGAAAGCGATATTTTTCTTACAATTACTGGCAGTGGCGATCAAGAGTATGTCACCTATCTAAAGGCACTTATAACCAAATTCAACTTAATGAAAATAGTTCGTTTTCAGGAAAAGCTGTCATATCAAAAGCTAAAAGATGTTTATACCCAACACGATCTTCTTATTGTATCTTCAATTTACCGAGAACCATTCGGGTTGATCCTTATAGAAGCAATGTCACGGGGTATACCCGTAATCGCCAGCAATATTGGCGGCCCATCTGAAATTATTAAAGATCAAATTACCGGTCTGCTCTATGCGCCCAATGACCCCAAAGATCTGGCACGTAAAATTCAACATTTATTAACTGATCATGCACTATACAACAGGATTCGAAGCAATGCCATTGCAGAAGTAAAAAACCACTATCTGATTGAAAATGTTTCCAACCAGATAGAACAAACATTGATTGGCCTTTTAAAAGACGGCAGGAAATAGTCAGGTATGCTTCTTTTAATTATTTTTTAAATTGCCAAAATTTCGAATTTTCTGGTAACATTATCGAATGATAGAAACACCTGAAAAAATTTTATTTGTCGTTGATAGCTGCTGTTTTCCAGTTCGCGATGGATCATCTGAAAGATACTTGGAATGGCTTAACTATTTTAATTTATACGGATATAAGCTTTTCTTTTTATCCTTTGACCATTTAAATAACAATTGGTCGCAACCTGCACGCTTTCAACTCAAAAAATTTTCGGAAAATTTCTTAATAATCAAAAACCACTCGTGTAAATCACAGATTCTCTTTTCTGTGGCAGGGAAATATATTAGTCGCATCTTTAAAAATAAAATTTTCTCACATAGTGTTTTTGAAAAGACAATCCATAAACAAAATCATTCTAAAATATATGATTATATTTTTGATAATGATATTTCCATGATCATCGTAAATAAAATCACGAGTGCCCTGCTAATGGGAATCAATCGAATTGATACGCAAAAAATACCTAAAATAATCGACATTCATGATATTCATTCAGATCATTATCATCATATCCAAAATATTGTTAAACGTTGCTCACTGTCGGATTGTATAACGGGCCCCTATTCGGGAGCCTTATCCAAGAAATTGCTGACTATGGTAAAACCTCTTGATTACAACACCATGAAAAATGAGGAACTGGCGATTCTGTCTTTATTCGATAAAATCTTGGTGACTTCGACCTCTGAGAAAGATCATCTGACTCAAATCAAAAGAATCTCACATAAAATCCGATATCTTAATCCTGTTTTTTCAACGGCTCTGCCTACCCGCTCAATGAATACGGATACCTGCAATTTCGACTTTGGATTTATCGGGAGTCGATCGATTTTTAACATTGAAGGTCTGATCTTTTTTAAAAATGAAATACTTCCCAGGTTAAAATCGGCCAATCTGGCATTTAGCTGTCTCATTGCAGGCTCGGTATGCGCAGCCGCAAAGAAAATTTTCTCTTCCGAAAAAAATTTTCAGCACGTCGAATACGTTCATAAGATAGAACACTTTTACAAATCCGTTAATAGCGTATTTATTCCACTTTTATCCGGATCGGGTATCAGTATTAAAATGCTTGAAGCACTGGGACATGGACGATCTGTTATCAGCACCACCGTTGGTGCCCGCGGTCTCGAATTAATACCTGAACAAGATGTTATTATTGAAGATGATCCCCGAGCGTTTGCCAAAGGGATGATAAGGCTTTTGAATAACAGATCGTTAAGATCCAAGTTATCAACCAATGCGTTAAATACAATTGCCACAAAATACGGCCTGGATACGTATCATAAGAATTTACACGCGATATTATAAATGGAGCGCTCACCATGAAATGCCGGATTTGCAATTCCAGTCATCTGAAGCTTGCGATTGACCTCAACGAGCAACCCTGGGCAAATAATTTCCTGAAAAAGGAAGACATAGGAACAGAATCCTTTTACCCACTTCGCGTACTGCATTGTGCCGATTGTAAAACCGTTCAGCTCGATCACACCGTAAAAAAGGAAATCATGTTCAGTGACCATACCTACCTTTCCGGCATTACCAAGTCATTGAGTGATCATTTTCATAAAGTGGCCAAAGAAGTCGATGCCGTATTCTTCAAAAACGAAAATGATAAATCCGCACTGGACATCGGTTCTAACGACGGTACCCAGTTAAAACATTTTCAAAAATTGGGTTACCGGGTATTGGGTGTAGAATCATCCACGACCATCGCCAGGATCGCCAATGATGCCGGTGTCGAAACCATCAACGCATTTTTCAATTTTCCCCTGGCAAAGGAGATAAACCAGACGTTCAAGGTAATCAATGCATCCGGTGTTTTTTTCCATCTCGAGGAACTGCATTCCGTTACCAGGGGCATCAAAGAACTCCTTGACCTGAACGGCGTCTTTGTCGTTCAATTTCTGTATATGAAACGTATCGTCGAAAATCTGGCTTTTGATCAGATTTACCATGAGCATTTGCTGTACTACAATTTGAATACCATCGACGTGCTGCTGAACCGCCATGGTCTTTCCATGTTTGATGCATACGTATCACCGATTCATGGCGGATCGGTAATCGGATTCGTGACGCACGCGGGTCGCCGTCCTCCAACGGAACGGTTGATAAAATTGCGACAGCGGGAAATCGAAGACGAGTCCAATGAATTTTCCACCTATCAGGTATTCTCCAAAAAAATTGCCGAGAAAAAACGCATCACACTCGATTATTTAAATGCCCAAAAAGCGAAAAAAAAAACCATATACGGATTCGGTGCCCCTGTAAAAGGCAACACCATGCTCAATTATTTTGAAACCGGGACCCAATATTTTGATTGTCTTGTGGAAAAAAATGAACTCAGGAGGGGGCTCTATTCACCCGGGAGGCATATCCCCATCGCCATTGAAAAAGAATTGAAGCAATTGCCCGACATTTACTTCGTGCTGGCATGGAATTTCAAAAAGGAAATTCTGAAAAACAACCAACACCTTCTTGATAAGGGGATCGAATTTTATTTTCCCGTCGATCCTGTGGAGACGGACGAATGAAAATATTGGTTACAGGGGCGTCCGGTTTCTTGGGAACCTTTCTCTGCAGCAAATTCGAGGACAGCGGCCATGACATTTTAGGTCTAAAATCAACAACTTGTGACCTGACGGATGAAAGGGCCATTTTCAATCTGGAACACGAAAAATACGACCTTATTTTTCATCTCGCAGCCTGGACCCAAGCTGGCGATTTTTGCCTGCGGCATCCCGGCGAGCAATGGATTATCAACCAAAAAATCAATACCCATTTGCTGACATGGTGGCAGGCCTGCCAACCCCAGGCAAAATTGATTGCCATGGGTACAAGCTGTTCCTATCCGGCCGACAGACCGCTTGAAGAGGAAAATTATCTATCCGGACAACCGATTGAAAGTCTCTTTTCTTATGCCATGACCAAGCGGATGCTCTACGCCGGGCTCATTGCCTTGAATCGGCAATACCAATTGAGATACCTCTACATCATACCATCAACACTTTACGGCCCCGGTTATCACACGGATGGACGCCAAATGCATTTTATTTTCGATCTGATTCGAAAGATCATCCGCGGGAAGCTTTATGGAGAACCGGTGATTCTCTGGGGCGACGGCAAACAAAGGCGCGAGCTCGTCTATATTGAAGATTTCGTCGATATCATGCTCCGATTGAATGACCGCTGCGAGAATGACATTGTCAATATCGGTAGCGGCAAGGAATACTCGATCCGCCACTTCGCACGGCGAATTTGTGAGTTTGTCGAATACGATTTCAACAAAATTGTATTTGACACCGACCGGTATGTCGGTGCGATGTCCAAATGTCTTGCAATTGATAAACTGCTTCATTATATTCCAAATCTGAACATGACCGATCTTGACATCGGAATAGAAAGAACGATTCGATGGTTCAGGCAAAACCAGGCCGCGCTCCTATAAATGCAACCTAACAAGCCGCATAAAGAAATCACCAGCCCCCTTTTTGTCACCCTCGCCCCCAATTTAACCAAAATCGGAGAAGGGCACCATTATATCTACAATGCGACAGTCCAGGAAGCCGTCGAATCAATGGGCTGGGACTATAAAATTGCTGTTCCTCACCTCGCAGCTTCAGCCATGCTTCCTGACGGCTGGCTTTGCTGCCTTCCCGTATCACCTGCTAAAACTTCCAGAAGAGCCATTTTCAGCTTCCTCAAGCTCACATTTGCTTCCATTCTTCCCATCTACGGTTTTTTAACCACCGACGTTGACCATAAAAGAACCATCATCTTCCTCGAATCCATCAACCCATTCTCTCTGGTTGCGTTCACCATCGCCTTCACCCCAATTGCAAAAAACAATCTTGCCGTATGGTTCCTGTGCCGTGGTGAGCACACGTTTTCCAGGTTAAATAAATTCAGGGGGCTTCTGGAAGCGGGCTTACAAAAAATCATTAAACACCTTTTGCCCCCCGGCAGATTCAAACTCCTGTCCGATACAGAGTTGTTTGCCAAATGGTACGCTGCCTATTTCAGGCACCCCATGACGGTCATGCCCATACCGCATACCGAAATTCCTGCCAGTCAATCCGATCCAACTAGGCAGGATACGATCACTTGTTGGATGGCCGGACAGCAACATGCCATCCCCTATAATGTCGCGATCATAAAAAAAATAGCTCATACAATCTCTGAAAACGCCAACAAAGTTTTGTTTGTCGTCAGTGAAAAATGCGGTTTGGAACCAGTCCCGGGCGGGGTGAACCTGAAAAAGACAGGCAGTGTCCTGACGCAGGAACAATACCTTTCCATGTTCAGCAAATGCGATATCGTCCTGTTGCCGTACAACCCTGCCATCCATTCCATGCGAACGTCAGGTGTTTTTGTAGAATGCATCATTGCCGGAAGAATTCCCGTGGTTTCAAAAGGAACCTGGATGGCCTCCGAACTGGCCAAACACCATCTGACCGAACTCGCTGTCGACTGGCATGCGCCCGGTCTTATCGATCTTCTGATTGACCTTCCCCATAACGAACCTGTCAAGAGTAAACTCCGGGAGATGAGAACGGTGTACCGCGTATTTCACAATAAAAGGGTCTACGCAGACAAACTGAAAACCATGCTGGACCAAAGTTTTGGGTGATCCGTTGAATATCTGTCTAATCAACCATGATTTTATACCGGTGCGCGGCTCAGGTCAGACCGTCTATGCGGAAAAGATTGCACGCGGCCTGGCCACCGACAACAATGTAACTGTGGTTACCGCACGTCGCCGGGGATTGCCGGAAATTGAATACATCGACAATATTCGGGTGATCCGGTTGCCCGTCCTACGGCACGACCCTTCCCAATGGATTGCTTTCGGTTATATCGCCGGCAGTTTCATTAAAAGGCATCCTTGTCGTAATAATTTCGATATCATCCATTTTCTGGACGGCCACCTGGGATACACCGCACCCGATGGATTTGTGGCAACGCTTCACCAATCCTTTAATCAACGCCTCAAAGGGAGAAGCGGCATTCCCTATCATTCTTCATTTTGGAACTTGGTTCAACGGTATCCTTACTACCAGGTGTCGAAAATGCTGGAAGCGAAGGCGCTTGGAAAAGCTAGAGCATGCCTCGCCATCAGCCATGCGACCCGAAACGAATTCATTGAGAATTATCGAGTGGACCCGAACCGCATTGACGTAGTCTACTCCGGCATCGATACGGATTTTTTCAAACCCGTAGATGCCGGTCACCAGCGCAAAAAATTGGGTCTAAAAAACGAAAAGGTTCTCTTGTATGTCGGTTTTTCAACCCCCAGAAAAGGCCTCGAAGATTTGGCGGCCGCGCTGCACCGATTGAGAACCGACAACGTCAAACTCGTAATGGCCGGGAAATGGGAAAAAGGCTATCGGCAGTTCTTTTTGCGCCGCCTGGGTGGCAAAGCGGACCAGGTTATCGAGGCCGGATATGTGGACGATGCACAGATGCCTGCGCTCTATTCGCTTGCGGATGTGTTTGTTTTACCCTCGCTTCTTGAAGGCTTTGGATTCCCGTTGGTTGAGGCCATGGCATGCGGCACCCCGATCATCAGTACCAATGCCGGCGCCATTCCCGAAGTTGTCGGAAACTGCGGGATTGTCATCCCGCCTCGGAACCACGAAATACTGGCTGAAAAAATTGATTTGCTGCTGTCAAACGAATCGCTTAGAAATACGTTTCAAAAACGATCCCGGGATTGGGTTCTGCAAAATTTCAGCGAGACGGTCATGATCCGGAAAACGCTATCTTTTTATGAAAAGACCATGCCCGACAGAAGCGCACAGTAGGGTATTCTGTCCTGAAAATGTGGGGAGAAGGATTGATTTTGAAAGTAGTTTATTTTGGCATTTACTCCAAAGCGGCCGAATATCCAAGGAATAACAATTTGATGCGTGCCCTGCGCATCAACGGTGTGGAGGTCATCGAAGCGCATTTCGAACTCGCAGGTTCATTCCTCAAACGAATTAGTGTGGTTAAAAACCCTTTACAGGCGGTCCACTTTTTTTTCAAGCTGTTAAGCAGTTTTGTTTACTTAGCATGGGAATTCATCAGGCTACCTCAGGCGGATGTCACGATTGTGGGGCATCCGGGATATTTTCACGTACATCTGGCATGGCTTCTTCACCGGATTTTCAGGCGGGATTCAACGCTCGTCTACGACGTTTTTATCCCCCTGTGTGAAGCAGTGGTCGCGGACAGGGAATTAATCGCTTCCGGCAGCCTGTTCGGGCGGCTGCTCTATCGTTTTGAACGGTCGTGCTGCAGGCTGGCTGACTTGAACCTGATCGATACGGCTACACACGGTCATTATCTGATTGAGACATTTGGGCTCAACCCCGGAAAAGTGGCCCGAGTCTTTGTTGGTGCAACCGTCGGTCAGCAGCCCGAACCATACCAGGCCGCCGATCGGGAAACGTTCAAGGTACTCTTTGTAGGTACTTATATTCCACTTCACGGCATTGATGTCATTCTCGGGGCCGCCCGCATCCTGGCCGATGCGCAGCATATACGGTTTGTTCTCGTGGGAACAGGCCAATTGCGGCATCAGATGGAGCGTCTGGCCAGCCAATGGAAACTTCAAAACGTTGAATTCATAGATTGGATGCCTACTGAACGACTGGGGGTGTTTATCCATTCTCACGATTTATCTCTGGGGATATTCGGAACAACCGTAAAAACGAAAAGGGTGATCCCCTCTAAGATTTTTGATATCTGTGCAACCGGAGTTCCTTTTATCACATCCGATTCGCCTGCAATCCAGGAAGTCTTTTCCCACGGCAAAAATGCCTACCTCATCCCTCCGGGCAGTCCACAGGCACTTGCAGAAGCCATCCGTAATCTGCAACAAACCCCAAATTTGAGGAAACAGTTAGCATCCGAAGCTAGGCGAACGGGCCTGCGCCTGTTTTCATTGAAACGTATGGGTGCCGACTTAATAAACCATCTGCGTTGTATCCGAGAAGGTTGATTCAGCGCTTACGCCCCCCCTGCCTTATGCCTGGTGACTGGCCGATCGGCAACCCGGCGTTCAAAACGCATCTGACAGATCTGTTCCGACACCATCCCCATCATAAAGATGATTACAGAAGAAATGAATAACAATGCGCTCATGTTGGTAAAACGCCCCTCTGTGGCGAAGGAATAGAGGTAGCGGACAAGGCCCAGCATAAACATGAAAAAACTGACAGGCAAAAAAACCCTCAGGGGCGAGTATAACGTACAAATTCTGATGATGATCATTAAAAATCGCACGCCGTCATTTACAATACGTATTCTACTTTTTCCGGATATCCGCCGTTGTGTTTTTATTGGTAAATATTTGACACTCCTTCCATCCCTCAATACACCTAACGTTATGGTTGTAGGATACGAGTAAGTATTGGGCAACAGATAGATGTAGCTTTTGGCAATATCTGCTTTTATCGCCCTGAACCCGGAAGTCAAATCTTTTACTGAGAATTTGGTTACATAGGTCGCAAGGAGGTTGTACAACCGGTTGCCGATTGCCCGACCGAAGGAAGCCTGCCCGCCCCGGGTTCGCGCCCCCACCACCATGTCATACTGGGGAAACTGGGCAAGCATCTTTTCGATGTCTTCGGGATGATGTTGGCCATCCCCATCCATGAACACAAGGATCTCACCGGTCGCCTTGCGGATTCCTGTCTTCACAGCAGCCCCGTTGCCGATGTTGTAAGCGTGGGAATATACAATGGCTCCAGCTTGATAGGCAACTTCGGCCGTATTGTCGGTGGAACCATCGTCGACCACGATAATCTCAGAGGAAGGGTGCCGTTCCCTTATGAAACGAATCACCGGTCCAAGATTATCGGCTTCATTGAATGCCGGAATGATGACACTGACAGTCGATTGCGTATCGAATTTCATCATAGCGCTCTGTTTTAAATTCGTTGTAGATGTTTTATTTCATAAAGATAGGAGACATTAGTGATGAAAACAATTTTACCCCGGTCTGTTCGGCCATGTGGTTGGTCATCGGTATCTGGGGCATTGATCAACACATCCATTTTTTAGACGCAAACGGTACATGTAAGAAATTACAGATTAGAGCGCAATGATGAAATTATTCACATCGTTTATCCCCTATCCGGCGAAATCGTTTCATTTGGCGGGGACGACTTCAAACAGCCCGTATCCACTTTTTTCGCCTATCCTTTTTGTATACCTTTGAAGAAAAAGCCGCAATCGTGCTTTTTCCTGTTCATCAAAGTTTTTTTCGATCCATGAATCGGTCAGATCGAAACGTACAAGCATATGCGTAATTCTCTTTCCGATGAGACGCTGGCCGATCTGGTCAACGGAATCGGAATGACTCACGACGGTTTTCAAGATACTCTTATCCAACTGAATCTTTCGGTCGAAATAATAGATGCGGTTACCGATAAAAAAACACAGGATGGTTGCATCGGAGGGCAACAACTGGTTGATCTGGCGGATCAGTTCATATTCAGGCCTATACTTGGTTATGTAGGTGTCGCGATCAATTCGACCGGTGATGTAGGGGATCGGATCGATTTTATGGTAGAGCGCATAAAGGTATTGAGCATTCCAGACGAACATAGCCACGACCGAAACAAGCGCCAACCCATTTAAAGCACTCCTCTTCCATCGTTTTCCGGAATGGGTTCCCCCACCCTGGATCTCTGCCAACGCATACATGCAAAGCACGACCAACGGTGGAACAATCGGGCTTATCCAGCGTATGCGCATATCTACTCTGAAAAAAGCGAAGGTCAAGTAAGCAATCGAAAATAGCGATAGGAACCTGTATTCGATTTTCCTGTGGTGGGTTGGATCCGACCCAAACAAGAAAAGCAGCACGGGCAAGATTATCAAAAACGGGTTCAAGCGACCATCGAAACGTTTGGGATCATCGTCAACCCCCTCAAAGAAGACGCGAATCGGAATGAGCGCGATTTCCCATGGTAATTCCCCATAGATCACCTTCCTCACGGCGAAATTTCCCCATCCTGGGTCCTTTTTGCCTGTTTTTCCCCCCCCATTAATTGCATCGTCATCTTCATCAACGGAGGGATGCTCAGATGGATTGGAAAAGATATTATTGTACAAAGGGTAGATGGGATTTCCCGTCAAATTAATATTTCTAATCATCCATGGTGAAAAAACCAATAGAGACAAAGTAAAAAAAAAGACTCCCCAACCGAGTGCCTTGAGTTGGTTCAAGGGGATGGTTTTAAAAATTCTGTCGGATCGTCCTCTCAAGTATAGGAAGGGAACAGCGCAAGTCAGGAGAAAAAGCACGATCAACCCATTGTATTTGGTTCCCAAAGCAAGACCGCAAGACAAGGCTGCGAGGACAAGATGTTTGGAACTGAACCCGCTTTCAGCCCATTCGATCAGCATGAATAGCGTAGCGGTGGTAAAAAAAATCAGCCCCAAATCCACATATGCGGTGGTCGATAGTTTGATGATCACAGGAATGGAAAGAAAAAAAAGTGCACCAAGCAGCGCGTAAAATTGATCCAACCGGGATCTTAAGTGTGAATAAATCAAATAAGCCGTCAATAGGCCAAATGCAAAGTGGATATATTTGGGAACGATTTCATTCCCAAATATCAATGGTATCGAATAAAGCAGATCCAGATTCATGGGGTAATAGGAAAACGGAATGGATGGCAGTTCCTTGAAGAAGCCATCCTCAATCCACAGTTTCGGAACGGCAAGGTGATGGGTCAATGCATCACGACTGACTGGTGGTACGCTTGCCATGATAGCAATGGTGATGACGGTGCCGGCAATCAGCAGGCAGCAAAGAATGGTTAGCCAGTTATTTTTTTTGTCGGAAATCATACGAAAACGATGTCACCATAAATGGGTGTCAGAAATATTTACGCAATAATTCCGCTGGAATCAGTCCGAGATAAACCTGCCCGTTGATCAGATAGCCCGGTGTGCCGGATAATCCGATTTTAATGCCGTCTTCGATGTCTTTTCTTAATTTCATCCACATTTTCGGATTACGGAAAGCGGCCTTGACCGTTTCAAGGGGAATTTCGGTCTGCTGGGCGAAATAGTCCATATTGACCGCTTCCGTTTTTCGTTTGATACCAAAAAGGAGGTCATTCATTTCCCAAAATTTTTGGTTTTCTTCCGCAATGATGGCCAGCATGGCCAATTTGGCTGCTCCGGAATGCAGTGGTTGGTGAACAATAGGATTTATGGTGGGGTCCATTGGGAAATGCCGGTGGACCAGCCTGATTTTGCCGGGTTGCTCCTGAATGATTCGCCGAAGGAAAAAATGCATTTTTTTACATTGGAAGCAACGGTAGTCTGTAAACTCAACGATGACGAGTTCGGGATCTTCAGCACCAATCCAGGGAAAGCCCTCTTCGGTCACACCGGTTGGAATGTCTTTTGACAACACCGGCGGACGCATAAGCCAGTATGCCGGAAAAAACAACATCATCACGGCAACGCCAACACAAAGAGAGCACATGACCGGTAAGAAAGATTTCCGGCGACTGATCAAATAACGGACATCCAGACCAACGCCCTGTAATAGAGGCTCACCTCGAAATCGCTTTCTGATCAGCCATGTGAAATAAATCAGCAACAGGTTAACCGCGTAACTTAAAATGCACATAATGCAGTAACTGTGAATAAAGAAAGTAGAGACCGCTGCTAGAATCATGCTGTAAACGGAAAATGCAAAGGCGATCAGAAACAGCAAGCTCCAAATGCGCCTGGATTTTTCTGGTGCCGAACGGGCATAAAAGAGGAGAAACAGGAAACTTGCGTACCCAACCATTCCCCAGACCGGAACCGGTACACCGAGGAATATGGAATAGGGGCTTTGTGAAACCGTATCACAATTTATCGCTTGGGAAACCGCACAAAAGCTCTGGTATCCTAAATCAGTATAGACCCTGTAATGGGAGATGGACAGATATACTGAATCGCAAAATCCAGACAGGGCAATAATGACAACCGAGTAGAAATAGTATGAATAAGGCAGCGGTTTGATGGGTTGTATTTTATCTGATTCCATAGAGGTTCAATGTCCGGTCGGTTTTTTACCGGTTTCCTAAAACAGCTATTTGACCAAGTCCATTTTCATACTGCAGCATGAGCCTGTCGCATGTCTGCGAATCTGTGGCGCCACCGCTATTCATCATATCGGTCATTTCTGAGATCACACGAACTATTTTAGCCAATTCATGGTACGGCGCGTGAATAATCCCTTTGATATAATCCAGATCAGCGAAACCGGTGGTCGCAATCGATCTCCGCTGGTACAACTTATTCTTCATTGAATAAAGTCTTGGCCATTCTGACGGCCATAGAATCAATAACTGGTTGAATCAAATTGATGTCAACCGGTGCCGAACTAAACTCTTTTGGCAATATTTCAATGGCGCGTGCGATTGATATCAAATCAAAATTTGAAAAAACATATTTGGCATTTTCTTCGATACCAGCAGAATCATTGGCGCGAACGCTGTTTTCAAGGATTGAAAAGGAGATGCGGATATTATTTCTCTCTCTGTTGCGGGCTTTTGCAAGAAACCATTTGGCTTGGTCAAAGTATCCAGAGAGAGACAAAGCACAACCTAAATGATAGTAGGCCGTGGACTTGTCTTTAACGAGATACATGGCTTTCCTGAAAGACAGCAGCGCTTCTTCCGGCTGCTGCATCCACAAAAGTGCTAATCCCTGGACATTGAAAAACAAGCTCCGGGGAGGGGCGTATTCTATCACCCCGTTAATTTGCGTCAATGCACGAGAGAAATCGCCCTTTTTTATATATGCCTGGGCCAGATGGAAATGAGCGTCAGAAAATTGAGGCTTGAGTTCCAAAGACCGCTTATACTGGTCTATCGCCTGGTCATACAGTCCGAAATTGAACAACAGGTTGCCCATGTTCAAGAGTATTGTCGGCTTAAATGTAACGCGTTGCTGGTAACTGGATAAGGCCTTATGGTTTAAAAATAAAGCCTCCTTCAGTTTGTCTACCGATGGTTCTTTTTCCCAACCGGCGTTGATTCCGATTTTTTTCCAACCAGCGTTGATTCCAAGGTTTGACAATGCCCGCGCACTTAGCGGCGCTTTTTCCAGAGCGTCTCGCCAGAGTTCTTCGGGTGACGCATAGGTCATGTTTCGGATATAGGCACCTGTGCCAAGACCTGAAATCAACAAACTGACAAACAAAATTATCGTGATGTAGACAATCCGATTTTTAAAGGCAAAATGTTTCAATAACGCATATAGCCAAGCGGCAAGGGGCAGAAACAGGAAAAGAGAAGGGATATAATTGCGGTGTTCGAAAACCAGCTCCAATGGGAACATGGTTGACTCGACAAGGTGATTGAGAAAGAAAAACAGCACGGCAAAACTGAAAAAAGGCTGTTTTTTGATCAAGCGAATCGCCCAAAAAACCAGCAGCACTATGGCGATAGTTGAAAGCGCAGTGGTCCATGGTGAAAACAGCGACGTTGAAAGTTGGAAATCATGATCGATGGAAAGCCTTGCAGGAATCGGGTAAAAAATCAGGCCAAAATAAAAAAACAACACCCTGCTTTCGGTCAACAATCTCTCATATGGCGAAAACGGTCGGGAACCCACCTGGCTAAAAAAATTGTTAAACAGCCCCTTTTGAAACAGGTAGATCGCCCCTACCAAGAGGATCAACAGGGAAATCACCGACAACACTCGGAAATAGGTTTTTTCAGCGCCGTTGCTCTGCAGCATGAAAAAGATGTACTCAATCAGCAACAGACTGATTGGTAGCATAACGGCATTTTCTTTGCTTCCCAATGCCAAAAAAAAGCAGATAATACACAGCACAAAACACCGGTATTGAATCCGGGATTTCATTTTCAGGCGCCCTGCCAGATAATTGTATATAGATAGTATATAAAACATCCCGGATAGCGATGCCATGCGCTGGACAATATAGGTAACCGCTTGGGTTTGAATAGGGTTGACGGCCCACAAAACAGCCGTGAGCAACGCAATAGAATATACCCCCTCATCTGATTCTGCATGTTTAAGCGACGGTGTTTTATAAAGAAGTATGACCGTGAGATATAAAATGATGGCGGTCAGAGCATGGACGGCGGCATTGACAATATGATAGCCAACGGTGTTGTCTTGGCCGATGAACCAATTCAGTGCAAAAGACAGGCAGGAGACCGGTCGATAAAGGCTGCCTGTGTAGAATGGTCTTGCGAACAAGGTCTGCCACAGCGTGCCTGGCATGAGGTTGTCGATGTGCAAAGGTGTGTTTTCGACGATATTGGGCATATCATCGAAAAACCATGGCGCATTGAAGGTGTTGCAGTAGGCGGCAAGAACAAGAAACGGGATGATGATGAATGGGAAAAGCGGTCGGTTTGACATCAGTGGGTTGTTATAGAGTCGTAAGAAAAGGCATGCTAAGTTTGACGGTTCCGTAAGTGTCCAAAAATTTCAATACGATTCATCCCCCGACAATGCGAAGTATCGTAAATGCGACTCAATCCTTGTGATTCGCAAGCCTTGATCTCGGTTTCTTTACAGAACCTCTCTAAATGGAAATAGTGACCATTCTATCAAGATAAATTATGATGCAAATGGTATTTTTATAAAGAAAAAGGGGGAAATTTACAACAAGTAAATTTCCCCCGGATGGTTCTTTCAAAACATTTCAAAACGTCGATCGATTATTACTCGGAAACCGTCTTTGTGAAGTAACCGCTAGCACCAGAGACTTCGGTCCAGAAACCGGTGGGATTAGTAGTCGCGGTCATAGATCCCATGTAGTCGGTCGGGCAGCGCTCAGAACCATCGGTAACGGTGATGGTGATCGCCACATTCGGATCGCTAGCCGTCAGCGTGAAGCTGTTCGAGCCGGAAACGGTCACTTCTCTCCAGCCACCCGAATGCAAATCGGCGTTTGCGATATCGGTGTGGCTAGGAATCGAAAAATAGTCGGAAATGGCTGCGGCAATGTTGTTGGCGTCGGACTCCGCCTGGGAACAGAAGGCCTTGTTACGATAGGCGATGAAGTTGGGAATGGCGATCGCCGCCAGGATACCGATGATGGCGATGACGATCATCAATTCGATCAGCGTGAAACCTTTGTTGTTGGTCTTTCTCATTTTGCTAAGCATGGTGAACCCTCCTGAAAGTTAAATAATGTTGGTTAAAAAAGTCTGATAAAAATTGTGAAACGTGATTGGCCTCCTTTTGAATCTAAGTTGCAATAAGACTAAGCAGAGAACATGCCATTTTCTAAATCATAACATTTTTAAAAATATCTATTTGTTATTTTAATGTTTTTTCCCATATCTGCTTTTAATGCATCCGATAAAAATTTGAAAAACGCTCATTTGGGATCAAAATTTGTTAAACTCTGCCAAAAATTGTCACCGTGCGTGTCAGCCATTCCACCATCCACTCAGGAGTAACTTATCACTATTATCGTACCATGGGCGGAAACGTTTAGTTTTTTTTACAATTTCCACATTGCGGAACAGAAGGAAGGTGGCGGAAGCGAATAAACGTTATCGAAAGGAAACTGCCGAGTTTAGGTTTAGGGCGATGAATTGGAATCAGGTTGGCCAGGTTGAACCAAAACTCCCGGTCGTCTTTGTCTGGGTGTTCGTGGCTAATTCAAACCACCCTTATCGGTGTCTAACCGCGGATATCCGTGGCCGATTCGAAATTCTTTCCAGCCGGAGGCTGCAAAAAACTTGTCCGTGTCTGTCTGTATAGGTCCGTGGCGGATCGATCCAATCTGTTATTTTCTCCACGGCCGTCGTGTCTCATGCGCAGCGCGAAGTGAACATACCCATTGATGGGGAGCCCCATACCCGTTGAATGGAAACACTAGTTTGGATTGAGTTTGTCAACCCGGTATCGGAAAGAGCGGAGGCTCAGACCGAGCAGGTCGGCCGCCTTGTTTTTGTTTCCGTCGGCACACTCCATGGCCTTTTCAATATAGGCTTTTTCAATTTCTTCGAGGATGGCGTCCAGCGACACGCCGTGGGCCACCTCATCGACGTCGAAACGCCGGTTCCGAATCCCCTCGATCCATCTTTTTTTATGGATCGACATGGCCAGACTGTCCGGCAGCAGGATATTGGTATTGGACAGGGCCACGCTTCTCTCGATCAGGTTTTCCAATTCACGGATGTTGCCGGGAAAATCATATTTCTTCAGCAGATCGATGGCATAGGATGAAAATTTAGTGACCTGTTTGCCCAGTTCCTTGGAATACTTTTCCAGAAAATGCTGGGCCAGGGGCAGCAAGTCGCCTTTTCGTTCCCTTAACGGCGGGAGTTTGATTTCAATCACATTCATTCGATAGAACAAGTCTTCGCGGAAATTGCCGGCAATCACCTCGTCCTCCAATTTTTTATTGGTGGCGGAGATGATCCGGATGTCCACTGAAATATCCTTGGTGCCGCCGACCGGCCTGAAAATGCGCTCCTGAACGGCTCTGAGCAGTTTCACCTGCATGGGAAGGCTTAATTCGGCAAGCTCGTCCAGAAAGAGGGTTCCTTTATGGGCGATCTCCATCAACCCCTGCTTGTCTGAACTGGCTCCGGTAAAGGAACCTTTGCGATGGCCGAAAAATTCACTTTCGAGCAGGGCTTCAGGGATGCCACCGCAGTTGATGGTCACAAAGGGTTCATCGGCCCGGTCGCTCTGTTCGTGAATGGCCTTGGCGATCAGTTCTTTTCCGGTGCCGCTCTCTCCGGTGATTAAAACGCTGGTCCGCGTCCTGGCAACTTGCCGTATCATTTCGTAAATATGCTGCATCCGAGGGCTGTTGCCGACGATCTTACCGAAATGGACACTCTGTTTTAATTCGTCGTCAATGGCGCGTTTATCTTTCTCCAGGGTCTTTCGTTCCAATGCATTGGCAATGGTCTGAAGCAATTCTTTGTTTTCAAACGGCTTGGGGACATAATCAAAAGCGCCCTGGTTCATTGCCTCCACAGCGGTTTCCGTGGATGCAAAAGCGGAAATCATAATCACCGTGACATGGGGATTTTTCTTTTTGGATGCCTTCAATACCTCCAGACCCGTCATGTCGCCTAAACGGATATCACACAACAGAAGGTCGTAATGATCCTTTTCAATCCGGGACAACGCTTCTTTCCCATTGGCCGCACATATAACCCCGTATCCTCTCTTTTCCAACATATATTCAAGGAGCTCACGCATGCTTAGCTCATCATCAACAACGAGGATGCGGTATGGGTTTTCTACCATCAAATACCCCCAGGCATTTATATAAAAGGTGAATCGACTGAAGGTTGAAGCGACCTTGAGGGCTGGATGAATGCCACCCCTATCCCATCAGCGCCAAGCAGCGAGGAGCTCCAAACCCAAAAAACACGGCAACTCCAAAAAATTTAACAAACCGGGTATTGCCTATTCAAGCAGATGGCCTAACCGGCCCCACCGCACACCAAAATCTTCCTTGTCCCACGACCAGTAAATAATAAACGCCTTCCCTTTTACCGCTATAAAGTCGACAAATCCCCAGAAACGGCTGTCGTAGGAAAAATCACGGTTGTCACCCATAACAAAAAGCTTGTGTTCCGGTACGGTAATGGGCCCCAGGTTGTCCCTGGGTTGCGTTCCGGCGGCATATATTTTCGGATCACTGTAGATCCCATGGCTATTTTTGACGGGGACACCGTTAACGAAAAGTTTTTTATTGCGGATTTCGATGACATCCCCAGGAATACCGATGACCCGTTTGATGAAATCTTTGCTGGGGTCTTCGGGGAATTCGAAGACGACAATATCATCGCGCTGCGGGTCATGGGTGGGAATGATCGTTTTATTTATGAACGGCACTTTGACTCCGTAGATAAATTTATTGACCAAAATATGATCGCCAATCAGCAGCGTATCCTTCATCGATCCGGATGGAATCTTAAAGGCCTGGACCACAAAAGTGCGGATAAACAGCGCCAGGATGACAGCGACAACGATAGCTTCGATATTTTCACGCAATGCACCTTTTTTTTTCGGCGCGACGTCGGTTTCTTCACGCTTTTTCAAAATTGTAGAAAACCTTTCTTGTTTTAGTTGAAAAGAAAAAGTCCTGCCCTCATCAATACATTGGCAAATAGCCCCGCTATGAGGTCATCCAAAATGATCCCCCATCCACCCGGCACCTTTTTATCAACCCATCGGATCGGAAAAGGTTTTAATATATCAAACAACCTAAACAATGCAAATGCCCCGATGATGAAAACAGGGGCGAACGGTAATGCAAACAAGGCAATTGCCATGCCGCAGATCTCATCCACAACCACCTGTTTCGGGTCTTTTTGAGCATCGATTTTCTCGGCAGAATGGGCAATCCAGGTGGAAAAAAGGATCAGTGCAGCCACAAAAATCAACGCGGAGCCAGCGTGCAATGTAGAGATCAACAGGCACAATGGCAAGGCCGCAAGCGACCCGAAAGTCCCCGGCGCCACCGGCGAAAAACCGATCAGGCCTCCCGTTGCAATGAATATTATCGTTTTTTGCTTTATCGTTTTCACAGGGCGTTTAATCATTCGAGCCTGTTTCAGAACGTCTGAGTCCGGTCAAGATCAAGGCGGGAGATCACTTCAACCGCAGGCGTAGCCGCGCTGCGTTGAGGATTGAAATGTGAGCCCAACGCCGATATTGGCCGAAATGGAACGTTTTGAAATTGGCTCATTCGTCTGATTTCCCGGCGCATCCCCCATCCTGACCGGCATTGGCCACCGCTTCATAAACTCTTTTCAGAGGCACCTTATTGAAAAGCGCTATTTTCTTGCACGCCTCATATTCCGGGGAATATCGTTTCCTGCCATCCGGATCCGTTGTGCACTTGACCTGAATTTCACCAAAACAAGTGCTCACCTCGGATATGGATCGTTTTAACGTGTGCCTGTGAACCAAATGGTGGCGGACACCAATGGTTGAGGTTTCCGCAAATAGGCACCGCGCAATATCGGCCTGTTTTTCGGGCGGGCACAACACCTCCACTTTTGTTCCCGGCCGATTTTTTTTCATCATTACCGGAGAAAAGCAAACATCCAGGGCATCCTCTTCAAACAACTTTTCCATCAGATATCCGAAAATTTCCGGATTCATATCATCGATGTTGGTTTCCACCACACACACATCGTCATGACCCGGTTCAGTCTTCTTTTCGATTTTTTCCCCGACAAGAACCCGCAGAAGATTGGGTAAATCCTTATGATCCCGGGAACCGCTGCCATAACCCACGCGCTCTATCTCCATATCTGGAATCGGTCCGAATCCTTGTGACAGTGATGCAATGATTCCCGCCCCGGTCGGCGTAACCAGTTCCCCGCCGGATGCTCCGCCATAAACGGGAATTCCTTTTAAGATCTCAATAGTGGCTGGCGCTGGAACCGGCAGTCTGCCGTGTGAACAATCCACGAACCCGCTGCCTAAAGGCAGGGGCGACGAGGTAACCGATTCAATTTTTAAATCAACGAGGCACAAGGCAGCTCCCACAATATCCACGATGCTGTCCACCGCCCCCACTTCATGGAAATGTACACTGTCCTTCTCGCATCGATGAATCCGCGCCTCCGCGTCAGCAATGCGGCTGAAGATATCAGCGGCGATATGTTCAACCTTGTCGCCAAGTGATCCGTTTTCAATTATTTTTATGATGTCCCGATAATTCCTGGCATGGGATGCTTCCTTTTCCAGAATAGTGATTTTCTTAGCACCAATTCCGCTTTTTTTCACATCCTGGGCAACAATTTCAACCTCACCGATCGAAAGACCGCGGATCATTTCCGCCAACCATTGGGGGGAGACTCCCATATCCACGAAAGCACCGAGGACCATGTCACCACTGATTCCGGAAAAGCAGTCAAAATGTGCGTGCATCATTCAATATCCGTATAAAAACATTGACAAAACAAGTAAGTTTCTTCATAAAAAGGTCAATCACGCGGAAGTGCGCAGCTTACTGGTGAGGCTCCCGGACTTCAAATCCGGTGTGGGGCGCTAATACCGTCCCGGGTGGGTTCGATTCCCATGCACTTCCGCCATTTTTTTCTTTATATTCAATAATTTACGATCCTTCCTCCTCCCCTGCCAGCACTCCAAATGCACAACAGAACTACAACAAATATTCCATCAATACAATAGCATACTAACTTATTTCACTGGCCTTCTTTTCCTCATATTTCCCTGTTGGATCTTTCTCTCTGGACTACCCAAAATAGACAGCATTCCTTTTTACCAGCGGCCACCTGAAGTGGCTGTTGGGACCGGTCTATCTGTTTCCACAATATCCCTCACCCATAAAAAACAAATCAATGATCCCAAAGAACTGGTCGGACAGCTGATCGTTGCTGTGAGTCCTTACGGGACCTTCAGCCATTCTGCGCGCCTGACAGCGGGCGTGGAATTGGCCAGGAATGCCAGGCTCTACGAGCTGGACCAGAACGTCAACAAATGGCTGGAGGAAGGGTGATGCAGACGATCCTGAACCGCACGGCCATGGCCAACAATGTCGCGCCTCAGTTTCTTGAATACGTCGGCATGCAGGATGAGCGGCGCACCGTGGGAAGGATTTTTTACCTGTTCAACATCATGGACCCGGCGCACCGGCGCTACAAGTCGACGGTGGCTTTTTTCATTCTGACACCGGGAGGCAAAACCAATGAAGATCGGCAACATCGAACTCCCCTTTGACGAACGGCACCCATACCTGTCCGGCGTGCTGTTCGGGATCGTCTGCCAGGCCAGTGCACAGCTGCTGATATTCATCTTCGCCGGTTGAAAACGGCCGGCCACACCGGTCCGGGAGGAACGCAGACATGCAAGAAAAGCACAACGATGACAGTGAGCGCCGGGATCCTGAGGCAAGGATCCGGCGCATCGTCCGGGAAGAGATCGAAGTCATATTGGAGGAAATCAACCGCCGGCAGCAGGAGTTTCTGGCTTCATTGCCGAGGCGGGGATAACGGCGGCCGCTTCAACCCTGTACCAACGGGAACCGACCATGGGCGATTTCGTACAAACCTGCAAACAGGTGGACGCGCAGTTCGACAGGATCATGGGAACGCCTTCCATGAACGAACCGGAGGCGGTCATGCTGATCCGGGCCGCGGCCAGGATGATCATGACCACGTATCCGGAGCATTGCCGCAGAGGCCTGGCCCTGGCCGACCTGCTGAGCAGCGCCGAACATCTGAAGTCGATCCAAATTCCGCATGCCCGTCTCCATGGCTGACTCCAGCGGCTCGGCCGGCGGCGGCAGCATTATCGGATACCTGACGCCGCTGCAGGAGACACAGGATCCGATTATCGACCTGAAGAAACTGGCGGCGGGCATGCTCAGGCAGGCGATCCTGGACATCGGCCGGCCACGGCTGCAGACCCGGACGCTGCTGTGGGTCAACGACGACCACCCGGACGCCGGGGGGTGGGTGACCGCCTTCGGAACCGTGTGCTGGCTGCTCGGCCGGGACGCAAACCTGACCCGCCGAATGCTCAACCGCTTCGCGGCCTCCGGCATGACCCTGGAACGGATACTCGCCCGGGGCAGGATCGACAAACCAGGGAATACGCCGGGAAAGCGCAAAAAGACCAAAAGGAAGAGGAGCCGGACATGAACCCGCCCAAACGGATCCGCAAAGCGCTGCTGGAGCGGGGCTGTACCTGGGGATCGTATCGCTGATCCAGTATATCGAGGCGGCGCCCTTCGGCAACACCCTGCTGTGGTTCGCCGATAAACGGACACCGGTCAAAACCCTTCCTGATTTCGACTATGCCCGCCGGGCCGCGGCCGAGCTTGGAAATCTCATCCGTTGCGATTTCCGCGAGACCGGGCAGCCGAAATCGCCGGTAACCGTCGACGGGCACCGCCTGTTGTACGCACTTTCCCGAAACGAGGATGAAAGCGTGACGCTGATTGTTTTCGGAGGCGGGAAGTCCGCGGCGATCGATCTGGATAAAAACCTTTTAGGGCAGCTGATCCAGCTGCTGGAGGAGTATTCCCGATGATGGCGCCCATACGCTGGTCGGATATCCCCTTGCGGTGCTGGCTGGAGATTATCGGCAAGTTCATCGCCAGGTTCATCGCTCTGGCGATCGTAATCGGCCTGCCCTTCTGGTGGTTCATGGTGCAGCTGGCCGAGCACGGCTGGAAGTAGTTCGCGAGCGCGGCGCCGGCAACGGATGCCTCCTCCCCGACCGCCCCGACGGGTCAAGTAGCGGCTGAATAAATCAGCCTGCCAACGGGGCAATCTGAAAGGACTTCCCATGAAGGTTTTAAACGTCCGTCACGCCAGAACCGCCGGCAACCGGCCACTGGCTATAGTCGACCTTCCGGGTTCGGGCGCAGAAATGACCCCCGCACAGATGCGGGAGCTGGCCAGGGCGCTTCTCGATGCCGCCGATGAATGCGCATCGCGCCCGACGGGCAGGGACTATCGTTCTGTCAGCCGGGAATACCCTTTCCGGACGGAAAAGGCGCTGCATGGAAACGATTAAGATCGCCTGTGTCTGCAAACAATGCGGCCGGCTTACAGACACCACGATTCCCGTACCGGTAACCGCCGGGCGCCGCCGGGCCGTTGCCGATCCGCACGGCAAGCCGGTGGCGTTCGTCAAAAAACCCCTTCGCATCGATCTGAAAAAACATCACCGGGACATCATGGCCATGGTCAAAACGGACATGACCTTTACGGCCATGGCCGCATCGATCGGCTGCACCCTGGGCGGGATGTCGGGATACCTGCGGCGCATGGGGATTACCGCCCGGACCCGGCGCCGCCATGGAAAGTCCAACACCGATGAGAATGCAACGCGTGGAGCGTGTTCCCATATCGGGCATCCTGGATGATTCGAATCCGGACTGGATAACGGTGGCGGTGGAAGATTCCGTCAGCCCGTTGCGGCTCAGGCGCGACCTGGTCCAGTTTGCGCCCGGCGCAGTGGTGATACCGGCCTGGCTGTGGCAGCGGATTTTCAGGAAAGGCAAAAAGCATGAATGACGAACCGGGATTGCAGTGCCGCTGCGGGCTCATCGTCCCGCGTGAGCAGCTGGTCGGTTACCTCTGTCCGGAGTGCCGGCTGGCCAGGATCCTGACCGAATACGACCGGCCGTCGCCGGACCGGGTGGCCATGGCCATGCCCGGGCCGGACCGGGAGCTGTTTTCAACGAAAGGACAGGAGGAGCCATGAAACCGACCGACGCAAAACTGGTGGCCGGATTTTTGATCCGCGAGTTTCAGTCGTTCGCCGAACACCTGGACGACTGCGGCATCGATCCCACCGAGGCCTCGATGATCATTGAGGAGATCGCCTGCGCATCCGGCGGGGGCATACCGACGTGCATCGAGCAGTTCTTCGGTCCCGATCAGAAAACGACCCTGACCGATGAAGAGCGCTACATTGCCGATGTGATCAAAGCGGCCAGGGCCATCCAGGAGTTTTTGTGGGCGGACATGAACGGCGCATGCGGCCTGGAAGAATTCCGGCGGATGTTCCGCAAACGGGTGGCCAGGATCGACGCCATCCGCATGGACAATCCCCACTGGCAGGTCGAACTCAACAAGCGGTTGCTGCAGACCGCGGCGATCTGCGTGAACCTGATGGCCAAAACGGCCAGGGCACGGATCACCTTCGACGGCATCCACCCGACCCTGCCGAGCAACCTGCCCGAATACGGCAAACCCACCGATCACACACCAGGGAGGCAAGCATGCAACGAACATTCGAGGAGATCAGCGTAACGGCCATCGCGCCGTCGCCGTTCAACCCGCGCAAGTCGTTCAGCGGCGCCAAATTCGACGAACTGGTGGCGTCCATCGCCAATGTCGGTGTCCTGGAGCCGGTCCTGGTCCGGCCGGTTGACGGCAAAACGCCCTTCGAGCTGGTCGCCGGCGAGCGGCGCTGGCGGGCCCGGATGACGGTGGCCGAGGCCAACGGCGGCGTCGAGTCCGCCACGATCCCGGCCATGGTCCAGCCCATGGACGACGACACCGCCCTGGACATCCAGACCATCGAGAACCTGCAGCGCGAGGATCTGGACGGCCTGGAGGAAGCGCAAGCCTTTAAAATCTTCGTGGACCGCAAGGGAGTCGACGCCATCCCGGAGCTGGCCCAGCGCACCGGCATAAAAGAGCAGTACATCCGCCGGCGGCTGATGATCCTGCGTCTGCCCAAGAAGATCCTGACCGCCTGGGGCAAGGGCGAGCTCAAATATGGCCACCTGGAGCAGCTGGCGCGCATGGACGACAAGCAGCAGCGGATGCAGGTGTTCGATAAAATGATCCAAGAGAGCCGGCACAGGCCCGTCTCCGTATCCGCACTCAAGGACATGATCCAACGCATCTCCCCGGCTTTGAAGTCGGCCCGGTTCGACATCGAGGCCGAGGGCTGTCTCACCTGCACCCAGAACACCGGCGTCCAGATCAAGCTGTTCGATATGGGATCCGGCGATGATCATTGCAACCGCCCTGCCTGTTTCAAGCAGAAGCAGTCCGCTCATCTTCTCAAGACCTGGAGCCGCACCAAATATCCGAAGAAGTTCGGCACCACCGGGTTCCGGTTTGACGACGAGGTCGGCTGGAACGACTGCCATCACTTCTGGGGCAGCGACCGGATCGCGGAGAAATGTCGCTCCTGCGAGAACCATCTTTCCATCCTGTACCTCAGCGGCGAGTCCAGCGAGGACCGCGCCTGCTTCGGCGACGAAGCCTGCTTCAAGGCGGCCAAGGCAAGCAAGTCTTCCGATACCGGCGCCGCCGCCTCCGGCAACTCCAGACCCGAAAAGCAGGACGGCCCGCGTGTGGCCTGGCACGGCAAGTATTTCCGCGAGGCGTTCTTCCAGGAGCAGCTGCCCCAGCGCTTCGAGACTGTCGTTCCCGGCAGCATCACCGCCAACCAGGTGGCCCTGTTCACCATCGTCAAGGGCAACGGCCGGATCCACGACTGGTATATGGAGCGCCATCCCCGTACCGGTAAAAAGTTGTATGCGCACAGCGACTTCACCCGCCTGGACTCCGAGGCGCTGTTCTCCCTGATCGCCGGCATGGACATGCTGCATATCAAAGACGAGATCAATGCCGTGGCCCTGCAGGCGATCCTTTCCGACGACTACGCCACCGAAGAGCGCGGCATGGTGGCCCGTCACATCGGCATCGACCTGGCCGGCGAGTGGCGCTTCACCGCCGAATATCTCGACAAGAAAACCAAGGCAGAAATGATGGCGTTCGGGGAAAGCTTCGGCCTGTTCGAGGATCCCCAGGCGCAGGCCTTTCTCGCGGATACGCTTAAGCGCAAGGCCTTCAAGGCCTGCAAGAAGGGCGAGCTGATCCGGGTGTTCCTGGAGTCCGGAGCGGATACGAGCGGCATGGTGCCCGGGGAGATCCTGGGCGATCCGCCCGCCGATTGCGCAAACGATTCGTAGATTCCGGGAAGAGCCGCCGGACCGGCCGCCCCCGGGGGATGTCCGGTCTTTCCGGCTGCGCGATTCCGGCGCCCCCGGCCCCCAAAAACAGGACCGGCCCGCCAGAATTGTAACCATATGGTATCATTGGATATACAGCGGGTCCTTCCTGGGACCTTTTCTGTAGCGGTGAAAGAAAGCCCGACAGTCGCGTCCATTTAAATTTTGCAAATGCAATGGAAAATGGAATTTTGGTCATCAATCGATCACGGGACACTCACTGATGGGTAAGGCGCTTGAATTGAGCGAGGCCGAGCGCGAAGCCATCGCCCGCGGCCTGTTCGAGGTGCACGGCGACCGCCAGGGCGACGAGCTTCACGGCCTCTGCCCGTTTCATGGAGAGACCAATCCTTCGTTTTCCTACAACATCGTCAAGGACGTTTACAACTGTTTCTCCTGCCAGGTGCACGGCGACCTGATCCGCCTGTGGTCGAAAACCAGGGGCACCGGCAACACCACCGACGACTTCAAGGTCTTCTGCAGTCGTCACGGGATCCGCACGCGATCGGACGACCGGGACAAGAGCGCCGGCGCCGGCGGGAAGACGCCGGCCGATGGCGCGAAACCGTCTGCAAAAGCCCACAGGATTACCATCACCCAGCTGGCCGAGGCCTGGGCGGCCATGCCGTCTCTTCCCGAAAGCTGGCGCACGCGCCTGGGCAAAGAGCGCGGGTGGTCCGCCGAGGCGATCGAAAAGTTCGACCTGCGCCTGCAGACCCGGCGCTGGGACAAGGCTGCAGGGAAGCTGATCGCCATCGACCGGGCCGACCGGGTGGCCATCCCGGTGTTCGACGGCGACGGGGTGTTGGGCAACATCCGCTGCTACAAGCCCGGGGCCCGGCGCATGAAGATCTTCAGCTTCGCCCCCGGTACCGGCAAGGCCCGGCTGTTCCCGGCCCGGCCCATGACCGCCGACAGGACGGTGCTCGTGGTCGAGGGCGAGTCCGATGTGATCTGCGCCGTATCCAACGGCTTCGACGCCATCACCCAGACCAGCAAGACCAAGTACTGGCCTGCGGAACAGGCAGCTGTCCTTGCCGGCCGCGACGTGGTGATCGCCTACGATGCCGACCAGCCCGGACAGGCTTACGCCCGGCACGCCGGCGACAGCCTGGTGAAGGTCGCCGGGAGTGTTCGCCTGCTGGAATGGCCGGCATGGATGGGGCGGGACAAGGATGAAACCTGGCCAAAGGATCACGGCCAGGACCTTACCGATTTTTTCGTCAGGCACGGCAAGACCGCGGCGGACCTGCAGGCGCTCATCGATGCCGCCGAGACGGTCACCGTGGATGCGGCCAGAAACGCCTGCGCCACCGATTTCTTCGATATGGGCCCCGGCGGCCGGGTATCGTTCAAGCCGCGGCTACTGGCCGACCGGATCTGCGCAGAGGTGGAGATCCTCTGCGATCCGGACAGCGGCCTGGTGCACAAGTGGAACGGCGCCTTTTTCGAGCGCTACGCCGACGACTATATCGAGCGCCGCTGCATCGAGCTTTTGGGCGACGAAGCCCAGCAGTCGCGGGTACGCGACGCGGCCTTCCAGGCCAAGCGGCTGTCATCGCTTCCCCACGGCCGGACACTCAACGACCGCGAGAACTGGGTCTGCCTGAAAAACGGCATGCTCAACCTGCGGTCGCTGGAGCTAGTCGCCCACAAAAAGGATTTTTTCGCGTCCTACCAGCTGCCGGTGACCTTCGATCCGGACGGCAAGGGACGCTGCGACCGGTTTTTAACGTTCCTGGAGGAGACTGTCCAGACGCCCGGGCCGATTGCCCAGATCCAGGAGTTCGCCGGCTATTGCCTGACCCGCGAGGTGCGCTACGAAAAGGCGCTCCTTTTGCTGGGCCCCGGAGCGGACGGCAAAAGCACTTTGCTTTCCATCCTCGAGGCCCTGGTCGGCAGCGAGAACTGCTCGGCCACCAGCTTCAACGACCTGGACAACGAGTTCCACCGGTCCAGCCTCTACGGCAAGGTGCTCAACATCAGCACCGAGATCGGCAACCGGGCCATCGAGTCGGCGTATTTCAAGGCGATCACCTCCGGGGATGCGATCAGCGCGGCCTACAAACACATGAATGCATTTCACTTCAGACCGCACTGCAAGCTGGCCTTTGCCGGCAACCGGTTGCCCCGGATCCTGGACAACAGCGACGGCGTGTTCCGCAAGCTGTTGCCGGTACTGTTCAAGCGCCAGTTCCTCGAGGACGGCGATCCGTTGCTCAAGGAGAAACTGATCGCCGAGCTGTCGGATATCTTCCACTGGGCCCTGGTGGGGCTGCACCGGCTGTGGTCGCAAAACGGGTTCACCGACGATGACGAGACACGGGCACTCCTGATGGAACACCGGCGGGCCAACAACCCGGTGTTATGCTTCGTCGAGGACGAATGCATGGTCGGACAGAACTACGAGACTGCCAAGAGTGACATTTATCGCCGCTATAAGCGATATGCCGACGGAAGTGGATACTCGGTAATGGGCAAGGAGAACTTTTTCAGGGAACTGCAGGCCGCGGTGACCAACCTGCGGCAGTATCGACCCAGGGTCGGCGGCGTGCCTACCCGGACCCTGGTCGGAATCGCCCTGATACCGGATGGCGGTGATCCGGGATGATCCGGGTTGATCCAGGTATACCCGGATCACTTCCGGCCCAAAATATCAACAGGTTACGTATGGTGATCCGGGTGATCCGGGTTTAAGGAACATATATGCGCGTGCGCGTGTACGCGCGTGTATGTGCGCGCGTCATACATCCCCTGGAGCTTTTTTATAGAAAAAAACATGGATCACCTGGATCAGTAGCAACAACTGGCTGGAATTACAGGTTGAAAAGTGATCCGGGTTGCACCGCCCAACCTGGATCAAACCCGGATCACCCGGATCAGCCCGGCGTTGGCACCGGCCTTTGGGCGGCGTGGGGTTAACGAGGGGAGAGGGGGCAGACATGACGGAATCCCTGGAAAAGCTGCGGCAGAAATACGGTACCTCAGGGGCGTGCGGCCCCGGTGAAGAGGGGGAACCGGACCGGCGTGCGGCCGGCAGCCCGGTGAAGGGATGGCGCAGCGTACCGGAGATCGGAGCCCTGCGCGAATACCTGGACGCCCATCCGGAGCTTGGGGCCAGGGTGGGTCTGGTTGGCGAAAGCGGGTTGAGCATGCGGTTCACCGCGTCCGTGGACAACCGCGACGGCGGCAAGTTGATCCAGGCGGCATTCGAGGCGGCGGCGTTATTGCTGGATGCCAAACCGGAGATATTGCGGCTGGTCTCCACCGGCGAAATCCGCATGCGGCGGTTTGAATGACTCATTGGAAGGATAGCGCATGAAACTCTCCGTGCACGGCAGCCGGACGCTCAATGATGAACGGGTCAAGATCCTGCTCATGGAGGAGATCGAGGCTCACGGGATCACCGAGATCGTCACCCATGCCGAACCCGAGGGCGTGTGCAAGGTGGCCCGGGACCTGTGCAAGGAAAAGGCGATCCCGCTCAAGCTGCACTTCCTGAACTTCAAGTACCTGCGCGGGGCGTTCGAGCACCGGTCCGTGGACGTACTCAACGACGGCGACCGGGCGATCTTCATCCATGACGGCAGAAGCAAGGGAACGGCCAACGAGCTCATCCTCGCGAAGAAGATGAACGTGCCCCACACGTTCCACGAGCTGGAGAAAACCGAATACAAAAGCAGTGTGGGTTTTGAAATAACGCAGGACTGGGGCGCGGAGCTGGAACCCCTCGAGCTGCCCGAGATCCCCAAGCTGGTTTAGGAATACCCGATGAACATCGACCGCAACCGGATCGACACGCTTTTAAAGACCGTCGGCGACAGCGACAAGGCCCGGCTGACGACCCTGTACAACGCCACGGTGTCCACCCTCAAGGCCTACAACCAGGAGAGCACGGCATCGAAGCTGCGCGACTGGCAGGCCTCGGAAAAGGCCCTGGCCGAGGCGGTGGCGGACGTCGAAGGGTCCGGTACCGCCCTGCAGGACAGGGATACTACCGTCGGCACCATTGCCGATGTGGCCCGGTGGCTGCGGGTCGAGGGGTATTGTGCCCCCGGCCGGGATGAACCAATAAAAAAGTCCAAGGTGTACCAGGACCGGCGGTCCGGGCTGCTCTCGTTCGCGGACAAGAAAGCCATCACCATGACCGAGGTGATGGCCTATGTGGCCCGGGCGCAGCTGATGCAGGCCGGGTTCAACCGGGCGGACGAGGCCGAGGATCTCAACATCCAGAAGCTGCGCCACGAAACGCGCAAGGCCAAGGAGGATGCCGACCGCAAGGAGTTCGAGAACGCCAGGGACCGGGGCTTGTACCGCAAGATCGATGAGGTCGAGCTGCACACGGCCATGAAGATCGCCACCCTGGAAGCCGGATTGAAGCATGCGGTCCGGACCAACGCGAGCGACTGGATCGCCGCGATCGAAAAGGCCCGGAACAAACCCCAGGCATTATGTGATCAGGTTTATCCGGTGATCGACGAGCTGCTCGACGAGTTCGGCCGTATGGACGAGATCGGTGTGGTCGTGAAAAGGAGGGACTGATGGAAATGCTGCAGGCGATGCGGGCATGTTCTCCCGGCGGATATGTCGCCCGGAAAGCTTATCCGAACCGGAAGTACTACAAGGACAGGAACGGAATCTTCCCGGAGGCGGCCCGGGTCGACCATATCGACTTTATCTCGACCGACTGGGAACACCACTTGGCAAGTTTTCAGAATTTCAACCGCCTTAATCCTGAGGAGTCCAGGTCCCTTCGAAATTAAAGAAGCCGGATATTTTCCGGCTTCATCGCTCTTTGAAAATTTGCGGTGGCGTTGCGATTTCAGGTTACGAAAAATCCCAAGACCAGCGTCATCGTGGAATTCTAAAAATACCATCGCAGGCCGATCATGAAATTTTGACTTTCATAATCGATCTTACCTGTATTCGTTACTCCCCAATTGGAGGTTCCGGCAACCTCAATGTCATCGGAGTATAGATATTTATAGGAAAGATCCAGAACGAATGTTTTGGTCACGTCCCAGGCAATGCCGGCGGTCAGTTGGTAGGCCGCAACGGAATCGCTGTCGTCATACCGGACGGTTGTTGAACCCCCGTATACGGCCGTACCGTTGTCTTCCACAAAATTGTAACCGATACCTGCACCGAGATAAGGGGTAAACGGGGTGCGATTTTCCATGTCCAGGTATCCGTTGAGCATGAAGGCAGTTGAGGTCACGTCACCGCTGGATACAGTATCATTTCCGAGGAGGGTGATCGCGCCGATATCGTTTTCGCGATGGGCAACTTCCCCTTCCAAGCGAAAATAACCGAAATCGTATCCCACAACAGCCGCAATCGTATACCCGCTGTCCATTTCACCTGTAGCACCTTCGCTTTCCGTGTCTTCCATGTCGTTGATTCCGCCCTGAACACCCAGATAGAACCCTTCGGCTGCAGAAGCCACGGAACCGTTTTCTGCCGGTACAACCATAAGCATCAACACTGCAACAGCATAAGCCAACTTTCGCATCTTTTTTCCTTTCAATTGTTTAGGGTTTGAATGAGTGGGTTGTGCTCAAAAAAATTTCGAGTAAAGAGAATATCGGCAAATTTGAGAACTCACTTTAGTGAAAAAATGAGATTTTTCCATTGATGAATAGGTATCTACGGAGATTAAATATGTTTGAGACATCAGGTTGGATAGCCTGCCTGGCCATGGCGATGGTGTCCTTGTACCAATACCTCAAAGCCGAGCATGCGCTATTGCTCGAGCACAGGATGGTAACGGTCTCGGGTGACGGGCTTGCCCCTCACCTCGAGAAAGCGATGCTTGAAGTTTTTGAGGAGATACAACGCAACGCCGCAGAGAAAAAGCCGCCTTCTTCTTCGCCCGGGCAGCCGGACCAGTTTCGATTCGAGGTGACCATCGCGTTTTCTGCTGAGGATGAAGGCTATTTCGCTTCTTCCGCTCAGATCCCGGGCTGCTCGGCCTGGGGGCCCACCGTCGAGTATGCAATCCTCGAATTCGGTTTCGCCCTGCACCTGTACATGCAAACCATGATCGAGGACGGGGAGACGTTCCAATGGCCATGATCGATTTCTTCAGCCACCCGGTGCCGATCGGCACCGGGTGGCTGACCGAGGAGCAGCTCGAGCAGCTGGGCAGCGGTGTTTCCTCCGTGCGGTTCTCGAGGGCTGAGCGGCGCGTGCTGAAGAAAAAAAAGGCAATCCGGCCGTCGGTATGGGCCGAGCGCCACCGGCATCTGCCCAAGGATGCGGCGGTGCCCGGACGCTGGAAGAACTCGACCGTTCCCTATGCCGCCGGCATCCTGGACGCCAGCTTCTTTTCCTCGGTCCAGGAGATCGTGGTGTGCGCGGCGCCGCAGACGGCCAAATCGGAGATCAACTACACCTGCCTGGGATATGCGGTCGACCGCAGGCCCGGCAACGCCCTGGTGGTCATGCCTGACGAGAACACGGCCCGGGAGAACAGCAGCGACCGGATCAGGCCCATGTTCGAGGACAGTCCCCGGCTGCGGTCCTACCTCACCGGGTACGCCGACGACCTGGCCTCCAACAAGATCAAGCTGCAGAACGCCATCATCTACATGGCCTGGGCCAACAGCGCGGCCAGGCTGGCCAACAAGCCGTTGCCCTATGTGGTCCTGGACGAGGAGGACAAGTATCCGGAGACGGCCACCAAAAAAGAGGCCAGTCCCACGGACCTGGCCAAGAAACGCACGCGGACGTTCGCCCACATGCGCAAGATCTGGCGGACCAGCTCCCCGTCGGTGGAGACCGGTCCCATCTGGCGGGCGCTGACCACCGAATGCCAGCTGGTGTTCGATTACTGGGTAAGCTGTCCCCGCTGCGGCGGTTATCAGAAAATGACCTTCGAGAACATCCGCTGGCCGGAGGACCTGCGCGATCCCCTGAGGATGAAGGCCGAGCAGTCGGCCTGGTACGACTGCGTCCACTGTTCGGCGAAATGGGATGACGCCGACCGGGACCTGGCGGTCCGGGCGGGAGAGTGGCGCGACCGGGGCAAGGGCCGGGGTCTGAATGCGGCATTGAGTTCTATCCGGCCGGTGACCATCGGGTTCCACATCCCTTCCTGGCTGAGTCCCTTCGTCAAGCTGTGGGAGGTGGCCCATGCCTTCCTGGAAGGCCTGGGCAACCGCAACAAGATGAAGGACTTCCGCAACGGCCATGCGGCCGAGCCGTGGCTGACGGTGGCGGTGGAGCGCAGCGAGGACCGCATCCTGGCCCTGGCCGACGACCGGCCGCGGGGCATGGTTCCTTCCGGGGGGAAAGTGGCTTGCCTTTTGGCCGGCGGGGACACCCAGGACGACGGCCTGTACTACGAGATCCGGGCCTTCGGCTACGGGATGGAACGGGCCTCCTGGGGCATCCGCGAAGGCAAGGTGCCGACCTTCGAGGCCCTGGCCCAGGTGCTGTGGGCCGACCAGTACGAGGATGCCGATGGAAAGGTGTACCCGGTCCGGTTCGCCCTCCTGGACGCCATGGGACACCGCACCAGCGAGGTCTACGATTTCTGCCGCATGCACCGGGGCAGGATCCTGCCGACCATGGGCAAACAGACCATGGCCACGCCCTATGGTTATTCGAACCGGGAATACTATCCGGGTTCCAAAAAGCCGATCCCGGGGGGGATCAAACTGGTGCGCTTCGACACCAACTATTTCAAGAACCAGCTGGCCGGGATCCTGGAGATCGCCCCCGGGGATCCGGGATGCTGGCACTACCACAGGGAATTGACCCAGGACTGGGCCCGGCAGATGACCGTGGAGGGCATCAACGATAAGGGGGTATGGGAGAACCCCCAGGAACGGCCGAACCACGCCTGGGACTGCGCAACGCTGTTGCTGCTGGCCCACGAGGTGCTGGGGGTTTCGTTCTGGCCGAAGCGGGATCCGCAAAAAAAGGCGGCGGCCAGGCCGGAGCCGGAAGAACCGCCGGCAGCCCGCCGCATCGTCTACGAGCGTCCCCGATGGCTGAACCGATGAACGAATCGCTGCGCGTGGTCTGCTTTAAAAATGCGGAGGAGATCGCAGCCTATGTCCGGGAGGATCCCAAGCGGATCAACCTGCTGGTCGCTGATGAAAACCTGCCCGCCTGGAAGCGCAACGGCATCGGACCCTGGCGGGCGCTGAACATCGACCTGGACCAATGGATGGTCGGGCAGAGGGACAAGCATTACCACCACCGGGAAACCGGGACCGCATCACATGAACGTCGAGGTGGATCAAGATGATAACCAGTTCCAATAAAATCCTGATCGGCAAGCAGGCGATCATGGATTACCTGCAGATGAGCGAAAACACGATCATGAAATTCGTCAAACGAGGCCTGCCGGTGCGCATCATCGACAATCGTTATTATGCCCATACCGACAACCTGGACCGGTATTTTCAGGATCTGACGTCGAAGGAAAACGAGGCGGGTAAATAGTTCATTTTGGTAGACTGGTGATTTGGCACCTCATACTGATGTCAGCAAAATTAAATGGAAACCATTTAATCAAAGAGAATACGGACCTTATCTCGCCAGTTGTTGAACGATCGGTCTATCAAAAATATAGCGCGGTGAGGTTGACTGGACGCTTACAAAACAATGCTTGACATTTTAATATAATTTCTTTATATAATTTATTTATATTATATAATTATACTCACGCGCCAACGCCTGAAGGCGGTGGGTTGCAGTCGATCTTTAAAGCGCGGACGAATATATTCGGCCGAACCACCGGCTATGATGGAATTTGGCAATCCCGGCCCTTCTGGCCTACTGAAGTCTTCACCTGAAGGTGAGGTTTTTTTTCATTCTCCGAGAGAGACAATAATTTTTCAGTGAGTTTTTTATGTCTAGGAAAGCAAGATTTACAAAAACCGATGTTATAGACACAGCCTTCAAATTGGCCAGGAAACATGGGTGGGCAGGCTTATCTGTGAATGCTGTTGCCGAAAAGCTTAGTTGCTCCTCAATGCCGATTTATTCTCATTTTAAAAACATGGAGCAGCTGCAAGATGCAGTTGTCATCAAAGGATGGAGCCTGGTTGAAGAATATGAGATTAAGGAGTACACGGGAGATAGATGGGTTGATCAAGCGATTGGATATGTTCGATTTGCTAAAAAAGAAAATCAATTGTTTCGATGCTTAATAGACGGGCGCAACTTGAAACTACATCGGAAAATGCAACAACAAAACTGGAAGAATCTTACTGCACAGTTAACCGATTATGAAGGCTTTAAAGGCTTGAGTGATGCGTTGATTATCAGAATCCGATACTCCAGGTACATGTTAAGCTATGGTATCGCCATTGCGGTAAGCATGGGATATAGCGAAATCATCAATTCTAATAAGCTAATCTCCAGTTATTTAACCTCTGCCAGTCATGCTCTGCTGTTAGGATATCAGCAAACACCTCAGTTGGATGAGGTTACCGAAGTGTCATTAAATGAGTACCACAAGAAGTACCACAGTAAATTTAAAGAATTCTGATTAACAAACAGAGTATATATAGTGAAGGTGGAATTGATTTTTCCCCGCAAAATGGAGATTGATCAATGGATATCCTGAAAAAGCACTGTACTGTTTTTATCACAGCAATCTTTTTGTCGCTTTTGTTTTCACACACACTGCTGGCAGGCTCTCCCAGCCGATTTGACTACTGGCCGACTCACGGCTGGAAAACAACAACCCCCGAAGAACAGGGAATGGACTCTGGCAAACTGTTTGACATGATAAAGATTATTCACGATTCAGCCTTAAAAGTCGATTCGGTTACTATTGTCCGCAATGGTTATATCGTATTGGACAGCTATTTTTATCCATTTCCGGAAAATACAAAGCACAACCTCTACTCTTCCTCTAAAAGTGTGATGTCCATTTTAATAGGCATCGCCATTGAAAAAAAAATCATCAAAGATGTTAAACAATCTGTCTTATCCTTTTTTCCAGACAAAGCCATTGCAAATATTGATGAAACCAAGAAAAAAATGACTCTGGAAAACCTGCTAACCATGACGACCGGTTTTGAATGCAAAGATAGTTATCTCCATGGTAGAACGGGACTCTATGAAATGATGAGGAGCAGCGACTGGGCGCAGTATGTATTAGATCTTCAAATGCTTGAACCTCCGGGAGATGTCTTCGAGTATTGTAATGGTGCGACCTATCTGCTTTCAGTCATTCTGAAGAAATGCTCCGGTAAAAATAGCCTTGACTTTGCCAGGCAATATCTCTTTTCCCCTTTGGGGATAACTGATGCATACTGGGATACCAATTCCCAGGGAATCGACTGGGGATTTTCCAACCTGCGATTAACCCCTCATGACATGGCCAAAATCGGCTGGCTGTTCTTAAACCATGGAAAATGGGACCACAATCAGGTGGTTTCAGCTGACTGGGTAAGAGACTCCATTCAGAGACACATCAAGGCGGATACATTAACCGAATTTTATGGATATCAGTGGTGGGTGGGAAAAGACTACTATTCTGCAATAGGTTCAGGAGGGCAGTTTATTTTAGTTGCACCCGAACAAAACATTGTGGCCGTTTTCACTGGCACAATACCAGTGGGGGGGCAAATCATGATGGTTAAAAATCTCTTCAAATCCCATATTATAGCCAGCGCCACGTCTCAAGAACCTCTGCAACCTAACCCGGTTGCCCAAAAATCGTTAAAGGAACTGCTGGCCACGGTTCACTCCCCGCCTGCGAAAAGGCCCGTTTCTGCAATGCCGGAGATTAGTGAAACCGTATCTGGGAAACGTTATGTTTTTGAAAAAAACCTGCTGGGTATGCAGGAGTTGACCCTGACCTTTTCAACAAACAGCGATCAAGCAGTAATGAAGCAGTTATTCCAGGGCGAGGAACGCACATTTGCCGTCGGGTTGGATAATCTCCCGCGAATCACCGAAGTAAATGGAAGGCTCTACGCCTACCAGGGTACCTGGAAAGAAAATAATGTATTTGCCTACACCTATCGATATATTGGCGATGCTCGTTTTGGAGAAGTCCGTCTTGAGTTCAATGACGAAGAACTGAAATACACGGCCTCAGACATGGGAAATGCGACATACAATGCAAATGGCAGGCTTTACGAAACCAACCCCGTGAAAAGGTGGTGGGCAGAAAAAAAGCCAATCCTTTGGGCCTGGTTAACAAAATATGTTGGAGGACTGGAAGATGAGCCAGATCCTGACCCAATTACCAAGAAAGATATTTTAGGCACCTGGAAGGGAACGGATTCCTTAAATGGTACTCTTTCATTTACCTTCCTAGAGAATGATACCTATGTTTCGGAAAGAAAACCCAGTGCGCGGAAAGGCCCATCAACCGGAAACTATACGATTGAAGGCAAAACACTGTCTGGAGTATCATCAGATTCCAAAGGCACATTTTCTGCCAAACGATTCGGGCAGGAGATTAGTGGTGAGTGGAAACTTTTTGGATATCGTGCGGATTTTTCCCTCAAAAAGGAGGACTAAACTAAACCTCTTGAAACAAGTCAAAACACTATTTTTGAATTTGCCTCTAACGGTATCATATCTATAACACTATTGAAGGTTTACAATACAAAAATCCACTTATCTCCCGGTTCCAAGTCGTCAGAATAAAACTGTGATAACAGGTAACCCATCAACGGAATCGGGTTTGTCAGAAACTGCAACCACACCTTCGATCTTTCCTGTAGTTTCTAAAACGGATGCATTAAAGATCTTAATCCCTTGACCATATGATTATCCCCTTCATCACACCATATCATTGGGGCATCATATACGCCGCTCCCATTATGAAGACGGGCGCGCCATCTTGCGAGTCTTCCTTGCACCACTTGACAGTTATGAAACTAATGGACCGCAGAAGACATTCTTTTCTATCCTTGCAAGAACACAAGTATCTACAATTCAGGGATTTGAATAAAATGGTAACACCAGGGCTAAGCCGTTTCCTTGAAAGAAAGCAAATTCCTTCTTCGCTGCAATTTAGCACATTGGCATGAATCTCCTTTGGTTCCCCAATGTTGAAATGCAGCGTTATCGGCCCCTCGATAAGATGACGTGAAGAAATGCGTTTTTCCAGATTATAATTCAATGGTCCTTCTTCCTTACGCCAAGGCACAAATACTGGGTAGGTTGGAAAAAAAGCTTAAAATTCCAGCAGCATTGCTGAAAATCGGCAAACGATGACACGGCTTGCCTCAAGCAGGATCCCAAAATAGAAAAGGCCAGGAAGTGAACGGACTTTCGCCCGCGTGCCTTCTTGGCCTTGGTTGTTTACGAATTGCTATCGTCGATTATGATGGGGAATAAAGCATTTTCGTAATGCTGTAAAGCTGCTTCCGATCAGTTGAACTTTGCCTATAGAAAGAATGGTCGATTTTGTCAAGATATCAATTCTACTATAGATCCTAAACTTATAAGCGGTTTACTTCACCCCGGAACAGTGAAGGCCGGCAAGGTTCGCGAAATTTAACTGTGCGGTTCGTCTATTTGCGCCGCGCAAGTAATTTATCCTGAAATCTTCAGGTTTTCCACTCATTGACATTCCGCCCAACCGAGATATATACTTTGGTATCTATCAAAGTCAGTCGGAGGTGTACCATGCAAACCGCAAAAATATTCATCAATGGCCGCAGCCAGGCGGTAAGGCTGCCCAAAGATTTCAGGTTCTCCGGAAATGATGTTTTCATAAAAAAAATCGGCAAGATGGTTGTCCTTTTGCCAAAAGACGATCCATGGTCCTCCCTGGTCAACAGTCTTGATCAGTTTACCGAGGACTTTATGGATAGCAGACATCAACCCGACCATGATTCCCGGGAGCCATTCGAATGAGATTCATGCTCGATACAAATATCTGTATTTATTTTATCAAGCGAAAGCCCGCCAACGTCATAGAGCGTTTTAAGCAGACTGAAATTTCTCAAATCGGGGTATCGTCGATTACATTGAGCGAGCTTTCCTACGGTGTTTCAAAAAGCTCGAGGCCCGAGCAGAACCAGATGGCTCTGGCCCAATTTATCGCACCCCTTGAAATCCTGCCTTATGGCGATGACGCTGCCCACTATTATGGTGATCTCAGAACCCGTTTGGAAAAACTGGGCACACCTATTGGTTCGCTTGATATGTTAATCGCCGCTCATGCACTTTCCGTTGGCTGCACGCTTGTCACGAACAACGAAAAAGAATTTACCCGGATACCGAATCTAAAAATTGAAAATTGGGTGACTGGTTCGGATCGATCAATGGCTCCGCAACCGAGGTAAACAAAAAGCTCAGGTATGATGCGGAACGGAATAACCAGTCGGTGAGTTTGTCGTCAAGCAAATCGGTGCCAAGTTTTATTCGGGGAGGAGTTTTTTCTCTTGACGAAGCTTGCAACGGTGGAACCCCGGATCCCGAAATTTATAAGAAAAGCGCATCCCTCTTCCCCATAGAAACGTATAAAAGTATGACCATAGATCTCCGCATATTTGTTCGATATGGGAATCCTTTTTTATCCGGACCATTCATCACTGTCTAATAACTGCCGAAGTCTCTGAGAGATCTCTGCCGCATTAAACGGTTTTTGAATAAAACCGTTGCAGCCGCGCTGCATGATCAGGCGGGCCTGCCCATCGATGGTATATCCACTGGAAAGGATGACCCGCATCTGCGGCCGAATCTCCCGGATACGATCAAACGCCTCACCGCCACTCATTCCCGGCATAATCATGTCCAGGAGTACCAGATCAATTTTCGAGCCCATCCGTTGAACTGCCTCAACAGCCGCCTCCCCGCTATTTACCGCTACGACACGGTACCCCAATCTTTCCAGCAACGCCTGGCCGACTTCTAAAATCATATCTTCATCGTCAACCAGCAGCACCGTCCCGGAACCCCTGGCGATTTTTCTGTCTGTCGGAAGATCCGGGACTGCCATCTTGTCGGACATCGGCAAATAAATATTGAAAGTTGCGCCGTGTCCCTCTTCGCTGTAGACAGTGATGATTCCGTCGTGGTTTTTTATGATTCCATAGGCCGACGCCAAACCCAGGCCCGTCCCCTTGGCCTTTTCTTTTGTGGTAAAAAAAGGATCGAATATCCGCCGAAGGGTCTTTCTTCCCATACCGATACCGGTATCGGTGACGGACACATGGGCATAATGTCCCGGTTCCAGTTGATAGGGGGCACAAAAGTCGCTGTCCAATGCGACAATTTTTGTCCCAAGGTACAGTTCCCCGCCATCGGGCATTGCCTGCCATGCATTCACGTACAGATTGATCAGCACCTGTTCGAGCTGTCTTTGGTCAGATTCCACCACAATAGGCTTATTTTTAAATTGGGTATGGATGCTGACCTCTTTTTTTGTCCGGCCGAACATCCTGGCCGTCTTGAGAATCAATTCGTTAATATCGGTGGGCTTGACCTCGTATTTTCCGCCTCTGGCAAATCCCAGCAGCTGATTGGTCAACTCGCTCGCGCTACGGATGTATTCATGGATGGCGGATAGATGTTCCACGTGCGGGTGCGACTCATCCAGGTCCATGGACATCAATGATGACCGGCCCTGAATGCCCATCAACAGATTATTAAAATCGTGCGCAATGCCGCCCGCGAGTGTGCCAAGAGAATCCATCCGTTCTGCATTTTGCAGCTGGGCCTGCAGCCGCTTTCGCTGGCTGATGTCCCGTATAACGCCATGGGTGCCGACATGCCGGTCTTTCCCATCCGGCATGGATGGATCGTAGATCCCCATGGACTTGAGTTCAACGGTCAAAAAGTCGGCTTTGCGGGTATGGCGCAAAACCTGCCCGGTAAGCTTCAGGCGCAGTTCAAGCCCCGACGTGGCGCGATTTTTCCGTCGTCTCTCGTTGACATGCCAGTTGGCCTTTTTCCGGTCTTCTTCACACACTATCGTGGAATAGTGCTTGCCGATCAAATCATCGGGCGTAAATCCCAACAGGTGTTCCACCGCACTGCTCAAGAAGGTAAAATTCCCGTCCGTATCCAGCGTATAGATTATGTCCGGGCTGTTCTGCACCAGATAACGGTATTTTTCTTCGGAAAGGTTCAGCTCCCTGTCAAGGGTTTCCTTTTCCCTTTTCAGTGCTCTCTGAGCCAGGGCGTTTTCCACGGTCTTGAGGAGTTCATCAAATTCAAACGGCTTTCGAAGGTAGTCGTACGCACCGCTTCTCAGGGCGGACAGCGCGGAGTCGAGATCCGCATCCCCGGTAATGACGATCACCGGGGTGTCAGGACAATGGGACCTGATATGGTTCAAAATTGCATGGCCCGTCAAATCCGACAAATGGACATCCAGAATGGCCAGGTCGAATACCAAATTATTTAATAAAACCAGTGCGGCCCGGCCACAGTTCGCCGTGGATATCTCATATTCGTTGCTTTTGAGAAGAGCCTCCAGGCTTGCGCACATGCGAAGCTCGTCATCGACGATCAGGATTATCGGAGATATGGACATTTACGATCCCGCATATCTATTGTGCGTTGTTTCATGAAAGCAGTTCGGTTTCAGGTGCAGAAAAGGAGTCCAATAGCCGGTTCAGGCGATTTAATCCGGCATGCAGTTCATTTCTGCTGGCATGATACATGATGTTCAATATCTCCTGCCGACTATCTTTATCCGAGGCATTGGACAGTCGCCGATCGACTTCCGACTGCAGTCTTTTCAGGCGTGGATATTGTTCAATTAATGCTTCGGATTTCGCGGTTAACAATCCAACCGCATTGTCATAGTAATGTTTGTCTTCCATATTTCTCTCTCCTTGATAAGCCGGTTTCCCGGCTTATGTGAAAGCATCGATGCTTAAAGCCCGTTTCATCCGCGATTGAAAATTTCCGTAAACCTATATACTCTTTTGAACGGTCAACCGGATCACAGCTTGAATTGCTCAACCATCTCCTTTAACCGTTCGGAAAGCGTGGATAACTCCTCTGCACTCATTCGGACCTGTGAGCTGGCATTGGCGATCTCTTGGGAAGCGGTATTGACCTCAACGATATCTTTTGAAATCTCCCCCGAAACGGTTGAGGCTTCAGTCACGTTCCGGGTTACCTCTTCAATACCCTGGGATGCCTGGGCGACATTGCCGGCAATCTCCTTGGTGGCGATGGACTGCTCTTCGATTGCCGAAGCGATATTGCCGACGACGTCATTGACCTCGTTGATGATCTCGGTCACCTGTTTAATCTCAGAAACGGTGCTCTGCGTTGAATCCTGGATGCCTTCGATCTGCTGGCGGATCTGCAGGGTAGCCTCGGATGTCTGCTTGGCTAATTCTTTTATCTCATTGGCGACTACGGCAAAACCCTTGCCCGCCTCGCCGGCACGGGCAGCCTCGATGGTCGCGTTGAGGGCCAGCAGGTTGGTCTGCTCGGAAATGTCCGTTATGGTTTCGGTGACTTTCCCCACCGCCTGGGCTGCTTTCCCCAGCTGTTCCATCTTCTGGGAGGCGCTGGTGGTCTGATTGACGGCGTCTGAAGAGATTGAACGCCCTTTTTCCGTATTCTGGGCGATTTCCTGGATGGTCGAACTCATTTCCTCTGCGGCCGAGGCCACGATCCCTACATTCTGCGAAGCCTGCTCCGCGGCAGCTGACACCGAATTCATGTTGGCGGACATTTCTTCGGCGGCGGTGGCTACATTGGCCGACTTTCCGGCGGACTGTTCGGAGTTGGACGACATCTGCTGGGAGATCGCCGAAAGCTCGGTGGATGAAGAAGCCAGGGTCTCTACGCCCTTGGTGATATCAGTAAACATTTTTCGCAAATTGTCGACCATGCGCTTCATGGCCGACAACAGTTCTCCAATCTCATCCTTGCTGCTGACTTCAATATCCTGGGTCAGATCGCCACCGGCCACCCGCGTTGAGATCCCAACTGCATATGCCATCGATTTTTTGATGGTCAAAGCGATCCACGCAGCAATTATTCCACCGATTAACAGGGCGATGCCGCAGAATGAATAGATCATGAAATTGGCACGTTTGATCTGGGCTTCCATTTTGGTTTTCTGATCAGCCCGGGCTGTATCACACACCTCTCGTGCGGTACGGGCGGCATCCACCATTGCCTGATCGCTCTTTTTCTGATCAGCGATCTTGCCGAAAAACTTATTGAATTCTGTGTAATACGCTGACAGGGAGTCCAAAGCCGAATTAATTTGAGTTATGTTTTTGGGGCTTTGAAATCTCTTTTTCAGATCAACACCCAGCGCCGTGGCCTCTTTCATGCGTTCCGTAATTGCATCCAGATACTTTTGCTCGCCTGAAAGGATCAGCTCTTTTTCATTTTTCCGGACATCGATGAACCATTTAATCATCCGGTTGGCATCATCCGCTTTGACAAGTTTATCGTTCAGGCTTGCCTGGAACTCGGCCTGGTTTTCAGATAAATTTTTATTTTTTAATATCCCGCCCAATTGTTCCTTCTGGTCCGTACGGATTTCTTCAAGTTTTGATATGGTATCCCGAGCCCTGGCTCTCATCTGTTCCATCAACAGAGCCTTGTCCTTTTCGATCGCCACATACTGACTGAATGCAGCGTTATATTCATTAACTTTGGTTAAAACCTCGTCCATCTGTTCTTTGTTGACAGCCTGGTCGAATTTTTCTTTGGTCTCGTTAACCTGCTTGACCAAGCTGGCCAATACTTCAGCGACCTTGTCGACATACTCTTGATCGCCACGGATGACGAAATTTTTCTCATGTTGACGAGCCTGTTGGATCATTTTTACCATCCGGTTGACATCGTCTGCCTTAACGACACGGTCAACCGTTCCGGTCATTCCGGTCATTCCGATATAGCCAACCATAAGCATCAGGATTAAAACGATGCTGAATCCGATAACGATTTTGGTAGAGATTTTGATGTTGTTAAGCATTGCGGTCCTCCATTTCTTCAGTTGTAAGGTTTGCCAATTTCAGTTTTCACCGTGACTGTTTTGCTTTTACGTAACATCACTTTCCAACAAGCGACGCTATAAGTAATGGTTAAAGATTCGCATTGTACCTTAGATAGAGATATCCGATAAAAAGCTAAAATTTATTTAAAAAATTTGATTCAGTATGACATCGAAAGCAGTATCGGGATAAAATTGGAATAGTTGATATTAAATAAATATCAGTAAAATATGAGGTATAAACCTAATAGATTGGCGAATTCGCAGAAAAATGAGAACTACTTAGAGTGCAGGTGGGTTGATAGGCTTTCTTTTTTCTTGTTAAGACCGAGCTTTTTCCGAATATTGTTCCGGTGGAAAGAAATCGCCGCAGTTGATACATTGAGTAAATTCGCAATTTCCTTACTTCTTTTTCCTTGCTTAATCAAGTCAATGATGAGGCTTTCGGTGCGAGTTAATTTTTTACTCGATAAAGTTTCGAAACCGGTATCATAATCAACTATCTTTTCCAGATTGTTACTGATTATATTCAAATACATTCGCGCATCTGAACTTATTTGTTCTTCCTTTAATTTTTCGACAAAAGGGGAAATATTATTTTTCAAATTTGCAGATATCTTTTCGTAAATACGAATATTTTCTTTATTCCGTTGTTCAAGCAGCACTTCAAGCGTTGTACATATTTTACTAAGTTGAAGTTCCTGATACAAAATTGTTTTATCTCTATGCGCCAACGCTTCTTTGGTCGGTTCTTGGTTCGACAATTCGGTTGTGGCGCTCACGGAATAAAGTTGGCTGTTAACCTGGATCAGACAGGCTGAACATAAACAGTCACGTAATTCTCCGTCTTTTCTTCGAAGCGTAATCGGGAAGGCTGATAGTTTTTTCTTTTCTTTGAGGGACTGGACAAAAGCAAGCCTTTCTTTTTGATCCGGCCAGAGTCCCAATTCGATTGAAGACTTGCCAACCGCTTCTTCTCCATATCCTGTAGATTTAAAAAAAGCATGATTGGCTTTTATAATTATACCTTCATTTACCGTGGATAAAACGGTCCCAATGGGGTTTAACTCAAACATAAGGCAATGAGGAACGCTGCAGTTGTCGATCAACAGTTCGGATTTGATCATTTTTCAGGAACTTGGACTTTATAGAAAGCTATTCTATTTTCGACATGTTGAGTTGCCGGTTTTAAAATTTTTAAATCAGATACCGTAAAGTCAAAAAAGACACAACAAAAAATTTTATTTCCAGAAAAATTCAATTGCCTCTGGCAGAAAAAATCCTCGTCATGTGTCATAAGTGGCGAGGAACGTTCCCTCCAATGAACACATTTGTTCCACGGTCAATCCATCAGCTAAAATCCGTTATTCGATATAATTTGCCTTCTTGAAACTGGAATTCGGAGCGCCCGGTTAGTCGCAGGGTGTCACCCGCCCTCATCCCGTTTGGCAAGTCGGTGGCCAGCACACCTTCAAATTTGATATCGACAGCGACTGAATCACCGACTGATTTGAAACTGGTTATCTACTGGCGGCGGGAAGAGAACAGTGATTTCGATTGCTCTGCCAAATGTTCGGAGTTCATCGACTCTGGCGGGCTGCGCGTTTACCCCGCCCCCGGAAAGATTTTCGAACACGACCTCGGCTATCTGGTTTTAGGTCATTTGGTTAGCTTGGCGACCCCGAATTCCAAGCTTCATCGTGGTTTATAGATGCTTTTTGATAAAATAAGTTGGTATGTTCCGTTTTCTTTCATTTCATCGAGGTTTTTCTGCCATAAAGCGATTGTTTCATCCGGTACGCTTAAAGATGCGGCAATATACATATCCACACCAATATCGAGGAAAGCGATTCTGATTTCTTTTTCTGCTATTTTTTCAAATTGAATGGTATATTTTAGTATCAAATAGGGTGCGTACCAGGCATCGATTCTATTGCCGGCAACCAGCTTCTTAGCATTAAATTTTTCCGAAGTAACAATCTGAAGTTTTTCAAAAGCCAGTTCATGTAAACGGAAGGCAGTTGGTGTGCTTTCATTGACACCTATCTGGAGGTTTTTAAAATCATCGATGTTTGAAAAGATTCTTTTATCCGAACTGCGAACGGCAAATACAAACCGGTCATTCAGAATAGGGCCAATCCACTTAAAGGATTTTTCCCTGTAAGGCCTTCTGGTATAGGGGAATAGCATCATCTTTTGGTTTTGCGAGTATTGCAGCGCACGTTTCCAGGGCAGTATGATGATTTTTCCGGGATAGCCGGCCTGACTCATTAATTTTGTAATAATATCAACAGCTATTCCGGAGAACTGGCCATCCTTAAAGGAGGCATACGGAGGGAATTCATTGGTTACAAGCATCAATCGATTGGGATCCTGAGCGAAACTGGAAGCGATGTTAAAAAGAGACACCATCATTAATAGTACCGTTACTATGGTTTTTCTTGTCATCTTTTTTTGATCTACCCAAGAGTGTCAACGGGCCCAAAACCGGAAAAAGCCTTTTCTTCGATTTTAGCGGAAATCAATTTAATCCTTCCTAAAAACCAGCCCGTGCCGATCAACAAAACCGCATCAGATATAAAAACGACGTTCAGTTCTGTTAAAATTCCAGGAAATATGAAAATCCTTGAAATTATGACAGCAACAATGATCACGATCCCTGTGAAATTCCGTTCGAGGGTGAATTTATTATCGGTTTCCCTTTGTCTGACTTTTTGTGTTTTAGCCGATACCAGGATCATCATCCTGCCGAGAAGGAAGAACAATATATAATGAAATGGCAGCGCGTTGATGAAGGAATCGTATAAAATGATGCAAAACGTTATCAGGAAAATTATGAAATAAATCAGTTTCCTGATCCTGACTCTCCGGTCGACGTGGTTTTTGTAATAATCCCTTTTCGCATTCATTTCGTTAACCCTCCCGACGATCCACCCTTGCTTTTAATTCTTGGCCCGGCCTGAAAAAAGGGAGCTTCTTAGGTTCAATTTTCACCGGCTGACCCGTTTTGGGATTGCGGCCGGTGTAGGACCTGTATTCCCTTACAGAAAAGGAGCAAAACCCCCGGATTTCCACTCTCTTCTCACCTTTTGCCAGAGCGTTGGCGATTTCATCGAAAAAGAGGTTGACGATTTTTTCGGCCTCCGGTTTGGTAAGGCGTCCATCGGCGTCTCTTAGGGCCTGGACAAGTTGGATTTTGTTCATACAGCTAAGGTTCCAAAAATTAAGATTTATGATGTGGCCTTTGATTCCTTCTTTTGACCAATTTGTAAAGAGTGTCCCCCACTCCCCCGACTGCCCCTCTGTTCAAAATAGGTTGCCTACTTATAATTGATTGACATCCCGGGTGGCCCACAGCTCACGCAGCAAAACTGACAACATGGTAGACGTTGTATTGCGCAAGATAATTTGCATTTAGATGATTGGCGATGTCCGCGGCGCTGGCATTTACGTAAACGCCAAAGTTTGCATCAAAAAATAGGCGAACTGCTCGGCGCCAGGCAACCACATGCCCGCGTCCACCAGCGGCAGTGTTGACCATCCAAGCGAATACGTTGTCTTGGGCGGCTGCCGTAAAGGTTGCGGCGGCGGCGGGGAAGTTCGATTGAGCAAGGGGAATGGGATTGATGCCGTTCACATTGCCGTATTGAGTCGTTACGACCCCGATAACGGCGTTGGGGGTTGATGAAGGCGGAACATCGCCCAAGCCGTTGGCGCTGGCCTGGATAATGGTTCGTTTATCATTACCATTGTTATAGATTGTCTGAATGGCGTTGGCACTTTTCAACGTTGAAATGTAGCCGGCATCTTTTTTCTCGGCCAGCCAGGCGATGCTGAGGGAAAAGCACACTCCGTTGTCGTTCGGAGCGATAAGCCCGCCAATGTAGTTTCCCTGAACAAACTGACATGCTCTAATCATCGTTTTCCTCCTCGATATCCATCGGTATGCCATCTTTCCCTGAAATATTCGGATTGTACAATTTGTAAACTATGTCTTTTCGGCCACCAATAGTTGATAATTAAAATGCGGTTTCGCTGTTCTTCAGCATATGGAAGTCCCGACTGCCCTCCCAGAGTTTAGCCATGCTTGCCCCCGTGAAAAATTAAAAAGCAGGAAATGGAATTGCGGGATCTGTTTGTTTCCCGATTTTCTCTTTTTCAGGCCTTCAAACTGTCCTTATAAAGTCCAGGTGCCGTAGAAATATTTGTCCAGGATCCCGGCCGCCTCCTCTGCAGCCCACTTTTCAAGACCGAGTTTTTTTATGCGGCAAAGATTGTAGACCTTGGTGTTGTGCCATTTTTCCGCCTGGTCCCGGTAGGGATGAAGGTATTCGCAGGGAAACTCGCTGCACTCGGCACAGGTTTGCATGCCGGTACCTTCGATGCATTGGTACACCCGGCATTCCATGGGGTGATGAGCGCATTTGCCTTCTTCGGCCCGGCAACCCCTGCATTTGATGGCATCCACCGGAGCATTGAAAACGCCAGCGATGGTTTCGGCCATCTCCTGGTCAAACTGGGCCAGATAGAGATAGCATTCAAAACATGGCAAACCGCAAGGGGCAGTCATGTAGGCATAATCGGTCCCTTCATTCTGCCGTTGTGTCTTTAAATTGCCTCCCATCTCCCTTATTTTAAGAAAGGTTTCCATGCTCATGATAATTACCCCGCAAATTCAGTTGATCTCCTGCTGGTTGGTCATTTTTTAAAGAATATCCACAACTCTTCCCTACAGCTTATCGGTAACTAGGACCCTGTCTTTCGCACCGAGATCCGGGTCACCTACAAGTTTATAAGTTAAGATCGTCCCGGAATCATACGTCCCCGACTCCATATAGGTTGATCAAAGCAGATACCATCTAAAAAGTTAACAATTAGGAGGCGACCCTGTTGTCTTCAATCACCCAACAGATGGTTTCCGAGCCAGTCGGCAATGGTTGATAGCACTTGTTCAGGCAACTGGTTGGTATGCTGCAACAATTTTGCGTAGCCGCTCCTGTTTCCATTTGGATCTTCAAGAAATAGATGATTATGATTTCTGAAAATGACGACCGTCACGTCTTCATTTCCGCTTGTGCGCATCGTTTTTGCCAATAAATCCGCGTGGTCGACCGGGACCTGGGCATCCTTGTCCCCGTGAAGTATCAATGCCGGGCAGGAGACATGTTCGGCTGTCGGCAGCGGCATATACTCAATGAATGATCTGAACCAAAGCCCGCCTTCTCCTCTGGCAAGTGCGCGCCTCAGTCCACGCATCGATTTTGCAAACTCTTGCTCTTTCTCGGTTTCGGACAAATCAGATCGTTCGTCAATCTTGCGCCTTTGCTGGTATTCAATGATCTTATAGCCGTTTGTAGCCGTTGCGGCCATCATGACCACAGCCCGGATGGACGGGTCGGAGGCGGCAATCAAAGGCGCAATGTTCGCGCCTTCGCTAAGACCCAGCAATGCGATCCATTCTCCATCGATTTCTTTTCTATTTTTGAGGTATGCGACCCCTGCCCTGCTATCATCCGCCCTTTCCTGAATTGTCACATTTTCTAATGCATTACCTCCTGAACATCCGGTTCCCTGGTCATCCATGCGCAGGACAGCAATACCTTCCCTGGATATTGCGTCTGCTATCTGGCGGCAAGGTCGATACAGACTCATCGGCTTATGTCTGTCCTGCATGTGATCGCGTTCCTGGGGACTTGAACCTGTTATTAAAAGGACTGCCGGGCAGGAAGAAGCATCAACAGACGGTAACGTGAGGGTTCCCGCTAAAGCGTACCCTTTTGAAGTTGGGATCCGTACTTCTTCAGCAATGTAAGGGGCGCCAGGTTCCGATTCGTAGTGTTCAGGCGGGTAACAGGGGATTTTTTTATCGCATCCTGTCGCTATGATAAAGATTAGAAAGCATAGTACAAAAAACTTGTCATGTCTCATTACAGATCTCCGATACCTTATCCAACTGGTTTTAAGATCTGAAAAAATTATATTAGTGACTTTCCCTGCTAAATTCCCCCGGAACGCTTAAATAGTTTTTTATGATTTAATGAAATGTCCCGCAGCCCCTTTCCATTGGCGGTGAGATTGCTTCATTACCAAAGATCTCGTAGCAAGTTTCGATGTTATTCGGAGTTGAAATCTTTGCAGCAGTCATGAGGGTATATCCAAATACAAGGAAGAAGGATGGTTGTTTATAAATTGATGGACGTCCCGCCTGTCCCCGCACCCTACATCAGGATAGTTTGTATAATTTGTAAACAACGTCCCTTCCTCCCCCCGTAACGTGCTCTTCAGCGGGCGCGGCTTTTTTCGCTCCGCTGAAAGAGCGAGGTTATGCTTTTTTATCATTTTAGAAAAATATTTCTGGCTCTTTTCTATCCTGGCAGTTTTGTTGTAGTGCCTGAATAGCGGATTGAAAATTTGGCTCGTTCATTTGCCTTGCTTCTTCCGGGCAGATTTTCACACATGCAAAGCATATAAGACATTGCCACCTGTCTGTTTGAGTTACATCATCAGGAGAAATTGCTCCGGTAGGACACACTTCGGCACATTGTCCGCACTGTGTGCATTTTGATGTGTCTGTTTCCGGGGTTAGGGCTACAACCGATCGGGCCTCTTTTATCATATTTAAGTTTACGGGTTCGATATAAGGAGACTGGCCGGGAATTGTAATAGCAGTTAAATGCCCCGATGATTCCACTTTTTGCAGTTTCTTTCGAATCGCAGCACCAAATTCCTGCGCTTTCCGGATATCACTTTCGTCAGGACGATTTTGTGCAATCGGATAATTTTTTGAGGAATACGAATGCTCGGCAACAAAGGCTCCTCCAGCTACCGGAATAAATTCAGCCTCCACAGCTATATCATATAATTCTTTGAGGGCATCTTCAAATGCTCTGTTTCCATATACCGCAACAAGCACAACAGGAGTATGCGTCGCTTTTAATAATGTTAAGTATGGCAAAATTTCCTCTGGCACACGACCGTAATATACTGGGGTTGCGAGAATAACAATATCGTCTTCGCCTAATAATGGTGGACCATTGCGTTGCGCCCTTTTGGTTATATCAATCATTTCTATAAATTCAGGACGAATGCCCTGAGTAATACTTTCTGCAATTTTCTTTGTTGTTCCAGTTGGAGAGAAGCATAGACAACGAACTGATTTGATTTCCATTTACTGCCTCCATATTTAACAGCAGTCGTGGTAGGGATGCCGGTTACCCGGCACCCACCGCACAGATCCCGGCGTGCGGTATTCCCGCACCGGGCTCCTCAGTGGTACTCGCTTCCGCGATTCCTGTTATGAAACGTTGCTGTTCCCCACAGTGAGGTTTGCTTGCATGATCCAGCCCTACATGTCCGGTGCGAAGTTTCCTTTGAGGGCTGCATACCACTGTCAACCCCTTCCCCATGTGATCGGCGCGACCGTCTCAGAGTACTATGGGTTGATCCGACTCCCAAATGACCATAGGGTTCCTACACGTTTTCGCTTAAGTTCCCCTTCCTCATGGTATCATTTAGGTTTGCGCATAGTCCTGTTTCCGGGTTTCCCTTTCGTGCCTCAATATCGCCATACCTTATGACACCCAGGAGCCAAATGGGCCTCCCAAGTTCCTGTGTGCATCTCTTCATGCATGCCACGGCCTGATGACTCCGGCAGACCTCCACATCCTTGCCAAAACGGATGCTTCTGTATTGCCTTCGGCGCACGTTAAAACCCTCGGCGTCCGCAATTGGCATTTCGAAGCTGTACCAGCTCTTCAGGGAGCGCGGCCTCCCCTACGGCCTGCATGATTCTCTGTGTACGCTTCACCTGTCTTGATCGCGTTATTTTGCTCCGCCACAGGCGCAACACTCGATACGGGTGGATGGCTAATCCTTACCCGACAGGGACTTGCACCCTGCAAGATGCACCAAGCTTCGCTTGGCGCGCTAACGTTTTGCGTGACCGGACGGGAAAACGATCTCGACCTACGCAAATGATGCGTTCAATGGTGACTACGCTAAAGCTAAGAATGGCAGCGTTTTCCCGGTCCGCTGTCCACGCAGTGGTTTATAATATGGCTCAACTTATTAATGGTCGCTATCGCTGTCTGCCTTTTTATTCCTGGCATGTGAAGCTGGCCGGATATTGGGCAAGCCGATCAAGCACCTCGTCTTTCATTTTGGGCAGAAAAATCGTTTTATCAAAGGCGTTTTTGATGAGGTCAAGGTTGGCCGTCCGGGTGTAATCCGCGAATTTTTCCGTGACATCCCCGGATGTCCGGGCGTTGATTTCAAAAATCCTGGCCGGTGCAGCGCAGGCGAAATCAAAGGCATCCAAACGGATGGAGCGCACTTTTTGGTTGTCAAAGGTTTTGAAATAAATCCGCAGATGGATGGGATCGTACACGATGCTCCACCGGGTGCCGCTGGTGTAGGTAACGCCTTTTCTTTCCCGGGTCACGCTCCAACTCACGCTTTTCAGGATGTCAAAGGCGTAATCCAAAGGCCCGGTACCATTGCCGGCGTCAAATGCCTTCACCATGTTTGCCGCCCTGATGAATCGCTCGATGGATTTGAACCGGTCGGGATTCGGGATCTTGTTTTGATGGTAGAAATCCACCGATTCGGTGTAAATATCGTTGGTCAGGACTTTGTACGGCAGTTTTTCATTTAAATGATACACTTTTTCCCCGCCGATAAACTCCACCACCGCGCAATTGCCCGCTTTGTCGCTGACAAAATAGTGGTTACGGATCCCTTTTTTGGGCCGGATTCGAATGAAGGCGTCGCTGTCCATCACCTCCTGGACTGTGGCGAAATTATCCAGCTGATACTGAATCCATTGCCACATTAAGATGGAGGGCCGCTTGTCGGGGGCCGGGTATTTTCCTGCGCCGAACAGGCCCGTGGATTCGACCACCAGGCCCTTTTCGTTCATGCCGCCGGCGGGCACCTCCCGGCCGTACTGGTTGAAGGTGATGGATCCGTATTTGGCAGTCCAGCTCGCCGGCGTCCCGATGTCGGGGTTATCATCGGACCAGAAATAGGGCATGGCGGTTTTCTTCAGTCCCCGCTTGTTGACCATGACCAGGCAATCGGGCACCATATAGTCGTAATTCTTGCCCACGAAAATTTGGCCCGAATGTTTGAGCTGAAAACCGGAGCAGGCGTCGGCACCGGAACTGGAGAACGCAAGAATCAAAATACAACCAACCAGGATGATGGAAAAATATTTCATTTATCCCCCTTTTTGGGTTGGGTGTAAAAAATTGTCTGGTAAATTCTTTTTCGCGCTGGATTTCCAGCAAGTCATATCCCTCTGACTTTGGCGGCAGTATAAGACTGGCGCCCCCACTGCCCGCGGGATTCACATGACTCCCGCTATTCGGTTCGCAGAACGTAGGCCGCGATTTCCGCCGTAGATCCAAGCCGGGACGGCGGCCCCCAGCACCCGACGCCGGAGTTGACGTAGATCGACGTGGACCGAAACCGGTGCATGCCGGACACAAAAGGCTGGGCGATTGCCATCATGATCTGGCCCGGAAAAAACTGCCCGCCGTGGGTGTGCCCGGAAAACTGAAAGTCGAAGCCCGCCTCGGCGGCCTCAAATACGCTTTTGGGTTGGTGGGCCATCAGAATCCGGACATCGGCAGGGGCCGCATCCCGGATCGCTGCGGAGGGACTGGAGGCATGCCCGGGAAAATTATTTCCCTCCGAGTAATCGGTGACGCCTCCAAGCAAAACGGTTCCGGCACCTCGAGTCAGCAACCGGTGGCTGTTGAGCAGCACGTGAAATCCGAGATGTTCCAGGTGTGAAATCCAGTTTTCGACCCCCTGGGCCGCCATGTAATATTCGTGGTTGCCGGTAACGAAATAGCGGCCGAAGGGTGCCGAAAGGTCCGCTAGTGGTCGGACAATGCCGGCCATTCGTTTGACCGGACCGTCAGCGAGGTCCCCGGTAATGGCGACCACATGCGGGACCAGGGAGTTGGCGATGCGAACGATGGCCTCCACCCAGTCCCGGCTGGTAAAGGGATCGGCGTGAATGTCCGTCAGATGAACAATGCGAAAGCCGTCCAGATCCTTCGGCAGCCCCTTGACGGGTAGCGGGATGACCCTGGCCACCGGCAATTCTGCGGCATGCAGACTCGCGCTTCGGGCCAGGCCGGCGGAAAGAAGAATGAGCCCCCCCTGGACGGCTTGGTTGATAAATTGCCGGCGAGCAGGGTCTGCCTCAGAGGCGTCCGACTTTGTGAAGAATTTTAATTTGCGGAGGAGAAAGAGGAAAACGGCGACAATGCTCCCATATACGCCTAAAAGGAAAAGGAACATAAAAAAAAAGACCAGGCCCGTCCATCCGGCACCCGCGAGACCGGCCCACAGTTCCCCGCCGGTACTTGCGGAGTATGCGGCAAGTAATACGACCAAACTGCCGGAAAAAGCGGCGAACAGCACCCAGAAGAAAATGATGCGGATTTTTAGCTGAAGTTGGTTTTCCTGCCTCATGTGATAAGCTTTTTCCCGTGGTCCTCTCAAGTGTGTCAGGAAATTGAATGGATTTAGCATTTCGCTATTTCAGATTATCTCGCGGTAGGAACGCCGGTTATCCAGCACCTCCCGCACAAACCCGGACGTGCGGTTTTCCCGCATCCGGTTCCTCGGTTGTAATCGCTTTCGCTTAAAGCGCACGTATCCTAAATCGAGATAGTTTGTATAATTTGTAAACAACGTCCTTTCCTCCCCCCGCGCGGCTCTTTGTGTCGGCGGGATTGCTTGAGGATAGGAATAGTTGCGTTTGTTCAGGCAGGTAGATGGTGTATCATCGCCATCAGCCCCCTCAATACATGAAACATTAAGCAAAGCCACCATTGGCGCGTAGAACCTGCGCGTTCACCCAGCCACCGTCGGGGCCGGCGAGGAATGAGACCGCGTTGGCGATATCATCGGACTGGCCCAGGCGCTCCAGGGGAGGAATTTTGCTCAGCTGTTCGATCTGGGCCTCATTCTTACCCTTGAGAAACAGTTCCGTGGCAACGGGGCCGGGTGCGACGGCGTTGACAGAGATATTGCGGCCGCGCAGCTCATTGGCAAGCACTTTAACCAACCCTTCAACTCCCGCTTTAGACGCGATATAGGGGCCATAAGTTGGAAATGCCTTTGCGATTACGCTGCTTGAGAGCGCGATAATTCGTCCGCCTGCCGAAACATGATGCGCAGCTTGGCCTAATACCACAAAGGTTCCCCGCAGGTTCGTCGCAATTACCTTGTCAAAAATTGCGAGATCACCTTCGGCAATGGGAGACAACATCATGATCCCTGCGCAGTTCACCACCACGTCGACCCCGCCAAAGGTGTCTACCGCTTTCTTAAAGAGTCGCTCGACATCGGCGGCGCTCGCCACATCCGCCTGGACCGCGATGGCCATTCCACCAGCATGCATAATTTCAGATACGGCATCATCCGCTTTCCTGGCATTTCCAGAATAGTGAACCACCACCGCAAAACCATCACGGGCCAGTCGTATCGCAACAGCACGCCCGATTCCCCCCGATGCACCTGTGACGATTGCAACCTTTTTGTTTTTATCCATTTCAATAACTCCTTACGGTTTTAAAGCGGCTTGGGACCGACCCATAATCCGGTAGATAGGTTGATTCGCGACGCGTAGCGGAACTTCTATACTGCTCCCCTACCCTAACTATAATAGTTTTCGGTTGGAAAGTTTCTGTTTGTACAATTTGTAAAGAACGTCCCCGGCTCCCTTATTGAATTCGGTGTTGCATTGACTGATATGTTCGAAAAATTGGAATCATTTTTGCTGCATAACTCTAAGGCTTTTTGTAAAAGCTTTTTACCTATTCCTTTTCGTTGAAAGCGACCGTCCACAAAAAAGAGAGCTATATGGTTGTTATTACAAACTTCGATAATGCCAAGAATATCTCGGCCAAGTGTTGCGATAAAGCCAAAATGATTTTCCTTTAGCTGGCTTTGTATTGTATCGGGTTTGATATACTTCATGAACTCATCGATACCATCTTGCGAGAACCCTGGGGCAACGTATTCGTTAAATACAATCGAAATAAATTCAGAAACCTTGGCTTCATCTCCTCGCTTCATTCTTCGGCTTTTAATCTGCGAATTCATAATAGCCACAATTGAGTTCGTTACAGCGGTAAACTACATTTTCACAGGCGCCAGCAGTTCGGCGTCCTGTGCAAAAAATTGTTGGGCAACATCAATTTGGAGAATTTTTATGATTTTCACTTTAGTGAATTATCATCAGTCTATATATCGGCTAATCTCAAATCTATAGTAATCATTAACCGTCTTAAGGTATTCCTTAAACGAAGGAGTTGCCTTAAGGTTGTTAAAATCATCGAATATCAAGTTGCCAAGCTGCCCATCAGCTTCAAGTCTCGCAATCATGCTAACACTTAGGCCGTATTTCGTGAGTTGAATCTTTCGTTCGTCAGTAGTCCCGTATATGTATCTATTGTACTCAGCAACGCTTATCAGGTCGTAGTCAAACAACATTACAATGAATTTGTTCAACTTGAACCCAACGAAATCGTCTTCCATTTTGAGCTTGACAATCGCTAAATTTACTAGTTCATGATCAGACTTTTGTGATAGGTCTACATACGCATTTTCAGAGGTTTTTGGATAAGCTCCGGTCTCTCTGGGCTCTTCTCCGTATGATAGGCCAAAGTACATCATACTGTCACTGCTTTTCACGCGTTCTCTGAAGTAACGCACCAACGAGTTGATATTCTCGTTCAATGCCTTTTTCTGGACGATAAGGATATGGTTCTCATAGTAACTGCGTGCTTCTGTGAACGAGAGGCGGCTAACTTCAAAATCAGATACATTTTCAATATTTCGCAGAAAGACGTATTCAATTTTTTCCATCATTGACGCGGAAGTCCATGATTCTGGAGGATTGCTCGCTAACGATGGCGCGACGCTAAGGAAACGAGCTATTATTTTTGTTGGATCTTTGTAGAATTCAATGATTCCTGACTGAATGATGTATGCCCGTATCTCATCCTCCTTCGTGTCTAACGTCGAGGCTAGAAATTTTTCGTTTTTCTGGATAGATAATACTTTCTCAACAAATTTTTCTTTGGTTGCTGCGGGGATCGAGAGGGTTTCTATATCAAAAGCTGCAAGCGTGGGATTTTCGACCAAATCATCAAAAACACGACTTCTCAGCAAGACAATTTTGTTTTCCATCTTGCTACCAACTCGATAGTGCTCTTCATTGTTGATAAAATGCACTTTGGGCAAGAGCCGTGATAATCTGTTTTCACCTTGTCCAAATATCGTATTGAGTCTATTTACCCGACCTATCAAATTCATCAGTTCTTTGCCATATAGAGAGCGTGTATTAAAAATGAAAAGTGTGTCTATAGGCAAGTTCATGCCTTCCAGAATGACTGAATTGGCTACGACGTATCTTAACTCGGGCAGGCTCTTGTACTTGAACTCCAGGTACTCCTTCACAAGATCTGGTAGTTTACCATGTAAATAAACTACACCATGTTTGAGATGGTCGATTGCATAAAAATCTGGATGGACCTCACTAGATAATATGCGCGCCACCTGATCAATACCTTCTGTTGTTTGGATTTCAGGGATAATTTCGCAGAGTTCCCTTGCGAGCAGTTCTACCTTTACTGGTCGATAATTATATATAAAGTTTTTATCGCCAGAAGCTGATAAAAGATAGTCTCCGATTTCGATTCTTTCACCAATCTTGTAAAACTGGTTCACGAATCGGTTGTACTGATATGTTTCCTTATTTAGCCGAAACTCGAATATTTCGGGCTCCTTGACGTTAAACTTTATGATATGCGATGAGATTTTCTGATCGGTAGACAAGCAAAGATTATCAGCATCTTTAACAAGAGGGGAAAGATAGATCACTCGTTGACCAGGATTAAGCGCGTGATTCCTCCCTATCAGGCGAGAGAGGAGAATGCTTCTACTATCGCCTTTGAGAAGGTTATGCGCTTCGTCGACAAAAACAAGATCAAAGTATGTATCATGCTTTATAAGCAGTCGGAGGGCACGCTCCTGAGTAAATATTGCGATAAAAGATTCCTCCCCGTCAAACATTTCATCATGAACCATCAGCTTTCTTCGCAAATCCGCCATTCTAATCATTTGAAAGGTTTGGATTAGTAAGGATTTTGTAGGAACAATAACAACGATCTTATACGGTCTATCTCCAAGCTGCCTTATCTGGTCAACGATAAGAGAACTTTTTCCGAACGACGTGGGCGCAAAGTAGCAGGTCTCGTGTGTCATCTCGGAGAGAAATCTGGTGCTTTCGAGATACTGTTCCAATGTCAATGTCGCTTCTTCTGCCTTGCGAAAGCGATCAAGTTGGACATCTTCGAGACAAGCAATTATAGGGTTACCTTCATACAGGCCGTTACTAAGAAGGTCTTTGGCTATTGGGTAAAACCCGAAATTCAAAGCAAAATCAAACAGCGGAACGTAGTCCTTATGCTGTAAAGAGTATTTTAGGATTATGTAGTATGCAAGATCCGCGTACGATGTATATCGTCGATCCTCTGTGTAGCGCCTGATGAGAAGCATCGCCGCGGCAAGAAGGTAGGCCTTGTCCCCATCCTCGATCTCTTCTCCTACAGTCAGCTTTCTAAGGGCATCACGGAAGCGTGGTTCTTTACCAATACTTGTGAGAGCTCTCTTTTCGCTGATGTCCATGCCCTAACTCTCCAGATAGTCCCAAAAAAGATCAATCGATGCTTTGTTGACACATATTATACGGATTTTTTTAAAACTAAATTTATCTATTAACTGTACGAGCTTAGGAGCAAGGTCATCTTCGTCGATATCGGACCAAGCCTCCTCAAGAAACAGCGTTGAACCTGGTATGATGTTGAACGAGCCAATGTCTTGACGCGCTCCCTGAGTGAATGCCTTTGCAAGACTTTTAAGATTTTGTCTTATACTCGCGACAGTCCCTACGTCGATATGGCACGCATGGTTATATGCATTCTGCCAAGGGTTATTTGCTGGGTTACCAGAAATTTTTTCTTTGAGATCCGCGTATGCCAATGAGACCTTCAAATCGTGTGTTGCCTTCTCAGTTTTTGTGGACCCAGATTTGCTTTCGTAGATCCAGGATTCACCGTCAAAGGTGTAATAGCCGTCAAAGCCCTTTTTAATGGAGCCTTCTTCCAGATTCAAAAATAAAAATTCTTGGTTGAAACCAACCTCAGTCAAGTACAGATGACTGAAGAATTCAGCAATTGCACCCATTTCAGTTGTGGTGCCTTTCTTGGGAGTCAAGAACGCTATGAGCCGCTGCTTAATCGTAGCTAAGTCGGTACATGCTGCCCCCTCACAAATGGACACAATGCTGGCATCAATGTATTTCGTTATTTTATCATCAAGTGCTGATATATTGACAAAATGGAGATGGTTACCATCACCAAGTTCTCTGCACTTAGAGTTAAAAATATTGCTTTGAAAAGGCATAACGCTATATCCTGAATGCCTAAAATTTCACGGTTACTGCAGCCCAACGTTTGCGATAAGGAGTTGGCGGGTTAATGGTGCCGATGGTCTATAAAGTATGAAGACCATTGATGTTGCTGAATTTCAATCGGCAAGAAAAACCAGCCAATCACCTTGATTGCCGGGTTAGGCTAAATCAGTTTCAATAAATGCCTCAACTTCATTTATAAGCGCCCATAATTTTTCGTAGCTGAAATGGCCAATAGTCATTTGCTTTCCATCCATATCTTCTCTAATCTCGACACCATTCCATGATATTGGTAAGAATTTTTTATCATGGTTATTAAAATGAAAATGAAAATCATGGGAAAAACAATTTCTGATTATTCTCCAAAGTTGGTACCAACTTTGTGAATGTAAAAGATTATTTTGCTTAGTATCTTTACAATAAATTTTAATTACCTCGAAAAGCTCTTTTACAACAGCCCTCAATATGGTCATATGAAATTGATCAACTGCAATTTTTAAAACTTTTTTATCAAGAATGAGAGGTTCAATACCATCTATAACTTTAAATTTGGGATCGATATTTTTATAAAGATGAAGGAAATCATCCATAACATCGTCTTGAGATGATAGAGCTATTAATACATACGCTAAACGATAGTTATTTTTTTGAGTTCGAAAAAGTCCAAGTAAATAATCTTTATCCATATTTGTATCCAAGCCTAACATGGATTAGGCTGCCTAATAGTCGTATTATTTTACGACCATTTTGCAGACGAAATTTGTTTATACGACCAATTCGTCGTATAACACCCCTATTTCCGGGATTAGACGACTGTTTGGTCGCCTAATAATTTCGCTATTCGTAATGGGACACCCATTTCCAAGGCGCTGAACCACCCTCAGCCTTCGCTAATAAAACACCACAACACCTCATTCAACGGCATTGCCACCGGCAGGGTGGCCACCCGAAAACCGGCAGACCGATTATGTTGCTCCAGACGCAACGCCCCGTAAAAAAACACCGCCATGCCGTGAAGGCAATGGCGGTATTCAAAAGTGTTAATAGCGCGATCCTGCAAGCGCCAGGCGGTGAAACGCCACCCGGTGGCATGGGCCGCAAGCGAGTTTCATGAACCCTTCCCGAAATATCCCGGTCTGACTTCAAGCGCACCTCCAGTCCAGGCGATATCTCTGCATTCTATTTGAAACCGAGCAGTTAAAATACCCGGCGCTTTACAATCTCTTCCTTCTGCTGCGGTGGATCGTCATAGCGGATTCTTACACCATCGATGCTGACCAGGTGCTTACAGCCAACCTTTTCAAGCCGCTCTTCAATAGCTTTGTATTTTTCTTCGCCAGCCATTGCCTGGTGGAAGGAATGAATATTGGTTTTTAAGGCTGCACCGTAGATGGTGTCCGATTGGACTACCTGTTTTGTCTTTTCCACCAGTTCGGCGGTTTCAAAGTCGTCTTTACAAGTCACGCTAACGGTATCAGCGGTTTCGGAATTCCGTTCCCCGGTCACAAGCCATTCTATATTGACATCTGTGTGTAGTGCCCAATTAATTAATTTATAAAAATTGAGCCTATCGCCACGTATTCTATTCCCAAGGTTGCTTAAATCTATCCCAAAGATATCTTTAGCAATTTTTGTTTTAGTCCAACCTGTAACTTCGACAATGCGATCAATTATTTCGCGAGAGTTTATATATTTGTTCATTTTATTCATTGACAGCTGGTTATATGTGTGTAACCAATGTAGGAGATACGGTATCAAGGGTTACCCGATGAAAGGAGTATTTTTGATTTGCAGCAACCTCCATATGATCAATGCAATTCTTCTGGAACGCCTGTACCTGGGCATCACGTCCCTGATGCAATACATCGAAGTCGCCAGGCCGGGAAATACCCTGCGCTGGTTTGCCGTCGGCAAGACGCCCGTGACCGGCCTGCCCGATCTCGGTTACGCCAGGGAACCGGCCGCCGAACTGAAACCGCTGCTTACTTCAGATTGTAGCAATTCGCCGATCTCAGATTGCCGATGCCCATGCGTAGCCATGAAGGATCTGGAACTCAAGTACCCAATGCACCACATTAACTTGAAATACTTAACAGATAGTATCCAAAGTTACAAGGACGGAACCCATGCAGAATCGTAACACAACCGCCGTCAGTATGTTGGCCACCCTTGGCTACCCGCTTCCCAGCATCCGCAAGGCCCTGCACAAGCTGACCGGCATCACTCAGCCCGAGCTGGCCAGCCGCCTGGGCGTGTCGCGCCCCACGGTGACAGCCACCATTGACGGCACACGCGGGTCCGCCGAGGTGAAATCGGCCATTGCCGACATGTTCGAGGTCCCGGTGGACGTGCTGTTTAAACCCGATCACGCATCGCCCGAGGCATAACCGGACATGATGCTTACCGACCGGCACAAAGCGGTTCCCGTGAAGTCCCCTGGTCGCAGCGTATCAGCCCACCGGTCAAAGCCTATGAAAACCAAAGGTCGCAAAATGCAAAATAATGAGGTGTGAGCATGGCCTTTCATAAAATCCCGCGCAAGTTCGACTGCCCGGAGATCGCCTCGGACCTGAAAACCCGCCTGCTCTATTCCGACGACATCGACAGCAGTGTTATCCCGGCCATCGCAGAAATTATGGGCACCAGCAAGCGCACCGTCTACGCCACCCTGGACGGCGAGATCAAACTCTCCCTGGACTTCCTTCACGCCGCCGCCATCGCCACCAACGGCGATCCCGCCGTCTGCAAATACCTGGAGCCGGACGGCTTCCACCTGAAAAAGAATCCCGAAAACAACCTGCCGGACAAACCCACCCTGGCCGAGGAGTGTCTCGACGACGTGCCGGCGCTGGCCCGGTTCCATGCGGTGCTGTCCGCCGTTCCCCGGGCCCGGAAGCTAAATGTGGACCTGGCCAGGAACGCCGTGGTCTTCGAGCTGGACCAGAACGTCAACAAATGGCTGGAGGAAGGGTGATGCAAGCAATCCTGAACCGCACGGCCATGGCCAACGGTGTGGGCCTCAGTTTCTCGAATACGTCGGCATGCAGAATGAGTTGCGCATCGCGGGAAGGATTTTTTGCCTGTTCAACATCATGGACCCGGTCCACCGGCACTACCAATCGACGGTGGCCTTCACAGGAAATGTTCAACAAAGATCAAGCCAGGCCGGACCAGGCACGGCAAATAGAATGCGTTTTGCTGGAATGTAACCCATGATTGACACCCATTTCAAAACCTGCGCACATTCACGGAAAATCCAATTTACCGTGGAGGCGTGTATGAAAGGGACAGTCTTTTTCCAGAAGGACCGCGACCGCTGGGCCGTAAGCTGGCCCCGCCAGGGCAGGCGGGGCAGCCATGCCGTCACCCGCTACAAGGGCGAGTTCATGTACGACCGGCGCATCGCCGACAAGTGCCTGCACATGATCCAGAGCGACTGGGAGAACTTCAAGGCGGGGCTGGGTGCGTTTCGCATCGAAAAATATACCGGGCAGGGCTGGACCGATGTGGTGGAGTTTTACGAACAGTGGCTCAGGGAGGTGGTTGTGCCGACCCGCAAACCGGCCACGGTGAAAGGCTACCGCTCCTACCTGAACAACTGGATCCGGCCCTTCTTCGAAACCCATCCGGTGATGCTGCACGAGATCCAGCTGGACACCCTGTGCAGCCTGCTCAACAGCATCGACCTCGGCGGCAAGGGCAAGCTCAACGTGATGATGGCCTTCCACGCCATGATGGATCACGCCTGGCGGTCGCGGCGCATCCCGGAGGTTCCGCCGTTTCCCAAACGCGCAGCCTATGGTATGGTGCGGCCCGTGATCGAGTGGATCAGCCGGGAGCGCTTCAACCAGGTGGTGGACGCCATTCCGCCGGCGCACCGGGCGCCGTTTCTTTGGATGTACCTGCACCTGATGCGACCGGCCGAGGCCTGCGCCCTGATGTGGCCGGATTGGGACGTGGTCAACCGCCAGTTCATCGTGCGGCGCTCGCTGTCGGCCCGTCGCGTGGTGGCCAGCACCAAAACCGGCGAGATCTACCTGACGCCCTGCCATGGCGCGTTCTATCCGCTGATGCAGGAACTGATGCGCACGCGGAGCGAGGAGAGCCCGTTTGTCTTCACCAACCCCCGCGCCCGCAATAACAACAGACGGTATACCAACGAGAGCCTGAACACCATATGGAAGGCGGCCTGCAGGAAAGTGGGCATCGAGATCGGGCTATATGCCGGCGTGCGGCACAGCCGGGCCAGCCAGATGATCAATGAACTGAGGATGTCAATTCATGAGGTCAAAGAAGCAGGGACATGGAAGCGCCTGGACTCGGTGTCACGCTATGCCGAGACAGGGCTTACCCGCAAGCGCGAACTGCTCGAGCGCGGCGACGTCATATCCCTGTTGCACTACAAAAGCACTCCAAAGGCAAAATAGAGGATGGAATCCTGTTGGAAATTCAGTGGGTTGCAAGATGGTGGATGGGTTCGATTCCCATGCACTTCCGCCATTTTTTTATCAGGCATCGACCAGGTTGCTCCGATTGCCGCATAACCGTTTCCTCGCGACTCCCTATACTCCAGCCCAAACTATAATTCAAGCATATGATTTTATTTCAGATGAACCCATGCTGAGGAACGTAGAACACCCAATCTCATTTTTCGCAGAAGGACTAGAATTGTCTGGGGTACTCCATCTGCCAAATCACGAACCGGTGGCGGTCGTCGTCGGCTGCCATGGTTTAATGGCCGATAAAAACTCCCCCAAACAGATCGAATTGGCTCATGGCTGCACCGCCATTGGCATGGCGTACTTTCGATTTGACCATCGGGGGTGTGGTGACAGCCAAGGCGATTTCGAAATAGATACCACCCTGGAAAACCGCGGTTGTGATCTGATGGCCGCTGTTGGGGCAATCAATCGCGCTGTTGGCAAAAATATGCCAATTGGCCTGTTTGGAAGCAGCTTAGGGGGTACTGTATGTCTCTCGAGGGCACGCAGCCTCTCGCCATTTGGCATCGTCACCTTGGCCGCCCCTGTTCAAAACCGATCCATCCATGTCCCTGAAAATTCACCGGAATCGCTGAAAAATGAAATTCTTAAGAACAGGCTGACCTTTAATATAGCCACACATATGACTTCTATCCATCACATCCTGATTATCCACGGCAGCAGCGATGAAACTGTCCCCGTTGAGAACGCTCAAACCATATACCGCATGGCCGGCGATCCCAAAAAACTGATGATACTGGAAGGCGGGGATCACCGGATAAGCAACATCGCCCACCAGAAAACATTTATAAAGACAGCCGTGCAGTGGTTTGCAGATTGCTGCAAAGACCTATAAAAAAGGCCTTGCCGTTTGGGCAGGGCCTTTTTTTCTATTATGAAACGAAAACAACTATTTTCGACTGATGGCGCTGTGGATGAGTTCTTTCTGGTAAGGGGTTAGCTTTTTAGAGAATTTAACCCCGATACCATCTTGCTCCGTTCTGACGATGGTTCCGGAAATCTTGAATGTTTTTTGCATTAAAGGAAGGGTAAAAATTAGCGAAATCGATTGCCCGACACGAAAGGGCGACAACGTCTCAATGAATACCCCACCTTTGCTCAAATTGTTGATAAAGTCCTGATAGACCCTATCATTCGTCGAGTAATCCACCGGCAGGAAACAGGGTATTCTGGAATCTTCACGATAATCCAGCCGTTCCCACTCCTCCAGCAGTTCGTTCAGCATTTTTTTTCGCTGTGGACTTAGCTTCGAAATGGCCGAAATCAAGCGTTCCGTCAATTTGTTTTCATCTTCCAATATTTCCGTTTTACTCATGACATGTCGCCTGTGAAGAGCTGAGGAGATATTAAAGATGCGTGCTCAGATAAAAATGGCCAGTGCCTATCGATTATTTATATTCCAGAAGGCAGGTGAAGTCAACGAAGAGATATCACTACCTCCTTTGCCAGATCGAGTGGATTGAGTCGAAAAATTTGAAATTGCACCGGAAGGAAAGGCGTGATTGAATGAATTTCCCCGCCGCAAGCGGACGGGGTATCGGCTAATGATTGAATCAATTATATCGTCGCAAGCAACCGGGGATTAGGCCCGACGCTTCGCGATAAAATCAGCCGGTCGGTGATATGATTTCGATCAACACTTTCCGTCGTTTCCCATCGTAAGGAACCTTGGTTCCGCTGGGGCCCTCGTCGTCAGGCCCTATCGCAATCGTTGTAATGGCTTCAGCGTTGACCCCCTTCCCAACCAAATAGGACTTGACCATTTCCGCTCGAAATTCAGATAGCTTTAAATTGTAGGCACGCACTCCGGATCTATCGGTATAGCCTCTTAAAATGATAAGTGTCTCCGGATTTTGAAGACAATATTGGGAAATCACGCCCAGCAGTTTGTAGGCTGAGTCATCAAGATTATTGGAGTTGAATCCAAAAATAATTTCAGGATATTTGCCATACGTTTCACGTATAAAGCTCAGTGAGCTTCGGTTTTCCCCATCTTCGGGGTTCTTCGACGTCAGTGATGCATCGGCTCGCTCTATCTCTACCGTCCCGCCGCTCACTTTCGGTTGCCCCACGGGTTTATCCACCACCGGAGGAACATTGGAGGATATGGAAGCCTGGCTGTCGGTTGCCTTCCCCGCCGTTTCTTCGTTGGCTGCACGGGGCGGCATCAAGCGGTCATGGGCGTCCCTGTCACTATATTCCCGGTCCAGGGCTTTTTCGGGCGTCACAGGCGCCACTTTCGCTGAAAGGGTCTTTTCGTTAAGGGATTGCGTGCCAATTGAGTTATTCGTTGCGTCTGAAGGCTGTCGGATAAAGATAAAAGTGGTTATTAGCCCTACCCAAATGATTAGAACAACTATCAGGGCAATTCCAATAGGCGTTTTCATTTGCAGGGAAAGCGGCCAGGTTATCAGCGTTTTCTTTCCTGGAGGTGTATCGTCTTTTTTTTCAGTCTGGGCTTCCGGCGTTGCGTCGCTTTCTTCTATCGATTTTCCATGAGCAATTTTCAGTTCGTTGGCACATTCAGCGACGATCTTTTCATCGACATGTTTCTTCTCCTTTACAAAGCCGGTCAACAGGGCCTGGTCGCAGATTATATTGATTAATCGGGGATAACCGTTGGAGAATTGATGCACCTGATGGATTGCACCGGGTGTAAAGATAGTATCCTCGGACCCGGCAATGCCCAGACGAAAAAGAATATACTGGCCCGTTTCCGCTTCAGACAGGGAAGAGATGTTGTAATTGATTGTAATCCGCTGGCGGATGGCCCGGTTGTGGGGGCGAAGAATGATGTTGTTGAACTCGCTTTGGCCCACAAAAAAAATATTGATCAATTTAGTGCTGGCCTTTTCGATATTGGAAAGCAGTCGAACCTCTTCCAGCAGCTTCTGATTGAGGTGTTGGCATTCGTCAATGATTAAAAGCGCTTTTTTGTTTTGTTGATTAAGATTGATCAGGAAATTTTTCAGGTAAATGAGAAACTCGCCTTTGCTTTTAAAACGTATATTCATTCCAAAAGAGTCGGCAACAAAATTAAAAAAATCCATTTTCGCCAGACCGGGATCGGCAACCATGGCCACGAGCACATCATCTCCCAGGCTGTCGACAAGGGCATTCAGCAGAGTGGTTTTTCCGGTCCCCACATCACCGGTGAGCAGTAAAAAGCCTTTGTTGTCAAGGATGCCGTATTTCAGCACGGCCAGTGCTTCCTGGTGCTTTTCACCCAACCACAGGAACTTCGGGTCGGTGCTGATCTGAAAGGGTTTCAGATGGAGTTTATAAAAGTCAAGATACATGGTGGTTTCTCAGGTATTCAGGTTAAAGGCTGAAGGGTTAACGTTGATGGTTCAGCATGTTACAGTTTATCCAGGAAAGCAAGGTCCTTATTCTGGGTCAACTTGGTCCCGATGACCAAAACCTCCACCCGGTTTCCCGAAACCTTTCTAAAATACAATCGACTTTTGTATGCAAAGATCACCTCGAAAACCGTTTCCCTGTTTTTTTTGCCGAAAACTTTCCGCTTGATCTGAACACTATTTGGGTCTTCGTTGAGTTGGTGAACCACTTCTTCAGCTTTGATCTTCATCTCTTCAGTAAGGTCAAGCAAACCTTCGATGGCCTTGTCATGAACGCTAATATTTTTGTAAAGTGCGTTGAAGCGTTTTCTGACCGCATCGACGCCTTTTAAAAGTTGGCGATTCTTGGCTTCATTTTCCTTTTCATACTGCTTAATTTTTTCTTTTAAATTATTGATTTCAAGAGATTGTTGATCCTGTTGGACTATATTTTCACTGATTTTCTTTTCCAGTTCCAACAGTTCGTCCATCATTTCGTCTTCAGTAGAAGAGGCTTTTTGTCGTTCATGCTCCAATTCCCCTTTCATCATATCAATTTTTTCCGAAAGAAGAATTCTTTGTGACTCAAGCCGTTCCAGTTGGGACTGGCTTTTCTGCCGTTCATTCGCCAGACCATCGATGATTTCCTGCCTGACAGATTCCTCCTCGTTTACTTTTTTTATACCACGTCGATAAAATAAAAAAAGCACCAGAAGCGCAGCAATAACCCAAGACACCAGGATCAAGTTGGATATCAGGGTATTATGCTCAATTTCAACCTCAACCGTTTTAATCAGCCCGTCATTGAGAATTCTGAAGTTTTCCCTCGCAACGGTAATGCTGTCCAACTCGCTTAAAGCTGATCTCGGTTCATCATAGGTATCGGGGTATAGATAGATCCCGTTTTTTGTCTTCACCGTTACATTGACGCGCACGCCCCAAGCAGGCAGCTTCAGACTGGCTATAAACGCATTGACGTTCTCCCGGACGGCATCCTGGATTCGCACACTGCCGTCGAACAAAAGGCGTGTATCGCCCGTATAGACTGCCGCCAGGGTTTCATCGTACCGCGCTTGTATGGTCTTTTCCAGCAGCTGGATTGAAAACACATAGACAAAGGGCGGCAACAGGACACAAAGGATCAGGGTTCTTAATGGGAAATGGCGCATGGTTTATCGCTGAACGTTGATGGTTCATAAACTCGTTGTAACACGAGAGAATTGAATATCTAATCCACTCAACCAATCAAGCCAACCTGATCAATTGAACCAACCACCTTATAATTCGGACAGCATCCGTCGCGCATCCTCGGCACCGTCAAAATTTCCGTCAAGGGCAACTGCTTTTTCTAAAGACGCCTTGGCACGCATCCGATCACCTTTTTTTAACAAAGCAGCTCCCAGGTGGTAATGTATCGTTGCGTTTTCAGGCAATTTTTCCAGGCTTTCCGAAAATTCCTGGACGGCATTTCCATACAGCCCTTTTTTATAGTAGATCCAACCGAGCGTATCCATCACACTGGGATCGTCCGGCAATTTTTCCTTGGCGATTTGGGCGAATTTCAGCGCTTCATCGATATCGCCTTCCCGGGATGAAAGCAGATAGGCCAGGTTGTTGGCGGCCGGTGCAAACTGCGGGTTGATTTCCAGTGCCGCACGGTAATGTTTTTCAGACATATCAAATTGTTTCTGCATATCATAGATAGTGCCCAGCAGCATGTGGGGCCCGGCCTGGTTCGGATTTTTCTCCAGAATGGCCATGTATTGGTCAATGGCCTTTTGCTGCTGCTTACCGGAAAGGTATATTCTCGCGAGAGCATAGTATGGCGGCATGAAATCCGGGTTTTCCTGTATGGCAGCCTCAAACGCTTTTTCCGCGGCTTCGGTTTTCTTCTGGGCCAGGAACAGGCCGCCTCTCAGGTTGTTGATAATCGCCTTGTGAACGCTTGAGTCACCAACCGTTTTCAACTGGGCATCACACTTTTGCAGAGCGACATCCAATTCCCCTTTGGCGCCATGAACCAGAACAATATTGGTGAACACATCCATCAGCATGGGATTGCGTGCAAGGGCCGCATGGAAGCTCTCCAGGGCACCATCGTAGTCCTTATTGGCCCGCTGCAGCAGTCCCAGACGATAGTAGCCAACTGGATTCTCAGGGTTTTCAGCGATAAGGGTTTTGAAAGCCACTTCCGCTTCGGCGGATTTCCCCTGGGCCATCAAGGCATTGCCCAGGATCATTCTGGCCCGGTAATCTTTTGGATTCAACGCCAGGATCTCGGCGCTCTCCTTCTGGGCTATTTCAAAGTCCCGCTCCCGCAGCGCAATCTCGGCCAGCAGCATCCTGGCTTTAACATACTGCGGATTGAGTTCAACCGCTTTGGCAAGGGACGTTCTGGCCACTTGGATTTCACCTTTACCGAGATGTGAAAACCCTTTTAAATAGTAGGCTCGCGAAGAACGCGGCTCTTCTTTAATTAATTGATCGAAAATGCTGATGGCTTCGGGAAAATCTTTTCGGAAAGCAGCAATTTCCCCTTTCATCATCCGGGCGGGGAAAAAATTAGGCCTTTCTGCAAGCACTTTGCCCAGATACTGTTCTGCCTGTTCCATTTGCTGTCGCTTCAGGAAAAAACCGGCCATGGTGGTCATGATATTAATGTCATCGGGTTTGACCGCCAGGGCCTTATTGTACATGGCAAGGGTTTTATCCGCATTGTCCGATGCATCGTAAAATCCGGCCGCAACCATGTAAGGCTTGATGTCAGCCGGACTGATTTCAATCGCCTTGAGATAGGCGACTTCAGCTTCTGCAGGTTTTTTCATCTGGAAGAAGAAATTGCCGAGAATGATGTATAGATCCGAATTCCCCGGATTCAACTCGATGGCCTTTTCAAGCTGGGCCTGAGCTTCGTCATAGGCCTTTCGACCGGTGTAAAACCGGACCAATTCCAACCTCGGTTTAATTTCAGCCGGATCCAGGTGAACCGCGCTCATCAATTGCGACTCGGCCTCATCGAGTTTTCCCTGACGGGCATATATCCGGGCCAGTCCCATGTATGCACGGGATTGCCTGCTGTCCAGTTCCAGGATTTTTTCAAAAACAGCCGCCGCCTCGTACAGATTTTTTTCCAGGTCGTATAGACCGGCCATCAAATACAGTGCCTCGATATTGTTGGGCTCTTTAGCAAGCACTGCTTCAACCTTTTCGCGGGATTCCTCGGTTTTTTTGCCCAGCATATAAAAGGTGGCCAACTTGAGGGCTGCATCCACATTCGCGGGATCGAGTTTGGCGACCATGGTGTATTCCCTGAATGCTCCCCGGGGATCGCCAAGCTTCAGGTAGGTTTCACCCAACCGTTCGTAGGCATCCACATACTCCGGATCGATCTGTATGGCGTTGCGGAACTCCAGCTCCGCGCTCTTGTATTCCCCTTTTTCAAAATAGGATTTTCCTTTTTCAAAGTGGGACGCTTTTTTCTCTTCGTCGGAGGAACACCCTGTGAAGATCAGTGCCAACACCATCAAAATTATCGAAATCGTAGCCATTCGATTTTTCATTCAAACCTCCCGAAAATGTCTTTCACCGTTTGATCCCCATTTTATAGGATAAACCGTTGATGATCGCAACCTGCATTAATCCGCTTGCTTCAAATGCCAGTTCCATGCAGTCCGGATTATTTTTTCAAGATTTTCATATGCCGGCATCCAGCCAAGCGCGCGTTTTATTTTTTCCGAACTGGCAACCAGGATTGCCGGGTCGCCGGCACGCCGCGGTGCTTCCACGACCGGGATCTTTTTCCCCGTCACCGCTTCCGCGTTGGCGATCACTTCCTTCACCGAATACCCGTTGCTGCTCCCCAGGTTATAAACAACGCTCTCACCGCCTCTCAACAATGCATCCAGGGCCAGCAGATGGGCCTGGGCCAGATCGTTCACGTGCACGTAATCCCGAATGCAGGTACCGTCCGTGGTGGGATAATCGTTACCGAATACCTGTATATGCTCAATCTGGCCGGAAGCGGCTTTGAGAACGATGGGAATGAGATGCGTTTCCGGATCGTGCAGTTCGCCAATCTCACCGGAGTCATCGGCACCGGCCGCATTAAAATAACGCAGCGCCGTGTATTTCAACCCGTGAGCTGAATCGCAGTCCGCCAGCATTCGCTCCACGGCAAGTTTGGTGTTCCCATATGGATTGGTGGGCATACATGGATGATCTTCGGTAATGGGAATCGCCACCGGTTCTCCGTAAACGGCGGCGGTGGATGAAAAAATAAAACGCTTCACGTTATGGCGCACCATGGCATCCAGCAAAACGACCGTCTCAGCCAGGTTGTTGCGGTAATACGTCAACGGCTGATGCATGGATTCGCCGACCTGGGAAAATGCAGCAAAATGCATGACGGCATCGAATTTATGCGCACCAAACAACTTGTCCAGCAGGCAGGCATCTCCCAGATTGCCGTGAACCAATTCACCACCTGTAATCAGTTTCCGGTTTCCAGTCGACAGGTTATCCAGTATGACCACATCGCAGCCGGCTTGGAGTAGCCGTCGAACCATGTGGGAACCGATATACCCTGCTCCGCCTACAACGAGTATTTTTTTGTTTGTCTTTGGCATGGTTCAACCAGTTGGGTTTGTTGGGTTTGTTGAATTGGTTTTGTTGGTTTCATTGGTTTGATTGCTTGCATCAACTCCACAGTTGCCGAAACGATCACTCAACCAATCAAACCAATTTAACTAATCGAACTAACAAACGATCTTTCTTAAATAAATCGTTTCTGTCCCAGATATATCAGAATCTCCTGGGCGGCTTCATCCGGTGATTTTCCAGTGGTATCCACCCGGACTTCAGGGGCCTCGGGAATTTCATAGGGGTCGTCGATGCCCGTATACCCTTTTATCAATCCGGCCCTGGCTTTGGCGTACATGCCTTTGCGGTCACGCTTCTCGCACACATCCAGAGGCGTTGCCACATGGACCTCGATGAAACCGCCGCACGCTTCGATATTGGATCGAATCTCGGCACGGGTGGCGGCGTAAGGGGCGATGGGAGCACAAATCGCCACACCGCGGTTTTTGGTTATTTCGCTGGCCACGAAGCCGATGCGACGCACGTTGATATCCCGGTGCTCCTTGGAAAAAGAAAGCTCATTGGAAAGGTTCTGCCGGACAATGTCCCCATCCAGAAGCGTGACCGGCCGTTTGCCGATTTCCAGCATTTTGGCATAAAGCACCTGGGCGATAGTCGATTTGCCGGCACCGGAAAGGCCGGTGAAAAAAATGGTAAATCCCTGCCTCGAAGGCGGTGGATAGGCTTTTTTCAATTCGCCCACCACTTCAGGAAATGTGGCCCATCGGGGGATTTTCCTACCGGTTCGGATTCGCTCACGAATGTCCAGGCTCGATAGAGAAATGGTTTCCGTGCCGACGGCGACTTCATCCTTTGGACAAAATTCATCTTCAAAAGGCAGATAGACCAGTTCATCGAACGGAACAACGGAGATGCCCACCTCACTTGCAAATTGATGAACAAAATCTTGGGTCGCATCGCTGTCATAAAACGCCGCAGCACCATTGAGTATGCCCGGGTCCGCATGCTGATAGCCGATAATGAAGTGGGTGCATCCATAATTTTTGCCGATGATGCATTGAAGCAGTGCATCCCGCCGACCGGCCATTCGCATGGATATGGGCAGAAGGCTCATGATCGCCGATTCCGGGGGGAAATATCCAACCACATGGCGATAGCAGCGGACGCGGGTGTAATAATCGAAATCACCGGGACCGGTCATCCCTACCCCGGGAAGCAGAAGCAGATTGGCCCGGCCTTTATGCATGGCGCGGATCGCCATTTCGAATTCAGGGCGGTGAACGGTGTTGATGGTTTGAAAGCCGACAATGCGATTCCAACCCAGCTTCTTGAAAAGACCGCGAACCTCCGGGGGTGTCATGCGCAGCTGCTTGAAATCAAAATGAAGCGGTAGACTTAGAACTTCAAGCGTTCCACCAATATAATAGGCGCCGGTATTTCGAAATAGATTGGCTACGCCTGGATGCGATTTATCCGTAGTGCCGAAAACGAGGGTGGCCTCTTTGTCCTTGTCCGGTTTCCAGATATCTTCCACATGCATGACGGCCAAAAGAAACCCTTCCGGGTCTCGAATGGCCACTGACTGCCCGGCTTCCAAGGGTCTGGCTGTTGTTTCAGAGACGTCCAGGCAGATGGGAAGCGGCCACAGCGTCCCGTCCTGCAGTTTCATCCGATCCAGAACGGATTCGTAGTTGCTGCGGTTCATGAAACCGGTCAACGGAGAGAAAGCCCCGGTGGTGAGCAACTCAAAATCGCAGAGTTGGCGATCATCCAGGGTGATGCTCGAAAGATCGGTGGACACCTGCTTGAGCAGTGCCGCCCGCTCCGATTCCACCAGTAGGTTGATATATTTTTTGCCGTGGTAATCACTGTCGCATTTCGATAGATCAGTCATATTGCCGTATCTTCTTTCAAATTAAGGGGGTATTTTCCCCAATTCATTCTAAGTTTCAGCCCTTATATTGGTTTTTCATCAAACTTTCAAGGATTTAAGCATTTACAGGGGTCATAATCGAAGATTCATATCTGTCAGAGCTTGATTTGATCACCGTCGGTGAACATAGGTGTTGAATGAATTTATGCGCTCCACTTTATTTCCCTATCGGAAATTAAAGCAAAATATCCTTTGCGATCTCCGCGTCCCGAGCACAGCGGGCGGGAAGAAAAGCAATTTTTAATGATGAATTCCTAATTTTTAATTAGGGTACAGAAATCGTCTAACAATTTTAAATTATAAATGTCTATTTATGTCTGTGTCTATCCGTACCCATCCGTGGCCTATTCAAGATGCTTTTCAGCCGAAGGCTGCAAAAAACCCGTCCGTTTCAACATAGCCTTTATGCATGTGGCATTTTTCTTGCCAGGAACACCTGCAATTGCATCTCGACCCCAATGATCTGAACCTGAACTGAAACGTTTATCCGACCCCGCTGCAATCGCTTTCGATCCGACCAGGACCTCCTGATTCAACCGTAAACCGGCTGCCGATCATCGCCGCGTGTATACAATCGTGGCAACCGCGTGTCTGATTTTAAACACGTCATCCTGTTAACCACTCTACTTGGGGGCGCTGTATGCAGAAAGCACCGATAGTCTTTTTATTGGCGGTTCTCTTTTTATTTTTCACCCAACCGGTGATCGCCGACACCGCTGTCGTTTACGACAGTGGGGAGTTGGCCATAAGCGCATGGCACGTGCATCTGTCCAGACACACGATTGAATTGAATCAACCGGAAAAGGGTTACCTCAATATTAAGAAAAATACACCCAGGATGCCTATCCGGGCTGGCTTTTTGATGCTCAACCATCGAATGATCCCCATCACCCGTTTTCTATCCGGCCCGGATACGACCTTTAAAAAGAAGATTAAATTAAGGAGAACCAACCGGTTGAGGGTCTTTCTGATCGGATCGCCGGGCGCATCGGTCAGCATCACCGTAAATGCGGGAACAGAAAACCAGACGCCGCCCACCTTGGATTTCAGTGCCGAACCCGAAACAATCGATGCCGGTTCATCCAGTATCCTGTCGTGGTCCTCTGAACATACCGATGCATGCACGATATTGCCAGATATCGGTGCAGTCGATACGACCGGATCGATAGCGGTATCACCGGCCGCTACCACCGCCTACACGCTAACGGCCACCGGTCCGGGGGGAGCGGTATCTTCCACGGTAACGGTCACGGTCAACCTGCCGGCACCGACCGTTACCTTGTCGGCTGCGCCCCTTGAAATCAACAGAGGTGAATCGGCAACCCTTGCCTGGACCTCAACCAACGCCGATTCATGCATGATTTCACCGGCCATCGGCAGCGTGGATGCCGGCGGTTCGGTCCGGGTATCCCCCGTTGAAACGACCACCTACGATATTACCGCTACCGGTGCCGGCGGCGAGGCAACGGCCAGTGTCACCGTTGTCGTGAGCCAACCGGCACCTACGGTTGGAATCACCGTTTCCCCGGACGCCATCCACCCCGGTGAGAGCGCCACCCTGACATGGAATTCAACCGATGCGGAATCGTGTGCGATCGAACCGGGTATCGGTGACGTTGCTTCAAGCGGTTCCATGACTGTGTCACCGACCGAAACCACTACCTATACCATTACGGCAAGCGGATTGGGTGGGGATGAAATTAAAGATCAGACGACTTTAAACGTAAATCCATTGAGCCTTTCCATTACCTCCCCTTTCAACGCACAGGTTGTTTCCCGACACAATGTGCTTGTAGAAGGCATTGTCTCAACTATTTCGGCAAGAGAAACCGGCGTCGTTGTAAATGGGGTTCCTGCGATGGTTTTCAACGGTCGATTTGTCGCCAACCATATTTCTCTTATGGACGGAGAGAACACGATCAGCGTCAAGGCCACCGACGCCGATGGCAATATTGCCGAGGAGGCCATCATTGTGTATGCGGAAACCACTAAAAATTACATCAGCCTATCCGCAGATGCGGAATCCGGGGTCTACCCCCTCGAAACAACGCTGAGAGTAAACGGCCCGCTCAACTACCTGACCCCCTCGATTACCTTCACCGGCCCGGATGCAGCAACTTTTTCAGACACTCCTGAAGAAAAGTTGTATCCGGTTAAGTTGGGTCTGGCTGGAATTTATTTCTTTACGGCTGAAGTCTCAGATGACCAGGGTAATACTTACAGTGACAAACTGGCCATCGTCGTTCTGTCCGCGGAAGAACTGGACGTCCTGTTGAAAGCCAAATGGGCGGATATGAAAGCGGCACTGACGGCAGGTGATATCCAACATGCTTTACAGTTTCACCATGAACGCTATCATGAAAAGTACACAGCCATTTACAATGCGTTAGGTACTGATCTGCCGTCTCTGGTCGAACAGATGCAGGACATATCCCGGATATGCTATATTGATGGTACCGCCAAATACCGAATTCGGCAAAACCATGATATTAGCGGTCAGACCGTTTCCATCACCTACTATATTTTTTTCAGCCGTGGCGGGAATGGCCTGTGGTTGATAGAAAGATACTGATGATTATAGCAAATTATTTGGTCATGACGGTTTACTGAAAGGAGTTTCAGTATGCGGGATAAGGCAGTTCTCGTTCTTTTAGTGGCATTGGTGATGGTGACAGGCGGCTGTACCATCACCCATAAATTTGGTCCATTTTCGGGAAAGGTCGTCGAGGCCGAAAGCGGCAAACCGATCGAGGGGGCGGTGGTTCTGATCGCCTTTTATACCAAAGGATTCTCTGTTGGTGGGCCGGTTTACCGCTTTGCCGATGCCGTTGAAACGCTGACCGACGCCAAGGGCGATTTCCATTTTCCTCCCAGGCGTGTCACCTTGTACCGATCGATGTCAATCTGGGACAATGAATGCCGGATCTCGATTTTCAAACCCGGTTATGGCGCCTATCCTAAAAATTCCAGAACCTTCAGCGTTCCCAATTTAGAGCAATCTCGATTCATTCCAGAAAACGAACGTATAATATTTCATTTGCCGAAGTTATTGACCTTAGAGGAAAAGAAGGAAAACCTTTATAAGGTAGAAAACCCAGCAGGCATTCCCAATGATAAAATGCAAAATTTGAGAAGGCTGGAGGATGAAGAACGCGTTAGTGTTGGAATTGATTAGAAAATGGAGAATGCAACGATGAAAATATCAATACCCAAATCAATGGCATTTTTGATCTTCTGTACGCTTATTTTCAATCAAAATTGTAGAGCTTACGAAAATGATTTTACGCATCGATATATTAACGAACGGGCAGTTAAAGAAAAAACTGGTGTCGATACAGCATTAAAGGAATCTCTTGGCTTTGATGATGGAATAAATAAAAAAATTAATGGGACGGAAATATGGAAATTAATAAGAGAAGGTGGATACGAGGAAGACGAACCGGATTGGCGCAGCTTAAGACATTTTCATGACCCGTTGAAAAGCTGGGAAGAAGCCGGTCTTTTATCCCAATATACCTCCATGATTTTCTGGTCCCAAACACCTGAACCGAATAATTCTTATGAACTCTACAACGAATATTCCTGGATATTGGCCAGAAAAAATTATCATCAGGCACTACTAACCGGCTCAGAGGAAAAATACGCTAAAACGTTTAGAGCGATCGGTCAATTGATGCATCTGGTCTCCGATGCTGCGGTCCCAGCCCACGTCAGAAATGATTTACACCCGTTTTCAAGACCTTACGAAAATTGGGTCCAACATAATATTGAAAGCTTAGTTTATGACGGTTTTGTTGTGGGTAGCGATATCTTCGATATGGCTGTCTCGGATCCCTTGGCCCCAAGCCCGATCTCAGCTCTGTGGGACCATAATGAATACCAATCCGATGGATCCAATCTGCCGGACGGCTCAAATACCACGATCGGTCTGGCCGAATACACCAATGCCAATTTCTGGACCGAAGACACCTTTGACGATTACCCGCATCCCCGGTTGGAGGAAACCAATTATGACGATAATGTGTGGCTGAACCCGGAACCCGTTGATGCAGAAGACGGAGAGGTTGATTACCGCATTTATTTCAGCAAAGAAACCGGTGATCCGGTGACGCATTTTATTGCCGCCGGATACTGGTATTATCAGCTTTCCATGTGGAACAAACAAGAGGTTCGGTATGCGTTTCTCTTAGACAAAAATTGTTTCCAGGACTACGCCGAAAAACTCATTCCCCGCGCCATCGGCTATTCGGCCGCCCTGCTGGATTACTTTTTCCGCGGCACCATCGCCATCAGCCCGCCCGATGCGTATATCTATTCGGTAATCGACGGCGGCACCGATCAATCGTTTCAAACCATCAAGGCCAGATTGCACAACACCACACCGGATGAGGAGATGCTCGACGGCACCCTGGTCGCCGTGGCGCGGTATAAACGCCGCATCGACTATGTCCCTGATCTGTCGGCCAACGAACCGCCGGTTGCCGTATCACGGGAGGCATCCTATTCCTATGCGGTATCCGCCCCCATCCAGATCGCATCATTGGGCAGCGATCCAGCCACGGCCGCCCAGTTCACCTTTGATTTTTCGGCCGACCCGATTCCGGTGGGCATCACCGACCTGTTTCTGCAAGTGGTCTATCAGGGCACGCTGGGCAACGAAACGGATAGCGCCGTCGCCGTCGGGGCAACGGATCTGTCCGAACCCAACCACATCGCCGCATGGAACCTGACGGACCGGTTCTACCTGCAAGGCAACCTGTTGACCGCGGACGACATCAGGACCGACGCCCAGCTTTTCGGCTACCTTGAAAACACCTGCCCACACCTGTTGGCGTATCTGGATCCCTTCCCGATGGACACCCGCATCGGGTTCAGCGCGTCGTCATCGATTACACCGAACTCCATTGTATCCTATGCCTCGCTCCAGCCGGGAAGGTACGGACGGCTCATCGTCTTGTCCGACCAGCCCTATTTCGTCATGCATGTGAAACGGTCATCGACCGTGCCTTCATTTAACCAGACGTCCAGGCTGACCATCGCCGCGGTGACCAACCAGCAAGAGGATGCCGGCTTTACCAACACGGCCGTTACCACTTTTCGGGATATCACTACCCACAACTTTACCGGGTATCTGTATTACTGCCCGGATATGGCCGGGCTGGGCATAGGTGACTGGCCTGCCGCGGCCGATACTCAGCCGGTACCTGCTGATATCTCATTTCCATAGGAGAATTCTAATGAAAAACAAAATAGCCATCGTCACAATAATAATCTCACTGATCGCCATGTCTGCATACGCAGAAGCCTTGTTCGAAAATGCATATCTGTCGGAGCTGCGTGTGATTAAGGCAGATGAACAAGCGGGCTGGGCCCTGATTCAAGACCGGGCCGGCAATCAAGGGGATGTAGTCGTTGGGGATTCGATCGGATGGGAACAGGCGGAGGTTGTGGCCATTGAAAAAGCCGCGATCATGGTCGAGCAGGAAGACCTGAAAACAAGAATCCCTGTTGTGGATCCCTTTGCTGACGATTAACAGTGATTCTCTGTTAATCTTTTTAAAGAAAACAACCCATTCGGCCCTCTACCAACTTCGGTCCCTTCTTTTCATTGGATTTTCGATAAATTGTCTGTCATTATAGATAAATGGAACAGCGAACCAATGAATGGTTGATCCAATCTGACTATGATATGGACACCGCTGAGTACATGCATAATGGCGGTCGACATATATACGCCGTGTTTATGTGCCACCTTTCCATAGAAAAGGCACTGAAAGGACTTTACTACGAAAAATGCCGATTGATACCTCCAAAATCCCATAATCTGATCTATCTATTCAACAATATCGGCATAAAACCACCGGTGGAACATGGAAGGTTTATCGTCAAACTCAACGAGGCCGGCATACCGACTCGCTATCCGGAAAACCTCTAAAGCTTCAAGAGTTCTACAATGAGCCTACTGTCAAAGACATCCTGACCAATGGAAAGGAGGTTGTCAAATGGATAAAACGGCAGCTATAAAGATCGTTGATCGATTTAATCAGGAAATCAAGGCTCAGGGAATCAACCCGCAAAAGCTCATCCTCTACGGTTCCTATGCAACCGACACCAATTGGGAAGGCAGTGACATAGATATTGTCGTCATTTCTGACGATTTTATCGGAAAGGACTATTGGGAACGAATTGATATCCTGACGGATGTTATTTACGCAATTTTTGCTCCAATAGAAGCGGTAGCTATGACCCAAGAGGAATGGGATAGAGGTGATTCATTTGTTGTTGACTTCGCTCGCAATGGTGAAGTTCTTTTCGCGGCATAGCCGACTTATCTGATATACTGGGTCAATCTCGATCCGACGATTGGGGCGGAAATAGAAAAAACACGTCCATGCGTTATTATCTCCCCAGATTCCGCAAACAGAAGCAGTCCGCTGATTATTGCGGCCCCCAATCACAAAATCCGAGAGAAAAAAATATTTTCACGAGGTTCCTCTTCCTGGGGGGAACAGCCAATCTACCCTACCCTTCGAAGATTAAGGTCTTTCAGTTACGCTGCATTGATAAAAAAGGCTCTGTCAACCGCTACTGGGATCCCTTCCTTCCGAACTGATTCAAGAACTTGATGAAAAGATTCGAATCGTTGCCGGGCTCTATTAAAAAGCAACAATGCCCTCTTTATTGTCATCCCCGTGGAGACAAGGATCCAGTGTTATCAAATATTTATAGATTCCCGCCGTCGCGGGAATGACACATCTTGATACTTTTTACGATTCCATCATTTTTAAATGAAGAATTTTGAATTGTTTTTATGCGGCTCTGTGAAAGCCTGAAAAAGATTTTTTCGCCGTCTCCTCCCTTTAATGCTGCTTTAATCCCGAGCCAATTTCAAAACGCCCCATTTTCAGCCAATATCGGCGTTGGGCTCACATTTCAATCCTCGACGTATAGGGCGGCTACGCCTGGGGTTGAAATAATCGCCTGCCTTGATCTCGACCGAACTCAAACGTTTTGAAACAGGCTCTCCCTATATCGTTAAAACGTTGCGCTGAAAAATATCTGATTCGTGGTTTCAGATTTTGAAAATTCTATTTTTCGAATTTGTTTCGCATTTCGAAATTCGGATTTCGGATTCCCCACCCTTCGTTTCCTCTTGTCCTTCACCTATAGCACCTACAGCCTACAGCCTGCCCGCTGCCTCCTGACTTCTGATTCCTGACTTGTCCTTTCATTCGACGTTCGATTTTGGACGTTCGATGTTCATCTTTTCAGTTCTCCGCTCCACGCTCATTACTACACGCTATGTTCTCCCCATCACCACAGCCATCCCATCCCGCCGTATTGGGCAAGCAGCGCAATCGCCAGGTTGGTCAGGCCGTGGATGATCACACAGACCCACAGGCTGCCGCTTTTTTTGTACAGCCAGGTGGTAAAAAGGAAGTAGAGGGCCGCCGAGAGATACTCGTAGGTTCGATGGCCGGCGGTGAAAACGATGGTCGTCCCGACCACGGAAAACGTGCTCAACGGAAGCGCTGCCAAGGGGGCGGGCAGTTGATCCAGCATGTCCGCTATCGAGCCGAGCAAGCCTTTCGCCTGCCGTTGCTGCCCAGCTTGAAAGAACCACCCCATCACGTAGACACGCATGAGCAACTCTTCGAAGACCGCCACCAGCACCGCTGAATTGATAAGCCTGAGGCAAAAACCGAGGAAAGAAAAGGATTGCCTGTCGACCGCTGTGGTGACATCGGTGAGGCCAAGCATGTTCAACCCATAAAAAGGACCGATCCAGACAGCCAGCGCCACCGGCAGCGCCAGCAAAGCGATGAATCCATGCAGGGGTTTAAGGGAACCGAACCGATAGGTTTTTCGAAAAAACCAAAGCGTTGCACTGGTGGCCATCAGTTTTATGCCCTGGGCCATCTCCGTCGAAATCATGGTTTCGGGAATGCTGGATAAAACAACGTAGATCAGGTAGGGGGTCACATAGGGCCACAGCAAGTGTTGAAACGTTTTGTCTTCAGGGAGCAGTTGCGCATTGGTTTCTTCAGGTTCCGAATTCATTGAAGCCCCTTTTTAAAGTCACGGTGATCCATCCGTCGTTATCATTTTCACCAATCATACCCGCAAGAGCACCATTTTTGCAAAGCGTTCAGATGTGTTACCGGAAGAACACCGTCTCACGCAATGGTAAAAATTCTGCAAATTTCGGACCCGTTTAATATGTTCCCCTGAATCACCGGTGAGTTTGTGGGTGGTGGGAGATAGGGTAAAGGACCGTTTAATTGGTTTGGTTAGTTTGATTTGTCCGATTGGTAAACACAAAGCAGGAAATGAGGATGCATAAACTGCAGGCGAGAGGGAAAAGAGGAACATCGAACATCGAACATTGAACGTCCACCATCGAACGTCGAATGAGAAAACTCAAAGCCCCCAAAGAACCCAATAAACTCAATGAACTCAAAAAACAAAACAACCAATCAGACAAATCCAACTAGTTGAACCAATCAAACGGTTTTTTCATCTCCCAGCTCCAAACCATTGCCCATCGCCCATAGCCCATCGCCTTTTTCCATTCTGGCTCCTGACTCCTGGATTCTGTTTTTTGCCCTTCATTCGACGTTCGATGTTGGGCGTTCGATGTTCGGCGTTCTTCTGTAAACTTCTCAACTTCCTCGATCCTGCCTCTCTCCGTTTTTCGATTTTTCCCTCAGCACTCAGCCCTCAGCACTCAGCCCTATGTCCCCTATCGCCTAAAGCCTACAGCCTAAAGCCTACAGCCTGATTTTGCCCCTGCCCCTTTCTCTCCCTTACCAACCGCCACGCAACAATCCCAAGCCAGGCGCCGAAGGTGTTCAGGATCAAATCCTGGAGGCTGGAATACCGCGTCGGGATCCACGCCTGGACGAGTTCGATGCAAAGGCTGAGCAGCATGCACAGGACCACCGCAAACAGCAGGCTTCGTCTGGAAAGCGGTCCGGAGAAGCACTGCAAAAGGCCATAAAACACGATCCCCACGGGAATAAAGCCGACGACATTCACCACCATGTCGCTCACAGCCGCCCGATTCAGATTGAATTGCCGCTGTATGGGAGCCAGAATCGTCTTATGCAGGACAATCAACTGCTGCGGAATTTCCAAATCATTACCATTGCCGGATTGATCCGCGAACCGGGTGGCCATTTTTGGGTCAAAGGTGTAAAGCAGCATCGCCGGGCTCTGCTTCAGAAAATCGAAATTGCGCGCCGTCGCCCAGCGATCGAAACGAAGCCTGACCGTCTCAGCGGAGAGGGCCTCCCCGGATAAGGCCAGGCCATGCAGATCGCCCTGCCACACATGTTTTCCGTGAACCGAATTGCCCAGCACCAGCCGCAATGGCGCCCCTTCCATCGGAATGGACAAATTCCACTTTTTATTGGCGGCGGCAGGGATCCCATCGACATACAGCTGGGTCCCCTGCTCGCCCGAAGTAATTGTCAGGTAACGCGTCTGCCGGGCAGAGAAGACATCTCTGCCGGTCACTCTGGGCCGACGCTGCTTGTTGTCGTAATCGTCACCGTTCATTACGATGAGCGAGGCGTTATATTGCCAGATGGCCAATTGCCGTCGATCAGCGCCGTCATGCATCACCAGAATCGGGCTGAAGCCGCCCTTTTGAACGCTTGCCGGGGTCACCGCCATCTCGACGGTAAATGGCCAGGGCTGCGCCCTGTGCCGAACAGCGCGCATGTCATCCACAAAGGCGATACCGGCGTCTTCAAATCGGATGGCCCCTGAATCGGGAAGCCACCGGACTTTATTGGCAACAGGCCATCCTCTCAGCCGCAATCCAAAAAAAAGGGCGATCAGCACCATGGTCAAGGTGAGGATCGCCCAGGTATGGGTGCGCGTCGATTGGTTCAATGGGTTCTTACATCCGTTGCATTCTTAGGTTTCCCTAATATGGGTTGGTTGAATTTAAACTGAAGTTTTCAAGGAGTCAAGGGACTGAAAAAATGAACATCGAACGTCGAATGAGAAAACTCAACAAACCTTTAGCCAGTGAAATTTTTTATCCCGTGAAATCTCGAAGCGAGAACCATCATTTCACCCGGGACCGTTAGGAACGAGCGCAGCGGATTTCACCGGGATTTACCCCGTTAAATTTCGAAGAACGAGCAAAGCGAATTTAACAGGGGCCGACCCAACTGTCTTTTCCCATAGCCCATCGCCTTTTTCCATTCTGGCTCCTGACTCCTGGATTCTGTTTTTTGCCCTTCATTCGACGTTCGATGTTGGGCGTTCGATTTTCGACGTTCGTCTTTCGAGCCCTTCCCTGCTCATCTCATGGATTTTATAACCATCATTCAAAATTTAAAATTAATTGTCGTTCTGTCTCCTGCCCTTCATTCGATGTTCGACGTTGGACGTTCGATGTTCGATGTTCGGCGTTCGTCTTTCGAGCCCTTCCCTGTTCATCTAATTGATTTCTTAACATTAATTTAAAATTAATTGTCGTTCTGTCTCCTTTCCCATTCCCTAAAGCCCATCACTGGTCAGGTTGTTTTCTATTGACATCCACTCAATAATACATCATTAATTATACATAAATTTACACACAAGAAAGAGTTAAATATGAACACAAAAAATGTACGTCTCAATATCACTTTACCCAAAGGATTGATCCAGCTCGTAGACCAGATATCCGGTCCCAGAAAACGCAGTCTGTTCATCGCTGAGGCCATTCGCTTTAAGGTTAAGCAGGATAGAAAGGTGGAGCTCGAAAAGAAATTGTCCGAAGGTTATCGCGCCTGCCAAAAAGAAAGCCTCGAAATTGCATCTGAATTTGAATCTGCCGATTTGGAGGGCTGGGATGATAAGTATTAAAAGAGGCGAGATTCATCTGGCCGCGCTGGATCCGGCATTGGGCCGGGAGATTGCCAAAACAAGGCCGGTGGTTGTCATATCAAACGATATCAGCAATCAGTATTCGGGAACCATTACCATCCTGCCGATCACGTCACAAAAATTAGCAAAGATTTATCCATTCGAGGTGAAGCTGAAAAAAGGAACGGCAAATCTTCCCAAGGCTTCCAAGGTGAAAACGGATCAAATACGGTCCATCGACAAGCGCCGTATCGTGAAACGGATTGGCGTGTTGGATGCTGAGAGTATGGTCAGCATAGAAAGCGCTCTAAAAATCCATCTGGATCTATCGATTGAAGGATATTGATGTGCCAGTGAAACGCACCGAGACAATCTATGAATCGAAGGTGATTGGCTATCCTTCTCCTGGGCAAAGCCCACTATCACTTTTGCTCTCTGCGATCTCTGCGGCTCTGCGAGATACATTTTTTTTGTTATTGCCTTGGATCCGTGTAAATCCATGTCCTGATTTCGATGTTCGATCTTCGATGCTCAGTTTTTTCATCTCGCCCGCTTCGCTCGAGTTCACAGAGGCAGAAAAGCAATTTTGAGTGTTGAATTTTTAATTTTGAGTTTTGGTTGAATCTCTCTCTGCGTTCTCTGCGACTCTGCGAGAGACTTGCTGTTATTTGAATCATTCGATGTTCGACGTTGGGCGTTCGATGTTCGATGTTCGTCTTTCGAGCCCTTCCCTGCTCATCTAATAGATTTTATAACCTTAATTATAAATTTAAAATTCATCATTCAAAATTATAGTCCGCCTATAGCCTATTTTATTTCTGTCTTCTTTCCATTCCAACCCAAACCAAAAAGCCCGCTCAAACGAGCAGGCTTTTTGGTCAATCTATTTCGTGGCTGTCGTTCTTATGATTTGAACAGTTTTTTCCGGCCGACGCCGGCGAGGCCGATTAGACCGGTGCCAAGCAGCAACATGGTGGCCGGTTCAGGGACAGGGGTGGTTCCGTTGCCCATCATACTATCATTACCGCAAGAAAGCGTAAGGTGGACCCAGAATTCTTGATTTGCTCCCAAAAAACTCATATCAAAACTTGAAGCGGTGTATAGGCTATCCCCCCCAATGGAAAAGGTACCGTCTTCTATTTTTGTTTCATTTACTGGGTTAAAGTTGTAGGGATCTGATTGTGGGAAGTTGTCACTTGTTGGCGGCGAAAGATCGGACCCGCTGGGGTCTAACTCATACAATGAGTAACTTCCATCATCCCAGTCAACATCAAATACATAGTCATACCCAAAGTTAGTTACTGAAGAATCAGCGCCAATCCCATATTCTGGAACATCACCGATTGCAACGAATATATCCCCAGCCCAATAAGTTTTTCCGTTATATAAATAACCATCTTCAAAATCAAAATATCCGGTTACTGAAAGACTTGAGCCATCCAACATAAAACTCTCAAGATACCAATTAGTGTTATCAATCATCTTTGGCTCGACTTCACTCTTTTCACCGTCACCTGTTGAGGGCAAAGATCCTATTCCATCCCAGATGGTAATATCTGTAGCCATCGCCCTACCAGAAATTAAAAAGAGAATTGAAAACGATACAACTAACAATTTAATCATGCGGTTCATTTTTCCTCCTTTTCTTGTTTTAATTTGGTTAACTTGAAAACAATTGTTAAACACACAGCTAATACATAAAAACATTTCATTAAAGTAGTTAAAACAATTAATTTTATGGTAAACTATTGCAATACAAATACCAAATACGAATAATTTTATAAAGTTTTTTTATTTATTTTATCAGTGGTTTATAAAATTTTTGGGAATTCTAAAACAGGCGGATAAATGTGTTATGTATTTTATGTAATAGTTGTTGTGTAAACAAATAGATTTTTTAACACTGGATAGCAACTATCTACATACTTTGGTCAGATAATAGTAAATATATACCACTCCCTATTCTGATAAATATTCAATGAATAATTAAACAAGTGACTGCTTTACATCGCATTAAAAATTTCTATATTCATTTTTCTTTTTTAGAATTATAATGAATATTCTAACCATAGTCATTGTTAATAGGAAGCTTGGTTTACACAAAAAAAGAGCTTGTTCTAAACAACCGTACGGGCTCTAAAATTAATGATACTTTAAAAAAAATTGTTTATTTCTTGAACAGCTTTTTACGACTTGCCCCGGCGATGCCGATCAGGCCAAAACCAAGCAGCAACATGGTAGCAGGTTCGGGGACGGGTGTGACGGTGGAGAAATCATCTAATCCATAGCCGTCGTTCTGGTTCGAGGTTGTCCAACTAATTGAGCTAATTGCGTCATCTGCTGAGATCCCAATAAACCATAAGCTTCCATTTGAAAGGCCTGAGAATGTTTGAGTGACAGATTCTGAATTAACTTTTGTGGTTGCTCTGACATCGGAAGGATCTTGAAGAATAAAAAAAAGGTTGGTAACGCTTAAAGTTAGATTAAGATCTAAATAAAGCTCAGTGATATCGCCTGAATCTAAGTAATTTGAAGCGCCACCGGTCTCAGTGGTATTCCCCCGTCCATACCATGCTTCGTCACGAATTGAAAAATATGGATCATTGGAATCGACGTCATGGCTGGCGTTATACGATGTAGCACCAATGCCTATCTGTCCGCCAGCAGTGAAAGTTCCCACGGATGTGTTTAATCTCTGGTACCAACCAGTCTTCACGTTTTCAAAATCTTCTAAAACCACAACATTGGCACCTAAATTTGAAATCCAGTTGCTGATGGCGACTGTGTTGCTCGCCTCATATGCGTCAATGGTTAGGGCAAAACTTTCACTGGCGTTAAGGAGCATTGTTAAGGAACACACAATCAAGAATAACTTTTTCATCAAAGCCCTCCTGGGCAAATTATATGTCTGATACGGCAAGACTTATCTCGGGTCAGCAAAAAAAACGCCCGCTCAACGGAGCGGGCGTTTTTTTCACAAAAGATCGTGTTTAACGAGTTTATTTCTTGAACAGTTTTTTACGGCTGGCGCCGGCAATGCCGATTAAACCGAAGCCCAGCAGCAGCATGGTGGCTGGTTCAGGGACGGGTGCATTAATATCTTTAACATAATAAACAGCATCATTAAAATCAAAGTCCCCTGTCAATCTGTCCTCAAAAGCCAAAATCCAATCATCATCACCTTCTGCAGTTTGAGTCGATCCACCGAAAGCAGGCAAATAAACACTCGTCCCTGCTTCAACAAGGTAGGACAATGATAATGCAGTATCACCGTCGTTTTTATCATCTTCGGTATAAGAAGTAAGAGGAGTCGAAGTGTTTTTCCAGTAAAAACCAAAAGCATCACCGAATCCAACGATACTATCGGTTCCAGAAAAGAATGTTCCGGCGTCGTTGATATTAAATTGAGTAGTACCAGTGCTATCAAAAGAAAAGTCGTATTTTTTGGTTGGATCTGCGTACGAATAAATACCTAATACACCTAAATCGCCTCTATATGCTGCTATGAAGAAAGCGTTTGATGTAAAGTCATCACTGGTCCAAACTGCAGTGCCATTTTGATCTAAATTAACATCAATGTTACCAGTACCAACGGTAGTATCAAGGATGGTCTGCAATGAAGTCTCATTACTACTCCCCAGTGTAACTGGTCTATCATTGATTAGCAGCGCCATCGCGCTCCCAGTCACAAAAAACGTTCCTAACAAGAGTACTACCAAAACCATAGTTAATTTTTTCACAATCGCCTCCACACATTTAATTTTGAATTTTCAATTCTGAATTATCACTTCAATTCAATCCTCTACTCCGACAATCACCTCGTCTGGTTCACCTCCTTCTGTTGATTTTTATTGCTGATTGTTTATTTTGAATAAAATTATTAGGCATCCCCACGATGCCTTTCGACAAAGGCTGTTTCGTTCTTGGATCAAGGTTTATGCCATCTTTCTTTAATATAACTTATATTACTGAAATTGTAATATTTATTATAATTCATATTGCTTCTATATTAGACCATTGGCGCACAATTATTATGTAACTAATGTAACAGTTTCTATGAAAATATAGATTTTTTCTCACAGTGCCGTTTTACTAAGACTTGTCCATCCATTGAGTAATGACAGTTAAAGGTGCGATATGGAATCTATCGAGCCTTTAAATTCTCTTAATTTCTCAAAGAACATTTTTGAGATCGGTTTCTTTTCAATCTGTTGGTAGTCATAGAGCAACCAACGGGCCAAAAGTGTTTTTGTTTTTTCATTATTATTTTTTCCGTATTATTACGGGAGGTTTTCAATTTATTTTTCTTTGCATTATTCTATCTTCTCTAAGCTGCTTGCAAAGTTCCTATGGAGTTAATGCCATGTTTACCCATTGTGTCGGAAATTTATTTCATAGGATATCCGTTTCCCCTCATAAAACAAAAAAGGCGACCACCAACAAAACCATGTCGGCGCCGCCTATCAACGAATACAGTAGTCAAAGTGTTCAAGGATTCGATGGGCCAAGGGACTGAAGAAATGAACATCGAACATTGAACGTCCAACATCCAACGTCGAATGAAAAAACTCAAAGATCCCAACGAACGCAATAAAAACAACAATCTCAACGAACAAAACAACCAATCGGACAAAATCAAACTAATCGAGCCAATCAAACGATCTTTTCCCTATGTACTTTTTTACACAATTTCCCTTCAAATATTACCTCAATTCCACAACTATCTGGAATATTTCGATATACCACATTGTGTCATAGTTTAAGCCCCTATTTTCTTTAGGTTTTAATTCCATTTTTTTTCTGAATTTTGGCCTGCACCATGCAGATCATAGGCAAGACAGCAAAATGGCATCGCTGAATTTCAAGCCGCATACCCAGTTGATCCCAACGAACACTTGAAGATCAAATTAAAGCCGCGGAGTTCAATTTCACCATCGATTTTGCACAAAGATGCCAACCAAAACAAAAACCAATTTGAATGGGAAGAAAGGAGGTTATTGCACAGCGTAGGAAGTAAATGGAATTGGGCGGATGAATTTATTCATTCATAATTAAAATCTCTATCTATAAAGTTTATTTTAAAGGAGATTAGAAGAAATGAAAAAAGCACTCGCGGTATTGTCATTTTTAGTTTTACTTTTCGCATTTACAGGTGGGGCATCTGCAACAACATTTACGCTTACTGGGACGGGATTAGATGCAGATTCTGATGCCTGGTGGAGCTATATTCTTTACTCGTATACACCCAATACAGATACAGTTGACCTTGATCCCTTGGAGTCTGCTCAAGTCACTTTAGGACATGCTGTAGTTAATTGGGCTCTTGGTTATGAAGAAGATGTTACTATTACAATCAATTTTACTAGTCCTACGGGAATTGACGACCAAACTGGCACAGGGTCATGGAGTGCTGGAGCCATCTTCAATATTGGTCTTGGAGAACTCGATTGGGATGAAACACCAATAATAATTGATTATGGTTTAGGTGGCCATGCTCTGCTTTCTTTAAACGACCAGGCTGGTCTCTTTGGGTGTGATGGATTTGATATCACTGCTACCCTCACAAATGGTTGCGAACCCGTCCCCGAACCGGCAACCATTATGCTGCTGGGTGTTGGTCTGCTGGGCATTGCCGGTGCTGGCCGAAAGAAGCTGTTTAAGAAATAGTTTCATCGCCGATCCTTTAAAAAAAAGAGCTAACCTCGCCGTCTGGGTGGGGTTAGCTCTTTTCTTTTTTGAGAAAACTTTTATCTCTCACCCGCTACGCTCGAGGGCGCAGAGGGGCTACCTTCCAGCTGATATCTGATCATATACATTTTGCATCGCTGATACATATGAAGGGCATTTTTTATAAATATCAGAAGCTTGTTCTTCATTGTAGGTATGGGAGAGTAAATTTCTGGATTTGATCATTTCCAGGAAAATTTCCTCCTGTTCGACAATTGAAAGGGAATATGCTTCCTTGAAAACCTGTCTTGGGGATACCGTCCGGATCCCGTGGATATCTTCTAAAAAAATTTTCAGTGTTTTCCACATTAACTCGTAGGTGAATTCAAACCGCTGTATGGTTGCATCCATGACAATGGACGATTCCGGTTCCTGGATCACTTCCGTAAAACGATCCATAGCCTTTTGGAAATTGATTAGACTTCTTTCCAGTTTCTCTGACGTCATATTTCAATATCCTGTGTATGTTTTAATGCGATCTTCTTGAATTCATCGTCAACCGAGTTGAAATCGACAACATCGATTTTCAACAAAGTGGGTATCTGTTCCAATTTTTCCTGAATCGTCAGTAGCTGCCTTCCCGTGATCCGGGTATCCGATATGATACCGATATCTATGTCAGATTTATCATTGCCTGTACCTTTGGCACGGGATCCGAATAAAAACAACCGATAGCCAGGATAGCCGGCCTTTAATTCATCGGCGACAATCAGCGCTGCCTGTCTTAAAATTTCATCGATATTCATCGCACATCGCTTCGGATTAAAAAAAGCCCATCTCGCTACATGACTTCATGTCTTCCGCCTACACACCTTTAATCGACAGGGTTTATTTGTTCGATGGCATTCATTGATTAATTATTACCCAAACTGAGCGTTTCAATTTTTTACAGATACCATAATTGGTTTGTATTCTTTGCTTTTGCGGTTTACCGATCTTAAAAATTTGAAACCCGTTGGGATTCCCGATCTCACCGCATAACCGGTGTCAGCCGGCACCCCCCATAGTCCACTATAGCGGAATGCCAGCTTCCTTGGTTCTGCGGCAAGCTCGACAATCGCTCAACTTGGGTATTAGCATACCACCTGGAAATGGGCAAGAATCGCACAGGCCAGAGACTTTTAATTATCTCATAAAACAAAAAAAGCGGCCACCAACAAAACCATGTCGGCGCCGCCTGTCAACGAATACAGTAGACAAAGGGTTCAAGGAACTGAAAAAATGAACATCGAACATTGAACGTCCAACATAGAACGTCGAATGAGAAAACTCAAAGCCCCCAACGAACACAATAAACTCAATGAACTCAACAAACAAAACAACCAATCGGACAAATCAAACCAATTAAACGGTTTCTTCATCTGTATGAGGACGGACTTGACTTGACACCTTGCTAAAAAATGGGTGGTGGCGGTGGACCCCAAAAACTGGACAATGTGCTAAGCTATGAGTCAGACCAAAAATGAGGAGGATCTGACGATGGGTAACAAGCGCAAATCACACAGTCCACAGTTCAAAGCCAAGGTCGCTCTGGCTGCCATTCAGAACGAAGAAACCGCAGCACAGTTGGCCAGTCGATTTGGTGTTCACCCCACCATGATTTCCACCTGGAAGCGGCAGATGCTCGACGGTGCAGCCGATATCTTCGATAAAAGCCACCGATCCAGAAAACAGGCCGATGCCCAAACCGCCGAACTGTACCGCCAGATCGGTCAACTCAAGGTGGAAAACGATTTTTTAGCACGCAAGCTCAGCAGCTGAATCGCAAACAGCGTAAATCCATGATCGATCCGTTGGATCGGCAGCTGAGCGTTTCCCGGCAGTGTGAACTAATCGATCTTAGCCGGTCATCCTATTACTACCAACCCATACCCATAAGCCAAGAAGAGCTGGAACTGATGCGCAAGATCGACGAACTGTATCTTACCAATCCATCCTCGGGCAGCCGAACGATCAGCCGCCAGCTGGATCGTCAGGGCATAACAGCCAATCGCAAACGGGTTCAGCGGCTGATGCGATTAATGGGTATCGAGGCGGTGTATCCCAAACCGCGGACCAGCCGCCCCCATCCCCAGCATAAGGTATATCCTTATCTGCTAAGGGGTATGACCATCAGTCGCACCAATCAGGTTTGGGCCAGCGACATCACTTTCATCCCCATGGCCAGTGGGTACATGTATCTGGTGGCGATCATGGACTGGCACAGCCGCAAGGTGCTCGCCTGGCGGATATCCAACACCCTGGACAGCGCCTTTTGTATCGATGCCCTTAAAGAGGCGTTGAGCCGCTATGAGCCACCGGAAATCTTCAATACCGACCAAGGGGCTCAATTTACCAGCAACGCGTTCACCAAGGTTCTCATCGATAACAAGGTCGCCATCAGTATGGATGGTCGGGGTCGTTGCCAGGACAATATATTCGTCGAGCGGCTGTGGTGGACCCTCAAACACCAATACATTTACTTGCACGCATTCGACACCGGTAAGGCGCTGCGGCAGGGTCTGGGCCGGTGGCTCGATTATTACAATCACGAACGGGGCCATTCGGCCCTTGACGACAGAACCCCGGATGAGGTTTATTACGGTCTGCCCCATCCTTTCGCCGAGGCTGCCTGATGCCTTTTTATCTTTTAAAAAGCTCTCGGCTCATAGC